>JBCCMQ010000001.1:0-1139026 GCA_039026235.1 Pseudomonadota bacterium
GGCCGAAAGAGCCGCGGCGGTAACGAGATAGAGCAGGTTAATGGAAACTGAGACCCTTGCCATGGCGCAGGAGATTGATTTCTCCATGCTTGCGCTGTTTGCCCGTGCATCCCTGACAGTCAAGATCGTGATGATCATGCTAATTGTCGCATCGTTCTGGTCCTGGGCTATAATCCTACAGAAACTGATCGATTATCGCCGGGCCCGTTCCCAGGCCGGCCGTTTTGACCGGGCTTTCTGGTCGGGCGAGCCACTGGATGAACTTTTTGGCAAGATTGGCGAAAAGCCGCGCGGCGCGTCCGAGCGTATCTTTGTGTCGGGCATGGTCGAATGGCGCCGTAATCAGCGCAATGACGGCGCGATGATACCGGGCGCCAACGCCCGCATCGACCGCTCAATGGACGTGGCAATCGCCAAAGAGGCCGAAGGGCTGAACGGTGGGTTGGCATTTCTGGCCTCCGTCGGCTCCACAGCACCGTTTATCGGCTTGTTCGGTACGGTCTGGGGCATCAAGACAGCGTTTGAGGAAATCGCCATTCAGCAGGACACAAACCTTGCCGTGGTCGCCCCGGGTATCGCCGAGGCGCTTCTTGCCACCGGTCTGGGCCTATTGGCGGCTATTCCGGCGGTCATCTTCTACAACAAGCTCAGCGCCGACAGTGAGCGCATCGTTGGCGGTTATGAGACATTCGCTGACGAATTCGCCACTATCCTGTCCCGCCAGGTGGATTCGTAACAGCATGGGCGCGAGCGTAATCCAGGCGGGCGGCAACCGGCGGCGCGGGCGCCGTCGCAGCAATCGCGTCAAGCCGATGTCGGAAATCAACGTGACACCCTTTGTTGATGTCATGCTGGTGCTACTGATCATTTTCATGGTCGCCGCACCGCTTCTGACCGTCGGCGTTCCTGTGCAACTGCCGGAAACCCAGGCGACGGCCCTGCCGGCGCCTGAGGAAGAGCCGCTCACGGTAACGCTCACTGCCGATGGATCAATCCTGATCCAAACCACCGAGACCGCCGCAGTGGAGCTGGTGCCAAAGCTGCGCGCAATCGCCGACGAACGGAGCGACCGCAAGGTTTTTCTGCGCGCCGATGGCTCAATCCCCTACGCCAGGGTCGCTGAAGTGATGGGTGCCCTGAATGCGGGCGGATTTCGCGACATTGGCCTTGTGACCGAACAGGGCGGACCGGAATTCGGTCTGCAGGACGGCTAGGCGGAACCGGTGACGACCGGGGCATATATCTCGGGCGCGGGGCATCTTTTCATGATGCTTTGGGTGCTGCTCGGTGGCGTGATTTTTCGCGCTCCACCGCCGAATGTGGTCAGCACCGCCGAAGTTTCGCTGATCTCGCCCGAGGCCTATGCGGAACTGGCCGCACTGCCAGAGCCCGAAAGCACACAAGACATTGCAACCCCCAGCGCACCTGATTTGTCCGACAGCCCGACCGTGCCCGATGCTGCCCTGTCGCCGCAATCTCCGGCGCCGCGTCCCGAGATTGCAGAGCCGGCCGATGCCGAGGATGTGCCGGAACCGCCAGAGCTTGACGTGCCGGCAGCCGAGGTCGACGACGTCGCACCGTCGCCACCGGCAGCCCCAGATACATCCGACCAGGTGGCGCTTCTAGCGCCGGTCGCGCAGCCAGAGGCACCGCGTTCCGCGCCGCGCGTGGCGCCGGTTCCGGCACCTGCGCCGCCGCCCCTTGCCGAAGAAGCCCCGGAACTGTCACCCGGCGTGACAGAGACGCCTGAAGCCCGCGAAGAAGAGCCCGTGGTCGAAGAGCAACCCGCGGCCGCGCCGCCCGAAGCGACAACCGAGATCGTCACCGAGGCGGAAGACGAAGGCCAGGCATTTGCCCCCCGCACCTCGATCCGGCCACGGCAGCGGCCACCCCGCCAGGTGCTCGAAGCGACCCGGACACCAACCGATCCCGAACCCGAGGCGAGCGACAACCTGTCGGCCGCCATTGCCGGTGCGCTGGCCGAGGCCGCAACGACGCCCGAGCCCACGGCACCAAGCCGACCGCTTGGGCCACCGCTGACGCAGGGCGAAAAGGACACGCTTCGGGTCGCCGTTCAGCGATGCTGGAATGTCGGGTCGCTGTCGACCGAGGCGCTGAGGACCACGGTTGTTGTCGCCGTCTCAATGCTGCCCGACGGAAAGCCGGACAATGGTACTATCCGCATGTTGTCGTCCGACGGCAGCCAGGCGGCCACGTCACAGGCCTTTGAGGCAGCGCGCCGTGCGGTCATCCGCTGTGGTCTGAACGGTTACGACCTGCCCGCGGACAAGTACGAGCAGTGGCGCGATATCGAAATGACTTTCAATCCCGAGAACATGAGGATCAAATGAACTGGCTTCGTCTGACATGCCTTGCACTTCTGGGGCTAACGTTGTTGCCCGCTTCGGGCACCGCACAATCCGGTCCGTTGCGCATCGAAATAACCGAGGGGGTGATCGAGCCCCTTCCGATCGCTGTGCCCAATTTTGTCGCCGAAACACCGCAAGCCTCTGACCTGGCAAGGCGCATTTCGCAAGTCGTTGCAGACGATCTGCGTAGGACGGGGCTGTTTCGCACAATCGACGACAGCGCCTTTATCGCCCGGGTGACAAACTTTGATGCGCCGGTCTCATACCCAGACTGGCGAGCCATCAACGCGCAGGCACTCGTCACCGGATCGGTCCGCCAGAGCGGCGGTCGCTTGGATGTGCGGTTTCGCCTGTACGATGTGTTCGCGCAGGCGCCTCTTGGTGACGGCCTGCAGTTCGGTGGTGGCACCGACAGCTGGCGCCGTATCGCCCATAAGGTCGCTGACGCCGCCTATAGCCGCATAACCGGCGAGGACGGCTATTTCGACAGCCGCGTCGTCTTTGTTTCGGAAACGGGACCCAAGGGCCAACGGCTGAAGCGGCTTGCCGTTATGGATTATGACGGCGCGAATGCAGCGTTTTTGTCCGATGGATCGGCTTTGGTGCTCGCCCCCCGTTTCTCACCGCAGGGTGACCGCATTTTGTACACCAGCTACGAGACGGGACTGCCACGCATCTATCTGCTGGACGTCAATTCGATGCGCCGACGGCTCTTGAACGAACAGTCCGGCACCATGACCTTCGCCCCGCGCTTTGGTCCGGACGGCGATACGGTTGTCTACTCGGCCTCCACCGGCGGCAATACAGATCTTTTTTCGTTGTCGCTCCGCTCCGGGCGCCAACAGCGGCTGACATCTGATCCGTCGATTGAAACGGCACCGAGTTTTTCCCCGGACGGCAGCCAGATAGTTTTCGAAAGCGACCGTTCGGGCAGTCAGCAACTTTATATCATGTCAGCCAGCGGCGGCGAGGCGCGGCGCATCAGTTTTGGGGCGGGACGATATGGCACGCCTGTCTGGTCGCCGCGCGGCGATCTGATCGCCTTTACCAAGCAGAACCAGGGTCGTTTTCATATTGGCGTCATGCGCACGGACGGCTCGGAAGAGCGTTTGCTGACAGCTTCGTTCCTTGATGAGGGTCCAACCTGGGCACCCAACGGGCGCGTGATCATGTTCACCCGCGAAACGGCCGGTGCTAGCGGGGCCCCGGCGCTTTATTCAGTGGATATCAGCGGAAGAAACTTGCAGCGGGTCGCGACGCCGGTGGCGGCCTCGGCGCCCGCTTGGTCGCCCTTGTTGCCCTAAAGCCTGCGTTTCATTGTAAGTGAAGCGGTGCTAGTGTTGAGGTGGGCAAGGCGGAAAAACAAAAAAACAGAGGTAGGAGATATGGCAGATCTACGCAAATTGGGATTGGTGTTGGTGCTGCTCGCTGTGGCGGGTTGTACGGACCGTTTTGGCGGCGGCGGTTCGGACGGTGCCGGAGGTGCCGGTGCAATCGGCGGGCTTGGATCACCGTCGGATGTGACAAGTCCGGCCTATTTTCAGCAGACAATTGGTGACCGGGTTCTTTTTGAAGTAGACCAGTCGACCCTGGGCGAAGGCGCGCGTGTCACGCTGGACGGTCAGGCACGCTGGCTTCTGGACAATCCCGAATATGCCGCCAGGATCGAAGGTCACGCGGATGAACGGGGCACGACTGAATACAACATTGCTCTTGGTGCGCGCCGGGCAAATGCGGTCCAAGAATATCTTTTCGCCCAGGGTGTATCGATCAATCGTCTACAGACCGTGTCCTTTGGAAAAGAACGGCCGCTGGAAATTTGCTCCGACGAGTCCTGCTACTCTCAGAACCGCCGGGCGGTGACCGTGCTGACGGCGGGCGCCGGAAGCTAGGAAGAGACCGTGCGGGCCGTTCTCCTCATCGCCTTGCTGGCTTGGCCGGTGGCAGCGCCCGCGCAGGATGCCGATGCGCAGACGCTGGCCGATATCCGGCAGGAGTTGAGTGTCGTCTATGTCGCCGTTCAGCGCCTGAAGCGCGAGCTTGCAACGACATCGGCGCCGAACCTGCCGGTCGAGGGGCTGAGCTTCCTGCAGCGGCTCGATGCTATCGAGGCGGCGCTGCAGCGACTGACGGCGCGCAGCGAAGAGCTGGAAAACCGCATCAACAGAATTGTTGAAGACGGCACGAACAGGATCGCCGACCTTGAGTTTCGCCTGATCGAACTGGAAGGCGGCGACTTCAGTCAGCTGAGTGACGGGACCACGTTGGGTGGCGAGGCAGCCATCACGCAAGGGACCAGCGCGCCCGCCCCGGCAATCGAAGAGCCAGAGCTTGCAGTTGGCGAACAGGCGGACTTTGACCGCGCTGTGGCCGCGTTTGAGGCCGAAGAGTTTCCGGACGCCATCCGCCGCCTCGAGGCCTTTACGATTGCGTATCCCCAGGGCCCGCTTTCCAGCCAGGCAAACCTTTTGCGCGGCGATGCGCATCTCGCCCTTGATGAGGTGACAGCGGCGGCGCGGGCGTTTCTGGATGCATTTTCGGGTGCACCGGAGGGGCCGGTCGCGCCAGAAGCGCTTTATAAGCTTGGCGTTACGCTCGGTGATCTTGGTCAGGTCGATCAGGCCTGTGTCACCTTGGCAGAGGTCAGCGTACGTTTTCCCGATGCGCAGGCGGCTTCGAACGCCGAGGTAAGCCGCCGCGCGCTGGCTTGCAATTGAGCCTTACCGACGCGCAGGTCGCGGCCGTCTGGGAGCGTCTTGACGCGACCCGCGGGAAGGTCGGGCTTGCCGTTTCGGGCGGCGGCGACAGCCTCGCTTTGGCCGTACTTGCTGGCGACTGGGCCAAGGCGCGTGGCCGAAAGCTTCTGGCGATCACAGTTGACCACGGTCTAAGGCCGGAATCGGCGGCCGAGGCCGAAAGCGTCGCCGCCTTCTGCCGTGAATTTGCCATTCCCCATGAAATCGCAGTCTGGGAAGAATGGTCGGGCGAGGGAAATCTGCAGGACGCGGCGCGGCGCGCGCGTCAACGCCTTATTGCCGAAGTCGCGCGGGAAAACGGGATTGATCATGTGTGCACGGGTCACACTCTTGATGATCAGGCCGAGACGTTTCTGATGCGCCTGGCCCGTGGGTCGGGGGTTGATGGGCTTTCGGGCATTTCGCCTGTGCGATCGATCGAAGGTTTGATGTGGCACCGTCCACTCATCGAAATTCGGCGCAATGCCCTTCGCGACTATCTCACGGTTGAAGGCCTGCCCTGGATCGATGATCCAACGAATGAAGATGAGACTTTTGAAAGGGTTAAGGCGCGGCGCCTTTTGTCGCAGCTGGCCGAGCTTGGCATCGACGCAAAGGGACTGGCCGACACCGCGTTTCGTATGGCCCGGGCGCGCCGCGCTCTAGAGGCCGAAACCGCGCGACTGGCCGGCCGCGCCGCCAAATTGGATCAATGCGATGTCCTTTTGGATTGGCCGGCAATCCAGAGCGCTCCTGAGGAAATTCGCCTTCGTCTTCTGGCCCACGCCCTAAGCTGGATATCATCCGAGCCCTATCGGCCCCGGGCAAGCGCGCTTGCCAATGCGGTCTCTGCGCTGGATGCCGGGCGGACGACCGCCTTGCAGGGCTGCCTTCTGATCGCCCAGGGCAGCCAGAGGCGTATCACGCGCGAGTTTCGCCAGGTGAGCGCGCTCATTACCGCCAGCGACGAAACTTGGGACCGGCGCTGGCGATTCAACGGACCGCATGCCCCGCAGTTCTGCATTCGCGCTCTTGGCGAAGACGGCCTGCGCGCCTGCCCGGATTGGCGCGACGGGGGTCTGCCCAGGCAGTCGGCAAAGGCGACGCCCGGTGTTTGGGAAGGCAACCGGCTGGTGGCGGCGCCCCTGGCAGGGTTTTCAAACGGATGGGCGTCGGTACCGCTCAGGTCGCCGGAAAGCTTTGCAAGCTCTGTAATATCTGATTGAACCTGCGCATTAGTTCCCTATTTTATCGTTACGGCGTGGATTTTTCCACGCGCATTCATTTTTGGGAGATGCCAGTTGGGCAACGCACGCAATATCGCTTTCTGGGTCGTTCTGTTCCTTCTGATCCTGGCGCTGTTCAACCTGTTCTCGGGCGGCCAGTCGACGATGTCTTCGCGCTCGATCAGCTATTCTCAGTTCGTCCAGTCGGTTGAGAACGGAGACGTGCGCGAGGTTACGCTGGATGGTGAAAAGGTTCTGTTCCGTTCGAATGACGGCCAGGACTATGTTACTATCAAGCCGCAGGACGCTGAAATAACAGAGCTTTTGATCCAAAGCGATGTGCCGGTGCAGGCGCGCGCCCAAGAACAATCTGGCCTCACAACCCTGATCATGACGTTCCTGCCTTTCCTTCTGCTGATTGGCGTCTGGATCTACTTCATGAACCGCATGCAGGGCGGCGGCCGCGGCGGTGCGATGGGATTTGGAAAGTCGCGTGCCAAACTCCTGACCGAGAAGCACGGGCGCGTCACATTTGATGATGTCGCCGGCATCGACGAGGCCAAGGATGAACTTGAAGAGATCGTAGAGTTCCTGAGGAACCCACAGAAATTCAGCCGTCTGGGCGGTAAAATTCCGAAAGGTGCGCTTTTGGTGGGTCCACCGGGCACCGGTAAGACTCTGCTGGCCAGGGCGATCGCGGGCGAGGCTGGTGTGCCGTTCTTCACTATCTCCGGTTCAGACTTTGTCGAAATGTTCGTTGGCGTTGGTGCGAGCCGCGTGCGCGACATGTTCGAGCAGGCCAAAAAGAACGCGCCCTGTATCGTTTTCATCGACGAAATAGACGCCGTGGGTCGGTCGCGGGGCGTAGGCTACGGCGGCGGCAACGACGAACGTGAACAGACGCTGAACCAGCTTTTGGTGGAAATGGACGGCTTTGAAGCCAACGAAGGCATCATTATCGTTGCCGCGACCAACAGACCCGACGTGCTTGACCCAGCTCTTCTGCGCCCGGGCCGGTTTGACCGGCAGGTTCAGGTACCCAATCCCGACATCAAGGGGCGCGAGAAAATCCTTGGCGTACACGCCCGCAAGGTGCCCTTGGGGCCTGACGTAGATTTGCGCATCATCGCGCGCGGAACGCCGGGTTTCTCCGGTGCCGACCTCGCCAATCTTGTCAACGAGGCTGCGCTGATGGCGGCACGGGTCGGACGCCGCTTTGTGACGATGGAGGACTTCGAGAACGCCAAAGACAAGGTCATGATGGGATCAGAGCGACGATCCATGGTGATGACCGAGGATGAGAAGAAGCTGACCGCCTATCACGAGGCGGGCCATGCCATCGTCGGTCTGAACGTGCCGCAGCATGATCCGATCCATAAAGCGACGATCATTCCACGCGGACGGGCGCTTGGTCTCGTACTTTCACTACCAGAGCGGGACCAGCTGTCGGTGACTTACACCAAGTACAAGTCAAAAATTGCCATGGCGATGGGCGGTAAAGTGGCGGAAGAGCTGATCTTCGGCAAAGACAATGTGACCTCGGGTGCCGCGAGCGACATTCAGCAAGTGACCAAGATCGCGCGGGCCATGGTGACACAGTTCGGGTTCTCGGATGAATTGGGCAACATCGACTACGCCAACGAACAGCAAAGCTATCTCGGGACGTACAATACACCGTCGAGCAATTCGCCCGAGACCCAGGAAAAGATCGACGCCGAGGTGCGACGCATCGTCGATGAAGGCTACGAAAGAGCCAAAGGTGTTTTGACCGATAAGGCAGATGATCTGCACCGTTTGGCGGAGGGGCTTCTTGAATACGAAACCCTGACCGGGTCAGAGATTACCAAGGTGATCAATGGCCAACCTCTCAGTCGGGGCGATGATGACGATGATACGGCCGATTCCGGCAGCGCGCCTTCGCTGACCGCAATTCCAAAGACCAAACCCAAGCCGCCAAAGGCCGATCCGGGAATGGAACCGGAGCCGTCCACTTAGGCGATACAGAGAACGATGGCCCCGCTTGTTGCGGGGCCTTTTCTTTCGTCGGTTGAACATTGCTGTGGTTTGGGAATTCGGCCAATTTAACAGTCGATTCTAGATCTTTGAGCGGGGGCGGATATGCCAGCTCTTTTGACCACATCCTTTCGTGGTGAAGTTGTCTGGCTCGGCAGAGTTGCTGACCGATCCGAGGACCTTGTGTCCCGTGCGCTAGAGCGGGCAGAGCTGCGGTTTTCGGGCATTGATGGCGAAGACCACGGTGGTCTGACACGGCCTTCCTGTAGCCGGGTGATTGCGCTTTATCCCCGTGGCACCGAGATCCGGAACACGCGCCAGCTGTCTGTTGTCAGTAGCGAAGAACTGGCAGAGATTGCCCGCGCGATGAACATCGACCGGCTGGATCCGGCCTGGATCGGCGCATCGGTCGTCGTGCGCGGCATCCCCGATTTCAGCCATCTGCCGCCATCTTCCAGACTGCAGGCGCCGTCAGGTGCGACTTTGACCATCGACATGGCCAACCGGCCTTGCCACCTGCCGGCGGCGCCCATCGACCGTGAGATTCCTGGGGCCGGTCGCAACTTTAAGACGGCCGCCCGTGACCGGCGCGGGGTCACTGCTTGGGTCGAGCGGGCGGGTGAGATCGCCCTTGGTGATACGCTGCGCCTTTTTGTTCCCGACCAGCGGCCATGGTCGGGTACGGCAACAATCGGTCATGCCGCTGGCTAGGCGAGAGGCGATATCGACCAAAGCGGCGCAGCAGCGCGACAAAATGTCGGAATCTTCGGTGTCGACCGGAAGCTGTCCGGTCTATGCGCAAACCAGTGAATTCCGAGCCCAGGTAGGGGAACAGACCTTTGGCGCACAAGACAGATATAGAAATCGCCCGCGAAGCAAAGAAACGCCCGATCCAAGAAATCGGCGCTAAGCTGGGCATTCCCAGTGATCATCTTCTTCCCTACGGTCATGACAAAGCCAAGATCGGTCAGGACTTCATCAACGGTCTTGCGGATCGCCCGGACGGCAAACTGATCCTGGTAACGGCCATCAATCCGACACCTGCTGGAGAAGGTAAAACGACGACTACGGTCGGCCTTGGGGACGGGCTGAACCGCATCGGCAAGAACGCGGCAATCTGCATTCGCGAAGCATCGCTCGGACCCAACTTCGGGATGAAAGGCGGGGCCGCTGGCGGCGGCTATGCGCAGGTCGTGCCGATGGAGGAAATGAACCTTCACTTCACCGGTGACTTCCACGCCATCACCAGCGCCCACAATCTTCTGTCGGCCATGATCGACAACCACATCTATTGGGGAAATGCGCTGGAGATTGACACACGCCGGGTCGTGTGGCGGCGTGTGCTAGACATGAACGACCGGGCATTGCGCCAGATCACCGCGTCGCTGGGCGGGGTTGCCAACGGCTTCCCGCGCGAGGCCGGTTTTGACATTACCGTTGCCTCCGAGGTGATGGCGATCCTCTGCCTCGCCAGCGATCTGGATGATCTGCAGAAGCGGCTGGGTGATATGATCGTTGCCTACAGGCGCGACCGCTCGCCGGTCTACTGCCGAGATATCAAGGCCGACGGCGCCATGACCGTGTTGCTGAAAGACGCCATGCAGCCAAATCTGGTGCAGACACTCGAAAACAACCCGGCCTTCGTGCACGGCGGCCCGTTTGCCAACATCGCGCATGGCTGCAATTCGGTGATCGCCACGAAAACCGCCCTAAAGCTGGCCGATTTCGTGGTGACCGAGGCCGGTTTCGGCGCCGATCTGGGTGCCGAGAAATTCATGAACATCAAATGCCGCAAGGCCGGTTTGTCGCCTGACTGCGTGGTCGTGGTTGCCACCTGCCGCGCCATGAAAATGAACGGCGGGGTCACGAAGGACCAACTCGGTCAAGAAAACGTGGCGGCGGTGCAGGCGGGGTGCGCGAACCTGGGCCGGCATATCGCCAATGTGAAATCCTTTGGCGTGCCTGTCGTCGTTGCCATTAACCACTTTGTCACGGACACCGACGCTGAGGTCGCGGCGGCGAAAGCCTACGTCGCTGGTGAGGGCGCGGAAGCGATTTTGTGCAAGCACTGGGCACTGGGCTCTGAAGGTACAGCAGACCTTGCGGCCCGCGTGGCCGAGATCGCCGAAAGCGGGCAGAGCCAGTTCGCCCCAATCTACCCCGATGACATGGGGCTCTTTCAAAAAATCGAAACCATTGCCAAACGGATTTATCGCGCCGATGAAGTGATCGCCGACAAGAAGATCCGCGACCAGCTTAAGCAGTGGGAAGACCAAGGGTACGGTGCGCTTCCGGTGTGTATGGCCAAGACACAGTATTCGTTTTCGTCAGATCCCGCGTTGCGCGGGGCGCCCACGGGCTTCAGCGTGCCAATTCGCGAGGTGCGCCTGTCCGCTGGTGCCGGGTTCGTGGTTGCCATCTGCGGTGAGATTATGACCATGCCGGGTCTGCCACGTGTGCCTTCGGCCGAAGCGATCACGCTGAACGCCGCCGGGCAGATCGAAGGTCTGTTCTAGCAAGCGCAGCCCGCGCGTGGCGCAGTTGAAGAAGAGGGGCGCTATGGGCGCAGAAATCATTGACGGCAAGGCCTTTGCGGCGCAGGTGCGCGCACGTGTTGCTGATCACGTAACGAAGCTCAAAGAAAACAATGGATTGACCCCGGGTCTGGCTGTCATCCTGGTTGGCGAAGATCCGGCCAGCCAGGTCTATGTGCGCAACAAAGGCAAGCAGACCGCAGAAGTCGGCATGAACTCAATCGAGCATCGGTTGAATGCCGACACGCCCGAAGGCGAGCTTCTGGCACTGATCGCGGACTTGAATGACGATCCGGCGGTGCACGGCATCCTTTGCCAGTTGCCGGTACCGGACCACATTGACAGCGACAATGTGCTGAATGCCATCAGCCCGGCCAAGGACGTGGACGGGTTTCACATCTCGAATGTAGGGCTTTTGGGAACTGGCCAGAAGGCGATGGTGCCCTGCACGCCCTTGGGTTGCCTGATGATGCTGCGGGATTTCCATGGATCGCTGTCAGGCATGGATGCGGTCGTGGTGGGCCGGTCCAATATCGTGGGAAAACCCATGGCCCAGCTTCTTCTAGGCGATAGTTGCACGGTCACGATTGCGCACAGCCGCACCAAGGATCTTGCGGCTGTTGTCAGGCGTGCCGACATCGTTGTGGCCGCTGTTGGGCGACCCCAGATGGTGCGGGGTGACTGGATCAAATCGGGTGCGACGGTCATCGACGTGGGCATCAACCGCGTGGACAAGCCTGACGGTGGAACGCGTCTGGTCGGAGACATCGAATTTGATGCCGTGGCCCAGGTTGCCGGTGCTGTCACACCGGTACCGGGCGGTGTCGGGCCGATGACTATCGCCTGCCTTCTGGCCAATACGCTTACCGCCTGTTGCCGGGCCAACGGACTGCCGGAACCGGAAGGTCTTACGCCCTAGGCTGCCACCGGAATCATGGTGCCTTGCAGCGCCGCGATTTGTTTTTCACCCGAAGACGTCGCGGCAAAAACGGCGCTTTGGACCACGATCAACCGCTGCCCGGGCTTCGGCACCTGCCCGCGCGCGATCAGCCGGTCGCCCGCTGCTGGCGCCAGAAGGTTGATCTTCATCTCGGCTGTCAGGACCTCAAAGTCGGGCGCGAGAAGCGTCAATGCGGCATAACCCGCCGCACTGTCCCCGATTGCGAAAGTGAGGGCCGCGTGGCCATATCCCTGCTGCTGAAGACTACCTGGAAGAATGGGCGCTGCGATCTCGACATAGCCCGGATCCACCCGCTGAAGCGATGCGCCAAGGGTCTTCATCATCGATTGTCGGTCGAAACTTGCCCGGATCAGAGGCGCCGGGTCGGACGTGCGCGTTTTGAATTCCATGGTTTCAGATTGCGATAAGCGACGCAGCTTGGCTACCGCGGCATCGGAATTCGGAACAGGCGCGGGCCGGTCAATATCGCCTCGGCTTTGGGGCCCATCAGGGCGTCAAGCACCGGAGCACTGCTGCAAAGACCGCCGGTGTAGGTTCCATAGGCCGGCATAATCAGGCGATCGGCATTCAAAAGGAAACAGGATCTGCTGACCAGACGTCCGCGCGTGGGAAGGCGGGCTTTGGGATGGAAATGGCCGGAAATCTCTCCGGATGCAGCGGCTTCGGCGATATGGCGAAAGCACAGCTCATCGATCTTCAGATCTGTGCGGTAGCTGCCCCCCAGCCCAAGATTGCCTGGATCGTGGTTGCCTTCGACCCAACTCCAACGGCGGCCCGCCTGGAGACGCGTCAGCCAAAGCGCTGTCTGGTCGTCGATCGTCTCGGCGCCTGTGGGGTCGTCAAAACTGTCACCCAGACAGATAACATGGGCGGGATCGTGGGCCCTGATATCGCCATCGAGCCGGGCCAGCGTGTCCTGCGTCTCATAGGGCGGCAGAAGCGTGCCGGACTGGCGCACGATCCGGTTCGATTTCCCCAGATGCAGGTCCGCCACGATAAGCGTTTTGGTGCGCGCCCACCAAAGCGCTCCCGTCCCGAGGGCAAGGAGTTTCTCCTGATGAAAATCAAAGACCAGCCCGTTCATGGTATGTTCTTAGATACTTTCCGCCGGTCTTCGCAAGCACCCAATGTTCCTAGTAGGGGACGCGCCACTTGTTTCTTGTGGGTGCATCGATCTGGCCCAGGCCCGAGGCCGACAACAGGCGGGCAACCTCTTCCTCCAGCAGCCGTTCCTCGGCTTTGCCTTTGACCGGAACGCGACCCGGCTCAAGAAAAAGCGGTGCCGCCAGGGGTGAAACGCTGTTGAGCCTTACGTGATCTATGCGACCCTTGGTGCGGGCGAGCATTTCCTCAATGCGCCCGAAATCGACCAGTCCGCGCAGCGCTTCTTCGCGGGTGATGCGCAACAGGATGTGATCTGGGTCGTACTTCAGAAGCGTGTCGTACAGGATGTCGCTTGAAAATGTCGCCTGACGGCCCGTCTTGCGCGTCCCGGCGGTCTGGCGGTCGATCAGCCCGGCGATGGTGGCGCAGGCGCGAAAGGTGCGCTTCATCACAGTATTGCCCGCAAGCCAGCGGTCAAAACCCTGGCGCAAGGCATCCGGGTCAACCAGTGGTGCGGGATCTTCCACATGCTGCAAGCCCCAGATCAGTACGGCGTAGTCGGTCGACACAAAGCCCAGCGGGTCGAGTGACAGTTCTTCCATGCGGGCCGTCAGCAACAGGCCCAGCGTCTGCATCGCATTGCGCCCGGCAAAGCCGTAGATGCAGGTGTGCGGGCGTCCATCGTATTGGAAGCTCTCAACCAGCAGCCGGTCGCGCCGGGGCAGGCGGCTGACGTCCCGTTGAAGGGTCAGCCATTCGGCCGTGTGGCCAGGAAGCTCGGGCCAGGTGTCTTGCCGGAACATCTTAAGGATGCGGTCGGACAGTTGGGTCGAGGTGGCAAACTTGGTGCCCATGAACGTGGCGATCTTGGGCTTGTCCGTCGCCCGCCGGGTGACTTCCACCGTCATCTCGCGCAGCCCTTCAAAGCGCACGATCTGTCCACCGATCAGAAAGGTGTCGCCAGGGGTCAGGGTGGCCGCAAAGCCTTCTTCGATCTCTCCAAGCGGGCGGCCAGCGCGGCCTCTCAGGCGTACCTTGAGGGTGTCGGTATCCTGTATTGTGCCAATGTTCATGCGGATTTGCCGGGCCGCGCGCGGATCCCGCAGGTGCCACTTTCCATCCTGGCCCTGCCGTAGCCGCTGCCAGCGGTCATAGGCCCGAAGCGCGTATCCTCCGGTGGCGACGAAATCGAGGCAGGCTTCAAAATCTTCGCGCTTTAGGGCGCGGTAGGCCCCGGCCCGGATAATCTGAGCATAAAGCTGATCGGAATCGAATGGACCGGCGGCCGCCGCAATCAGGATGTGTTGACACAGCACATCGCGGGGTCCGGCACCACGGGGTTCTCCGTCAAGTGCGTCGGCACGGGCGGCGGCCAGCGCGGCTACGCATTCCACGACCTCAAACCGATTGGCCGGCACTAAAAGGGCCTTAGATGGCGCATTATAGCGATGGTTGGCGCGGCCGATCCTTTGGATCAGCCGTTTGACGTTTTTTGGGGCGCCGACCTGAATGACAAGATCCACATCGCCCCAGTCGATGCCCAAATCAAGGCTGCCGGTACAGACGATGGCGCGTAAGGCGCCGCTGACCATGGCGGCTTCGACCCGTTCGCGTTGTTCGCGCGCTAGGCTTCCGTGATGAATGCCGATGGGCAGGCTTTCATCATTTGCCAGCCAGAGGTGATGAAAGAAAATCTCGGCCTGGGCACGGGTATTGTGGAAGATAAGCGTCGTTTTGTGCTGCTTCACCTGGTCCAGAATGGCTGCGATTGCATATCTTCCGCCACCACCGCTCCAGGGAGGGCGTTCGCCGGTCTCTAGCATCGCGATGTCAGGCGCAGGCCCCGGGTCGGCCTCGAGAATCTCACAGGGATCGGGATGGCGCGCGAGCAGCGCCGCAATGCCGGGCGGGTCCTCTACCGTTGCTGACAGGCCCACACGCTTGAGGCCCGGACAGATCCCTTCCAGTTGCGCCAGCGCCAGCATCAGTTGATCGCCGCGTTTGGAATCCGCCAGCGCATGAATTTCATCCACGACCACGCGTTCAAGACCGCTGAACATTCTGGGGGCGTCTTCATAGGACACAAGCAGCGCAAGGCTTTCCGGTGTGGTCAAAAGAATATGGGGCGGGTCTGCGCGCTGCCGTTTCCTTTGCGTAGCAGATGTGTCCCCGGTCCGATCCTCGATTCGGATTGGAAGGCCGGCTTCCTCGACAGGGATGCGGAGGTTGCGCTTGATATCGGCCGCCAGCGCCTTCAGCGGCGAGATGTAAAGGGTGTGGAGACCGGTCCGCGGTGTATCTGCCAGCTCTGCCAGCGTTGGCAGAAAGCCCGCCATGGTCTTACCGCCGCCCGTGGGCGCAATCAGCAAAACCGCTGGCGCGCCCGCACGTTCAAGCATGGCCGTCTGATGGGGGTGAAGTCGCCACCCCCGCCTGTCGAACCATTCCTGAAGCGCTGCCGGCAAATCACCCATACAGGTCAGGTTAGCTGGTTCGATCCCTTATGCCAGTGGGTATCCCACAGGATGTCCGGCACATACCTGCGAAGCGACTAGTGAATGATCTTTTCGTCCCGAACAAACATGTTCGCCCAGGCGCGATCGATCAACTCAGGCGTCATCTGATAGGGTATCCCCTCAAACTCGCAGATGGCGATCATCTGGTCGATCAGGAACACTGGCTGATAGTTCGCATAGATGTTCTCGATCGTCGGATATTTGGTCTGAAGCAGGTGCACCAGCGCCGTTTCGTCCAGGGGCATCTTCTTCTTGCGGGCCACAAGGGCGAAGATCTTCAGGTAATCGTCCTGATGCGGTCCGTCGATTTTGATCTTAAAGAAGATCCGGCGCAGCGCGGCTTTGTCGAAGATGTCGTTCGGATGGAAGTTGGTCGAGAAGATGACCAGCGTGTCAAACGGCACTTCGAATTTCTCGCCCGACTGCAGGGCCAAGATGTCCTTTCCTTCTTCGAGGGGAACAATCCAACGGTTGATAAGCGCCTGGGGCGGTTCTTCCTGTCGTCCAAGGTCGTCTACGATGAAGACGCCACCGGACGACTTCATCTGCAGGGGTGCCTGATAGGTACGCGAGGTGGGGTTGTAGACCAGATCGAGCATTTGCAGCGTCAGCTCACCACCCGTGATCACGGTCGGACGCTCGCAAAGCACATAGCGTACGTCATAACGCCCGGATGTGCGCCGCAAGGAATTCGGATCGTCTTCCTGTTCTTCGACGATATTGTGCACGATGGGGTCGTAGACGGTGATCACCTGGCCCGAATACTCAATGGCACGGGGCACAAAGATGTTGTCGCCCAGCGCATCGCGAATCCCGTTTGAGATCGAGGACTTGCCGTTGCCCGGAGGTCCGTACATCAGGATCGACCGGCCTGATCCAACTGCGGGGCCGAGATGGTCCAGCAACTCGTCAGGCAGGATCAGGTGACCCATGGCACCGGTCAACTGGTCGCGCGTGATCTGAATGTTGCGGATGGACTGGCGGCGCACCTGATCTTCAAAATCGGCCAGCGGCACCGGCATGGCGCCGTAATATTCCGACTGTGAAAGCGCGTCGAGCGCCCGGGCCTTGCCGGCATCAGCAAGCTGAAATCCCATCTCAGAACCCGAGTTGGCGTGGAGTGTACCGGTCGCCTCGACCAGTTTCTGGGTTCGCGCCAGATCGATAAGTTCCTGGGTGACCGGAATCGGCAGGCACAAGGCACGGGACAGGTCGCTGACGTACTCCAGGTTCATCCGGAACATCGTCTTAAGCAGAATGTCACGCATCATGACCGTGGGGATGCCCACATCCTCCAATCGCTTGCACGGTGGAGGTGCCAAAACGTTGGTGGTTTGCATGTTCATTTCAGGTCTACCCCATCTCTGGTCGCACGTGGCCGCGTATCCGCATTTGCCGCAAAAGTTACACACCCCATCGAACGGGGCTTATCTCGGAAACAATCGCCGAATAATGTGGCCAAAAAATTGCCAAAGCGGGGCAGATATGAAGCGTTCTCATCCTTTGGTTCCGGCGGCTGTGCTTGCAGCGGTTTGGGCCCTGCTGGCGGTTGCCGGGCTTGCCCGTCAAGGCGTATTTCTGGCCAAGCATGAGGGGGACGCCGTCCATCTCATGGACATTCTTTTACGGATGGGGGCAGGGCAGCGCCCGCATCTCGATTTTTTGACACCCATCGGGGATCTGGCGTTCTGGCCCATCGTATGGCTGATGAATGCGGGCATTCAGGCGGGACATGCCTTTGTGCTGGCGCAGGTGGTCATCGGTTTTCTTCTGGGCCTCGCGGCCTGGTGGGTGGGCGTCCGCAGGCTTGCGCCGCCCCTTGCCATCGCATTCGGCGTCATCGTTCTGGTACTTTGCATGGCTTTCGTGCACGGCGAAGCCGAACCGACGCTGTCGGTTTCCATGCACTACAATCGCTGGGCCTGGGCCGTGACATTCATTGTTATCGCCTTGGCCATGCTGCCGCCACCCTCGGCGCGCGGCGAGATCGCTGATGGCGTTCTGATCGGGACCGGGGCTTTTGCGCTGATCCTACTGAAAATGACCTATGCTGCGGCTCTTGCGCCCGGGGTGCTCATCGTATTGATTGCCCGCCGCGCCTGGAAAACGCTTACCTTCGCCACAGTGGCATTCGGTCTTCTCGCGGTGGCCGTCACGCTTTTCTGGGGCTTCGCATTCTGGCCCGCTTACTTGCGAGACCTTCTGATCGTCGCTACATCAGACATCCGCTCAAGCCCCGGCTTGCCCCTGCGCCAGGTCATTGCCGATCCGGCCTATATGGGCGGCAGTCTTGCAGCACTGGCCGGAATAATCCTTCTGCGTCAGTCCGGCGAAAAGCTGGGCGGCCTGGCTATGCTTCTTTTCTTTCCGGGCTTTATCTACATCACATTCCAGAACTTCGGAAACGATCCGCAGTGGCTTTATGTCCTGCCGATCCTGCTCTTGGCGCTGCGGCCGTCGGACCAGACCTTCAACGCGGTTGGCTGGAACCTGCGCCGCGCCCTGGGTTTGGTGGCTGTGTTTTTGGCTGCACTGGCCGCACCTTCGTTTCTGAACCTTGCCTATAGCCCATTCCGCCATCTTGCGGTTCCGTCCGACGAATACGGCCCGGTTCTGTTCGACGCCGCGCGCCACGATGATGTGCGGGTGCCCCTTATGCGCGGTCTGATTGCCGCGCATGTCGTTGATGAGACTGGCCCCGGTCGACCATACGAAGCCTATGCGGCAGAGTTTGACGACCGCGAACCGGACCCGGGGCTTGACGGAATGCCGATGCCCAGATGTGCATTGCAGCCCGGGATGGTTGCATACTTCGATGCGGTTGCGTCGGATCTGGAAACGAACGGAAACGCAGGTGCGCGGATTTTCGCGACCGACGTGCTGACCGGTTTCTGGATGTACGGAGACTTTCCGCCTCTTCCGGGAGGCGCTCCGTGGTCCTATGGCAGCCTTGCCGGTCTCGGTGCGGCCGATGTCGTCTTGGTTCCGAACTGTCCTGTTCATCGGCCCACAAGACGCCAACTGGTTGAAAAGATTTCGAACTTGGATGGCTGGCGATTTGAGATGATCTCGGAAAGGCCGCTTTATTCACTCTACAGCGTGATACGACCTTAGAGACCGGTCAGAGGTCGAGCCACATCACGATGATGAAATAGAAGCTGAGCGTGGGTCCAAGGGCCAGGCCCATCGGAAATTTCTTGGAACGCCAGCTTTCCCAGTCCGCCGCTACGGACCGAATTGCCGGTGTCGCCCGCGCGACCCGATGCGTTGCAAAAGCTGCCAGAACAACCGCAGCAAAGATGAACAACGCGTCCACCGCATGGGCGGCGGCAATAAAAGGTGCCATGGCAGCGGCGAATTTCGCGTCTCCGGCACCAATGACGCCTGCCATGTTCAGGATAAAGCCAATCAGAAGCACGATTGGCAGGTGCAGCAATTGTCGACCATAATCGCCGAGCGGCATCACCAGCGGGCCGACCACAATGTAAATCAGCGCTAGCGACACGACCGCAACATTGGGAATTTTCATGAATTTCATGTCGTTGGCGGCCACCCAGATACAGATGGGTGCGGTCACGACAAGGAAGACCAGTTCCGAACTCATGTCAGCGGCGTCCTAAAGACGGGCCGGCGCGCGGTGCACGCCGACCTATGGCCCAGGGGCCTGGGTTCAGTTGATCACGTTGTCTTCCAGGGCGCGCAGGCTGCGCACAGCGGACTCAAAGTGCTGCGGGTGGCTATCGACAGCTTCCTGTAACAGGCCCTTGCCAATCGTCACATCGCCTTGTTTGACTGCGGCCAGACCCAAGGTGTGAAGCAACTGGGCGCGTTCAACCTGGGTCATTTCAACGACTGGCAGCGTATAGTTGTGTTGACCCGCCCGTGCGAGCGCGATGTTGTTCTTGGCGGTGAACAGGTTTGGATCATAGGTCAACGCCTGGGTGAAGAGCTTTTCCGCCGCGGCAAAGTCACCACGCGCAAGTTTAGAATAACCCCAGTTGTTCAGAACAGCCGATGGGGTCGTCGTCAGGCCGACCGCAACTTCGTAATAACTGTCGGCCTTTTTCCATTCCTTCTTACTGTCGGCGACCATTGCCTCCAGCCGGTAGCGGCGGAACGTTTCATAGGTGGGGGGTACCGAGTTTAGCGCCGCCTGGGCACCATCCCAGTCACCATCGCGGATAAGCGCGTCGGCTAGTGCGATTTTGTCGTCCTCGGTGGCATCTTCCATCGCCAGTACCTCACGCCAGGCGTTCGCTGCTTGGCGGGGCTGTTTGGCGCGTACTAGCGAGATCGCCAAACCGCGCTTCAAATCGATGCGGTCGGGCTTTTCCTGGCTAGCACGGGTGAAATAGGCGACGCCCTCTTCGGGCGATGTCGTCGACAGCATCAACTGGCTAAGGTTGGTGTCGTCCACGGCGTTTACAGCTTCCATTGCCGCTTCGATGTCATCGTCCGCGGAAGGCTCACATGCTGCAAGCCCAAGCACACCGGTAATGCACAGGGTCACAAGAATAGGATGGCGCATGGTTCTGCGTCCTTTTTGCTGCTCGATCCCTCAGGGCGCTGGCAGCAGAGCGTAGTCCCCTGAGCCGCGCCTTATCAGGCTAAAGTTCGTTGGTTTTTCCGAACTGTAGCCGGTATTGTTAATCTTGGCGATTGCTAGGGATAAATTGTCACGAATTGCGGCGGATGCGCCACTATCAATCTTGAAGGCCGTCTCAAAAACCCGTTCGGCTTCGGCGTAACGGCCTTGTTCATAAAGCGTCACACCAAGATTGTTCCAGGCCGGGACAAAGGTTTCGTCCATCTCGATGGCCTGGCGAAGCACATCTTCGGCCTGGCCCAGCCGGCCGAGCTTTAGATTGGCCGATCCGATCGCAGACAAAACGTCCACGTTGATGCCCTGTTCGGCGCCTGCGCGGAAGTACGCTTCCAGGGCAAGTTCATACTCGCCAGCCGCCATCAGGCGGTGACCCACAATCAAGCCGTCCACGCTGTCCCCTGCCTGGGAAACGCCGGGTGCAAATCCATCTTGGTTCTGGACCGGTTGGCAAGAACAAAGCGCGGCCAAAATGGCCGCGCTCGTCAGTGTTAGTCTTGCCATCTTCAGAATGGTGCCCTCATAGTGCCGCTCCGCTGGTGAGCGTGACGTAAACGTTGTACACCGACGGCCCGATCAGAATAATCATAAGGGGCGGCACGGTGAACATCATTGTGCCCAAGGTTAGCTTCGTCGGCAAGACGTTGGCCTTTTCTTCAGCGCGCATCACGCGTTTATCACGCATCTCCGCCGCATAGACACGCAGTGCTTCTGCAATCGACGTACCAAATGTCGTCGACTGAATCAGAACCGTGACAAAGGACGACACGTCCGTGACGCCGGCGCGTTCGGACATGTCGCGCAGAACCTGCACCCTGTCCTTACCAGCTTTCATCTCGTGGGCGACCGTCTCGAACTCCATGGCCAGGGCGGGAAAGCCGGCACGAATTTCACGGGACACCCTGATGATCGACTGGTCCATGGACTGGCCGGCCTCGACACAGACAAGCATCATGTCCAGCGCGTCGGGGAAACCGTTGGTAATTTCTTCCTGACGCTGTTGCTGGCGTTTTGTAACCCAGTATTTGGGCAGCATGTATCCGACGATGCCCGGCACCATGATGAAACCGATCAGCGCCTGCGGTGTCGGTTCGCCTGTGGCGCTGGTCAGAATGGCCACCAATACGCCGACAATCAGAAACCCGATGCCTAAGGCGAACTGGGCAAAGTTGTAGGCCCGTACCGCTGACTTTGACCGGTATCCGGCCTGGACCAGTTTAAGACGAACGGCGGAGTATTCGCCTTCATCCTCGGGTTCGAGGAATTTCGAGTACTTGTCGAGCTTGTCTCCGGATTTGCTGTCGAAACGCAGGCTCTCGCCGTCACCTTTTGGAACGTGGCGATTGGCCTGTTTCAGTTTGTCCAGGGGATCCTTGCGCTGGTTGAGGAAGATCGGCAGCGTCAGAAGCACCATAAGCGTGCCAAGAAGGCCAAGCGCATAAAGCGGTCCGAGAGGTCCAAGTTTCTCGATCAGAAGATCGTTCAACGGCTGTAAGAATTCCATTGGCTTTTCCCTAGACCTTGATGTTGACCATCATGCGCATGAAAAAGACGTTGATCGTCAGGAAGGCCCCGACAATCAGACAGGCCGGAATAAAGGCCGAGGTCTCTTTAACGTCATCGTAGTAATCCGGCTGGATCACATTGATCATGACCAGCGCGAGGATCGGAAAGACCGACAGGAACATTCCCGACCACTTGGCCTCGGCCGTGATGGCCTTAACGCGCCGGAAGAGTTTGAAGCGCGAACGAATAACTGCCGCAAGGCCTGCCAGGATCTCGGCCAGGTTACCGCCCGATTGCTGCTGGATGGTGACGGCAACCGCCAGAAAGCGCAAATCCTGCATGTCGATGCGTTCGGCCATGTGCTTCAGAGCTTCGCCAACGTCCCGTCCATAGGCGGCCTCGTCAGCGATGACGCCCATTTCCGAACCAAGCGGATCAGGAATTTCTTTGGCCACGATGCCAATTGCCGCCGAAAACGGGTGGCCCACCCGCAGGCTTCGCACCATCAGTTCCACGGCGTCCGGCAACTGTTCCTCCAACATGCCTAAGCGTTTCTTGGCCTTGTTGTTGACCCAAATAAATACGCCACCTACGCCCATCACGACGGCGACCAGCGCACGCACAGGCACAGACGCGCCAGTACCGATGGTCAGCAATAGAAAACTGATCACCGACAGGATCCCCATAATCGTAATCAGCGCCTTGGGGGAGAAAGCAATGTTCGCCTTTTGCGCCTTGTCGGACAGAACCGAATAGAGCGGGATAGAGCCGCCGCGAATGTGTTGGCTCATTTCCTTGCGGAGCTGTTCCAGCACCTCTTCGCGGTTGCCGCCTTTCTCGAGCATCTCAAGGCGGCGGTTGACCCGGTTGTTCAGACGGATCGATTTTCCAAATACGGTCAGATAGATGCCTTCGACCATGACCAGCACGGCCACGAAGATCAGGCCATAGATGATGGGTTCCATCGAAAGTGTCATGGCGATTACTCCGCTGCGATAGGTTCGAAGATCGACGGGGGCAGGTCATAGCCCCATTGACGGAACCGCTCGGAATAGTGCGAGCGGACGCCTGTCGCGTTGAAGCGACCGATGATTTTTCCGTCGCCCGCCAGTCCGAGACGTTCGTAGCGGAAGATCTCTTGCATCGAGATGACTTCGCCTTCCATGCCAGTAACCTCGGTTATCGACACCATTCGGCGTGAGCCGTCCTGCAGACGGCTGGCTTGAACGATTAGGTTCACAGCGCTCGCGATCTGTGCCCGCACCGCCTTGATCGGCATCTCAATACCGGCCATCGAGATCATGTTTTCCAACCGGCTGACAGCGTCGCGCGCACTGTTGGCGTGGATCGTCGTCATTGAACCGTCGTGGCCTGTGTTCATGGCTTGCAGCATATCGATAACTTCTTCGCCGCGCGTCTCACCCACGATGATGCGGTCCGGCCGCATCCGAAGCGCGTTTCTGAGACAGTCGCGCTGGGTAACAGCACCCTTGCCCTCAACGTTGGCCGGGCGGCTTTCCATTCGACCTACGTGGGTCTGTTGTAGCTGGAGTTCCGCGGTATCCTCGATGGTCAGGATACGTTCGGCATTGTCAATGAATGATGACAGCGCGTTGAGCGTAGTCGTTTTACCCGAACCCGTACCACCCGAGACGATGATATTCAGACGGGTGGACACGGCGGCCTGAATGTATGCTGCCATTTCCTCGGTAAAGGCGCCAAAGCGCACGAGGTCGTCGATCGCGAGCTTTTCCTTTTTGAATTTCCGGATCGAGACCAGGCTTCCGTCGACGGCAATCGGCGGAACCATGGCGTTGAAACGCGAGCCGTCCTTCAGACGGGCGTCCACATAGGGGTTCGATTCATCGACGCGTCGTCCAACGGCCGACACGATTTTATCGATAATTCTCAGAAGGTGCTTTTCGTCCTTGAAGGTGACGTCCGAGATCTGCAGGCGCCCGTCGCGTTCGACAAAGACCTGTTGCGGTCCGTTGACCAGAATGTCGTTGACTGTGTCGTCCTTCAGCAGCGGTTCAAGCGGGCCAAGGCCGGTCACTTCGTCGAACAGTTCCTGGTGCAGGATCTGGCGGTCTTCCTTGTTCAGGACGACACCCATCTCGCTAAGCGCCTCGGCAGAGATCGATGCGATTTCAGCGCGCAGATCGGCCTCGGCGGCGCTTTCCAGGGCGGAAAGGTTCAGCGATTCAAGCAGCTCTTTGTGAAGCGCGACCTTGATCTCGCCCATGCGCTCTTTGCGCTTGCGCTCTTTGTCAGTTGCGGCAGGCACTGCAGGTTGCACGGCGGGGTTGGGCCGGCGCTGGGCCACAGGCACATTGGCGGTTGCCTTAGGTGGGTTTGCCGGAGCCTTCTTTTGCCCCGCAGATGGCACCGGTGTGGGGCCGGACTTCTTATACTTTGAAAACACTGCGTTTTCCCCTCAGATTGCCTTCCCGCCCCCGAGAATTTTCACTACGCCGTGGCCTCTGCCTGGTTCAGCTCGTAGATTGACTTGGCCAGTTTCGCCAATTCCTTGCGGAATGGGTTCTTGCCAGCAGTCTCGGCCAGCGGCAGCCCGTGATCGCCCGCTTCGAGCACCTGGCGTCCGCCATCCGGAAGTTGGACCTCGATGTCGATGTCGAGGCTTTCCGCCATGCGCTTGACGCGGCTCTTGCCCGTAAGATCAGTAAATTTCGGTGCCCGATTCAGGACATAGCGAAGCTTTTCGAAGGGAAGATCTTCGCCCTTCATTGCCCGGACCAGCCGCAGAGCGTTCTGCGCCGACCGCATGTCCAGTTCGATGACAGCAAAATAGATATGCGCCGCGTTCAGCAGCGTTTCCGTCCACTGAACCAGTGTTGACGGCATGTCGACCACGACAAAGTCGTACTGCGTGCGCGCCATTTCGACCACGCGGCCGACGTCTTCGGGCGAAATGATGTCCAGCGGCAGCATATCCGACGGTGCGGTAAAGACACTCAGTCTTTCGTTAAAGGTCAGGATCGCCTGGTTGAACGCTTCACTATCCATGGACGCGGTGTCGGAAAGCACTTCAAAAACGGTTTCTCGCCGCGGCAGGTCGAGATATGTTGAGACGGTGCCGAACTGCAGATCGAGATCGATTAGGCAGACGCGCGGTCCGTCTTTCTTCTCAACATTGGCGAGTTCCCAGGCAAGATTGACGGCAAACGTCGTGGCACCCGTGCCACCGGCGAGCCCATGCACCGGGATGATCGTGCCATTCAGACCCGAGGGCGCAGTGACGCTTGCGGTGCCATCGGGATTGTTGGCAATTGCGACCGGTGCCGGCTTGCGGATCCGTTCAATTGCTTCGCGAAGGGCGCCATCGGGAAGGGGGTAGGGCACAAAGTCGTCCGCCCCCAGCCTTAGCAACTGGTGCAGCGCGATCGGGCTGACCTCGTCAGCGATCAGGATGACCTTGATCTGTTTCCTCTTAGCATTGCCGATCAGTTCGCCAATGGTCTCAAGCTCTTTCTCGTCTTCTTCGTCCACGGCAATCGCGAGGAATTCGAGGTGAGTGGCCTCGGGCTGATCCAGGAATGCGCCAGCATCCTCGAAGGACAGGTCACCCCAGCTTTCCCCCAGCTCGACCTCCATGTCGACCACGAGCAACTCAAAGTTCTGAACGTCGCGCGAAACGGTGCAGGCCTGAATGGGCGCCAGCTCAGGCTGAAGTGCTGCACTTGAAGTCATACCCTTACGTCCTTTTTTCCCGGAAGTATCCGGTTTTACTGCGAAACTTCGGTCTGATGACCACAACTCGTTACAAAAGAGGCACCCCCGCTGCGTCGAAACGGATTCGTCCAGACACAAAGGGACCACTGACAGCAGTGTTGTCGTGCAATGTTGGCAACATTAGGGCTAAAAGAACGTAATTATTCGTTTTTGAGGTACGATTTTGGTTTCCAAAATGGAAACGGGGCGCCATTTGGCGCCCCGTTGTTTTCTTTGGCAAGTGTGCGTTATTCGCCGCCGCCCGTGGTTTCCTGTTGGAACTCAGGCGGTGCTTCGGTCGCGCTGGCGACGTATTCGCGCCAGATGACCTCGGCATATTTTCCGTTCAGCGGAACCGGACGGTTCTTGGCCAGCCCGGCCACTTCTGTCACCGCGCGCCGGTTCCGGCGCTCGGGTCCGTCTGTGACCACCAGAGGCTGGGTTTCACCGAAGGAGGCGACCGCTTCCAACCGGCTGCGCGAGATACCGCGGCTGACCAGATAGTTGACAACCGCCTGGGCGCGACGCTGGCCAAGCGACTTGTTGTAGCTGGCCGAGCCCACCAGGTCGGTGTGACCGTATACGCGGAAACGGACTTCGGGGAACTGACGGATCCAATTGGCCTGCTGGTCAAGAACCGCGCGGGCATTTGCATCCAGATCGGCACGATTGAATTCAAAGTTCACGACCGGAGGAACGTCCTGTGCGAACTTTTTAGTCATAGAGATCGCGAAATCCAGATCACCTGTGTGGACACCGATGTTGTTGGCCGTCGGGTTGCCGAAGCCGCCTTCGTCCAGGAAGCGTCCTGCTTCGCCGGCACAGCCGGCGACAGCAGCGGCACTGACAAGGGCCAGGATGGGTTTTGCAATGCGTTTCATGGTCCTTACTCCATCACGTAGCCGTAGGACCCCGAGAAGTCCTGTTTTGCCACTTCGGCGACCGCGCTTCCGGCACCGTTTCCGGCAAGGCGACCGTTCCAGAACAGCTGCCGCTCGGTCGGAATCTGGATCCGGTCGGTCGGCAAGACCAGCGCTTCGCCGCGCGTCGCTGTCACAAGATGCGGGGTGATGATGATCACCAGTTCGGTCTGGTTTCTGGAGTACTCGGTCGAACGGAACAGCGCGCCGATAACCGGCAGATCGCCAAGCCAGGGGATCTGGCCCACGGCATCGGTGAAGTCGTCCGTCAAAAGCCCGGCGATCGCAAAGCTTTCACCATCGCGCATCTCAACCGTGGTCGAAGCTTCACGCCGCGAAAAACCGTTGATTAGGAAACCGGCGTTCTGAACCACAACCGTCGGGTCGATAGCGGATACGGCCGTGTCGACCTGCAGGTTGATGATGTCACGGTCCACAACGCGCGGAGTGAACTGAAGTTCGACACCAAAGGGTTTGAATTCGATCGTTACACCGCCGTCGTCGTCGACGACCGGGATTGGAACCTCACCACCCGCCAGGAAGCTTGCCTGCTGACCGGAAAGTGTGGTCAGGTTTGGTTCGCTCAGTGTGCGCGCCAAACCACGGTTTTCCAAGGCTTCCAGAAGAATACCGAACTGAAACGCACCGGTTCCAAGAACAACGCCAAGAGCACCGGCGATATCGCCCTGAAGCGGCGTTGTGGCACCAGTGAACAACGTGCTCGGCAGCTGGTTGGCCAGCGTACCGGTGGCACCGGTAGCCGTTTCAAGTCCACCACTGATGGCGCCGTCGAGTGCAACGCTGACATCAAAAGCTTTGGATACGGACCGGTCGACCTCAGCGAAGCGTACTTTCAACATAACCTGCTGTTCGCCGCCGACATTCATCAGGTTTGACACACGGCCTGGCGCATAGCGCTCAGCCAGATCCAGCGCCCGGTCAAGCCGTGCCGTGGAGCTGACAGCGCCCGAAAGAACGATGCCGTCGTTGGCTGTTCGCACCTCGATTGCCTCACCTGGGAGGATCTGTTGCAGACGTTCCTTGAATTCGGCGACGTCCGGGCTGACCTGAACATCAACGTTCGTGATCAACTGACCATCGGCGCCAAGCAGGGTTAGCGTCGTCCGTCCAGGGGCCTTGCCGAGAACATAGATCGTCCTGTCCGACAGGGTCGAGATGTCGGCGATCCCGGGATTGGCAATGGAGAGTTCGGCGAACGGTTCTTCACTTTCAACTACGACGGCGCGATTGGTCGCGACGTTCAACATTCCAGAAGTGGCTCCGGTCAGGACACGCACATTTTGCGCGCTGACAAAAGCGGGTGTCGCAACAGCGACAGCAAGGCCGATGAGCCCTGCTCCGATAAGTCGTTTGACTGTCATGTGATCCTGCCTCTCGGGTCACGGGGTGAAACGGGTCTTAACGCCCGCAATTGGCGGCAGAATGCGTCAGCAGAGCTTTTTAATCAAGAATCAGACAGTTGCGGGGTAATTCTTATGTGGATAACCCGCAACACCCCCCATGTGTTGCGGCTTCTAAAAACGAAAGAAGGGACACCAAAGGGTGCCCCTCCACAACATTTAGTAGT
This sequence comes from Pseudomonadota bacterium, assembly GCA_039026235.1. Taxonomy (GTDB): domain Bacteria; phylum Pseudomonadota; class Alphaproteobacteria; order Rhodobacterales; family Rhodobacteraceae; genus JBCCMQ01. The sequence goes on from JBCCMQ010000001.1 coordinate 27,808, forward strand.
GCTCAACCGTTCGGGCAATCGATGGGAACTTCGACAACCTCGCCGCCTCTGCGGGTCTTGATGGTGCAAACCCGCTGTTCTTCGACCTCTACGACCTCGGCCTCTTTGATACCGAGAAGTTCGCGCTGGTTTATCTCGATGTCTGTGGTCTCGGTCGTGACAGTGTCACCGCTGCCGACCAGCGACAGGGACAAACGACCGGTGGCTTGTGCCTGGGCAAGCGCCGCGACCTGAATAGGCGAAACGGCCACTGTGACTGTGCGTGCCACACGGTTTTCTGCCAATTCAGAGTTTGCCGACTGGTCGATCGCGATGATGCGGACAGCGCTTTCGATCAGCTTGGTTATATCGCCGATCTGGCTGCGCCCCGACCAATAGACGTCCACATTGTTGCCTGGTCGCAGGAAGCCGGAAACACCGCTCGTTACGTCGACGCGAATTGTAAAGGCCCGCTCGCCCGGTTCAAGAAGAGAGCCGACGCCAGCGATTTCGCCGGGGTCGGTGACTTTCTGCCGGGACAAAGCTTCGTTTCGGTCGATGGTCCGTAGGACGGTGCGCAAGTCGCTGCCGTCACCGGGGAACAGGTTCGCCGGGTCACGAAAGACACCGTCGGGAACGGCGTTTTCCGGGAAACGCACCAGTTTCACATCGTCCTTGGAAAGCTGCTCGCCGTATTTGATTGTGCGATTGACGACAAACACCTCGACCAGCGGTACCAAGGCCGCACGGGCCGCGCGTTCGCGTTCAAGCGCTTCGCGGTTTGCGCCGATGTATTCCTGGGCCATGTACACGGCAAAGCCGGCCAGCCCCAACCCGACGACCAAGACCAATCCGAACACTACTCGCATCGTTTGTCCTTTCAAAATCCCAGATGGTCGCCGCTGCGTTGCCTGTTCCGCACCAAACTGGCCACCTCATTGCGGATAGTTTCCACGATGAATGTGGCAAAAGCTGGGGCAAAGGATGGAAGGCCAGTGGTTTTGACCTCGGCCAGGAAACAGAAAAGACCGCGGCCAGGTGGCCGCGGCCTTTGCGTTTACAGTCAGCGTCCTTCAGTAAGTCGGAATTGCTGAGTCAAGGATCGTGGTCGAAATATCGTCGGCAAGACTTGTTGTCGAATTACCAACCGAAAGCATCACGGCGATGCCCAGACCGACGACCGCGGAAGTCAGGACAACCCAGTCGACTGTGACGGCGCCGTCTTCGTCCTGAGAAAAGCGCTTCACGATATTTGTAAGTGCCATTTCTTTCTCCAATGGTCCCTAGTCTTTTTACTCAAACCTTGTCACTGGGGGGACAGCCCGTACCGGAATCCTGCGACTTGGCTAACTTCATAGGACCCAAAAATTCGGGCAAGACTAAGGCTTTTTGGACATGTTAATAGGGCGTTTACGGGGTCAAATCCGCTGAGCGCGAACCAATGCACCCGTGCGCACATTGACTTTTTCGAATGCGTGAGGTGCCGATGCCTGGCCTGTGTCGTCAGTGCAAGAATGCCGGGGCCGCCGTGTTTTGCGTAGGTTGGCGACTTGCCACCCAACCAGGTCTGATCTTCATGGAGCTAGCCTGACGCAGCCGTTTATTGCCCCAAAAAAGAAGAACCGCGGCCGGCAGGCCGCGGTTTCTCTTCCCGAAAGGGAAACAGATTAGAACTGCTGGATCGTAACCGCGTCCAGTTCAGCAGAAATCCGGTCAGCCAGACCGCTGGTCGAGTTGCCGACCGACAGCATCACAGCGATGCCCAGGCCAACGATGGCCGAGGTCAGAACAACCCAGTCGACGGTGACCGCACCGTCTTCGTCTTTGGCGAAAAGCTTAGCAAGCTTGAACAGTTTCATAGTTTTACTCCAGTTTACTTTGTCACTCAGTTTTCATCGCGACCCCTGACCCAATTGCAGGGGTCTTCGGCGTTGCAAAGCCTAGATGCCAAGAGATTCGGGCAAGATTCGGCAATACATCATGGTTATTTCTGGGTAACCCGTGAAAAATTTGGGGCAACTCTTGCGGGTGGTCAAAAAAGAAAAAGGCCGCAGCCCAAGGGGCCGCGGCCTAAACACCGATACGGTGCGAATTAGAACTGCTGGATCGTAACCGAGTCCAGTTCAGCCGAGATCCGGTCAGCCAGACCGCTGGTCGAGTTACCGACCGACAGCATCACAGCGATGCCCAGGCCGACGATGGCCGAGGTCAGAACAACCCAGTCGACGGTGACCGCACCGTCTTCATCTTTTGCGAAAAGCTTAGCAAACTTGAACAGTTTCATTAGTCCCTCCATTGATGCGCTCGCTCGTCTCACTTCACCCCGCCACGAAGGGAGTGCTCTGTCCAAGAGCTCCTGTGACTTGGTATGTTTCTATTAAGCCCAGTGATTGGGGCGAGACTTGGGCACCCATCGTACATTTTTGGTTCACGTTGCATTAACCCGACAACGTACATTAACAATATGAAAATAAACAATAAAGAAATGTATCAGCCTACGTAGTGCCGCTTGAAAATAGCGATTCTGGTAGCCTTTTGGGGGCTCAGTTCTTCGAAATTCTAGATCGCAGCGCGAAAATCTGATTCAACTGACGGAAGAGCAGTAGGGAAAGAGCGCGAAACCATGCGCCGACAGAATTACTTGAAGATTGCGTGCACCGCATTGCTGGCACTGGGCGCGCCCCGGGTTGGTGCCGCCGAACCTGTGGCACCGCCGCCCTTTCCACAGTTCGAGGCCAAGCGCATCGGTACGTCGTCGGCAGGCGGCGGGCGGAAACTGGTCCAGATCGATCCAGAGGCCGAGCCTTTCGCGCTGACGCCGCAGGGCTGGACCCGGCCGCCAGAAGCGGCGATTACAGCGCCACGGCGTGTCGTAGCGCGCCAGCCTGAGACTGATGCAAATCTCAAATCCCAGACGGCGGCCTGGTTCTGGGACAAGATTTCGCCATCTTTGGTGGCGGCAAACCCGTCGCGTTTGAAAGATGCGCTCGCTCAGCTCAGCCTCGCCCCCGATGGTGCGGGCATCAACGCCCCGTCTTTGTCCGAGCTTGAGGCATTGGCGCAGACCTATGCGGTTCCGCTTATGCGCGAAAGCGCAGGCGCCCGGATTTCGCCGGCCTTTGCTCTGGCGGTCATCTGGGTGGAATCCAGAGGCCGGCCCGAGGCGGTCAGTTCTGCGGGCGCGGGCGGGCTCATGCAGTTGATGCCGGCCACGGCCGCTCGGTTCGGTGTCGAAGACCGCAACAATCCAGGAGAAAACATTCGTGGCGGCGTGACCTATCTTGACTGGTTGCTGGAGCGCTTCGGGTTCGATCCGATCCTCGCTCTGGCCGCCTATAATGCAGGAGAGGGCGCTGTGGACGCCTATGGCGGCGTCCCGCCCTATGCCGAAACGCGCGCCTATGTGCCCAAGGTACTGGCCGCTTGGTCCGTTGCACGGTTTTTGTGCCAGTCCCCGCCCGAAAGTGTAAGCGAAGGCTGTCTCTTGGGCTTAAAGACAGCTTCCGTGCAGGCCGATTAGGCGCTTAGATCGACATCTTCTTGAAGATTGGCTCCGGTATGGCGCGGATTATCATCATGATGTAGCGCCAGAAGAATGGCGTGTAGACAACGTTGCGCCGCTTATGGATCGCCGCAAGAATGTCGTTTGCCACCTTTTCAGGGGACGCCACGAGGAACATGCCGTCCACGTCCCAGGTCATTGAGGTATCGACAAAGCCGGGTTTGACCGTCACCACATGACCGCCCGCTCGTGTGAGGCGGTTGCGCAGGCCCGAAAGATAGGTGTGAAAGCCGGCCTTGGCTGATCCATAGACATAATTGCCGACGCGACCTCGGTCGCCTGCGACGCTGCCAACCCCGACAATTGTGCCGCTGCCGCGGCTTTCGATAAGGGGCGCAAATTCCTGCAGAAACTGGGCCGGACCCGTAAAGCTGTCGGCGACGGTGCCATTGATCAGGGACGGGTCGGCGTCAATACTGTCCTGGGGTGGCATTGAGCCCACAAAAACCGCGGCATTCAGTGATCCGTCTTCGGCGGCGAGCCTTGCGTGGATGGCCCCAAAGGTGGCCGGGTTGCGGGCATCGAATTTAACGACCTCGGCAAAGGCGGCCCCGCGCAGGCGCAGGTCGGCGGCACTGGAATTCAGATCCTCCATGTCACGCCCCGCAAGCAAAAGACCGGCTCCGCGCCCCGCCAGCGCCCGTGCGAGCGCGCGCGCCATTGAAGATGACGCTCCGAGAATGACCCACGTTTCGTTCATTGGTTCCCTCGCAGCCCAAGGCGCCGTGTCAGATTTGTCTCGAACATACCGGTCGGATCGGCCTTGGCGACCGCGTCGCGCCACGCCGGCCATTCCGGGTACATCGACTTGACCGCCGCACTGTCTGCCAAGGCATCCTTGGCAAGATAGATACGCCCGCCTGCGTCGACCGTTATGTCTTCGAGCCGGCTGATCAGGTTTTCGGTGCCAGTACGGTTCGGGAAGTCGACAGCCAGCGTGTATCCCGGCATCGGAAAAGACAGGTATCCGGCGCGCCCGGTGCCCATGCGCTTGAGCACTGCCAGCGGCGAGGCCGTTCCGGCGGCCCCGATGCGTGCCAACATCTCACGAAGCGCGTCAGTCGCTGCAAGGGGCACGACGCATTGAAATTGGTGAAAGCCCTTCTTTCCATAAAGGCGGTTCCAGTTGTGGATCTTGTCCAAGGGAAAGAAAAAGTCGTCGATCGGTTTGACGACCGTGCGTCCGCTTGCCGGCACCCGGCGGAAGTAGGCCGCATTGAAGCTGCGGACCACGGCAGGTGCCAGGGTGAAACCCGGCGCATCGAACGGAATTGCCTTGGCCCTTTTAGGTGGCCGGACCAAACCCGCGCCGGTTTCGCCTTCTTCGACGATACCGCGCCCCAGGGCATCGCCCGACGCAGTGGCGTCGATCCATCCAACCGTATAGGTCGCTTCAGACGCGTCCAGAACGCCCAGGTGTTCGTTCAGGTTCTCGACACGGCGTTCGGTTACCATGATCACATCACCCTTGGCACGCAACATCTGGACCGTTGCCTCGGCGATGATGCCAGTCTGGCCAAGCCCGCCGACCGTCGCTTTGAAAAGCTGCTCCTGTTTATCCGGTGCCACGGTCTTGCGTTTGCCGCCCGAAAGCAGGTTTAGCGACAGGACATGTTGCCCGAAGCTGCCGGCGTGGTGATGGTTCTTGCCATGGACATCATGGGCGATGCATCCGCCCAAGGTCGCGAAACCTGTGCCGGGCATCACGGGGGGAAGCCAGCCCAGCGGCGCAAAAATACGCGCCAGGTTGCCGATTGTGCAGCCAGCCTCTACTCGCAGGATGCCTGACGCTTCATCAAAGTCGAGGATCCGGTCCATGCGTGTCATCTCGACAACCTTGCCGCCGTCGTTCAGAGACGCGTCCCCGTAAGAGCGGCAATTTCCCATGGCGGGGGCCGGATCATCTGTTGCGAGCGCCTTGAGCGTGCCGAAGCGTTCGGGTCGAGCGACAAGGCCACGGGCACGCAGGACACGACCCCAGCCAGAGTACTCAAGCTCTTTCCAACTCATTCCTTTTCCTTTGCGAGACCTTTTCGGCAAGCGGAAAGACCGCCAGTCCAATCGCAATTGCGAACCAAAGCGTCGTGATGCGTATCACCGCTGTTGCGGGCACGCTGACTTCCAGCGGTACGCCCTCCAAGGACAGGAGCGCAATCATTGCTGCCTCAGCACCGCCAACCCCACCGGGGGACCCAGTAAGTCCGCCGGCCAGTGTCGCAAACGTGAAGATGGCAAGGGCCATCCAGAACCCGATGCCAGCGTCAAACCACCCAAGCAACAGATAGAATGCGTACCCTTCGGCCATCCAGCCGACCACGCCAAGGATCATGGCGACCAGAAACACGTCGATCCTAGAAAAACGGCTCAGCGACCGTGCTGCCGCCCGTATTCGTGCGAAGATCCGTGGCCAGAACCCCAACAAGCGATAAGCCATAGTCGTAAATGAAGACAGCAGGCGCGGCCGCGTGGCCAAGACCGAAACAAGAAGGGCCCCAATGGTGACGGGGACGGCGCCGCCGATGCCAGTGGCCGAAAGCGCAAGTGAAGCGCCCAGAATAATTGCCATGGCTGCCAAATCCGAGGCACGGTCGACAAGGACCAGCGGAGCCGAGCGTTCATAGGGCCAGCCTGTCTCACGCCGTATCCAGCGCATGCGCACCAACTCTCCAACCCGGCCTGGTGTTACGCTCATGGCAAATCCCCCTAGGAAATGCCGTTGCGTGGCCAGAAACCCAAGGTCCAGACCAAGCCGTTTTGAAAAGACATGCCAGCGCATGCCCCGAAACGCATAGTTTATAAGTGATAGGCCCAAGAGAATCGCAATCTCAACGACAGTGAGTTTGGCCAACTGGGCCCTGGTTTCTTCCCAACCGGTGGCGGCTGCCAGACCGATAAGGCCCAAAAGGACGAGCGCAAAAAGGCCGCCAAGAAAAACAAGATCGCGCCACCGGCGCGTTCTGGGCGTTGTGTCGCGGTGTGCGCTATCCGCACCCGCCCGATGTTCAAGACTGCTCGCCATCATTTGCCTGCGCGCATATTGCCAGATTGAGGCAGCATTATGAACAGACTGTTGCGCTGGCGCTGACATAAAAGAACCACAGCAAGATCAAGTGTCGCAAATGCAGCGCACGGACAATGAACCATGCGGGAACGCAACAGTGCATGTGCAATGGTGTGAGTATTTGTTGTTTGTAATCAAAGGGTAATCACGGGCGCCTCACACACACGTGCTTTGATTGTGACAGATCTCCGACACAGATCCACTGCATAGGCCAACGCCTTTGAATGAAATGTCGCGGTACCCCACGCCGCATATGGAGAGAAATGATGAAAACACTTATCCTGGCAACTGCATTTGCAGCCGCTGCCGCCCCCGTACTGGCACAAACTCAACTGGAAGCAACGCTCGGCGTCGAGCCTGGCGTTTACTCGGTCCAGGAACTGGCCGCTATCCACGCCAAATCGACCTTTGAAGGAAACGAAGGTCGCGTCGTTTTCCCGATCGAGGTTGCTACGCGCGGCATCAGCGGCGGCATCGGTCTTGAATTTGCGATGGCCCACGCGGCTGAAGCCGACGATTCTGGCGAACGTGCGCGCAGCTTCGGGCTGAATTCGGATCCGACCGGTGAGATTGGCGCAGCCTTCAAGCTTCGCGTCGAAGACACCATCTCTGGCAACTTCTAAGTCGCCATTCCCCCAAAAGAAGGGCGGCAGCGGAAACGCTGCCGCCTTTTTTCATACCTGAAAGACGTCCGCCCAGTCGGCGTTTTTCTGTCGCCACGCGTTCACGAACGGGCAGAGCGGAACGATTTTGAAGCCTTGGGCCCGTGCGTCCGCGGCAATTGCGCCAGCCAGACGATCTGCAATTCCCTGACCGCGCAGCGCGTCCGGCACGGATGTGTGATCGGCAATTACCAGGGATGGTGAGAGGATTGAGAAAGACAACTCGCTGGTTCCGTCGGGCAAGCTCAGAACATAGCTGCCTTTGCTTCCCTGCTCTCGGCGTTCGATCTCAGCTTCAGACAATCGTTGCCTCGGTTGCTGCGTGAATGTCTTCGGTGGTCACATCATCGGCCAGCTCAATCAACTCGAGACCACCTTCGACCACATCCAGAACACCGAGATTGGTGACGATCCGGTCCACGACGCCCGCACCCGTCAGGGGCAGTGTGCAGGATTTCAACAGTTTCGATTCTCCGTGCTTGTTGGTGTGGTCCATAACGACCACGACGCGGCCGACACCCGCCACAAGATCCATGGCGCCGCCCATGCCTTTGACAAGTTTGCCGGGTATCATCCAGTTGGCCAGATCACCGTTTTCCGCCACTTCCATAGCACCCAGGATGGCCATGGCGATTTTGCCACCCCGGATCATTCCGAAGGATGTGGCACTGTCGAAATAGGCGGTTTGCGCCAATTCGGTGATCGTTTGCTTGCCCGCATTGATCAGGTCTGGGTCAAGCTCTTCTTCGGTGGGAAAGGGGCCCATGCCAAGCATGCCGTTTTCCGATTGCAGCGTCACCTCGACACCTTCGGGGATGTAATTTGAAACAAGGGTCGGAATGCCGATACCAAGGTTCACATAGGTTCCGTCTTGCAGTTCCTGAGCCGCGCGCGCGGCCATTTGATTGCGATCCCAAGGCATCAGGCGGCCCTCACTGTGCGTTGTTCGATGCGCTTTTCATGTTCGCCCTGGATCAGGCGGTGGACATAGATGCCCGGCAGATGGATGTGATCCGGATCCAGGGTGCCGGTCGGAACAATCTCTTCGACCTCAAGCACGCAGATCTTGCCGCACATTGCGGCTGGCGGGTTAAAGTTACGGGCTGTCTTACGAAAGACGGCGTTACCCGTCTCATCAGCTTTCCAGGCCTTCACGATAGAAAGATCGGCAAATATGCCTTCTTCCATGATGTAGGTCTGGCCGTCGAATTCACGGTGATCCTTACCCTCGGCAATCACCGTTCCGACGCCAGTGCGCGTGTAAAAGCCGGGGATGCCGCAGCCCCCGGCGCGCATGCGCTCGGCCAGCGTGCCTTGGGGATTGAACTCCAGTTCCAGTTCGCCAGCCAGATACTGGCGCATGAACTCGGCATTTTCGCCCACGTAGGACGAGATCATTTTCTTGACCTGTTTGGTCTGCAAAAGAATGCCGATGCCGAAATCATCAACGCCGGCGTTGTTCGACGCAAAAGTCAGATCCTTGGTCCCCGTGTCGCGGATCGCGCCCAGCAGCAATTCGGGGATACCGCACAGACCAAAGCCCCCGGCGGCGATGAACATTCCGTCAAACAGAACGCCGTCGAGCGCCTCTGCTGCCGAACCATAGATCTTCTTCATGTATAACCTCCGCCGCTGCCGTGGCCGCGTTTTGTCTGTGCAGCCAATTCATGTCAATCGTTCAAAGACCCGGAAGCGGGGGAGTTGAGCGCGGTACCTGCGCCTAGGCTTTCTTTTTCCGGCGGGCTTTGCCCTTGCCGCCCTTGGCCGCTTTGTCGGCGATCAGATCCAGCGCCATTTCAAGGGTGACGTTGGCGGGTTCAACGTCCTTGGGCAGTGTCGCATTGATCTTTTCCCATTTCACGTAAGGCCCGTATCGCCCCTTCATGACCGCGACCGGTCCACCATCCGGGTGTTCCCCCAATTCCTTGAGCGGCGCCGCGGGTGCCGGGCGGCCGCGCCCCGGCCTTGAGGCAAGGACCTCGACGGCCCGGTTCATGCCGATCGTAAAGACGTCTTCCAAGGAATCGAGGTTGGCGTTGGTGCCGCCCTTGAACGAGATATCGTCTGCATGCTTCAGATAAGGTCCGTAGCGTCCGATATTGGCCCAGATCATCACACCGTCCTCGGGGTGCGGCCCGATCTGGCGCGGCAAAGACAGCAGCTTCAGCGCCTGTTCCAGCGTCAGCTCTTCCGGTGACCAGCCCTTTGGTATCGATTGACGCGGGGGTTTCGGCACCTCTTCGGACATCTCGCCGCGTTGCACATAGGGTCCAAAACGGCCCTTGAAGACTGTGACTTTAGCCCCGTCGTCCTCTCCCAGGAGTTTGCCTTCCGGCGGGATACCCGTGCCATCTTCCATCGACGGCGGCCCGAATGGGCGGGTAAAGCGGCACTCTGGATAACGCGAACAACCGATAAAGGCGCCGCCTGACCGGGCTGTGCGCATCGAAAGTCGCCCCTCTTCGCAGTTGGGGCAGATCCTGGGATCACCGCCTTGGGGAGACGGCGGATAAAGATGGGGTGCAAGCACCTCATCAATCTTTTCAAGAACCTCACCAATTCTCAAATCGGCCGTTTCAGCGACCGCTGCCGAGAAATCCCGCCAGAATGTCCCGAGCACGTCTTTCCATTCGCGCCGGCCGCCAGAGACATCGTCGAGCGCCTCTTCCATGTCGGCAGTGAATTCATATCCCACATACTTGCGGAAGTAGTTGATCAGGAAGACGGTGACGAGGCGCCCTTTGTCCTCAGGTATCAACCGTCCCTTTTCCTTGCGGACATAGTCACGGTCCTGAATCGTAGTCACAATCGAAGCATAGGTCGACGGCCGACCGATACCCAATTCCTCCATCGCTTTGACCAGCGTGGCTTCCGTGAAGCGCGGCGGCGGTTGGGTGAAGTGTTCTTCAGGTACGACGGTCGACTTTGACAACGCGTCTCCCACGGCGACCTGAGGCAAACGCCGATCATCGTCGGTATCCACCGGTTCGTCGCGCCCTTCCTCATAGATCTTCATGAAGCCGTCGAAGGTCACCACCTGGCCGGTCGCGCGCAGACCCACCTGACCATCGGCGCTTGCAATTTCCACGGCAGTCCGCTCAAGCCGGGCGTTGGCCATCTGGCAGGCCAGCGTCCGTTTCCAGATGAGGTCGTAGAGCTTGCGCTGATCCTCATCGGTCAGTTTGAGATCGCCAGGCGCCGCGGACATGTCCGTTGGACGGATGCATTCGTGCGCCTCTTGCGCGTTCTTGGCCTTGTTCTTGTAGGTCCGGGGTGCGTCGGGAAGATAGGCGTTGCCAAATCTGGCCCGCACCGCCTCGCGCGCCTCGCTCACCGCTTCCGGCGCCATATCGATGCCGTCGGTTCGCATGTAGGTGATGTGGCCCGCCTCATAAAGGCGCTGGGCAAGGCTCATGGTTTGTCGGGCGCCGAAACCGAACTTTCGGCTCGCTTCCTGTTGCAGCGTCGAGGTCATGAAAGGCGGCGCCGGATTGCGGCTGCTTGGTTTTGCCTCGGCCGATTGAACGGTCAGTTGACGCGTCTCAACGGCCTTTACGGCCAGATCGGCCGCGGCACTGTTCTCGATATCGAATTTCTCTAGCTTGCGGCCGGCAAGACTGGTCAGGCGGGCGCGAAAGGTCTGACCCCGTGGAGTGACGAGATCCGCATGAATCGTCCAATAGGCACGGGACTGGAAGGCCTCGATTTCCATTTCGCGCTCGACGATCAGGCGTAGGCATACCGATTGCACGCGTCCGGCGCTGCGGGCGCCCGGCAGCTTGCGCCACAGTACCGGTGAAAGGTTGAAGCCCACGAGATAATCCAGCGCGCGCCGCGCTAGATAGGCCTCGACCAGCTCCATATCGACATCTCGCGGCGCCTTCATGGCATCGGTCACCGCAGACTTAGTAATCGCGTTGAAAACGACGCGGCTAACTGGCGTGTCCTTTTTGATCGCGCGGCGGGCAAGAAGCGCCTCGCGCAGGTGCCAGCTGATCGCTTCACCTTCGCGGTCCGGGTCCGTGGCCAGGATCAGGGCATCGTCGTCCTTCAGCGCGTCGGCGATTGCCTTGACGTGTTTTTTGCTGTCGCTGGCGATCTCCCAGGTCATGGCGAAATCGCTTTCCGTGTCGACCGAGCCGTCCTTCGGAGGCAGGTCCCGCACATGCCCGTACGAGGCGAGAACCGTATAATCGGTTCCGAGATACTTGTTTATTGTCTTCGCCTTAGCAGGCGATTCTACGACCACGACGGGCATCTTTCCTCGCGACTCGGACGGGCGGCTTTGGCCGCCGAGATGTGGGGTGCGTGCTGGGTTTGTCAACTGAGCCAAAAAAACTTGCCGTGCAGTGGCACAGATTCGGCGGCTCGAAAAGGTGGCGGATCCACCCCTTGGATAAGCCGAAAGCCCTGTGCAAGCTCAAATCCGCTAGTCTGCGATTTTCCGCCGCAATGGGTCCTGAGAAGGGCGCGCACCGGTCGCCTTTGTCCGCGGGCCTGTTGTCTTGATTGGTCAATGTACCGGGCCGCGCTTTCAGCGGCCTCCGGGCGGCGACAATTTGCACGGTGTCATTCGTCGCTCCGCGTTGCGTCCAGATTTCATCGATAGGATTTCAGTTCGGCCGGGACCCGGTATCCACGTCGGCCAGCGACAAAAGCCCACCGGGCTGGCGGCGGATCTGCCCAAGGATCTCAAGCTCGACGATGCCCGCGCCGACAGTGCCGGCAGATGCGCCCAGATCGCGGATCAGCTGATCTTCGGCAAGGGGCGACGGTCCCAGCCGGTCAAGGATGCGCTGATGAAGCGCATGTGCCTCAATTGGCTTTTGCCGGGCGCATTGTGTGGCTGGGACGTCGCTTTTTACGGTTGCAGCCTCGTCCGGCGTGTCTTCCTTTCGATCGGTCGAAGGCTCCGGGTCCACCGTCTTGGCTGTGCCCACAACCTCCAGCACGTCTTTGGCATCGCGCACCAGCGTGGCGCCATCACGAATCAGGAAATTACAGCCCGCGGCGCGCCCATCGAAGGGATGACCGGGCACTGCCAGGACATCCCGCCCAATGTCCAGCGCGGCCCGGGCGGTGATCAGCGTGCCGGATTTTGCGGCGGCTTCGATGACGACAACGGCGCGGGAAAGCCCCGCCACGATCCGGTTTCGCGGAGGAAAATGGCGGACATGCGGGACAAGGCCGATCGGCGCCTCAGAAACGCGCAGACCGCGTTCTGAAATTTCCTGGGCGAGTGCGGCGTGTTCGGCCGGATAGACGACATCGGCGCCACCTGCGTGGACGGCCAGTGTGGCGCCTTGTCCGCCGCGGGAAAGGGCCGCTTCATGGGCGGCGCCGTCGATGCCGCGCGCAAGGCCCGAGACAACGGTAAAGCCAGCCTCGACCAGCCCAGCCGCCAGTCGGCGGGCCGTCCTGAGGCCCAGCGACGAAGCGCTGCGCGCGCCCACCATGGCGATCATTGGACGGCCGAGGGTGGTCAGGTCGCCAATAGCCCAAAGGAATGGGGGCGCGTCTTCCATATGGTTAAGCAAGGCGGGATAGGCCGCTTCGCCCCGACAGATCATCTGTGCGCCAGCCAGTTTGGCCCGGTGAAATTCATCGGCCGCTGTGGCCTGCGTGCAGGGCATGTAGCCTTTGACCCCGGCCTTTTGGGCGATTTCCGGGAGCGCCTCAAGCGCGGCGTCGGCCGATCCATGCTCGGCCAAGAGCCTGTAGAATGTCGCAACGCCGACGCGTCGTGAGCGCAGCAAGCGAAGCCACGATAACCTGTCTTCCTCGTCGAGGGGTGGGGTGAGGGGGGTGGAGGAAGAAGAAGGTGCGTCTTCGGCCATCGTGTCTCCGCTGCTACAAACGCACCTTTGACCATAAGTGGTTAATTAGCGGTAAACCAAGACAAAGCCCGCCGCGACGTGGGCTATGCGGCGGACCCGCCAACGGTAAGGCCGCCGATCATCAGCGTCGGCTGACCCACACCCACCGGCACCCACTGACCGTTCTTGCCGCAGTTACCCATGCCCGGATCCAGCGCCATATCTTTGCCGATCGCCCGGATTTGGCGAAGCGCGGTTGCCCCGTCGCCAATCAGTGTTGCGCCCTTCACAGGCGTGCCGACTTTTCCGTTTTGCACCCGGTAGGCTTCGGTGCAGGAAAACACAAACTTGCCATTGGTGATGTCCACCTGTCCACCGCCGAAGCCCACGGCATAGATGCCGTCCTTGAGATCACTCAGGATCGCACCCGGATCGGCATTGCCGTTCAACATGTAGGTGTTGGTCATCCGGGGCATCGGGATATGGGCAAACGACTGACGCCTGCCGTTACCGGTTGCCGCAACACCCATCAGCCGGGCGTTCTGGCGATCCTGCATGTAGCCCACCAGAACGCCGTCTTCGATCAGGACATTCTTGCCCGACGGCGTGCCTTCGTCATCGATCGAGATCGATCCGCGTCGATCGGGGATGGTACCATCGTCGAGAACCGTAACACCGGGCGCGGCCACCCGTTCGCCCATCAGCCCGCTGAAGGCCGAAGACTTCTTGCGGTTGAAATCACCTTCAAGCCCGTGGCCCACTGCTTCATGCAGCAAAATACCGGGCCAGCCAGGACCCAGCACAACATCCATGACACCGGCCGGGGCGGGTTCGGCCCTTAGGTTCACCAGGGCAATTCGAAGCGCCTCGCGGGCCGTTTTTTCCCAATGAGTCCGCTTGATCAAGCCGTCTAGTCCGAACCGTCCGCCGCCGCCGGCCGATCCGGATTCGCGACGCCCGTTTTCTTCGACGATCACCGACACGTTCAACCGGGCCATGGGTCGGACGTCACGTACGTGCGTGCCTTCGGGCCGCAGGATTTCGACCTCTTGGAAACTTGCCGACACCGTGGCCGATACCTGAACCGTTCGTGGTTCAATATCGCGGAGGAAGGCGTCAATATCGCGCAGCGTCTCAACCTTGGTCGCAAAGGCCACGCCGTCTATCGGGCTTTCGTCAGAATAAAGTCGGCGGTTGGTGGCCTGGGGCGCATCGGCGAGTGTACCGTCGCCATCGCCCACCGCAAGACGCGCGGTTTCCGCCGCACGCTTCAGTGCGTGCTCTGATATCTCGGTCGAATGGGCGTACCCCGAGGTTCCGCCCTTCACGGCGCGCAGTCCGAATCCTTCTGCCGCGTCATAGCTGGCCGTGCGCAGACGCCGGTCATCATAGCTCAGCGCCTCGGAACGTCTTCTTTCCAGAAACAGCTCTCCATCGTCGGCGCCGGACAGTGCATCGCGCAGCAATCCAAGGGATGCATCGGCATCAAGCATTGTCTCGAAGGGCCGAAAGGGACTGGATTGCATGAACTTTCCTTACTTGTCTGTCGTGCGGGCAGTCAAAGCAGGCAACGGAACCGTGCTGTGGCGGCCGAATGCCACACGGCCAAGCCTTGTTTGCCCAGGCGTTATATGGTTTCAAAGCGCCGAACAACAACTCAGGCTGCACCTTCCCGCATCGGGAGCGGCTGCGGCCCGGCCAGTGGGACCAGACACGGATGACCGTAATCCAGACCCCTCCACGCATCATGCGCGCTGTGCTTTTGCTGCTTTTTGCACCAACCGCTGTCTTGGCGCAGGCGGTGCCTTCTGATTTGCCCATCGTCGGTGTTCCGATACCGGGCGGTATCGGCTTTCAGCCCGCCGCCACCGAATTGGCGCGTGACATCCAGTGGTTGGACGGCTTTTTGACAATTCTGATCACGGTCATATCGGTCTTTGTGCTTGCCTTGCTGGCCTATGTGATTGTGCGCTTCAACCGGCGTAGCAACCCAGAGCCTGCATCGTTCACACACAACTCTCCGCTTGAGGTTGCCTGGACCATCATTCCCGTGGTGATCCTGGTCGTGATCGCCGTCTTCAGCCTGCCGATCCTGTTCAAGCAACAAGAGATTCCCGAAGGCGATATGACCATCAAGGTCACCGGCTATCAGTGGTTCTGGGGCTATGAGTACGTCGATGAAGGGTTCTCGTTCGACAGCTTCATGATCGGCCAGGGGCAGGGTAATCTTAATGCCGAGATCAGTGCCGAGCTGGCGGCGGCGGGCTATACCGACGATGAGTTCCTGCTGGCCACTGACACTGCGGTCGTGGTGCCGGTCGACAAGATCGTCGTCATGCAGGTCACGGCCGCCGACGTTATTCATTCGTGGACCATTCCGGCCTTCGGGGTGAAGCAGGATGCGGTGCCCGGCCGCCTGGCAGAGCTTTGGTTTAAGGCCGAACAGGAAGGCGTTTATTTCGGCCAATGCTCTGAACTTTGCGGTAAGGATCACGCCTATATGCCGATCACCGTGAAAGTTGTGAGCCAAGAGGTCTATGACGCTTGGCTTGAAGAGGCCCGTGCCGAATATGCTGGCGTCCCGGTGCCGGTCCAGGTCGCGTCCAACTGAGGTTTCCGGCGGCGCCCTTAGCGCCGTTGCCACCGGCAAGAAGCGGGATCATGAGCGAAACAAACGCCAACATCCAAACCTATGAGCCAGGCTTCGGCGATTTCTTCGCCTTGATGAAGCCGCGCGTGATGTCGCTCGTCGTCTTCACGGCGCTGATCGGCATGCTTGTGGCACCGGTGTCCGTCCACCCGGTCGAAGGCTTGGCGGCCATCCTGTTTATTGCTGTCGGTGCCGGCGCGTCTGGCGCCCTGAATATGTGGTGGGATGCCGACATTGACGCCGTGATGAAGCGCACGGCCAATCGGCCAGTTCCATCGGGCCGCTTGGCGCCTGAGGATGCTCTGGCAGTGGGATTGGCGCTGTCCGGACTTTCTGTAACCATGCTTTGGCTTGCGACCAACGCGGCCGCCGCCGGGCTTCTAGCGTTCACGATCTTCTTCTACATCGCAATTTACACGATCTGGCTGAAGCGCTCGACACCCCAGAACATCGTGATTGGGGGTGCGGCAGGGGCTTTCCCGCCGATGGTCGGATGGGTTGCGGCCACTGGGAACTTAGCGCTTGAGCCGGTCCTGATGTTTGCGTTGATTTTCCTTTGGACGCCGCCGCACTTCTGGGCGCTGGCCCTGTTTATGAAGTCGGACTACCACGAGGCAGACGTGCCGATGCTGACGGTGACGCACGGCCGCAAGTCGACCCGCGCCCATATCCTGGCCTACTCGATTGCCCTGGCTGCACTGTCCGGTGCCACGGCGCTGAGCGCGCTTGGTGGACCGGTCTATGTGGTTGCGGCCCTTATACTGAATATGCGCCTGATCTACGGCAGCGTCGTCATCTGGCGGCGCAGTGAAACCGACGCCGAAGAAGATGGCTACCGGGCGGAAAAACGGTTCTTCCGTTTCACTCTTACCTATCTCTTTTTACTGTTCACCGCATTTCTCGTGGATGAAGGTCTGGCGCGGATGGGGATTTTCTGATGTTTGCGCGCGACCACGAACTGCACCGCCGGCGCTGGTCCCGCAATCTTGGGGTGGGCCTTTGTCTGGTAAGCTTTGTGGCCCTGATGTTCGGCCTGACCGTGGTCAAAGTGACTGGAGGGGACCCGATGCAGGGCTTCGATCATGTTCTGCGTCCCGAATTGTTGCCGGTCGAGGGTTCTGAATGAGACTTTGGTGGCAAACTCTGTCGCCCCAGGGCCGCACCGTCGCGGGGCTGACCTGCGTGGTCGTGGGCATGGGCGCACTCGGGTGGGCGGCGGTGCCACTCTATGACCTCTTTTGCCGTGTGACCGGTTACGGCGGCACCACAAGCGTGTCCGAGGTGGCACCCGATGACGTGCTTGACCGTACGGTAAAGGTGCGCTTCGATGCCTCGCTTGACCGCGACATGCCATGGTATTTCACTCCGATGCAGCGTGAAATGACGGTGCGGATTGGGGAAACGGGCCTGGCATTTTACGAGGCTTCAAACCCGACCATGCGGCCCGTTGCGGGGTCCGCGACCTTCAACGTGACCCCGTTTGCCGCCGGAAGCTATTTCAATAAAATTGCGTGCTTCTGTTTCGAGGAGCAGATCCTGCAGCCCGGTGAAACGGTGCAGATGCCGGTAAGTTTCTATGTCGACCCCGAGATCGTCACTGACGCTGAGGGCAAGTTTGTGCACACGATCACACTCAGCTACACGTTCTACGAAATCGACGCCGATGAGGTTCAGGCAAACCTGCCAGGCGCTGATGACGAGACACTTAACTAGGGCCAGGGAAAGGGCGCATCCATGGCGCATGCAAAAGACCACGACTATCACATCCTGAACCCTTCGATATGGCCCTTTCTCGGCGCCGTCAGCGCATTCATCATGCTTTTCGGAGCCGTGCTTGCCATGCACGGAAGCGGGATCTGGATGATGCTGATCGGCACGGTGGGCGTGGCCTACACCATGTTCGGCTGGTGGTCCGAGACCATTGCCGAGAACAAGGCGGGCGATCACACGCCCGTTGTGCGCATCGGACTGCGCTATGGCTTTATCATGTTTATCATGTCCGAGGTTATGTTCTTCGCGGCATGGTTCTGGTCGTTCTTCAAGCATGCCATGTATCCCATGGGTCCCGAAAGCCCCGCCGTTGATGGACAGTGGCCGCCGGCCGGCATTGAAACCTTTGATCCCTGGCACTTGCCCCTGATCAATACGCTGATCCTGCTGTGTTCGGGGATGGCCGCGACTTGGGCGCACCATGCGCTGGTGCACGAGAACAACCGCAAAGACATGATCAATGGTCTTATCATTGCGATCCTTCTGGGTCTGATTTTCACTGGCTTTCAGGCCTATGAATACACTCACGCTGCCTTCGGCTTCGGAGGCAACATTTATGGCGCAAATTTCTTTATGGCGACCGGGTTTCACGGTGCCCATGTAATCATCGGTACGATTTTTCTATTTGTCTGCATGCTGCGTGCGATGCGCGGGGACTTTACGCCTGAAAACCACGTGGGCTTCGAAGCAGCCGCCTGGTACTGGCACTTCGTCGATGTGGTTTGGCTGTTCCTCTTTGCCGCTGTCTACATCTGGGGAAGCTAATGGTCGGGCCCGTCGGCGGCCTGGTCAAACTGCGTGAGGCAACCTCGAGGTCAGTTGCCACCATTTCTCGCCTCTATCCATTCTACAGCGGGGCAGGAACCTTCGCGAACAGCTGGCTCTTTCGGCAACTCGATCCGGCCTCCGGCCGCGATTCTGTAGTTGAGGTCACCGGCGGCCGCGCAAGTATTCCGGCGGGTGATCTGGTTGGCCGCGCGATGCGGTTCGCAGGCGACCTCGACCCCAAGGTTTCCTGGGTAATTGAACGCTGTGTCGGTCGCGGCGACATCGTGCTCGACATCGGTTGCAACCTCGGGCTCGTGGCGTTGCGACTGGCAGAGCGCGTGGGCCCCGGCGGTCAGGTCCACGCGTTTGAGCCGCAGCCGCGGATGTTGAAACACTTGGACGAGACGCTTGCGTTGAACCCCGGGCTGCCTGTCACATTGCACCGTGTCGCCTTAGGGGCAAAGGCGGGCGAACTGGAGTTGTCGCTGCCGACCGGAAACGCCGGGGCCGCCCGTCTTTTGGCGAGCGGCGATGCGGGCCAAGGGCAGTCTCTAAGCACCGTTCCAGTGCCCGTGCGCCGGTTGGATGATGTGGTGCACGAGCTCGGGCTTTCGCGTCTCGATTTCATTAAGATGGACGTGGAAGGATTTGAGGCTCAGGTCCTTGAGGGTGCGCGCCACGTGTTCAAGGTGCTCACGCCCAAAGTCATCTTGCTGGAAGAAAACACCTCCGCGACCGGCAAGCATCTGCCTCCTGCCTTGGCATTTCTGGCCGCGGCGGGGTACGATCTCTTCGGGCTACCTCGCCGTTATCTGTCGATGGGTCTGGTGCCGATTGCGGCAGACGTACCGGCCCATGACTACGTCGCTCTTGCCCCCGGCACACAGCCCGAAATGCGCCGCGCCCTGGGCCTTTAGAAGATCCACGTCCGACGCGGTGAAGGGCTGATGACGGTCACATCGCGCAAGGCCATCTCTGACACTGCACCATCTTTGCGCGCGGCCGCTGCTATGGCAAAGGCCTTCCTGAACGCCGATCTTAGGGGCTGAACGGCAGGCAACTCTGGACGGATCTTGTCACGCCCCCCTAAGCTGGCCGGCAATGCAAGTAGATTCCGGGACCGACGTGACATACATCAACCGCCGTTTCTTCTTTGTTGGCGCGGCCGTGAGCGGCATATGACCGGATGCATTGCCGGAACCGGCGGGTCAGGCGCGGGCGCGCCAAACCTCTTTGCACATGGTGGCGGCATCCTTGACCCCGCTTACGCCCGTCAGGTCCAATCGGCGATGGGCGGTCCTGATGCGCCCTTGCTGATCGTCCCTTATTCGGGCGAGCCCGAGGCTACGGCCGCCGCACAGTTTAGCGCGACCTCTGCTCTGGCCTTTCGCAACGTTCTGGTTCTGGGCATCTCCGACCCGCAAACAGCGCTTGAAAGGATCGCGTCCGCAAGCGGTATCTGGTTTGCAGGCGGATCGCAGCGGCGACAGGTAACTACATTGGCCGGGGTTCCCGGTCTGGTTGAAACGCTTAGGGCGGCAAACGCGGCGGGAACGGTGGTTGCGGGCAGCAGCGCCGGCGCCGCGGTGATGTCGCAGCTTATGATCTCTGGCGGTTCGGGTGGCGATGTCTTTACACGGCAGGGCCTGGGGTTCTGGCCCGAGGTCGTGATCGACCAGCATGTGGCCGAGCGCGACCGGGCATACCGCCTGCGTCGCGTCATCGGCGACCGGCCATCGCTCGTCGGTGTTGGGCTTGACGAGGCGACCTGGGTGGCGCGCCGCGACTCTGCCTTCGACGTCTTCGGCCGCGGTGTGGCCCGCGTCGTCACCGCAGGACCGGATGATGTGCAAGAGTTGGGCCTGCGCGCCGGTGACAGCTTTGATATCGGAGCGCGCGCTCGGGTCTGAAACCTGTGTCTATGACAAGCGGCCGCACTTTTCATTCCGCCGCGCGACAGCTAGGCAATGCGCCATGAAGCGACTTGTCTTTCCATTGATCCTCGGGCTTGGTGGCGCGGCCATTCTGGTCTCTCTGGGCGTCTGGCAGGTCCAGCGGCTGGCGTGGAAAGAGGGCGTGCTGGCCGAGATCGAGGCACGGATTGGGGACGCGCCTGTGGCGCTTCCCGCTGCGCCCAGCCCCGAAGGCGACAGGTACCTTCCGGTTTCAGTCAGCGGCGCCTTTACGGGTGATGAACTGCACGTGCTGGCAAGCGCCAAGCGTCTCGGCCCGATTTACCGCGTGATCGCAGCCTTTGATGCCGAAGACGGCCGCCGCATTCTGGTGGACCGCGGCTACATATCGACCGGTGCCAAGGAAACTGCGCGCCCGGCTGGCACGGCAACGGTCGTTGGAAACCTCCATTGGCCCGACGAAGTTGATGCTTTCACACCCGATCCGGATGTATCCGCCAACATCTGGTATGCACGGGACGTGCCCCAGATGGCGGTAGCACTCACGGCCGAACCCATTTTCGTCGTGGTGCGTGAGACCACCGAGAACCCGCCAAGCGTCACGCCCTTGCCGGTCGATACAAGCGGCATTCCCAACGACCATCTGGAATATGCCGTCACCTGGTTCGGATTGGCGGTGGTCTGGCTGGCAATGACCGGATATCTGATCTGGCGTCGACTGAACGAGGATGCCACATGAAGTACGTTTCAACGCGCGGTGCGGCGGCGGAACTGGATTTTGGAGCGGCCATGATGACCGGTCTGGCGCGGGACGGCGGGCTTTATGTGCCCGGCTCTGTGCCTGTGATGGCAACCGAAGATATCGCCGCGCTGGCAGGACAGAGCTACGAAGAGGTGGCGTTCCGCGTAATGCGGCCTTTCATCGGCGACACCTTCAGCGAGGGTGAGTTTCGCGGGCTTATCGATGCGGCCTATGCCGGTTTCGGACATGCCGCGCGCGCGCCGCTCAAACAACTGTCGCACAATCACTTTCTGCTGGAGCTTTTCCACGGCCCAACGCTCGCCTTCAAAGATTTCGCCATGCAGCTGATTGGTCAGATGTTTCAGGCCGATCTCGCACGTTCGGGCAAACGGATCACTATTGTTGGCGCCACATCTGGCGATACAGGTTCGGCCGCGATCGAGGCCTTTCGCGGTCTTGCCGGTGTCGATGTCTTTGTCCTTTTCCCGCACGGTCGCGTCTCGGAAGTTCAGCGCCGCCAGATGACCACGCCGGTCGAAGACAATGTGCATGCTGTGGCTGTGGACGGCGATTTCGATGACTGCCAGGCGCGGTTGAAAGACATGTTCAACGACTTTGCGTTTCGCGATGACGTCGGACTTGCTGGCGTCAATTCGATAAACTGGGCGCGCGTCCTCGCACAGGTCGTCTATTACTTCACCGCGGCTGTCAGCCTCGGCAGTCCGCATCGCCCGATCAGTTTTACGGTGCCGACCGGGAACTTCGGAGACGTTTTTGCGGGCTACATCGCAAAGTCCATGGGGTTGCCCGTTGGCCAGTTGGTCGTTGCGACAAACCAGAACGACATCCTGCACCGCACGTTGCAATCGGGTGCTTACGTTAAAGAACATGTGCGGCCCAGCATCAGCCCGTCGATGGATATTCAGGTCAGTTCCAACTTCGAACGTGCGCTTTTCGATGCCTATGGTCGGAACGGCAAAGTCGTGTCCGATCAGATGGACGATCTGAAGTCTTCTGGTGGGTTCAAGGTGAGCCAGGGCGCCATCGACGGGTTGCGGATGCACTACGCGTCGGGCTGCGCGACCGAAGAAGAGACGCTGGCAGAGATCGCGCGCGTCCTGTACGAAACCGGCGAACTTCTCTGTCCGCACACCGCCGTCGGTACCCATGTCGCGCGCAATTTCCTTGGGCCCGTTCCCATGGTCACCCTGGCGACCGCCCATCCGGCCAAATTTCCCGATGCTGTGAACGCGGCGTCGGGAATACAGCCCCCCCTTCCAAAACGCATGTCCGACCTTTATGACCGTTCGGAGCGGATGACGCGGGTCGCCGATGATTTGCCGGCGATCCAGTCACTCATTAGGGAGAGGCGCTGCCAGTGACCGTACGCACGCACACGTTGCCCAATGGGTTCCGGGTCGTGACAGAAGCGATGCCCGGGCTGGCTTCGGCGGCCATAGGCGTGTGGGTCAACGCAGGCGGTCGGCACGAACGGCTTGATCAGAATGGTATCGCGCATTTCCTGGAACATATGGCCTTCAAGGGCACCAAGAAACGCAGCGCGCTGCAGATCGCCGAGGCGATCGAGGATGTGGGCGGGTATATCAACGCCTACACCAGCCGTGAAACCACCGCCTTTTACGCCCGAATACTGAAAGAGGACACCGCGATCGCACTTGATGTGATCGGAGATATCCTTCTGAATCCCGTTTTCGATCCCCATGAGATCGAGGTGGAGCGCCATGTCATCCTGCAAGAGATCGGGCAGGTCCATGACACGCCCGATGATGTGATATTTGACTGGCTCCAGGAAGAAGCCTACCCTGAACAGCCCCTGGGCCGCACGATCCTTGGTCCGGCAGAACGGGTGGGCAACTTTGCCCGTGCTGATCTTTCCGCTTTCGTTCAGGACAATTACGGACCCGGCCAGATGATTCTGTCCGCTGCCGGGGCGGTGGATCACGACCGGATTGTCGAGACTGCCGAGGCTCTTTTCGGCGACATGCAGGCACGTGACGGTCACCGGGCTGTGGCGGCTCAGTTTTCGGGGGGCGAATATCGCCGGGTGCATGATCTTGAACAGGCGCATTTCGCGCTGGCATTCGAAGGCCCGGGCTACCGGGACGACAAGATCTACACTGCACAGATTTTCTCCATTGCCTATGGCGGTGGAATGTCGTCGCGCCTGTTCCAGGAGGCCCGAGAAAAACGTGGCCTCTGCTACACGATTTTCGCTCAGGCAAGCGCCTATGCGGATACGGGCCTTTTGACCGTCTATGCGGGCACCAGCGGGGCGGAGCTGACCGATCTTGCTGCCTTGACTGTCGATGAACTCGCCCAGGCTGGCGCGGACCTAAGCGACGCGGAAGTCCATCGGGCTCGTGCGCAGATGAAGGCGGGCATGCTTATGGGGCTTGAAAGCCCGTCCCAGAGGGCCGAGCGTTTGGCTCGTTTGCTGGCCACTTGGGACAGGGTGCCGTCGCTTGAGGAAACGGTCGCCCGGATTGATGCGGTGACGACCGAGGATGTGCGCCGGTTCGCCAAGGAGACGGCGGACAAAAGCGCGGCGGCGATGGCGCTTTACGGGCCCGTCGGTGAGGCTCCAGCACTGAACAAACTGCTGGACAGGATTGCTGCATGATGCTGGTGCGCCGGCGCCGGACGCGCCTGCACACAGATCGGCTTTCGCTGCGTCCGCCTCAACACGCCGATTTCCGCTCTTGGACCGCGTTGCGGGCCATCAGCCGCGATTTCCTGGCGCCCTGGGAACCGGCCTGGGCCGAGGACCATCTGTCGCGCAAGGCGTTCACAAACCGCGTATACTGGGCCCAGAGGTCGATTGGCAGTGGCAGTGCGCTGCCGCTTTTCCTGTTTCTGCAGGATGGCGAGACGCTGGTCGGAGCAATCACGCTCGACAATATCCGTCGCGGACCTGCGCAGGCCGGTACGCTCGGGTACTGGATCGGAGCGCCCCATGCCCGCCAAGGGTATATGCGCGAGGCGATCACGGCCGTCGTGCACCATGCGTTTCATGTCTTGGACCTGAGCCGTATCGAAGCAGCCTGCCTGCCCGAAAACGCCGCCAGCCGCGGTGTTCTTGAAAAGTCCGCCTTCAAGTATGAAGGTGTTGCGCAAAGCTATCTGCAGATTGACGGGCGGTGGCGAAATCATGTGCTTTACGCCAATTTGCGCAGCGATAGGCGTGGAAAAACCGGCGCAGGATAGGCCTCGCGGGAATTCGGGCGTGACGCGACGCCCGCACGCCTTACCTCAGCAACAAGGAGAGACGACATGTTGAGACTTATCCTGATACTGTTGCTGGTTCCGATCGCGGCGGCCGCTCAAGACAGAAGGCCCAGCCACTGTATTGCGGTAGCGGATGCGACCCCGGGCGGTGTCTATCTGCAAAAAGCTAGCTGGACCGAGCCGGTGGGCGAATTCACCGTCAGAATTTCCTACATCGATCACTCGATGTTTCTTGTCCAGACCGAGGGCAATCTGTCCGTCGTTACCGACTACAATGGCTTTATCGGAAGCCCAGAGTTTGTTCCTGATGTGGTGACCATGAACCATGCTCACGGCAGCCATTGGACGGCCAACCCCGATCCGCGCATACCCAACGTGCTGGAAGGATGGACCTACGATGCAGGCCCGGCTGACCACCATCTGGACCTGGGCGAAATGCTGATCCGGAATGTCCCGACGGACATCCGGTCTCCTTGGGGGGAGGGTCGGGAAGACGACGGCAATTCGATCTTTATTTTCGAGGTCGCAGGACTGTGCATCGGGCATTTAGGGCATTTGCACCACGAACCTTCAGACGAACAATACGCAGCAATCGGACGGCTTGACGTTGTCATGGCGGCGATCGACGGGGGCATGTCGCTTGATACGCCGACGATGATGCGCGTGCTCAAGCGGCTCCGAGCATCGATCGTTATTCCTATGCATTGGTTCAGCCTGTTTTCGCTCGATGACTTCCTGAACGGCATGTCCGAGGAATACCGTATCGACACGACGGGCGGCACCTCTCTTGAAGTCAGCCTGCGAACACTGCCCGAGTTCCCCACCATCCATGTGCTGAGCCCGCAGTTTCTTGCGGAAGAGGACTAGCGCAAGGGCGGCAGATCTTGGCATCCGCGCGCGGTCATGGTCAGTAGGGGCATGCTGAATTCGCTTACCCAAGATATCACGGCTCGGCTGCAGACGGTTCTGCCCGCAGCCGCCCTGAAGGATCCCGAGCCGCGTTACCTTGAAGACCCCCGCGGCAGGTTTGCCGGCAAAGCAGGAGTAGTGGTGGCGCCGTCGACCACTGAAGAGGTGGCAGCGGTGGTGCGCGAGGCTAACGCGGCCCGCGTGCCGATTGTGCCCTTCGGCGGTGGAACCGGGCTCGTCGGTGGTCAGGTGCTGGCGGAGGGGCCGATGCCGATCCTGCTGTCACTGGAGCGACTGAACCGGATACGGGAGGTCAATACGGATGACGCGGTCCTAGTTGCCGAGGCCGGCGTCATTCTAGCAACGGTTCAGGACGCGGCGCGCGAGCGGGGATTCCTGTTTCCATTGTCGATAGCATCCGAAGGAAGTGCCCGGATCGGTGGGAACCTGTCGACCAACGCGGGCGGCTTGAACGTCCTGCGCTACGGAAACTGCCGCGACCTCTGCCTTGGTATCGAGGCGGTCCTGCCCGACGGCAATATCCTGCACGGGCTGAAGCGATTGAGAAAGGACAACACCGGATATGATCTTCGCCACCTCTTGATCGGCGCCGAGGGTACGTTGGGCGTGATCACCGCCGCTGCGCTGCGTCTCTTTCCCGTGCCAACCAGCCAGGCCACGGGTTATCTGGCGGTTCCTGATCCCGCATCGGCCCTGGCGCTTCTGTCCATGGCGCGGGCGCGTCTGGGCGAGGCCATATCGGCGTTCGAGCTTATCGCGGCGCAGGCGCTCCGCTTTCTGGACGAAACCGGTGTAAGCTACCGCGATCCGCTGCCGGAACGCCCGGATTGGGCGGTTCTGATAGATGTGGGCCTTTCGGGGCAAGGCGGGGCGGGTGACGCCGCGGCTGCGCTGGAGGCGCTGTTCGAAGAGGCCAGCGCGGCGGGCCTTGTGACCGATGGCATCCTGGCATCCTCGGAAGCGCAGCGCGCCGATCTGTGGCACCTGAGGGAAGTTCTGCCCGAAGGAAACAAGCGCGTCGGTGCCGTTGCGTCCCATGACGTGTCATTGCCCCTGAGCCGGGTCGCAGAGTTTCTGGATCGGGGCAGACAGGTGATTGCTTCCGTGGCTGACGTCCGGATCAATTGCTACGGGCATCTGGGCGACGGCAACCTGCATTACAATGTCTTTCCCCAGCCAGGCAGAAAGGCGGCGGACTATGGCAACGTGCGCGACGCCCTGATCCGCGCCGTGCACGATCTCGTGGCTGATTGCAACGGCTCGATCAGTGCCGAACATGGGATCGGTCGAATGAAGGTGGACGATCTTGAACGCTATGGCGATCCCGCGAAACTGGCCGCCATGCGAGCGATCAAATCGGCGCTTGATCCGAACGGGATCATGAACCCGGGTGCCGTGCTAAAATCCTGAGCCTCAGGAGACATGCTAGAGACCCTCGAACTCGCAAAGGGTGTGCACCTCCATCCCCAGAGCCTCAAGCCTACTGCGGCCGCCCAGCTCTGGAAGATCGATGACAAAGGCGCAGCCTACGATCTCACCACCCAGCCGTTCGATTAGCTTGATACCGGCCTCGGCTGTGCCGCCCGTGGCGAGCAGATCATCGACCACGAGGACCCGTTCGCCCGGCTGAATGGCGTCGTCGTGCACTTCGACAATCGCCTCGCCGTATTCAAGCTCGTAGTCCTGACTTATCGTAGTTCCTGGGAGTTTGCCCTTTTTCCGGATCGGCACGAAGCCGAGCGTCAGTTGATGTGCGACCGCGCCGCCCAGGATAAATCCCCGTGCTTCAAGGCCCACGACCTTATCGATGGGTTGCCCCGCATAGGGTAGAAGCAGCTGGTCGATTGCCATTCGAAACCCGCGCGCATCGGCGAAAAGGGTGGTGACGTCGCGAAACATGATCCCTTCGTGGGGAAAGTCGACGATCGTGCGGATATAGTCTTTGACGGTTGCTTTGTTCAGCATGGCGGCCACTGTCCTTACGCTTTACTTGCGCAAGAGTGGCCCGTTGGGTAACCAATTTGCAACCGGTACGTTACGGGCCGTCTTGGCACACCGGTCCAGCGTCCTTTGCCTTCGGCCGGGATCCCTAGCGGAAGGTCCGATAAAACGCGTCTGCGATCCACTTTAGATGCGGCTTGCGCCAGTCCATGCGGTCCTGCATCAAAAGCGCCTGCGCGGTCAAAAGCGTCATTTGGCGTTCCTTTCCTTGTGCCGAGCGGTTAACGTTGTGCCGCCAATAAATATCAATTGTATATACAATTTACATACAAGAAATCAAGGGGACACCGCTTGTCGGCGAAAGAAACGAAAAAAAAGAAGAACAAAGACAGCCAGTTGGTGCTACGTTTGGACAAGCGGGACAGGGATGAATTCGTTCAACTCTGCAAAGACCTGGACACCAGTGCGGCGCGTGAAATCCGTGGCTTCATCCGGGACTTCATAAAGCGCAACGCGTAGGGCCCGCCAAAGCCTTAGAGAACACGTCCTGCAATGGCGTCCAATTTGCCAACAAGTACCGGATCGCGCATCTCGGGTGCGGTCAGAATTGCATATTCAAGCGCGCGGTCGCATTCATGCGGGCAGGGCAGGCGTTCAGGTCCCAAGAGACCGGGAAGACCGGCCACCAGTGCCCGGGCCTTGTCGGCGTTGCCTGTGAGCGTCTTGATAATATCGGTGACATCCACTTCTCCGTGGTCCGGGTGCCAGCTGTCGTAGTCTGTGATCATGGCAACGGACGCGTAGCAAAGCTCGGCCTCGCGCGCCAGTTTAGCCTCGGGCATATTGGTCATCCCGATAACGTCGGCCCCCCAGCTTTCGCGGTACAAGCGCGATTCCGCCAGCGTCGAGAATTGGGGTCCTTCCATGGCTAGATAGGTCCCGCCGGAATGCACACGGATGCCCTCTGCTTCACCGGCCTGCCGGCAGGCTTCGCCCAGGCGTGGGCAGGTCGGATGGGCCACGCTGACGTGGGCCACGCAGCCGGCGCCGAAGAACGATTTTTCGCGCGCAAACGTTCGGTCGATGAACTGATCCACGATCACGAAATCTCCCGGCGCCATGTCTTCGCGAAACGACCCGCAAGCCGAGACGCTAATTACATCGGTGACGCCAATTCGCTTCAGGGCGTCGATGTTGGCTCGGTAGGGCACAGTGGTCGGAGAATGAACGTGGCCGCGTCCGTGCCGCGGCAGGAATGCCATGCCGACACCTGCGATCTGACCCACCAGTATCTGGTCCGAAGGGTCGCCCCAGGGTGTCGAGACCGTCTGCCATGTGCCACCTTCCAAGGCCGAGATTTCGTAGACACCGGACCCACCGATCACGCCGATCATTGTTTTCATTTACCTATCTCCATCACGGCCGAACATTCGAATGCCACAGTCAATAATTCAAGTGTCAGGGCTGTCTCAAATCCCCACTATGCCCTCTGCGCGTTCCAACTCGATCAGAGCCCGCAGTCGGTCTGGCCCGATGGCTCCGATCACGACCGTACGGCCCACGACCAGCGCAGGAGTTGCGAAGATGCCAAGTGTCCCGGCAAGACCCGCGCTGAGAGACAGTTGGCGGTCGATATCGGCGTCGTGCATGTCAGACAGCATCCGGTCCGGCGCCAAGCCAATGCTTGCGGCAAGAGCCTCAATAAATGCCGGGTCAGGTTGAAAGGACGACCGCATAAGACGCCTGTGAAACGCGGCGTAGGCGCCCTGTCGATCTGCCGCCAAAGCTGCCCGCGCCGCGGCCAGTGACATGGGGCCAAGAAGGGGAAGTTCATGCCACGTAACAGCGATCTTCTCACCGGCATCTGATATTGCGACGAGGTCTTCGGTGAGAACCCGGCAATAGGGGCAATGATAGTCCGAGAATGACGCGACCGGGACAACATCGGCGGGCGCCGTTTCGCTGCCAAAGAGATGCATCCGGACATCCGCAGGCGCAATCACTGCCGGTTGAATTGGCTTCGGTTCATCCGCCTCCAGCCCAATGAAAGGATCAAAGGCTGCTGTTGTTGGGCCCGCTGTCAGGCGCCGGAAACCCGCCGGTTCCGCCAGCGGCTCAAACTCAAAATCTCCCGTTTGGCCGGACCAGACGTGCGGTAGACCGTATCGCAGCGCCGCATAGCCGCCAACGACAAGAAAAAGAACCGTCAGGGTGTCGCGTCTAGTTGCCATAGGCAGCTTTCTGCGGTCCGTTGGCCGGAATTTCCAGCGCCAGGGCATCACGGATGTGTGTCCTCTTGACCTTCCGGTGACTGGAAGCTTTATCTCTAACTATATGGTAGACGCGACTTCTCATAATACCGGCCGGTTGCTGCTTGTGCTCGATGGCCTCAACTGCGCGTCCTGTGTCGCACGTGCCGAAGCCACGCTTGCCGATCTGCCCGGGGTCAGCCGGGTCTCGGTGAACCTGGCCACGGGTCAGGCAGATCTTACCGTCAGTGGCACCGATGTCCTGCCCGAGGCAGCCCGCGTCCTTTCAAAAGCGGGCTATCCTGTCATAACGGACCGAACCGAGTTTCGCGTTGAGGAAATGAACTGCGCGTCTTGTGTCGGGCGCGTCTCGGCTGCCGCGCAAACGGTGCCTGGCGTTCTTTCGGCGTCTGCAAATCTTGCAGACGGCACGCTGTCGGTGGATCTGGCGCGCGGGCAGGCGGACGCGGGACAGATTGTGGCTGCGTTGCACAAGACCGGCTACAGTGCAACGGCCATCAGTGGGGGCGGCGACACAGGCGCCGAAGACGCAAGAGCTTCCTCCGAGGCGCGCAGGAACCTGATTCTTGCCTGGGCGTTTTCGCTGCCAGTCGTCGTGCTGGCCATGGGCGGACACCTGTCGCCCGCGTTTGGGCAATGGGTCCTTTCGACAATCGGCTCTGCCCAAAGCGCCTTTGCGCAGGCGGTTCTGACCACAGCCGTCATGGTTTGGCCCGCCAGAGCGCTTTACCGCCGCGGAATTTCATCCCTTTGGCATGGGTCGCCCGACATGAATGCGCTGGTCGCAATCGGAACGGGTGCGGCTTGGATTTACAGCATGATGGCCATCGTCGTGCCCGACGTTTTTCCGGCTGGCACAGCCCAGGTCTACTTTGAAGCCGCGGCGATGGTTGTCACGCTGGTTCTGACCGGGCGCTTTCTTGAAGAGCGGGCCAAGCAAAAGGCAGGGGAAGCGGTCGCGCGTTTGAGCGGGCTTCAACCTGACACGGCACTGGTAGAGCGAGATGGAGAGATCGTATCCTGCGCCGTGGTCAATCTTCGCCCCGGCGATCATGTGCATTTGCAACCGGGTGGTCGCGTCGCGGTCGACGGCACCGTGGTGTCCGGTCACAGCAGCATTGACGAGGCGATGCTCACCGGAGAACCCCTTCCGGTGCTTAAGGGCCCCGGGGATGCAGTTTCAGCGGGAACGTTGAACGGCGCTAGCGCGCTTGTTATTCGCGCTGAGGCCATTGGCGCCGACACGATGCTGGCAAGGATCGCCGAGACGGTCCGCCGGGCCCAGGCAACAAAACTGCCGGTGCAATCCGCAATTGACCGGGTCACCGCCTTTTTTGTCCCGACCATTTTGGCGGTCTCAGTGGTGTGTTTCCTCGTCTGGATGGTATTTGGCCCAGAACCGGCACTGCCTTTCGCGCTTGTGAGCTCGGTCTCGGTTCTGATCGTCGCGTGTCCCTGTGCCATGGGTCTTGCGGTTCCGGTGGCCATTCTTGCGGGCACAGGGCGTGCGGCAGAGTTGGGCGTAATCTTTCGGAGTGGAGACGCGCTGCAGCGTCTGCAAACCGTGCGCACGGTTGCCTTTGACAAGACCGGTACCCTGACGGTCGGACGTCCGGAAGTTGTTCTGACCCGCATTGCTGCGCCCTTTGAAGAGGACGAGGCACTCGCTTTGGCGGCGCGCGTTGCCGAGCAGTCCCAACATCCCTTGTCCGAGGCGGTCGCCCGGGTCGGCACCGCTGGCGCGTCAGAACTGCCCCTTGCCGAAAATGTCACAGCCGTAGTCGGCGCTGGCGTCGAGGGCACGGTTGGCGGACGGAAGGTGATGCTTGGCACCTCGGGCTATCTGGCCGCCGCTGGCGTGACCACAGACGCCTTCGAAGCTGCCTCGACTGATATCAACGGCGAAGGTCTGTCCGCCGTTTGGGTCGCAATAGACGGAACCATTGGAGCGGTTCTGGGCCTCATGGACACTGTCCGGCCCGACGCAGGCCCGGCCCTTGAACGCCTGCGCCGGAAAGGGTTGTCGCTGGCGCTGATCTCGGGTGACCGTGCGGCTGCCGCAGAAGCGGTGGCAGCAAAATTGGGCATCGACCGCGTGCTGGCGGGGCACAGGCCCGATCAAAAAGGCGACGTCATTGCCGGTTTTGCCCTAACGCAGGGTCCGGTGGCATTTGTAGGCGACGGTATCAACGATGCGGTCGCTCTTGCCGAGGCCGATGTTGGCATCGCGGTTGGCTCAGGTGCGGATGTCGCGGTCGAGGCTGCCGATGTGGTGCTGGTCGCAAACAGTCTAGCCGGCGTGCCGGCGGCGGTCGATATCAGCAGCGCCACAATGGCCAATATTCGCCAGAACCTGATCTGGGCCTTTGGCTATAACGTTGCTCTGATCCCTGTGGCCGCCGGCGTCCTTTACCCGGTGACCGGCATGCTGCTTTCGCCGATGCTGGCCGGAGTTGCCATGGGCGCATCATCGCTTTTCGTTGTCTGCAATGCGCTGCGTCTTCGCCTCGTGGGTCGGCGCGCTGGGATTGAAAATCGCAAAGAGGCAGCACTCGACAAGCTAGGAGTTGCGCAGGCATGAACATCAAGCAAGCGTCCGAGCGAACCGGGCTGCCAGCAAAAACCATCCGCTACTATGAAGAGATTGGCCTTGTTGCGCCAGGCCGCGGGTCGAACGGTTATCGTGTTTTTTCAGCGTCGGACGTGCACAATCTCGCTTTTGTCGGACGTGCGCGCATGCTGGGCTTCACCGTTGAGGATTGTCGGGCACTGCTCCTTCTCTACCAGGACAGCGCACGCGAGAGTGCGGAAGCAAAAAAGATTGCAGAAGCCCATCTTCGTCAAATCGAAGACCGTATCAGTAAATTGCGCGAAATGGCGGATACACTTGGTCAGCTTGTTGCGGCTTGCGCTGGCGACCAACGTCCGGAATGCCCGATACTTGGATCGCTGGCCGCAATGGAAGATCGCTAGCAAAGGCTTGTGGATGGATTTGCGGTCTGATTAAGGATTGGGCCGCTGCCTAAGAATCGCGAAGTGAGCCTGTTCTGGCAAAACAACTGATCATAGCTGGCTTCCACCGAAGCGGGACGTCCCTGACCGCCGAGACCCTGTCGCGATCTGGTCTGTTTATGGGGTATGAGCTTCTAGGTGCCAACCCGACAAATCCCCACGGGCATTTCGAAGATGCCGAAGCCATTGAACTGCACGACAACATGCTGGCCGCGTGCGGGAAAGACTGGATGGTGGCCGAAGACTTCACGCCGCAACTTACTGCGGGCCACCGCGAACAACTGGCGGAATTTGCGAGCAGGCGAAACGCCGAGCACGCGACCTGGGGCTTCAAGGACCCGCGGGTCAACCATTTCCTGACGGAGTGGCGCGCTAAACTGCCGGACGCCAAAGTGTTGATTGTCTTTCGCGATCCAGTGGAGTGCGTGGATTCCCTGCACCGGCGCCACGCCCGCGAATTCGTACGCCTCCAGTCTCCAAGCTACCCGCCGTTTTTCACGGAACCGGATCTTGCTCTGCGCATGTGGATTTCTGCGAACGAGGCGCTTTTGCGTTTTGCGAGACAGAATCCAAACGACGTTCTGGTAGTCAGCAACGCTGCATTGATGTCCGGCTATCGGCTGGTTGATGCCATAAATGATCGTTGGGATTTTGGTCTTGGCGATTCCCCGGTGAGCGAGGTGCTTGATCCTAGCCTATCGAAGTCGGCGGAAGCACCCCTTGCTGTGGAGGATACAACCCTCCGGGACAAAATCATCCGGCAGTGGAGCGAATTCTTGGAGCTAGAAGACAGATCCGCGGCGACCGCTGAAACCGAACACTATTCCTTCGACCAAATAAAGCTAGGGCAAGGAGAAAGACCTGTGGAAATCCGCCTTGAGAACGAACTTCTACGCCTTGAAATTCAGCTTCTGCGCGCTGCGCTTGGGGACGCGCAGCCGAACCTACATGACCGGGCGCCGTTTGTGTTGGGCTCGGCAAGAGTTATTGCCCCGAACACCGGTCCCGTCGTGATGCACGAAAGTGCGGATAGTCATTCAACGATCGACGCGGATATCGACTATCTCTTGAAGCTGTCCGAGACCTTCCCCTTTAACCTGATGAAGGGCAGGCGCCGCAAGCTTGCGACGATCCGAGAACGCTTTACGCCCGTCACCGACTGGACCACGTCCCGCGTGCTGATCACTCGCCCGGGCGCTTCAGGCTGAAGGACTCTCGGATTGTGCTGTAGTCGCGGTATCCAAGGCGGGTCAGGGGATTAAACGACAGGACATCGAAAATACCGTCCTTGATGCAGTCATCGCGCAGGTGGATACCAACCACTTCGCCCATAACAATAAAATTGGCCTCTCCCAGAATTTCGCGAATGTCATAGGCGCGGCATTCGAGGTTTGCCGGAGCGCCACTGATCCGGCTGCAGTCGATTTCGCCGCAGGGGCTGCGCTTAAGGCCCGCCAACGTAAATTCATCGGTATCGCGGCTCCACATGCCAGACGTCTTATTCATTGCGTCTTTCATTGCGTACTCGACAATGTTGACACAGAAGACGCCCGTTTCGCGGATATGTGCCACGCTGTCTTTGGTGCCTTCTCGATCTTCCTTTTTGCCGGTCGAGGCAAACATGACCTGCGGCGGCACATAGGCGGTGCCGTTAAAGAAGGAATAGGGCGCAAGGTTGTCCTGCCCATCGGACCCTCGCGTTGAGATCCAGCCGATGGGGCGGGGCGTGATCAAAGCGTTAAAGGGATTGTGCGGCAGGCCATGGCCTTCACTTGGACGATAGAACATCCGGTCTCCTAGTTTGGTTTGCTCGGGCCCTACCTGCGTGCTAGGGGCGATTCCAGAAAAAAATCGAGGGCAGAGTGTTCACTTACGCGCAAGAGACGCCAGAGGACTGGTGGCAGGTCGAGGCGTTGTACGACACCTGCTTTGTGCCCGGACGTACCGCGCTGTCCTCATACCGGCTGCGCGAAGGTGTCGAGCAGTTGCGCCACCTCTCGCGCCTTGCCTGGGACAGGTACGGCATACTGGCGGGCGCTGTCCGATTTTGGCCGGTGCGCGTCGGCGACTATCCCTGCCTTTTGCTTGGACCCATCGCCGTGCATCCGACCCGCCAGGGCGAAGGACTGGGTGGTGCGCTGATCGAGCAATCCCTGGAAGCGGCCGTTGCGGACACTTGGGAACGGGTCCTTCTTGTTGGCGATGCCCCCTATTATGGACGCTTCGGCTTCCGCCGGTTGGACGATGTGATCATGCCGCCGCCCACAAACCCGGAACGGGTTCTGGGGCGGGGGCTGGTTCCGGGTGCTTGGGACGGTGTGGCCGGCACCGCCAAGCGGCTGGGCCAGACTTGAACCAAAGATGATCAGCGCCGGCTTTGGATCCAATCCAGCACCGCCGGTCGGACGGACTGTTCTCCTGAGCCCCGTGCACGGTCGATCACATCGCGCGCCTTGGCCAAATCGACCTGTCTCAGGAAATGCTTCACCGGTCCAATCGATGCCGGGCGCATCGAGAGCATGCGGATACCCATGGCCGCAAAGCAAAGTGCCTCTATCGGTCGACCGGCGTCCTCACCACAGAAACTCAGTGGCGTATTGGTGTCGGCACAGCGCCCCACGATCTGTTCCAGGAAGGTCAAGAAACTGACGTTCAGCGTGTCATAGCGGCGGCGGACGCGTTCGTTTTCCCTGTCCGCGGCAAAGAAGAACTGCTTCAGGTCATTGCCACCAATCGAAACGAAATCGGTCATTTCAAAGAACTGGCGCGGAGCGAATGCAAGACTGGGCGTCTCAAGCATTGCCCCGATCTCTACTGATTCAGGCAGCGGATGGCCCAGTCGCTTTTCCCGATCGAGTTCGTCGAAAACGGCCTGCCGGCCTTCGCGGAATTCGTCAAATTGGGCCACGAAAGGAAACATCACGGACAGCGGTCCGCCATTGGTTGCCCGGATCAGGGCTTGCAACTGCATCCGCATGATACCGGGTTTGTCGAGGCCGACGCGGATCGCGCGCCAGCCCAAGGCCGGGTTGGGCTCATCCGTGGGCTTCATGTAAGGCAGGACCTTATCAGAGCCGATGTCGAGCGTGCGAAAAACCACACGGCGCCCGCCGGCTGCCGCAATGACCCTTGCGTAAAGGCTCGCCAGTTCTCCGCGCCGCGGAACACGGTTGCGCAACAGAAACTGAAGCTCGGTCCGAAACAGACCGACGCCTTCGGCGCCCGAGCTTGTCATCGATGGCAGGTCGGCCATGAGGCCCGCGTTCATGTGCAGACCGATTGTCTCACCCGAAAGACAAGTGGCCGGAAGGGTGCGGATCGACGAATAGGCTTCAGCCGCCTGCGCCTGCATTTCCGCCTTGTCCCGGAACGCGCGGGCAACGAAGTCATCGGGACGCAGGTGCACTATGCCCTGTTCGCCGTCGACCATGATCAGATCGCCATTCAGGGCCTCGGTCGTCGCGCCTTGTGCGTTGATCACCAAGGGGATCGCCCATGCACGGGCTATGATGGCCGCGTGGCTGCCGACCGAGCCCTCTTCCAGAACGATGCCCCTCAGGTTTCTACCATAGGCCAATAGCTCACCCGGGCCCATGTTCTTGGCGATAAGAACGGGGTTATCGGGCATCTCGGCGCCGGTGTCGGCACCCTGGCCCGTCAGAATGCGCAGCAGGCGGTTTGACAGATCGTCAAGATCGTTCAGGCGTTCGCGAAGGTAAGCATCGGGCACTTCCGCCATGCGCGCGCGGGCGGTCGATTGTTCTTTCTCTACGGCGGCCTCGGCCGACATGCCGCGGGCGATGTCCTCTTCCATCCGCCGGGTCCAGCCCCGCGAATTCGCAAACATACGGTAGGCTTCGAAGACGTCCCGCTGTTCCTTGTCCGCAGTTCCCTCTGCCTCAAGCAGGCTGTCTATAGTTCCCCGCAGTTCGCGCATGGCATCCTGCAGGCGGACAAGCTCGGCTTCGGGATCGTCGGCAACCGGATTGGTCACCATGACCCTTGGCTCATGAAGCCAAACCCGGCCTTCGGCCGTGCCCTCTTGGCCCACCGTGCCCCGCATCATAACCGGATGCTGATGCCGCGGCGCCAATGCGGCGCCTTCGCCCAAAAAGGCGCCGAGTTCTGCCATTTCGGCCAAAACCATCGCTACGACTTCAAGACCATAGACTTCATCGTCGGAAAATTCGCGGCTTTCCTTTGATTGGACGACCAGAACGCCCAACCCCTGTCCCAGGCGCTGGACGGGGACGCCAAGAAAAGACGAAAAGATCTCTTCGCCGGTTTCCGGCATGTACCGAAAGCCTCGCGCCGAAGGAGCGTCGGGGGTGTTCACGGGCTTCGATTTTAGCGCCACTCGGCCAACAAGGCCCTCACCAAGGCGCATCCGTGTCTTATGAACGGCTTGCGGATTAAGGCCTTCGGTTGCGCAAAGCTCAAGAGTATCGGTGTCGCGGAACAGGTAGATTGAACAAACTTCGGTCCGCATGGATGTGGCGATCAGATGCGTGATCCGGTCCAGCCGTTCCTGTCCGGCGGACTCTTCTGCCAAGGCGTCACGCAACCGCCCCAGAAGAATGCGGCTGTCGCTTGTGGTCGTCTCTTGCACCATCCAGTCGTCGATCCTTTGGCGCTGCAATACCCGCGCGGTCGATCATAGATCACATGGCGACAGATTCCGAAACGGGCATTCGGCGCCATGTAGTGAAGGGGTCCAGCGCGTTATGCGGCGTGCTCAAGCCCAAAAGCGTCGTGCAGAGCCTGCACGGCAAGTTCCATGTATTTGCGATCTATCAAAACAGAAATCTTGATTTCAGAGGTTGTGATGACCTTGATATTAATTCCCTCGTTAGAGAGGCTTTCAAACATCTTTGCGGCAACGCCCGTGTGGCTGCGCATGCCGATGCCGACGACCGATACCTTTGCCACGCCCTGGTCCGCGATCAGCCCGTGGAAGTTGATCTCGCCCCGCTCTTTCGCGGCCTCCATGGCCTGTTCGGCGCGCGTGACCTGATCTGTCGGGCAGGAAAACGTCATGTCGGTTCGCCCTTCTTCCGAGATGTTCTGAACGATCATATCGACATTTACGCCGGCGCTGCTGAGCGGCCCGAAGATGGCAGCCGCAATGCCGGGGCGGTCGGCGACTGACACCAGCGTCATCTTTGCTTCGTCGCGCGAATAGGCCACGCCCGAGACAACATTCTTTTCCATGATCTCATCCTCATCGCAAACCAGGGTACCCGCATCGTCTGAAGGCTCTTCGAAACTCGATAGCACCCTCAGGCGCACCTTGTAGCGCATCGCAAGCTCGACCGAGCGGGTCTGGAGAACTTTGGCGCCGAGACTGGCAAGCTCCAGCATTTCTTCAAAGGCGATCCGGTCGAGTTTGCGCGCCTTGTCCGCAATGCGCGGATCCGTTGTGTAGACCCCGTCGACGTCGGTGTAGATATCGCAGCGCTCGGCGCCAAAGGCGGCGGAAAAGGCAACGGCCGTGGTGTCAGACCCGCCCCGTCCAAGGGTGGTAATACGGCCCTCGGGGCTCAGCCCCTGAAACCCCGCGACAACGGCCACGCGCATGCCTTCCGCGAACTTTGTGTTGATGTTCTCAGTCGGTATCTCATCGATCCGTGCAGCTCCGTGGGCGGACGAGGTCAAAAGCGGCACCTGCCAGCCCTGCCAGCTACGGGCGGGCACATCCATCTCTTGTAGCGTCAGCGCCATGAGGCCGGCGGTGACGTTTTCACCCGAACTGACCACGGCGTCATATTCGCGCGCATCGTAAAGAGGGGCGGTATCCTGAACCCAACCGACAAGTTCGTTCGTCCGGCCGGCCATCGCCGAGACGATGACGATGACATCGTATCCCTTTGCGACCTCGAGGCCGACACGTTTGGCCGCACGGCGAATGCGGTCCAGGGTTGCGACGGATGTGCCGCCAAATTTCATCACAAGTAAGGGCATGGATCGGCCCGAGCTTCCCGACTTAAACCGGCGTCCTCATAGGGGTGGGCGCTGCGAAGAACAAGGGCTGTTCGCCCGTCACCGCCTAGTTCGCCTTGCGGCTGGGAATAAAGGGCAGGGGTGCCAGCGGCACGCCGTCTTCGATCAGGGCCTTTGCCTCGACCGGTTTCGCCTCGCCGTAGATTGCACGTTCCGGCACGCGTCCATCATGAATTGCCCTTGCCTCTTCCGCAAAGCGATCGCCAACGTAGTCGGCGTTTTCTTCGACCTTTTTGCGCAGCTCGGCAATTGCCTGGCTCTGGGCGTTCTGATCCGTAGCCGCTTTGGCGGGTTCGTCCTGGACTTTCGGGGTTACAGCGTCGGTTGATACAACCGGTGACATCAGGGCCTTCGAGATCGTTTGGGACCCGCATTCGGGGCAGCTCAACAGCCCGTCCTTGGCAAGCGCATCGTAAGCACCCGCAGACTTGAACCAGCTTTCAAAGCGGTGTTCACGGGCGCATTTCAGCATGAACCGGATCAAAATTGTCTCACATTGCTACTTGGCGCTGATGCGTCTGCGCTGGAAGATATGGGAAAACAACGTGTCTTCAATGTCTTTTTCAGGATGGGACGGGTCGGCTCAGGGCGCCGCGACCCAAATGGGTCAATTGCACCGGTCCGGTGCCGTTCTATCTTCACGGCGCAGCGACCTGGCATTGCTGGCAAGTTCGGCGCAGGTTTGCATGTTGGAAAGGACCGATGTGACCAAACGATGCCGTTTTGGGCTGACATGCCCGGTGACGCAGACGTGAGCCGGCCTTGGTTCATCGGTGCCGAGATTTACCGAAGCTCAAGTTACGGCCATTGGCACCCTTTGCGTGTACCGCGGGTCTCAACGGTGATGGACCTGTCCCGTGCCATGGGCTGGCTGGGCAGTGACCAATATCTGGTCAGCCCACGCGCCAAGGCCGATGCGCTGACCATCTGGCACACGCCGGACTATGTCGCGGCACTCGCCCAGGCGGAAAAGGACCAGCACGTCAGCGACGCAGCTCGCAAGCGCCACTGCATCGGAAACCATGCCAACCCGGTGTTTCCCGAGATGTTCCGCCGCCCGGCCACGGCCGCGGGCGGGTCCTGGCTCGCCGGAGAGCTTCTGGCGGAGGGCGGCACGGTCTACCACCCGGCTGGCGGCACGCACCATGGCTTTCCTGATCGCGCTGGCGGATTTTGCTATCTGAATGACCCGGTTCTGGCGATGCTATCGCTGCGCGCCAATGGCGCCCAAAGGATCGCCTATGTCGATATCGACGCCCACCATCCCGACGGGGTCGAGTTTGCGTTTGCCGATGATCCCGACGTTCTGTTGGTTTCGGTTCACGAAGAAAGACGCTGGCCGTTTACGGGCAAGATCGAAGACCGGGGCGCCGGGCAGGTTTGGAACTTGCCGCTGCCCCGGGGCTTGAACGATAGTGAAATGGCCTTGGCGCGCGATGAGCTTATCTTGCCCAAGGTGGCGGCATTCAGGCCCGACGCGCTGGTCCTGCAGTGCGGCGCCGATGCGGTGGAAGACGACCCTCTGTCGCGTCTCAGCCTGTCCAACAACGCCCATTGGTCTGTGGTGCGCGCCCTTCGGCACCTCGCACCCCGGTTTCTGGTTCTGGGTGGCGGAGGCTATAACCCCTGGTCGGTGGGGCGCCTTTGGACCGGGGTCTGGGCCAGCCTAAACAATCACGAAGTGCCGGAACGTGTTCCGGCCGAGGCCGAAGCGGTCCTGCGTGCACTGCGTTGGCGGGGCAACTCGCGGGCCAAAAACCCACCAGATCATTGGTTCACGACCCTTCGAGATCCGCCCCGCGAAGGCCCGGTGCGCCCTGAGGTGCGCGAACGGCTGGCCGCGCTCTTGGCGCGGTAAAGACGGTCGCGCGACCAGCCTTGGAAAATTGCAGCTCAGCGAAGCTACCCCACCTGCCGCGCTAAATGCACTGTACCAAACGCAGCGCTTACCCTTGGTCGTGCCCCTTTTATTGGCCCGGTTCCTGGCGTAAAACAGGGCTGTTGCAAGCTGCAGAATTGACTGCGCCAGCCCGAGTTCAGCCAACAGGAGAAGCAGATGAAGCGCCTAATTTGCGCCGTGGCCCTGATGTTCGGGATCCTTTCAACATCGGCGGTCGCACGTGACATCGCACACGAACTTGGAACCACAACAGTACCGGACGCGCCCGAACGGATCGTGGTGCTGGAATTTAGTTTCATTGACGCGCTTGCGTCCGTCGGCGTTGCGCCCGTGGGCATTGCCGATGACAACAGGCGCGATCGCGTGATCGCGGAGTACACCGAGATAATTGGCGATGAATGGGTTTCGGTGGGCACCCGTAAGACGCCCAGCCTTGAGGTGATTGCGTCGCTCAGCCCGGATCTGATCATCGCCGACAAGAACCGTCATTCCGAGGCCTTCGGGACTTTTTCAGAGATCGCGCCCACGATCGTTCTGGACAGCCTGGGCGGCGACTATCACGCTTCGGTGGAACAAATGACAATCATCGGAGAGGCCATCGGAAAACCGGAAGAAATGGCGACACGTGTGGCCGCGCACAAGGCCAAGATGGCAGATTACGTCGCCCAGATTAAACCTAAGGCGGCAGGTGTTTCCGCCCAGTTCGGCGTGACCAATGCCAATGGCCTTTGGCTGCACAGCCCGGTGTCTTACAATGGCTCACTGCTTGAGATGTTCGGCTTTGCGTCGGGCATGTCGCCGGACGGCGAAGGCGGTCTTTACGAAAAGACATATGTTCCCACGACGCTGGAGCAGTTGTCCGAAGTCAATCCGGATATCCTGATTTTTGGCGAATACGCGGACCCGAGCCACGTTGACAGTTGGTCGGGCGAGACGCTGTACGAAGGGTTGACCGCTGTCGAGGCAGGCAAGGTCTTTAATGTCACGGCCCACAACTGGTCGCGCCTGCGCGGCATGCTCGCCGCCGAGCTAACCGCTGCCGATATCGTTGAGATCATGGGCAAGATCGAGTGAAAAGCGTTCCGGCGGGCAATTTGCGCGCCGGTATCGTACGGGGCGCATCTGCCGCGCTGCTTTTAGGGGCAGTGGCTGTGGGTGCGCTTTGGTCCCTGTCCACAGGCGGTCGATCCGACGTGGGCTTCGGTGATCTTTTTCGGCCCGATGACCTGGCCCGAACGGTCCTTTCAGACATAAGGGCACCGCGCACACTGGCAGCGGCCTGTCTGGGTATCAATCTCGGCATTGCCGGGCTTGCCCTTCAGGCGATCACGCGCAACCCGCTTGCCTCACCGGCCATTCTTGGCATCAACCAGGGCGCGGCGCTTGGTCTGGCGCTGGCGTTTGTTCTGCCGATTTTTGGCGCTGTTGGGCCCGAACTCATGGCTATTCTCGGGGCCTTTGGTGCAGGTGTCCTCACTTTTGCAATTGCGGGTGGTTTCGGCGGCAGGATGGATGCCATGAGGCTGATCCTTGGCGGTGTCGCCGTGGGGGCATTCTCTTATGCGGTCGTGCGTTTCACGTTCACACTGGAGGACGATATCGCGCGCAGCGTCGTCCGGTGGACCGTAGGAGATATCACCGACATCCGCTGGGATGCGACGCTGCGGCTTTCGGCTTGGTCCATTCCCGGCATCATTGCCGCAATGATCCTGTCGCAGCGCTTTAATCTTGTGGCGCTTGGGCAGGATGCCGCCCGGGGTCTGGGCGCTGACCCGCGTGTCACGCTGTTACTGGGAACGGTGTTGGCCGCCGTTCTGGCAGGGGTAAGCGTTTCGGTCGCCGGACCGATTTCCTTTACCGGTCTGGTCGTGCCGCATCTCGCGCGCTTTCTCTTCGGCGGGGATCACCGGATCCTGGTTCCGGCGGTCGCCGGTCTTGGTGCCGCGCTGATGCTTTTGGCCGATGCCCTTTCCAAGGTTCTGACCGCGCCGATTGAGGCACCCATCGGCGCCATAGCGGCCCTGATCGGCGCGCCCTGGTTTTTATGGCTTGCCGTCCGGGCAAAGGGGTTCGAATGACCCGCCCCCTGCGCATAGGCCTTGTACTTTTGACGGGTCTGATTGCAGCGATGCTGGTCAGCCTTGCCGTGGGGGCCGTCGCCATTCCTCTTTCGGTGATTGTGAACACGCTGCTGGATCTCGATGGACCGCAGCAGGACTTCATCATCAACCGGTCACGGTTGCCGCGGACGCTTTTGGCTGTGGTGACAGGCGCTTCCCTGGCAATGTCGGGCGCGATAATCCAGGCACTTTTACGGAACCCGTTGGCCAGCCCGAAAATCATCGGCATCAATTCCGGAGCCGCACTTGCCGTCCTGTTGTCGGTTGTTCTGGCGGGTGGCGTCCCACTTGGCTTCCTGCCGGCAGTTGCTGCACTGGGTGGAGTGGCGGCTGCCGCGATAATTTACATTCTGGCCGAGGTGCGTCCGGTCTCTCCGGCGCGGCTCGCGCTCGTCGGTATCGCCGTGGGCTTCACCGCGGATGCGGGTGTGGATTTCATTCTGGTAACAGCGGACACCTATGACATTTCAGCGCCGCTTGTCTGGCTGACCGGATCGCTGTGGTCGCGGGGGTGGTCGCACCTGGGTGCCGTGGCGCCGTTGCTCATATGTCTGATGGGTGTGTGCCTGCTTTTGTCCTATCGGCTGGACATCATACGTCTTGGATCGGCGCAGGCGACCGGACTTGGCATGCATGTCCGGCGCGCGCGCCTCGTTCTTCTTACTTTGGCGACACTTTTGGCGGCCGTTTCGGTCAGCGTGGTGGGTGTTCTGGGCTTTGTCGGGCTTATGGCACCCCATATCGCACGGCTTCTTGTGGGCGGCGCGCACAGGACCCTATTGCCCGTCGCGCTGCTTGTGGGCGCACTTCTTGTCGTCATTGCCGATGCCGCGGGTCGGGCGCTGGTGCCAGGCATCGAGATTTCCGCCGGAATTCTGACGGCGATCTTCGGTGCGCCGTTTTTCGTTTTCCTGCTGCTGACCCGCGAGATCGAGGCGCGCTCATGAGTATTGTTCTAAATGACATCGCCAGCGGGTATGACGGCTTTCGCCTTAGAAGTGTGACGCTTGAGATCGCGGATCAAAGCATGACAGCGCTGATCGGTCCGAACGGGTGCGGCAAGTCCACGTTGCTGAAAACTATTGCTCGCCAACTTGACCCCCGGGGCGGCAAGGTGACCGTGGGCGGAACTGATATCTCGACTTTGCGCACCAAAGAGGTGGCCCAACGCATCGCCGTTTTGCCCCAGCACCCGGTTGTGCCGCCCGGGATCACGGTAGAGCAACTGGTCAGTTACGGGCGGGCGCCGCACCAGAACCTGCTTGGCTTCAGGACCGAGGCGGATGATGCCAAGATCGAAGAGGCGCTTCGGACCGTCGCGATCACGGGACTGGCCCATAGGCTTGTCAGCGACCTGTCCGGCGGTCAGCGCCAACGCGCTTTCCTGGCCATGGTGATCGCGCAGGACACGCCCTA
Source organism: Pseudomonadota bacterium (assembly GCA_039026235.1). Taxonomy (GTDB): domain Bacteria; phylum Pseudomonadota; class Alphaproteobacteria; order Rhodobacterales; family Rhodobacteraceae; genus JBCCMQ01. The sequence goes on from JBCCMQ010000001.1 coordinate 71,566, forward strand.
TGTCCTGTTCGACGAACCGACCAGCTTTCTGGACATCCGCTACCAGTACGAAGTGCTGGACCTGATGGCCGCGCTCAACCGATCGGGAAAAACCGTGGTCGCTGTTCTGCACGACATTTCACAGGCGGCGCGGTATGCAACCGATGTCGTGGTCATGGAAGAAGGCCAGCTACGCACCCACGGTGCCCCCAGGGACACCGTGACCGAAGAGTTGCTGAGTAGCGTTTACGGAATTCGCGCGACGATCTTCGATGATCCGGTCACAGGAACGCCGATGGTTTCGCCTCTGGCTCAGGAATAAGTTGGGTCGTCGATGTCGCCAGTAATAATCGACAGGCGTTCCAGAGATTCCAGAAAAGCCGATGTATCTTCGTTTTCGCAAAGCAGCAGTGCATTCGTCGATGCCTGTGACTTGTTGCCGAGCCGCACGGACCGAAGCGCCAGCAACAAATACCGCTCTTCGTTCGTGATATCCGTCGAGCAGTGGGTGCAGTAAGGGTTTTGAAACGCGAACGGGCGCGTCCTCAGGCTGCGAAGCTCATTGATCGATATCAGGATGGCATGGGCAATCGTGGCGCCAAAGGGCATTGGAAACGCCTGCTCCGCCTTCCAGAAGGCATCGACCCAAGCCTGACTTTGAGGTCTTGAAAAAGCGAGAAAAAAGTGCCGAGCGATTTCTAGAAAGTGCTTCTCGAATACGTCAATCGACATCCGGGCTTCTACGGGTTCCTTGCTTTCGCAGCCCTGAGATTTTTGCGGGCTACGTCCGAAACCATTAAGGGAAAAGGTCATGCTGTGTGCCCGGCTGAAGGTGATGGGAGGTTCGTGTGCCTGGCCAAAAACCGTTTTGCTGGGCGTTTTCCACTGACAATAAACTACTAAAATAGTCAAGTTTAAAGCTTGAGTTCGTTATGCGTTCCTGTTTGGGTACCAGAAAGCTAGGTCTGACCCAGCATCCAATACACATAGCCAGGGTACGCCATGAACGCTCAAGCTTCCGAACCTATCCTCGAAATCCGCAATCTGTCGATCGAACTGCCCCGTGGCGCAGATCGCAAATACGCCGTGACAGACGTCAATCTGTCGCTGAAACGCGGCGAAATACTTTGCGTTGTGGGTGAGTCCGGGTCCGGCAAATCTGTTATGACCAGCGCGATCATGAACGATGTTCCGGGTCGTTTGAAGGTGTCATCGGGCGAGGTTCTGTTCGATGGGCGCGACGTGCTGAAGCTGTCCCAGAAAGAGCTGAACGAACTTCGCGGTGCCCGCATTTCGATGATTTACCAAGAGCCCATGGCGGCCCTGAACCCGGCGATGAAGATCGGCAAGCAGGTCGATGAGGTGTTTAAGCTCCACCGGCCCGAGATCGCGGACAAGGATCGGCGCGCGGAGACACTGAAGCTTTTGGAGCAAATGAAGCTGCCCACGCCGCCCCGTATCTATGACAGCTTTCCGCATCAGGTCTCGGGCGGGCAATGCCAGCGTATCGTGATCGCCATGGCGCTGGCCTGCAAACCGGATGTGCTTATCGCCGACGAACCGACCACGGCGCTTGATGTCACGACCCAAGCCGAAATCCTGCGTCTGATCAATGACCTGAAAGAGGTCTATGACAACGCCACGATTTTCATCACCCATGACTTCGGCGTGGTGGCTGATGTGGCCGACCGGGTTGCTGTTATGTGCTGGGGACGGGTGATCGAAGAGGGACCGAAAGAAGAGATCCTCATGCACCCCAAAGAGGATTATACAAAGCTCTTGGTTGATGCGATGCCGCTTCTTGAAACGGCGCGCGAACCCGACCTGACACGGAATGATCCTCCGGTGGTCGAGGTGAAGAAACTGCACAAGATCTATGGAAAGAAAGACAAGCAGGTTCACGCCTTGAACGACGCGAACTTCGTGCTGCGGAAGGGCGAGACATTGGGCGTGGTTGGCGAGTCGGGGTCGGGTAAGTCAACCCTTGCCAAAGCGCTGATCCGCCTTGTTGAGCCGTCTTCCGGCGCCGTGGTGATCGAAGAAGAAGATTTCCTCGGCCTGCGTGACAAGGATCTTCTGGCCGCCCGCAAGCGCATCCAGATGATCTTTCAGGATCCGTATGGGTCGCTGAACCCGTCGCATTCGGTCGGCAATATCGTGACCCGTGGCCTCACATTGCAGGGGGTGGCTGGGCGCGAAGCCAAAGCCAAGGCCATGGAGCTTTTAGAGCACGTGGGGCTTAAGCCAGAAGCCTACTACCGCAGCCCGCGGAATTTCTCGGGTGGCCAGCGTCAGCGGATCGGCATAGCGCGCGCTTTGTCAATGGAGCCGGAAGTGGTGATCGCCGATGAATCAGTGTCCGCGCTGGACCTTTCGATCCAAAAACAGGTTCTTAGGCTGCTGAATGAACTACAGGCCGAATACCAGATGGCCATCATCTTCATCACCCATGACCTTCGTGTAGCGGCACAGATTTCCGACTACATCACGGTGATGGAGAAGGGGATCATGGTTGAATTCGGCCCGGCCGACGAAGTGTTCAACCGGCCGAAGCACGACTATACCAAGAAGCTCTTGGCGGCCGCGCCCGGCAAAGACTGGCACCCGCCCCGTCTGACCGCAGAAGAGGCACAGCACATTGCGGCCAATATCGAGCGGATCTGATTGCTAGCTGCCGCTGATTTCCTGGATCGAGCTGAAACCTTCGAAATTCGGGTGACCAACATAAAGCTTTCGGGTCGTTCCGGCATCGCGGTGCGCGGCGCGAAACGCTTCGCTTTTGGTCCATGCGGTAAAGGCGTCTTCTGATTCCCATATGGTGTGCGAGGCGTAAAGGCGTGTGCCATCGTCTTTGACCGGACCCTTGAGCATGTGGAATTCCAAAAATCCCGGCATCTCTTTAAGGTGGCTGTCCCTGTTAAGCCAAAGCTCTTCAAACGCACCTTCGTTTTCCGTTGGGACGGTGAACCTGTTCATTGCGACGTACAAAACTTAGCTCCTTAGGCCGCAGCGGCGGCTTCCTCGCGTTTTTCTTTCTGGTGGTGGTCTTCGATCAGACCAATTTCCAGTACCCTGAGATATAGGCGTTTTGTTTCGGAATGCGGCGGTTTTTCAGAATTTCTTCGCGCAGCGCTTTTATCATCGAGCTTTCGCCAGCGATACAGGTCTGAACGGATGGGCCAAGATCGGGCAGCGCGCGGATCAGGTCAACGCCTTGGGTTGGGGCTTTGAAGAAGTAGGCATGCACAAACCGGCGCAACTCGGACTCAAACTTCTAGCGTGAAACGGAACAGCATTTTCCAACGCGCGTAAGTCTCAATCATATCAATGTCAGTCGGCATGTAATCACTCTTGCCACGCAAAGGGATGAAGGCGTTGGCCAGAAACCTGCTGACAGAAACGTCAAAGCCGCCATCACGGAAGCTTTCGGCAATGTCGCCGATGGAATGGTTCGGCACTGGCAGATTTGAAAAGGCCTGAATCCGGGGCCGCCAGTTGGCCCAAAGCGGGCTGTCGCTGTGGCAGCAGGTGACGGCGAAATATGATCCCCCGGGCTTTAGGACTTCAGCGACCTGCGCCGCATGTTGGGCCAGATCGTCGATTAGATAGATAACTTCGTGACTGACGGCCACGTCGAAACCCCGGCCGGCATCCGCCAGCCGTTCCGACGCCAGATAGGCAATCGGACGATCTTCCTTACGGCTTTCGGCTAACGCAACCGCGTGCTTGGCCAGATCGACGCCCACCGCCTCGGCAAACGGATGCGTATCATAAAGCAGTCTCAGGAAACCGCCCTGATTGCAGCCGATGTCCAGGATGCGTCCGCTGGACTGGGCGGGCCAGTCGATGGCCTGGATCATCTCGCGCCAGATCCAGGTATGTTCATCGGTCATCGAGTCCTCTTCATGAGGATCGCGAGACCAGGTTTCTACCAATTGTGCCATGCCGCCATATCCATCCAAACTACACTTCGAAAGAGATTTATCTCTTTGAGATCAAGCTTCAAGCGTTGCCAGAAGTGTCCGGAATGCTTTTCTTGCATCGCCCGGATGACGTGCCTTTTTCGCTTCGGCAAGGTTGGAGAGATCATCGCCGACGACGATCAGGCCGACCATTCCCATCTCGTAGTGGGGCAGGCAAAGATATCCGTAGATCCCGGGCACGGTTAGCGTGACTTTGAGCGTCTCATCGACCGCTCCGTTCCAGGGATCCGCGCCCTCGGGGATCATGCCACGTTTCGAAGCAGAGTTGTGCCCTGCGTCGGTGGGAACAAATGTGACACTGTCGCCGGGGGCCACCCGAAGGATGGCCGGCTCAAAGACGTTCAGCACGTTTGCATCATTGCAATCGGCATTCAGCATCAGGACCGAATGGTTGCTTTGATCTTCCGGTGGGATTGGTGCGTTGGCTTGGGCAACACCAGCAAAAGTTGCCACGGTTGACAGCGAGACGATGAATTCACGACGCGTAAGCATGGACGGTCAGATCCTTTCTTGGGCCGGGAATAACGGTGATCTCTACCCGGTATGTTTGCGCGAGGGCGGGATGGTTCAGGACGACCTCGGGTGATCCTTCGGCCTGCACGCGTCCATCTCCGATCAGGATCAGATGGTCGGCAAAACGCGCGGCGAGATTCAGATCGTGCAGGGCGACGATGCCCACCGCATTTCGCAGCTTGATGGCATCGCGAATGCGGCCAAGCACTGAAAGCTGATGGTGTAGATCAAGGGCCGATGTCGGTTCGTCGAACAAATAGACCTCGGCCGGACGGATAAGCGACTGCACCACCGACACCATCTGCGATTGCCCGCCAGAGAGTTCACTTATGTAGGCTTCAGCCAGATGCCCGATGCCGCCCGCATGCAGGGCCACGCCGACCGTTTCCATGTCATCTGACTTGACGCGCCAGCCATGCAGCTGTTTGTGCGCCATCATGACGGCGTCAAAGACGGTCAAGGCCGCATTCGCCGCGAAAAACTGAGGCATGAAGCGGATGCGTGCCAGGCGCGCACGGGTAGATAGCATTGCTAGGTCGGTGTCACCCAGGTGTATCTTGCCCGCAGGTGATTTTAGCAGGCCGGCCACAAGCTTGAACAAGGTCGACTTACCAGAAGCGTTCGGTCCGATGAGCGCAGTCAGCTGTCCCGGTTTGACAGGTGCGAATGTGGCGTCGGTCAGCACGGGCCGCCCACCATACCCGAAACTGAGACTTTCTATCCGAAGCGTGCTCACTGCCAGTGCCTTTTCCGCTGGCTGAGCACGAGGCTGATAAAAAACGGCACCCCGATCAGTGACGTAATCATACCAATTGGGTAGACGACACCCGGCGTGATCGCCTTCGACGCAATGGATGTGCCCGACAGGATCAGCGCCCCGGCAAGGGCCGACAAAGGCAGGAAACCCCGCTGATCTTCGCCCACGATCATCCGCGCGATGTGGGGACCGACAAGGCCGACAAAGGCGATTGCACCCACAAAGGCCACCGCGACCGCGGTCAGAAGCGAGACACCCGCCAAGACCGACAGTCGCAAGAGTGCCACATTGACGCCGAGGCTTGCGGCCTTTTCCTCGCCCATTCTGAGGGCGGTCAGAGACCAGGAGCGGGACAGAAAATAGGGCAGGACGATCGCCAGAACGGCAAGGCAGACCCCAACTTTCGGCCAGCTTGCACGGGCGAGTGAGCCCAGTTGCCAAAAGATTAGTTGAGCCAACTGCAACTCGCTTGCGCCATATTGCATGAAGGCAAGAAGCGCGTTGAACGTAAAGAACATGGCGATACCGACCAGCACCATCGCCTCGGTGGTGACCCCGCGCAGGCGGGTAAAGGCGAAAAGGACCAAAGACGTCAGCATGGCCAGTACGAAGGCGTTCACGGTCACGAAGATCCCGCCGACACCGGGGATCACCGACCAACCGAGCACGATTGCCAGCGCCGCGCCAAAGCTTGCCGCCTGGGCAAGGCCAAGCGTAAACGGCTCTGCCAGCGGATTGTTGAGGATCGTTTGCAACTCGGCGCCTGCAACGCCCAGCATGGCTCCGACCATCACCGCCATCAGCGCCACGGGCAGCCGAAGATCCCATACTATGACCGTCTCCTTCGCCGTCGCGACGGAAGGGTCGAGAATGACGTGCAGGGTGCGCCAGAACTCAAGATCGGCGGGTCCGGTGATGACATCGATAACGACCGTCGCTGCCAGAGCCAGGGCCGCGGCCAGAACCAGCGCCACGCGCCGCGCCGAGCGCCGGCGATAGCCGCGGACGATGTCATTTGGATCGTGTGCGGGCAGTGCCTGATCCGCCATGGCGTTCTCTTTTCGGGAAACGCGTGCGGCCCAGATACGCTCTGGGCCGCACGGCAGCCTAGTTCATACTGACCCAGAACTGCCCCGAGTTGTCGTAGGGCATGAAGCGGGTGTGCAATTCGTCAAAGGTGGCCTGCGGGTCCAGATCTTCGAATTCATCCGGGTGCAGCCACTTGGCGATCTGCTGGATCGCGATGAAGTGGTAGGGCGAATTATAGAACTGGTGATAGATCGAATGCATGCGGCCTTCCTGGACCGCGCGCAGGTCCTTGAACCCGTTGCGCTCCGCCAGCGCACCAATCCTCTTGGCGTTCTCTTCCGCGCTGCCTTCGTAGCCCAGCAGGGTCGCCGTCACTTCAGGCCGGGCCTCGGCCCAGTTTGCACCGGTGCCGATAACTACATCCGGATCTGCGGCGATCACGCCTTCCAGGCTGACCTCTGTCGAATAGCCCTGGAATTTGGTCGAACCATAATTCACACCACCGGCAAGCTCTACGAAGCGGCCATAGTTGAAGCTTCCGAAGGTCCAACAACAGAAATCGGTCTGCCATCCTGCCGCGTTTTCAATGAACACCAGCGGTTTTTCGTCGACAGGCAGACTTTGCGCGACATTGGTAACCTTGCGCATCTGCGCGATGTAGAAATCGATGAATTCAGCTGCGGCTTTTTCTTTGCCAAGAAGACGGCCAAGGATCAGCATCGAAGGGATGGTGTTTTCAGTCGGGTTCTGGCGGAAATCGATAAACACGGTCGCAACGCCGGCCTTATCGAGCTTCTCAATAAGGCCCGTGTCTTCGGCTTTGAAAAGATTGCCCAGATCCAGCAGAACAAGGTCGGCATCGGCCTCTAGCACCGCCTCGATGCTGAAATCCCCGGCGTATGGGTTGCCGAAGTTGATCATCCGCGCGGCATCCTGGGGATAGGCTCCTTCAAATTTCCGGAAGGCGTCGGGATCGTAAAGGATCAGGTCGTCCTTCCAGCCGACGATCTTGTCGAACGGATTGCCGTCGGTCAGCGGTGCAACGGCATACATCATGCGGCCTTCGCCGAGGATGATCTTGGTTGGAAGTTCCGGAAGCGTGACTTCTCTTCCGGCAATATCGGTTAATGTGAGGGCTTCGGCCCGCGCATCAGTTGCTTGCGATATAAGAAAGACGCTTGCTGCTATAGCACATGCGAAGCCCGCGACGCGTTCTTGGAACGGCATAGCGGTCTCCCTTGGTGGCTATGTGGCCGGGTTAAACGAGGCCATCATATAAACCAAGTAAAAAAGTAAGAAATTGGCGGGCGGCGACAAAATCACGCAAGATCCCACCGATTGGACGCCAGCGGATTGACCGGGCGATCTTGCCTTCGCACTTTTTTCCGATAGATTTTATCAGGAATGGTAGGTGACCGTTGCCCATGGGCGCAGTCAGGATCAAAGCCACCCGATGAGCCAAAGATGACCTGAGCCCGCGTAGCGGCAGTTTGCAACCGAACACGGCATATGAGCCGGGACGCAAAAAACATAGGTACAGCAATGAGATATCTTGCAATAGCGGGTTTGATTTCGGGGCTGGTGGCGGGCGCGGCTTCGGCACAGGACCGGATCTTGTCACTGGGCGGATCGGTGACAGAGATAGTTTTCGCGCTGGGCGAGGGCGATCGCCTGATTGCGCGTGATACAACCTCAAGCTTTCCGCCCCAGGTCGAAGAGCTTCCGGATGTGGGATATCTTCGCGCCCTGTCGCCCGAAGGTGTTCTTTCGGTCGAACCCGATCTCGTCATCGCCGAAGACGGCGCCGGTCCGCCAGAAGCCATTGCCGTGCTTGAAGCCGCCAGCGTGCCTTTCATCACAGTGCCCGACGGATACGACCGGGCCGCGGTTCGTGCCAAGATACTCGCCGTCGCCGATGCACTTGAGGTCCCTGAGAAGGGTGCTGAACTGGCCGATAAGGTCGATGACGCGCTTATCGCGGCGATGAACGCCGCCGCAGGCGCTGAGGAAAAGCGCGTGATGTTCGTTCTGTCGATGCAGGGCGGTCGGATCCTGGCCTCGGGCACGGGCACGGCGGCCGATGGCATCATCCGCCTTGCCGGGGCGGAAAACGCGGTCACCGCCTATGAAGGCTATAAGCCCCTGACCGATGAAGCCGCCATAACGGCGCGTCCAGATGTCATCTTGATGATGGACAGGGGCGGGCGACACGCAACTGATGACACCAATCTCTTCTCGCACCCTGGCCTTGCGGTAACGCCGGCGGCGCGCAACAAGGCCGTGGTTCGTATCGACGGGCTCCTGTTGCTTGGGTTTGGCCCGCGCACACCGGAGGCCGTCCAACGCCTCAGCGACGCCCTGACCGGAGCAGGCTAGGGCGGTGGCCGTCTCGACGGAGCCGGCCACCGAGCGGCCGACCGAAACACATGCTATCGCCGGTGACCGGCGGCACCGCGCGGCGCGAACGACCTGGGGCTTGATCATGCTGCTGGCGCTGGTGTCTGTCGCAGGTCTGAACGTCGGTGCCGCGGGCGCGTCCATAGGGGACGTAATAGCGGCCGTTTTTTCGGACAAGGAATTGAGCCTGACCGATCGCGTTGTGTTGCTGGACATCCGCCTTCCCAGACTGGCTTTGGGTCTTCTTGTGGGTGCCTCGCTGGCGGTGTCGGGCGCTGTCATGCAGGGACTTTTCCGTAACCCACTGGCCGATCCAGGGCTTGTGGGCGTCAGCGCGGGCGCCGGGCTTGGCGCAATCGTTGCCATTGTCCTCGGCACGGCACTGCCACTTGGTCAGGCTCTCGGGCACTATGTGGTACCGGTGGCGGCTTTTCTCGGCGGCTGGATTTCCACCCTGGTGCTGTACCGCATATCCACCCGTAACGGGCGCACATCTGTGGCGGTGATGCTGTTGGCCGGAATCGCGCTGGGCGCCCTAGCCGGAGCACTGTCGGGCATCCTTGTCTACATGGCAAATGACGCCCAGCTGCGCGATCTCACCTTCTGGGGCCTGGGTTCGCTTGCCGGGGCCACATGGGCCAAGGTCGGCGCCGCAGCGCCCCTGATCCTGCTTGCCCTTGCGGCGGCGCCATTTCTGGCCCGATCACTGAATGCACTGGCATTGGGCGAGGCATCGGCGGCCCATCTCGGCATTCCGGTGCAGCGTATGAAATCGATTGCAATCATGACCGTCGCTGGTGCCACCGGCGCGGCGGTTGCCGTCTCAGGTGGCATAGGCTTTATCGGCATTGTTGTGCCCCATCTGCTGCGGATCGCGGTTGGGCCGGATCACAGGTATCTTCTTTTGAACGCGGCGCTCTTGGGTGCGGCCCTGCTGGTTGGCGCAGATATGATCAGCCGCTCGATCATCGCGCCCGCGGAATTGCCCATCGGAATTGTCACGGCAACGATCGGAGGGCCGTTCTTCCTTTGGATTCTGCTTCGAAATCGCGGGCTCTTGGATATGTAAAGCGATGTTAGAGGCACGGGACATAGGTGTGGTGCTGGGTACGCGCGCCGTTCTTGCGGGCGTTGCGTTCCAGGCTTTGCCCGGACAGTTGACGGCGATAGTCGGCCCCAACGGATCGGGCAAAACCACGCTTTTGCGGGCCCTGACACTGGATGTTGCCTATTCCGGTCAGATCACGCTTGATGGTGAGGACCTGCGCCAGTTGAAGCCATGGGTTCTTGCGGCGCGGCGGGCAGTGTTGCCGCAGGCGACGCGGCTGGCCTTTCCCTTTACGGTCTACGAGGTCGTGAGCCTTGGACTTTCCGCCGGAATCGACGCCGGGCGCGATCATCTGATCCCCGAAGCGCTGGCTGCTGTCGGCATGGCCGGCTTCGCCGGGCGGTTTTTTCAGGAACTGTCCGGCGGTGAACAGCAACGCGTTCAGCTGGCGCGCGTCCTTGTGCAGGTGTGGGAGCCCGTTGTCGAAGGTCGCCCTTCGTGGCTTTTCCTTGATGAGCCCGTGGCAAGCCTCGATATCGGACATCAGCTTGAAGTCATGCAGCTTGCGCGGAGCTACGCGGAAGCCGGCGGCGGGGTCGTGGCCGTCATGCATGACTTGAACCTAACAGCGATGTTCGCCGACAGTGTCGCGATGCTGCACGATGGCAAGATTATGCACCAGGGAGTGCACCAAGAGGTGCTGACAGATGACGCGCTGTCGCTTGCCTACGGTTGCCGCCTGCGCGTAAACACGGTGCCGCCGACTGGTGGGACCTATGTGCTGCCGCATTCCGCCGCGGCGCCTTAGCCCGAACCCCTCGCGCCCGGTGGGCGGGTCAGGCCCGCTTTGCCCAGTCCAGAAAGCTGGGCACGAGCAGTGCAGCGAAAGGCGCGGCGCGCTCGGCATGATCCGGTTTATACCAGTTTTCCTCGTGCAGAAGGTTGATCGTGCCGATTACCGTCCTGTCCGAGATGACCGGTACGTTCAGAACCGAAGCGCATCCCAGCCGGGCAATAACTTCATGGTCAAAGAAAACCGACCTGATGTCTTTGGCCGTATAGCCGACATAGGGCAGGCCCCTGGTCAAAACCTGTTCGCCCCATTCGCTCAGCGCACCCAGGGGCTTGCGGCCTTTCACCGGATATTCCTTTGGATTGGACGAATAAGCCCGTGCCGCTTCATTCGTTTCCCGGTCGATCACCATTAGCGTGAAAAGCTTATGACCAATGATGTCCCCCATGTGCTGTTCTACGGCCAGAAAGGGATTGGTGGCGCTTTGGATGTCGTTCAGGCGGTCGGCGTCTGTCATACTCAGGTTCCCGGTTGCGGCGGACGCTCTGCCAATAGCCCTTGTGGTCTGATCCGCATGATCACGATCAGTGCCGTGCCTATGACAATCTCCCTCAGTGCCGCGCCCTGGGCACCGGACATACCGTGAAACAGCGGCTCAATGAACCGGCTTCCTTCCAGGATCAGGATGACGAAGAACGCGCCGAGCACGGCTCCAACTGTGTTGCCGGTTCCGCCAGCGGTCAACGCAAGGAAGATATAGATGGTCAAGAGCGGCCGGAATATGTCCGGCGCCACATAGCTGGTAAAGTGGGCGTACCCCGCACCGGCTAGACCCAAAAGCCCGGCGCCGATGGCAAAGGCCTGTACCTTGTAAAGACGCACGGGTTTGCCGGCCACGGCGGCCGCAGTTTCGTCATCTCGTATCGCCCTGAGCGCCCGGCCATAGGGCGAACGCCGCAAACGTTCGGTCAGAAACCAGGCCAGTGCCACAGCCAGAAGCAAAAGCGCGCATGATAGGGCATTGAACTGCAGCGGCGTCAGTGACCCGCGGAACGGCCCAGGAATACCGGGAATACCGTCCGAGCCATTTGTCAGCCAGATTTCGTTTGCGGCAATCAGCCGGATGACCTCTCCGAAGCCAAGCGTGACAATGGCAAGGTAATCCCCACGAAGGTTCAGTGTCAGCCGCGATAGAAGTGCGCCAGCCAGGGCCGCACCGGCGATTGCTATGACAACGCCTGCCGCAATCGGAAGGCCAAGCGCCACCGTTGCAAGGGCAGATGCATAGGCCCCGAGCGCGAAAAATCCGGCGAGGCCCAGATTGATCATACCGGCCATTCCCCAGATCACGTTCAAACCAAGGGCGAGCAGGGCGTAGACCCCGGCAAAGCTCAAAGTGGCAAGGATATAGCTCAGCATCAGTAAGCCCGTTCGCCGAGAAGGCCGCGGGGGCGAAATGCCAGAACCAGTACGATGGCAATAAACCCGACCGCGCTTTTGTAGGACGGCGACAGCACCAGCACAGAGAGCTCTTCACCGATGCCCACGACCATGGCGCCCAGGGCCGCTCCGGGCACGCTACCCAGGCCGCCTACGACAGCAGCCGCAAAAATCGGCAGGATAAAGCGGAAGCCGGTCAGCGGGTCAATCGATGTACCAAGTCCAAGAAGCATGCCACCGGCGCCCACCAGCCCCATGGCCGTGAATACGGTCAGGCGCCCGACGCGGACAGGGTCGATGCCTTTGAGTTCGGCCAGCGTCGGGTTGTCGGCCACGGCCCGCATCGCCTTGCCGATACGGGTGAACTTCAGGGCGCTGAAAACCACGGCCATGATGATCAGGGCGGCGACAAAGTTCTGAACCTGCTGCGGCCCGACGCGAATGCCGGCAACGCGCCAGTCGCGTACAAGCGGAAGATCATAACCCCTGAGTTCGTTGCCAAAGCCAAAGCGCACCATGTTCTCAAGAACAATTGTAAGGGCGATTGATGCGATCGCAGCCGTCAGCGCGCCATAGGGGCGAAGAGGCTTCAGCGCCACCTCGTCGGAAATCAGTCCGACCGACGCCGCAACCAGAAACGCCGCAACCAGCGACGGCGCCGCCGGCAGCCCCAGCCACACATTGGCCACGTAGCCGGCAAAGGCGCCAATGGTCGCGTGGCTCGCGACCGAGAAATTGGGAAAGCGCAGCACGGCGAATATCGCGGTAAAGCCGATTGCTGGAATGGCAAGCAATGTGCCGCTGATGACGCCGTTCACCAAAAGCTGCGGTAAAAGGTCCATGTTTTTCTGCCCGACCCCGCGCCCGGGCCGCCCCGCCTTGGGACGACCCGGGCGGCCTTTGATGCGCTTAGACGCGCTTGTATTCCGAGGCTGAACCGCCCGAGATCTGCTTGAACACGAACGATGTGCCCGTGATGTCGCCGATGGCGTCAAAATCGCAGGGACCGGAGGCGCCAGAGTAATCGATGCCGTCATCCAGCGCTGCGAGCCCGTCGACGGCGCTTTCGACCATTTGACCGTCACCCTGGCTGATTGTTCGAATGTTCTGGCGAATTGTATCGCCTGTGGTGTCACCTCCGGCGGCCATGGCCAGGATCGCAAGGCTGGCGTGATCATAGGTCTGGGCCGAATAGGGATCGACATCATCGACGCCCAGGATTGTCTGAACATTGGCGAAGGCGCCACTTTCGACGGCTGGTGCGCCTTCCCAGGTGTAGACGCTTTCGGTCACTTCGGCGGGCAGTGCGTCCAGCACATTCGGATTAACCGCATAAGCCGGGCCAATGATCTTGCCCTCATAGCCCGACTGCCAGATGTCGCGCAGCAAGACCGTGCTGTCGGCCGCATAGCCGCCGAGCATGATGAAGTCGGGGTTTGCGCGCAGGATCTGATCCACCTCTGACCGGTAGGTCGATTTGTCGGCCTCGTAGATCAGGCTTTCCATGCCGGCACCGTTCGCCGCAGCGATTTCCTCGAGGATCTCGATTGACGAGGCGGCGAAGGGTGTCTGCGGACCGATCCAGGCCATTTGCGAGGCACCTTCCTCGATCATGAAATCGCCCGCCACACGGATCTGGAGCTTTGAGTTTGGCTGCGTCCGACAAATGAAACCGTCGTGCGGCAGTTGCGTGATGCTGTCGGCGCCCGAGACGCAAAGAAGCATCGTCTTGCTTTCCCAAGCCAAGGGCGCCACGGCAGTGGTGATCGACGAAGCCCATGTGCCCATTATGGCCGAGACGCCATCAACGTCGATCAGTTTACGGGCCGCGCGCACGGCAGCCTCCGGAGACGTCTGCGTGTCTTCGGAGACCAGTTCGATCTGACGACCAAGCACGCCGCCTGCCGCGTTCACCTGACCGATGACACCGGCGATTGCATCGCGCATGGAGGGGCCATAGGTCCCGCCGACACCGGTAAGCGGCGTGAGCGAGCCGAGCTTGACCACATCCGATTGCGCTTTGAGAACGGCTGGCGCGGCAAGGCCGGCTGCGACCGTTCCAAGGAAAACCCGTCTGTTCAGTTTATGCATTCATAAATCCTCTCTGTTGCTTGTTTGGTTGTCGAAATCTCTCATCCGCCCAAAAAGGTGCGCCGAATATCGGGGTCTGCGGCAAGCTCTGATCCCGGCCCGGTCGCGTGATTGCGTCCAGCCGACAGAATGTACGCGCGTGCGCAAAGCTCAAGCGCATCCATGGCGTTTTGTTCGACCAGGACGATACAGACCTGCTGGGCTGCGATTTCCCGGATCGTGTCGAACAGCTGTGTCGCGGCGATGGGGGAAAGACCCGCAGACGGCTCATCCAGAAGCAAAAGGCGTGGCGATACCATCATGGCAATGGCCATCGCCAGGATCTGGCGTTGCCCGCCGGACAGGGTGCGCGCAGTCTCAGATCGCTTTTCGGCCAGGATCGGGAACCTGGTTAACATCTCGTCGATGCGCTTGGCACCGTCCTTGGTGATATAGCCGCCCATTTCCAGATTCTCGCGAACGGTCATGGTGGCGAAGACGTTGCTTTCCTGCGGAACATAAGCGACGCCACGTTCGGCGATCTGCCTTGGGCGTAGGCCCGTCAGATCTTTGCCGCCAAGCGTTATGCTTCCATTGAGGGTCGTGAGAAGGCCGGTGACCGCCTTCAAAAGCGTCGATTTTCCAGCACCGTTGGGGCCGAGTATGGCGACGATTTCGCCAGCATCCGCAGTGATGGTGACGCCTTTCAGGATTTGGTCCGACGCGCTATATCCGCCGGTAATATCCTTGGCCTGAAAGATCATGCGCGTTGGCCCAGATAAGCATCTTGAACCCGGCGGTCGGCAACGATGTCTGCAAACGTGCCCTCGGTCAACCTCGCGCCGGCGGCCATAACCACAACAGGATCGCAAAGCCGCGCCACGATATCCATGTCGTGCTCGACGATCAGAAAGGTCAGCCCGGTTGCGCGCAATTCCTTGATCCGTTCCGCAATCTCTTCGGCCAGGACCGGGTTCACCCCCGCGACCGGTTCATCAAGCATGATAAGTTTGGGCCGGCCCATCAATGCGCGACCGATCTCCAACAGTTTCTTTTGGCCGCCTGACAGGTCTGATGCCATGTTCTTCAGCACAACCGTGAGATTCAGTTGCTCGGCCACCTCTTGGGCGCGCTGGATCAGCTCGCGCTCTCGCGCACGGGCCCGGGACGGCGCGAACACCGCCGTCAGAACATCTTCACCGGGTTGCATATCGCCGTGCAGCAGCAACGTCTCAAGGACGGTCAGCCTTGGAAAACCGCGCGCGATCTGGAACGTCCGCACGAGCCCTCTTTGGCTTATCTGCTCGGGGCGCCAGCCTGTGATGTCGGTGCCGTCGAACCAGACTTCGCCCGCCTCGCCCGGGATGACCCCCGACAGGCAGTTGAAAACCGTCGTTTTTCCGGCGCCGTTCGGACCGATCAATCCGGTGATGGTCCCGGCCCGCACATCAAGCGCCGCGCCGTTTAGCGCGCGGACCCCGTAAAAGCTGCGCTCGAGCCCCTTTGCGCTCAGCAGTACTTCCTGCATTCAATCCCTCGCTCAGGTAGATTAACCCAGCCGGCGGAAAAGGCGACCCGCCTTTGCAAAAACGGGCGGAATCCGTAGATTTACCCGGATCAGGCGGGGAATAAGCATGCGAATCCGGTTCGAAAACTGCACACTTTTTGACGGTATCTCAGACGAAGCGACCCCAGGGGTGCATGTTCTGGTGGCCGATGGAAAGATCGCTGATATCAGCGAAACGGCCCTGGGCGGGGAAGTGGACCTGACTGTGGATGCCAGCGGTAAGACGCTGATGCCCGGACTGATCGATGCCCATGTGCATATCACGGCGGCGACACCCAACCTGGCCGAGCTTGAGGCGATGCCGGTCTCCTATGTCAGCCATTGGACAGCGCGAAATCTGGGTCAGATGCTCGACAGGGGTTTCACGACTGTTCGGGATGTGGGCGGAGGCGACGCCGGACATCGACGTGCGCAGGAGCAAGGCCTTATCCGCGCACCACGGCTGTCGGTTTCCGGCAAGGCGCTTGGCCAGACGGGCGGGCACACAGACTTCCGTGCCACGGCGCGCACCGATATCGGCGATATCCAGCGCAGGCAGACATCCGGACTGGGGCGGATCGTGGACGGTATTCCGGCCTGCCTCGCTGCTGCGCGCGATGAGTTGCGCCTTGGTGCCGATTTTATCAAGATCATGGCCAATGGCGGTGTCGCCACGCCGGCTGATCCGATCGACTGGATCCAGTTTACGCCCGAAGAAATCCAGTCCATCGTCACAGTGGCCGAGGCCTCTTGCACCTATGTCGCGGCTCACACCTACACCGCAAAAGCAATCGAGCATGCAGCGGTCAATGGCGTGCGGAGCCTTGAGCATTGCAACCTGATCGACGACCGCGTTGCCGGCATACTCAAGGATCGCGACTGTTTCGCCGTTCCGACCCTGGTGATCTATGATTGCCTTGACCGGCATGCCGATGCCATCGGTCTCGGCGCCGCAAACAGAGAAAAGAATCGTATGGTCGGCGATGCCGGCCTGGGATCGCTTGAGATACTGGCCCGGTCCGGGGTCCCGATGGGGTATGGCACCGATCTTCTGGGCTGGATGCATCAGGATCAGCTGGCAGAGTTTGCGTTGCGCGCCCGTGTGCTGCCGGCGGCTGGCATTCTGAAGTCGGCGACATCGGTCAATGCGAAGCTAATCCGCCGGGATGATCTTGGCGTTGTCGGCATCGGCAAGACGGCTGATCTGATACTGATCAACGGCAATCCTTTGGCGGACATATCCTGTCTCTCGGGTCAGGGTGAGCGGATCGAAATGGTCCTGCAGGAAGGCCGTGTCGCGAAATCACTCTAGGCCCGGCCGATGGCTCCTTTTCAAAGGCGTCGGCCTTGGCAAACGACACGAGACTTGCGGGAAGGAAGATACAAAGGTCAATCGCGTCGCCGACCCACTGCGAACTATGGAGGCGAGTACCGGAATCGAACCGGTGTACACGGATTTGCAATCCGCTGCGTAACCACTCCGCCAACTCGCCGGACCGCCCGCTTATGTCGCCACTTTCCGGCCTTTGCAAGGGAGGCGGCGCCATAGTCGCCGAAGAATTATGCGCCATGTCTGCACTCCGCTGGGAAAACTGTGCCCGAACAGCCGCTTGCGAGGCAAGGATACACCTATCGATGACCGTGCGTGTTGCCCAGTCCGCGGATTTTGTGGCATGACGCAACAAAGGGCGAACTAAACGGAAGAGTTCACATCGAATGCCAGACTATACGGCTCGCAGGACGATGATGGTCGATACCCAGATCCGCCCATCTGACGTAACCAAGTATCCGATCATCGACGCGATGCTTTCGGTTCCGCGTGAGGCTTATGTACCCGACGATCTGCGCGAGGCCGCCTATCTTGGTGAGAACCTAGAAGTCGCTCCGGGCCGCGTGATGCTTGATCCGCGCACGCTGGCCAAGATGCTCGATGCGCTGGATTTGCAGCCGCATGAGACAGTATTGGATCTAGGCTGTGCCCTGGGCTATTCCTCGGCGCTCATTGCGCGGCTCGTTCTGGGTGTGGTGGCAGTTGAATCCGATACCGCCATGGCGGTCGAGGCTCAGCGAAATCTGTCTGGCCATGATGTTGACAATGCTGCGGTGATTGACGGGCCCCTAGCGGAGGGTGCCGCCAAACACGGCCCCTATGATGTAATTGCCCTGCAGGGCGGTGCGGCGGCGTTTCCGGACACGCTGGTGAAACAATTGAAGGTTGGGGGGCGGATTGCCTGCGTTTTCATGGAAGGCGCGCTGGGGGTCTGCCGGATCGGTCACAGGACCGAGGAGGGTGTGGTATGGCGTTATGCGTTTAACGCCTCCGCTCCTATAGTTGAGGGATTCGAGGCAATTGCTGAGTTTGCCCTGTAGGGCGCGCGATTTCTAGCGAGCAGATAGGATGAAGACCATGGGCCAAAAACTGGCGACGAACACACTCACTCGGCTCGGGCTGGCGACCGCCGTGACGCTGCTGCTCGGCACGTCGGGTCCGCTTCAGGCTCAGTCTTTGACAGACACCCTGATCAATGCCTATCGCAATTCCAATCTGCTGGAACAGAACCGGGCGCTTCTGAGGGCTGCGGATGAAGACACGGCGCTTGCGCTTAGCGGCATTCGACCGGTGATAGACTATGTGCTGCAGTTCAACGAAAGCAACGCCAACGATTTGTCTGAGTTTGGCCAAGACTCGGCCCAAACGTCGGTTTTGCTTCAACTCAGCACTGATATTTACACGTTTGGCCGAAACAGGCTGTCCGAGGCGGCGGCGCGCTACGCGGTTCTCGCGGCGCGCGACGGCCTCAAGCAGGTCGAGAATGAGGTCTTCCTGGATGCGATCAACGCGTTCTTTGACGTGCGGCAGGCGACGACTGTCGTCGCCCTGCGTATAGGAAACCTGTCCTTGATCGAACGCGAACTGCAGGCTTCGCGTGACCGATTTGAGGTGGGTGAAGTGACGCGGACCGATGTGGCAATCGCCGAATCCCGTCTGGCCCAGGCGCAAGCAGATCTGGCGGCCGCGAACGGCGCGCTGGACAATACGCGCGAGCTTTACCGCCTGACGGTGGGCCAATATCCGACGACGCTTTCCTCACCCGGGGCGGTGCCACAAGTGCCGTCTTCGCTGGACGCCGCGCGTAACACCGCCCGCCAGAGAAACCCAGAGATCCTGCAGGCCCAACACAATGTCACGGTCGCCGAGCTTAACGCCGAAAACGCCGAGCGTGCGATTTACCCCACACTCAGCGGCACCGCACAGGTCGGCGTTGACGATGATGGCGATAGCCAGAACAACGTTGGCGTGACGCTGCGTGGCCCGATCTACCGGGGCGGATCGATCAGTGCGACCTTCCGCCAGACTTTGGCGGACCTTGATGCGACGAAGTCGGGGTTGCTGCAGACCAGCTTGCGGATCGATCAGAACGTTGGTGTTGCTTGGTCCGACCTGAACTCGGCAACGGCCCGAATTTCGGCGACGGCTGAACAGGTGCGCGCACAGCAGCTTGCCTTCGACGGTCTGCGAGAGGAAGCGGCGCTTGGTGCCCGGACCACGCTTGAGGTTCTGGACGCGGAACAGGACCTGCTGGATGCCCAAACCGACCAATCCGAGGCAATCAACGATCGCTACGTCGAAGCTTACACGGTTCTATCGACAATGGGCCTTTTGACCGTCGAGGATCTCGGCCTTGGCATCGCCACCTATGATCCAGAGGCCTACTACAATGCGGTTCGCAACGCACCTGCAACAAGCACGCGCGGACGGCGCCTGGACCGGGTCTTGAAATCCATCGGTCGAGAGTAGCTTACCATCTATTGTGTCAGCATAGGCCCTGTTCTACTATCCCTGTGGTGGGTCAGGAGGTAGGTCATGTCGGATAGTGCAGCCAATGCCGGCGTCGAAGACGTGGTGACGTCGATAAAGCGCCTGGTCTCCGACAGATCTGAAGCAGATGACGCATCTGAGGGCCAAGCGGTCCCGGCCGAGAAACTTGTTCTGACCCCGGCCTTGCGCGTCGCCGAGCAAACCGCACCGCAAGCACAACACCGTCTTGCCGACCCAGACGATCAGGCAGAGATGGATGCGCCAGCCAATGCGGGCTTGGAACGGACAGAAGGCACTGATCCGCCCCCTATGCAGCCTGCGTTTCTAAGGCGTGATCAACTTGCCGCGGTGGATCTGGAAGCGACGATTGCCGAATTGGAAGCTGCCGTTGCGGCTCACGAACAGGAATGGGAACCCGACGGGAGCGAAGAGACCGCGGATTTCGCATCCACACCTCATATTCTGAAACCGGCTTCTGATGGCGACCGGTCTGAGGCGGGGCCGATGCGCCTTGAGACGCCAACCGGGCCCTCGGCTGCAGACACGGTTTCGGTCGCTTCGGACCCTTGGGTTTCCGGCGTCTCCAATCCCAGTCAGACGGATGATAGCGGTGACGCGTCGGTGCCCCATGTGGATCCCGAGAAACGCCAGGATGCTGAGGACGACCAAGACGATCTCGTTCTGGACGAAATGGCGTTGCGTGAATTGGTCGCGCAGATTGTGCGGGAAGAGCTGAAGGGGCCTTTGGGTGAACGGATAACCCGCAATGTACGCAAGCTCGTCCGGCGCGAAATCTTCCGCATCGTTGAAGGACAGTCCCGTGATTAAGCTGCGCCCGGTTCCCGGACCGATACCCGGCCAAAGGTGAACACACCAGCCCATCTGATCCTGGGCTCTGCGCTTTTTGCCCGCCCGCCCAAGACCACAACGCTGCTTACCGCCTTTGTCGGCTCTGGATTTCCGGACCTAAGCGTCGTCGTCATGGTTCGCTGGGCCAGGAATATCGAGGGTCACAGCCCCGGTTATATCTTCAACGTCCTCTACTTTTCCGAAACTTGGCAGACGGTGTTCGCGATCGACAACTCGATCCTGCTTTGGTCCGCTCTTTTGGCCTTGGGGATTTGGCGGGGTTGGGCCCTGTTCGTGGTCTTCACCGGTTGTGCCTTGATCCATGTGGTCACGGACCTGTTCCTTCACCACGATGATGGCAGAGCGCATTTTTGGCCCCTAAGCATGTGGAAATTTGAAAGCCCTGTGAGCTATTGGGACAGCGCACATCATGCAAACACAGTTGCGCCTTTGCTGCTGCTGGTTTCGCTGATTTCGGTGATCGTCCTTTTCAGGCGCTTTCGATCGTGGCCGCCCCGGACGCTGTTCGCTGCCCTGCTTGCGGCTGACATCTATTTTTCGTCCGTCTGGTTCCGCTTTTTCTGAACCGTCGCTAAAACGAAAAACGCGCCCGTGTGGGCGCGCCTCTGTACCCGTTCGCCGGTGCTCGTGTCAGGCGGCTTCCGCCTGCATCAAAGCGGCGTTGCGACGTTCACTTTCTTCGCGAGACAGGGCGACCGATGTGCGCACACCCTTGCTGACAAATTCCATTAGGCCTTTCACGACGCGCTCGTTCGGGTCGATACCCGCGCAGGACAGCACTTCGCGGCCGTCGCGCGACCGCGCCCAACGGGCAATCTGGTCGGGACCGTTGCCATACTTCTTGTCGTCCGCGATTGCATCGTCCAGCGCAGCAAGCACGACCGCCGCGAACAGCTTGCGCGCGCGGTTGCCTTGCTCATTATTGAAGGCCGTGCCGTCAACGAAATCGAACATGTCGTCGTCCTTTTTTGGTTTTATTGTTTTAAGGCGTTTAGCGAATATGAACATTCACGCGAGATTCGGTATCCCCCTGAACGAATGTCTGCTATGCACCATTTGCATAGCTACCCAGTCTCCGCTTGCCAGTTCGCCGCCTTGTCAGGCCATGACGGCCAAGATATAGGAACTGGCAACAAACGTTCAACCTAAAACGAAGGTTTTCCTGGATGCCGAGAATCAATGGCAACGAGATCCGTCCCGGCAATGTCCTTGAGCATGATGGCGGACTGTGGGCGGCGATTAAGGTTGACCACGTAAAGCCGGGAAAAGGCGGGGCTTTTGCGCAGGTTGAGCTGAGGAACCTGCGCAGTGGCTCTAAGTTGAATGAGCGATTTCGGTCGGCTGATAAGGTCGAACGGGTAAGGCTGGAACAGAAAGACCAGCAGTATCTGTACGAAAACGACGGTATGCTGGTCTTCATGGATGCCGAAACATTTGAGCAGATCGAGCTACCCGTGGACATCCTTGGCGACCGCCGACCGTTCCTTCAGGACGGTATGACCGTAGTGATCGAATACTACGAAGCCGAGGCACTTAACGCTACGTTACCTCAGAAAGTCATCTGCAAGGTGGTGGAAACAGAGCCCGTGGTGAAGGGCCAGACCGCCGCAAACAGCTTTAAACCGGCCATTCTGGACAATGGCGTCAAGGTTATGGTTCCCCCGTTTGTCGGCCAGGACGAAGACGTCGTGGTCAATACCGAGACCATGGAGTATTCTGAAAGGGCGTGACAGGATACCGATCCTTGCGGGTACTTGTGCCAGCGGATGCCGCCGCGCTTTATCCGCTGATCTCTCAGGTTCAAACGCTTCATGCCGTGGCCATGCCGCAAAGGTTTCACGCCAATTTGGACCGCCGCGAGATGGCGGATCATTTCGCAGCATGGTTGGGACAAGCGGATGTCTTTGCGCTCGGGGCTGAACGCCATGGCGCTTTGGTGGGCTATGCGGTGTTCGAAGTGATCCAAACCCAAGATAAGACGTTCACCAAAGGTGAGCGGTTCGGCTTTCTACACCACATAGTCGTCGATCGCGACTTTCGACGGGCCGGGATCGGATCTCGCCTGATTGAGGCTGGCAAGAGAGAGCTGCGCGCACGCGATGTGATACGGCTCGAATCAAGTTACTGGGGCTTCAATGACGCATCGGCCGCCTTGATGCGCCGTGCCGGGCTGACCTTGAGCGAGGTCTTTGTCGAAGGCGTGATCTGAGCCTATTCGATCGCCTGACCGTCCCATGTCACCGTGGCCTGGCCCGCCTGCATGGGGCCCTTGGCGCGGTCAAAACGCAGATGCGCCAGCCCAAGCCCGTGTGATTGCGAAAAAAGGCGCCCGGCTGATTTACCGCCGGCCAAAATCTCGGTGCCCGCATCGGCAGCGCCATCGACGGCGACACGCACCAAACCCTTGCGGAGTGCGGTTTTGTGCTTCATGCGCGCCGTGACCTCCTGACCGACATAGCAGCCTTTTTTGAAGTCGACGCCGTGAAGCCGCTCAAATCCGGCCTCAAGGATGTAGGTCTCGTCCGGGATTAGCTCTGCAGTGCTTTCCGGTACGCCCAATTCGACCCTGAGGTGTTCCCAGTCCGTGGTCTCTGGCTGACCTTCCGTGTCTCCATAGGCGCGCCAGCCCAGGCCTGGGTGACGGGGGTCGGCAAAACCGGTGTCCGGTGCTGGTCCCAAGCCGCGCGTTACGAAAAGCTCGGTTTGTTCGAGAACCACATCGGCACGCAGTTTGTACATCGACAGGCGCCTGACAAAGGCATCGGCCAAAGTTTCGGCCACATCCAGAAGAAATCCAGCATCGTCCGACAGAATGAAAAAATCGGCCAGGTATTTCCCCTGCGGCGTAAGCAGAGCGGCATAGACCAGTCCCGCCGATGCGTTTGACACATCATTGCTGACCAGGCCCTGAAGGAAATCGAACGCGTCCGTGCCGCTGACGCGAATGATCCGACGGCCCGAAATCGCCTCACCGGTCATGGGATGTTCTCCTGTTGCCATGGCCGTGACTATAGGCAAGGGAAGCGCGAACACAATTCACAGGGTTCCATTCATGCGCGCACCAATAAGTGTGGTTATTCCGACGCGCAATGCCGAAGCGACGCTTCCAGCGACCCTGGCATCCCTGATGCCGGGGCTAGAGGCTGGCCTTATCCGCGAAGTTGTGGTCACCGACGCCGGATCATCAGATGCCACGCAACGCATTGCCGAGGCAGCCGGCGCCACAGTTGTCAGCGGCCCACCGGGCAGGGGTGGCCAGTTGCAGCGTGGCGCCCGGACTGCCCGGGGCGACTGGCTGTTTTTTCTGCATGCGGATTCTGTTCTCGGGCCGGACTGGACCCGGCCAACAGCGGCCCTTGTCCGATCTGAGGAAATGACCGCGGGCTATTTCGATTTGCAGTTCGACGCGCATGGTTTCGCTCCGGCACTGGTGGCGCGCTGGGCCAATATCCGTTCCCGCGCCTTCGGGCTTCCCTACGGCGACCAGGGGCTTTTGATCCGCCGGACGCATTATGACGCCGTGGGCGGATACAGCGATCAGCCCTTGATGGAAGATGTCGACATGGCGCGCCGCGTGGGACGGCGGGCCCTAAGAAGCCTCGGCACCCATCTGACCACGGGCGCGGATCGCTATCTGCGCGACGGATGGTTGCGCAGAAGTTTGGCAAACGGCTGGCTTTTGACCCAATTCCTGGCCGGTGTCAGCCCGGAAAGGTTGGCGCGGAAATATGATCCGACGCCAGATGATTGACCTCTCCACCCGGGCGGTCTAACTCTCGCCGGTCAGCCTTCCAGGAGAGCTTGATGAGCCTTTCGAACGGACGCCATTACCTTGCCATCCCGGGCCCTTCGGTCATGCCTGACCGGGTGCTTCAGGCAATGCACCGCCCGGCACCAAACATTTATTCGGGCGAATTGGTGGATGTGACGCACAGCATCGTGTCGGATCTTTGCGCCGTCGCGCGCACGCGCCACCACGTGGCGATGTACATCGGCAACGGCCATGCCGCCTGGGAAGCGGCGCTGGCGAACATCCTTTCGCGCGGTGACAAGGCTTTGGTTCTTGCCACTGGGCGGTTCTGCGTCGGCTGGGGCGAAATGGCCAAACGGCTCGGTGCCGATGTCGAGACCATCGATTTCGGCCGACAGGCGCCGATTGACGTCGGGCAGGTTGTGGCCGCACTGCAGGCCGACGGCGACGAAAAGATTAAAGCCGTGCTGGCCGTGCAAAGTGATACCTCGACCAGCGTCAAATCGGACATCGAGGCGCTGGGAAAGGCCATCGCCGCCAGCGGGCATCCTGCGCTGTTCATGGTCGATTGCATTGCCTGTTTGGCTTGCGACCGTTTCGAAATGGATGATTGGCACGTCGATCTGATGGTCGCCGGCAGCCAGAAGGGCCTGATGACACCGCCGGGCATGAGCTTTGTGTTCTTCAATGACAAGGCTGATGCGGCGCGCGAAGCGGCGGATTGCGTAACCGCCTATTGGGACTGGCGGCCGCGCGCGAACCCCCAGGAATACTATCAGCACTTTGCAGGAACTGCGCCGACCCATCACCTGTATGGTCTCCGGGTGGCGCTTGATATGATCCTCAAAGAAGAGGGGCTAGAGGCCGTCTGGGCCAGGCACGCAAAGCTTGCCGAGGCTGTTTGGGCCGCCGGCACTGCTTGGTCGGCCGAAGGTCCGTTCCGGCTCAACGTCGCTGAGCCAGCCCACCGCAGTCACGCCGTCACATCGGCAATGCTGGGCGCGCCCCATGGAACGGCTCTTCGCGATTGGCTGTCGGAACGCGCCGGTGTCACGCTGGGCATTGGGCTGGGGATGGCGACGCCGGGTGACCCGGCTTGGCATGGGTTTTTCCGCATCGGCCATATGGGCCATGTCAATGCACAGATGGTCATGGGCGTACTGGGCACGATTGAGGCCGGTCTAAAGGCGCTGGGCATTCCGCACGGAAAGGGCGGTCTAGAGGCGGCGGCAGATGTAATCTCTACCGCCTGAACCGCATTTACCTGGGGTCGCGCTGATCACGCCGGTTCTGGCCAAAAACGATGAGACGGTCCAGTGACCACCCTGACAACATTGCTGCAATCATTCCGAACGCCACCCATATTCCAAACAGAAACATGAAAACGACCACGCCAAACGACACCAGAAACGCCGTGGTGTAGTTCGGGGCAACACCTATTCCGCGTTCATCGCGCATGACCGCTCCTTTCCGCCGAAAGGATAAACTTCGGCACGCTTCTGTCACCTGTTTTGTTAAAACGGTTTCTTCAACGTGCGGTTAATCGCAAATCCGCGCCGCGGCGGCCAGTGCCAGGGGCAACGCCTTGTCGAAGGCGGCAAGGTCTTCGGGCAGCCCCGCGGACACGCGGATCGCTCTGTTGCCGGGTTCCGCAAAGGGCATCCGGACGAAAATGCCGTTTTCGACAAGGGTCTCAAGGACGGATCGCGCAAAGTCCGCATCGCGCCCGCAGTCGATTGTCACAAAGTTCGCGGCGGTCGGCAGGGGTGTCAGCCCATGGCCTCTCGCGATCTCCGCAATGCCCTCGCAGGCCGCGGCAATTCGGGCGATGGTGGCCTGCAGATAGTCCTGGTCCTTTAGCGCGGCCAGCGCGCCCGCCTGGGCCACGCGACCGACGCCAAAATGATTGCGGACCTTGTTGAATGCCCTGATCGTATCGGCATGACCGATGGCGTACCCGACTCTGAGACCGGCCAGCCCATAGGCCTTTGAGAAGGTGCGAAAGCGAACAACGCGCCTTTCATCGGGATCAATGGCCGGGATCGTACCGGGCGGCGCGGTGTCGGAATAGGCTTCGTCGAGCGCCAGAACCGCGCCCTCGGGCACCGTGGTAATCGTATCGGATATGGCCGTGGCCGGGTGCCAGCTGCCCATGGGATTGTCGGGGTTGGCCAGGTAGATCAGCTTGGCGCCCACATCCGATGCCTTGGCCAAAAGCGCGGCCAGATCTTCCTTGTCATCCCGGTAGGGCACCTTGTGAAGCGCGCCGCCAAACCCGGCGACATGGTAGTTGAAGGTTGGATAGGCACCGTCTGAAGTGACCACCGCGTCACCGGGGCTGACAATAAGGCGGGCAAGGACACCCAAAAGCCCGTCGATACCTTCTCCGATCATGATGTTTTCGGGCCGAAGCCCGAGATGATCTGCCAACGCGCCGCGTAAGTCATGCATTTCAGGATCACCGTACATCCATGCATCTGCGGCTGCCCGTGCCATGGCCTCGATGGCCAGCGGAGAAGGTCCGAAGACGGATTCGTTGGCCCCGATGCGGGCGGCAAAGGGCCGGTCCAGCGCGCGTTCCTGGGCCTCTGGGCCAACAAAAGGCACCGATGCGGGCAGGCTTTCGGCAATTTCGGTCAGTCGTGGGCCAATCATGGGCGCGGTTGAACCACCTCGTTTGGCGCAACGCAAGGCCGCGTTGTGCCGTGTCTAACCGCGCATGGCCTTCAGGCGGGCCTC
This sequence comes from Pseudomonadota bacterium, assembly GCA_039026235.1. Classification (GTDB taxonomy): domain Bacteria; phylum Pseudomonadota; class Alphaproteobacteria; order Rhodobacterales; family Rhodobacteraceae; genus JBCCMQ01. The sequence goes on from JBCCMQ010000001.1 coordinate 98,301, forward strand.
ACGCGCGATGTCAAAGCGCATCTGCGCCTCGGCGATGCGCGCCATGGCCGCTTTCTTCGCGGCATCGCCTTCAGTAGTTGCATGGGCCGCCTTCGCGCGGTCCAGTGCCTGCTTAAGCTTGATCTCTTCCGGCAAGGCCCCGGCAGCCGCCATCATGCGCCCGGCAGCCGCTTCGCCCGCATCAAGATGTGCCTCTTCGGGATGGCTGGGCAGGGGCTTGCCTTCGCCTGCGAGGTTCGTCAGCTGCCCTTCGGCCTGTGCCTTAAGGATCTGCCGTTCGCTCAGTTTCGACCATGCATCCGCCATGGCATCTATCTAGGCGAGTTCTGCCAGTCGCCCAAGGGCGGCGGTGATCTTAGCGGCCTCGGCCTCTTTCTGGGCAAGCATTGCCTGCGTCTCCTCGACAACCTCCGGCGGCGCTGAGGTCGCGAACTTGGGGTTCTTCATGCGGCCCTGAAGTCCCTTCAGGTCCTTTTCCAGCTTGCCAAGGCTCTTGGACAGACGATCCTTTTCGGCATCGACATCGATAAGACCCTGCAATGGCAGGCAAAGCGTGGCACCGGGCAGGGCGAGCGTAACCGATCCCTTGGGGGCCGCATCGGCAGCGCCGAGCGCGCCGACGCGTGCCATACGCCGGATCAGGGTCTCATTGGTGGTCCAATGGCGCTGCGCGTCATCCGACAGCTCGATCGCCAGAACAGGAATTTCATCGCCTGGCTTCACCCCCATCTCTCCCCGGGCAGAGCGGATGGCGTCAATGGCGGCGATGACCCAGCTTATCTCGGCATCCGCGTCCGGATCGACCATTTCAGCCGCCTGATCCTCTGGCCAGGGCGTCAGCGCCAGCATCTGGCCCCGCTCTGCCAGCGTGCCCCAAAGCTCTTCGGTAACAAACGGCATGATCGGATGCAGAAGCATCAGACAACGGTCCAGCACCCAGGACATCGTGGCCTTGGTCTCGGACACGATCGCAGAGTCGTCCGATGCAAAAAGCGGTTTCGAAAACTCGACGTACCAGTCGCAGACCTTGCCCCAGACAAAGGCATAAAGCGCGTTTGCGGCATCGTTGAAGCGGAAGGCCGACAGCGCCGCATCCACCTCTTCCCGGACGCGGGCGGTTTCACCGACGATCCACTTGTTGGCCGGGTTTTGCAGGTCGTCCAAACGGAATTCTGCGGCCGCCTCGGTCCCGAAAACGCCGTTCATCTCCGCAAACCGGCAGGCGTTCCAGAGCTTGGTGGTGAAGTTGCGGTACCCGGCGATGCGGGAAGTTGATAGCTTCAGGTCGCGGCCCATGGCGGCCATGGAGGTCAGCGTGAAGCGGACGGCATCGGCGCCGAACTCGTCGACCAGATCGAGGGGGTCGAGGACGTTGCCGAGCGACTTCGACATCTTCTTGCCCTTCTCGTCGCGAACCAGCGCGTGGACATAGACTGTGTCGAAGGGGCGTTCGCCGACCATGGCATATTGCATCATCATCATCCGGGCGACCCAGAAGAAGATGATGTCGAAGCCGGTGATCAGGACGGAGGTGGGGAAGTAACGGTTGAGCGCCTCGGTGTCCTCGGGCCAGCCAAGGGTGCCGAGCGGCCAGAGGCCGGACGAGAACCATGTGTCGAGGACGTCGGGGTCGCGGGAAAGTTTCGCCGGTTTAAGGTCCTTGGGATCAAAGTCGAGGTGCTCGCCTTCGTAAGCCCCAACCGGTCCTTCAAAGATACCCATCAACAAACATGCTGCGAAGAAACTGTCGCCTTTCTTCTCATAGTATTCCTGCGCTTTTTGATATGCTTCCGCTTCTGTCGGTGCGCAGAACATTTGCCCGCGTTCATCATACCAAACCGGAATTTGGTGGCCCCACCAGAGCTGGCGCGAGATGGTCCAGGGCTCGATGTTTTCCAGCCAGTTGAAATAGACCTTCTTGTGCTGCTCTGGAAGGATCTCGGTTTCCCCGTTCCGGACCGCATCGATGGCGGGCTGGACGATCTTGGCGGTGTCGACGAACCACTGGTCGGTCAGCATGGGTTCGATGACGACCTTGGAGCGGTCGCCAAAGGGCTGGGTGATGGTTTTCGATTCCACCAGCGGGACGGGGGTGTCGGCGCCCTCCGCCTCGGGCTTCACGGCGGTTTTGCCGAGGCGCGGGTCGGAGGCGACGGTCATGACCGCCAGCCCTTCGCGGGTGATCTGTTCGACCACACGTTTGCGGGCATCGAAGCGGTCGAGCCCGCGCAGGTCGTCGGGGACGATGTTGATGGCGTCGACGGACTGGACGGTGAAGTCGGCGCCCCGGGCGATGGCGTCGGCCTTGGCGGCCTCGGTCGCGTAGGGCTCACCATCGTCGCGCAGCGATCCGTTCATGGCCATCAGGCGGTACATGGGGATGCCGCCCCGGCTGGCGACGCCGTAGTCGTTGAAGTCATGGGCGCCGGTGATCTTGACTGCGCCGGAGCCGAAGTTGGGGTCCGGGTAATCGTCGGTGATGATCGGGATCAGGCGGCGGTGTTCCTTTGGGCCAACCGGGATTTCGCAGAGTTTTCCGACAATTGACGCGTAGCGCTCATCCGATGGATGAACCGCGACTGCGCCGTCGCCGAGCATGGTCTCGGGCCGCGTTGTGGCGATGGAAATATAGTCGCGGGTTTCGCGCAAGGTGACGGTGCCGTCTTCGTCGCGCTCGACATACTCATAGGTGGCGCCACCCGCGAGCGGGTATTTGAAGTGCCACATGTGCCCGTCGACGTCGATGTTTTCGACTTCGAGGTCGCTGATCGCGGTCTCGAAATGGGGGTCCCAGTTGACCAGCCGTTTGCCGCGGTAGATGTAGCCCTTCTCATAGAACTCCACGAAGGTCTTGATGACCGCGCCGTGGAAGTCCTGCCCGCCGGGGGTCGGTTCGGTCTCACCGGGCGCGCCGGCCATGGTGAAGGCTTCGCGGTCCCAGTCGCAGGATGCGCCGAGGCGTTCAAGCTGGCCGCGGATGTTGCCGCGCGATTTGTTTTTCTGTTCCCAGACGAGGTCGAGGAAATCCTCGCGGCTCATGTCCGTGCGGCGGCGGTTGGATTTGGCCAGCTCGCGTTCGACGACCATCTGCGTGGCGATGCCCGCGTGGTCAGTGCCGGGTTGCCAAAGCGTGTCAAAGCCGCGCATCCGGTGCCAACGCACCAGAATGTCCTGCAACGTGTTATTGAAGGCATGGCCCATGTGCAGGTTGCCGGTGACATTGGGCGGGGGGATCATAATGCAGAAGGTCTCGGACCGCCGGGCGCCCGCACCGGCGCTGAAACAGCCCGCCTTTACCCACGCATCGTAAAGGCGCGGCTCGGCGGCTGTGGCATCGAATGTCTTTTCCATCGGCATGATCGACATACCCCGTTAGAGTTCGGTGGTATGTAACGCGCGATCCTAGGAGCGGAAAGAGCAGATTATGCAGGTGCAGCGGAAACATGAACGCGATCGCCCGCGCGGCTGGTTCAGCCTTTATGTCCGGTTGGGCGGCTGGGCCAGCCTTGCCGCGGCTGGCGTATTGGTGCTGGTCTCTGGCATCTCACTGGGCCTTGAGCGCCGGGCGCATCAGTATGAAACGCAAGGCGTCCTGGCCGACGCCGAGATTACGCGGCTTTGGGTGGAAGTGGATGTTGACAGCGACGGCGACCGTACGACGACCCATTATGCCGCCTTCCGCTACAGTGCTGGCCAAAGGACCATCGAACGCGACCGGAGCGTCTCGCGAAGCTACTTTTTCAGGGCCAGCGAGGGCGATTGGGTTCCGATCCGCTATTTGGCCGATAGGCCGGACCGCTTTGAATACCGGGTTGGGCAGACGGCCGAGAATGCATCGTGGGCGCTTTGGGTCGGTTGGATCACCGGGGGCCTGGGGCTGGGCGTGCTGGCGCTGATCGGTGCGCAAACCAATCGTGCCTATCTTGCGCGCGAGCGGGGCGAGATGCTGACAGCCGAGGTGACCGGGGTCCTGGAAACGGGTGTGTCGGTGAATAACGAGAAGCGGGTGCGCCTGCACTGGCGCGCGCCCGATGGCGCCGTGGGCCAAAGCCTTATGACAAAAGCGTTTCGCCTGGCCGCCTATCGCCCGGGGGATCAGATCACAGTCTTTCGCGGGGCAAAGCGCATGTGGTGGGAAGGCGACGTCGGCGCCCGTCGACGCTAGCCCTGCCTCCGATGGCCATCGTCAGTTCAGATCGGGCGGACCAGAGATGCCGAGGCGCTCCATAACATAGCCGAAAACGGCGCGCATTGCATCGTCGTTGCGGTTTTCCGTCAGCGTGGCATGGCCCGTCGGGCCGAGCGACACGACCACGACGTGTTCGCCAAAGGCCTCTTTGATGCGGCGCAGGCGCCGGGCCGGAACGATGCTGTCGTTCGATGCCCGAAGCGCCATGGCATGGCCCTTGGCGGCCATGCCGGTTCTGGCCGCGTTGATTTCATCCTTTGACATTCCGAAGGCCGCGCAGGGTAGTATCGGCAGCGACGGCTGGCAGGCAGCACCCGCGACAACACCTTCTTCGGCCATCATTGCCAGCGCAAACCCACCGGTCAGGCACATGCCAATCACCGCAACCTCATCATATCCCGAACGGGCGCGAACCTCTTTGATCATTTCGCGCGTCCAATGGGCTGCGGGGCCCAGCTTGCGTGTCGAAAGCCCGGCAAATTCCTTCAGCACACAGCGGTTCGTCAGCATTTGACGGTTTGTCTGCCGCTGGCCCATGCGCCCGAAGAAATGCGGCACCCAGACCGACATCCCATTCCGGACCAAGAGATCGACCAGCGAAAAGAACTGCCCGTGAATGCCCGGCAATTCGTGGAGCAGCACGACCGGCGGTCCCCCTCCGGTGACGAAGACATTGCGTGTCATCTCGCCCCGACCATGGCCATGGCGAACGGAAAAGGCGGGCGCTTCTGCCCAGGGAGGTACTATGTCGGACATGCCTCGACGATAGCGCGTTTGGACCCACTGCCAAAGCTCACTTGGGACAGAGCCGACGTTAGTTTTTTGCCAAACCCTTTGGAACCAGCTCAGATTTCATCCAATGGGCTTCGCTTTGAACGTGATTGGCCCGCACATACTTCCCCATACGAAGTGGCATCTCGTCTTCGTTGAAGCCCAAAGCGTCGCGCACAACAAAACCCTCTTGTTTCGACAAATCCAGTTGCTTGGAAGTGCCTTCAAAAAGTTGTTCAGCATACGGGCCACGATAGAGTTCCGAAACCGGTGTAATACCTAACTCTTCGAACCTTAGGAGTGTGTTATCCCAGTTTTGAATATGGTCACCAATGATCCAAGAAAACGCCAAGAAGTAGGAAGGCAGTGCATTGTAGGCCAACGAGTGTCTTGCAAAAAGGTTTTCGCCTACAATACGTTCACCGTCTTTGAGTTGCGGAGAAATAGTCGCCGCGAACGCTTTGACCCAGTCACGCGATGGATGGTAGCGACTGTCAGGACTGCGTGCATAGGTTCCGGTGCTATGGATCGTTGTGTTTTCGCCGTCCATTTTTTCTGTGACAACCAGATCATCGACCATAAGACCATCGATCGAAAACATGATTTTGTCGTCGCTTGTTGCGCCGGGTGAGATCGGCAAGTGAAATGTTCGGCCATATTTTTTCATGATTGCGCAATAGCGTGCGTGAGTGGTTTTGAGCAAGGTAACTCTGAGGTCGAAGCAGCCTTTCGAAGCAGGATTCAAAGCACAACAGGCAGTGGTGTATTTCGCCGCGTTGGGAATAGGACACCGTCTGTGGCCACGCACGGGTGCGCAGCGTCCGGGAGCCGAAATAACGGCTTCCGTTGGGCGTGCCCTTGGCGTAGTTGCCGGCCGGCGCATGTGCCTGTGTTCCGCGGCAAGGACACGGTCCGGGTTTGAATGGAATGGGTCAGGTATGCAGGACTTAGTTGACCTTTATTGCGCCAATTCCAATGTCTGCTTCGCTCGTCCTAGCTGATCCCATTAACGGGCCCCTGCAACATCCAAGGGTTGAAACCACACGTTGTTCAAACGCCACAACCCAAAGGCTATCGGGATCGCGGCGAGCCCGCCGATGACATAAGCCAACGGCTCGTCGGAGAAGCTCTCAAACAGCTGCGTGTAGCCATGGATGCCCGCAAAGGTCATGCCTGAGTTGAAAATCCCTCGTCGGTTACTCAATGCCGCCCAAACAATTAAAGTTGTTAGCAGGACAGCCCAGATGACTGCATATGCATGCTCACTGATGCTGAAAGCAGCGGCTCGGAAGGTGTCGCGCGCGGCGGAGTACGCGCTGTAGTCGTCGAAACTTGTACCCGTAGGCCCCCATAAGGTTACACCCACGACGTCCCCCCAGATGCTGCCAACAAGGAAACATAAGTTCGCGACTACAAATGCCATGATCATCAGGATTCCAGCCTGCCGAGAGATGTGGGCTGCCCATCGGTTCGCCGCCCACAAACAAGCACCGATTAACAGCGACATCTGCAAAATGCTGAGTGTCGGCTCTGGTGAGTAAAACACATAAGCAGCTGTAAAGTAGTAAGTTCCTGTGTCCAGCATCTGGGCGAAAGGCGCAATCGCCAATGCCGTGATTAATCTGATATCAAGAAACGTACCGAGCACTACGAAGACTGCAAACACGTAGAAATGAGCAAAAGGCATGGGCCATCCGCTAATAGAAGCGTAATTGAAATAAAAATAAACACCAAAGATATGCAGCGCACCTCCCATTAGTAATACGGCGCCATAGGCAAAGCGCAGATGCGGCGAAGCGGTCCTGAAACGCCATGCGCAAAGACAGGCAACTATCGCTCCAACGACAATCATCAACCATCCAGCAGTATCAGGGACCTTGTCCACCAACTCAATTCCAATACCACCAATTAACATGCCCGCCCCAATCAAAGCGCTGGCATTGCCAAACATTCGATAGAGCGGGGCCGCATAGCGCAAGATGAAGAGACCCAAAGCTAGAAACAACCCGCCACAAATCGCGACACTAAGTGCCGAAGCAAGATAAAAGACGAGTCCAAGCGTCGCCGCGATAATACCTGTTATCAACAAGGTATTGATGCAAAGCGTCACCATTGCAGCGCGCGCACGCAATTTTATCTCATCGGCTTGCTGATGCGAGATTACGCCATCGGCGATCAAGCGCTCCGTCTCAGCTACGTAGTACATACAACACTCCTACGGTTACACTCTGATCCGTAGCTCACTCATGAACACTAGCCAATAGCTCGTCTAATTCGAATGTCGCTGTGGGCTGAGTACAGTTGAGTGTTCTGTTGGTTTTCCGGTAGCAGACGTTCGCCGAGAGGTAGAAAAACGGTAGGGTGGGTTCAAAGCAAATATGTGCCGTGCAGTTGTCGAGTGGCCGCCGTTGGACCCATTTGAGACATTTCGAAATGTCCCAATCGAACGCCCGCACCGTTAAGGCAGCAATTCCAGCCCTGAATGTGCGGATTGAAAAACTCTGACTATTGAGATCTTAGCGGGTGAAAATCCCGCTGTCTAAAGCCCCGGACTTTGCAGACCGGCGCCAGACGGTCGCTGCGGCTTCACTAAGGCCTGCCCTTCAACTTCTCTGAACATTAACTTTAATGGCGCACGCAAAAGGCGATGGCGCCGTGTAGTCGGGCCCGCGCCTGGAAAACCTCGGGCGCGGGCAGGTTTCTTTGTCAGGCGTTACTCGACGACGATGGTGATTACGTCGGACACCACGGGCGGGTCATGCGGAATGTGGTTGGCATCGGCAAAGACGAGCTGCAGCGTGTGTTCTCCAGCCGAAAGATCGAGTGTGACCTCTGTCTGTCCACCGCCAAAATGCATGTGATTTTCATCGTTCGGCAAACCTTCCCGGAATTCCCGTTCGCCGAATTCGTTCTCACCTAAAGCTTCACGGTTGACCAAAAGATGATGATGGCCGGTGTTGTCCACCTCGGTCCCGGCGGGCGCGACGCCCATGCCGGAAAGGCCGAAAACGATTGTGACCGGAGCTGACACACTGTCGCCGTCCGCGATGTTCGCGAAGTAAACCTTGGCCCCTTCGGGCGATGCCGTCATCTGTGCCCATACGGGCGCGATGGACAGGGTTGCTGCTAGGCCGGTGGCCAGAAGGTGTCGTAGCATTCTTTGGATCTCCCCCCAAAACAAAAGCATAATCCGGAACCGATATCTCTGCGCTCCTTGTTCAATTGTGGTGCATTGTGCGCCCCGATCAACCCCTGCGCCGTTTCAGCCAGCCACACCTATGCGTGCCCCTCGTTGCGTCGCACATCTGCTTGGACGAATGCTCTGCGGCCGGTTGGTGTCTAGCGTTCTCCTCGGCGGTAGGGCGCCATGAGTGCGGCAGGGACTTCGGCGCGCCGGGCCACAAGGATCAGTGCCACGATCGACAGAACGTAAGGGGCCATCAGGAAAAGCTGATATGGAACGGCCTCGATCACGGTCTGAAGCCGCAACTGGTAGGCATCGAAGAACGCAAACAGCAGGGCCCCGATCAAAGCCTTTCCCGGACGCCAAGAGGCAAACACCACAAGGGCAATGCATATCCATCCCCGACCTTGGACCATGCCCGGGAAAAAGCTGTCAAAGGCCGCCATGGTCAGGAAGCTTCCGCCGATGGCCATCAGGGCCGATCCAGCCACGACCGCCCATATGCGTATGCGGATGGGGTCGAGCCCCTGGGCTTCGACCGCGTTCGGGTTCTCACCCGTCATGCGGATGGCAAGACCCAAGGGCGTGCGCGCCAACACGTAGGCAACGACGACAACCGCGAAAAGCGCCAGATACGTCGGAACCGCTTGGGAAAAGAGGACTGGGCCCAGAACGGGCAGATCAGAAAGGCCGGGTATGTCGAGGGCCCGGAACGGCTCTATCGTTGGCGGCAACTCTCCCACCTCGACGATAAGGCGGTAGAGGTAATAGGCCAATGCCGAGGCGAAGAGCGTTATGCCAAGTCCCGACACATGTTGCGATAGGCCAAGGGGCACGGTCAGCATCGCATGCAACAGCCCCAAAAGCGCGCCGCACAGCGCCGCCACCAGCAGACCCATCCATAACGGCGCACCCAGAAAGACCGCCAGCCAGCCGGTCATCGCGCCCATCGTCATGATCCCCTCGATCCCTAGGTTCAGAACGCCGGCGCGTTCGCAGAGAAGGGCGCCCAGCACGCCGAAGATCAGAGGCGTGGCAATGCGTAGGACAGCTGCCCAAAGGCTGGTGCTGAGCAAAAGGTCGATGGCTTCGGTCATCGGCGCACCCGATACGTTGTGAAAAGAAGCGCGACGACTGTGGTCAGCAGGCACAACGCCACGATCACATCGGCGATGAAGCTAGGCACGCCGGTTGACCGGCCCATGGCGTCCGCGCCGACAAACACCGTGGCCACAAAAAGCGCCGCACCCACCACGCCGGCGGGATGAAGGGCCGCAAGCATCGCCACGACGATGCCAGCATAGCCGAAACCGGGGCTCATGGTTGTTGTGACCGCTGCCGTGACACCCATCACCTCGACCGCTCCGGCGAGGCCGGCCAGACCTCCGGACAATAGTGCCACCCCCATGATGGTCTTTGGCAGTGAGATACCGGCGAAGGCGGCCGCCTTTGCGTTCAGGCCCGCCGCGCGCACCTCGGCTCCGAATACCGTACGGGACACGATCAGCCAGACTGCGGCGGCGGCCACGATGGCAAAGACAAAGCCGATGTGCAGTCGGGTACGGGGGATCAGGTCGGGCAGTCGAAAGGCGTCATTGACCGGGACCGATGACGGCCAGCCAAAGGCCAGGGGGTCGCGCAGTGGCCCCTCGATCATAAGTCCCACGAACAAAAGCACGATGAAGTTCAGCAAAAGCGTCGTGACCACCTCATCGACGCCAAACCGCAGCCGCAGGATCGCGGGACCGGCCAGAAGCGCCGCACCCGTGACCATGCTCAAGACCAGAAGAAACGGAACGCCGAGCCATCCGGGCGCCGCCAGCGAATGCCCGATCCATCCCGTGACCAGGGCGCCCATGTAAAACTGACCTTCGCCGCCGATATTCCAAAGCTTGGCCCGGAACGCGACGGCGGCGGCAAGGCCGGTAAAGATCAGCGGCGTCGCCCGCGTCAGCATTTCGGTGATGGCCAGCCGGGAACCCAGCGCGCCGCGCAAAAGCTCGCCATAGGCGGAGAGTGGATTTACACCCGCCGCCGCAATCAGGCCTGCCGCCAGAAACAGCGCAGCGGCCACGGCTGCCAGCGGTGCCAGAAAAATCAGATGTAGCGGCGTTTTTGTTCGGCGCTCAAGTCGCATGGGCGTCCTCGTTCCAAACCCCGGCCATCATCAGACCCAGCCGCTGCGGATCGGCGTCATTGGCCGAAATCGGCGCCGACAGACGACCCTTGACGATCGCCTGAATCCGATCAGACAGCGCCACGGCCTCTTCCAGTTCCTCCGAGATCAGAAGTATCGCGGCGCCCTTGGCCCGGGCCGCTAGAAGTTCCGCGTGGACAGCGGCGATCGCCCCTTCGTCAAGCCCCCGCGTCGGCTGGTTGGCCAGTACAAAGCCCGGATCCTTTGCCAGGATACGAGCAAGGATGAGCTTTTGCATGTTGCCGCCAGACAGCAGCCGGGCACGGGTTTCCGTTGTCGCCCCGCGGATATCAAACCGGGTGATCAGGTCCTCGGCATAGGCCCTGCTTTCGCGTTGCCGGACAAAGCCATTCTTTGAGAACTCCGGGGTCTTCAAGCGCTCTAGAACAGCGTTTTCCCAGACACTCAATTCGCCCACGACGCCTTCGGCGTGACGATCTTCCGGCACGCGCCCGGCCCCGGCACGGATCATCCCACGTGGTCCCAGCGTTGCGGCATCGACACCGCTCAACCTGATGGTTCCGGACCCTGGCTGCGCGAGGCCCGAAAGCAGGGCGCCAAGCGTCGCCTGGCCGTTCCCGGATACACCGACGATCCCCAGTACCTCTCCGGCATGCACGGTGAAGCTCACGTCGTTCAACCCGGTTTTTTCGCCCGCTCCAACCGTGATGTTCCGGGCTACCAGAACCGGCGCCCCAATCTCGTGGTCCTGACGTACGGGTCGTTCAACCTTGCGTCCGACCATCAGTTCGGCCAGCTCTTCCGGGCTGGTTTCGCCGGTCCGTCTTTCGGCAACCAGTTTTCCGCCGCGCAGAACCGCCACCCGGTCTGCCGTCATAACCTCATGCAGTTTGTGGCTGATGAAGATAAGTGACAGGCCTTCGCGGGTCATATCGCGCAGCGTTTCGAACAGGCGCTGCGCCTCGGGTCGGGCCAGAACGGCCGTTGGCTCGTCCAGGATCAGCACCCGGGCGTCCCGGTACAGCGCTTTCAGAATCTCGACACGTTGGCGTTCACCCACCGACAATGTGCTGATCTTGGCGTTCGGATCAACCGGAAGACCAAAGCGGTCGGCAATGTTCAAGAGTTTCTTTCGCGCAACCGTTTGTGCCGATCTGAAGCGGCTGAGCGGTTCCGAGCCAAGCATCACGTTTTCCAGAACGGTCAGGTTGCCCGCCAGGGTGAAGTGCTGGTGCACCATGCCCACGCCCGCCTCAATAGCCGCACGTGGCAGGCCCGACGGCAACTCATGACCGAAGACATGCACTGATCCCTGGTCGGCGGCGTAATGGCCGAAGAGGATGTTCATCAGCGTGGTCTTGCCCGCGCCGTTTTCACCCAAGAGCGCCAGGATCTCACCCTGGGAAAGGGCAAGAGAGACATCGTCATTGGCGGTCAGCGGACCGAAGCGTTTGGTGATGCCGCGCAACTCAAGCACATGGGTCATGCGGGCAACCCCGCGATTGGGTGCGGAAAGTCTAGCCTGGGCGCGCGCGCCTCGATCATGGAACCAAGGCGCAATAGCGCCGCATCGCTGCCAATTGGGCCAAGCAATTGCCCGCCAAGTGGTAGGCCGTTGGCGGCCCCGAAAGGCAATGCCAAGGCGGGAAAGCCTGCCACATTCGCGAGGGCCACATTTGGGGCAAACCGGCCCATGCGCATCCGGTGATCATCGGGGTCACGGCCCGAGAGATCAAAGGTTCCGACCGGCACGGGCGCCCGGGACAAAACCGGCATCAGAACTGCTTGGCAGTCCAGGAATAGCTCGGCCGCTTCGAATGAAACACGGGCGAGGTCACGGGTCAGGGCAAAAAGCTGGGTGCCCGGGATGGATCTCGCTTCGGCAGCCAGAGCTGCCGCGAGGGGTGGCAGACGGTCATCGGGTATCTCCATGGTCGCGACCCATTCGGCCAGCGACACAGCGATCACCGTCCAGGCGATCCTGTGGGCCTCTGCGCCGATGGCGTCGGGGCTGGCTATCTCGCACAAGGTGCAGCCCGCGTCCTTCAGGGCATCGCCCATGGCCGCCAGAGCAGCGCGCTCGTCCGGTCCAGTGTTCCCGGGTAGGGCGATGGCCACACGCGGTTTGTCGGGAAGGCTAAGTTCTCGACCCGGCAACGCGACCGAACGGAAAGCGGTTTCCACGTCGCGGACGGACCGGGCAAGCACCAGTTCCGAGGCTATCCCAATCAGGTGATTGGCAAAATCCGGACCGGCGGGAACTGCGCCACGGGATGGCTTGAGCCCCGTCAAGCCGCAACAGGCGGCTGGCACGCGGATCGAACCGGCGGCGTCGGTTGCGTGCGCAATGGCCACGATACCTGAGGCAACCGCAGCGGCAGCGCCGCCCGAAGATCCGCCGGAGGTCAGGGCCGTATTCCACGGGTTGCGCGTGGGCGGCAGGCCTTCGGGCTCACAGCTGAGCGATGGTCCGAAGGGCGGTGTCGCGCTTAGGCCGAATGGAACAAGGCCCGTTGCGCGAAGCGCGCCCATCAGGTCATTGTCCTTCTCTGGCGCCGTGGCCAGTGCGCGCATGGCGGCGGATCCCGCTGCCGCCGGAAGGCCCCGCGCAAAGCCACCAAGATCTTTCACCAGAAAGGGCATGCCGTGGAACGGGCCCCGAAGGTCTTTTGGCGTGGCGTCCGCCGCTCTGGCGCCGGCCAGAGCCATTTCCGGGTCGGAATATACCACGGCGCCATAGCCTGTCCGCCCCTGCAAGGCGGACAGGCTTGCCTCCATCACGCTGACGGCGCTGACCTGACCGTCCCGGATTAGGGCGGCGAGCGCGGTGGCGTCTTCCACGGCGGATGTCGCCGATCAGGCGGGTTCGCTTTCGTCGATCGGCACATCCCATTCGCCGGCTGCAATGGCCGCCTGCTTGGCTTCCATCGCTGGGATCGCGTTCTCAGGCACCTCGTCGGCCACATAGATCAACTCGTTTCCGCCGTAGGACATGAACGAGTATTCGGTATAGTCCCGGCCCACGGGGGAACCCGCTTGAATATCGGCCACAATGGCTGAAATCGTGGGCCCGTAGTTCCAAATCGCATTGGCGAAAATGGTGCCGGGATAGCGCGGTGTATAGTCGATCAACGACCCGATGGCCTTGATCCCGCGCTCTTCGGCGGCATCGGCCGTGCCAATGCGTTCGCCAAAAAGAATGTCCGCCCCGGCATCGATCTGAGCAATCGCCGCTTCCTTGGCACGCGCCGGATCAAACCATGCACCGATAAAGCCGTTCAGGAATGTCGCGTCCGAGTTAACCTCGGTCACACCCATGCGGAAGGCATTGATCAAAAGGTTGACTTCGGGGATCGGATAGCCGCCGACCGAACCGAAGACGTTGCTTTCCGACATCATTCCGGCCAGCATGCCGGCCAGGTATGCGGCTTCATGGTTACGGGTCCCGAAGACACCGAAGTTGTCGCCAGCTGGCCCTCCCGACGATCCCATAAGGAATGCCGTGTCGGGATAGTCGCCGGCCACTTCGCGCGCTTCCCTTTCGACGGCATAGGCTTCGCCCCAGACCAGCTGGACGCCGGCTTCGGCGTATTCGCGCATGGCGCGTGGGTAGTCCGTCGGCGCCACGCCTTCCGAGAATTCATACTCGATCTCACCAGCGGCTGCGGCTTCCTGGAATGCCAGGTGAATGCGGCTGTTCCAAGCGTTCTCGACGGGTGACATATGGACCGCGGCCACCTTGGCGGTGGATTGCGCGTTGCCGCGCCGCACGTAGGCGGGCACCGCGAGGGTTGCGCCCGCTCCGATGATCAGCTGGCGACGGTTGGGTGTGATTTTCATGGCAAGGATCCTCTCTGCTGGTTTTTTCACTGGACGGTTATTGGCTGGTGTCTTCTGCCGCCGGCGCATAGGCCGCGGGATCAAGTGTCGCGGGGCGATCCGGCAGGCTCAGTTCCGCCGATCGCGGTGCGGTCCGCGAAATCACCTTGCCGTTTCGGATGACAGTCAGACGCGTGGCCTTCAGGCGGACCGCCTCGATGGGATCACGTGCCTGCAGCACCACCATGGTGGCCGGTCCGCCCGCCCGCAGCGTCGGGTCGGGAAGTCCCATGGCCTTGGCGCCGTTGAGCGTGACCGATCTGAAGGCCCAGGCCATCGCTTCGCGAGAGGTCATGGGCACCGCATGGACACCCATATGCGCCACCTCTAGCATGTCTGCCGATCCCAATGGGTACCAGGGATCCATGGTGCAGTCCTGGCCGAAAGCCACATTCACGCCAGACTGGCGAAGCTCTTGCACACGGGTCAGGCCGCGCCGACGGGGATAGGTGTCTGATCGGCCCTGAAGTGTGATGTTTATCAGCGGGTTGGGCACGATGTTCATGCCCGATTCCGCGATCAGCGGGATCAGCTTCGTGGCGTAGTAATTGTCATAGGAATGCATCGCCGTGACATGGCTGCCCACGACCCGTTCCCCCAGGCCCAGCCGCGTGGTCTCATATGCCAGCGTCTCGATATGCCGCGAAAGCGGATCGTCACTTTCATCACAATGCAGATCCAGCATCAGGTTCCGTTCGGCGGCGATCTCGGCCAGCCGAGTGACCGAATGGGCGCCGTCCGCCATTGTGCGCTCAAAGTGGGGGATACCCCCAACCACATCCACGCCCATGTCCAGGGCGCGGATCAGGTTCGCTTCGGCCCCGGCAGCGCGGAACAGACCGTCCTGCGGGAAGGCCACGAGTTGAAGATCGATGTAGGTTGCGACTTTCCTGCGCACCTCCAACAGCGCCTCGACACCTACAAGCGGCGCTGTCGAGACATCCACATGGGTGCGTATCGCCAGAAGACCCTGAGACACCGCCAGATCGCAGTAGCGAAGCGCGCGTTCAATCACCGCTTCCGGTGTCAACAGCGGCTTCAGCTCGCCCCAAAGCGCGATCCCTTCAAGCAGTGTGCCCGATTGGTTGAGCCGGGGCAGACCCAGGCTAAGCGTCGCGTCCATGTGAAAATGGGGATCTACGAAGGGGGGCGAAACCAGATAGCCGTTGGCGTCAATCTCGGGCGCGCCTGAGGCGTCGATTGACGGCGCGATTTCGGCAATCGTGTTGCCCTTGATCGCGATGTCCACAGGTCCGCGCCCGTCGGTCAGACGCGCGTTTCGGATTATGGCATCAAGCATCCCCATCCCCCGATTTTTGACTGTATGGTAAAGAGCTTTTGGCGAAGCTCCACAGAAATCGTCGGGGCCACCGAAGAAACGCCGCGGCGGCCTTTCTTGCATCTTTTTCAGCCAGCGGTGCCGGAAACGGTCGCTTTTGATGAACCCGAACGCGGCCGGGCTGTTTCAGGCAGCCGCACGCGGCACCAAACCAAGGCCATGCGGCCGATGTTGCGGCTGCGGCGAAAATTCAGTCGGCGACCAGGGGAACGCGCGCACCAGGGCGGATCACCTCTGGGTCATAGGGATTGCGCGCAAAAACTTCACGCACACGGTCGCGGAAGTGCTCGACCGGCAAGGTGTCATAGTCCGGGTCAAAGGATGATTGGTCCCAGCGTTCGCAGAACTGCGCGCAGTCATCGAAATACGGATGGCCGTTGTATTTCTGGCGTTTTTCGGGGTTCGCGCCCACGTGTTCACCGTAGTAGACAAGCTGAAAGTCACCGTGCTTTTCAACGACCCAGGTGCATTGTTCCCGCACAAAGGGCTTGATGATGGTCGCCGCGTATTCGTCGTGGTTGTAAGGTGCAAAAATGTCGCCGATGTCGTGCAGTAACGCAGAAACGACCCAGTCGGTGTCGGCCCCGTCGCGTTCGGCGCGGGTGGCCGATTGCAGCGAATGTCCAAGCCGGGTGATCTGATAGCCCGACAAGCTTTCGTCGAGACTGACCAGCGCTGTCAGCAACCGGTCCGCCGTACCCTTTGTATAGGCGATCTCATGTGCGGTCAGGAATTCATAGTCTTCCCTGTCCCCATCTTTCATGGCGGTGAATTTGACGTGGTCCATCGGCACTACTCCGAAGATGTCATTTGTATGAGTTTGCCTGCAAAAAGCTTCCTCCGCCAGCGGCGAGATTTCCCAGTGGCGCTTACCTCTACGATATCTCCTGCCTCGGGTAAGATTGCCAATCGCCCACTTTGCAACATGAAAGGCCAGAAACGGCCTTCGCAACGGCGGCGTGGTTTGCGGTGGTGGCGGGCATCAGTACATCTCCGTGTTGCCCTTGGCGCCGGCCATCATTACAGCCGCCTGTTTGGTTCGGATCGTCTCATAGATTTCCAAGGCGTCGCTGTGAAAATCTGCAGCCGGTGCAGGATAGTGGATGAAGTTGCCACCCGTATCAGTGCCACGCAGTGGCATGGCATAATCCGGAAGACCGCTTTCCTGGGCCACGTCCGGGCGCACATAGCGGATCACTGCGGCGATGCGCCGGTCATCCGTTTGGTTGGGACCAGAGCCATGGATTGTCAGGCCGTGGTGCAGGCTCATCTGGCCCGGATGAATCTCGATGGCGGTTTTGTCTTCCTCGCGCACGTCCACAGCGATTTCCTGTCCCCGGCTGAGCAGGTTGTCGTCGTCGAAGGTGTCGGCGTGGGGCAGGATCGAATTCTTGTGTGACCCTCTCACAAAATTCATGCAACCCGAGGCCGGTGTGGCAGCCGAAAGGGCGACCCAGGCTGTGACCATGCCGCTGGTCCCGCCCATTCCCCAGTACGTGAGATCTTGATGCATGGTAACGACATGGCGCGTTTGGGGCTCCTTGATAAAGAACTCGACCGAATAGAGCATGATATCCGGGCCCAGTATGCCTTCAATAACGTCCAGGACCGTCGGTTCGGCGCCGATCTCATAGGCCATGGGAAGAACGGCCTGCGCGTTGACACGCTTGTATGAATTTAGCGGAAGTGGAAGATCGGCGCTGAGCCAGTCCCTTTCGATGGCTTCAAGCCGTCGGCGGTAGTCGGCTGCCTTTTCCGCCGATAACACCGAAAGCGGGAAAAGGAACCCGTCCTTCTGATAGCGGGCGACCTGCGCTTCCGACAGACGCCCGCGCGACAATTCTAGACTTTCCAGCATCGTCCAAACTCTCCGCAGTCTCGGCCACAATACAGGGCAGGTTGCGGCCGCTTCCGTGACCGTTCTGTTCTGTTTTCGACGCCGCAGTCTGCTTGCGACCTTTGCTTGATGGATTTTGCGGCGCCCTTGGCCCCCGTGCGCGGTATCGAACCCTAGACACTTTGGTCGCGCCCGCTAGTGTCCGCCAGTGATAGGATGACGAGGTGAGCCATGGACAAGTTCGGAAAGAGCCAACCCGTAAAGCGTGTCGAAGATCGCCGGCTTGTGACCGGCGCGGGCCGCTATGTCGATGACACTGCGCCCAAAGGGGCACTTCAGGCCTTTTTCGTGCGGGCTGTTCAGGCCCATGCGGCTATCTCCGGCATTGATACATCCGCGGCCAAGGACGCGGCCGGCGTCCATCTTGTGGCGACGCTCGCCGATATCGAAGCAAGTGGAATGAAAGTTGCCATGGCCTCCACCACTGTCAAAAATCTCGACGGCAGTGATGGCGCGGCGCCCGAACGTCCGATCCTTGCGCGCGACCGTGTGCGCTTCGTCGGCGAACCCGTCGCAGTGGTTGTGGCCGACACCCTGGCGGCGGCCCGGGATGCGGCCGAACTGATTGTCATTGACTACGACGATCTGCCGCCGCATCTGGAGCTGGCCCAGGGCGGCGCCGATATACATCCCGAAGCGCCCGGCAACCTGGCCTTTGACTGGGGCACGGGCGATGAGGGTGCAACCGATGCCGCGTTCGCCGAGGCAGCCCATCACATCCAGCTTGACGTCCAGGACAACCGGGTGATCGTTGCGTCCATTGAAACGCGTGGGTGCTGGGCCGAATGGTCCGACGGGCGGCTGCATTCGAATTTCAACGGTCAGGGCGTGTGGGGTCTGAAAAAGACGCTGACAGAGGCGCTGGGCCTTGAAGCGGAACAAGTGCGCGTCACCACCGACGATGTGGGCGGCGGGTTCGGGATGAAGGCGATGACCTATCCCGAAAACCTTGTGGTTCCCTGGGCTGCCAAGACCTTGGGCCGCGCCGTGCGCTGGATGTCGGATCGCAGCGAGGCCATGCTGACCGACAACGCGGGACGCGATCTGGTGTCCCATTGCGAGCTGGCCTTTGACGAAGACCACCGCATAACCGCCTACCGGGTGAATACGATATGCAATCTCGGTGCCTACAACAGCCAGTTCGCGCAGCCGATCCAAAGCCAGCTTTTTTCGCGGGTGCTGATGGGCGTCTACGACGTCCAGACAACTTACCTGGGTGTGAAAGGCGTCTACACCAACACGACACAGGTCGATGCCTACCGCGGCGCTGGCCGGCCCGAGGCAATCTATGCACTTGAACGCACGATAGACTATGCGGCGCGGATGCTGGGCGTCGATCCATGGGAGTTGCGGCGGAAGAACTTCATCAAGCCGGATCAATTTCCCTATAAGTCATCGACTGGCGAGCTGTACGATGTCGGTGATTTCAGCATGGTCATGGACCAGGCGGCGGACCATGCCGACCGCGCTGGCTTTGCCGCGCGCAAGGCGGCGAGCGCCGCCGAAGGCAAGCTGCGCGGTCTTGGGCTTTGCTACTACATTGAATCAATTCTCGGCGATCCGTCCGAGACCGCGGCGGTAGAGTTTCACGATGATGGTCAGGTGTCGATCTATGTGGGCACCCAGTCGAATGGCCAGGGTCATGAGACTGTCTTTGCGGCGTTCCTGGCGGATCAGACGGGGATCCCGCTAGAGGCCATCCGGGTGGTGCAGGGCGACAGCGACAAGATCGAAAATGGCGGTGGCACCGGCGGTTCCCGGTCCGTCACCACCCAGACCAATGCCACGCTGGCGACGGTGACCAAGATGGTCGAGGCGTTTACGCCCTTTCTGGCCGAAGAGATGGGTGTTGACCCTGACACGGTGACTTTCGATGACGAGAAGTTCCGCGCGCCGGGGTCGAACCTGTCGTTTACGTTCCTTGAAGCCGCCGCTTCAGCTCGCGCGGCGGGTGAAACGGCCCTGCTTCACCACACTGCCGAAGCGCGGCTGCCAGGGCGCTCCTATCCCAACGGCGCCCACGTGTGCGAGGTTGAGATTGATCCTCAGACCGGTGTCGTCAACATCGCGCGTTACACGGTGGCAGACGATTTCGGCAACCTGATCAATCCCATGCTGGCCGAGGGGCAGGTGCATGGCGGCGTCGTGCAGGGGATCGGTCAGGCGCTGAACGAGCGTGTTGTCTATGATGACACTGGCCAGCTTCTCACGGCAAGTTTCATGGACTATGGCCTGCCGCGCGCCGAAGATGTGCCCATGATCGCCTTTTATTCAGAACCGGTTCCATCAACCGCAAACCCCATGGGAATGAAGGGGTGCGGCGAGGCTGGAACGGTCGGTGCCCTTGCGGCGGTCGCCAATGCCGTTTTGGACGCCGTCTGGGACACGGGCCTCAGAAAGGTCGATATGCCGTTCACACCAGAACGGGTTTGGACGCTTCTCAAAGACAGGGACTTTGCGGCTTGAACGACGCATAAAGCGCATGTTGCGACGGGCCCCGCTGGTCCGTCGAATCGTGCCGCGCGGCAACCGGCGAGAGACCCGTGACCATGTGGTCATCCTCGATGGCACCAATTCGTCGTTGATCCCGGGAAATGAGACCAACGCCGGCATCTTGTTCAAGCTGATCAGGGAAACGTATCCGACCGTACATCTCAGCCTGCATTATGAGGCGGGCGTGCAATGGGACAGCTGGCGGCAAACGCCCAACATTGTCTCGGGCTACGGCATCAACGGCCGGATAAAGCGGGCCTATGGCGCCTTGGCATCGCGCTATCGCCCGGGCGACAGGATCTTTCTGTTCGGCTTTTCGCGAGGGGCCTATGCGGTCAGATCCCTGGCGGGAATACTGGGCTCTGTGGGTCTGCTGCGCCCCGTCGAAGCGACCGAGCGCAACATCGCCATGGCCTTTCGCCACTATGAATGTGCCCCAAAGCAGGAAACGCTCAGCGCTTTCCAGGCGCGCTTTTGCCAGGAATCGGTGGGCATCGAGATGGTTGGCGTCTGGGACACGGTGAAAGCGCTGGGTTTGCGCGCACCGTTACTCTGGCGCATGACCGAGCGCCGCCATCTGTTCCACAATCACCGTCTGGGTACGCACGTGCGCCACGGGTTTCAGGCGCTGGCGCTGGATGAACGGCGCGATGCTTATAAACCGGTCTTATGGGAAACGCCTGACGATTTTCCGGGCCATGTGGAACAGGTCTGGTTTCGGGGCACCCACGGCGACGTAGGGGGACACCTCTTGGGCCACAATGCGTCGCGCCCTTTGTCCAACATTCCCCTGGTTTGGATGCTTGGCAACGCCGAGGCGTGTGGTCTGGTCCTGCCCCAGGCATGGCAGCGCCGGTTCGAATGCGATGCGAACGCGCCATCGGTCGGGTTGAACCAAGGTTGGGCAAGGCTTTTCCTCGCGCGGTCACGGCGCATTGTGGGGACCGATCCCTCGGAGCGCATTCATCCCTCGGCAGGGGCGCTGGCGCAAAGCACTTTGCCATCTGACACATCCGTGACACAGCCGGGCTGAAAAGACCGGGGCGGGGTCCAACGGCGTGGCGCGTAATGGCGACCCAATCAGCTCATGCGCCTTGAAGCCGAAGCATGACTAGATGCCAGCGTACCATTCATAATCGGCCAGATCCTGCCAGAAACCGCCCTTGCCGAAGCCCACTTTGCGCAGGTCTGAGACCACTTCGATACGCTCGATGAACTTGGCGGACTTGTACCCAAGCTGGCGTTCGATCCGGGCACGGATGGGCGCGCCATGGCCGGTCGGAAGGGGCTGGCCGTTCATGTCATAGGCAAGGATCGTCTGGGGATGGAAGGCATCGATCAGATCGACGCTTTCGTAGTATGGCAGACCGCCCGGCGCATCTGAGCAGTGAAAGACGACGAACTGTGCGTCATCTTTCAGCTGGGCCGCCTCAAGAACAGCCGAAAGCCGCGTACCGGTCCATTCCGCGATCGCGCTCCAGCCTTCGACACAGTCATGGCGCGTTATCTGGGTCCGCGACGGCAGGCTTCGCAGATCGTCCAGCGACAAGAGCAGCGGTTTCTGGACCAGCCCGTGCACGCCGAGCTTCCACTGGGAAAAGCCGTCCAGTTCGTGCAATTGCCAGACGACCGAATTCGGGCGGCGCGACCCATTTTCCGGGAACCGTTCGGATATATGCTCGGGGCCGAATTCCCGCGCCAGGGCGGTGCGGCCTACGTGATCGCGAATGGTCTTGGATGCCCATTCGCCCGAGAACAGGATTTTCTTGCGCAATCTGTGCTTGGGCGGCATCAGGGGCCACGCGGTCGCCGCGGCAGCCGTTGTCAGCGCCAGTCCGCCGCCGATGATCAGTTTTCTGCGGGTCAGACCCTTCATTTATCGCGCTCCTGCGGCAGCCGGAACCAACCGGTGATCATTGAGCGGATCTCATTGATCGGGCCGACCAGGATAACCATCGCCAAATGCACGATAACAAATGCCACGAGGGACCAGGCTGCGATAAAATGCAGCGATCGGGCAGTTTGGCGCCCGCCGAAGACATCGACCAGCCAAGGCAGTGTTGCATTGATCCATGGAGACATCGTCAGGCCAGTGAGAATGACCAAGGGGATTAGTCCCCCGGTCACCGAAAGATAGGCCAGCTTCTGTAGTATGTTGTAGTCGGCCGAAACCTCTTCGCGGTAGAGCCAGAACATGGCGTGGTGGCGGCACTGACGCCACAGGTGGTTCGGCTTGACCTCATGCCTGTGCGGGATCAGGTCTCGCCAGGCATGACCGTTCAGAAAACTGAGGATCATGAAGGCGAACGTCCCGACGCCGAACGCCCATGCGGCCGTCAGGTGCCAGCGGCGCGCCCAGGCCAGGTCATAGTGGTAGGGTATCGTCGACCAGGGCGGGAAGGCTCTGCGCGTCTGGCTTCCGTCGGCATCGGTTTGTATCCCCAAGACGCCGGTGGTCGCGATCTCGGCCGTTCCGATCCGAAGATAGCCCGTGGTCTCTGTCGAACCGATTTCCAGCCAGGCAGGGTCAAAATGCGCTCCGGAGTGGCCCCAGTACAGCCGCGGGTGGGCGTTGAAGATCATCAGGCCGCTCATGAACAGAACGATCATCAGCGCGGCGCTGGCCCAGTGCCAGATCCGCGTGGACACACGGTGCCGCTTGATCCAGCGTTCAGGTTTGACATCCGCCGTTTCCACGGCCGGTGTTATCGTTTCGTCAAACGTTGGGTCAGTCACAGCAGCTGCACCCTCTTGTCCCACGCACTACGTGTCGCGCATCCAATCGCAGCGCCGCAAGCCTACCACCAAATGATGACCAAGCGAAGACACACGCGGTCAAACCGGTGTGTATATGCGACGCGCTCCACCCTTGTTTATAGGCGCGCAGTGTAACTTGTCGATTGTAACGCCGGGTCCAAATGGGTTTCCAGCCGTCGCGGACTGCCGGCTCTGATCTAGGTGGGCGTCATGATCAGGCAGGTTGTTGACCCGGTCGCATACAGCTTTCCGTCTTCGACGCCTCGAATTTCGCCAACGGCGACACCGGTTCTGCGGCCACCGTGCTGAATGGTGCCGACGGCGTCAGTGACGGTGCCGGGCGGGATCGCACGGACGATGTTGATCTTGTATTCCAGCGTCGTATAGGCCGAACCCACGGGCAGCGTGGTCATTACGGCGCAGGCCATGCAACTGTCCAACACCGTCCCGTACCAGCCGCCATGTACCGTTCTGATGGGGTTCATGTGGTCGAATTCGGGGCTTCCGCGAAACACAACCCGTCCAACGTCAACCGCGTGAACGCGGTAATTCAGAAGCCGGGCGATGGGTGGGGCGGGTGACCGTCCGTCGCGGATACGCTCCATGAATTCGAGACCGCTCATGGACAACATTTGCTCTGTTGTCAGAAGATCGTCGATCGAATTGGCGAAAAAGGGATCGGCCATGGCGCATCCTTGCGGCAGATGGATGCACGCTAGGCAGAGCTTGTTCCAGAGGCAATGCGTTACGCAACGTTCTCAAGAAGGATGTCGGGCGTGACACCCAGTGCATGGCAGATGTCGCGCGCCAGTGTTGGCTTGTTCAGCGTGTAGAAATGCAAATGATCCACGCCTTCGGCCAACAGCCTGGAACAAAGGGTCGTGGCATGGGTCAGGGCCAAAAGCTCTTGGCGTCCGTCGCGGCGCGCGCGCGTGAACGCCGCGTCAAGACCGTCGGGGATGCGCGCACCGCACCGTTTGGAGAAGCGCTTGCATCCTGCCCAATCCTCGATTGGCAGGATGCCGGGCAGAACAGGCGCCGTGATCCCAGCCGCCGTGCAGGCATCCCGGAAACGAAGGAATGTCTCGGCATAGAAAAAGAATTGTGTGATTGCGCTGCTGGCGCCCGCGTCGATCTTGCGTTTCAGCCAGTCAATGTCTGCGCCGCTGTATTTGGCATCGGGGTGCGGATCGGGATAGGCGCCGACGCGGATTTCAAACTTGTTTGTTGCGGCGAGCGCTGAGATCAGCTCTGGACTGTCGCGAAACCCGTCCGGATGGGGCTTGAATCCGCCGGAGTTGCTTGGCGGGTCGCCGCGAAGGGCAACAATCTCGCGCACGCCTGCTTCCGCGTAGCGCTCTGCAATTTCAAGCGTTTCGGCCCTGCTGGCATCGACACAGGTCAGATGTGCCGCGACATTCAGGCCGGTCTGCTTTCCAATGGCGCTGACCGCTTCGTGGGTGAGATCGCGCGTGGTTCCACCGGCGCCATAAGTGACAGAAACAAAAGATGGGTTTAGCGGCGCCAGTGCCTGCACCGTGTCCCAAAGCCGGAACGACGCCTCAAGCGATTTCGGCGGAAAAAACTCAAAAGAGACTGTGGGCGGGGTCATCGCGTTTCCTGATCCAATCATCGTGACGGTTGTGCCACGTGGATCAATGTGAGACAAATTCATTATCTTCAAGATAATCATGAGATCCTTTTGAAATGCATTTGGAGTTTCGCCATCTGAAGACGATCGAGGCGATCCACCGGGCAGGGGGCCTGGCGCGGGCCGCTGATCTGATGAACATCACCCAATCAGCGCTGAGCCACCAGATCAAGGGTCTTGAGGCTCAGGTTGGCGTCGAACTCTTCGTCCGTCGCTCGAAGCCGTTGAAGCTATCGGCGGCCGGCATGAAATTGCTGCGGCTGGCGGAGAAGATCCTGCCCGAAGTTTCTGCCGCCGAGGAAGAATTCCGGGCGCTTCGCCAGGGCCGGTCCGGGCGGCTTCACATCGCCATTGAATGCCACGCATGTTTCGAATGGCTCTTTCCGGTGCTCGAAGAGTTTCGGAAGGCCTGGGGTGACGTGGACGTCGATATCCGGCCCGGTCTCAGTTTTGGAGCCTTGCCGGCTTTGCAGAAGGAAGAGGTCGACCTCGTCGTGTCGAGCGATCCGGAAGATTTGGACGGCATCTCGTTCCATCCGCTGTTCGATTATGAACCCGTGTTCGTGGCGTCGCGCCAGCACAAGCTGGCGGCGCGCGATTTTGTGGTCGCCGGGGATTTTCGCGATGAGCTTTTGATCACCTATCCGGTAGAGCGCAGTCGTCTTGATGTATTCTCTCAGCTTCTGCTCCCCGCGGGTGTCGAGCCGCGCGGTGTTCGGCAGGTCGAGCTGACCGCCGTTATCCTGCTTCTGGTCGCTTCGAACCGCGGCGTTGCCGTTCTTCCGGACTGGGTTGTGCGCGAGGTGCGCTATAATTCCGACTACGTGACACGGCCTTTGACCCGATCTGGAATTACCCGTCGGCTTTATGCGGCGGTGCGCGACACGGATGCCGAGGTGCCCTGGATGTCCAATGTGCTGCGCCTGATGCGCACGGAACCCGTTAAGCTCCAGCGTGCGGGCGCGACCGCCTAGCTACCGCCGTTCTGCAGGCCTTCTTCGATCAGCTGGATGCGTGCCTCCGCCTCGGCCCGGTATTTGCCGTCGGGGAACTGGAGCAAGTAGGCCTGCAGGTCGGTGGCGTTCTTCGTGTCTTGGATTGCGGCCCAGAACTCCTCATCGAAGGCATCGATTGCCGCCTCGTCGGCCTCAACTGGGCCGGCCTCGGGCGCTTCACCCGTCAAAAGGTACCGGATGCGGGCATCTGCATCGTCGCGAAATTGACCGTCCGGAAACTGTCTGAGATAGGCTTCAAGGTCGCTCACATTGTCGCTGGCTTTGACCGTGTTCCAGAATTCCTGTTCGAAAGCCGCTTCGGCCGACGGATCGATCTGCGGCGCCGATGGAAAAATCTGGACCGACTGCGCGCCCGCCGCGCCTGCGGCGACACCCGTTAGTGTTAAGAAAAGCCAAAGCGTGCGCATGGAATTCATGCCCCTGTAACTGCTCAACTGGCTATCTATGGCTGGCAGGGTGATCTGTCGAGGGCGCGCGTTCACGCCCTTTCAATATGCGGCGGTCGTGCAACCGCTGTATCTGCGGCGCTGTCTATGTGTCCGGCTGCGCGGTCAGCGCAACCTCGCTGCGCCGCGCGGCGGCGAAGCTTGCGCGCAAGTGGTCCGCAGCGGCATCGATCGCAGGGGATGTGCCGATGCCGACCACCAACGCCAGGGCATAGCCGGGCAACTCGGGCAAACCGAACTCGGGCGCGGCTTCCACGATTTGTCCTCCCAGGGATGATCGCGGCAGCGGCGCCACCGCCAGATCGGCCAAAATCGCGGCTTTCTGACCCGAGATGTGGGCGCTTTGAAAGGCGATACGCCAGTCGCGGTCCGCACCGTCCAGCCGGTCCAAGCCGACCTTGCGCCAGATGCAGCCTTCTTCCCAGACCGAGATTGGCAAGGGCGCCCGCCCCGCCGCCGTCCCGCCGGTAACCGCCGCCCAGACCAGGCTTTCGCAAAACAGGACCTCGCCGCCTTCGGCCTCTGTTGGATCGATCCCGCAGGTGACCAGTGCCATATCCAGACTGCCGTTCCGCAAGAGCCGGCGCATGTCGGCACTCCCATCGACGGTCACGTTGATGGTGACCGATGGATGGGTTTCGGCGAACCGCCGGAGCATCGAAGGCAAGAAACGCTCGGCCACATCATCGGGCGCGCCGAGCCGCACCACACCGCTCAGGCCCGGCTGGACAAAGCGGGCCAGGGCCTCGCGGTTCATGGCCAGCATGCGCCGGGCATGTTGCAGCAGAAACGTGCCGTCCGGCGTCAAAGTCACGGACCGGCTGTCGCGCATGAACACGGACCGGCCGACGATGTCTTCGATCTTCTTCACCTGCATGGACACCGCCGATGGCGTCCGGTGGACCGTCGCGGCCGCCTTGGAAAAGTTCCCGGTCTCGGCAATCGCGACCAGCGTGCGCAACAGATCGAGGTCCAGAAGCGGTATTTGCGGGTTAACGGGGGCGTTCATGGGCGGCTTTCATTTTTTCTGACAGCTAAATAAAGAACTATTCGTTTGATTGAAGTATGCGGCACCCCCATAGTCAGTGTCAAGGTCTTCGCGAAGCCCTCTGAAACCTCAGTAGGAGAGACCCAATGACCACCAAGACACTTTTTAGCGCGGTGCGCCACGTCGGGCACCCGATTGCCGAACTCGCCCATCTTCTTGAGCGGCGTTTTCAGGAACGTGCCCACCGCAACCGGTTGAAGGACCTTCGGGACCTCGACGATGCCATGCTTAAGGATATCGGCGTGACCCGAGGCGACATCGATGCGGCCACCAGCCTGCCCCTGTCGGCGGATGCATCAGAGGCGTTGCGCCACCTGTCGCTCGAACGGCGTCGGTTGAACATGTGACCCGAGGGGCGATTTGCGCTAGGCCTTCCCCATGGCCGTTCGCACAATTCCCGACGCCCTTCGAAACTGCCCCGTCGCCCTGGAAGTTCCGCGGCGGGGCTTTTTGCGCGTTATCGTTGGCGACAGCAGCCCATGAAGCGTTTTGCGCAACTCTTCCGGTCACTGGATCAGACGACGAAAACCAATGAAAAGGTTGCAGCGCTCGCCACGTATTTCATCGACGCCCCCGAAGAAGACAAACTGTGGTGCGTGGCCATCCTGTCCGGGCGGCGCCCGAAACGCACGGTCACGACGACGCTGCTGCGGGCCTGGGCGGCGGAAAGCGCGGGCATCCCCGACTGGCTTTTTGAAGACAGCTATGCCGTCACGGGCGATCTGTCAGAGACGATTGCGTTGGTATTGCCACCGGCCAAGGGATCCAGCGAAGGAACGCTGGGGGCATGGATTGCGCGGATTCGATCCCTTTCCAATCTTGAAGAAGATGCTCGCCGCGCGGATGTTCTGTCCGCATGGGACACGCTTGACGACGACGGTCGCTTTCTTTTCAACAAATTGATTACAGGAGGTTTCAGGATCGGTGTCAGCCAAAAGCTGATGACGCGCGCCCTGTCACGCGCCACCGGCGTGGACGAGCCCGAACTTGCCCACCGCCTGATGGGCGACTGGACGCCCGATACGATGTCATTTCAGCGGCTTATCTTTGAACGCGATCCGGATGCGGATCTGTCCAAGCCGTATCCGTTCTATCTCGCCTACCAACTGGATGGTCCGCCAAGCGACCTGGGCGCGCCGCAGGACTGGCGTGCCGAATGGAAATGGGACGGGATCCGGGGTCAGCTGATTGTCCGGGGCGGGACCCATTTTCTCTGGAGCCGGGGCGAGGACCTTATGACCCACCGCTTTCCAGAACTGGCCCGCGCGGTCGATTTCGTCCCTCCGGGCACGGTGGTCGACGGCGAGGTTCTGGCATGGACCGAAGGCCGCCCACTTCCCTTTGCGGCGCTTCAGAAACGGATCGGGCGCAAATCGGTGCCGAAAAAGCTACTGTCCGAGGCGCCCGTGGTGCTGAAGGCCTATGACCTTTTGGAAATATCTGGTGAGGATCTGCGGTCCCGCCCATTCGACGAACGACGTGCCAAACTCGAAGAGCTTGTCGGCGGGATGCCCGAAGAAGCGGGTCTGCGCTTGTCGCCTCTTGTTGCCTTTGGCTCTTGGGATGAACTTGCTCGCCAGCGTGAGACGTCCCGCGAAATCGGAGCCGAAGGTTTCATGCTGAAGAGTGCCGGCAGCCCTTATCTTGCGGGGCGCAAGAAGGGTGACTGGTGGAAGTGGAAGGTCGATCCGCTGACAATTGACGCGGTGATGATCTACGCGCAGGCCGGACATGGACGCCGTGCCAATCTGTTCACAGATTTCACGTTCGCCGTACGGGATGGCGACGCCTTGGTCCCATTCACGAAGGCCTATTCCGGCCTGACCGATGCGGAGTTTCGCGAAATCACGAGTTGGGTCCGGAAGAATACCCTTCAAAGGTTCGGCCCGGTCCGTCAGGTGACCCCGGTCCATGTTTTTGAGATCCACTTTGAAGGCATACAAGAAAGCCCACGTCACAAGTCGGGCGTGGCGTTGCGTTTTCCCCGCATGGCGCGCTGGCGTCGCGACAAACCCGTGGACGAAGCAAACACTTTGGCGGACCTGCGCGCTCTTCTGCAGGCGTACGGTTAGGCCAGCCCGGTCAAACCGTGGACTTTGGTCCGGTCGGCCACCGGATGGCAAGCGGAGTGCAATCGCATGCGGCATCGGGCGTTCGCCCAGGCCCAGCGTTTAGCAGGAAACTGATCGGCGGAATTGCGAAGGACCGCGACATAATGCGGTTAAACGATTGAATGTCAGGGTGCGACGGCACTATGTCAGCATCAAGCAATTCGCCGGAAGGTACCCACATGCCCCACATCCCCCGTCCCGTGTTCGACAGCGCCACCGACGGCGCCACAACCTTCGGAGATCTGCCCGATTGGGACCTGACCGATCTCTATGAAAGCCCGGATGCGGAAGTCCTGAAACGTGACCTGGACTGGCTGGAGAAGGCCTGCACTTCTTTTGCCACGGATTATGAGGGTAAGCTTGCCGACTTGGACGCAGCGGGGCTGCTTGAGGCAGTGCGCCGGGACGAGCGCATCAGCACCGTTGCTGGACGCATCATGTCGTTCGCTGGTCTGCGTTACTACCAGAACACCACCGATGGCGATCGCGCAAAATTTTTGTCGGACTGTCAGGATCGGATCACAGGGTTTACCACCCAGCTCGTATTCTGGTCGCTGGAGATAAACCGCCTGGACGACGACCATCTTCAGGTGCTTTTCGATGCTGATGCGGATCTAGCCCGCTACAAGCCGATCTTTGATCGCTTGCGTGCAATGAAACCCTATCAGTTGTCCGATGAGCTGGAAAAATTTCTGCATGATCAATCTGTTGTGGGATCGAGCGCTTGGAACAAGCTTTTCGATGAAACTGTCGCAGGCCTCACATTCAAGATCGGCGGTGAGGACTTGGGCATCGAGGCAACGCTCAACGAACTAACCGAAACCGACCGTTCACGCCGTGAGGCGGCAGCCCGGGAACTGGCGCGGGTTTTCGGTGCGAACGTAAAGCTTTTCGCGCGCGTACATAACACGCTCGCCAAGGAAAAGGAGGTCGAAGACCGCTGGCGCAAAATGCCGACAGCCCAGACCGGGCGGCATTTGTCGAACCATGTCGAACCCGAGGTGGTCGAGGCGCTGCGGAACGCCGTTGTCGCCGCCTATCCCAAGCTGAGCCATCGCTACTATAGTCTCAAGGCAAAATGGATGGGTCTCGAGAAACTCGAGGTCTGGGATCGGAACGCCCCGCTTCCCATGGAGGACACGAAGACCGTCGATTGGGCAACCGCCAAGGCGACGGTGCTTGACGCGTATAGCGGATTTTCCCCGCGCATGGCCGAAATTGCTGAGCCGTTCTTCACGCGCGGCTGGATCGATGCGGGTGTGAAACCGGGCAAGGCTCCGGGTGCCTTCGCGCATCCGACGGTGACCGAAGTGCACCCCTATGTGATGCTCAACTATCTGGGCAAGCCGCGTGATGTGATGACGCTGGCCCATGAGCTTGGGCACGGGGTCCATCAGGTGCTGGCCGCCGGTCAGGGGGAGCTTTTGTCATCGACACCGCTGACGCTTGCCGAAACGGCCAGCGTCTTTGGCGAAATGCTGACCTTCCGCAAACTTCTGGCCGAGGCCAAGGATACCGCCCAGAAGAAAATTCTGCTGGCGGGTAAGGTCGAGGACATGATCAACACGGTCGTTCGACAGATCGCGTTCTATGATTTTGAGTGCAAACTGCATGATGCGCGCCGAAACGGCGAGCTGACGCCCGACGACATCGGCGCCTTGTGGATGAGCGTGCAGGGCCAAAGCCTTGGTCCGGTCTTCAACTTCATGGAAGGGTATGAGACCTTCTGGGCCTACATCCCGCATTTCGTTCATTCGCCATTCTACGTTTATGCCTATGCCTTTGGCGACGGGCTGGTGAACGCGCTTTACGCGGTTTACGAAGAAGGCGATCCGGACTTTCAGGCAAAGTACTTCAAGATGCTTGAGGCTGGCGGTTCGCAGCACCACAGGGACCTCTTGGCGCCTTTCGGTCTCGATGCCTCGGACCCTGCTTTCTGGGACAAGGGCCTCAGCATGATCTCGGGCTTTATCGACGAACTCGAGGCAATGGACTAGCGGATCCGGCGGCGGAAGATCGGTTCAGGATCGAATACGCTGACTTTTTGGGGCCGGGCCCAGGGTCTTAATCCAGCTCAGTCCAGGGCCAAGGTTTGACTTCACTTGCCGCCGTCTGGAACCGCGCCGCCTTGGCGATCCAGATCCCAAGGTCGGTGCCGAAATCTGCCAGGCGATCGTTAGGCTTTCCGTCATTGACCAGCATGATGACGTACTGGACGACGGTGGTCATCGTCAGAACCGGCTGCGCGACGTAAAGCATGAAACCGATCAGAACCATGTAGATAAGCCGGATAAGCATGCTGTCCTTGCTTTCCGGTTCGATCTGCTCGCCATGCAGGCGTCCGTCAATCCCTGGCTCGTCCGGTTGTTCCATCGCCACCTCCGCAACTGTCGGCACATAGGCTAACACGAAACGCATCGGGGCGTGAACGCCTTAGGTTGCTAGGGTTTCGCGCTGCTGATCCGCCGGGCCATGCGATGAATGCCTTCGGCCCCGCCCGCCAGCACCAGCGTTGTAAGGACCATGTCGACCGTTTGGAAGGCCAGTCTCTGGCTTGGGGCAAGATCGGCGCTTCCACCTGGAAGAAACTGGGCCAGGACACGTATGCCAACGGCCGCGACGGCAAGGCTCAGGATGCCTGCGGCCGCGTGGGCTGCCCGCGCGCGCTGACGTTTTGCAGAACTCAAACCATCCCCGGTCGGGCGCAGTTCCGGCGGGCCAAATCGCGCCTTGATATAGATCTCGACGGCGCGTTCGATCACCAGCGCAATCATCACCAAGGCCAGAAACCGGGTAGTAAGGTCCCCGGCGTCGAGCTCGCCGAGAGAGATCTCGGCGAAGCCCGAACCGGCGCTGGAAACCGACGCGAGAGGCAGAAGTGCGATGGCAACCAGACGACCCCGGCGGAGTGAGGCAGGTGCAGGCATGGGCACGAGATCTCCTGGGGCAAAGCATTTGACGCCGGAGACTGTCACACATTCAAAGAAATTGGCTGTAAAGGCAGCGTACGTTGCGTCGGCTATCCGGTCTCTGCCGCCCACACCATATCGATCATGGCCTGGGTTCCGCGCGAAAATTCAAGCGGGCAACGGAAAGCCGTTTTGCCCCGTATTGCGTCGCAGAAGTTCTCGACTTGAAGGACATAGTGGTTGGCCGCCGGAAAACGTTCAGTCCGGGTGATCGCGCCCTCAGCCATAACATCGATGCGCGCCTCGCCATAAACGCCGGGGTTGAACGGCGCGGAAAGACGCATGGCGCCCGTATCTCCGTGAAAGACCACTTCCTGAAAGGCACCCATGCGCATCGATGTCATGGACTGGAAGCTGAAGCCTGGAAAGGTCGCAGCAACCCGCGCCGTCACTTCCAGGCCGTCTTCGCGGGTGATGTCGGATATGACACTCAGCGGTTCCTGGCCGGTTACGAGGCGAACCGAGCCGAATGTATAGACGCCGATGTCCGGGATTGATCCGCCCCCGATATCGGGCCGGTTTCGAATATTCCCGGCGTCGGCCGCGTTGTTGTAGCAGAAGGCGGCACGCACATGGGCCAGCTGACCGATTGCACCCTCTTCAAGCAAAGCCTTGGCCCGCTGCCACTGGGGATGGTGCACGATCATATAGGCTTCTGCGACCACGAGGCCGCTGGCGTCCCTTGCGGCAATGACCGGGTCAAAGTCCTCTGTGCGAAGCCCCAGCGGCTTTTCGACCAGAACATGCTTGCCCGCCGCGATGGCCTTCAAGGCCCACGGCGCATGCAGATGGTGGGGCAGGGGAATGTAGACAGCGTCGATGTCTGGGTCGGCAAGAACGGCGTCATAGCCGTCATGGACCCGCAAACCTGGTGCGAAGGCACTAAATGGCGCGGCCTTGTCGGCCGATGAAGTGCCAAGTGCTGCCAGTTCAGCCCCCTGCGCTGCGTGGATTGCGCGCGCCATCTGTTCCCGCGCAAATTTCGACGCGCCAAGTACGCCCCAGCGGATCGGTTCGGTCATGTTCATCTCCTTCCCAGACTGTCTTTCCTGCCTCAGACTTCGGGGCCGACAAGACGGTCCGCCAGTTCCGTCAGGCTGGATACGGCGTGGGTCCATTCTCGGTCGGCCTTGGTATCCGCGGTCTGCTTTGGTCCGTATTCGAACGGACGGCAGACAAATGCTGTTTGGAACCCAAGGTTCGCCGCCGCGGTCAGATCGTCATTGTGCGCCGCCACCATCATGCAGGCCGCAGGTGGCAGCCCCAGCGCGGTGGCCGATTTCAGATAGACCTCTGGTCGGGGCTTGAAATTCCGGGCGGTATCGGCGCCAAGGATCGTATCCCAGACGAACCCGCCGTGCCGCGCAAGGTTGATCATCAGGGCGGTATTGCCATTCGACACCGGTGCATTCCAAAACGCTTTGCGCAGGCGCCGCAGACCGGCTGAGCTATCCGGCCAGGGGTCCAGGCGGTGCCAGAGCATCGTCAACTGGTCGCGGTCCCGATCGTCAAGACCGTCAATGTCGTAGCGCCTTAGCAGTTCGTCCAGGTTTTCGCGGTGCAGGATGTCCAGGATCGCATAAGGGCGTGCCCCACTGCGCACCTGTTCCATGGCCGGCTGATAAAGCGCGCGCCAGTCCAGTGCAAAGGTCTCCCAATCCCGCGAAATCTGGCGCGGTTCAAAAAAGTCCTGCAAGTCACGCATCACAGATCCGCGCCAATCGACCACGGTTCCAAAGACATCGAACAGCAGTGCGGTGGGCCTTTCGGTTGTCATGGCGCGCGCGTCATCACCGAAACGGGTAAAGCCAGGGTTTGTAGTCGCCCACGAGAACAAGCGCCCGGTCGATCTGTTCCTGGTTCATCTTCTTGACCACTTCCTCAAGACTGATCGCAGCGTCCGGGTCGCCGCCGATGGCCGACAAAGTGTACCACATGTAGGCGCGCACCAAATCGGGCTCGGACATACCAAGCCCCACTTCGTAGTACCAGCCGACACCGGACTGGGCGCCGGGATGACCCTTCATCGACGCGCGCAGATACCACTCAAAGGCCCGCTCGTAGTCCTGATCGACGCCGAGCCCCAATGCGTACATGATTCCAATCAGTTCCTCGGCATCGGCATTGCCTGACCGGGCGGCTGGCCACAGCGCCTCATGTGCCTCGGCAAACTGGCCCGCTTCCATTAAATCGCGCGCTTCTTCAATTTCGGCCAACGCGGGGCTTGCCAGCCCGAGCGTAATTGCCAAGATAAGCATATGAAAACGCTGGTGCATGCTTGTCTTGTGTTCCTTTTTAGCGTTTCGGCCAGTGCCGGAGCGTCGGGCCTTCCCGAACCGATCAAGCCCGGCGACTTTCACAGTTTCGATCCGGCGAAAGCCCGGATTGGCCAGCTTCTCTTTTACGATAAGATTCTGTCAGGAAACCGCAACATCAGTTGCGGTACCTGCCATCACCATACGCACCATTCGACCGACGGGCTGAGCCTGGGCATAGGCGAAGGCGGGGTTGGGCTGGGGCCGGAACGCACGCCGGGGTCTGGGACGGATCGTGTGGCCAAGCGCATTCCGCGCAACGCGCCCGGCCTTTGGAACCTGGGGCATAAGGACATCGAACTGGTCTTTCACGACGGGAGGCTTTCGACCAGCAATCTTTACGGCAACGGCTTTAACAGCCCAGCTGAAGAATGGCTGCCCAAGGGGCTGGAGACCATACTGGCGGCCCAGGCCCTGTTTCCGCTGACGGCACAGTTCGAGATGGCCGGCAATACCGGAGAGAACGACGTGGCCGGCGCCGTTCACGACCGGATCGACGCGGCCTGGCCGATCCTAGCGCGGCGGGTGCGCGGCATTGCTGAATACCGCGACATGTTCATGGATGCGTTCGACAACGTAAAGACGACCGACGACATCACCATCGTTGAGATCGGCAATGCGCTGGCGGCGTTCATGGGCACAGAGTGGGCCAATTATGACAGCCCGTTTGATGCCTATCTAGCGGGCGACCTGTCGGCCATGTCACCGGACGCCATGCGCGGTATGGAGCTTTTCTTTGGCAAGGCCGGGTGCGCGGGCTGCCATACGGGGCCGCTTTTCACGGACCACCAATTCCATGCGCTGGGCCTGCCGGGATATGGGCCGGGACGGACACGGCGCTTCGACCCCTATGCACGCGACACAGGTCGCATCGCCGAAAGTGACCGGCTGGAAGACGCCTATAGGTTCAGGACACCGCCCCTGCGCAACGTGGCCCTGACGGGCCCCTATGGGCACAACGGTGCCTATCCGACGCTGGAAGGGATGATCCGCCATCACCTGGATCCCGTTGCGGCGCGTGCTGACTGGCGGCCCGAGATGGCCAGGCTTCCAGAAATACCCTGGCTGGCCGCCGCCGATTTCATGGTCCAGTCGGACAAACGCGAGATGGCCCGCCAGGCGCGCCACATCGACATCACGCCGCTGAGCCACACGGATACGGAAATTGCCGATCTGCTGGCGTTCCTTCATGCACTGACCGGCGTCTCTGCCGAAGATCGTCCACTCGGGCGTCCGGACCAGGTTCCAAGCGGGCTGAGCGTCGACTAGCAGGCCCTCACTTGGCTAGGTGCCGTTGCCGACGCTGGAAATTGCCAGGTGCGTATGGCGTTCCGGAACGTCCTGGTTCTTGGCAACGAAATCGACCAGCATGTTGTAGTATATCTCAAGTTCGTCAATGCGTTGGCGTGTCTGGTCGAGACTGTGCGAGATTCTGGCAGTGCTGGCATCGCGGATATTGTCGATATCCAAGCTGATGTGGTCGGCCAGGTTCATCAGTGGAATGAATATGCGTTCAAGCGTCTCCGCAGCGATAAGCTGGGCCTGATCGTGACCGGCCTGCCAGGGCCGCATTTCTTCTGAGAACAGCGAAATGACGTTCCCGTAGCAGACCGCGAACCGCACCATGATAAAGCTATCGCCGTCTTCCGCGCGCGTGATCAGCACGCGGGCCTTGCGCAGTGTCAGGCCGGGCAATTCAAGCTGATGGTCCGGATAGCTTGTGATCCGGGTCTGGGTGCCTTCTTCAAGGAACTTGGTAACTTGCTCGCAAAGGCCCCGGCTTAGCACCTCCTCAGGTCGGTTGCGTTCCGAAAACATGCACCGGGTGCGGCTGCCCTTTTGGGACATCTCGACACTTTGCACCGTAAGTGCCTTGTCGAGCCCGCACTTCATGCTGATCGTCACGGAACTCGCGCCCGCCTCGGGCAGGTCACGCGCTGTTTTCGGTACTTCAGGCAATACGGACTGGGTCATGTTGGGCCTTCCCGGTTCCTTGGCCAGTAGGCGATTGCCAAGTAAACAAATGGTAAATGCGGCGTGCGTCGTGCCGAAGCATTGCAACGAATGCAAAAAACAATCAATGATTGCGAGCAGTCTGAAATAATCTCTGTATAATTGAGTTAAGGCCGCGTACGCTTGGACCAAGCGTTGGCGCCGAATGAACAGCAGCGACGCTCATGGACCGCAAGAAAACATGACCCAATCGAATGAGAACAAGTTCCCAACGGCGGAGCAGTCTGCGTCCGATGCGCCATCGGGCATGTCCGAAAAGCCGATGATGCCATTCTTGGACGTGGCTACGGCCGACGGCTCTGACGACGAAGTCAGGCCCGGCATGGGCGACGCCTTTTTTGTTGTTGGGATCGGCTCCTCCGCCGGTGGGCTTGAGGCGGTGCGCGAACTGGTGCGGTCTTTACCGCCCGACACGCCAGCGGCATTTGTTGTGGTCCAGCACATGTCACCGCAACACAAAAGCCTTATGGCAACGCTGGTTGGCAACGAAACCAAACACTCTGTCATAGATCTGGAAGATGGAACAACGCCCGAGGCCAATGTCATTTACGTGACGCCGCCCAACCATGACGTGGTGATGCACCGCGGCGCGCTTTACCTTCAGCGGCCCAGCCCCGAGGCCGGTGCACCAAAGCCGTCCATCGACCGTTTCTTTATCTCACTGGCCGAAGAGCTGGGGGAACGCGCGGTCGCGATCGTCCTGTCAGGAACCGGGTCCGACGGTAGCTACGGTGTACAGGCGATAAGAAGCGCCGGGGGCACCACGATCGCCCAAGACGATGTCACGGCCAAATACGATGGCATGCCCATTTCGGCGATCGAGACCGGTTGCGTCGACCTGATCATGTCCCCGCGAGAGATCGGAACGCATCTTACAAAGATACTGCTGTCGTCGGGCAATTTTGAAGATCTGCGCGAAGCGGAGACCATAGACCACCCGATGGCAGATGTTCTGCAGATCCTTCTGGCGCGGACGCGCGTGGATTTTCGTGAATACAAGCCGACCACGGTCAAGCGGCGCATCGAACGCCGGATGAATGCGCTCGGCATACGAAATCACATTGACTACACCAATCATTGCCGGTCACACCCGGAAGAGGTTGATGCGCTGTTTCGCGATCTGTTGATTTCGGTCACCCGTTTCTTTCGCGATCCCGATGAGTTCCGCAGCCTCGAAGGCATCCTGTCGACGATCGTCCAGTCCGACGAGAACAGCCCAATCCGGATCTGGGTGGCGGGCTGCGCGACAGGAGAAGAGGTCTATACGCTGGCAATCCTTCTGGCCGAGGCGCTGGGCGGTGCGGAACAGGCCAACCAGAGACGCGTGCAGATTTTCGCTTCGGACATTGATGAGAACGCGTTGAAGATTGCGCGCGAAGGGCGGTACGCCGCAACCGCTCTTGACGATGTGCCGGCGGCATACGCGGAGAAATATTTCAGCTTTCAAGGCGAAGGCGTGCGGGTCAACAATGCCCTGCGTGAGATGGTCCTTTTTGCAAAGCATAACATCTGCCAGGATCCGCCATTCCTGAATGTTGACCTGATCTGCTGTCGTAACCTTCTGATTTACTTTGGTGCGGCTTTACGGCGAAAGGTGCTGTCGCGTCTTCACTATGCGTTACGACCGAAGGGCTACCTGTTCCTAGGGAACGCCGAAGCCATCGGCACCAATGATGAGGCCTTTGTATCGGCCGCGCCGCATGCGAGCATCTATCAGAAACGGTTGCTGTTCGACGGAGCACGCGCGCGCCTGAGGCCGCCAGTTGATGCGATGCCTACGAACCGCCTGCGTGACCGCAACACGATCGGCGGCAAGAATGCCCAGGAAGCAGCCCTTGCCCGTGAGGCGGCGATGTTCGAAAGCCTGGTGCGCTCGATCAGTCCGCAGGCCCTGCTGGTTTCGGGTGACCTCCGCATACACCGTGTCTTTGGCGATCTTGGCGGCTTTGTCACGCTAAAGGAATCGCGGCGGCTGACCATGTCGGTCAATATCCTGCGCAGCCCCTTAGATCAGGAAGCGCGCACGTTGGTCACACTGGCCATCAAGCATGGCGAGCTGCGCCGCGGCATCGTGCACCGTCTTGATCCCGAAAGCGCGCGTGTGGTGCGTCTTGTGGCCTATCCACTTTCAGCCACGCCCACGGACGAAAAGATGGCGATCCTGGCGATGTTGGAATGGGTCGAAGAGACCACCAAGACGGTGACCGAGACCATACCCATCGAGGAAACGCCAGCCGAAGTGGCGAAGTACATCGAAAAGCTTGAAACCGAGATCGACAATACCCGCGAAGCGCTACAGCAGACGGTCGAAGAACTTGAGACTTCGAATGAGGAACTTCAGTCGCTCAACGAGGAACTCCAGTCGACCAATGAGGAACTGCAAGCCACCAATGAAGAGCTTGAGACATCCAACGAAGAACTCCAGTCGACCAATGAAGAACTGGTCACTGTCAACGAAGAACTGCAGGTCAACACAGGTGACCTGACAAGTCTAACCGAAGAACTGGCTGCCATACTCGACAACATCGGCACGGCCGTTGTGATCGTTGATACGGCGCTGCAGATCACGCGGGCGAGCAAAGAGGCCATGGACCTTCTTTCTCTGGGAATGCCGGTTGAAGGTATCCACCTGAGCCAGGTTAACCTGCCAGAGGGGTTCCCGCCGCTTGCCGAGATTTCAAATCAGGCGATGCAATTGGGCAAAACCCTGGTCCATGCCATCGAAGCGGGCGACCGGCACTATGTCCTGCGGCTGGCACCGTACTACGGGCGGAATGGGCGTTTTCGGGGCGCATCCATCGTGATCGTCGATGCGACGCCCGCCATGCGTCAGGAAAGCGGCGGGTAGGTTCATCTGACCTACCGAGCCATATTCCGTCAGGAACTGGGCAGACGGTCCAGAAGAGCGTCAATTTCGGCCCGGGTCGGCATGGAGGGTGCCGCGCCCGCTCGCGTAACAGAGATCCCTGCCACTGCACTGCCGAAGCGTACGGCAGATACCGGATCGGCGCCTTCAGCGAGTGCCGCGGCGAAACCCCCGTTGAACGCATCGCCCGCCCCGGTGGTCTCGACCACAGGACCAGCCGTAAAGGCGGGGACATGCAATTCCATTTGATCGTCCTTATAAAGCGCACCCTTTTCGCCCAACGTGATGATCGCCGCGCCGACACCCTTGGCGATTAGCGCAGCGGCTGCCCGCGCGGCGTCGTCCGGTGTCTCAACCTGCAAACCGGTCAGGGCCTCGACTTCGGATTCATTAGGCGTCACAAAATCGCAAAGCGACAGCATATCCGGAGGG
This sequence comes from Pseudomonadota bacterium, assembly GCA_039026235.1. Taxonomy (GTDB): domain Bacteria; phylum Pseudomonadota; class Alphaproteobacteria; order Rhodobacterales; family Rhodobacteraceae; genus JBCCMQ01. The sequence continues at coordinate 137,835 of JBCCMQ010000001.1, forward strand.
ATTGGTGCTGCAGGCGCGGGGTTAAGGATTGTCCGGACCCCGGCGGCCCGTGCGATCTCAAGACCACGCATTGCCGCCTCGATCGGTTGTTCGAGTTGGGTGACAAAGAGTGCCGCGCCGCTGATAAGATCGCTGCGGGCGTCAAGGTCTCCGGCGCTGATGTCGCCCGCTGCACCGGGGCAGATGATGATCGCATTGTTACCGGTTGCTTCTTCTACAAAGATGTACGCGGCACCAGTATAGTTTTCCGGATCCCTAGTTACCGCCGGTTTGACCCCTGCGTCCTGCCAGATCCGGTCGGCCATAGTGGCGAAAGCATCCTCGCCCAGTCGGGAAACGAAATGCACATCACCGCCAGCACGGGCTGCCGCAACCGCCTGATTTGACCCTTTGCCGCCTGGACCAAGCTTAAAGCTGTTGCCAAGGATCGTTTCCCCCATTTTCGGGGGTCGGTCCGCACGGTAAGCGGTATCGGCGACAAAAACACCCAGTATGACAATCCGTCCTGCCATGTCTTTTGTCCCCTGACGCGCGATGCGGCTTGTTAAACAAACGATGCCAGTCGCACGGGCCGCACGGCCTGACTGGCATGGTGCGGGCGGCGGGACTTGAACCCGCACGGCCGAAGGCCCGGAGATTTTAAGTCTCGTATGTCTACCATTCCATCACGCCCGCGGAAGGTCCGCCTTTCCTAGCGGCGCGGGCGGGAACCTACAAGACGGACGATTTCAGATATCCTCACCCAAGGGGCCGACAAGAAGACCACGTTCTGGCAGCCAGGGGTTCAGCGCAAGCGCGTCGCGCAGAACCACTTGAGCCTCGTCCATCTGACCAAGGCCCATCAGCGTCAGCGCCTTGCCCGAAAGGGCGCCGATATGGCGCGGAGACAAATCCAGCGTTTTGTCGAGATCAATCAGTGCGTCCTGAAAGTCGTGGCGCAGGAAGCTGACGAAAGCGCGCTGATTGTACCCTTCGGCATAGGCTGGACAATAGCTCACAAGCGCATCGAACGCGATCATCGCCCCCGCGAAATCAAAGCTTGCGCGCCTTGTCATACCCTCATCGAGGAGATGTTGCGCATGTTCGTCAGGCGCGCGTGTCCAAAGCGCCCAAAGCTGCGCGGAGATTTCCCGCGCCGTCCCCTCGCTGGTTGAATCGCGCAGCGCATTTAGTAGGGGTGCCGCTTCGGGCTCTATTTCAGGGGCTGCTGGGCAGGCATCCTGTGCAAGCGCCGCCGGAGCTGCAAGTACGACGCTGATCAGAAGCGCCAAGGTCCGAAGTCTGGTCATGTACCAATCCTTGTGCGCAGAAGACGCAAGTCAAGCGCCGCAGACCGATTCACACTTGAACTTGCTGTGTGCGTGTACAGGTTGATGCCATGTTTCCGCTTCGCGATCACAATCCGTCGACCCGAACGCCCATCGTTACCTGGGCGCTTATCGTGCTGAATGTTGTGGTCTTTGTCTCTTATGTCGATCTCTTCGGCAATCCGGCCAGGCTCGGCCCATTCTTTGACACCTGGGGCATGGTTCCGGCCCGTGTCAGCCAGGACGCTGCTGATCTAACGTTCCTGACATCCATGTTTCTGCATGGCGGTTTTTTTCATCTTGCGGGCAACATGCTGTTCCTCTGGATCTTCGGCGATAATCTTGAGGATGAGTTTGGGCACTTCTGGTTTCTGGTTTTCTATCTCGCGTCGGGTCTTGGGGCGGGTCTGGTGCACTATGTCTCGGATCCGCTGTCCACGATCCCGACGGTGGGCGCCTCGGGTGCGATTGCCGGCGTTCTGGGCGGTTACCTGCTTTTGTTTCCGAAGGCCCGGGTCGATATCCTGTTCATCCTGATCATATTCATACGCATCATTCCGGTGCCCGCGTGGATTATGCTGGGGCTTTGGTTCGCGTTGCAGCTTACCAATGGTGTCGTGGCAGACAATGCGGGCGGTGGGGTCGCTTATTGGGCCCATACCGGTGGATTTGTCATCGGCTTTTTGTTCACCATTCCGGCCTGGCTGCGGCGGGGTGGCGTCACGTTCTGGCGCACCACGCACGGCCATCCGCCCCATGCGGAGGCACGGTACCGCCGGGTGCGCACAGGCGTCCCGATGGCAGGGCGACGCACACAGCGCCAAACCAGTAAGGCACGGGGCCCCTGGGGCTAGGGCCTATTGCCGAAATGCGCCACCAAGGCTCGCAGTGTGCTGCAGATCATCCGGACCGCTACCGGCAAACACCGCGACAAGCGTCACCGCAAGCGCGGCCAGAACCACGATGTTGATCGTGGGCGTTCTCGCCTTACGCGAAGACTGAAGTCGCTGCGCTGCACCAAATTTCTGCTGTCGTTCCATGATAAAAGCATGGACGCCAACCGTGGCGCGAAGGTGGCAAGTGCGTCGAAACCTGTGGCCTCAGCGCTTCAGTGCCGCTGAAAATACATCGAATACGTCCGGATTGGCGGCAATCACGCTGCCTTCGACCAAAGGGTCGCCTCCGCCAATCCCGGCGGTAAATCCGCCCGCCTCGCGCACGATAAGAAGGCCGGCCGCGATGTCCCAGGCGTTCAGATTGCGTTCCCAGAAACCGTCGTAACGGCCCGCGGCCACATAGGTCAGATCAAGCGCTGCCGCACCCCAGCGCCGCACACCGGCGGTCTTAGGAAGAAGTTGCCCGAGGTCCTGAAGCGATTCTGGCAAGTCGCTTCGCCCAGCAAACGGCAGGCCGGTGGCAAAAATGCACTCGATCATATTGCGGCGATTGGACACGCGAAGCCGGCTTTCATTCAGCCATGCGCCCTGTCCCTTTTCGGCAAAGAAAGTTTCATCCTTTGCCGGGTCGTGGACGACTCCGGCCACAATCTGGCCCTTGTGTTCGAGCGCGATCGACACCGCCCAGTGGGGCAACCCGTGCAGAAAGTTGGTCGTGCCGTCGAGGGGATCAACGATCCAGCGCCGTGTCGGATCCTGTCCGGCGCTGCCGCCGCCTTCTTCGCCCAGCCAGCCGTAAGTGGGCCGCGCACCCATCAGCTCTTCTTTGATCACCCGTTCGGCCTCGATATCCGCCTTCGAGACAAAATCTCCAGCGGCCTTCATCGAGGTTTGAAGATTTTCCACCTCGCCAAAGTCCTTTACCAGCCCGCGACCAGCCTTGCGCGCGGCTTTGATCATGACGTTCAGATTTGCGCTGCCCTGCTGCATGGAAGGAGAACCTTTTGGGAGACGGGTCGACGCGGGCCACCTACACGTGCAGTCCGCAGACGGCAAGGGTACGAATCGGCTAGGGTTAAGGAATGGCACCTGAGGGCGAAACACATCTCATGGAACCGTCGCTTAGGATCGAGATCAGCGGCGGTGATCAATTTGTGTCCGCGGAAAAGCGGCCGGGCGAGGTGTTTTCGATTGGCCGCGACGGCGGATGCGATTTGACGATCGACGATCCACGCAATCAGGTGTCGCGTCGCCATGCCGAGGTGAGCTGGGAAGACGGCGGCTTTAAGTTGACAGTGCTGGGCGCCGCGGGCGTGCAGATCGCCGCCGGCGCCCATCTTGAACAAGGGACGGCTGTGACGCTGGAAGACGGCCTTCAGATCGACCTGCCTGGTTTTCGGTTGGTTGTTGCAATCGGGTCAGCCGCGGCGCCCGAAATCGCCCCCCAGCTGAATGAACCAGAGGCTGAGGTCGCGGACCCCGGCCACGGACAAGAGCAGGCGGCGGAAGTTTCCGCCACCCTTTTGGAGACCGGTTTCGGCGCTGACACTAACGCGTCCAAGATGGCGAAGGACGTGCCGAGCAACGAACACGCCCCGACGTTGGAGATCGACCACGCGGAAGACCAAGAAATGGCAGCCAATCAAGAGCTGTCCTCGCTGCAGAGTGACCCACCCGAGGACGATGTGCCGTATCCGTTTTTCGGACAGGACATGCCAGGTGCGCCGGCCGTTGCCATCGGGCAAGCGGGGCAGGGTGCCCAGCCCGGCCTCGGCGAAGGTGTGCCCCTGCCGCCTTGGTCCAAGGATGTGGCCATCTTCCGGGTGCCCCGCACCATGTGGACCGAATCCGCAGAACGGGCCGAATTTCGGCTTGCCGCCGACAGCTCTCTGACGGACGAAATGCGCACCCGGATCGAACGGTCGATGGTGGGTTACGGACACCGGATGGACGAACATGGGATCGCCCAGATGGGGACCCGGATGCGCGCAGTGCTTTACGGCGATTCCCGCTTTTTCCGGATCGAGGCGCTCGGGCCCGAGGTGCAGGACATCAAAGGCACGGAAATACTCGGCTGGGTCTGGCGCGTCGTTCCGGTTCGCGATGGTCACAGCCTTCTGACGCTTCGAATATCAATGTTAGAAGATGCAAACGGCACTGAGTTGGCCGTGGACGCCCAGGCCCTTCATGCGTCGGTAGAGGTTACCGTCCGTTCATTCTGGACACGCCCGAGGCGTTTCGTCCGCGACCATTGGAAATGGATTCTCGCTTCCTCTGGCATCGGTGCGGCTGCTGCCATCCTCGCCCTGTTTCGGATCTAGCACGAAATCTACCCGCCTTGCTTCTTCAGCGCGGTCCGAAACGAAATCGGGCGCCCTAAAGGACGCCCGGCTTCCTTTGTAAAATCGCAGATACGCTACTGCAATTCTGCGTCGCGTACGGCCCCGATTTCGGCTTCCGCTTCGGCTACGGCAGTGGACAGGGCGTCAAAAATCGCCTCACCACCGTCCACATTTGACTTGAACCAGTCGTAAACCGGAGCGGCGGCGTCTTTGAACGCGGCCTTTTCATCCGGGGTTGGAACATAGATGTCACCGCCGCCTGCAGCGAAGTCCTGATACGCCTGGATCGACTTGCGCTTCGGCGAAGCAAAGGTCGCTTGCTGCAGTTGATAGAAGCCGTCGACGATTACGCGCCGCAGTTCAGGCGACATGGACGAAAAGCTCTCGTTGTTCATGAACCAAAGCGCACCCATGTAGGCGTGGCCGTCAAGCGTGACATACTGCAGACCAGCATCCGGGAACTTCATGCCCATGATGTCAGTGATGCCGTTCTTTGAGCCTTCGACCACACCGGTCTGGAACGATGTGAACAGCTCGGGCCACGGGATCGGTGTGGGCGACGCGCCAAGCGCGCGAACCAGCTCTTGCGGCAGATCGGCCACAACCGTCCGGATTTTCAGACCGGCCAGATCGCCCGGTGCCTGCACCCGACGCTGGGTGTTGGCGAAGTTGCGCCAGCCACCGGTGTTACCCACCGTCATCAGACGCATGGCACCGCCCGAAGTGTCCAACGTCATTTCCTGCATTTTCTGGATGAAGGGTGAGCCGTTGGACAGCGCGGCTTCGGCGACGCGGTCATCTGACATCAGATAGGGCAGGTCAAGCACCTGCACGAACGGGAACACGTTGGCGGCCCCGCCCGAAGTTGAAATGTAGATGTCAATCGATCCGTCAGCCACGCCGGCCAGACATTCTGATCCGTTCGAGCAAAGCTGCGTCCCGATAAACAGCTCAACCGTGACGGCGCCGTTCGAGGCCTGTTCAACGTAATTCTTGAAAACGACCAAGCCGTCATAGTCTTCGTCGTTTTCATTCGAGTTGGCCGTCGCGCGCAGGTTGATGGCGTGGCCATCGGCCCAAGCGGCCAGCGGTGCGCCCGCCAGCAGTGTGGCCACCATGAGTGACCGGATGGTTCCCTTCAGCATATGTTACCTCCCTTGGGTCTGAGCATAAGGGTCAATTCACGAACCCCGTGATGCGGGGGATCGTCATGGAAATCGCCGGGAAGTAGGTGATCAGGAAGATCACGAGCACTTCGACGGCGAGAAATGGCAGAATGGCCTTGGCGATGGTTTCGACCTTTTCGCCCGAGACCGAGGACGCGACGAAAAGCACGAGCCCCATGGGCGGCGTTGCCAATCCCACGGTCAGATTGACGCTCATGATTATGGCGAAATGGACCGGGTGCACGCCGAGGTCGACAAAGATAGGACCAAGGATCGGGCCAAGAATGATGATCGCCGGGCCCGCGTCCAGGAACATGCCCACGATGAACAAAAGGATGTTGATCAGGAACAACAGGATCAAGGGGTTTTCGCTGAGCGATAGGATAAATTCCGCAAGGATTTGCGGCGCGTAGCTGAGCGAGACAACGGTTTTGAAGGCCAGCGCCGCCCCTACCAGCAAAAGCACCACCGCCGAGGTCATTGCGGCCCGGGCAAACACCTCTGGAATGTCGGAAAGACGCATTGAGCGCAAAATGAAGAACGCCACCATCAGGGCGTAAAAGACAGCAACGGCCGCGGCCTCAGTCGGTGTGAAGATCCCGATCAGGATACCGCCGAGGATCAGGATTGGCGTCTGCAAGGGCACAACCGCGCGTTTGCAGACGATCCGGAAATCGTGATCGACGATCCGCCGCAGCGCTAGAAGAAGTGCATGAACGGCGATGAGCGCGCCAAAGAAGGTGACTGACTTCGCGATGGACGACGGCGCCTCACCCAAGGGTACAAAAGCATAGATCAGCGCGGCCAGGTTCAAGCGGGCGAGCAGGAACGACACCCAGAATTCCGTCGTCCCGATGTCCTGGCCCTTGTGCACGATACGCTCGGCCTTTGGCAGATCATAGCGGTCAGCCATCACCCGGACCATAACCATAAGCCCGGTGCCGACAAGAACCCCGGGTACGATGCCTGCAAGGAACAGGGCCGCGACGCTTTCGCCCATGACGTAGGCATAGATGATCATGATGCCCGAGGGCGGGATGATAGGCCCGATCACCGAGCTTGCCGCCGTAATCGCGGCTGCGAACCGCCGCGTGTATCCCTGTTTTTCCATGGCTGGGATCAGCATCGAACCAAGCGCGGACGTATCCGCCACGGCCGAGCCGGACAGGCCAGCAAAAAGGATCGACGACAGCACATTCACATGGGCCAGACCGCCGCGTAGATGTCCCATGAGCGCCTGACTGAACTCAACCAAACGGCTGGTGATGCCGCCCCGGTTCATCAGTTCTCCGGCCAGCATGAAAAACGGGATTGCCATCAAGGGGAAGCTGTCCATCCCGTTGTAAACATTGCGATAAAGCAATGTAATGTCGCGCATGTAGTTGGTGTTGCCCTGGCTGGTGGCGTCGAGCCAGATAAGCAAACCGGGCGCGGCTAGCAGGCCAAAGAAAACCGGCAGGCCGAGGATAAGAAAGAACAGAAATACCGGCAGGAACCAGATCAGCATCTCATTCTGCCCCCACCTCGTCGCCAGACCCCGGAATCGGGCGCAACGTCTCTGCGCCTCCGAACATCGAAACGAGCGTGCGCAGGATGAGTTCTATGTTGACGATCATCAGAAGAATAACGCCAACAAAAAGCGACGATGACATCCACCAGCGGGGAACTTTTTCCCACCCATCGCCGGTGGGGTAATAAAGCGATGCCGTGGCGAATTTCGCCGAAAAGCCAGTGTTCTCGGCATAGCCGATGGGGATCGCGACGGCGAGCACGAAGCCCGATATCGCCAGAAGGAAGAGCGCAAGGATGTTGGCCATTTGCCTGGGCATAAGTTGGCTGACCATATCGATGGCGACAAATCCGCCACGACGGTAGGCCATGGGTGCGATCAAACCGGTCAGCCACAGCATGCAAAATCGTGCCGCCTCGTCCGGCCATGCCAGCGGGTTCGACAGAACGTAGCGCCAGAAGACCTGGATCAGGATCGCGAGCACCATAAGGCCGATCAATACGATCGAAATCGCGCGCCCCAGCCGCAGCACGTGGTCGTTCCAGAGCTGAAAAGGCACGATAAGCCCATTCAGAACGGCCATTTCCTTCCTCCCCAAGCGGCCGGTTCACCGACCTTATAACTTCACTATCGACGCTTATTCCGTGCGGGTAAAGCGCCCGTAATTGCCGTGGGCGAACAAAAGCGCCTCTCCCTCGCGCATTGTCGCGCGCGCGACCCGGCCCACGATGATAAGGTGATCGCCGCCGTCATGGCGGGAAAAAGTGCTGCATTCGAAGCGCGCGAGACATCCCGAAATAAGCGGAACGCCATCGTCGCCAGCCGACCAGTCGAGCCCGGTAAAGTCATGTCCCTGGCGTGCGAAATGCGCACAGACGCCTTGCTGTTCGGCGCCCAATACATGGATAGCAAACTGCGCGGCCTCGGCGAACGGACCAAAACGGCGACTGGCTTTCGCGGGCGACCAAAGAACCAGCGGCGGGTCAAGCGATACGCTCGCAAAGGAATTGGCGGTGATCCCAAGCGGTCCGTCCGGGGTGGCGCAAGTGACAACCGTCACGCCGGTCGCATAGCGTCCCAACGCGTCTCGGAAGGCGCGGGCGCTATCGGCTCCCGGTCTGAATTCGGCCATTGCGCTAACGTCCCCTCCATCCGCCATCATGCAATCTCGTCGCCCAGGGCGGCAGTGTAAATCTCAAACCAGCTTTGGCGGTCCATGGAAAGTTTGGTGGCCTCGCCGATCTTGGCGATCCGATCAAGACTGTTCGTACCAAGAACCGGAAGAATTGCCGCGGGATGGGCCAGAAGCCAGGCTACGGCAGTGGCAGACGCATCAATGCCTGCCGAGGCCCCCACCTTTTCGAGCGCGGTCATGACCGACTGGGCGTCGGGTTGAAAAAGCGCACCACCCGCCAGCGGCGACCACGCCATGATCGGCTGACCTTGGCGCTGGTGAAAGGCCACATCCCCGTTAGTAAACGGCACGTGGTGCAAGACGCTGATTTCGATCTGATTTGTGGCCAGCGGCGTTGCCATGGCCGATTGCAGAAGTTCCCAGTCCCAGGGGCGGAAATTCGACACACCGACCGAGCGTACCTTTCCCGCCGCCACGACCGCGTCCAAGGCCGCGCCGGTTTCGTTATGGTCCATCATGGGGTCGGGCCGGTGGATCAGCAAAAGATCAATACGGTCCGTGCCCATAAGACGCAGCGAATGGTCCACCGATGCCTCAATGTGGGCGCGGCTCGTGTCGTAGTATTTGACGCGTGCGTCGGCATAGCGTCCGGCCGGCGCCACGATATCACATTTGGTGACGATCTCGATTTGGTCGCGCAGCGCAGGCGCGCCTCTAAGGGCGTTGCCAAAGATCTCTTCTGCCATATAGCCGCCGTAGATGTCGGCCTGATCCATGGTCGTGATGCCCTGCGCCAGGCAGGCTTCGACCTTGGCCTGCACGTGGGCTGATGAAGTATCCGTGTCATCGCCCAGCCGCCACATGCCATAAACAAGGCGTGACAGGCTGACGCCTCCTGGCAGTTCGATCTTGTCCATTAGCGGCGCACTCCCTCGCCCAGCGGCGTCATTGGTGTTGTTTCAGGGACCCGGCCATAGGCGTGGGGCAGGGAGGCCGTCTTGATATGGGGCAAGACACGGCTGCCGAAGGACCTGCATTCGTCAATGTGCGGGTATCCCGAAAAGATAAAGGCGCGGATGCCCATGCGCCTGTATTGCTCCAGCTCGCTCAGGATCTGGTCGGTCGATCCCACCAGCGCGGCGCCGCATCCTGATCGGGCGCGTCCGATGCCTGTCCAGAGGTGGGGTTCGACATAGCCGAACTTGTCGGCCAGTTCACGGGCGCGGGCCTGATGTGAAACGCCCAGCGATCCAGAGTCATGGGCCCGCTCGCGGATCAGTTTGCCGTATTCGTCGTCAAGTTTGGACACCAGGTATTCTGCGTATTCCTTGGCCTCGGCCTCGGTGTCGCGCACAATCATATGAACACGCAGGCCATAATCCAGCGTGCGCCCGTGTTCTTCGGCAACCGTGTTCACGGCCCGCATACGGTCCTTCAGGTGTTCTTTGGGTTCGGGCCACATCAGATAGACGTCGCAATGCTGACCACAAAGCTCCAACGCGGCTGGCGAATAGCCTCCGAAGTATAGCAGTGGCCCGCCGGACTGGTAAGGTCGCGCCGGATCCGTTGGAACAGAGGCAAACTGATAGACCTCACCATCATAGGTGATTTCATCTCGGGTCCATGCCTGCTTGAGGATTTCGACGACTTCCCGTGACCGCTGGTAGCGAAAGGCGCTTTCGGCTTGTTCGCCGGGAAAGTCCGAGCTGATGATGTTAACCGTCAGCCGGCCTTCCAGCATGTGGTCCAGCGTCGCGATGGTGCGGGCCAGCATAATGGGCTGCATCTCACCACAGCGTACGGCGGCCAGCATGTTGATTTTAGAAGTCAGCGGCGCGCATCCCGCCACAAAGCTCAAAGTGTCCTGCCCAACCTGGAACGATGACGGGCAAAGAATGTTCCGAAACCCCTGTTTTTCGGCCTCTAGCAGGATGTCGCGGCAATGGGCCCAGCTGGAGCGAAGTGCGCCATCCGGCACGCCGAGAAACTGGTAGTCATCCGAGCAAAGGGCCGAAAACCATGACACCTCAACGCCATCCAAATCGCTGGACGAGACGGGCACGACAGTCATGATTCTCCCCCAGAATTCAGCCGAGAATACGCTTGCGTAACACCACAAATGATGTAGATCAATAGTGTATCAATTTTGCTGGCGACACGATGTCTCACTCCTCCGCCCTCCCGCTTTACATACAGATTAGCGAAGGGTTGATCCGTGATATCCAGGCCGGACGTCTGATTGCGGGAGAGCGCCTTGCGCCGGAACGCCAGATGGCTGCGGAACTGGGGATCTCGGTTGGAACGTTGCGCAAGGCACTGGCCGATCTTGAAGACAAAGGCATGCTTGAGCGTCGGCAGGGGTCGGGAAATTACGTGCGCGAGATGTCCGAAGCAACGGGCGTATATGCGTTCTTCCGGCTGGAGCTGCCCGGTGGCGGAGGACTTCCAACCGCTAAGACGTTGGCGGTCGATCGCCAAAGAAAGCCTGCCAATACACCGCCTTTTGGAGCATCCGATCATGCCTTTCGGATCAGGCGTATGCGCAGCCTCGGGGCGTTGCCGGTTGCTCTAGAAGAGATATGGCTCGATGCCAGTGCCGCCCCCCCGTTGGCGGCCAAAGATCTGCCGGACAGTCTTTACTATTTCTACCGGGTCAGTCTTGGGGTCTGGATCGGGCGGATCGAGGACCGGGTTGGCGTTGATACTGTGCCTGAATGGGCCCCCACGGCGTTTGGGATGGAACAGAACAGCGTATGCGGGTTCGTCGAACGGGTGGCTTGGCGCCAGCAGGGTGAACCGATCGAATATTCCCGAACATGGTTCGATCACGTCAACTGCCGCTATGTTTCACGGCTTAGATAGGGCGAAAATGTCGAAAATAGTCAATTACGGTATCGTTGGATGCGGCATGATGGGGCAAGAGCATCTGCGCAACATCGCCCTTTTGCCCGATACACGTGTCTCGGCCATCTATGAGCCAGATGAGATTATGGGGGCCAAGGCGAAATCAATCGCACCCAACGCGCGCGTCATGGGTTCGCTTTGGGATCTTCTTGCCCATGAACCGCTTGACTGCCTTCTTATTGCCAGCCCGAACTATCTGCATGTCACCCAGATGCACGAGGTTGCCGCCCGGCGCCCGCTGCCTTTGCTGGTCGAAAAGCCATTGTTCACCGACCCAGGTGATCTGGGATGGCTTTCAGATCTGGGACAACAGTATCCGGCGCCGATCTGGGTGGCGATGGAATACCGCTATATGCCGCCGGTTCAGACCTTCGTCGACATGGCCGAAAAGGCCACCGGCGGTGTCACGATGCTCACAATCCGCGAACACCGCTTTCCCTTTCTCGACAAAGTCGGGGCCTGGAATCGGTTCAACCGCTTCACCGGCGGTACGCTGGTGGAAAAGTGCTGTCACTTTTTCGACCTTATGCGTCTTATCCTGGGTGCCGAACCCATACGCGTGATGGCGTCGGCCGGGCAGATGGTGAACCACAAGGACGAGGATGTTCTGGGCGAGGTGCCGGACATCTGGGATTCCGGCTATGTAATCGTCGATTTTGACAGCGGTGCGCGCGCCATGCTTGAGCTTTGCATGTACGCCGAGGGAAGCAAGTATCAGGAAGAGATCTCGGCTGTGGGCCCCGAAGGTAAGATCGAGGCCATGGTGCCCGGTCCGGGGCGTTTCTGGCCGACCCACCTTGGCACCCCGCCGGTGGCGCAAGTCATCGTGAGCCCGCGCGCGCCCAAGGGACCGCAAACCGTTGATATCCCCGTTGATCCGACGCTTTTGGAAGCCGGTGACCACAACGGATCGACCTTTTATCAGCACGCAAAATTTCTGGAACTGGTGCGGTCTGGGGGCACCCCCGAGGTCACGTTGCGCGATGGGGCGCGGGCCGTCGAGATGGGTCTCGCGGCACAGCGCTCGGCCGCAGAAGGTATCGCCGTTGAGCTTTGAGCCGTCCTTGCTCGCTGGGCCGGTCGCCTCTTTCGGCTGCCCGGTTATGGCATTCGCGTGGAAATCTGATATGACGCCAGCGAAGCCAAGGCATCCACAGGTCATTCCCTTGCCATTGTAAGTACCGGTCTCGAAAGCGCTTCTTGAAACAACGGAAACGGTCGGACCGGTTCCGTGCTTTTCATGTGTCGGGATGTGGCCTGAGACCGGTATGGCAAATGTCAGCCTTCCGCACCGCCGGTCGTCGCGCCGAACCCGGCTTTAACTTTTTGCCATTCCTTTTCTCATCAGAGGTCTCGCCGCCGTTTCCCGGCCCTTCTTCCTCATGGAAGGCCGACAAAAAATGGCTCAGTGCCTCCAGGTCCATTGGACCGTACGACCCAGTTATCCACCTGAACCCATTCGATTTTGTGCGCATTGCGGACAACGCCGCCCCTTCTGTTCCAGCGGCCGGATCCGTCTGAATGCGAACGGTCGAAAGTTGGATGCCTGGCTGATCTACAAATGCGGCCACTGCCGTCAAACTGGGAACCGGCCAGTCTTTGAGAGGATCGGGGCCGGCGAGATTGACACAGATACCTTGGACGCGGTGCAACAGAACTCGCCTAAACTCGTCGGTCAGTTGGAAAATGACGTTGTCTCTCTCAGGCGGCACTGCAACCGGGTCATACTCGCGGACGACGTTACGGTAACAAAGCCCGCGATGGCGCACTGTTTCGGTGCCTTGCCTGAGGTGAAGTTGATAGTGGAGGCGCAACAGCCTACGCGCATGCGTTTGGACCGGTTACTTGCCCGCCAATTTGGCCTATCGAGGCGCGCGGTTCGAGCGCTGGAAAGGGACGGATATCTTCGCAGCGCCCGGAACACCGCAGTCGCACTCAAAATGTCGCTTTATGGCAAGACTGAACTTGTGATCGCGGTTCAAGAAATGGACGAATGCATCCGATTAAAGGTACTCAGCGGGCTCACTTTATAATTTATTTCAGTAAGTTAATGCCACGATACGCTTTCCGTTCCGTTGCCGTGTCAATCGACCGGCGCCGGGGCGCCGCCCATGAAATTGTTGCTTCCGTGATAGTCGCATGGCGCGTCCTGCATCTGCAGATGCAGCTCTGGCCCTGTGTAAGGATGCGCCCGGGCCACGTCTTCGTCGAAATCAATACCCAGCCCGGGGGTCTCGGGCGGCAGAATGTAGCCGTTTTCCCAGACAAGCGAGTTGCGGATCAGTTTCAGGTGGAACGTACCGCCCGTTTCGATCGTCTCGGCGATCAGGTAGTTGGGAATGCTGGTGCAAAGATGAACATTGGCGGCCCATTCGACCGGGCCCGCATAAAGGTGCGGTGCCATTTCGGCGTTGAAGACCTCGGCAATGGCCGCAAGTTTGCGTGCCTCTAGTATGCCACCAAGCCGCCCAAGGGCAGGCTGCAGGATTTTCGCCCCGCCGGTCCGAAGCAGCGTGGCGAATTCCGCCTTGGTTGTCATTCGCTCTCCGGTTGCGACGGGCACCCGGACGGCCCGGGCGACTTCGGCAAATTCCAAAAGGTTGTCCGGCGGTATCGGTTCTTCAAACCAAAGCGGTGCATAGGGTTCGATGGCCTGCCCCAGCCGGATCGCGCCGGCGGTCGTGAATTGGCCATGGGTGCCGAACAAAAGATCGGCCCGGTCGCCCACGGCGTCTCGGATCTTTTTGCAAAATTCGACCGACAGAGAGATGTCTGTCATCGCCGGCTGATGGCCCCCGTGGATGGTATAGGGGCCGGCAGGATCGAACTTCAACGCCGTGAAACCCAGCTCAACCATGGCCGCCGCACTCTCGGCATGCATATCGGCGCTGGTCCAGTAGTCCGCCATGCTGTGACCGGGCTGCGGGTTCAGATAGGTGTAGGAACGCACACGGCTGTTCATCTTGCCACCCAAGAGTGCCCAGACCGGCCTGTCCCGCGCCTTTCCCAGAATGTCCCAGCATGCGATTTCCAGGCCCGAGAACGCACCCATTACGGTCAGATCCGGCCGCTGCGTGAAACCGCTGGAATAAGCGCGCCGGAACATCAGTTCGATGTTCTCGGGATTTTCACCTTGCATGTGACGTTCAAAGACATCCGTGATGACCGCGCGCATGGCGTCGGGATGCACCGACGAGGCATAGCATTCGCCATACCCCACGATGCCGTTGTCGGTCGTCAGCTTCGGAAAGATCCAGTAGCGCCCGCCCCAACCGGGTGGCGGCGGCGCGACAACAAAAATCTCAAGATCTTTCAGCTTCATAGACGGCTCCAATTGCTGCGACGCAGCGGCAAAATCAGTTTGTGGGTGTGCACTGCTATGTTAGCCTCAGCTTTGTTCTTCGATGCATTCAAAGGCAACACAATGTTCTCACAATCTCAATTACCCGACCAGCGGCTCGCCCGCTACGATCACGTCATCATCCACGTCACTGCCACACCACCGAACCGGAACCTCGACGACAAGGACGTCGACGCGATGCACCGGCAGCGCGGGTTCTCCGGCTGCGGATATAATGCACTTATCAAGCGTGACGGCAGCTGGCTTGATTCCGACGACGGCTTTGTCACCCGCCCGATCGGCCGACAGGGCGCCCATGTGGGTGGCTGCGGTCCCGGCTGGAACGGGCGCAGTTTCGGGGTTTCGCTGGTGGGCGGTGTCGACAAGGACAATCGCCCCGAGTTCAACATGACCGCCGAACAGATGACGACCCTTGCACGGGGAATCTTTATGTTCATGGAACTTCATCCCAAGGACGCTTCAGAGATCACGGTGATGGGACACCGCGATCTCATCAAACAGACCAATGCGGCCGTCAAGAAGGCGTGCCCCTGCTTTGACGCCATTCCTTGGTGGGAAAGCCAGGTTCTGGATGAGGACCTGATCGCTGGCGGAGGCGGCGGGACTCCCGTCGATCTTCCACCCGTCTGGACGGTCAAGACAGGCGACACGCTGTCGGGGATCTCGCGGTCCGCAGGCGTGCCGATTGCGACCATCCTGGCGCTCAATCCGGCCATTTCGGATCCGGATAAAATCAAGAAGGGTATGGACATAAGGCTCGCCTAAAGCGTGTATCCACCCGGCCCGATTATGGGTCCTGATCAGAAAACGATCACGTTCCGTCGCGCCGCGCCGGACCGGGTGTCGTCAATGGCCTCGTTGATCTGATCCAGGCGCCAGCGCCCTGAAATCAGCTCATCCAGTTTTAACCGGCCCTGGCCGTAAAGTTCGACCATCCAGGGAATGTCGCGCGCCAGCACGGTGTCCCCCATCTTGGTGCCCTGCATGCCCTGGCTGAGGCCAGCGACGTTCACCGGCTCGTAGCTGGCAACCGCGCCGTCGTGGGGCATGCCCACCATATACATGGATCCGCCCGGGGCGACGTAATTCAGCGCCTGTTCGAAGGCCGGGATGGCGCCAACACTGACGAATACGGCATCGGCCAGGCGTCCGGCAGCCCGCTGAACCGCGTCCCACGGACGATCAGACCCGGCCGGAATGCCGTCGGTCGCCCCGAATTCGATGGCCGCATCCAGTTTCTCGGCCATGGTGTCGATGGCAAAAATCCGTGCCGCTCCGGCGATCCGCGCGCCTTGGATCGCGTTTAGCCCGATGCCGCCCGCACCGATCACGACCACACAGTCGCCGGGACGCACCCGGGCCGTGTTCACCACGGCGCCCATTCCGGTAATCACACCACAGGCCAAAAGCGCCGCCGATGCGGCCGGCATCTCTGTGGGGACGCGGGCGATCTGGCTCTGATCCACCACCACTTTCTCGGCGAACGCGCCGCAGTTCATGGCCTGAACAATGGGCGCGCCGTTCAGCGTTTTGATGGGCCCGTCGGGCAGTTTCCCGGGCGTTGCGCATTGGGTTGGTTTGCCGGACGCGCATTTCGCGCAAGTTTGACAGGCACGTATCAGCGTCACGACCACATGGTCCCCGACATCAAAGCCCTGAGCGTCCGGCCCAAGTGCGGTAATCCGCCCGGCCGCTTCGTGGCCGTAGATTGCAGGGTGGTCTCCTTCCCAGGCGCCGTCCAGATACGAGATATCGGAATGGCAGATCGCGACCGCACCAAGTGTGACCTCGACCTCTTGTCCCACAGGGTCCCTTAGTTCCACATCTTCGATACTGAGGGGTCCGCCTTTCTTATAGCAAACCGCCGCGCGTATCCTTGCCATCCCATTGCTCCCGATCCCGGTTTCACGGTGCCTAGCGAACCACAGTCGGTCGGCTCGACCGTTTGCGTCACTTATGGTCCCACAGCGGCAGGACGGGGAGACAGATAGAGAATTGCGCCGCAGACAAACATCAATGACATGGACAGAAGAAACGGAGCGCCCGGCAGGAACACCGGCGCCGAGGGCTGTGTGAATGTGGCGAAGACAGAAGTCATGACCAGCGGTGAAAAGACGATTGCGACCGAACGCGCTGAGGCAATCAGTCCCTGAAGCTCTCCCTGTGCATCATCCGGCACCGTTTTGGACATGATCCCCTGAAGCGACGGTGTGACCACCGCGCCGAGGGCCGTCATTGGTGTCAGAACCAGTGCGATCCAACCGTTGGTCACCAGCCCCAGTGCCAGGAACGCACAGACGTTGAGGCACAGCCCGTATACAATCGCACCGCGCTCTCCGAGCCGGTTGACAAGCGGGCGGATCAACGTGCCCTGCACCACAGCCATCGAGATCCCGAATGATGCCAACGACAGGCCGATCATGGCCGGTTCCCACCCGAAACGGGCCGTTGTGAAATAGGCCCAGATTGCTGGGTAGACGAAGAACGCAAACTCGTAAGTGAAGAAGATCAGCAGCAGTGATGTCACTCCTGGCATCCGTCCAGTGTTCATGAATGCGCCAAAGGGGTTGGCGCGGGCCCAACGAAATGGGCGGCGGATGGCGGCGGTTACGGTCTCGGGCATGACAAGAAGGCCGAAAACCAGGTTGGAGGCCGCAAGAATGGCGGCGGCGACAAAGGGCGCCCGATGACCGAATTCACCAAGCAGCCCGCCAATCAACGGGCCCAGTACGAAGCCCACGCCAAATGCTGCGCCGATCAGGCCGAAATTGGCGGCCTTGTCCTCGGCCTTTGATATGTCGGCCATAAAGGCCGTGGCGACGGTCTGGGTTGAGGCGACGATGCCGCTAAGGATCTGCAAGAGAAGCAAAAACCAGATGCTTCCGGCGACGGCCATCACGGTATAGTTCACGGCCAGCACCAAAAGCGAAGCCAGCAGGATCGGCCGTCTACCGAAGCGGTCCGAAATATTTCCGACGGTCGGGCCGAACAGAAACTGCATCGCTGCAAAGCTGGTGGACAGGACACCGCCCCAGATGGCGGCATCGGCCAGCCCGGCCCCCGACACATCTTGGATCAGGTCGGGCATAACCGGAAGAATGAGCCCGATCCCCATGGAATCGATCACGAGGGTTATCAGAATAAAGACAATGGGCAGTCTGTTTTGCATCAAGGGGCTTCGGTGCTGTGTCCGACCGCTATAGCGGTCGGCCCGATGCCTGGGAAGCGTTTCGTCACATGCCCTTGACGTCGCGGGCGAAACTGAGGGCATCGGCGGTCGCCGTACCGCCGGTGGCAATGGGATCAAGGGCTTGGGCCAGATCCTTGTCCGGCCATTTCTCTGCTGCAAGGTCCGCCAGCGTCCGGCCCGTTTCGCGGGCCGTTTGGGTCAGAGCCTTGACCTCTTTCTGGGCCGCGGGTCTGGGCATAAAGGCTGCCAGGGCAAAGCTAAGAGCCTCGGCATAAATCAGCCCGCCGCCCTGTTCCAGGTTTTCGGACATTCTGTCCGCGCGCGGCTCTAGCCCCGTGACAGTCTCTATCGCGACTGTCAGCCCTCGCCCAAGCGTCATCAGCATCTGTGGCAAGGCCAGCCACTCGCTGAACCAAGCTGCGCCATCGCGCTGCTGATGTCCAAGCGCCGCGCCCTGCATCACGCTGTTCAGGCCGATCTGATAGCGGGCCAGCGCACCCAGCAGGGCAGGGCCCACAGGGTTCTGTTTCTGCGGCATAGTCGACGAAGCGCCGGTACTGGGCAGGGTAAGTTCCTCGATACCGCTTTGACAGCCCAGCGTGACGTCTTCGCCCAGCTTGCCGAGCGCGCCGGACGTTCGCGTCAGCCAGGCGGCCAGCGCGCCCATCGGATCACGCGCGGCGTGCCAGCTGTGCGCTGGGTCGCCGAGCTTGAGACGTTTTGACATAGAATGGCGCACCGCCGGACCGAACGGATCCATGGCCGAAAGCGTGCCGGCGGCGCCGGATAGGCTCACGACCAGGCATTCTGGTCGGAGATCGCCAAGCGCCGCCTTCAGATCCAAAAGGGGGCGGCCCCATTGGGCTGCGACGGCGCCAAAGGTGGTCGGCGTGGCAGCCTGGCCATAGGTTCGGGCCGCCATGGGCAAATGCGCGTGGGTTTCGGCCTGTTCGGCCAAAGCGTATAGCAAATGATCCAGCCGGGCGTCGAACAGATCAAACATACGGCGCAGCCGAAGTGTCAGGCTTGTGTCGATGATATCCTGGCTTGTCGCGCCCCAGTGCACAAAGCTTCGATGTTCGACAGGTGCGATCTGCGCCCGGAAGGCGGCCACAAGTGCCGGCACCACGACACCGTTTCGGCCTGTGTCGGATGCCAGCGTTTCGGGATCGATGGCGGCCGTTTCAGCGGCATGCTGAATGGCCTCGGCGGCATCTTTCGGGATTACGCCATGTTCCGCTTGCGCCAGAGCCAGGGCACCCCAAACGAGAAGCATCGCCCGAATCGCGCTTTGGTCCGAAAGAAGCTGCGCCACCTCGGCGTCACTAAACAGATCCTTCGCGTAGGCACTGTCGAAAACTGACGAAGGCACCGCTCAGGCCGCCGGTCTCAAGCCAAGAATGTTGCGCGCCTCAGCCGGCGTGGCGACGGGACGTTCGTACTTGGCGCAAAGGTCTCGCGTACGGGTGACGAGCGCGGCGTTCGATGGTGCCAGGGTTTTCCGGTCGAGCCGCACATTGTCTTCCAGGCCCGTACGGGTATGCCCACCGTTTGCCACGCACCATTCATTGACCAGAAGCTGACCGGCGCCGATGCCCGCTGCGCACCATTCGGCATCGGGTGCCAGACGCGCCAGGGTCTTAATGTAGAAATCAAAGACGGTTCGATCGACCGGCATGGCGTTTTTCACACCCATCACGAATTGCACGTAAAGCGGGCCGGCAAGCCGTTTGTCCGACGCCATGGCTGAAGCTTGGAAAATATGAGAAAGATCAAACGCTTCAATCTCGGGCTTAATGTCAAATTTTAGCATTTCCGCAGCCAGCCAATCGACCAGATCCGGTGGGTTTTCGTAAACGCGTGTGGGGAAGTTATTCGACCCTACCGTCAACGAGGCCATGTCCGGGCATAGCGGCAACATCGCGCCACGTTCCGCGCCAGCACCGGACCGGCCACCCGTTGAGAACTGCACGATGATCCCCGGGCAATGCTGCTCCAGCCCTTCCTTCAGGCGGGCGAAACGGTCGGGATCCGATGTCGGTGTCTCATCGTCGTTGCGCACATGGCAGTGAGCAATCGACGCCCCGGCCTCAAAAGCGGCATGGGTCGATTCAATCTGCTCTTCCACCGAAATGGGCACAGCGGGATTGTCTTCCTTGCGCGGAACCGAACCGGTGATTGCGACGCAGATGATGCAGGGTTTCGTCATGTCTCAGATATCCAGGAAGATCGTTTCACGCTCGCCCTGCAGCCGAATATCGTGGGCGTACTCTCTGTCCCCCGTGGACTTTGCAATCAGTGTCGCGGCCCGGTCCTTGTGCTCGATCCGGGCCATCAAGGGGTCTCCACTGTGATCATCATCGTCAAAGTAGATCCGTGTCGCCAGGCCGATGTTGATGCCCCGCGCCACGATCCAGATTGAAATATGGGGCGCCTGAAGGCGGCCGTCTTCCATCGGAACGGGCCCCGGTTTGATCGTCTCAAGCCGCCATTCACCTGTCTGGAAGTTGGCCGCAAACCGGGAATGACCGGCACTTCCGGGACCGAATGTGCCATCGGCGCCAGCCTGCCAGCCTTCAAGCATGGCATCGCGCAAGGGTGTACCGAGCCCGTCGAGAACACGGCCTGTCACGCTGATCCGTGTGCCGGGTGCGCCGTTCGGAAACGGCCGCACCGACAGATCGGCGCTGTAGATCCCCGCGTTGCCGACAAAATTCGGCATACAACCGATATGAACGTAAGGCCCGGCTGTCTGGGACGGCGTTTCCGCAAGATAGCCCAGTGGTTGTACCATCTTACCTATGTCCCCTCTGGTTTGTTTTCGAAAACGGATTGTCGGCGACCGCGCAGGACGATGTCGAACTTGTAGGCGAGCGAATCCATCGGCAGCGCCCGGTTCATGTCCAGCGGCGCCACAAGCCGGTCAATGGCTTCTGGGGCGCCGATCGTCTGCACAATGGGGCAGCGCGGGATCAGCGGGTCGCCTTCGAAATACATCTGCGTAATCAATCGCTGGCCGAAGGCTGCGCCGAAGACCGAAAAGTGAATGTGCATGGGGCGCCAGTCATTCGGTCCGTTGGGCCAGGGATATGCACCCGGTCGGACTGTGTGGAATTCATAGCTGCCGTCCTCATCGGTGATTGTCCGACCGCATCCGCCGAAATTCGGGTCAAGCGGGGCGAAATAGCCGTCGTTCTTGTGGCGATAGCGTCCACCCGCGTTCGCCTGCCAAATCTCGACCAGGGCGCCACGCACGGGGCGACCAAAACCGTCCAGAACCCGCCCGTGAACGATGATGCGCTCTCCTATGGCACGTTCGCGCCCCTGGGTGAAATTGGTGATTAGGTCGTTGTCGAGCGGCCCAAGCTGCGAATGCCCGAAAACCGGACCGCTCTGTTCCGTCGGAGTGCTGCGCATTGCAAGAAGCGGCAGTTGCGGGCTACGCGCCAC
The DNA here is from genome assembly GCA_039026235.1 of Pseudomonadota bacterium. Taxonomy (GTDB): domain Bacteria; phylum Pseudomonadota; class Alphaproteobacteria; order Rhodobacterales; family Rhodobacteraceae; genus JBCCMQ01. The sequence goes on from JBCCMQ010000001.1 coordinate 159,096, forward strand.
ACTTGTCTTATAGCGCGGCGTGTAGGCCGGTGGATGGCTGGCGCGGTCACGGTGGACCAGCGGTGCTGTCGTCATGGTGGGTCTCCATTTCGGAAAGGACGTCCTTGGCAAGCTTGATTGCGTGGTTTGCCTTGGGCACGCCGGCATAGATCGCCACATGCAGGAACGCCTGCATGATATCGTCCTTGCTGGCGCCGGTGCGCGCAGTTGCGCGGACATGCATCGGGATCTCTTCGAAGTTCCCCGTGGCCGCCAGCAACGCCAGTGTCAGCATCGAACGCTCGCGCAGGCTGATCGTGGGGTCGGACCAAACCGTGCCCCAGGCGCCTTCGGTGATAAGCGTCTGAAATGGCACGTCAAAGGCTGTTTTCGCCGCTTCGGCACGGTCCACATGGGTATCGCCCAGGACCTTGCGCCTGACTTCCATGCCAGTGTCATACCGGCTAGACATGTCCGACCTCGCGCAGGAAATCAGTCAGGACGCGGGCGTATTCGTCGGGCGCCTCGACACAGGGGAGATGTCCGGCCTGCTTGATCAGATGGAACTTACTGTCCGGCACCAGATCTGCTGTCTCGCGGACTAGATCGGGCGGTGTCGCGCCGTCTTCGCTTCCGGCGATGGCAAGCGTCGGCAGGCGAAGCGTGGCTGTCGGGGCTAGAAAATCAGTGCCCTTGATGGCGGCGGCGCAACCGGCATAACCTTCGACCGGCGTGCGCTCTAACATATTGCGCCATATGGTGAAATCATCGGTCGCCCGATAGGCCGCAGTGAACCAGCGTTCCAGAACCACGTCCGACATGGCCGGGATGCCCTTGCTCAGAACCGTGTCGATGCGTTGCTGCCAGATCTCAGCTGTCGCGATTTTGGCCGCCGTGTTCGATAGCACCATCGCTTTCAAGAGGTCGGGCCGTTTCTTTGCCAGACCCTGGGCGATCATGCCGCCGATCGACAACCCGACAAAGACACAGTTCTTGATCGCCAGATGATCCATCAGGCGTTCGGTATCCGTGACCAGCGATCCCATCGAATAGGGCCCGGGCGGGCAGGACGACAGGCCGTGGCCGCGTTTGTCGAAACGCACCAGCCGTAACCCCTTGGGAAGCAACGGCACGAGCAGGTTCCAAAGCCGCATGTCCGTGCCGAGTGAATTCCCGAAAACCACCGCCGGGCCGTCGCGGTCGCCCTCATCCCTGAAATGAATGTGAATCTCGCCGAGTTCGAGTGCGTGCATCAATCTGTTGGTCCTGCGTAGTGGTCTGAAATGGTGGCCATTGCCGCCGCCGATATCCCACGATAGCCGATTTCGCGGCCCTTCATCTGTAAATCGCGAGGCAACCCGTCACGAGGCCGGCGTGCGGCATCACTGTGCGAACAGGAATAACGTTGCGCTTCGGGTTCTGGCCCGTGCCGTGGTTCGAAACGTCCCACTTCGGGCTGAACAGGGGCGGTGTTCTCGGCTTCGCTGCGGATCTTCCAATCCGTTTCGATACGAATCCGTCCGATTTGCATGGCCATGTCAGGGCCAGCGCCGTTGGCATGGTACCCCTGAAAAGGGCCGCCGGGCCCGCCACCGTTGATGACAACCAATATTCGCACGTCTCCTCCTGTACCGGAGATAGCGAAAAGTAATTGGCATTGTCAACTAAATTGACCCGAAACCTAGTGTTTCAGGCGATTAAGTGACTGTTTGAACATCTCCGGGTCGATATTGCCGCCCGACGCGGTGACGATCACCGTATCACTTTCCAGTTGGTCAGTGCGGTAGAGGGCGGCTGCCAGGGCTGCGGCGCCGCCGGGTTCGATGACGATCTTCAGGCGCAGAAACGCGAGTGCGATCGCTTGTAGAGCTTCTTCGTCCGAAATGATCAGGCCGTCTCCACACAGGCGGTGCAGGATCGGAAAGGTCAGCTCGCCCGGCGCCGGTGTCAGGATAGCATCGCAAATCGATCCGCTTTGGCTGTTGTTGGTTTGGCGCGCACCGGTTCGCAACGACCGTGCCACGTCGTCGAAGCCCGCCGGTTCGACGGTGCGCATGCGCATGCCCGGTGCGTCCGCCTCAAGGGCAAGGGCTATACCGGCGCTGAGCCCGCCACCGCCGCAGCAGACCAGAACCTCGGCTTCTTCGATGCCCATCTCTTTGGCCTGGGCCGCGATCTCAAGACCGGTCGTCCCTTGCCCGGCAATTACTAGTGGCTCGTCGAAGGGACGAATGAGGGTCAGGTCACGTTCGGTGGCGATCCTTTCTCCGATCTCCTCGCGTGATTCGCTTGCCCGGTCGTAGGTCACAACCTCGCCGCCCAGCCAACGGGTATTTCGCAGCTTCGTCTCAGGTGCGTCGGCGGGCATAACGATCACCGCCGGGCAACCGTATTTGCGCGCCGCCATGGCCACGCCCTGGGCGTGGTTGCCCGAGCTATAGGCCAGCACGCCCCCCTTGGGTGCCATGCCGGTCACCGCCGACCAGGCCCCGCGGAACTTGAAGGACCCGGTGTGTTGAAGGCATTCCGCCTTGATCAAAATCCGCCGCCCGGCAATCTCGTCAAGGAAGGGTGAAGACAGCAGGGGTGTTTTTCGTGCGTGCCCGTCCAGGCGGAGCGCGGCCGCGTGGATCATGTCGATGTTCATCTTACTCGGTCCAGAAACTGATGTATTACGTTAAGCGATGCCGGTTCGTCCAAAAAGGGGACGTGACCCCGGTCGGGAACTTCGGCTGCAATCATGTCCGGGCGCCGGGTCTGCATTTCCGCGAAAGTTTTGGGCGAGAGAAGGTTCGAATTGGCACCGCGTAAGGCGGCAAGGGGCAAACTCGCTAGCGCATCGAACATTGGCCAGAGATTTGGCATCGGCTGGGCGCCAGAGGCCAGCACTGCGTCTCGCAAGGCGGGATCATAGTTGATGACCAGACCCTTCGGTGTTTCGGTATAGTGCTTTCGCACTTCAACCTCCCATCGTGCCCGGGGAACCCCGTCAAAGCCCGGCAACAGGCGGGCGCGCATGTCTGCCGCCTCTTCATAGGTCTTCTCTGCCGGATTGCGGCCGATGTAGCCTTTGATCACGTCCAGGCCCTCGGGCTTAAGCTCTGGCCCGATATCGTTCAACAGAACCCCCGAAAGCCGGCCCTTGGCTGATGCCGCCAGCACCATGGCAATCAAACCGCCGCGAGAGGTACCCATGATTGCCGCATGCCGAAGGCCCAGGTGATCCATCAGTTCGATCGTGTCCTGGGCCTCGCGCGGGATCGTATAACTAGCGGGATCGGCCCAGGCGCTGGCGCCCCGTCCGCGGTAGTCGAGCCGAATGGTCCGCACCCCCGTTAGGTGGGGCAGCACATAGTCAAAATCGGTGCGGTTGCGCGTGAGGCCCGACAGGCAGATCAGCGCCGCTCCATCACCGTGGCTGTCAAAGCTGAGGCGGGTGCCGTCAGAAGCCGTGAACTCAGCCATCGGCCGCCAGTTCCGGTATGGATGTAAGATCTGGCAGGATACGCTGAGGCGCCCAGGGCAGGCGGTCGACCGGTTCGTTCATCCGGTTCACCCATGCTGTGAAAAAGCCGTATCCGGCAGCGCAGGCCGCGTCCCATCCGTTCGACGATACAAACAGTACCTCGTTGCGCGCGACGCTAAAGTGTTGGGTTACAAGGTCATAGACCCGGCTGTCGGGCTTGAAGATGCCAACGCTTTCCACAGACAGGATCGCGTCCAATTCGGTTGCGATACCGGCCGAGCCAACGGCGCCTTCCAGCATCGCCGGACTGCCGTTTGACAGGATGCCCGTCTGCAACCCGGCCGACTTCAACGCTCGCAGCATGGCCGGCACCTCTGGATAGGCCGAAAGTTCCCAGTAAAGTTGCAGCAGGCGTTCGCGGAGTGCGTTGTCACCATCCAGACCGATGTTTTCAAGCGCCCAGTCCAGACCGTTTTCGGTGACCTGCCAGAAATCAGTGTGGCTGCCCGTGACGGCGCGCAGCCAAGTGTACTGCAGCTGTTTAAGCCGCCAGTCCGAGGCCAGTTTTTGCCAGTTGGCGGCCAGAGCATCCCGTCCGGGTTCCGATGCGGCCTCGCGCGCTGCTGCGGCCACGTCAAAGAGGGTGCCATATGCGTCGAAAATGCATGTTCGTATAGGCATCTGACCCTCCTTGCCGCCGGACAAGACTGGCATGGTGGCCTGGCGGTGAAAAGGCCGATACGGGCGCTTTTTGCAGGCCGCGGAAAGTGGTGCCGCAGAGCGCCCGGATCGCGGACTGTGCCCCTTAAGCCGGCTTGGTCTGGGCTTTTTGGATCATGCCCATGACCATTCTGCGCGGCATGAGCGGTGCCAGCCAGTTCAGCATGAAGCTGAGACCGCGTTCGTTGATTGTTACGAGATCGCCGCGCATCATCGCGTCATAGCCGTGCTTGGCGACTGAAGCGGGGGTGGCGCCTTTCTGGTTGACCAGTTGCGTTCCCTCAAGGTCCGCAGCCTTTGCGAACTCGGTCTCGACATAGCCGGGCGCCAGGACCGTGCAGGTGACACCGCGATCCTTTAGCTCTTGATCGACCGCCTGGCTGAAGGAATTCACAAACGCCTTGGTGGCGAAATAGATGGCCTGATTGGGGCCGGGAATAAAACCCGCCGTGGACCCGACGTTCAGGATCTTGCCGCCGCCCTGGGCGACCATGTCGGCCCCAAAGCGATGGGTCAGGGTCACAAGTGCCTTGACGTTCAGATCAATCATGGCGTGCTCGCTTGCGAGGTCGCGCTCAATATGGACACCCTGTCCGCCGAAGCCCGCATTGTTGATCAGAACATCAACCGTTAGCCCGGCCGATTTGACCGTGTCATAGAGGTCCTGCGCACCCCCTTCGGCCCCTAGGTCCAACGCAAAGACATGGACCGTCACGCCGTGCTCGTCCTCGATCTCCGACTTTAGGGAGTTAAGCTGTTCTTCGCGCCGCGCCGTGATGATGACATCACCGCCCTTAGAGGCGTGGTATCGGGCCAGGGCGGCGCCGATGCCCGATGAGGCGCCGGTAACAAGTGCAGTCTTTGCCATGGGGAGACCTTTCCGGTGAAAAGTGTTCAACAAGTGTTGACTTGATACCTAGAGACGTAGAGAGCGGTTGTCAACAAGTGTTGACGCCCTCATCTGCGCGCCTATGCTGGGGCCATGTCAACAACGCAAAACACCCGGGATCTTTTGCTGTCGCAGGGCCAGCGCCTGTTTTGGGGGCGGGGCTATTCGAACGTCGGTCTGCGCGAAATCGCTGCGGCGGCGGGTGTCGATGTGGCGCTCGTGTCGCGGTACTTCGGCTCCAAACAGGGCCTCTTTTCGGCGACCCTTGAAGCGTTGGATGCTCTCGGCCCTTCCGACTTTCCAGACGAAGACGCGCTGACAGAAACGATTGTACACCTGTTCGTGACCGCACCACGTGACGGCGATGAACCATCAGCCTTCAACATGATGCTTGTCAACGCGCGCGATCCGGATGTGGGCGAAATGGTACGGAAAGCGCACCAGGAAAAATGGCAGAACGCGCTCGAAGCGGTGATCGGCGACAGCACGCGTGCAACGCTTTTCATGGCGGCCGTGCTAGGCTTCGCGCTGGCGGAAAAGCACCTGAGGCTGTCCGGTCTGGGCGCACCGGACGGTGCTGAATATGCAGCGCAGTTGCGCCACGTGCTGCGGGCTGCACTGGACTATGAACCGGCGTGACTGGACGCGGATGCAAGGCGCATAGCTTCTCAACTGGGATGTGCTCTTGGCCGCCGCCTATAGGTTTTCGACCTGCGGCATGCCAATCGTATGATATCCGCCGTCCACACGGACGACCTCACCCGTCGTTGAGGACCCGTAGTCCGATGCCAGAAATACAGCCGTTCCGCCTACCGCCTCAAGCGTCGCGTTGGAGCGCATCGGCGCATTTGCCTCGGTGTGGCGATATGTGCGGCGCGCGCCGGCAATGGCCGACCCGGCAAGCGTCTTCATCGGACCCGGTGAAATCGCGTTCACGCGGATCCCTTCAGGCCCCAGATCATTCGCGAGATAGCGCACAGTTGATTCAAGCGCCGCCTTGGCGACACCCATCACATTGTAAAAAGGTGTCACGCGGTTCGACCCCTGATAGGTCAGGGTTAAGATTGTACCGCCGTTGCTCATCAACGGCACAGCCCGGCGGGCCACATCGATCAACGAATAGCAGGAAATACACATCGAGTTTTTGAAGTTGTCCTTCGAGGTGTCAATGAAGCGACCCTGCAATTCCGATTTGTCGGAAAAGGCGATCGCGTGCACCAGGAAATCCAGGCGGCCCCAGCGTTCTTCCACGGCTTCAAAGCAGGCGTCGAGGGATTGATCGTTGGTCACATCGACATCGATCAGAATGTCCGAGCCCAGACTGGCCGCCAGGGGCTCCACCCTTTTGCCGAATGCCTCGCCCTGATAGGAAAATGCCAGCTCTGCGCCTTCACGCGCCATGGCACTGGCGATCCCCCAGGCAATGGAACGATCATTGGCAACGCCCATGATGAGCCCGCGCTTGCCTTGCATCCAATTCGCCATGGTTCAAATCACCCGTGATACTTTGACATGACGAGCGTGGCATTGGTGCCGCCGAAGCCGAAACTGTTGGAAAGGACGGTGTCCAGCGTCACGCCTTCGCGCATTGCGGTTACGATCTCGGATGGGTCAAGTGCCGGATCAAGCTCGGTCACATTGGCCGAGGCCGCGATGAAATCGTTTTGCATCATCAGAAGGCAGTAGATTGCTTCGTGAACGCCGGTCGCGCCCAGCGAATGCCCGGTAAGCGACTTAGTCGAACTGACCGGAGGCGTAGAACCCTGTCCAAATACACTCCGGATCGCCTCGATCTCGGTCACGTCGCCGGCTGGCGTCGATGTGCCGTGTGCGTTGATGTAATCGACCGTGCGGTCGCCCAGATCCTTGACGGCAAGCCGCATGGAGCGTTCGCCGCCTTCGCCCGATGGCGCGACCATGTCGTACCCGTCCGATGTGGCGCCGTAGCCGGTGACCTCGGCATAGATCTTGGCGCCGCGCGCCTTGGCGTGTTCCAGTTCCTCAAGCACGACCACGCCGCCGCCGCCGGCAATGACGAACCCATCCCGGGTGGCGTCATAAGGGCGTGAGGCGGTCTTGGGCGTGTCGTTGTACTTTGAACTCATGGCGCCCATAGCGTCGAACAGACATGATAGCGTCCAGTCGACTTCTTCGCCCCCGCCGGCAAAGACTATGTTCTGCTTGCCCATCTGGATCTGCTCGACCCCGTTGCCGATGCAATGGGCCGACGTCGAACAGGCCGAAGTGATGGAATAGTTGATTCCCTTGATCTTGAAGGGCGTGGCTAAACAGGCTGAATTGGTCGACGACATGCACCGTGTCACCATGAAGGGCCCCATGCGCTTGGGTGCGCCCTTTGTCTTGACCGCATGGAAGGCGGTGAAGAAGTTCGAAGTGGAGGGTCCGCCCGATCCCATGATCAGGCCGCTCATCTCATTCGAGACATCGCTTTCCTCAAGACCGCTGTCGGCGATCGCCTCTTCCATGGCGATGTAGTTGTAGGCCGCACCGGGTCCCATGAAGCGCATCTGGCGTTTGTCGATGACTTCAGCCGGATCGATATCGGGAACGCCATGTACCTGACAGCGAAACCCGTTTTCGGTGTATTCCGGGGCAGCAACGATACCGGATCGACCGACCCGCAAGCTGTCGGCCACCTCAGCCGCATTGTTACCGATGGGCGAGACGATCCCGATTCCGGTGATTACGACACGGCGCATGGGCCGTCCTCCTCGTTGATGCCTCAGGCTGGCGCGGTGGCCAATCCAACTTTCATGTCCTTGACCTGATAGATCAACTCTCCGTCAGCCTCAACGCGTCCGTCGGCGACGCCCATCTTGAGACGCCTGTCCACCACTCGGGTGAAATCAACGAAATACCGGATCAGTGTCCGGTCCGGGCGAACCATGCCGGACAGCTTCACCTCGCCCACGCCCAGGGCAAATCCCTGTCCCAGCCAGCCGCGCCAGCCAAGGTTGAAACCTGTCAGCTGCCAAAGGCCGTCCAGTCCAAGGCATCCGGGCATCACCGGATTTCCCGGAAAATGGCACTTAAAGAACCATAGATCCGGCGTGATATCGAACTCTGCCACCACGTGGCCTTTGCCATTTGGGCCACCGTCATCCGAGATGTCGGTTATCCTATCCATCATCAGCATCGGAGGTTCGGGCAGCTGTGCGTTGCCGGGTCCGAACAGTTCCCCGCGCGCGCACTTTAAGAGCGCGTCTTTGTCGAAGCTGGTCGGAAATTTAGCCATGCAGGCGGGTCCCTCGCGCGCGATTTTTTTTGGTCCAGCCCGTCTATCACTGGCCCAGAGACAAGGGCAAGGGCCGGAAGGCGCCTGCCGCCGGCGACGGCAGAACGGCCACATCCGGCCATGTGACGCCGAATCCATTTGAAAACCGGCCTGCAAACGCCCTATATTAAGGTTGACATGGCAAGCGAAACGGATATCGCCGCGAAACGCGGTACCGAATGGCTAGCGGGTGCGGGCCTAAGGCCGACCCGGCAACGGGTGACGCTTGCCAGTCTTTTGGTAGGAGACGGGCACGACCGTCATGTGACTGCCGAAGGGCTTTATGCGGCCGCCAATGAAGTGGGCGAGCGGGTATCTTTGGCGACCGTCTACAATACCCTAAGAGCTTTCTGCGATGCCGGGTTGATCCAGGAAGTCACCGTCGATGGCTCCAGAAGTTACTTCGACACCAGGATCGACGATCACCCGCATTTCTACTGGGAAAATGACGGCGAATTGACCGACGCGCCAGCCGACCAATTCAAGATTTCGCGGCTGCCGGATCCGCCGCCAGGCGCCGAGATTGCTAAGGTCGATGTTGTGATACGGCTCCGCCGCACCTAGCGCGGAAGTCAATCCTTAACCATTTTTTGCTGAACAATCTCGACGCTTCAGGCTGATCGGTCGCCGCCGTCGGACAATTAAGGCAACAATTTGACAAAAAAGTGCCGGATTTGAGAAGTTGTTCACAGCATTCTGTGTGAATGCGTGCCAAATGGGGGCACACCGTCAATCGGTAAAGACTTTCGCCGCAACTTTCCGGCGGGTCGTTTTGAACCAGGGCGTATGTGGCGCTTGGGTAAAAGTGCCTGGTTCATTTGCCGGTGACACGTGGTTTGGTCCGGGTCGGGCCTGCCTGCAGGATGTTGCGGGCGGTGCTTTGACAAGGAACCGAACAAGGGATAGGCACCGTGCTCTTGGACGTTGAGTGACGGTAACGAATGTGAGGAGTAACGTGCCATGAGGGCGAAATGGATGGCTTTGGCAGTGCCGCTTTTGGCGCTTGCCGCTTGCGCACCCCCTGAAATCGGTGAACGCGAGGTTCAGGTCGGATCGAAGGAATTTGTAGTGCAGCCAGGCCTTGCGCCTGCGGACACGGCGACTGTTCTGACGCACACCTGTTGGTGGCTGGACCTGACACCTGAGCAGATCGAAGCAATTCGCAACCGGAGGGATTTTGATGAAATCTTCCGCTACGCGATTGAAAACTGCCCCGAAATTGCAGACCTGCTGGGGCCTCCAGCCACTGCGGCCATATTTGCGGAACGTCGGATTGGCGAAGACGACGACGTAGATGATGGCGGCGGCGTCGGCGGAGGCGGCGGAGGCGGCGGAGGCGGCGGCGGCGGCGGCGGCGGAGGCGGAGGCCCCGATCCCGATCCCGATCCCGACCCAACACCTTCGTGCAGCGGCCGGGGATGCAGTTAACCCCTTCCGTCCGGAGGGTCTGACATAACAGCAAGGGCCGCGTTTCGCGGCCCTTTTGGTTTGGTTCTCAGATCTGTGAGATTTATCTCATCCGCGCGGGACGGGTATCATGCCTCCGGCGAACACCGCGTCCCATGTCGCGGGCTTGTTCGGGTTCTGCATGCGCAGGAATGTCAGGCCGGTTTTCTCCCAAGGCAGGATGCGATTGGTCAGGTTGTCCAAAACCATATCGCCTTTCGATGTGCGCACGACAAGAACCGCGTGACGGGTTCTGTCGCGCAGGAAAGCGGTCGCAATAAGCAAGCGGTCCGCCGGAACACCCGCGGCCAGAAGCTGACGTTTTTTCTCAAGCGCGAAATCTTCGCAGTCTCCACCGCGGCGCGTGGGCAGGGTCCAATGCTCTTCCCGGTTGAACTGTGCCTGATCAGTGATCTGCGGGTAGCGGAAGTTGACCGACCGGTTTACCCGCTGGGCCAAAGCCATGATGCCGCGATCGTCCACGACTGTGGTACTTGCGCGTACCTTTGCCGCGCAGGCCCAGGCATATCGGTCGCACACGCCAATAAATCCCTGCGGTGGCTCGATCGCCTTCTGAGCTACCAGAAATTCCGTCCAACTGCGGTCCGAGGCCGAGGCCGCTGATACCGCGCCAAGCGCGATCAATGCTAGAATTCCCGCCATTGTGCGGCGCCAGAAATTGTTGCGGCGCGCGCGATGCGAATAGGTCGTGTGACTGCGGCCCATAATTGGCATATCCCCAAGCTGCGGTCCCACCCACGCATGAAGCTGCTGGGCAAAAGAGGCATTTTGGGGGCGGCAAAATGGAGAGTTTCCGCCTGTGCGACGCTCTGTTCATCAAAGTTTAGTAGTCAGATCTCGCGCCTCCAGATCGACGAGTACCTAGAACCACTGGCCGGGTTCGATCAGCCCAAGATCCATCAATTCCTGCGAAGTCCAGCCGAACCGGACCGAATTGTGCCAAGCAAACGTATCAATTTCAAATCGCGAACCAGGGTTCGTGCGCAGCGCCTTTGCGACGCGAAACGAACAGATCGCAGCGGTCAGGTTATTGTGCCACGGACAGGCGTAGGTGTTGTATTCCGGGTCCGAGAAAAGGTGATTGTCCGACAACTGCAGGCCGGGCTTGGCCCGGAAAAGGGCGATCCGGTCGATACGGCGCGCCGTCTTCGGGATGTGCTCTTCAAAGCGCCAGCGAAGTCCGCCGAAGAAGTCCAACTGGCGCTCTAGCTTCGGTCCACGAGGCCCCGCCTGGCGGTTCAATGCATAGTACCCCGTCCGGTCGATATGGGCATCATCCCGGGAAACGGCATTCGGCGTCTTGTCCAGATCACCCGCGTAAAGGTCGATCACATAGGTCAGCATCGCTTCACGCCGTTCTTCCGCGTGAAAGGCCAGCATCTCCGCCACGTTGCGCGTCTCGGAAAAAGGGTGAAACAGATACTCGGCGTTGTAGCAGTAGTAGATCCAAACGCCCGGGCACGCACTGATCAGCGTATTGATCGCGTCGGCCACCGCCCCCTGCTGATGGGTGTCGAAGTCGACCGTCAGCACGCTGTCTTGCAGACCCCCCGGCAACGCGATGTTCGGCGGTGCAAACAAGATGGTCTGCGCAAAGCCTGCGTTCAGATGGTGGCGTACCGTGCTTTCCAGCTCGATCTCATCTTCGGCGAAGATCAGGCAAAGGGGCCCCTTGGATACGGCCGCGCGCGCCTTGCGCAAAAGGTCTGACAGCTGGGAATAGCGCATCGATCTTGGACTGCCTCGTTCTGATGCCGATTGTGCGCACCGGCACCGGAAAGCTCAAGCGTTGCGGCGCATGCGCCGTTGGTTTAGGGAAATCGGTGTTTTTACCGGACTTTGGGATCCTGCCATGGGCGCGCCTAAGAAACTGTTCATCAAGACCTACGGGTGCCAGATGAATGTCTACGATAGCGAACGCATGGCCGAGACCCTGGCCAACGCCGGCTATGAACAGACCGGCGATGCGGCCGAGGCCGATATGATCCTCTTGAATACCTGTCACATCCGCGAGAAGGCAGCCGAAAAGGTGTACTCTGAACTCGGACGCTTGAAACCGCTGCGGCAGGCCAACCCGGACCTGAAAATCGGCGTTGCAGGTTGTGTTGCTCAGGCCGAGGGCGAAGAGATCATGCGCCGCCAACCCATGGTGGACCTGGTGGTCGGGCCGCAGAGCTATCACCGGCTGCCGGAATTGGAGGCACGTGCGCGCACGGGCGCGAAGGCCCTGGATACGGATTTTCCGGCCGCGCTCAAATTCGAGGATTTGCCCGCGCGTCCAAAGGCCCCGCGCGCACCGGCGGCGTTTTTGACGGTGCAGGAAGGCTGCGACAAGTTCTGCGCCTTTTGCGTGGTGCCCTACACGCGCGGCGCCGAGGTCAGCCGGCCGGCAACGCGAATTTTGCAAGAGGCCCGCGATCTGGTGGACCGTGGCGTGCGGGAAATCACTCTGCTTGGTCAGAATGTGAACGCCTATCACGGTGACGGACCCGATGGCAGTGACTGGACGCTGGCGCGCCTGATCTGGGAGTTGGCGGAAATCGACGATCTACAGAGGATTCGTTTCACCACGTCGCATCCAAACGATATGAGCGACGATCTGATTGATGCCCATGGACGCTGCGAAAAACTGATGCCCTACCTGCATTTGCCAGTGCAGTCGGGCAGCGACCGAATACTGAAAAGAATGAACCGCAAGCATTCGGCCGCTGACTATCTGCGGCTCATTGAGCGGATTCGCTCCGCGCGACCGGATATCCTGATGTCAGGCGACTTTATCGTGGGGTTCCCGGAAGAAACCGACGCCGATTTCGAGGCCACGATGACGCTTGTGAAAGAAGTGGTCTACGGTCAGGCATTCAGTTTCAAATACTCGGCCCGTCCCGGAACGCCGGCGGCCGAACGCATCGACGTCAAGCAAAGCATCGCTGATGAACGGCTAAAGGAGCTTCAGGCGCTTTTGACCGATCAGCAGCGCCAGGTCCAAGAGGGCATGGTCGGGCGAAAGGTCGCTGTCATGTTCGAAAAGGCAGGGCGATTGCCGGGCCAGATGGTGGGCAAATCCGAATATCTGCATGCGGTCCATGTGGCGGGCGCGGCCATCCATCCCGGCGATATACGGACCGTGCGCATCACCGCGTCGGCGCCCAATTCGTTGGCCGGAGAAATCGTCGCTTCCTAGTTGCGTTGTCAGCCCGGAGGCAGCAGGTTTGTCGCGCGGCCAAAATTTCTGCCAAAGGCTTTCATGGCCGTTAGGGCCTCGAGGGTGATTTCGTGGGTTTCATCGATGGATGCGGGATCGGCGCGGACCCAAGCGCCGTCATCGAGCCTGACCTCTTCAAAGGCACCATCGCAGTTGGCGTCCCGGTAAAGCGTTGTGACCTCAAGCGACCGGCCAATGCGGCAATCGGTTGGCGTGGGCGTGGTGCCGTCGAAGTCAAAGATCCAGGCGGACCGCCTGCCAGAGGGTTGCGGTGCACCGCGCATCCGAACGAACGGGCGCCCGGTCGTTTTCCAGTTAGTATCCAGCATGCGGGTTATGTCGGCCATGTCGATCAACATGGCGCGGGTGCGAGGTACGATTTCTTTCGGCGGAACTGGCAGCGGCGTTGCACCAATCGATCGGGTCTCGGCCATAAAAGCGGTCAGCCTGTCGATGTTGTCACGATAAATCGTCTCAAAGGTTGCCGACTGCGGCCCGTCAAAACCCGACCTTGACCCATCGCCGAAGTCCATGGCGTCAATCGTGCCGTCACATCGATCGTCGCGGTAGGCCACCTTTCTGCCTAACTCTTCGCCACGGTCGAGGATTAGTATGCAGCGCAGGCGTCCGTTCTGGCTCGGTTGGCGCGACAGAATCGTGTACTGTATGCCGCTCAGCTCGACATGGATGTCCTGGCGGATCGTTCCGGATGCTGTCTGCAGAAAAGGGCTGTGCTCTGCCGCGGTCTCGAAAAGCGTGCCCACCGCATCATCGTTTTGCGCCATTGCGGCTTGACCCAGCAAAGCGAGCGCAAAAGCGCGGCTGAAGAACAAAATCTGCTGCCTCATAAGCACGTAGATGTGCCGCGGCGTCGCACCTGGCAACCCAATATTTCGATATGGCGCCGAATTTTGCACCGAGCTATGCTTGCGTCCACGCCTGTGCCTTGGCAGCATTGCGATCAGTTGCGAACCCGAATCTCCGGAGCACCATTGGTGACAATCGCGCCAATCCCGCCAACAGCGGACGATCTGTCCGAAACACTTCTTGAATTTCCCGACAACCGGTTGCTGATCGACCTGGGCGGCGAGCATGGGCGTAACCTCACCCAGATCGAAGCTGAATTGGGGGTCCAGATTGTCCAGCGCGGCAATCAGCTTATCGTCCACGGTGAAGAGGGCGCAATCGGCAAGGCCGCCGATGTACTTCAATCGCTCTACGCCCGGCTGGAAGCGGGCAAGGCATTAGAGACTGGCGATATCGACGGCGAGATCCGGCTCGGCGGGTCGGCCAAGGGCACAGGCACCCGGTCCGGCGATCAGCTTGAGATGTTTCGCAGCGGCCATTTCGAAATCAAGACCCGGAAAAAGTCGGTCGAACCCCGAACCAAGGCCCAGAAAGCCTATGTGCAGGCCCTGTTTGAGCACGAGCTGGCCTTTGGCATCGGCCCGGCCGGTACGGGGAAGACCTATATGGCGGTGGCTGTCGGTGTTTCGATGTTTATCGGGGGACAGGTCGACCGCATCATCCTGAGCCGCCCGGCGGTCGAAGCCGGCGAACGCCTGGGTTTCCTGCCCGGCGACATGAAGGAAAAGGTCGATCCGCACATGCAGCCGCTTTATGATGCGCTGAATGATGTCTTGCCTGGCAAACAGGTGGCAAAATTGATCGAGGATAAACGAATCGAGATTGCTCCGCTGGCCTTTATGCGTGGTCGCACGTTGTCGAACGCCTTTGTGGTTCTGGACGAGGCACAGAACGCCACGTCGATGCAGATGAAGATGTTCCTGACCCGCCTTGGCCAGGGCAGCCGCATGGTGGTCACCGGCGACCGCAGCCAAGTCGACCTGCCGCGCGGCGTACCGTCGGGCCTGCACGATGCGGAACGCCTGCTGAAGGGTGTCGACAACATCGCGTTCAATTACTTCTCGGCCAAGGACGTGGTGCGCCACCCGCTGGTTGCCGCGATCATCGAGGCCTACGATAAGGGCGATGCCTGAGCCCAGGCGCCCGGGTCAGGTGATCTTCCTGCACGGCGCTTCCAGTAGCGGTAAATCGACCATCGCGAGGGCGCTGATGATGCGTATCGACGCGCCGTTCATGCACATCTCAATCGATCACTTCCGTGATGACGGCGCCCTGCCATGGTCTCGCTTTTCTTCGGGAGAGTTTGATTGGGCCACATGCCGCGATCGCTTTTTCGACGGATTCCACCGGGCGCTGGGGGCTTTCTGCCAAAGCGGCAACAACCTAATCCTGGAACATATCCTGGACTCGGACGCATTTCTCTCTGCCTTGACCCATGCCCTCCAAGGTGTCGACGTGTTCACCGTGGGCGTTCACTGTCCAGCGGATGTGCTTGCAAAGCGCGAAGCCGCCCGGGGCGACCGACGGTTAGGCAGCGCCCAGGAAGACCAACTCACCATTCACAAGGGCCACAGCTACGATCTTGATGTCGATGGGACGCGGCCGGTCGACCACATTCTGGCTGTATGGCGCCGACGCAAGCCTCCGCTCGCCTTTGCACGCGGGTTTCGGCCCGTGTAAAGCGGCGCAATGCTGGTCGAGACGATCATCGAAGCTCCCGCATGGGAAGATCTGGACCTCGCGTCTCTGGCCGAGCGCGCTGCCGTGGCGGTTCTGGCCCAGTTCGGTCAGCCGCCCGAAGGGTATCTGATTGCGCTACTCGGCTGCAATGATGCAAGGATCGCGGAACTCAACGGCGATTTCAGGGATCGACCCACGCCAACGAACGTCCTCAGTTGGCCAATTACAGAGCTGGAAATGCGCTTGCCGCCACCGGGTGCGCCAGACGATCCGGAAGAACTGGGCGACATTGCCATTGCCTATGAAACCTGTGCTGCCGAAGCCGCAACGGCAGGCATTTCACTGTCTCACCACGTCACACATCTGATCGTTCATGCGATGTTACATCTTTTGGGGTATGATCATCAGACTGATGCCGAAGCACAGAGAATGGAAAATCTTGAGACGGCAATACTTGTCAGCATGGGCCACCCTGACCCATATTAGGCCGCAGCGGGTGTGAGGCCCGATCTTATTTGGACAAAATGATGGGCGATGACGTCGACGGGTCTTCTAGCGCAGCGCACGGCGCGCAGGACCAGGAAGAAGGGCCAAGGGGATTTTTTGGCCGCATTATCGGCGCTCTAAGCGCTGACTCAGAAAAACAAGGGACGGACAACGGGCCGGGTCTCAACGGCCATGCGCGTCCGCAGCAGGCGCTGGGCATGCTCAACCTGCGGCGCCTGCGTCTGGATGACGTGTCTATTCCCAAAGTCGAGATTGCGGCCGTTCCCGTCGATATCGGCAAGGACGAACTTATCGCTGTGTTCCGGAACTCTGGGTTTTCCCGTCTTCCGGTCTTTGACGGCACGCTCGATACGCCGCTTGGGATGGTGCATCTGAAAGACCTGGCGCTGGTGCACGGCTTTAATGGTGGCGGGCCAGAATTCGACCTGCGGGCCATGGTGCGCCCGCTTCTGTTCGCGCCTCCGTCGATGCCCATCGGGGTCATGCTGCAAAAGATGCAAAGCGACCGCATCCATATGGCCCTGGTGATTGACGAATACGGTGGCGTCGATGGTCTGGTGACTTTGGAAGACCTGATTGAGCCCGTGGTCGGTGAGATTGCCGACGAACACGACGTCGAAGAAACCCAGCCGTGGGTCCGCGAAAACACCGGCTGCTATGTGGTACAGGCACGGGCGCCGCTGGAGGATTTCGAGAACGAGATTGGCATCGCCCTGCATGACCCAGAGGCCGATGACGAAATCGACACAATGGGTGGGCTGGTCTTTGTCCTGACCGGAAGGGTCCCCGCGCGCGGCGAAGTGGTGCCGCATCCTGCAGGCCCCGAGTTCGAGATCCTGGATGCCGACGCGCGGCGCGTTAAACGCTTGCGCGTCCGCGTACCGGATGCCAACTGGTCCTAGGGGCTGCTTGGCGGACGGCCAGTGGCCCTGCGATTTTGCAGGAGACCGGAATTGACGGCTGAAGACGCGCTTCCCCTGTCGGGGATGTCGACGCGCAGGCGCCGCTGGGCGGCGTTGGCAGCAGGCGTTTTCGCGGGTGCGGGGCAAGCCCCGTTCGATCTTTGGTTTGTCGCATTGCCGTCTCTTGCGCTTCTTTGCCTGCTGCACATGGGGTCCGTTACCCGTCGGGAGGCGGCACTGACGACATATCTTGGCGCGCTTGGCTATTTTGCGCTGACGCTTTTCTGGATAGTCGAGCCCTTTCTGGTGGATGTGGGGCGCCACGGCTGGATGGCGCCCTTCGCGCTTTTGTTTTTGTCCGCTGGCCTTGCGCTGCTCTGGGGCGCAGCGGGTCTGATCGCTCGGGTGGTCCTGCCGGCGGGTCACAGATTGGATCCGTTGGCATGGGCCGTGCTCTTGACGGTCAGCGAGGTCGTGCGAAGCCATCTGCTGACCGGCTTTCCATGGGTTCTGCCAGGTTACATGTGGGAGGCGACGCCGATCGCCCAATGGTTCGCATTCTTTGGACCGCATGGCATGAACTTTCTGACATTCGCGGTCGCATGCGGTCTCGCGGCGGCCATTCTGGCCGGTCGCCGCGGCTGGATCGCCGCCGGATGTGGCTTGGCCGCCCTTGCAGGCGCGGCCATTCTGACAGCGGTGAGCCTTCCGGCGGCGGTCGCGCCAGACGGTCCGATTATCCGCGTCGTCCAACCCAATGCCGAACAACACCTGAAGTGGCAGCCGAACTGGCGCCGTGTGTTCTTAGAGCGCGCGATTACGCTGACGGGTGCAGAACCACTCAACGGCGGACAAAGGCCCGACATAATTGTCTGGCCAGAGACATCGGTGCCGTCGCTTTTATCCATGTCAGGGCCGGTGTTCGAGGCGGTATCGACCGCTGCGGGCGAGGCTGAGGTCGTGCTCGGCATTCAGCGCAGGCAGGGCGAGCAGGCCTTCAACAGCCTGGTACTGCTCAACGACCAAGGCGCGCTGGGCGCGATCTACGACAAGCACCATCTGGTTCCCTTCGGAGAATACATGCCGATGCGCGACACGGCGGCGCGGTTGGGTCTTCGCGCTTTTGCCGACCAACTGGGCCGGGGGTATACGGCCGGGCCGCCCCCGCGGCCGATCACATTCGCCAATGCCGGGCCGGCCATGCCTTTGATCTGCTATGAGGCTATCTTTCCACAGCTGGTCGGGGGTTATGACGCGCGGCCCGACTGGATCATCCAGATTACCAATGACGCTTGGTTCGGGAAAGTCTCGGGACCCTATCAGCATCTGGCCCAGGCGCGGCTTCGGGCCATTGAGCAGGGCCTGCCGCTGGTCCGCGCAGCCAATACAGGGGTCTCGGCAATCATCGATGCCCATGGTCGCACCGTTGCCGAGATTGCCCTTGGCGAGGCCGGATTTGCCGATGCAGCGCTACCGTCGCCCAGGCCGCCCACGATCTATAGTCGGACAGGCGACTTGCCCGCCTACTTGGCGATGGCTCTGTGCTTTTCGGGTCTGATTGTCGCCCGACGCACGCTTTCCTAATTGACCTCGGGCGCCCGGCGCCCTAGGCGGTTTTTCCACGCGCCGCCACAACGGCTTCCTGACGTGGCGGTTCAAGTGCAATGGAGCGTCTTAATGTCCCGACAGAACTACCTCTTTACGTCCGAGTCCGTCTCGGAGGGCCACCCCGATAAGGTCTGTGACCGGATTTCCGACGCCGTTCTCGACGCTTTACTAACGGAAGAGGCCAACGCGCGGGTCGCCTGCGAGACCTTCGCGACCTCCAGCCTTGTCGTTATCGGCGGCGAAGTGGGTCTTTCCGACCAAGAGCGGCTGAAGGACATGATGGGTCGCATCGGCCAGATTGCCCGCGACTGCATCAAGGACATCGGGTACGAACAGGACAAGTTCCACTGGAACACCTGCCACGTGATGAACTTTCTGCACGAACAATCCGCCCATATCGCCCAAGGGGTCGACCGCGACGGGGCAGGGGATCAGGGCATCATGTTCGGCTATGCGGTGAAGGAAACGCCCGAACTGATGCCGGCACCGATCCAATACGCCCACGCCATCCTGCGCCGCCTGGCCGAGGCCCGTAAGTCGGGCGCCGCCGCCAGCCTCAAACCCGACGCCAAAAGCCAGCTCACGCTGCGCTACGAAGACGGCAAGCCGGTTGAGGTCACCTCTATCGTGCTCTCCACACAGCACGAAAGCGAGGATCAGACCTCCGACGACATCCGCGCCATTGTCGAGCCGCACATCCGTGACGTCCTGCCCTCGGGCTGGATCACCGAGGCGACCGAATGGTGGGTCAACCCGACCGGCACCTTCGTCATCGGCGGCCCCGACGGCGACGCCGGGCTGACCGGCCGCAAGATCATCGTCGACACCTATGGCGGCGCGGCCCCCCACGGCGGCGGCGCGTTTTCCGGCAAGGACCCCACCAAGGTTGATCGCTCGGCGGCTTACGCCGCGCGCTACCTCGCCAAGAACGTTGTGGCCGCCGGTCTGGCCGAACGCTGCACGTTGCAGCTTTCCTACGCCATTGGCGTGGCCAAGCCGCTTTCGATCTACGTCGACACCCACGGCACCGGCGCCGTGCCCGAGGCCCGCATCGAAGAGGTGCTCGCCAAAGAGGTCGACCTGACGCCGCGCGGCATCCGCACCCGGCTGGAACTCAACAAGCCGATTTACCAGCGTACCGCCGCCTACGGCCATTTCGGCCGCGACCCCGATGCCGACGGCGGCTTCTCGTGGGAACGCACGGACCTCGTCGATACCTTGAAGGCGGCAATTTAGACGCCACAGACAGACATTCGAAATTCAGCAACCAACAGCTGCAAGTTTCTAGGCGATGCCTTCAGGCGTGTGCGTGTCTCAGATCGTCTGAGGGCCATCCAGCCTTGTCTGCCGCACCATCGTAAAGACTTTGCAGGAACGACAGGATCGCTGCGCCCGGATCGTCGCCCGCCACGGCGTCCGCATATTTTAGGATGGCTAGAGCGCCGCCGTTCTTTTCGGCCCAGAAAGAAGGTGTCGGAGCCAGCGGCACCGCGTTCAGCCCTGCCGGTTCGGGGTAGGCGTATCCGTAGAATGCGGCTTCGGGAAAGCTGTCGTCGCCTGCCCAGAACCCCACCGAGATGACCTCGTGCGAATAGGCCTCCCGATCCGATTGTGTCCCACCTTCGAGTGGATGTGCCCGTCCCGAAAAGCGCGTCACAACCAGATCGAAAGAGTGCCAGTAAAGCTGAACAGGTGTTTGCTTACCGTTGAATTCGCTTCGAAACTCTTCAAAAACGCCCGAAATCGCACAGAGCGCACGCCAGAAATCAGAGACTGCCGCGCTGTCATAGGCGCGCGTTGCCGTATCTTCGGCGAAAGGTGTTTTTGATTTATTGTCATAGGGTACGGCGACGATCGTCACGGCTATGTCCAGAGCCGCCAGGTGCTCAAAGATTTCCCTGTAGAATGCGCTAACCGTCAGCCCCGGGACCGCGAAGCCGCTTTGGCGCCCATCATTGCGACTGATGGTCACCGTATGGTCCAGCATGTCGAACAGGATCTCAAACCCACCGTAGGCGTAGGGGATGCGACCGGTCGTCAGGCCGCGGACGTGCGGGTAAAGCGTGACGTGCCACCAGTGGTTCAGCTTGGGGTGCGTTTTCAGGCGTATCTTGCCGATGATCTGCAAGAACAGGTGCAACGTGTCTTTCGTGTCGACCCAATCAGGGTAGGAAAGGGCAGGCCATGTGTTCATGCTGATGCTCCTTCGTCTCAGTGTGCCAGTCTCGCGGTTTAGGCGAGCGCCGGATCGGACCGCCGGCGTTATTCAACAGCCAGTTTGGCGCCCAGCAATCCGAAGGCGCCGGCAAAGCTGCGCTTGATCCACCGCATGACTTTCGGTTGCCGGATGACATAGTCTCGCGTAGCGGCCGCAAAGGCGCCGTAGCCGATGAAGACCACGAAAGTCATGGCCATGAACACCGCTGCGAGCGCCACCAGTTCTGCGGTGGCGTTCACTGGTGCGACCGACAGAAACTGCGGCAGGAAAGCCAGAAAAAACAGGGATAGTTTTGGATTGAGTATGTTGATCAACGTGCCGGTGGCAGCAATTTTCCAGAAACTATTCTTCGCGTCTTCCTCGGTGATCTCCAGGGCGCCTCCGTCTCGAAGGATGCTCCACGCCATATAGAACAGATACAGGACGCCCAAGTATTTGATCACCAGAAACGCAAGCGCGCTGGTGTGCAACAGGGCCGACAGGCCGACGATGCTCGCCAGGGCGGCGGGCGCTATTCCAAGCGTACAGCCGAAGGCGGCGGCGACGCTTGCCGAGAATCCGCGTCCCAGCCCGACGGCGAGCGTGTATATCACGCCGGTTCCCGGCAGAAGAACGACGATCATGGAAGTGATCAGAAATTCGATGGACATGGCACGGCCCTTTTGCAGGGGGTAACGTCACAGGCTTCAATGGGCTTGTAAACGGCGGAAGTGCGGCATCTGTCGTGCGGGTCCGCACCAACGGCCATCGGCCAACGGGGGGGTAATCTGCCGGGCACGCTCGTCAGTTTTGGGCCGCGATGTGGGCGGCAAAGGCGGCGGCGTAGTCAGGATGCCAGCGGCTGAGCGGCGGGCGGTTTTCAATAAGATCTCCCGCGGCCCAGGCAATGCGTTTCTCGTCCAGTTCACGTGGTACATCATTGTCCGGGCAGAGGATGTAAAAATCGCCTTGGTTCACGCTGTCGATGAAAAATTCAGCCGTTTCAGCGGCTGTCCACGCCGCTGCCGGTCTTTCGACCGCTCCGGTCAGGGGCGTATGAACAAACCCCGGAATGAGAAGATGCGCCGAGATCTGCGCCCCGTCGGTGTTGCGCAGCTCATGGGCAAGCGCTTCGGTGAAGGCTTTCAACCCGGCCTTGGAGACATTGTAGGCGGGGTTGCCGGGCGGTGTCGTGATGCCCTGTTTGGAGCCTGTGTTGACGATTGCACCGGGGCGGCCCCGTTCGACCATTCGCGGGGCAAAGACCTGGGTTCCGTGGATCGCACCCCAAAGATTGACACCCAGTGTATTCTGCCACGCATCAAGCGGACCCATGCAGGACGAGCTGAGGCCGATACCAGCGTTGTTCATCAGGATGTCGGTGCCGCCAAAGCGATCCGCCACGTCCGCTTCCAGCGCTTCGATCTGGCCGCGGTCCGCGACATCGGTCGAGGCTGTCATCACCTCCGCCGCCCCGGCCGCGTCCAGTTGATCCTTGGCGGCCGCAAGCTTGTCCGCTGCGCGGTCGACGATAACAAGTCGCATGCCCATGCCGGCAAATCTGTTTGCAGTGGCCAGTCCAATCCCGGATGCGCCACCAGTGATCACGGCCACGGAATCAGAAGTAAATGCGGAGTGGGTCATGCTTGTTTTCCTTATCTTCTTCGTGCGGCGACGCGGCTACCAAGGCAAAAGTCGCTGGCCGGCATACCCGCCGGCCAGCCTTTTTCACTGGGCCGCTTCGTAGCTTGCCACCTTCAACTCAAGCATGGAGCCCATGCCGAAGTTCGTGAAAAGCGCTTTGGTCGTGGCGGAAAGCTGATCGTTCATAGGCTTAATCAGATCACCCATGCCAATCTTGTCAACCTCGGTGCGGAACGGGCGTGTGCCCGTTGCGGCGCCAACCACTTCCACGATGGCTTCGCTGACCAGTGAGGAGGACTGCTGAGGATTGGCGGCAAAGACGTCGGCCATCATCTGGCTGGCGCCGTTCAAAGCGTCCACCAAAGGCCCGTATCCCGCGTTTCTGTCGGTCGAGCTCGGGTGCAGAAGGTTCCCGTGGAACTCGGTGGGAAACGCGCCAGGTTCGACAATCGCCACGTCCACGCCAAACTGGCTGAGTTCTGCACGGTAGTTTTCGCTCATCGCTTCCAGCGCCCATTTGGTCGCGTTGTAGGGGCCGTAGAATGGCAGTGCCACGCGTCCAAGCAGGCTTGATACATTGACGATCAGCCCTTCGCCCCGGGCACGCATGCCGGGCAAGGTGGCGCGGATCATCCGCTGAACGCCAAAGACGTTGATGTCAAAGACCTTCTGGAAGTCGGCGGCCGAAAAATTCTCTTGCAGCCCGTGAACGCCGACGCCTGCGTTGTTGATAAGCACCTCGATGCTGCCAAGTGCCGCCTCGGCCTCGGCGACCCCCGCTTCAACTGACGCATCGTCGGTCACGTCGATGTCGATTATCTGGGCACCCAAGGCTTTCAGCTCGGCGGCGGGTTCTGCATTGCGCCCTTCAGGGTCCCTGACGGTGCCGGCGACCCTGTGGCCGGCATTGATGAGATCGGCAACGATCAGTTTCCCAAAGCCGCTGCTTGCGCCTGTAATCAGAATGTTCATGTCACTCTCCATTTTGCCCGGGATTGGGCCGTGGTGTCAGGCTGAGATACGCCTTGAACAATAACCAGAACAGTGAGATAAATTTGAACTTATGGTTCAGGATATTAGAACGATTGGGATTCAGGCGCTGGTGAGCTTTCATGCCGTCGCGCGCACCGGCGGGATAAGCTCTGCGGCCGAGCATCTGGGATTTGCAAAATCCGGTGTCAGCCGGCACGTGGCCCAGCTTGAGGCGCATTTTGGGGTGCGTCTTTTGGAACGGGGCGCGCGGTCGGTCAGACTGACGCCGGTCGGCACCCGCTTTGATGATCGGATCCGGTCAATTCTGGCCGAACTGGATCTGTTGGGTGAGATCGCGCGCGAGGAAAGCGCGGGCATTACCGGTCAGGTTACGATTGCCGCAACGCCAGAATTCGGAGGGCTGGTTGCCCAGACGCTGTTTCCCGTCGCACGGGAACGCCATCCTGATCTGACCATTGTCATGCGGCCAGCATATTCCTTCGAAGACATGCAGGACCCGAATACGGATCTGGCCTTCCGCATCGGAACGTTCAAGGACGACCGCTTGGTCGCGCGCACCCTGGGTGGCTTTCGCCGGCGCCTGGTGGGGACACCCGGTTTTCTTGCCAAGCATCCCGTCACGCGCCCCGAGGATCTGGCGCACACACCGTGTCTGACGTTTCGCAACGATCGGCCGGGCGCAACTTGGACGTTTCGATCCAAGAAAGGAGAGGAAAGCGCGGTCGACGTGACCGGACCGATTGCCGTGCATAGCTTCAGCACCCTATTTGATCTCGCACTGGCGGGGCAGGGCCTGTCCCTTCTGCCGAGTTTTATGCTGACGGAGGCCCTGCGCATGGGAACGCTGGTCGAGTGCCTGCCAGATCACCGGACGCCGTCGCACCCGGTCTTTCTGACGTTTCGCCCGGGTGCATCGCGCGTGGCCCGGATCGGCGCGATGATCAAGCTGGCCGAGGAACTTCTGCCGGCTTTTCTATCCGCATAGGAAACTCCACCGTCGGGACTAATTGCGCGCTGTTGACCTGTGGCGCATGCCGTAGGGCAGTGTGGTCAGGAACACCACCGCTAGAACCGAGAACACAAAGACATTGGATTCAAGGCCCAGAACGCGCACTTCTATTCCGTTGTCGTCGACAAGCGCACCGCCATAAAACGATGAGGTCAAAAAGGCGCCCCAGAAGCCGCCGACATAGCAAAGACCAATAATGATCGGGCGGATCAGATCGTCGCGCAGCCAAAGGTGGAACAGGCTGAAGAGCGCCATGAAGGCGCCGAAGAAAAGGAACCAGGCACCATGCACCCGCGCATGCGGGCTCCACTGCGGATTGTAGAGGTGTGTTTCATTCAAATCCGCAATTGCCGGAACGATGCCATAAACCAGCGTAGCCGCGGTCAGAAGCAACTTGATCAGCAAAATGGAAAGGTTCCGCATGGTGTGCCCGCTCCTTTTGGTTTCGTTGAAAGCGTTCGGCTGCGGCGGTCATGGGTCAATGATTTGTACGCGCATTGGGACGCTCTGGTAACGAAAGTCACGGAAATCTGATTGTAAGGCGCTATTCCTGCGCACACGATGCGCGCCTGGACAACAAGGCATGGCTTGTGTGTGATATCGCAGACCGTCGGCTCATTGCCGAAACGTCTCTGGTGATCTAGCAGATAGCGAATGACGGAAGACCGCCACACCTCGGGCGCGCCTTGGCGCAACTTTTATGGCCGCCGCAAGGGCAAAGGCTTGCGCCCCTCCCAGCAACAGGATCTGGACCAACGGTTGGACGCCCTTTCACCAGGACCCGTCGACTGGGCGCAAAACCCCGACCGGGTGCCCCTTAATCTGACTAGTCATTTCGGGCCACGATCGGTCTGGCTTGAGATCGGCTTTGGTGGCGGTGAGCATATGGTTCACCAGGCTGCACTGAACCCGGATGTGGGGATTATCGGCTGTGAACCCTACATTAACGGTGTGGCCATGCTGCTTTCCAAGATCCGGGGACGAGAGCTGGATAACATTCGCATCCATCCTGGGGATGCCCGCGATTTGTTCGACGTTCTACAGCCCGGATCTGTGGCAAAGGCCTTTCTTCTCTACCCCGACCCATGGCCTAAGAAACGCCACCACCGCCGCCGCTTTGTAACCCCGGAACACCTCGGTCCGCTCGCCCGCGCCATGGCCCCGGGCGCCGAGCTTCGCGTGGCCACAGACATTCCCGATTATGTCCGCCAAACCCTAGAGCAGGTCCCGCGTGCCGGCTTCGCATGGCAGGCGGAATGCGCCATCGACTGGCGAGAGCCCTGGTCCGACTGGACGCGCACTCGCTATGAGGCCAAGGCCGTCCGCGAAGGCCGCATGCCTCACTATCTGACGTTCCTGCGCCTGACGGACTGACCGCCACCACACCGGCGACGGTCGCAGCCTGGTGTGGCATCCCCATTACCGGGACCTCAGCCATGCTTGGCGACGATTTCCCCATGCATCCGCGGTCTGTTGATTGTGACCCCGCCGCGCTTCGGCTAAGCGAACATCGAACAAAGAGAAGGGATGACCATGTCGGGTCACGGCGCGCCAGTTCCGATGCGCAGTCAAAAGGGAGGCGGCCTCACAGGAACCGCTCATGTCCCGGGGGACAAATCAATATCGCACCGGTCGCTGATTTTCGGAGCGCTCAGCGTGGGCGAGACGCGGATCAGCGGGCTACTCGAAGGTGACGATGTGCTGGATACAGCGGCCGCGATGCGGGCCTTCGGCGCTGAAGTGGCGCCCGGCGATGATGGAACCTGGCATGTGCACGGTGTTGGTGTGGGCGGTTTCGGCGAACCCGACAACGTGATCGATTTCGGCAATTCGGGCACCGGCGTTCGCTTGGTGATCGGCGCCATGGCGACCACCCCGATCACCGCGACCTTCACCGGCGATGCGAGCCTGCGCAGTCGGCCAATGGCCCGGATTACCGATCCCCTGAAAGGATTTGGCACGCGGGCTTACGGACGGGCTGGCGGACGACTGCCCCTAACCGTGGTCGGGACCGACGCGCCGCTGCCCATCGATTTTACCCTTCCTGTGGCCTCCGCCCAGATCAAATCGGCAGTGCTTCTGGCTGGCTTGAACGCGCCCGGCCAGACCATCGTGCGCGAAGCCGAGGCCACCCGCGATCACACTGAACGGATGTTGCAGGCATTTGGTGCCGAGGTCGAGGTGTCCAGCGGACCGGAGGGTCGCGTCATCACACTGACCGGACAGCCTGAATTGCGGCCACAGACAATCGCTGTCCCGCGGGATCCAAGCTCGGCCGCATTTCCGGTGGCGGCAGGACTAATCGCGCCCGGATCGGATGTCTTGGTGCCCGGCATAGGTATGAACCCTACCCGAACGGGACTTTTCACGACGCTGCGCGAAATGGGCGCCGATCTTTCGTTCGAGAACGAGCGGCAAGAGGGCGGCGAGCCGGTGGCGGACCTGCGCGCCCGCTTTTCAGGCGCAATGCAAGGGATTGAAGTGCCGCCGGACCGCGCACCATCAATGATCGATGAATATCCGATCCTTTCCGTGGTCGCCGCCAATGCCGAGGGCAAGACGGTGATGCGCGGCGTCAAAGAGCTTCGCGTAAAGGAAAGCGACCGGATTGACGCCATGGCGCGGGGCCTTGAGGCCTGCGGCGTGACCATCGAAGAAGATGAAGACACGCTGATCGTGCACGGCCGCGGACCCGCCGGTGTTCCCGGAGGCGCCACATGCGCCTCTCGGCTGGACCACAGAATTGCGATGTCCTTTCTATGCCTTGGGCTTTCTACCCAGCGCCCCGTTTCTGTTGACGACGGTGGCCCGATTGCGACATCGTTCCCCATATTCGAAACGCTCATGGCAGACCTCGGCGCTTCGATTGTTAGAAAAAACTAGGAGCGTTCGATGGAGACCTATTTCGCAAGCACGGTGCTGCGTGGCGACAGTGAGCTGAAAGTGGATTCCCGCCTGTTCGCAGGGTCCATGGAGGGAATGGGCCATTTTCTGGCAACGCTGCTTGGTGCGCTTTCGCAGCATGACGCGGCGCTTTTGATGCTGCACAGGGCGGCCAACATCGAAGACTTCGAAGAACAGGATTTCGATGCGCCGATCAACATATCGGCGATGAAGAAGGACAACCTGACACCCGGGCGCCTGATCGCGGGGGATCCCTATTCCGGTCAGTTGGAAGCCGCGTTACCGGAATCGGGGGCTTTCATCTGTCTGGTGGAAGACGCGGGCGACGACGGAGCCCACCATCTAGGCATGGTGGCGGTGCGCGCAGCCGATGCGGCAGAGGCGCTGAAGCATGTCCTGTCCGACGCCCAGGCCAACGGCCGGACGCTTCATTCACTCGAAGGGCTTATGGACGCGGCCCTGCATCCCGATGACGCCTACGAATTCGACACCAAACCATCCGCCTTGGCAGCAGAAATTGCCGGAGGTGCCCCGATCGCGCGCTCGGAAAGCGTGCCGGTTGGCTAAGACCTCGGGCCCTATGCGCAGCGGCGGATGTCTTTGCGGCCAAGTGCGATATGACTTAAACGGCCCGCTGAGGCCGGTGGTTGCGTGCCATTGTACCCAGTGCCGGAAGACCAGTGGTCACTTCGTCTCGGCCACCTCGACGGCGAGGGAGGATCTAACGATTGAAGGCCCGGTAACATGGTACCGATCGTCAAAGACTGCGCGTCGCGGTTTCTGTGCAACCTGCGGCTCGAACCTGTTCTGGGAAGGTGGCGGCCGGAATATTTCAATTTTTGCCGGAACGCTGGATGGTCGGACCGGTCTGCGAACCGCGGGCCATATATTCTGCGCCGACAAGGGCGACTACTACGATCTGCCGGAAGATCTGCCGCTGGCCGATGCCGCCGATGCCAAACTGACGACAAGGGTTGAATGAATTTCACCGTTGCAATCGATGGTCCGGCCGCCGCTGGTAAGGGCACGATTGCGCGGGCGGTGGCCAAGCATTTCGATTTCGCCCATCTCGATACGGGGCTTCTCTACCGTGCTGTCGCAGCCCGGGTCGTTGACGGAGAGGATCCGGCGCGGGCGGCCAAGAATCTGGATGCAGCCGACATTGCGCGTAGCGACCTTCGCAGCGGTGCGGTAGGAGCCATGGCCAGTCAGGTTGCGGTCATCCCCGAGGTCCGTGAAGCACTGCTCGAGTTTCAGCGCAGCTTTGCCCGCCGCGACGGCGGCGCGGTGCTGGATGGGCGCGATATCGGCACGGTGATCTGTCCCGATGCCGAGGTGAAGCTTTTCGTGACGGCCGATGACCATGTGCGCGCCCGGCGACGACTAAGCGAGCTGACGGCCGCCGGCGAAACGGTCGCTGAAGAACGGGTGCTGCAAGACATCCGCGCCCGCGACAAACGGGATGCCGAACGTGCGATGGCGCCGCTCGTTCCCGCAGAAGGTGCGATCATCCTCGATACGACCGAATTGGCGATCAGCACGGCCGTCGACAGGGCCGTCGATCTGGTTGCTGAGCGGCTTGGCTAGCCGAAAGCGACGCGTGTTCACGGAAAGCTGCTTTGGGTCCGGCAGCAACCCGGACTAGGCTTTCGATCAGGAAGTTGCGCGAAAGGAGGCCCCATGATCCGTGCCCTTGCCACCTGCCTTGCGATGGTCGTTGTTATAGCGACCGCCCAGGCACAGGAAACAACCGAGGTTCCTGCGCAGGAACCTCCGATGACCTACGAACGGATGGCCCGGATCATCACCGCGCTCGACCCTGAAGCCGATACAGTGCCCAACGGGTTTTTCTTTCACGTCGAGAATGTGCCCGTCTTGATTATCTTCGATGTCCTTGCAGACCGAATGCGGGCCATGGTCCCGATCCGCGAGGCTGCCGATATCCAACCGGAAGAACTGATGCGTCTGATGCAGGCCAATTTCGACAGTGCGCTTGACGCCCGCTATGCCGTAGCACAGGGGAGGTTATGGTCTGTCTTTATCCATCCCTTGTCGCCCCTTAAGCGGGACCAGTTAATATCTGGCGTAGGGCAGACCGTGAACATCGCCCTGACCTATGGAACACTTTATTCAGGTGGTGCGATGCAGTTCGGTGGCGGAGACTCCGGCGGGCTTCAGCGCCAGTTGATTGATCGGCTTCTGGATCTGGGCAAAGATATCTAGCCTGATCCAGCCGGTTGACGGCGCCGCCAAGCCTCCGACCACGGGGCTTGCCAGCCGATCGCCAAGGCGTTATACGCCGCGCGTCAACACGGTGACCAACACCGGATGAGCAGGGTCGGGGAAACCTCCGGCCCTGATTGCATTCGTCCCGGTCGCTTTTCGACCAACCCCAAGACCGGCGGAGACAACCGCTCGGCCAGTGAAACCGAAACCGAAGGAAAACCTAAGCCTCATGGCGCAAACCGCAGCTATGGAGGAATTCGAAGCCCTCCTGAACGAAAGCTTCGAAATTGACACCCCGAGCGAAGGCTCGGTCGTCAAAGGCAAAGTCATCGCGATCGAAGCGGGACAAGCCATCATCGATGTCGGCTACAAAATGGAAGGCCGTGTCGAGCTCAAGGAATTCGCAAATCCAGGCGAAGCCCCCGAAATCGCAGTCGGCGACGAGGTAGAGGTGTTCCTCGATCGCGTTGAGAATGCGCGTGGCGAGGCCGTCATCAGCCGCGACAAGGCCCGCCGCGAAGAGGCTTGGGATCGGCTTGAAAAGGCCTATGCCCAGGAAGCCCGGGTCGAGGGTGCCATCTTTGGACGGGTCAAGGGTGGCTTTACGGTCGATCTTGGCGGTGCCGTGGCCTTTCTGCCCGGCAGCCAGGTGGACGTGCGTCCTGTGCGCGACGCCGGACCGCTCATGGGCATGAAGCAGCCCTTCCAGATCCTCAAGATGGACCGCCGCCGCGGCAACATCGTGGTTTCGCGCCGCGCGATCCTCGAAGAGAGCCGTGCCGAGCAGCGCGCCGAGGTTATCGGCAAGCTGGCAGAGGGTGATGCCGTGGACGGCGTGGTCAAGAATATCACCGAATACGGGGCCTTTGTGGACCTGGGCGGTGTCGACGGACTGTTGCATGTCACCGACATGGCCTGGCGCCGCGTCAATCATCCGTCCGAGATCCTGTCCATCGGCGAGACCGTCAAGGTTCAGGTCATCAAGATCAACAAGGAAACCCATCGCATCAGCCTCGGCATGAAGCAGCTGATGGAAGATCCGTGGGATTCGGTCGAAACCAAGTATCCGCTGGAATCGGTTCATATGGGCCGTGTCACCAACATCACAGACTACGGTGCATTCGTTGAACTTGAGGCAGGCGTCGAAGGCCTGGTGCATGTCAGCGAAATGTCCTGGACCAAAAAGAACGTCCACCCGGGCAAGATCGTCTCGACCAGCCAGGAAGTCGAGGTCATGGTGCTGGAGATCGACACCGCCAAGCGCCGTGTCAGCCTTGGTCTCAAACAGACCATGCGCAACCCGTGGGAAGTGTTCGCCGAGAACCACCCCGAGGGCAGCGATGTCGAGGGCGAAGTCAAGAACATAACCGAATTCGGTCTGTTCGTCGGCCTGCCGGGCGATATCGACGGCATGGTGCACCTCAGCGATCTGACGTGGGAAGGCCGTGGTGAGGATGTTATATCCGACTATCGCAAGGGCGACCTTGTAAAAGCCAAGGTCACAGAGGTGGATGTCGAGAAAGAACGCATCAGCCTGTCGATCAAAGCTATGGAAAGCGACCCATTCACCGAGGCGACGGGTGGGGTCAAGCGCGGCTCGATCATCACAGTTGAAGTGACTGCGATCGAAGATGGCGGCGTCGAAGTGGTCTATGAAGGCATGAAATCCTTCATCCGCCGCTCGGACCTGTCCCGCGACCGTGCAGAGCAGCGCCCCGAGCGGTTCCAGGTCGGTGACAAGGTCGACGTGCGCGTGACGAACATCGACCCAAAGACCCGTCGTCTTGGACTGTCGATCAAGGCCCGCGAGATTGCAGAGGAAAAAGAGGCTGTGGAACAGTACGGCAGCTCGGATTCAGGTGCGTCGCTTGGCGACATTCTTGGCGCAGCGCTAAAGAACGACTGATCCCCGCCTGAAAATTAACTTTGAGAGCCCCGCTTTTGCGGGGCTTTCTTTTTGGGCGAAGGCCCCACCATAGGGGGTCCCTGCCTGTCAGGCAAAGACGTCGGAGCGATGCCGCTGGTCCAAAAGGTGCGGGCGGAACGGGCGAAATGCGCAACGAATCAATCATGTGTCCGCGACATCACCGGCATGTGATGCTGCACCGCAGCGCTGGGCACCTGAAGGCCTTATTGCGGTTTTCCGCCTCATTTCAGCCGTTTAGCTTCAAAAAAAGGGTCATCTAAGCGGCTGCGCTTGTTCCCAGCATTGGACGTTTCCGGCTATAGTTTGGCTCCAAGGACGCGCCAGCCGTCCGCGATTGCCATAGGTCCAAGGGGGGTTGCCGCCTAATGATCCGTTCCGAATTGATCCAGAAAATTGCAGATGAAAATCCGCATCTCTACCAACGAGATGTCGAACGCATCGTAAATACGATTTTTGACGAGATTATTGAAGCCATGGCCCGGGGCCAGCGGGTCGAATTGCGTGGCTTCGGTGCGTTTTCGGTCAAGCGCCGTGACGCCCGTGTCGGCCGCAACCCACGCACCGGAGAATCCGTGGACGTCGAGGAAAAGCACGTTCCCTTCTTCAAGACCGGAAAGCTCTTGCGGGACCGCCTCAACGGCAAGTAAACCAGACCCATGGTTCGCAGCATTCGTTATTTATTCATGGCAGCGGTGGCGATTTTCCTGATCGTGACCGCCATGGCAAACCGGGGCACTGTCGATCTTCGCCTCCTGCCGCCCGAAATGGGCGAGTTCTTTGGCTTGACCGACACGGTGACGATGCCACTGTTTCTGGTGATCTACGGCGGAATCGTGGTGGGTATCCTGATCGGCTACTGCTTTGAGTGGTTGCGGGAAATGAAGTACCGTACCAAGGCTGACCAGGCGGACCGCGAAATCTCTAAGCTTGAGCGTGAGGTTACGCGCCTGAAAGGGGCCGGCAACGACAAGAAAGACGACGTTCTGGCATTGCTTGAATAGCCACCGCCGAGCCGTTAGACCGCGCTGGTGGAAAACGTCCAGGTCAAGATCTGCGGGCTTTCAACGCCTGAGACTATCGCCGCTTCCTGTGCGGCCGGCGCGGCCTATGTGGGGTTCAATTTCATTCAGGGTTCACCACGGTATGTCTCGATAGAGACGGCCGCGCGCCTTGCGTCGGCAGTTCCGGACGGTGTGGCCAAGGTGGCGCTGACGCTTAATGCAGATGACACGATCCTGACGGAAATCACCCGCTCTGTGAGTATCGACATGCTGCAACTGCATGGCTCGGAAAGCGCGGCGCGCGTAGCTGAGGTGAAGGTGCGTTCTGGCTTGCCGGTGATCAAGGCCGTTGGCATCGCCCGGGCGGTGGATCTCGACGCGCTCGACACCTACGGCGCGGTGGCGGATATGTTGCTGGTCGATGCCAAGCCGCCAACCGCGGGCGACCTGCCGGGCGGCAATGGCTTGCCTTTCGACTGGCGCCTGATCGCCGGTCGGAAATGGCCCGTACCCTGGATGCTCGCTGGCGGATTAAATGCTGGAAACGTGGCCGAGGCGGTTCGATTGACCGGCGCACGGCAGGTCGATCTTTCGTCTTCGGTCGAATCCGCGCCGGGGGTGAAGGACCCGGAACTCATCAGGAAATTCTTCGAGGCGTTGCCCGGCTGACGACGTTGCAAGGCCACGGGCAAATTTTGCCACATTCTTCTGATTAGCCTCGCATCAAAGACAATCGGGCATGCGGATGTCGCACTGATGGCATACTTTGAACAGACGCAGGACCGCGTTTCGGACGTGGGTCTAACAACTCCGCAGGCGCTGGATCGCTTTGGCTTGCTGACACTTCTGTCCGGCCTTTATTTCTTTCAGTTCTGGCTGCTTCAGCTTGGGCACGGACCCTGGCCAGACATGGTCCTGTCTGTTCTGGCGGCGTTTGCGGCGGTGCAATTCCTGCTCCCTAGGCTCAGTGCGCTGTTCTTGATCAATGCTGGCGCGTTTGTGGCTCACTATGCCTCACAGTCACCTGTTGCGAGCAACAATCAGACAACCGCCGTGTTCTTCTTCGGCATCGTTCTGATTGCCGCGCTGTTGATCAAGCGAAAAGACAAACGGACGGTCAATGAGCGTGAAAGCCTGTTTCTTGCCATCGCAGGCCCCGGGCGCTGGCTTTTGGCGATCATGTATTTTTATGGGATCTACCATAAGATCAACGCCGACTTTCTCGATCCGATGGTTAGCTGCGCGGTTGTGCTATATGGTCTGCTGGCTGCTAACTTCGGCCTTTCGGATTGGTCAGTCGGCAAGTACGGCGCTATCTACGCCACCTTTCTTGTCGAAGGCGTCGCTATGGTGCTTTTGTTCATTCCACGATGGAAAGTGGTGGGTATGGCCATCGGCGTGCCGTTCCACGTTGTCATCGGTTGGACGGGATACGCATACTACAAGGACTTTTCGACAATCGTGCTTGTACTCTACGCCTTGTTTATCCCGGCGTCTTCCCTGCATTCCGGGCTTTATAAACTGTCGCATTTGGTCGGGAGCAAAGGGAGAGCGCTGACCCTGGGCCGGGCGGCTTTGTTGGTGCTGGCCCTGGCGTACGCGTCACTGACTGTGATGCGTTCGGGGTCGCTTGTCGTGACGCATGACAGCTTCACCTGGATTTTTACGGTCTACGCCATAGCCTTCTATGTCTTCCTCATTCTGTGCGTTCGGCCCGCGCACCAAGAAGTTCAACCGCGCACCGGCTGGATGGCAGTCATTCCGCTCCTTTTCTTTGTGAATGGTGCAAGCCCTTACCTGGGATTGAAAACCGAAAGCGCAATCGCGATGTATAGCAACCTGCACACCGAAGGCGGCCAAACCAATCACTTGATCCATGGAACGCTGCCGTTCGCGGCCAAGTATCAAGAGAATCTTGTCGTACCACTTGCCTCAAACTCACCGGCCTTTGATAGGGCCTTTGTCTTTTCCGGCAGCGCGCTGGTTCGATACGAGTTCGACCGAATTCTTGCGCAAACCCCCGGACTGAAGGTTCAGGCAATAGTGAATGGACAGCACGTGGTGACGGGCCCGGATTGGGAAAACCACTATCTCTCTGCTGGCCCCCTCGCACGGGCGTTTCTTCTGTTCAAGCCAGTGGACTTCAATCGTCCGAAAGTCTGCACGCACTAGGGGTGGCGTGACACATGTCGCCCCACAAAAGCGCTGTGACTATCGGGCGTCTCGGTTGGCACTGCGCCCTGCCAGGCGCAAAGCGATCGGGCGGATGCTCTCGAATTCAGATCGGGCGCTGTCCCCGAATCCAGATCGTCGCATTCCGCCCAGCCCGCAAAAAGGGATAAAGCATCGACGCAACCCTCGGTGATCGAAACAGCCAGCTGTTCAGACGATTGAAGGCGCCGCTTGCCGTGGACAGTGCGGCAATTCGCGCAAGGCAGGCAGCGCCGTGATAGACACGCGTCCCCTCGATAATGGCCATGCCCTCGTTCAGGTCATATCCTTCCGCCTGAAGCCTTGTGACCTCGTCCGACGGTTCCCGTGCGTTTACCAGCCGCACAGGCCCGACGCTGTCACGCAGGCGAGACATGGCGACGTAGTTTGCGCAAAACGGGCATTCGCCGTCGTAGACGATGCTTATGCCTGGTTCTTCTCTTTGCGCCATTCCGCCGGGTCCTGTTTTGCACGCTCTCTAGATATAGTCAGACATTGTGGCAACAAGTAGGTCGCGGACTATCGTCGAGTGCTGCTGCCAGGCGGCTTGTTCCTCGGGTCAAGGGGCGGTATGCCAGCCGGATCAGGGAGATTTGGAATGCCAGAAGACTTGGTAAACTCGTTCATGACCGGACCGGACGAAAACGGCCGCTTTGGCCAGTTCGGGGGCCGTTTCGTATCTGAAACGCTTATGCCGCTGATCCTGGAATTGGAAAAACAGTACGAGTTTGCCAAGGTTGATGCCGCGTTTTGGTCGGAAATGCACAACCTCTGGACGCATTACGTTGGTCGACCGAGCCCGCTGTACTTCGCCGACCGCCTGACCGCCCATCTGGGCGGGGCGAAGATCTACATGAAGCGCGACGAGTTGAACCACACCGGTGCGCACAAGATTAACAATGTGCTTGGCCAGATCTTGCTGGCCCGCCGCATGGGCAAGACCCGGATCATCGCCGAGACGGGCGCCGGCCAACACGGCGTTGCGACGGCAACGGTCTGCGCAAAGTTCGGGTTGAAATGCGTGGTCTACATGGGCGCACATGACGTCGAACGCCAGGCACCGAATGTCTTTCGGATGAAACTTCTGGGGGCAGAAGTTGTCCCGGTCACTTCGGGTCGGGGCACGCTCAAAGACGCCATGAACGACGCGCTTCGCGACTGGGTCACGAACGTCCGTGATACATTCTATTGCATCGGCACCGTGGCGGGCCCGCATCC
The DNA here is from genome assembly GCA_039026235.1 of Pseudomonadota bacterium. Taxonomy (GTDB): domain Bacteria; phylum Pseudomonadota; class Alphaproteobacteria; order Rhodobacterales; family Rhodobacteraceae; genus JBCCMQ01. The sequence goes on from JBCCMQ010000001.1 coordinate 195,008, forward strand.
CTATCCGGCAATGGTGCGTGATTTTCAGGCCATCATCGGCAAAGAGGCGAAGGCGCAGATGCAAGAGGCCGAGGGCCGGCTGCCAGATACCATCATCGCCGCCATCGGTGGCGGATCGAATGCGATGGGCCTTTTCTATCCCTTTCTGGACGACAAAGAAGTGAGCATCATCGGCGTAGAGGCTGGCGGCAAGGGCGTCGACGAAAAGATGGAGCATTGTGCATCCTTGACCGGTGGTCGGCCGGGCGTGCTGCATGGCAACCGAACCTATCTTTTGCAGGATGACGACGGTCAGATTCTGGAAGGCTTTTCCATCTCGGCCGGTCTCGATTATCCCGGCATCGGGCCCGAGCATGCTTGGCTGCATGACATTGGCCGCGCCCAATATGTCTCGGTCACCGATGTTGAGGCGTTGGGCGCGTTTCAGCTCTGCTGCGAACAAGAAGGCATCATCCCCGCGCTGGAGCCAAGCCATGCTTTGGCCCATGTGGCAAAGATCGCGCCAGATCTGCCCAGCGACCACATCGTCTGCATGAACATGTGTGGCCGGGGCGACAAGGACATCTTTACGGTGGCGCGCGCCCTGGGCGTCGATATGGACGGATCTTGAGGAAAAAGGACCACGAACTGGCCTAGTCCTTGGGTTTATGGGCCTAAGACGGCGGTGTAAAAGCCGCTGCCTAATCCTGATGCCAATGTCCTTTGGCGGCCGGGGCGTTGTTTCCTTGTGATGCGCATGCGGATGGCCCGCCTGCAGAAATCGCAAAGGACTACCCCATGAAAACCAATCTCGTTCTTGCCGCCGCTATGGCAATCGCTGGCACAACCGCCCAGGCGGATACAACCGACGTCACAGAGACCGCGCTGGAGCGTCTGATCGATGAGGAAATCGTGATCGCTTTCTCTGGCAGCTTTTGGGAGGACTTCTTCAAGGGCGATTCGCGCCATCTTGAGCGTCTTGCCCGACTTGAAGACGACGATGATGATCGCGACGATGATGATGACGACTATGATGATCGCGATGATGATGACGACGACGATGACGATGATGATGATCGCGACGATGACGACGACGACGATGATGACGACGACGATGACGACGACGATGATGACGACGACGATGATGACGACGAAGACGACGACGACGATGATGACGACGACGACTGATCAGGTGGCCGGGCATCTAACCTTCTGGCTACCTACACTGATCGTTTAGACCGTCGAAATCAGGGCGGAAGAAGCCCGCGTAAACCCCAGGTACATGGTGCCTGGGGTCTTTCTGGTGCAGCAACGCGTTAGGTCACCTGCAAGGCACAGGTGGCAAGATGGCCCGACGCATGCGCCAAGTTAGAGGCAAGCTGTCGTCGCTTGCGTCGGGCGACGGTGACAAAGAGAGTTGCGAGGGTGCGCTCCGGGTTGGGCGGAGCTATTATGAAATCATGCGATACCAAATCAAACGCTTGGCCACAGCACTTGCTCTGGCCCTAACGCTCTTGGCGTCCCATGCGGCAGCGCAGAGCCTCGAAGATACGGTACGCACGCAGCTTTCAACCCAGGGTTTCTACAACGTAGAAGTGACGCGCACGCTGCTGGGTCGTTTGCGGTTCCGTGCCGAAAGCAACGACCTTTTCCGTGAGATTGTGATTAACCCGACCACTGGGGCCGTTCTGCGCGATTTCTGGCGGTCAAAGTCCGGTCGGGGCGGGTTTGGTCTGCGGCTTGCCAGCCCGCAGGGCAACCAAGAGGGCGAAAACGGCTTTACCGGGTCGGACGAGGATGCGGGCGGTTCTTTCTACCAAGGTGGTGGCGAAGAAGAAGGTGGCGGCGCCGGCGGCAGAAACGGGGGACGCGGCGAAGACGACGACGACGATGACGACGACGATGACGACGACGATGACGATGACGACGATGACTGAGGAATTAGGAACCTCGGTATGACGCGCTCTTGGGTGCTATGGTTGATACTCGCTATCCAGGCCGCATGCGGTATTTTTTTTGTAGGTGAAATCGTCGTAACGGTTTTGGGTATCACCCATCAGCCGATCGATTGGCAGGTTCACGAAGCGATTGAGATCGCGGCCTCATTTGGTCTGGTGCTGGGTGTGATCATGGGGGCCCTCGTTCTGCGCAGTGCCATGCGGCGCGAACGTAAAGCGCGCCAGCAACTGCGCGCCGCGTCAGGTGCCTTTATGGATCTCGTCGATGATCGCTTTTCCGAATGGCGCCTGACCGCGGCGGAACGCGATGTGGCATTTTTCGTCATAAAGGGGTTCTCGACCGATGAGGTTGCGCGGTTGCGCAACACGTCTCCGGGAACCGTGAAGGCCCAGACCAACGCCATCTACCGCAAGGCTGGCGTGTCCAGCCGCGCCCAGCTCGTCAGCCATTTCGTGGAAGATCTAATGGCCGAGCGGCTGGTCTGAAACTGCGCCTCACGTGTCCGTGTCGAACGGGTCCCGGTCGAGCGCGTGGGTCTCAAGCACTTCCATGGGCACGATGTTCAATGCGCGTTCATGGGTGGCGTTCAGCACGACCTGCGGCGCAAAGCCTTCGCGGTGCGCCTCAAGGAAACGCGCGGCGCATAGACACCAGCGGTCGCCGGGTTTGAGACCGGCGAAGCCGAATTCTGGTCGCGGTGTGGACAGGTCATTTCCCAAGTACTTTGAGTGCGCCAGGAATTCGGCAGTCATGACGGCGCAGACCGTGTGGCTGCCCGTGTCCGAAGGTCCGGTATCGCAACAGCCGTTTCGAAAGAAACCCGTCATCGGACTGGTCGAACAGGTCTGCAATTGACCGCCCTGCACGTTGCGCGAAGCGTCGATTTCCATTGCCATTTCAGTCGCCTCCCAAAGGATCCAGCGTGACCCGCTTCCATTCAATCCACTGGCCGTGAAAGCCGCAGTTGCCCAGTGATACGGTTTTCCCGCCCGGCCAGACGGTCAGGGACAGTTCAGCGGCCTTCCCGCCGGTCTCCATCGAAAAGCGCACCAGCGGTGCATCTTCGTCGGCCATCTTACCTGCCATCGCAAGGGCCGTCTCGGCCTTGGCAACTGTTTTCGGCGGGAAGTACTGCCAGGCGATAGTGTGATAGACAAACCGCAGCTTTCCGTCCGGCCGCGCGGCAAGGACCTTGGTCAGCCAGTCTCCGGCATCCCCTGAATCTATCTCGGCAGGCACGTCGGCGGCGATCGTCGCCGCCGCTTCGGTGCGGTGAAACCGTTCGGCCTGATCCGGCCATATGTAGCTCAAAAGCCGAGTGCGGTCGGTGGACGGATCGAGCGGGGACAGATCGACACCGGCGCGGCGAAGAATGACCGGAGCGTCAGGGAGGGGCGCCGGGCCGCGCCAGGCCGGTTCCAGCACAACTGGCGCATCCGTTGGGCCATAGCGTATGTCGTTTGCGCGCATCGCGAAGTGATCGGCCCGCAGGTTCAGCCCCGCGCTGCAGCCCAACTCAAATAGCTCAATTGGGCGTCCGAAGGCCCGCGCGACCATATGGAGGGCCGGGATCAGAACCGCCGAGCGGCGAACCTCGTTGGTTTGGGGCGGCAAGCCAAGCCCGCCAAGGATCTTGGTCTGCCGATTTTCGAACACCGAGATGATGGCCGCCCAGAGACTGTCGTCGCTGACTACATTCGGCGGATAGGCTTTGATCAGATCCGGTTCGCCGTCAATTTTCAACTCGTGAAGCGCCCCGGCCAGACGCAAAGGCAGAGAACTGGCTGAGGCATCCGGGTCGTGGGGCCAGGAAAGCACGGCGTCGCTGATCGCATCCCCGGGCGTCAGACGCTCTGCAAACACTGTCATAAGCCGTGCCATAAAGGGCGATCCCAGATTGGCACAGGCTGCCGATTGTCGTGCGAATGCCTCTCGCACCAGGCTTTCGGTCACCGGAACCGGTCCACGAGCCGCTGAAGGGCGCTTTTGGGTTCCGGAACGATGGCGTCGGGCGCCTTATCGTGTTTCGGCTCGGCGGGCTTAGGCGGATTTGGCATGGCTTTCCCACCGGACCGGGGCGGTGCCACACGTAGCGACACGGCGTTCATGAAGCGCCCGTTGTCATCGGAGGCAAGCGCGTCCGCACCGTCCGAGATTCCCGTGAGCAGATTTTCGAGCCAGTCATCATCCGACTTTGCGAAATCGTGCAGAACATAGCCCGGCACCGCCTCTTTCCGTCCGGGATGGCCGACCCCTAGGCGCACACGGCGGTAGTGCGGCCCGATGTGGGTGTGAAGCGACCGCAGCCCGTTATGGCCGGCATGACCTCCGCCCATTTTGACGCGGCATTTGGCGGGTGCCAGATCTATCTCATCGTGAAATACGGTCACGTCAGGCGCTTCGAGTTTGAAAAAGCGCAGCGCCTCGCCCACCGCCTGACCCGAATTGTTCATGAATGTCTGGGGTTTAAGCAGGAAAACCTTGTCGTCGCCAAGCCGCCCCTCGGCGACCTCGGCATTGAACTTTGACCGCCAGGGGCCAAAGCCATGGTCGGCGGCAATGCGGTCGACCGCCATGAAGCCGATGTTGTGCCGTTGGCGGCTGTATTTGGGCCCGGGATTGCCGAGCCCGGCAAAAATCTGCATGGGCCAATTCCCTTCAGCTCTTCTTTGCACTTTGGTGGGCGATTTTCCAATCGAGAAACCGGACGGGTGAATTCGATTGGCCCGAATGCGGCAGAGAAAAGTAGCCAGCACTGAAGATGGAATGCGCCTTTCCCCAAAGAAAAACGGGGCCCGAGGCCCCGTTGACTGTCTCGATCCGTGAAGGACTACGCTTCGGCTTCGGTTTCCTCTTCGGTCTCCGTTTCCTCTTCGGCTTCTTCAGCTTCGGAAGACTTAAGGCCGGACGGTGCGCTGATGTTAGCGATGACAAAATCGCGGTCAATGGTCGGCTTTGCACCGGATGGCAGCGCCACCATCGAGATTGTCGCCGTGTCGCCGATGTTCATTTCCGAGATATCGACGGTGATCGATTCCGGAATATCGCCGGCAGTCACCAGAAGTTCGACTTCCGGACGAACAACCGTAAGCACGCCGCCGCGCTTCAGCCCAGGCGATGTGTCTTCGCCCACGAATTCAACCGGGATGAACAGATTGATCTTGGTGCTCCGGCGCAAACGCATGAGATCCAGGTGCGTCGGCAAGTCCTTGACGACGTCACGTTGGACATTCCGGCAGATTACGCGGACGTCATCGTGTCCATCAACCTTGAGGTTGAAAAGCGTCGCCAGAAAACGTCCCTGCTTCAGCCGCTTGAAAAGGACGTTATAGGGGATGTTGATCGGAAGCGGATCTGTGCCGCCGCCATAAACGATGCCAGGTACCATGCCATCTCGGCGTGCTTGTCGGGCGGCCCCCTTGCCTGTCCCCGAACGTACCTCGGCGTGAAGATCTGGTATCTCTCCAGCCATGTAAGTGCTCCTTCGGACTGTCGGGCATCCTCCAAGGGTGTATGCCCGCTGAAGCCGCAGGCACTAGGGAAGATTCGGGCGAAATGCAAGCGCCCAAATGTCACCGGCCTGGTCCAAGACGCCGGGGCGTGGTTGCATGTCAAAACTCGGAACTTTGCCCTAGAAAAACAATTTAATTAAATAAAAACAATAAATTAGAATGGCCTTCGCATATTATGCGACATCCGCCCAAGATGCCAGCCACCGCCTAGTCTGATGGCAATTCAATTCAGCAAAAGGGTGCTACAATGCCATCTTACATCATCAGCGGAAAAACAACGACGCCCCGCACAGTTTCAGGCGACAGTCAGTATGTATATGTCGGAACTTCGGGCACCATCGAAGTCGATGGGGCGGCTTCGGCCATCACCACGAAGGCGGCGAACACGGTCTATAACTACGGACTTCTCGAAGCTGATGCCGCGACGATCAAATCGTCCGACACCCCGACGGTTCAAAACTACGAAACCGGCACCATCCGGTCCAAGTCTTCCGACGCCCTGCGTGTGACCAACCTCGACGGCGGTTTGCGCCTGACGAACCAGGGTCTGATGGACGGCAAAAGCAACGGCGTCTCTGTCAATGCAAGCAGTTCGTTGTCAAGTTCTATAACCAACTATGCAGGCGCAAAGATCCTGGGCCGCACCGGCTCCGGTATCGACGTCGAGCATACGGCCACCGGCACTATGCAAGTCCTTAACTACGGCAAGACTGTGGGCCTGCAAGAGGGCGTGAACTTCGAAGGTGACGAATCGGCGCGCAGTTATGTCTATAACTACGATGGTGGCGAAATCCGCAGCGCAGGCACAGCAGTCGATGGCAGTAATGGATTCGACTACGTCGCAAATTATGGAAAAATCCAAGACACAGCGGCCGGCGGTGCGGCCGTTGCGATGCGCGGTGGCAATGATTCCCTGGTGAACAAGGGAACGATCATTGGCGATGTCAAAATGGGCTCCGGCGATGATTACTACTACGGTGCTGGCGAGGTCACTGGCCGTCTAATGGGGGGCGCCGGAGATGACGTTTTCAGCGTCCTTTTCAGCCAGCAGAAGGTCGTCGGCGGAACCGGCATCGATACCGTCTATTCCTCGGCCAGCTACCAACTTTCTGATGCGTCCACAGAGAACCTCTGGGGACAGGGCTCGGAAAACATCCGACTGGTCGGGAACTCTTCGGACAACATGATCACAGGCAACAAAGGTGACAATAAGATCTTCGGCCTAGACGGTAAGGATAGCCTGAACGGGAGTTATGGTGATGACGACCTCTATGGCGGGAACGGTCGCGATGTTGCGGACTATAGCTGGGACAATACGGCGTTGAAGGCCGACCTGGCGCGCGGCATTGCGTACAGCGACAAGTCCGGTGTGGACAAATTGGTCGACATCGAAAGCCTAAACGGCGGCAGAGGCAATGATATCCTGAAGGGTGACGCTGGTGCCAACACACTGAAGGGTGGCTACGGCAATGACACAATCGCCGGGCGCGGTGGCAACGACAGGATCAACGGTGGCGAAGGCAACGACATGCTCAGCGGAAACGCAGGCGCAGATGTTTTTGTCTTTGCAGACAAGTTCGGTGATGACGTTGTACGGGACTTTCAGGTTGGCCAGCCTGGCGAAAAGATACATCTGGCCGGCGTCGATGGGATCGACAACTTTGCGGATCTGAAACAGTACCATCTGAGCGACAGCAAAGGCGATGCCCTGATCGAAGACGACTTCGGCAACTCAATCCTGTTGGAAGGTGTATCCGTCGATCAACTGAGCGCGGGTGACTTCATCTTCTGAGCCAATACACCTACCTCGCCGGCGGATCGGGATCTTCCAGGATCCGCCGTGCGGTCCGAAAAACATCCGCCGCGCCGTCGCCACGATCGAGCGCGGCGGCAAGCGTTTCGTGAAGGACCGACAGGGCAGGGGTCTCGACGTCAAGGGACTGGGCGACGGACAGAAAAAGCGAAGAATCCTTGAAAACGCCTGCGCCGGGAAATCCGACCCGGTCGCTTGTGCCGCGCAGCAGATCCATCCGCGCCCGGGTCATCGCGTTCGTGCCTGGGCTCGACTCTATGATGCTTAACAAAACGTCCCTTTGCAGTCCGCAGGCCCGGCCAAGCCGCAGCGCCTCGATTAGGCCCTGGTAGGATACCTGCAAAAGCGTGTTGTTCACGATCTTAGCGGCATAGCCCGAACCAAGATCCCCGGTCGGGCGCAGGTTGTCCGTAAGCGCGGACAGGACCGGCGCTGCTCTCTTCTTTGCTGCGTCACTGCCGCCCAGAAAGACCCCTGCATTGCCGCCCATCACCACTTCGGGGCCGCCAGATATCGGCGCATCGACAAGGGCACATCCGGCTTCGGCAAAACGGTCTGCAAAGCTCAGGATTGTGCTGGGCGCGATGGTTGAGGTCTCGATCAGTAGATTCCCGTGCAGATCCAAATCCAGGATCTGTAAAAACACATCCTTTACGGCCGCATCGTCGAAAAGGGACAGGATCAGGACATCAGCGCCACCGGCCAACTGCGCAAGACTTTCCGTCCGTTCAATACCCTCGACGGGCCGCGACGACCGGTTCCACCCCCGAACACGCAGGCCCTTGGCCTTAAGGCGTATGGCAATCGCGCTGCCCATCCGGCCCAGGCCGACGACGCCAATGCGATGATCCTGACCATTGTCCATGCCCGATGCTCCTGCCGTTTCGGGCAGATTAATCCGCGCCGTTCAGAGGTGAAAGCCTCAGGTGGCGGTAAAGGTCAGGGCAATCCCGTTCAGGCAGTGGCGCTTGCCGGTGGGGGCGGGGCCGTCATTGAAGATATGGCCGAAATGACCGCCGCACCGACGACAGTGGACTTCAGTGCGTCGCATGAAAAAGCTGTTGTCGGGCCGTGTGCCAACCGCGTTCGGCAGCGATTGAAAGAAGCTTGGCCAGCCCGTCCCGCTTTCATACTTCGCCTTCGACGAATAAACCGGGAGTTCGCAGCCCTTGCAGTGATAGGTGCCAGCACGGGTCTCGTCATTCAGGGGGCTGGAATAAGGACGTTCCGTGCCTTCGCGGCGCAGCACCTTATAGGCGGCAGGAGACAGCATCGCCCGCCATTCGGCGTCGGTGCGCGTGATCTCAAACTTTCCGCCGACAGCAAATCCCGGCTGGCTGATCCAGGGCAGGGCGGCGGCACTCAGCAAAAATGAACGGCGATTCATAGTACATCTCCTCCGATGGCGGAGACGTATGCAGTCTGGTCTCTATCCTGCAATCCACGATTGTTCCCGAGTTCGTGAGGATTGTTGCCGGTGACGTCAGGCCCAATCGCCGGCAAACCCGCGCGGCACCAAGAGCACGTCCCTGTTCAGGTCTTGCACGTCCTTGTGCCCGCAAAGCGCCATGGACACATCCAGTTCTTTGTGGATGACCTTCAGCGCTTCGGTCACGCCCGCCTCTCCCATCGCACCAAGACCATAGACGAAAGCGCGTCCGATGTAGGTGCCCTTGGCGCCAAGCGCCAGGGCCTTTAGGACATCCTGACCCGACCGGATGCCGCTGTCGAAATGCACTTCGACTTTGTCGCCTACGGCTTCGACAATCGATTCAAGCATGCGGATTGAGCTGAGCGCGCCGTCCAGCTGCCGCCCACCGTGATTTGACACGATGATGGCGTCTGCTCCGACATCGGCCGCCTTCTTGGCGTCTTCGACATCAAGAATGCCCTTCAGGATGACCGGTCCGTCCCAAAGGCCACGCAGTTCTTTAATCCGGTCCCAATCCAAGCTGGGGTCAAAGGCTTCAGCCGTCCATGAGCCAAGCGAACTGGGATCAGTGACACCGGCCGCGTGGCCTACGATGTTTCCGAAAAACCGCCTATGTGTGCCCATCATTTCAAGGCCCCAGGCGACTTTGGTCATCATGTTTGCAATCGAACGGGCGGTAAGCTTCGGCGGCGCGGACAGCCCGTTCTTCAGATCCTTGTGCCTTTGACCCATGATCTGCAAATCCACAGTGATCATGATGGCGGAACATTGCGCGTCTTTCGCGCGCGCAATGAGCCGGCGCATGAAATCGTCGTCTTTCAGCGTGTACACCTGAAACCAGAAGGGTTTGGAGGTATTGGCGGCAACGTCTTCGATCGAACAGATCGACATGGTGGACAGACAAAAGGGAACGCCAAATTTTTCGGCCGCCTTGGCAGCAAGGATTTCGCCGTCTGCCCGCTGCATGCCCGTCAGTCCGACCGGTGCCAGCCCGACCGGCATAGCCACGTCTTGACCCACCATTTTCGAGGCAGTCGTTCGTCCCGCCATGTCAACCGCGATGCGCTGGCGCAGACGAATATCTGCGAAATCCGATGTGTTTTCCCTAAAGGTTTGCTCGGTCCAACTGCCTGTTTCGGCATAGTCATAAAACATCTTTGGAACGCGCCGCCGGTACATCCGTTTCAAATCGGCAATTTCCGTAATGACGGGCATGGCGTCGCTCCCCTTTCGAAGTTCGGGACGATTAGCAATCTGGATTTCCGCCTGCAAGATCGCAAGGCTCTTGTCTAGTTCGATATAGAACTATATTAGTACAATATCGAACTAAAAGGAGCAACAAATGACCCTGACCCGCAGAAAAACGATTGCCATCATCGGCGGCGGCGCAATCCTGGCCGCTGGCGGCGCAACCGGCTACACAGTCACGCGCAAACCGCAGATCGCACTGAGCCCATGGGCCGAAGCCGGTGCCTATGATGAGCCGCGCCGCCGGGCGCTGTCCTATGCGGTTCTTGCGCCTAATCCGCACAACCGGCAACCTTGGATGGTGGATCTCGCGACGGATGGCAGCGTGGCGCTTTACGTCGATACCGACCGCCTACTACCGCACACGGATCCCTTCGGCCGCCAGATCGTCGTTGGTCTTGGGTGTTTTCTTGAAACTATGGCGCTTGCGGCTGCCCAAGACGGCTATCGGATCGAGATGGATCTTTTCCCCGATGGGTCAGATCCCGAACGGCTGGATGCGCGACCCGTTGCGGTCGCGCGATTTTTGAAAGGCGGGGCCCAGCCGGAACCCCAGCTTTTTGACCAGGTCCTTTTGCGGCGATCGCTCAAGGAAGGTTATGACACCGCGCGGCCCGTTGCTGATGAAGCCCTGACAGCGCTGCGTGCCGCGGCCGTGCACGGCGGCATGGTTGAAACCACCAACCAAGCCGAAAAGGTTGCCGAAATCCGCCAAATCACGGCCGATGCCTTTACGACCGAATTCGAGACGCCGCGCACCTATAAGGAAAGCGTTGATCTCTTCCGCATTGGTCACCGTGAGGTTGATGCCAACCCGGACGGTATCGATTTCTCGGGCCCAATGTTCGAGACGCTACACATGACAGGTCTTTTTACACGGGACCGGGCGCTTGACACCTCGTCCGTATCCTACCGCTCCGGGCTCTCGATGGTCCACGAAAACGCCAAAACCGGCATGGCCTACATCTGGCAAGTGACATCGACCAACACGAGGGACGAGCAGATCGCGGCGGGCCGCGACTGGGTGCGCATCAACCTTGCGGCATCTGCCCTTGGCCTTGGCGTTCAACCGATGAGCCAGGCGCTTCAGGAATTCCCGGAAATGGCTTCGAACTATCAAATGGTCCACGGGCTGCTGGCGCCCGAGGGGGGAGTCGTGCAAATGTTGGGTCGCTTGGGCTATGGGCCCGAGGTCCCCCAAAGCCCGCGCTGGCCCCTAGAAGCGAAGATCTTGGATGGATGAAAAAACCGCAGGTACTTTTTTCAGCCTGTTCAACGAAATCGGAATAATCAATCAGATTGGTACCACGTTTCTTGAGGCGCGGCTTCCCGATGGGTTGATCGCGCCCCATTTCTCGGTGCTGAACCATCTGATCCGGGTGCAAGACGGTCAGACGCCGATACGGCTGGCGCAAGCTTTCCAGGTGCCCAAGAATTCAATGACCCATACGTTGGCGGGGCTGGAAAGGCGTGGGCTGGTCCAAATGCGGCCAAACCCAGACGACGCGCGGTCGAAACAGGTCTGGATTACCCCGGCTGGCCGGGACCTTCGCGTCCGAACAATTGCCAACATGATCCCGCTTTTTGAAGAATTTGAGCAGACCATCGCGCTTGATCGCGTCACTGAATTGCTGCCGCGTTTGCGCGAGATAAGGGAGTTTGTCGACGAACTTCGCGACCACAGGACCTGAGCGCGGGTCCACCAGAAAAAGCGCCGAGATGTGCCCAAGGGAACATAGCGGCGCTGGGCGCAATGGGCCACGGTCAAAGAGCCCATGGTCGGATAAACGACCTTACCTGTGGGCCCCCTGGGCCAGCGACGCCACGAATTCCAAAACATTGGCCGGGTCGTCGCCGCGCCCGATCCGCTCTACAATCGCCGAGCCCACGACCACCCCGTCGGCCACGCGGGCAATGTTGGACGCATCTTCCGGAGTTTTGATCCCGAAACCTACGACCACGGGCAGGTCGCTGGCGGCCTTGATCCGGGCAACATCTGGCCCCACGTCGCCGGCCTGGGCCTTGGCCGCCCCCGTAATCCCGGTAATTGAAACGTAGTACACAAAACCGGATGTGTTTTGCAGAACCGTGGGCAGGCGCGCATCGTCGGTCGTAGGGGTCGCGAGACGGATAAAATTCAGTCCCGCTGCCTGCGCCGGAAGACAAAGCTCGCTGTCTTCTTCGGGTGGCAAATCCACGATGATCAGCCCGTCGATGCCTGCCTCTTTGGCCTCGCTTAGAAACCGTTCAACGCCGCGGCTGTAGATTGGATTGTAGTATCCCATCAAAACGATCGGCGTCGTGTCGTCGCTTTCGCGGAAACGCCGCGCCATGGCCAGCGTAGCTTCCAGCGTCTGGCCCGCTTGCAACGCCCGTTGGCCGGCCAGCTGGATCGTCGGTCCGTCGGCCATGGGATCGGTAAAGGGAAGCCCGAGTTCGATGACGTCTACGCCTGCGGCCGGCAGGCCGCGCATCACTGCGGTCGCGGTTTCTGGGTCCGGATCGCCGGCCATGATATAGGCCACAAAAGCCTTTCTTCCGGCATACCTGAGTTCGGCAAATTTCGCGTCAATCCGGCTCATTTCGGACCTCTTCCGTTGCAGCCGCCCGATCTGGCACAAGGGCGGGCGGCGATGCAAGAGCACTGTTGCATGGCGGTTGGTTGGCGCCCATCTTCAGCCGATGAACTATATGATCGCGATATTTTTGCCCCCGTTCGCAATTTTCTTCACGGGACGGGTGATCTTATCCGTGATCGTCTTTTTGATCTGGGTTCCGGCAATCTTTCTGTCGGGCGGTCTAACCCACCCGATGTTCATCCTGCTGGCTTGGCTGATCATTTTCACGGCGCGCGAAGACCGCCGCGAACGGCGCTACCGGCGCGACTGATCCTTAGCTTTCGGGCATCTCGTCCGATCCGATCATCCATTTCACCCCGAATTTGTCCGTCAGGGTGCCAAAGCCCGCGCTCCAGAACGTGGGTGCAAAGGGCATCTCGATGGCCGCGCCATCGGAAAGCGCCTCGAAAACTGGCTGCGCTTCGGCGACCGTTGCAAAGCTCTTCATGACGCTTGATCCGGCCATGGCCGGAGCTGGCTCAAAAATCGAATCCGACATCATGATCTGTCCATCGCCGATCTTTAGCGTCGCATGGGCAATCTGGTCACTGCTTTCTTCTGGCACATCCATGCCGGGCATGTCGCCCGCCTTGATCTGAAATTCGAGCTCTGCGCCCAGGGTGCTTTGATAGAAATTCAGCGCGTCCGCGCAGTTTCCATTGAAAAATAGGTAAGGAACCGGTTGCATCTTTTGCCTCGTGTTGAAATGCCGGAGCACCCTAGCACATCTTGCGCACGCGCGTCAGGATCGCTAACCCGCCGACGACCGATCAGGAGAAATTTCATGGGCTTCCGTATGGGCATTGTCGGGTTGCCGAACGTGGGCAAATCGACGCTTTTCAACGCGCTCACCCGCACCGCCGCCGCCCAGGCGGCCAATTTTCCGTTCTGCACGATCGAGCCAAATGTGGGCGAGGTTGCCGTGCCGGACGTCCGGCTGGCCAAACTGGCCGAGATCGCCAAGTCAAAAGAGGTGATCCCGGCGCGGATGACCTTCGTCGATATCGCCGGTCTGGTGAAAGGCGCCTCTAAGGGCGAGGGACTGGGCAATCAGTTTCTGGCCAATATCCGCGAAGTCGACGCCATCGCCCATGTGCTGCGCTGTTTCGAGGATGGGGACATCACCCATGTCGAGGGCCGCATCGACCCGCTGGCCGACGCCGAGACCATTGAGACCGAGTTGATGCTGGCCGATATGGAATCGATTGAAAAGCGCCTGCAGGGCCTTGTCCGCAAGATACGCGGCGGCGACAAGGATGCGCTATTGCAGGAAAGGCTGCTAAAGACGGCGCTTGAGGTGCTGAACGATGGCCACCCCGCGCGCACCGTAGAATTGGCTGCGGAAGACGCCAAGGCGTGGAAAATGCTGCAGCTTCTGACCGGGAAGCCGGTCCTCTATGTCTGCAACGTTGAAGAAAGCAACGCCGCCGATGGTAACGCCCAGTCAGACAAGGTCCGCGCCAAGGCGGAAGCCGAAGGCGCAGCATCAGTGGTGATTTCCGCCCGGATCGAGGAAGAGATCAGCCAGCTCGACGCGGATGAGGCCGAGATGTTTCTGGAAGAGATGGGACTACAGGAAGCAGGTCTCGACCGCCTCATTCGTGCGGGCTACGGACTTTTGTCGCTTGAGACATTCTTCACCGCCGGGCCGAAAGAAGCGCGCGCCTGGACGATCCGCAAAGGCACCTCGGCGCCGCAGGCAGCAGGCGTTATCCACGGCGATTTCGAAAAGGGTTTCATACGGGCCGAGACGATCGCCTATGACGACTATGTGGCGCTGGGCGGAGAGGTTCCTGCCAAAGAGGCCGGCAAGATGCGGGCCGAGGGCAAGGGCTATACGGTGCAGGACGGCGATGTCCTGCATTTTCTTTTCAACACATGAAAGCTGCGGGTCCGGCCGATGTCAGTTGGACCTTGGCAGAAAAGGACGGTCAAGAACCGGCGGCTCGGTCTCGGCATCTATCGGCTGATCGAAAAGACGTCCGGGCCGGTTACCAGCCAGATCTTCAAGGCGCGGATCGACAGAGATCCGGTATTCACGTCCCGACCAGGGTTCGGCCGGATGAAATTGCCACCCGGTTTCCGCATCAAGCAAGGCAATCTGTCCCGGCAGGACCGCGCCTTCGGAAGTGCGCACACGGATACGGTAGGCCATCGACAGATGATCGTGGACGCTGCCAAGGCGGACGGTCACCGGAGCGGTCGAGCCCGCGACGGGCGGTTCAATCTGCCATGTGGCCGGGTCGGGCGGGGACAGATCCGCTGGCCCGACCGTGAAGCTATGATTGAATGCCTGTGCCAGGTGGCACCCCTGGGCATCCGTGGCCGAGCGGCCCAAGGAAAGCGTGTATGCGCCGCCGGGCTCCAGTGCGCGCCCAAGCGCTTCATGCGCCTCTAGCCCGGTCTTGACCCGCGCCGGGTCAAAAATCAGCGTCAGCCGGGTCCGGTCCGGGGACCAGAGATCGAAGCGGTTCGAAAGAAAAGCGCCATCGACCAACTGACCGTTCCGATCGTAAAGTGCCAGCTTTGGCAGGATTTCCCCGTGACCCATGGGCGCCGAGAAATAGAGATAGAGCCTCAGCGTATTCTCGGGCAAAACCTCGCCCGAGGGAAAAATGTTCGACACATGCACCTGCCCTGGGCCAGAGCAGGCATGTGCTGCCAAAGGCAAGCTGGCCGCACAAAAGGCGGCCAGGGCAAGCGACTGGATCCGAGACGTCAAAGCGCCATCAGCGCGCAAGGTCTGGAAAGCCCTCATCGGCCTTTAGCATATTCTGGAACATGCGTGTCTGGTCCGAGAACTGATTGTCGGCGTATTCGTAATCCGGAAAGTTGTATTCGCTGACAAACTCGCTGAGCCGCAGATAGACGCCCTTTCGGAATGACACGAGGTCCATCGCGCCCGTATCCAGATTGCGCCGAAGCGTCAGCAGGAACTGAGCGTCCTGTTCCGCCGCTTGCAGCACGCCCGAAAGCGGGATTGGCGTCGTCTCGACACCGGCAGTGGCGCCAAGATAGGGCACGGGTTCGGCCAGTCCCGGCGCGGCTGTCGCCGTCTCAAGCGCAGGCAATGTGATCAGATCCGCGTCCATTTCGCGGTTGATGACGAGAACAAGAGGCTGGGCGTTACCCTGCCGGTCGTAGGCCGTGAAACTGAGTACCTCAAGCGGCGTGTTGCCGTAGCCCAGCTCGGCGATCGTCTTGCCAGAGATATTGGCGCCATCGGCCAGATCCGCGACCGGAATTGTGACCAGCGGTGTGCAGGTATAGGCCGCCACGACAGTGGGCGTGCCGCCGATATCCACAACGCTCATGGCGCGGATAGGGGCACGGGTTTCGGTTTGTGCGTGGGCGGCGTGGAAAATCTCAATCCCGGTCGATGCCGAGCCGTTGGCAAAAGGGTAGGGAACCCGGCGCAGCGTCGAGGCGAACTCACCGGTCGACAGGCCGGAAACGAAAAGCTCTCCATCGGAAAAATCAAGATCGGTCACGGTGAATGTGCTGGCTGGAATATCGCGCCAGAAGGTCACACCGTCGTCGGGCTTGTCGTCGATTTCAAAGGAGGTTGACGGTAAATCAGCCAGATCAAGAACCGTGACTGCACCGTCGCGCGTGACGGACATGACGGCCGCTTCGGCACTGCTATCCCGCATGACGGTCGCCGCGACAAAGGCCTCTTGCGAAACAGGGTGTACGGCCAGATCGTTGTAGGTGATCGACCGAATGCTCACGTCCAGCGCATCGGCCACGGCCTGATCGAGATCGAGAAGGTTATAGGGCAGTTGCTGATCCGGCGTAGCGCCCGGCGCGGGAAGCTCATAGGCATGAATCTTACCACCCGTGGAGTCGGCGACGAAAAGCGTTTGTCCGTCGGCGAATTCCAAGACGCTTGCCGACTTGGGCGCTTCGGCAAAAGCCACCGTGGCAGCCAAGGCTGACGCTGTGGCGAAAAGGGATAGGCGCAGGCAACTTGTCATGGTCTTTCCTCTCCGTTGGGGTCCCCGGCGAATACGGCCTAACCGCTCCGCCCAAAGGTTTTCTGGTACTTGGTCAGGAACAGATCGCGGCCCTTCATCATACTGGTGATCCAGTCGCCTGCTGTCAGAATGACCATGAAGGAATTGCCGCGTTTGGGGCCAAGGGGCAGCAGGATCGGCGCCTTGCCCCAGGGCTTGTAGCTGGTGAGCAGCTCAATCGACTTGCCGGCTGCCAGGCTCTTCAGGGTCTTGGTCAACCACGGTACCTGCCGTGAAACCGCAACGATCGTCATCAGATCGCCGTTGTCGGCCACGTCGCCAGCGGCGAAAACATTTGGCAACTCCGACGGCCGCATCCACGCGTCGGTTTTTATGCGTCCGTCCGGTCCCCGCGATGCGCCCGGCAGTTCATCTGCCAGCCCGGCATGAGGGAGTGATCCGACGGCCGGGACGATAAGATCGGCCTCAAGCGACTGACCGGTCGACAATTCGACGGTTCCACCGGTGGGTGCATCGCCCTCGGGCAGGGTTGAGGCCCGGGCGCCGAAAACGATGTCGACGCCCATGGCTTCGAGTTTCCTGAAAAGCCCGCGTCCCAGTTTAGCTGGAAGCGTCGGAAAGAGCGACGCATCGCTGCTGACCAGGGTCACTTTCTTACCGGGCATGGCGCTGGCGATTTCACCTGCCAGTTCAGTGCCGACCGCGCCCGCCCCAATTATCACTATCTTCCCGGCTGCGCTGATCGCCGCGTGCCAATCGGCATTGGCGGTGCGAAGCGCGTCTATATCTCCGCTCGCGGAT
This sequence comes from Pseudomonadota bacterium, assembly GCA_039026235.1. Lineage (GTDB taxonomy): Bacteria > Pseudomonadota > Alphaproteobacteria > Rhodobacterales > Rhodobacteraceae > JBCCMQ01. The sequence continues at coordinate 212,347 of JBCCMQ010000001.1, forward strand.
TTAAAGGGCGCCACGTTCCCCGACCCGGTGGCCAGAACGACATAGTCAGCCTCGACACGACCGCCGCTTTTCAGGCTCACGCCCTTGCCATCTACGCCGACAGCCTCATCGGTCAGGACCCGGCCGTTCTTCAACAGTCTGTCGTAGGGAATGAGAGCACGTTCAAGAAGAGACGGATCGACAACGGATCGGATCATCGCCGGTGCGTGCGTAAAGGCCGTTGCCCGTTCGATCAGGGTCACGTCAAGGTCTTGCTCAAGACCTTTGGCCAGTTCGGCGCCCAAATTCCCGCCACCGACGATTGCGACCCGCGGTTTCGTCCCCGCACTGTCAGACGCCATGCCTGTACCCCTTCGTGCGTTGTTGTCTGTCTGTCTTCGGTGAACGGGCCAACTGAGATCTCACCGGACCCTCTGTGCCTCTGTTCACAATTCCATGCGCACGCCATCCGTGCGGCAAAAGCAGCTTAATCTCTGACATATCCCTGAAATCATTGTTTTTTAGCAGTGTTGCGGGGCGGAGTGTCCCAAGGTAGGTTAGGGTCACCAACTAATGATTTTCGTGGACAATGTCAACGATCACAGCCGTCGCATATGACGTGGAAATTGGCCAGCTTGTCGACCGCCTGATGCGGCGCGTGCACGGCGATCTGACCCGCAAAGCGCATGAGTTCGATCCCGAGCGCATCGGCCCGGCAGGCGGAATGATCCTTATGGCGCTTGCCGACATTCAACCGGCGCCGATGCACGAGCTTGCGCGCCTGATGGCGCGTGACAAATCGCAGGTCACTCGGGTTCTGCAATCGCTGCATGGCAAGGGTATGATCGCGCGCGAGGCCAGTTCTGACGATGGCCGGGTCTGCGTGATAAGCCTGACGGAAAAGGGTGAGTACATGGTGGCAAAGCTGCGCCGGACCCTGACTGAGACGATTGAAACGATCCTGTCTCCTTTAGATGCCGTCGAACGAGAACAATTGACGGCCTTGTTGCGAAAGGGCGTTGGCTGAAGGGCTTCGCGTCGTGGCGATCAGACGGGTTATGCGGCTGCGAACGCAGGACGCGGCGCCCTTTGTCGCCGTCGTTATAGTCACAAGCCTTTTTTTCTCGTCCCGCCCTGTGGCTGGATCAACCGGACCACGGCAGAAGGCGCTCCTACATAGTATCTTGACGGTTTTCAGCGGTCGAATGACCATGATCACAGGGCGGCCCGCTCGTGAGCCTTTCCGGGCGCCCTAGGGCCACCCTAGGCAGGAAGACATCGTGATCAGACCGACCACACCATCATGACGCGGCCGTATGAGCCTTACGGGACGCTTTGACGGTATCCATGTTGTCGGTGGCCCAAAACACAAGCGGCTTCAGCACGTCGACCAGACTTTGTCCAATCGGTGTCAGGGCATATGAAACGGCCACTGGTGGGCCGGGGTGCACCGTGCGGGTCAGATAGCCGTCACGCTCGAGCCCGCGCAGGTTCTCGGTCAGAACGCCCTGGGTAATGTCACCAATCGTCCGTTTCAACGCGCCGAACCGCAAGGGCCCGTCTTCTAGCGCGAGTATCAGGACAATCTGCCACTTGCCCGTGACTTTTGACAGAATTGTCCGGATCGGACACATCAGTGCCTCTGCATCGCTGTGAACACCGATTGGCAACATAGATTTCCCTTTAGTCCTGAGACCCGACCTAGTCTTCAAGCCGTACCAAATCATACATTTCCCATCAATGGCGGAATGCGGATATTGGCGCGGTATGATTGGCAGTACTAGGTTCCACAAAAGTGCCTAATTGATACTTGGTACAAAAAATGTACCAATGCACATGCCGGCTGCGTAATGCCTGTGACAACAAACGTGGCGCGCTCGAACCCGCTGCGGCAGGTTACGCGATTTACCGTGGCCGGCTTTGGACCCTGGGCAACTAATGGACACATCATGACACCTCAAGAAATGGCGATCGCCCTACTGACAGCCGTTTTCGTCGACTATGATATCGACGCGGCACGGGACCTGCTGGCGCCCGACTACATTCAGCATAATCCGTCGATCCCAACCGGCGCGGACGGTATCCTTTCCGTCATTCCCTATGTCAGGGACGCCGGGCTGACCGTGACCACGCACAGAATCATTTCCGAAGGCGATCTAGTCGTACTGCACAACACCTATGAGAACGCGGATATGTTGGGCGCCTCAACCCTGGTTGCCTTCGACGTCCTGCGCATGGATAATGGCAAATTCGTTGAACACTGGGACAATCTGCAGGCACCGCCTGCCACAACCGCATCCGGCCGATTGATGACCGATGGGCCAACTGAGGTGACTGATCTCGACAGGACGGCTGCCAACAAAGCGGTGGTCCAGAGCTTCGTTCAAGATGTCTTTCTGGACGGAAGGGTTGAGAAGGCGGCGGACTACATCATTGCGGAGCCTGGTGCCTATCATCAGCATAACCCTTGGGTGCCCGACGGGCTGGATGCTCTGGGAAAAGCCTTTGCTGAACTGGCAGAAGCCGGACAGGGCTTTTCGTTTTCTGAGCTTCACATGATCGTCGCAGAAGGCAATTTCGTTTTCACCATGACCGAGGGAAAGATGGGCGGCGAACCGACCGCATTCTTTGACCTTTGGCGTGTCGAGGATGGGAAGATCGTGGAGCACTGGGACACCATCGAAGCCATTCCGGACGAAATGGCCCACGAAAACGGTAAGTTCTGACCCAAGCTGCCCAAACAAACGGCCGCCAGCAGACCTCTGCTGTCCGACGAGAACTGCAGCGTGTGCGTCCGGCAGGGCCGTGGGATAGAAATGCTGAGGCGTAGCCCGCAAATCCTTCATTCACAACGGACCGTCGAGCATTGCATCAAAATCGATTACGATGAGGCTGACACCTTCGTTTTCATTGAAACGAGCGTGCCTCGTGCAATGGTACGCAGCGCCATCTCTTTGCGGAAGAAGAACCGGTTTAAGGCCTTTGTTATTGGGACACTCGGAGGCGCAAATTGGGCAGCACTTCCAAACTCACTCAGTCAGCGTGCTATAGGTTTGGATAAGATCTGTTTCGGACAATGAGTTCGAATTGAACACGGATAGTAAGGCCATGATCGATCCCGCAATTCGTAGCGCTTGGGTGGAAGAGCTCTTCGCTGAAAAGCTCACTTATCATCGGATGCTCGAGGTTGAAAAATCACTTGCTACGGTCCAGGCAGAACTGGGTTTGATCCCCACCGAGGCTGCAACAGCCATCAGTGCGTTGGACCCGGATACTGTTTTGAAGGTCAGAGAGTTGCAGGCCTCATTCAGGACCATTGGCTTTCCGGTGGTTGGGCTTGTGCGTTCAATCGTTGATGCGGCGCCCGACAATCTCGGCCAATACGCCCATTGGGGTGCGACCACACAGGATATCATGGACACGGCGCTTGTGCTCGGCCTCAGGGACGTGCTGGCGCGGATCGACGGCGTTCTGGATCGGACCCGTGCGCACTTCACCGCGCTCAGCGAAGCGCATGCCGCCACGCTCATGGCTGGGCGTAGCCAGCTTCAGCAGGCGGTCCCGATCACCTTCGGCTACAAGGCGGCCGGGTGGATCGATGCGCTTGAGCGCAGCCGGTCGCGACTGCGCGATCTAGGTCCCAGGTTGCTGGTTGTGCAAATGGGCGGGGCCGTCGGGACGATGGCGGCTCTGCATCCCAACGGAGCGAAAGTTCGCGCGCGGCTTGCCGGGGCCCTGGGGCTCGGCGATCCGGCCATAGCCTGGCACACACATCGAGACGCCTTGGCCGATTTCGTTTGCGATCTGGGTATCCTGTCCGGGACGCTCACAAAAATCGCTGGCGATATCGTTCTCATGGCGCAGACCGAAATCGGCGAGGTTCAGGAACCGATCGTCGCCGGGCGCGGGATCAGCTCGACGATGCCGCACAAGCGCAATCCGGTGTTGTCACAACAGATCATGGTCGCGGCGCGCGCCGTGCGCGGCTTGGTGCCGGTGATGCTTGAGGCCATGGTGCAGGATCACGAACGCGGGTCCGGCACGTGGCAAAACGAATGGGGCCTGATCCCGAACGTCTGCAGCCATACGATGGCAGCACTGGAGCGCATGGAGGAACTGGCCGCCGGCCTTTACGTCAACCCGGAGCGGATGACCGCGAATATCGGGCTGTCCCGGCAGTTTGTCTATGCCGAGGCAGTGATGATGGCGCTGGCGGGCTCTCTGGGCCGCCAGCGCGCCCATGATCTGGTTGAAGGCGTTGTCGATCGTGCAATAGGCGGCGCGGGCTTCAAGGCGGCGCTTCTTGCGGATTCAGATGTGGCCGCCGTGCTGACAGCCGAGGATCTGGAGCGCATTTTTACCGGCGATCTGCACCGAGAGGCGGGCCGGGCGGCGACCGAACATGCGCTGCGCCGGCTCGGGCGGTACGGCGGCTAGTCCAGGCGCAGAATGTCTGAGGCGGCAAAGATCGGCCCGACTTCCAAGTTCAGAAACCTCCAATAGAGATCGGGCGGCACGCTGATGTCGCCGAGATAGAGCGTGCCGATGCGCGGGTGCCTTAGCCCCTTCTTGGGGAGAGCAAGTGTGAGCGTAGCGTCGGCCACGATCCCGGGATCGTGGGCCGTGCCCGTCGTGGTATCTAGTCCGGAAGGTGTGTCGAGCGACAGAACCGCGGCGCTTTGGTCCGATGCCCAGCCAATAAGCTCGCCCGCGAGCCCGCGCGGTGCGCCTTGCAGGGCGTAGCCGATAAGTCCGTCGAGGATCAGATCGGCATCTGAAACCTGCGGTGGGGATGTGACGACCTCGACCCCCATCTCTTGCAGGATGGAATGCTGATGCGCGGGCACTCCTTTAAGGTACTCGGGCGGCTGCGACAGGCTGACGTGCATGTCTGCGCCCCAGGCGGCCAGTCGCCGGGCGGCGACCATGGCTCCGCCGCCATTGCCGCCGGCCCCGGCCAGCACGGTCACTCGCTTGCCCTGGGGCGCGCCGCCGAGGAATGCCGTCTTGGCCAGCTGAGCTAGCGACCGGCCCGCGTTTTCCATCATCTGGATCAGCTCGATGCCGTAGTGGTCAATCATGGCGCGGTCGACTTCGATCATCTGCGCGGTCGTCAGCTCGGGCACCTGATCGCGGTCTATACGGGGGAAATCGGTCACCGTCGGATTCCTTAACTCAGTCATGGCGCGGCGCGCACCTAACGGGCGTGACCGGTTTGAAAGGGCAACCGCTGGCAAAGACCGCTCTGCTTTCGGACCAGCGATAGACGGCGTCGGCTGCAGCTCCCGACAGTGAGGTGGGTTTTGAAAGGGCGAAGATCACCGGCCGGCCATGTGTTTCCTCCGTTTTCCTAAACATAGCGGAGGACCACTTCAGTGGGGGAAGACCACTGGTAAGGCCGGTGCAGCGATTGGTGTGCCGGTCGTGCGGTGGCGCCCTGCCGCGCTTGTCCGTCCGCTCAACCATAGGTTTCCTGCAAATAGCGGGCGATGTCGCGGCTTTCCGGCATCCAGCGGTCGTAGGACCCATCGGCGGCGGTGATCCGAAGCACCGGCACGGTCCCGCGGCCGCGCGCAGCGATCAGATCGTCTCGGTGTTGAGAATTGGTCGAGGTGTCACGCATAGCGATATCCACGTTGAGACCATCGATCACGCCCAGCACCATCACGCAGAACGGGCAATAGGGCATGTAGTAAAGCGCCAGCGTGTCGGTCTGGCCCGAAGCCGGAGCCAGATGTTCGAGGAAAAGAGCGGCGTAATACTCTGCCCAATCGACCGCGGGCGCGCGGGCAAGGTGCTCGGTATCGGCGCGCAGCAGGCAGTCCACCAGCTAGGCCTTGCTGACCGAGAACCCGAAGGCCCCCGAGATCTTTGGATGCAGATAGTCAGCGTACCAGAGCGCCCAGTCCGGGTCTGCGCCATCGACCGCCAGAAAAGCCTGGTGATGGGCGGAGCCAGCTTCCCGCAAGAGATCGGCGAGTTCATTGGTTGTCGTGTTCATCGGCCGCTCCTTGCAGGTCAATCTTGGTTTTCGGCATTGATTTCCTCGCGGACGTCCTTGAGGTTCAACCCGAGGAAGAACGCCAGCACCGAGCGGATCAGCACGAAAAGTCCCAGCGTGATTAGGCTGTTGCGATCCTGCACGAGGCCCGAATGGATGACGTCGGAGACCACCATGAAGTCGATGGCGAGGATCACGTGGCTCAGAAACTCCACCCGGATGTCGCGAAAGACCTTCACGCAGTCCATGCCGCGCAGCCGCTCGAATTCGAAGGCGACGTAGCGGATGACGAACTTGATTACAGTGAAGACGAGGATCGCGTAGCCGACCACGTCCACGGCGAGCGTGGTGAATTCTAGCGTGATGAAGAGCGGGGCGGGCAGCTCCACTAGCTGCCGCCCATCAGCGACGCGCAATCCACCGACCGCATCTCTTTCATAAGCATCATGTTCTGCATCGGATCGACGGGCGCGTCTATGATGTGGACGCCGCCTTCGGCTGCTGCCTTGTCCAGCAGCGAGCGGAACTGGCTTGGGTCCGCCAGGCGGTGGCCGTGGGCGCCAAAACTCCGGGCGAACTGTACGAAATCTGGGTTTTTGAAGCCCACGCCGAACTTTTCGAAGCCCTCGGCCATCTGCTTCATCCCGATCATGCCCAGCGCCTGATCGTTGAAGATGACAATGATGAGGTCCAGACCCAGCCTCACGGCGGTCTCGATCTCCTGATTGTTCATGGCAAAACCGCCGTCGCCGGTAACGACCACGACCTTTCGCTCTGCATGCACGAGCTTGGCGGCGATCGCGGCCGGCAGGTTGATGCCCATAGAGCCCAGCGCGTGGTCGATCAGCATCGTATTCGGCCCCCGTGCGTTGAAGTTACGCGTGGCCCACATCACGTGGACGCCGTTGTCTAGGCTCAGGATATCGTCGTCCGCCATGAAGTCTCGCAGCGTGGCGATAAGGTGGCCCTGACGAGCGGGGAAGCTCGTTGTATCCTCGGCGCTGCGAGCGATGCTGGCCTGCATGGCTTGGCCGACCTTCAGGAAACCGCTTTGGCCCCAGTCGGGATTGGGCGCGATATGGGCAGCCAGTCGCTTGAGCGCTTGCGCCATATCGCCGATCACCTGGATCTGCGGGAAATAGGCCGGGTCGCCCTCGGAGGCGAAGGGGTTTAGGTGCACCACCGTGCGCCCATCGCCCCGCTTCATGAAAAAGGTGGGCTTTTCCTGGGTGTCGTGGCCGATATTCAGGATCACGTCGGCGGCCTGCACAGCGCAGTTCGGATAGTCGCCGGGCATGATCGTGCAGCCGAGGTAGAGCGGGCTGTCCTCGTTCACCACGCCCTTGCCCATCATGGTCGAGACAAATGGGATTTGCGTCTTGTCGATCAAAGCCTGTGCCGCTGACGCCACGTTGGGACGGTTCGCGCGCGCACCGCCTCCGACCATGATCAGCGGGCGCTTGGCTTGCGCGATCGCCGCAGCTGCTGTGCTTAGACTGTGTTCCGACGCGATTGGCATATAGCCGTGCTGGCACGGCACCATCGGCCCAAGCTCGGTTTCTCGCGCGACGTCTTCGGGAAGTTCGATATGGCTCGGGCCCTGGCGACCCGAAAGCGCCGACATCATCGCCTGCCTTAGGGTCGCGGCGGCCATCGGCCCCGAAGGTATTGTGGCGGCGAACTTTGTGATCGGGCGCATGACATCGACCACATCGACAAGCTGGTACTGACCCATCTTGTTGTCGCGTAACGCCTTTTGTCCGGTTATCACCAGCATCGGCATGGCAGCAAGATAGGCGTGGGCCACGGGTGTCGTCAGGTTTGTCGCTCCCGCGCCAAGCGTGGCCATCACGACGGCGAGCCTACCGGTCAGCCGCCCGTATGCCGCGGCAGCGAAACCGGCGGCCTGCTCGTGGCGGAAAAGTACGAACCTAATCCGCCCGTCCTTGCGAAGCGCTTCCATGAAATGCAGATTTTCGTCACCGGGGATGCCGAAGACAAACTCTACACCCTCGGCGGCCAGAGCGGCGACGATCTGTTCGGAGGTGTTCGAAGGGCTTGTCATATCGCGTCATCTCCCTGCGAGAGGACCTTGGCCGGATCTTCACCCCGGCCGGCTTCCTTGGCGGCGTCCATCTTGGCCATGATCATGTGCGCCTTTTTCAATATGCCTTCGGCCTCCGGCCCCGGGATCACCACAGCCGCGTTGCCCTTGGCGAAAACCACGTCGCCCGGTACGACGGTCACGCAACCTACCGACACTGGCACATCAGCCAGAAAGGGCTGCACCTCGTTTCCCCCGGCGCGCACGGCCTCGCCGGTGCAGTAGGTGGCGAAATTGTAACTGCCGATTTCCTGGAAAGCGCGGATGTAACCGTCGGCCAAGCTCCCTGCCATGCCGAGGTTCTCTACGCGGCTCAATTTGGTGCCGCCGCCGAGCGAGGTCCGCGGATGCCCGTTCGAAGCCATGACCAGCACGGCGCCTTTGGCGTCATGATCATTCACCGCGCGGTAGACCGCCGGTACCAGCGAGTGTTTGTCCGAATCCATAAAATCCTTGCGAACGGGCAGAAAGCCTATGGTCACGGCGGGGCCGATCAGGACGCGGGTCGGATCGGGGCTGACCAGATCGATGATATGGGCGCGGTGGGCATGGGTCAGCATCATGGCATCGACGACATCGGCGACGCCAAGCCCTTCGACGAGTTCTTTCAGGCCCATGGCGGTCTCCTTCAAGTCTCTGCCGCCGCTTCGCGGCAGCTTGTGGGCGTCTCAGTCGGGCATATTCGCGCGCATGTGTTGCACGGCGAGTGTCATCGCCTCGGCTTTGACCTTGCCGCGCTGCATCATTTTGGCGTTATGCTCTTTGATCGAGATTTCATACGGGTTTTCCCGCAGCACTTTGGCCATGCGGATTAGGTTGATCGCCGTCAGCTCGGCATTGCGCCGTACATAAGGAGACAGGTCGCCGCCAGCCTCGATGTAGCTCGCGCCAGGGCCCGCATCGCCGACCCAGTATAGGTCGGTGTTGGGTGGTGCGGTGACCCCGAAATGCAGCAAGTTCGCGATGGTGTTTGCCACGCAGTCGTGGCTGCCGTCCTCATTGCCGGTGAACACGCAGCCGACCACCGAACCATAAAGCGGAAACTGGCCGGTTTTCTCGCACATTACCGTTTTTGTGGTTCCGTCGAGCCGTTCAATCACCCTCTGCATGACCGAGGATCGCACACCCATCCAGATCGGCATCGCCGGGATAATGATGTTGCAGCGTTTCACCTTCTCTAGGATTTCGGGCCATTCATCACCTTCACCTTCATCATTGCCGATGCCGGGTTTCACGTTGTAGTCGACAACGCGTACAATCTCGGTCTCGATATCCGGCTCATGGGCTTTCAGGCGCTCAATGAGAAGGTTGCAGAGCGCCTCTGTGTTCGAAACTTCTGGCCCCTGCTTCAAAGTGCAGTTCAGGAACAAGGCATAAAGCGGCCCGTCCTTTTTGAGCGAATGAAAAAGTGAAGTTGGTCTGGGTCCCCCCGCGGCCGTGTTGTTTGGTCGTTGTCTTAGTGATGCAACGCTTATCAAGGAGGTTACATCATTGGCTCAGAAAATCACCCGACCAAGTGACAAGCAAAAGCGATCACAATGCTCTGGCGAACTTTGAGTTTGACGAATTGTGCTGATCACCGATGTTCCGGATTCTCGAAATCGAACCGGCGGCCCGCATCCCATTCTGAACGCTGGTTGCCATGTGCCGGTATGCCGCCCGCATCCTTGATCATCCGCGCCATGTGCAAAAGGTTCCATGTCATGAAGGTCGCGTTGCGGTTGGTAAAATCGTTCTGTGGCCCGCCTGAACCGTCATCCATGTAAGACGGCCCCGGTCCGGCCTCGCCCAGCCAGGCGGCATCGGCCTGAGGCGGGATCACATAGCCTAGATACTGCAGGGAATAGAGAATGTTCATCGCGCAATGCTTGGCGCCGTCCTCGTTGCCGGTGATCATGCAGCCGCCGACGCGGCCGTAATAGGCATACTGCCCCGCATCGTTCAGCAGATGGGAATTCCCGTAAAGCCGCTCGATCACCTTGGTGCAGACAGACGATTTTTCGCCTAGCCAGATCGGCGATAGCAACACAAGAATATCAGCGGTTTTGACTTTCTCGAAAATCTTTGGCCAGGCATCTTCGTCCCAACTGTGCTCACGCATATCTGGCATCACGCCATTGGCAATCGGATGATCCACAGCTCGGATCGTCTCAAAGGTGACGCGGTTCGTCTCCATGATCGCCTGAGGAATACGCGCAAGTCCGTGTGTGTGACAGGCCGGGCGATCGCTTCAAGGTGCAATTGATAAACAGAGCATTGAGGTCGCTAAAGTCCCAGTTGCTCGTCGAGCAATGCTCAAGTTGCTTTTCGTTCAAAACCATTGGCTTTCTCCGTTTCCGTTGTCACGCAAACGCGACAGTAGTGAAATCAGATGCGACCTAAGCTCCTCGGGTTGCGCCGTGATCGGCTGATCGGATACTCAACTACAACGCCTGGAGATTGGCGGTCCAAGTGCGCGCACGAGCCAAGCCAGACCAGAGCTCCATTCCCGCTGCCGATGACAAGGCGGCATGGGTGAATTTGCGCGCAAAAACTTGGTTCGGATGCTCCGCATAGCGCAAAGCTTCCTGCGTGATGATGCGCTGGCCGAAGACGCGGTGCAAAACGCTTTTGGGCCAGCGTTCTTCAGACTTGACCAATACGAGGGCGTGTTTCGTATCCGATCCTTTATTGGTGCTTCCTTGAGGTTAAAACGCTGATTACCGTGCATAAACGAAGTGCGCTGAATGCCGGCACATCGATCAATCCGCTCCTCTCCGGGATCTGCACCTTTGGGATTGATTGGGGGGGTCGTGGCGGAGGGATTTAAGATGAGAAAGAAATTCGAACCTCGGGCGGCTTCTGCCGAAGGTCTGTGAAGGACATTCGTCGCGGGATACGCAATCATCCTTCGGCGGAGGAGAAGATCCGCATCGTGCTTGAGGGGCTGCGCGACGAAGAGCGCAGCGGCGTTTTATGAGTTGCTGAACCCCGGAGCCACTCTCGAAATAGGCGTGGGCGGCGGTCCTGCAAAACAGCGCGCTTTACAGGATTTCATTGAAGCCGCTCGTGAAGCGTTCGCACGCGGAGATTTACGGCTTCAGGAAGGCGAGATGGCACAAGGCTGGGTCGAAACCTTTCCGGAACTGACGGAGGATCGGCGCCGTTTGGGAGAACTACCCGGTTTCACTCCCGAGCGGATCGAGCAGTGGCTTGAAAGCTATCCCATTGAAGAGCTGGGCCTGCCGAACAACACTGGCTCGCCCATACTCAATGTTCCGACCGACAACATCATTTCGACCCCGATCCCGGAAGAGACAGGGCCGAATATCGTAGAAGCTCGGCCTGAAAACACAACGACACCTGACGGCAACAGCATTCTCCCCCATGGTGGCAAGGGGGACGGACTAAAGTATGTTGCGCTCAAGGGCCACGATGTTGAGCAAGTCGACGATGTTATCGCCAATCCCCGTCCCGAGATGAGTGGTGTGGTTGAATGGCGCAACAGATTCAAAGGGCAGGATATGACGCTTTTAACAGGCCAAGTTGGCCATTGGGTTCTTTTGGACCCCAATGGTTACGTCTTTGCAGTGAGCAATCGTAATCTGCCCCTTAGGCATCAAGAGAATGACCCGGAAGACATCGTGCGTCCACTGGAGCGACCATGGAGACACGATTTGAAAAACTTTTAGAACAGGCACAATCCGGGGCAGGCACGGAATGGATTTCCGAATCTGAGTTGCTGGAGTTCAACAAATATCTCGCTGCGCACGGGTATGGCGTTGCTAGAATGGAGGTTGCTCGGGCAGCATGCGGGACCGTCAATCGAAACTTTAGCTACGGTGTTTTGCCAGCTCCCTTGGGCGAGGACCCGGAACGTTGGCTTAATCACTTCGATCCAGTCCGATCCGCCGAGTATGTGCGCGAACAGGTTCAGTTTGCCAATGAGGACGGGGCACTGTTCGACTACAAGGTCTGGGCTGAGCAACCCTAAATGGAATGTCGGTAGTCCTCGTTACATAGTCATGGCGAACACGCTTCTTAAATTCAGAGATAAGAAAATCCGCGTGAACCATCATGATTTGGCCGAAGTGCTGGCGATACTGAACCAAAGACTGGAAACAGCTTCCTCGGCCAGACAGGTGACTGAGCCTTGGCTGAGCCACATCCAAGAAGACCTCGGTTATGTGCTGCTCGACACAAGCCTGCTCGATGATCCCGGCGTTATCTCAGATTTCGAGATGGCACTGACCAAGCTGTCTTGTGATTTGCGAACGGGTAACATTTCTCCTGACACATCGCGTTGGAACAACCAGATGAAAGGTATTCGCGGGAAATAAGCCTACTTGCAGCGCATGCAAGCAGTTACCCGAGATTTGTTTAGCGCGTTGTTGCTTTCAGGATGAAATCGGCGCGCATCCAATCATTCCAGCTTGCCCGAACTCATAGGTTTTTGTCACCGGCATAAACAACAGTTTCTAACACTGCCAAATAGTTGAAACCTATTTTGGCGCAACTGCAGCGAAAGGGCGCTTTGTCCGCACAGCCGACATAAAGCGTAGGGTGCAAAATTCATGCATTGCGTTCCATCAGTACGGCCGGGGTGGATAAGGCTCGTCGCCGCGACCGATTGAGTTGGACAAAAAGGCAAACGAAGCAGAGGGTGCGGGTGTCCGCCTTGCCGAACACGGAGAAACGAAATGATCACAACGCCAGCACAGCAATTCATCGCAGGCGAGTGGGTCGCTGGCGCCGGGCCGCAAGAAAACAGTGTGAACCCGGCTAATCTTTCGGTTGTGGGTCAGTTTCATCCCGGGAGCAGGGCGCTCGCCGACCAGGCCGCAAGTGCCGCCCGCGCCGCTTTTTTCCAGACCGACTGGGCGGCATCGCCAAGGATACGTGCGCAGGCGATTTACGAAATCGCCGACCGGTTGGCCGCCGCAAAGGACGAAATCGCCGATCTGGTCGTTGCCGAGAATGGCAAGATTCGGGCCGAGGCGATTGGCGAAACCATGGGGGCGATTTCCGAGACACGTTACTACGCGGGGCTCGCACGGAATATCCGCGGCACAATGCAGGAAACCGCGCCCGGGAACATGTCGCTTTTCAACCGCGAAGCGGCGGGCGTTGCGGGCATTATTGTCCCCTGGAACGCGCCGGTGACGTTGCTCATGCGTTCGCTGGCCCCGGCGCTCGCGGCGGGCTGCACGGCGGTGATTAAGCCCGCGCAGCAAACGCCTCTGGTGCATGCCCGGCTCATGGAAGCAATCGTTTCTGCCCCATCGCTGCCGCCCGGGGTCGTCAATTCGGTCAATGAAGACGGAATTGCGGTGGGCCAGGCGATGACCGCATCGCCCGATATCGACGTTATCAGCTTCACCGGCTCGAGCCGCACAGGTCAGGCGATCATGGCGGCCGCTGCGCATACACTCAAAAGGGTCGGTCTGGAACTGGGCGGCAAGGCGCCGGCCGTGGTCTTTGAAGATGCCGATCTGGATCTGGCCGTGCGCGAACTGACCCACGGCGCGCTGGCCATGTCAGGGCAGATCTGCGTTGCGGCCGCCCGTTTCCTTGTTCACAACAGCATCGCCGACGACTTCGAGAAGCGGGTCACCGCCGCCTTTCGCGCCGTCCGTACGGGGCCCGGTGACGATCCGACAAGCGATATGGGCAGCCTGATCGACGAAGAGAACCGCGCCCGCGTTGAGGCTCTGATCGAGCAGGCGGGTGACGAGGGCGAGCTCATTCTGAAAGGAGCGCGCCAAGGTAAGGGGGCGTTCCTGACGCCAACACTTTATCGCATCGACGACATCGCCTCGCCGTTGGTGCAGGAAGAGCTCTTTGGCCCCATCGTCTCAGTCGAACGCTTCACGGACGAGGCGGAGGCGATCCACAAGGCCAACGCCACGCCCTACGGGCTGGCTGCTTCGGTGTTTTCTCAGAACGGCGCCCGGGCGATGCGCGCCGCGCGGGCGGTTCGGGCCGGGACGGTCTGGATCAATTCCCACCTGAGGCTTTTTGCCGAAGGTGAAACGGGGGGCTTCGGCAAGTCCGGGCTGGGACGCTTGCACGGGCCCGAAGGGCTGCACGACTTCCTTGAGACCAAGCACATTTACATGGAGGCGGGAAAAGTTCCGCAAAACCCCTGATGCATCCGGCGCCTGAGTTTGATGTTGTCATCAACGGCGGCGGGCCGGTGGGCATGGGGCTTGCGATCGAACTGGGCCAGCGCGGTGTGCGGGTCTGCGTGATCGAGCTCTATCCGGAACCACAACCAGTTCCCAAGGGCCAGAACCTGACCCAACGCACCGCAGAGCATTTCCGCGCTTGGGGCTGCGAAGCAGAGCTGCGTGCGGCGCACCCCCTGCCCAAGGACGCGGGCATAGGCGGTATGACACTCTACCGGACGCTTTTGTCCGAGCACGCTCTGGATTGGTTCAACCGTGCCGCCGTCGGGGAATATTACTTTGGCAAGAACGCGCGTGTGCCGCAGTACAAATCCGAGGCGGTTCTGCGCGCCCGCGCGGCCGCACTCGACACCGTGATCCTGCGATACGGCTGGCAAGGCACCCGCCTTTCACAAGCCGAGGATGGGGTGAGGTTAACCATCACCAACACCAAAATGGCGCAGACGGAAGAGGTTCGCGGCGCCTATCTGGTCGGAACCGACGGAAGCCGTTCCATGGTGCGCGAAGGGGCGGGCATCTCGGAAACACGCGCAGAACACGACCGGCTGATGGCGCTTTTGGTGTTCAACTCGACCGAATTGCACACACTGCTCAATCGGCACCCGGGAAAGGCCATCTACAAGGTTCTGCATCCTGACCTTCAGGGATACTGGACGTTTTTCGGCAGGGTCGATCACGGCAAAAGTTGGTTTTTCCATGCGCCAGTCCCGATGGGCACCACGGCGGATAATTTCGACTTCAGGGCCTTCCTGCATCGCGCCGTCGGTCAGGAGTTTGAATTTGAGCAGACCTATCTTGGCTTCTGGAACCTGCGCATCGCCTTGGCGGATCGCTATCGAAAGGGCCGCGTATTCATTGCTGGTGATGCCGCACATTCCCATCCGCCATATGGCGGCTATGGCATCAACACGGGTCTCGAGGATGCGCGCAACCTTGGCTGGAAACTGTCGGCCACACTTCAGGGCTGGGGCGGGGCGGGGCTTTTGGACAGCTACACTGCCGAACGCCGTCCTGTTTTTGCTTCGACCGCCCGGGATTTCATTGAGCGCTACATCGAAAAGGACCGGAAGTTTCTGAAAGAATTCAACCCCGACAAGGACGCCGCCGTTTTTGATCGGGCCTGGGCGGAAAGCCAAAGCGACACCTGGGATGTGGATCAATTTGAACCAAACTATGAAGGTTCGCCCATCGTTCCAGGCTCTTCAGGGACACCCAGCGCGCTGGGGCACCACAGCTTCTTGGCGCGCCCAGGGCATCTCCTGCCGCCGCCGGGACCCGGTGGAGACCATTCTATTGGCGATCTTCTTGGACCTGATCTGACGCTCCTTGCCGCTGATACGGCCTGTTTGGCGGCGTTTTCCGACGCCGCCGGGTCGCTTGGCGTTCCGCTGACCACGGTGGTGCTGCCAGCGGACTGGAAGACCGCTTATGGCACCGACCGTATCCTTTTGCGCCCGGACCGGTTCGTGGCCTGGGACGGGGCAGAAGACCTTCCGCCCGCTGATATCATCGCGGCCAGTCTGGGCGGCGCCAATGCGCCGGTTACTGCCCACACCAGAGGCGGAAAATGACCGGAGCAGCGGCCGGTCCAAGGCGCGCAGTTGTCACCGGCGCGGCTTCGGGCATTGGCCGCGCCGTCGCCCGGGCGCTTCGGTCCTCGGGTCACGAAGTCATCGGTATCGATATCCATTGTCCCGGTGACGTCGCGGACCACTGGATCGCGCTCGACCTCGACGACCCGGGCGCGGTGCTGCCGGCCCTGGGGAAGCCCCTTGATGTCCTGGTCAACGCCGCCGGTCTGCCGCCCCGACCCGGCACAGAGGCACGTGTCCTGCGGGTCAACTTTCTCGCCCTTCGGCGGCTTACACTGCACATTCTGCCAGGGATGGCGCAGGGCGGCAGCATCGTCAGTCTGGCTTCTAAGGCGGGCGCGCGGTGGCGTGAGAACATCGCGCAGGTCCGTCGCCTGATGGCAAAGGCTGACGACGCAAGTCTCGATCAGTTCGTGGCGGATGAAGGAATTGACCCGGTCCGTTCCTACGATCTTTCGAAAGAGGCGGTTGTTGCTTGGTCAAAGGCCATGACCGGCCCGCTGATTGACCGTGGGCTACGGATGAACTGCGTCAGCCCGGCAGCTGTAGACACCTCCATCCTCGATGACTTCACCGCGGCCTTTGGTGCGCGGGCCACCCGCGGCATCGAACTTACACGCCGTTCCGGCCGCGCCGAAGAGGTTGCTGAGGTCGTGGCCTTCCTCGCCGACCCGGCATCGGGCTGGGTGCGTGGCTGCAATATCGAGGCGGATGGCGGGCTGACGGCGCAGTTGGAATGCGAGGCGATCATCTGCGACGGTGAGGGAAAGGGCCAAAAGCGGTGAAGCCCATGAGTGGCCGGGTGACGGGCTGACGGTGGCGGATCGGCATGGACGCCGCGCCGGATCCCACGGCGGATGCCCTGCGCCCAATCGTGGCCCGAAAGCGTCGTTGCATTCACTTTGACAACCTGACGGTTCTTGGCGGGTCGGTCCCGGCGCTTGACCGCAATGGGCTGGCCGAAAAACTGGTTCGGCGGCGGCGCGGCAGATCCAGTTTTGAGTTAAATGGCCGACTGGTACGCGGTCTGGAAGCGGCCGGGTGCAAGGTTCAGACAATTCTGGCGCGGGTCCTTTGGCAAAGCGCAACACCCGGGCCTTGGCACAGTTCTGTCGCGACAGATGCCGGACGGCAGTCTCGTAGCGCTTTACTGTGTTCGGCAAGAACACGTCGATCCGTCGCATATCAATGCTGGGAACTGGCTTGCGGCGACCTTTCTCACCTCAGTTCTTTCGCCACCGTGAAAGGCCGCAACGGGCGAAGTCGGCGGGCGTCGCGCAACTGAGAAGCGGCGCTAAAGCAGGGTCGAAGACTGCGATTTGATCGAAGACAAGATGCTGAACACTGTCGCCGCCGTGACTGCCTTTCTGTCGTACGACTTTGGCATTTCGGTGGGCACGGCATGGCGCCGGGCGGTTGCGCAGGTACTTGGCCACGTGTGCGCAAGGGCAGATCACTGTGAAACGATAGCAATGGAGCCGATAGGGTCCGATTAAGGCCTGGTTCAAAACGTTTCAGCCGAAGTCACCGCCTCCGCCGCTTCCGAACCAGCTGACATCGTTCTTGTTGACCTTGGGCTTGTATAAAATCAGCGCGAGGGCGGCCATAACGGCAATGATGGCGGAAAATGACAATTCAACCCATGCCCCTGAACGGAAATTCACATAGGCCTTGACCGAAAAGTACAAGGCGGCGCCGATGCAGGTAAGGACATAGAATATCCGTCCTGCCTGGGAGGGGGATTTCTTTGCTGACATATCACGCGCATAGCGGCCAAATAAGCATAATTGTGGCTCAGCACGCGCAGTCGATTTTGTCATGCTTGTTTGCAAGTCTTCAGCGGCGGCGGCAGCGTGCTGTTGCCCTATCCAATTCGTTGCCGCCGGACCCAGTTGGTCGCAGCGCTACAGACAATCAAAGGGCGCAGGCAACATGGGTGCGGCCTTTGGTGTTCGCGCCAACGAAGCGTCAGTTGGACCTGCGACGGGCCAAGGCCAAGGCGCCAAGCCCCGTCAGCAGAAGCATACTACCGGCGGGCAATGGTATTGGTGCCAGCTCCAGCGACGTGAGTGTGTAGTTGACCCTCTCACGGGCTCCGTTCTCGCCAGTCACGTTTCCAATAAAGCCCATCTGGGTGAGTTCAAATTCCGACAAAGCGGGCAGCGGTGGAAACCCGGTGTCTCCGATTATGTTCTCGTCGAGGTCCCTGAGGGTGAAGAAAATCTGGCTGACGACTTCCCCGGTGGTATCCGGCAGGATTGTCCTCAAGGTGTATCCGTCAAAGTTGAATTGGGAGTTCTGCAGAACGGTATCGGTAAACGGCAGCACGCCGGACAGGTCCATCTGGTCGATACTAATGGTCCCCGGGGCGTAAGTCCGGCGCACCGCGTCGCCGGCAAGAAAGGTGTCGTCCAAAGTAAAACTGCCGGTCAGCGTTGTTCCGATCAAAGCCTCTGCCGTATCGGCAATTGTTGAGACGCTGTCGTCATCCGCAGTTCCAAACTGGTACTCTGCAGAGAAGTTGTAGGTCAAAGTTGCGGCGTAGACCGGTGACGCTAAAACGGCTGCCAATGCAGCGAACGCTTGTAATTTCATTTATCAAATCCTTCCAAAAACAAGGCTTATATTTAGCATGGTGCCTTTGCCATCCGTCAAGTGCGGCGCCCACCGAAAAGGCGGCGAGACACTCCCGATGCCTCTCTGGCCGATGTTTTGATCTTTGAGTGATGCAAGTGCCCGCTTTACGAGCAAACGCACCTTCGCCAAGGGCCTAGGTCGGTCCGGTCCCGAGGCGTCTTACACCTTCAGAAGAACCGATCCGGCCCGGTCCCCGGACGCCACTGCGTCATGGGCTGCAGCGCAGTCTGCAAGGTCGCGCACCTCGGATATACGCAAGTCGATGGCATCTTTTTCAAGCAGGCTGGTCAGGCTGGCTATTGCCCGGCGCCGCGCTTCTTTTTGCAAAAGATAGACGAGCACCAGATCGATAGTCACTGCCTTGAACATTAACGGATAGAAAGGCAGCGTCGGCGTCATGTCCTTGGCTGATCCGAAACTCGCGATGGTACCGCCTTCGGCGATCACGGCCGCGTTGGTCTGAATATTCTTGCCGAACTCGACCTCTAAGATGCGATCGACAGAGTTGCCTCCGGTCGCGTCGAGAATGCGGTCGGCCAGGTCCTCGTCAGTGTAATCAAAGACATCGTCTGCGCCGGCAGATCGTGCGGCCTCAAGACCGGCGGCGCCGCGGGCCGTGGCCAGAACCCGCGCGCCCGAGGCTTTGGCCACCTGAACGGCAAGCCTTCCCACGGCGCCGGCGCCCCCGCTGACAAGTACGGTCTGGCCTTCAACGGCCCCGCCGGCGAGTACCGCATGGGTTGCTGTCAGTCCGGGAATACCCAGGATGGCGCCCTCTTCGAAGGACACGTTGGAGGGCAACGCTACGGCCTGTTCAGATGGCAGCGCGATGTATTCGGCCGCCGTGCCGAAGGGGCGCCGCCATTGGCCGTTCCATATCCAGACACGTGCCCCAATGCGGGACGCGTCTATTCCTTCGCCGACCGCCTCAATGACGCCTGCGCCATCGCTATGCGGTACAATCTGCGGGAAGGGCGGTTTGGTGACACCCGGACGCCCGCCGGCCCGCGCCCTGATATCGGACGGGTTTACACCTGAGCTCTTGAGACGCACCAGAACCTCTCCGGCCGCGGGAGAAGGTGTTGGCAGGTCTTCCAGCGTCAGCACCTCAGATGCGGAACCGAAACGGGAATAAACAATCGCGCGCACAACAGGGCTCCTTTCCTTTCAGTTTCGGGACTAGTGCAAACTGCGCAATTCTCAAAACAAACTGAAATTATGAAGTGCATTCGATCACCAAATTTATTTGCAAGACGTCGATCTAGATATTCTTCGGCGTTACCTCGCGGTCCCAGACATTCGCAATTTCACCGCAGAAGGCGCCCGAATGGGGCGCAGCCAGTCCGCGGTGAGCATCGGCATCAAAAACTGGAGGACAGGCTTAGCACCCGGCTGTTCACACGGAACAACCAGATCGTCCGGCCAACCGAAATCGGCGCTGCGCTTTTGCCAAAGGCCCGCAGGTTGCCGGATGAAACCGTACGCTAGCTCGCCGAAGTTCGGGGCCTGGCCGTCTCTGGGCGGCTTAGACTTGGGCTGTTTGAACGCGTCTTGCCGCATCGTCTGCCCGATATCATGGGCGCCCTGCAACGCCGCTTGCCGGGCACAGAATTGCAGCTCCGCGTGGGGCACAGCGCTGGTCCTGCAATTTGCGGGACAAGTCTATCTCAGTTGGTGGGCCAATTGCAGGGGGCTACTGCGAAGCTATGACGCCAGCCGCCAAGGTTCTGGTGGCGTAACCGGTCGGCGGATTTCCGGGGGAAGCAATTGGTCCTGACGCCGCAAGAAAATGAATTGCGTTATGATATAACATTTTGTAGCTAAGCGAACTGAGTTTGGGAGGGTGAACATGGGTGCCCGCGGCGAACAGATGCAGGCAGATGTCCTGAGTGTGCTGCAACGAAGTAGTCGGCCGCTGTCGGCCTATGGTATCCTTGCCGAGTTGCGTCCTGAACGACCGAAACTCGCACCGCAGGCCATTTATCGTGCGCTTGGCGCTCTTTGCGGGAAGGGACAGGTTCACCGTCTTGAGACTAAGAACACCTATGTGCCGAGCCAAACCGACCGTGACGGTCGTTCAACGGTCCTTTCGATCTGCGACGACTGCGGAACGGTCTCGGAAAGCGCCGCGCCTGAAGTCTTTGACGACCTCTCGGTCGTTGCCGAGCAGTCGGGGTTTGTTGCCAAAAGACATGTCGTCGAGATCATAGGACGCTGTGGGGACTGCACCGGATCGGAGCATGGGGCATGAGCGACAAAAGGGCGGCGTTCCGGCTGATCCTGATCGGTGCCGGGCCTCGTGTGGCGGTCGGGCTTTTGATTATTGGGTTGTTGTGGCTGGGCTTTTTCTGGGCGACCGCCAATCCGGGGCCGCTATGACAGCCGTTGTGACGTTCCAGAACCTGACCTTGGGCTATGATCGCCACCCGGCGGTTCATCACCTCGAGACCGAGATCCAGGAAGGTAGCCTGACTGCGATTGTCGGGCCGAACGGGGCCGGAAAATCCACCCTTCTCAAGGGTATGACAGGCGCACTTTCTCCACTTGAGGGCAAGATCGGCATGGGCGCATTGACCCGTGACGACATCGCCTATTTGCCGCAACAGTCTGATATAGATCGCTCTTTTCCGTTCACGGTCGTCGATCTGGTCAGCATGGGGCTTTGGCGTAACATCGGGGCATTTGGCCGATTGAGCCGCGCCCTCCATGGTCGCGTGGCCGATGCGATTGGTGCCGTTGGCCTTGCCGGTTTTGAAAAGCGCCCCATCGGATCCCTTTCGGGTGGCCAGATGCAACGGGTTCTGTTTGCGCGGCTACTGCTGCAGGATGCGCAGCTTGTCCTGCTTGATGAACCGTTCACCGCTGTAGACGCCCGGACGACTGCCGATCTGATCGACATCATCCGCCGCTGGCACACAGAGGGCCGCACGGTCATCGCCGTGTTGCATGACTATGAATCCGTGAAGGTGAATTTTCCGCACACGATGATGCTCGCCCGAGAACTGGTGGCCCATGGGCCGACGCCGGACGTCCTGACAGCAGAAAACCAGTTCAAGGCCCGGCAAATGTGCGAAGCCTGTGCAAGCACCCCGCATGTCTGCGGGCGGGACGCCGCATGATCTGGGACCTTTTCGCTGCGCCATTTGCGGAATTCGGCTTCATGCGCCGCGCGCTATTGGGGTGCGTGACCATTGCGGTTGGTGCGACACCGGTGGGTGTGTTCCTGATGCTTCGCCGCATGAGCCTGACCGGCGATGCAATGGCGCATGCCATTCTGCCCGGGGCAGCGGTAGGTTTTTTGGTCTCGGGCCTGTCGCTTGGAGCAATGACAATCGGCGGCCTGATTGCGGGGATGGCCGTGGCGTTGGCCTCTGGCTTTGTAACCCGGGTTACGGCACTGCGCGAAGACGCAAGTCTCGCAGCCTTCTATCTGATATCTCTGGCGCTGGGCGTTTTGATCGTCTCGACCCGTGGCAGCAACGTCGATCTGATGCATGTGCTCTTCGGCACCGTTCTGGCGCTCGACAACGCGGCGCTCATACTGCTTTGTTCGATCGCCAGCATCTCGGTTTTGACACTGGCCGTGATCTTTCGACCCCTTGTGCTGGAATGCGCCGACCCACAATTCCTGCGGTCGGTCAGCGGCCTTAGCGCGATCACCCACTTCACCTTCTTGATGTTGGTCGTTTTGAACCTTGTGGCCGGCTTTCATGCGCTTGGGACCTTGATGGCAGTCGGCATCATGATCCTTCCGGCCGCGGCGGCCCGATTCTGGTCCGCCAGTATCGGCGGCTTGCTCGTTATCGCCGTTTTGGTGGCGATCCTGTCGAGCGTGATCGGCCTTCTTCTTTCGTATCATTACAGCCTACCGTCCGGCCCGGCGATCATTCTTGTGGCAGGCATTGCCTATGGGGTGTCGGTGGTTCTTGGACCGGTGGGCGGTCTTATCGCGCAGGCCTTGCCGCGCGCTCACCTTGAATCATGAGAGGATCCCACATGACGAAACGTCGAACCCTTCTGAAATCCGCTGCCGCATTCGCAGCGCTTTCGATGGCTTTTCCCGCCACGGCGCAGACTGATGCACCGTTGAGTGTGGTCGCCAGCTTTTCGATCCTGGGCGACATGGTTGAGCAGATTGGCGGGGACAACGTCAGCGTGACGACGTTGGTCGGGCCGGACGGCGACGCCCATGTCTATCAGCCCACACCGGCGGATGCCCGCAGTGTGAGCGACGCGGATGTCCTATTTGTCAACGGGCTCGAATTCGAAGGCTGGCTTGAGCGTTTGGCCGAAGCCGCGTCGTTTGACGGAACGCTTGTCGTCGCGACGACCGGAGTTGAGGCCATCGCATTCGACGATGACCATGACGATCACGACGACCATGGGGAGGAGCACGCCGAGGGCGAAGATCACGACCACGAAGAGCACGCCGAGGGCGAAGATCACGACCACGAAGAGCATGCCGAAGGTGAAGACCACGACCATGACCATGAAGAACATGCCGAGGGCGAAGACCACGATCACGGCGAAGAGCACGCAGAAGCAGACGGGCATGACGATCACGGCGAAGAGCATGCCGGTGATGACCACGGCCACAACCACGGCGCCTTTGATCCGCACGCTTGGCAAAGCCTTGAAAACGCTGTGATCTATGTCGACAACATAACGGCCGCCCTGGCGAAGGCCGACCCCAGCAACGCTGGGACATTCTATCAGAACAGGGCAGCCTACGTTGCCGAGATAGAGGCGCTTGGCGACGAGGTGCGGGCCCTAATGGCGGCTCTTCCCGAGGATCGGCGGACTATTGTCACGTCTCACGATGCGTTTGGGTATTTCGCGGAAGAATACGACCTGACGTTCGAGGCACCCCAGGGCCTCAGCACCGAAAGCGAACCTTCGGCCGCCGATGTTGCCGAGATGATTACCCAGATCCGTGAAGAAGGTATCGCGGCGGTCTTCGTCGAATCGATCACGGACAACCGCTTGCTGGAACAAATCGCGAGTGAAACCGGCGCGGCGATCGGCGGCACCCTTTATTCGGATGCTCTGTCCAACGACAACGGACCTGCAAGCACGTATCTGGACATGATGCGCCACAACGCCAACACGCTGGCAGGTGCGCTCGGGTCCTGATCCAGATACGGAGCCGGTGATAAAATGCACCGGCTCCGCAAGCGCTGAGCAGACCGTGTTTATAGAACCAAATCCAGACGCCCTAGGCCGCGCGGCCTGTCCGTTTGAGCGGTGATCGGGGCAGGGTCATGGGAATGGGCTGACACGCAGCCGGCTTCTGGGTGCCGGCGGCATTGTGTCGAATTGGTTCGAATTTGCAGCGGCGGCTTTGGTCCCCGCGACAAAGCTTGAACCATAGATTAGAAAGGGCATGCTGGGGTTGCACGAGACCCCTGGGTTCGGAGGCCGGCAATGGACGGCGACAGATTGTGGCGATCAGCAAAAAACGGTGTTTGCGCCCTTTTGGTATTAATGGCGTCGCTCTCGATGGTCAGCGCTGCGGGTACCGAACGGCTGTTTGTGAGCTGGGATATGCTGGTGCCGTCCGGTGACACAACCGGCCCGGCCGCGGCAACGCAAGCGACAGTCGACCACGACAGGCGGTCAGGATCTTCTCAGGCCGACTTCGCCGGCAGTGACGTCTGGCGAAAGCAGGTTATGGACGTGGCGGCGCCGCTTCTTAATCAAGAGGTGCTCATCGACGGCTATGTATTGCCGCTGACCTGGGATGGGCGTCGGGTGACCGAGTTTCTTTTGGTTCCTTGGATCGGCGCCTGCATTCACACGCCCGCACCGCACCCAAACCAGGTTGTCCACGTGTCCTATCCGGACGGGTTGCGATTGACAAAACCCTATGAGCCGGTGCGACTTGCCGGCACACTCAGGCACGCGCCATCGGCGCATCTGCTTTTCCTGGTCGACGGCAGCCGTCCTGTTGCCACAGCCTACGGGCTTGGCGGTGCAAAGGTCTCCGGCAGCCCCGGCAAAATTACCGCGGCGTCTTCCCTGGCCGTCCCGCCATTGGTCAGGACACAGCTTTGGGTGAACGGCCTTTTCAGCGACAGCATGGCGGCTCTTGGGCGCGGCGATGTATCCGGTGCCCTGGTCTTCGCCTTGCTCTTGTCCTTCGCCTACGGCGCGTTCCACACTCTCGGACCGGGCCACGGCAAGTCTGTCGTCGTGTCGTACTTCATCGGTGCGGGCGGCGGCCTGCGGCGGGGTGTGTCGCTGGGCGTGCGCATCGCGGTGTTGCACGTTTTGTCAGCGGTGGTCATCGTCTTCGTTCTGGACCTTGTCGTTCGCCAGACGACAGGGGGCCCGCCGTCCGACCATCGGGCGGTGCGCCTGGCGAGCTACGCGTTGGTTACGGCCATCGGGACTGTGATGCTGTGGCAGGCATTCGCTGCCTTGCGGCGCCGAAGGGCCGGTCCGCTGGATTCCGGCCATGGGCACGGGCATTCCGACTGTGCCGCTTGCGCGACAGCTTCAAGTCGGGCCAAGGACGGGTGGATTGCCGCGTCGGTCGGCATTGTGCCCTGCACGGGCGCGCTGATTGTGATGCTATTTGGGCTGGCGAACAATCTGATCTGGCCGGCGATCTTCATGGTTGTCGCAATATCGGCCGGGATGGCCTTCGCGATGTCGGGCATCGGCGTCGCGGCCCTTTGGGGCAGGCAGTGGGTCGAAAGCCGTTTCGATGCCGACAGCGGGCGGCGCGAAACTTTCGAACTCGGCGCCCGATTGGCCGGTGCGTCATTAGTCTTTGTGATCGGCGTCGTTCTTTTCTCGCTCACCCTCACGCTTCGGCCAATTCCGCAACTGCCGTTGGATGAAGTTGCGCTGAGCAAAACCGATCTGGTCGGGTGGGAAAGCTAGACCAGGGAAGGAACCTGACCATCCGGGTGATCGCGCATGCGGTGCCTGATGGCAGAGGGCGTCCTAAGAAACCCCCGGGCGTCGCCATCGGGAAGCGCCCCGGCAGATCCGCCAAGAGTGCGGTCCAATCGGTCCGTGAAGCAGACTTCTATGCATGCGCCTTAAACACGTAAGCCTGACTGCACGCGATGCCGACCGCCTGGCCGCCTTCTACAGGAACACATTTGGATTTGTGGACCGTCGTCCCGCCAAACAGCTTTCCGGCGAACGCGTCGCTCGCGGCAACGGCCTAGCGAACTCTTGTATCTACGTAATCTGGCTTACTCTGACCGATGACAGCGGCCCTTTTCTGGAAATCATGGAATACAGCGAAAGGATCGACCGACCGAAACCCGCAGTCAATGAACCGGGTTTTGGTCACCTGGCCTTTGCGGTTCCGGATCTTACAGAGACTGTGCAGAAAGTTCTGAAATTCGGTGGGACCTTGCAGGGCGAGGTCACCAACTTTGGCACGGATGAAAAACCGCACCTGATCGTCTATGTGCGCGATCCGGAAGGTAATATCTTGGAGCTTGAGCAAGATCCATAAGGCGTCGCCCTAACGTCCGGCGCCTCCTAAGGAAATGCGGTTCGGCCCTTAAACAACGTCCCAAAAAGGGTCCAAGCGACAGGGGCGACACGCAGGTGTCAAAGACCCAGTGGAACAGGATGGCTTTTGCCTAGCGCCTGTTTGCGGCCCGAATTCCAAATATGCGCAAGAACGAAGGCGCTGTTCAGGTCCGGTCGTCGCCTCTTCCCTGTGTCTGAAAAAATCGGCCGAATCCGATTGGGAAAGATCATGCTGCGTTCGGGGTTGTAGCGGCCGAGATCGCCCTGCGCCAAGTGATGTCCTCGCGGTAATCCCCACCGTCCATGCCCTAAGCCTGCCGAGCCCCGGCTTGCACTCCGCCATCAAGTCGCACAGGTTGGGCTAAGGGCAATCTTCACAATCGGGCGACCCGTCTATGTTGCATGCATCCAGGATCGCTGCGTTGATCGTCGCAGGCGGCGTCGTGCTTGCTGCAGTGATCTGGTGGCCTGACCGAACCGAGGTTTCTGAAACGGACACGTTCACGGCGCCGGGCCTTGATCCCATGACAATCGGTGATGCAGAAGCCGGTTTCTGGCAGCTTACACCGGCCCTTTTGCTGGTCGTTTACGAGGCTTTCGCCGAGACGCGGGAAGACGCCATCTACGATACGCTTTCAAGCGTAACGCACGGCGATGCATTGGAGTACCTGTACCTCGAAAGGGTCGAGTCTATGGCCGGTGGTGGGCTCGAAGAGGCTGACCAGGAGATCCATGAAATCAAGCTCTTGACCACACGAGTATCACGCGAAGACACGTCGCTGAAGATTGATTCCGCGTGGCAGGTCATCGGAACGGTGGGGCATGCCGAACACCTGCACGTCCGAGGCAATACATACCGGGCGAACTTGACTGTGTCTCCGGTCGAGGGTGCCTGGCGTATCACGGATTTCGATCTTCTGGATGTCAATCGGAACGGGGCGGGAGAGACGTTTCTTGCTCCGCAAACCAACTAGTGATTGAAATCGAGGATCTTATTTTCGGCTACGGCGGCGGCTTCCGGCTAAGTGTGCCGTCATTTTCTCTGAACGACCGAGAGAGACTGGCGATTGTGGGTCCAAGTGGCAGCGGCAAGACAACGCTGCTTAACCTGATCGCGGGGATCCTTGCGCCGGAAAGCGGTCGGATTGAAGTTGCCAGAGAAGATGTGACGGCACTTTCCGATGCCGGGCGGCGGCGTTTCCGCGCAAGCCGGATCGGTTTCGTTTTTCAGGATTTTGCCCTGCTGGATTACCTGTCCGCACGGCAGAACATCTTTTATCCTTACCGGATCACAACTGCCCTGACCCTGGACAGCCAGGTGCGCGAGCGGGCCGAAGCACTGGCGGCGGCCTGCGGGATCGGCGACAAGCTCGACCGGCATCCTGCCCAGCTTAGCCAGGGCGAGCAGCAGCGCGTCGCGATCTGCCGCGCGTTGGTCACCCGGCCCAAGCTGATTTTGTCCGACGAGGCCACAGGCAACCTCGATCCTGACAGCAAAGCGCGCATCCTCGATCTTCTTTTCGAACAGGCGGCCGAGGCCGGAGCGGCCGTTCTTGCCGTGACGCATGACCATGAGCTTCTGCCGCGTTTTGAACGCGTTCTGGATTTTGCCCAGTTTCGTGAAGGGGAGCCGGCATGAATGCGCTGTTCCTTGCCTTCGCGTATCTGCGCTATCACTGGGCGCGCAGCCTCGTGCTGGTGCTGGTCGCGGCATTGATCATGTTTGTGCCGGTGGCCACGCAGACCCTGCTGTCGACGAGTGAACGAGCGCTTTTGGCCCGTGGAGAGGCGACGCCGCTTCTGATGGGCAGCCGAGGCTCGCAACTCGACCTGACCATGGCGGCCCTTTATTTTTCGGAAGAGAGCCCGCCGCCCGTACCAATGCGCGAGGTCGAGGCGGTTTGGGACAGTGGCCTCGGCGTGCCTATCCCTGTTCACACGGCGTTTTCCTCGGGCGGGTTTCGGATTGTCGGGACAACGCTGGATTACTTCGACTTTCGTGCGCTCCGGCTTGCCGACGGCCTTGGGCTGTCCTTTCTGGGCGACGCGGTCATCGGCGCCGATGTGGCGCGGGACCTGGGCAAAGGCGTGGGCGACACGCTTGTTTCTGCCCCCGAGAACCTGTTCGATCTCGACGGTGTTTATCCGCTTGAAATGCCGGTCGTTGGCGTCCTGGCCAAGACGAACACGCCCGATGACGGGGCGATCTTCGTCGATATCAAGACAGCCTGGGTCATTCAGGGCATCGGCCACGGGCACGAGGACGTTGTCACTGCCGCCGACCTGGCGTCGGGCACGGATGCAATCGCCAATGCAGCAGTCGTGCAGTACCAACGCATCACACCGGACAATATTGAGAGCTTCCATTTTCATGGGGCGCAGGGGGGTTTCCCCGCCTCGGCGGTCATTGTGGTGCCCAATGACACGCGGGCGGGCACTATCTTAAAAGGGCGCTATCTCGACGGCGAAAGCCCGACCCAACTGATCGACCCGAAAGCCATCATTCAGGGGCTTGTGGATCGCATCTTCCGGATCAAGTCGCTTTTGGATGCCGTCACGGCGATCATCGCTGTCGCCGCGCTCGCGGCCATTGGTCTGGCGGTTTTTCTCAGCTACCGGCTGCGCGCGCGCGAGATTGCCACTGCGGTAAAGCTCGGGGCGCGACAGGGCATGGTCCTTCGTCTCTTGTCAGCCGAGACCGTTACTTTACTATTGCTCTCAGGTTTTATTGCGGCGCTCGGGGCGGCGATCGTGACGCGAAATGCCGAGGCTTGGGTTGGCTGGCTACTTGCCCTGGGCACCTAAACAACAGGGGTTCTTATGACAAACCGTCTTTTCATGGCTTCGTTGGCCGCAGTTCTGGCCGCGACGCCGGCTTTGTCGCACTACGGTATGATCATCGCCGAGGACCCGATGATCAGCCAAGAGGATGGACGCAGTGTGGCGTTGACCATGTCTTTTTCGCATCCGTTTGAGCTCGACGGCATGGCGCTGGAACGGCCCGTATCCTTTTCGGTCACCCACGAAGGCACCACCACCGATTTGCTGGGCGGCCTGCTCGATGCCTCGGTGATGAACGAAGCGGGTTATACCCTCGAATACCCGCTGGAGCGTCCGGGCACCTACGTCTTCGCCATGGAACCGCAGCCCTATTGGGAACCCGCGGAGGATGCGTTCATCATCCACTATACCAAGACCTATGTGACAGCCTACGGTGATGATGAAGGATGGGATACCGAACTGGGTCTGAAGACCGAGATTGTACCGCTGTCAAAGCCCTTCGGCCTGTGGGAGCACAACGTCTTCCAGGGCATCGTCAAGCTTGACGGCGCCCCGGTGCCCTATGCCGAGGTTGAAGTAGAGTTCTACAATGAAGGTGCCGCAGCCACTGTGCCCGACGAGTTGATGATTACCCAAACGGTAAAGGCCGATGCCAACGGCGTTTTCACCTATGCGCCACCTTCGGACGGCTGGTGGGGCTTTGCCGCGCTCAACACGGCTGATTACACGCTGCTGCAGGGCGGCGAAGACAAGGCGGTCGAACTCGGCGCGGTGATTTGGGTCCATTTCGAAGAGTGGACGGGCCCGTGAGCCGGCCGATTGCATTGGCTGCCTTGATGGTCACCGTCCCGGTCGGTGCGGCGGCACATCAGCTTGTGGTGTTTGCATCGGTCGACTGCGATGCCGTGACCGTCGAGGCAAAGTTCTCAAATGGCAAAGTCGTTCAGAAAGGCGATGTGCGTGTCCTTGATGGCGAAAACAGCCTTTTGACCACCCTGCAGCTGGAAAGCGACGGTACGGCGAATTTCCCCCTCGCTAGCGTGGATCACTCCGGTGGCCTTGTGATTGAGGTCGATACCGGCGGGCATGACAATTACTGGATTGTCACGCCGGAGGACATCGCCCGGAAATGCGGGAGCTGAATTTGGCAAAGGGCTACCGCGCGCTGGCGGCCGCGATCATCATTTCGGTCTTCGGCAACGGCGCGCTGGCGCAGGATGCCCCGCGGATCGTCACCGTGAACTACCCACTTCAATACTTTGCCGAGCGTCTGGTGGGGGATGCGGCCGAGGTTGTCTTTCCGGTGCCCGAAGGTGTCGATCCATCCTTCTGGCGGCCTTCGATATCGGACATCAGCGCCGTCCAATCAGCCGACCTAATCCTTCTGAACGGCGCGGGCTTTGCGACCTGGGTCGACCGGGTCTCGCTCCCCCGCGCGCGCCTAGTAGACACATCCCGTTCCCTTGAAGACCAGTTCATCGTGACCGAGAGCATTACCCACAGCCACGGGGACGGGGGCGCGCATTCCCACGAAGGCCTTGCCTCTTACACCTGGCTCGATCCGACGCTTGCCATCGCGCAGGCCGAAGCTGTGGCGGCTGCCCTCACGGTGCGGGATCTGGCGCCCGCAGGTGAGATTGAGACCCGGCTCGGCACGCTGCGCGCTGAGCTTGGGGCGTTGGACACCAAGGCCCGGGCCGATCTGAGCGCGGCGCAGGGCGTCGCCATGATCGCAACGCACCCGAGGTATCAGTATCTGGCTCGGCGGTATGATCTCTCGATCGCGTCGCTGGAATGGGAGGCCGGCGCGGAGCCGACGGCAGACGAGTGGGAAGAGCTCGACGCGCTCATGAAAGAGACTGGCGCTCGCATCCTAATTTGGGAGGGCGTGCCGCCAGCCGCCGCGCTCGAGGCGGCAGAAGCGCTTGGCGTCGAAAACGTTGTTTTCGAAACGCTGGCCCATAAGCCCAGTAATGGATCCTATGTCGACGCGCTTGGCGCGGCCATTGCCGCGCTTTCCGACGTGGCGCGTCACTGGCCGGGGAACTGAAGTGTCCAGGTGGCCGCCAGTGGTTGGACCGGGAAAAAGATCTCTGAACCTTCACCCGGACCTTTCTTTCGGCAGGGTACGCTGAGTCTTGGTCGACCGGTGATATTCCAAGCGGCGCTAAAAAAGGCAGGCGCCCAAGGTCTGACCGAACCTTTGGCGGCGCCGAGAAGAACGCTGATGCCCCTGATGGTGTTTGAGCCGCCTTTGGTGCCGGTGCCACATGTTCCCGTAGGCCATTGGATCGCTTGCCGGCGACGGATTCGTGTCAGGCTTCGAAGCCCGAGCCAGCCTTTATGTATGCGGCGCGTGGCGGCGCGAAAATATCTATGACCTTTTCGCCATCCGGTCCTGCGCGGAAACCGCGTTCGACTTCGTCAGGTGTCCGCTGGAAATCGCCCTGTCTGACAGTCACTTCCGCGCCGCTGCCGGTCAGAAGGCTGATCCATTGCTCTTCCGGATGGACGCGAATTGATCCGACACTGGCGGGCTAAAAGCTCACTATGGACAGCATCGCCTGGTCGGCCGGAAAAGCCTGCGTTTCAATACCCTCGGCAAGTGCGCGCGCAAGGCCTTTGCTGAGGTCCGATAGGTTTAAGAACGTGGTGGGTCGAGCCATGGCACCTCCTTTGTTCAGGTCACTAGTTGCGCCCACGATCAAAGATGTCATAGGCGCTTTCTGCTGGCTGAATGCGGGTGCGAATGCTCTTTTCCCGCCTTACAAGCTCGGTGGCGGTGTCGGGTATGTCGTTTTCGAAGATCTGGCGTAAATCCGGTTGGTCCGATCAGCGGCCCTTAAGTCTTGAACTCCCTGAAATGGAAGGCAGGGTGGATCCCCCTTAGAGTTCTGTCGATCAGCGCGGGCGGGTTTTCCTGTCGCCCACTGCAATCGCCCCCAGTTCGGCTTTCGTTCGGCGGCTCGAAAGCGGCGGCTTTGGAAGGCTCCCGTATATGGTTGAATTATTAAGGTTTTGGTCTAGTTGCCGCCAGATCAGTGATTACCCGGCCGAGTGTTTGGATGAACCCTAGAGCAGCACAACTCCTGCTATGACCATCGCTTCTTCGCAAGAACTTCGCCCGTCGGTCGATCGAAGGATGCACGCTGAGGATTTTGAGCGATGGTACTGGCCCGTCGAACATCTCAAGCGTTTTTGCGACGTGCTGGAATTGCATAAGTCAGGCACCAAGGCCGAGCTTCGGGAACGCGTTACGGCCGCCCTTCGACATCCGGGTCAAAACCGAACCGTTACTCAGCGCAGGCGGCCGGCCGGATCCTTCAATTGGTCCAAAGAGACCTTGACCCGCGATACGATCATCACGGACACAGTGTCTTTCGGACCCAACGTGCGTAGTTTCTTTAAAGCAGAGATCGGTAAGACGTTCGTCTGCCACTCGGACTTTATGGATTGGGTTCGCGGCAACCCGGGGGCAAGCCTCGGCGATGCCGTTGCTGCCTGGCTCATTCTAGAGGAGCGCAAGGACGATCCGACGTTTCGGCGGGAAATCGCAAGCTGCAACAACTACCTGCAATATCTCCGGGACGCGCGCGATCGCAATCCGGGATTATCGTTGCACGATGCCAAGAGATGCTGGGACTACAAGAACGTAAGGCCGGCGCGTGACGGGTATGTCATCTTTGAACAGAAAGATGTTTTGGATGCGGGCATCGACATGTGATCTCTTTTCAGATCTAGAGAATTTGGAAGAAACAAAACGAATTATGCCCCAGCCATATCCTTAGCCCTTTGCGAAGACCCGACCTTGCCGCAATGCGCAATACACGTGAAGTCGGACGCAAACCAGTGGTGCTCTGCCTCTTACGCTATGCAGCAAGACGCATTCCGGTTTCACCAGAGGAGGGGCTCTCTGTCACGAAAGAAGCCTGCTGTGGGCCCGCTCTCTGGCAGTGTTGCAGCCCAGATGATGCCCTTGGCGCTTTCCTCGGGCGGCCCCGCGCCCATGGCGGACCCGCCTTCAAAGGTTGCCGTGAATCCTGGGCAAACGGCGTTGATTTTGACGGCGCTGCCTTCCTCTTCGCGGGCCAGTTTTACGGTGAGCGCATTCAACGCCGCTTTCGACACCGCATAGCTTGTGCCCAACTGATTGTCCGTTGTCAGCCCAAAGGCAGGGTCGCCGTGGGATCCGGCCCCGCTGGAGACATTTACGACACGGCCAGCTGGGCTTTGACGCAATAATGGCAACATCGACCGACACAAAGCCCATGTGCCAAAGAGGACAACATCAAAGACCTTTCTTGCGTCGGAAAGATCAGCTGTTGCGGCGCGTTCGCCGAAGGGTGCAAGCATCGCGGCATTGTTGATCAGCACGTCCAGCTTGCCTTGCTCTGCCTCGATCCTGGCGGTGACTTCCGCAATGCTGGCGGGGTCAGAGACGTCCAGGACCATCGGAACTACGGCCGCTTGGCCACTTAACAGCTCAGCCATTCGGTCCGCCTGATCCTGCGTGCGCGCGGTAAGGTAGACAGTCATTTTCAGGGACAACAGCCCTTGTGTAACGGCAAACCCGAGGCCGGTTTTCTTTCCAACCCCGGTGACCAGGGCGACCTTCTGTGACATTCCGGGACCTCTTGCAGTTGATGCACTTGACCCCTAGCTTCGGCCTTACCTGCAATAAGTAAAGTACTGACATTTTTGTCAGTACGCGCGGCCCGACGAATGAAAACATCGCAAGCCTGTCCTGTTCAAACCACAGTCGATGTCATCGGCGGCAAGTGGAAGCCGGGGATCGTCTTTCGACTGCAAAACAGAACGTACCGCTTCAGCGCGCTGAAGCGCGAAATGCCTTGGATATCTGAGCGGGTGCTGATCCGGCAACTCAAAGAGCTGGAAGCGGATGGCGTAGTGACCCGGAAGGATTGTCGCAAGGTCCCGCCGCGCGTTGAATATGCGCTGTCGGACTACGGACAGACGTTGCGGCCCCTGCTGCGGGAAGTCGCCGCCTGGGGCGAGGCACACTTGCAGCGCGCGGCACCGACACCCAACTGATCAGTCTGCGCGATCAGTTCGTGTTTCGACGGGGTTCTGATCCTGTATCATGGATGGCGCGACTTGGTGTGTGAATGCCGGAAATTCGATTGAGATATCGCGTAAAATCTGGATTATGAAGTGTCAGGCGAGCAGTACGCCAGCAGCACAGTCTTTCAATGGGAAGCAGCGTTATGGCCTGGACCGAAGAACGTGTGACGTTACTCAAAAAATTATGGGGCGAAGGACAATCCGCGAGCCAGATCGCAAAGGAACTGGGTGGTGTCACGCGCAATGCGGTGATCGGCAAGGTGCATCGTCTGGGGTTGTCGAACCGAAACGGCGGCGCGGAAACTCCGCGGCCCCGGGACGCCGGGACGACGCCCAAGGCGGCGCGCAAGACTGCCGCCGAGAAACCCGCAGCAGCCGCGGCTCCGCCCCAGGCGCCGGTTCAGGCACGCAGGGAAATTGTCCCGGCGGGTCAACCGTTGCCGCCCCAGCCTTCAGCCAATGAGATCAGCCCCGAAGTGCTGGCCACCCAGCGCGAGGTTCAGAAAAATGCGCTGCGGCTCAGCCTGATGGAATTGACCGAACGGACTTGCAAATGGCCGTTTGGCGATCCGGCCACGGACGACTTTTGGTTCTGCGGGCTGCCCGTTGAACCGGGCAGCCCCTATTGCAAGCCCTGCGCCGCGGTGGCCTACCAGCCTGCCTCGACCCGGCGGGACCGTCGGCGGTAGCAATACGCACAAGTTCGGCTAGGCGCCGGTCAGAGCAACGGCGGTGCTTTTGCACCCCGTTCTCGACTGCGGATCGGAAGTCAGGCAGCGCGCTGGCTGGGCCGGGACCGATCCGGATCCGCACGTTGGAATGAGCAACCTAAGGCGCTAGCTTGTCTATTGCAGGACCGGCCTCCGCGCCCTTTCAGTTGCCCGTTACAGCACTTTCACACTTCTTTAATCGTGATGTTACCTGCCTGCTTAAATGTGGTTTTCGCTGAATTTCCTTAAAGGATGACGATATGACAACTCTCAGACTTTTCCCTGCTACCGTGATCTCATTGATGTCCGCCACTGCGGCTTTTGCGCAGGATCAGGGCGCCAAGAATGTGATCCTCATGGTGTCCGACGGAATAGGTTTCAATGGTTGGCTTGCGGCCGATTACTATCAGGGTCTCGCCAATGCGCAGTCCTATCAGGTGCCTCGGCCCGATGGCACGATGCCCGTTGTACTGGGTCTGGACCACCATGCGCTGAACCTGATTGATGGTGCAGGCAACATCCTACCTAGCGGCGCCGATCCGGCCGAGGCGGCCGGCGCTGTCGCCCAAGGCTATAATCCCGGCACGCGGTGGATGAACTTTGATGCCACAATCCGCAACGATTTTCCGCCGGTGGGTGAACGCTACACCTCGTATACCGATAGCGCGGCCGCGGGTACGGCGCTCATGTCCGGTCGCAAGACGTCGAACGGTCGGATCAACATGGACTGGACCGGGACCGAGAACTTTAAAACCATCGCCCAGATCGCCAAGGAACAAGGCAAGGCCACCGGCTCGGTCATCTCAGTGATGATTTCCCACGCGACGGGTGCTGCAACGATTGCCCATAACGTCTCTCGCAATAACTACGTCGAGATTTTCAACGAGATGGTGAACAGCGACATGGACGTCATCATGGGCGCCGGCCATCCCCTCTTTGACAATAGCGGCAACCCGGTCGAACCCGAAGACGAAGACGCCTATCGCTTTGTCGGTGGCTCCGAGACCCTGACGGCACTGACCAGCGCGGATGGTCTGAACGGCTTTAGTTTCATTGATGCCAAAGCCGATTTTGAAGCCCTTGCTGACGGCGGCGACCTGCCGGCGCGTGTCATCGGTGTTGCGCAGGCGGGCTCTACCCTGCAGGCAAGCCGGGAAGACCTTGCCGCGGCGGATACGCCGTCGGGCATGGCATTCAACCCACTGACGCCGGATCTGGCAACCATGAGCCTTGGCGCGCTTAATGTGCTGAACCAGGACGAGGATGGTTTCTTCGTGATGATCGAAGGCGGCGCGGTCGACTGGATGGGGCATGCCAACGATATGCCGCGCTTCATTGAAGAGCAGATCGACTTCAACCTGGCAGTGGATGCCGTGATCGAGTGGGTAGAAGCCAACTCCAGCTGGGACGAGACTTTGTTGATCGTCACTTCTGACCATGAATGCGGCGGCATCTGGGGAGAAGGCACATGGATAAACGGTGCCGGTGGTCCGGTTGCTGCGGACCGAAGCGATGAGGCTGTTCTGGCTGCGCGCTTTGATCCGACCGAGGACGTGTTCAACGAATACCTGGCCGTCCAGGACCGGGGTGCGGGCAGTATGCCCGGCTATATGTTCTCATCGCGCAACCACACGAATGAGCTGGTACCGCTTTGGGCCCTTGGCGCGGGCTCCGAGCTGTTCGCGCAGTTCACGCAGACCGATCTGGGCGCGGCCAAGCTCTGGGGTACACAGTACGACTGGGGCGGAGACTATGTAGACAACACCGCCGTCTTTCACGTGATGAACGAAGCCTTCATGTCGGGTACGGTGCAGGCGACCCAGTAGGGGCGCCATGGGCATCCGGCATCGGACTGGCTTTGCTGGTGACCTGTAAGGCCTGATCGTAAAGCGGCGCATGTTGGTTTGCCGACATGCGCCGCCAAGTCCTAAAGGCGGTCCGCGCTATCCCCAACAGGGAACCTCTCAAGCCACCAAGACAGCATGGGCTCGCGCAGGTTTCTGCGATGTCTCAGAACTGAAACGTCGAATGTGCGTATACCGAACGGCGGCGCGGTGGTTGAGATTGAAGCGCTGGGCATGTTCACGCACCAGCGATGCCGGTAGCGTCGCAAGAAAATCGCTGCCCGCCACGATGGACAACGCGGGCATGAAACTTGGGACCGCAAGACAGACGCGCCGGGACAGTCCCCGCTCGGCAAGACCCTCGTGGGCGATCCCCGTCAGTGTTCCGTCCGATGAGACCAGAACATGGGAGGCCGCCGTATAGGCGCCCAGTGTCATGTCAGCGCTCAGGATTGGGTGGTCCCGCCGCGCAACGGCTAGATATGTCTCGGTCCGAACATGGGTCCGGTCGCAGTCTGTACCCGGATCACGAAAAAAACCGATGGCAAGATTGAGCGCTCCTTCGGTCAAACCGCGCAGGCTTTCGGCATTCGGCATTGTACACACAGAAAACCGCATGCCCGGCGCCTCGCCCGTGATCCGCGAAAGGGCCGATGCCGTGCTGATTTACCTCGCAGCGCAGTCAGACACCCGCTCTTGGGGCAAACTGCGTAGGAATGAGGCGCGATCAAACAACGGATGCTCTGGCAATCGGCAGAGTTGCCGGGCGTGGTCGTGTCGCTTCACGTCGAGAACTATTTCAAGCGTGTCCGGGAAATCGCACCCGACCAGGAAAAGCGCGAAGCCGCCATGCTGAGGCTGCCTGAACTGCGGGCCTTCCTTGATACGGTGCCCGACAGGGAAACTATCTCGTTGGCGACCGGTTGAAGGTGGCAGACTTCGCGGGTGCGGGCGGTTTCTCGCATGGCGCGAAAGCGGGTTTTCCCTTCGATGACTTCCCGAACATTGCCCCCAGGCTGACCGGCATTGAGGCGCTGCCTGCCTGGGCGGACACCGCGCCTCCGAACATCGGATTGCGCGAAGAGGAATGAGACATACTAATTCTAAGATTACTTCTGGCGGCAGCAGCCTTCGCGATGCCTGTGTTCGTGTCTGCCGATACCTTTGTGCTGGTCGACATACCGGAGCGTGACGCAACCGGTGACGCGGCCAAGGCCGTGTCGCTCGAGGCCTATGTTGAGACCGTCGCCGGGGCGGTTGCGTCTGCTGACGACCCCGTCATCCTTGTCGGTCACAGCTTTGGAGTCATGACCATCACAGCCATTGCCGACCGGATGCCAGAAGCCATTCAGCGCCTGATCTACGTCGCCGCATATGTCCCGCAGTCTGGCGAAACGATGGAGACGCGGGCTCTGTCGGATCAGGACAACCCGTTCACCAAGGAGACATTTGTCATTGCAGGCGGCTATTCCCACGCTGAGGTTCTGTCTTCCGATCAGGTTCCTGTCTTTGCCCAGGACGCACGCCCGCGCAAGCATCCGCCCTTCAAGCGTCCATGCTGCGAGAGCCTCTTGCGCCCATCGGTACGCCCGTCGCCTTGTCTGGTGAGGGGCTAGACGCCGATCACATCGCCGATGTGCGTACGTAGGACGACGCCATCGTGTCGACGCCCTTGCAGACGAAAATGATCCAGCGTGCCGGGATCGAAGCGGTACGCGACATCCAGTCCGGCCACGTGCCG
Source organism: Pseudomonadota bacterium (assembly GCA_039026235.1). Taxonomy (GTDB): domain Bacteria; phylum Pseudomonadota; class Alphaproteobacteria; order Rhodobacterales; family Rhodobacteraceae; genus JBCCMQ01. The sequence goes on from JBCCMQ010000001.1 coordinate 250,482, forward strand.
TATCTCACCCAGCCCGAGGCTCTGGCGGCGATCCTTGTCGATCTGGCTGAATTGATGCCTGCTTCGCCTCTCTGACAGCACCGCAAGCAGGGATCCGTATCTGAGGCACTGAGCGCCGCTTCGGACCTTCCCGGAGCGCGCCCGCAAAATCTGCGCCAGCGAGCCGAAAACAGGCATTGAACTCTCTGCCTGGCAACGGCGATATGGCCGGACATGACACGCCCACTGCTTGACAATAAACGCGCACGCCTTCTTTTTCTCGATCGCCATCTTCTGCTGCGTCCTGGATCAGGGCCTGGACGGGGCGCCGATCTTGATGGCGTCTTGCACGATCTCGGCTTTGTGCAGGTCGATAGCGTTAATACGCTAGCCCGCGCCCACGACCTGATCCTCTGGTCACGCCGGGGCCAGTATCGCCCGCGAAATCTCGAAAATCTCGTATCACGCCATCGCACTGCATTCGAACACTGGACCCATGACGCGGCCGTTATCCCGATCCGTTTCTATCCCATGTGGCGGCTCAAGTTCGCCCGCGACGAAGCGCGGATGCGCGCCCGCTGGCCGCAGTGGCGCCGCGATGGTTGGCAGGACGAGATCGACGCCGTCATGCGCCACGTTCAGGACCGCGGCCCGGCCTGTTCGCTTGATGTCGGCGGCGAGGAGAAGAAGTCGTCCTCTGGTTGGTGGGATTGGCATCCATCCAAAACGGCACTCGAATTCCTCTGGCGGTCCGGGCAGTTGGCAATCTGTCACAGGCAGGGGTTCCGAAAATTCTATGACCTTTGCGAGCGCGTCATTCCGCCAGAATACTTGAATGCCCGTAAGGACGATTCTGAGATCGTCGATTGGGCCATGTCCGAAGCGCTTCACCGTTTGGGGTTCGCGACCAGCGGTGAAATGGCGGCTTTCTTTGAAATTGTCACCCGAGACGAAGCCAAGGCTTGGTGTGCCGAGGCCTGCGCCAAAGGACGCATCGTCGAGGCGGACATCGAGATGGCGGACGGCACGCTTCGCCGCAGCTTTACGACCGAAGGCGCGCTCGACGAAGCGCCCAGGCTGCCGGAGCCATCGTCACGTGTGCGCCTCCTGTCACCCTTTGATCCCGCCTTGCGCGACCGGGCCCGGGCAGAGCGGCTGTTCGGCTTTCACTACCGGATCGAGATTTTCGTGCCCGCGGCAAAACGACAATACGGCTATTACGTCTTTCCGGTGCTGCAGGGGGCCCAGGTCATTGGCAGGATGGATGCAAAGCGGGACGGAGACAGGCTGATGGTCCGCGCATTCTGGCCGGAGGCGAACGTCAAGATGGGCAAGGCGCGCCATGCTGGCCTTTTGGCGGAACTGGATCGTGTCCGGACCTTGGCCGGCGTTCAAGAGGTCGCGTTGTCAAACGGCTGGCTGCGCGGGTGATCGCTGGCGCATTGTGCAGGTTGGGTCCGGCATATTGCCCAACCGGAAACCAACTATTCGTCGCAGACACTTATTGGCGCACGATCGATTTCATACCAAGAAGCAATGCCGCGCCAATCATGAAGCCGCCGCCGACACGTTCGACACAGCGGCGCGCATTGCCCCTGAACCGGGACACCACCCAGCTGGACCCAAGGCCATATGCGGACAGAAAGAGCCCGTCCATGACAATGTAGGTTGCCGACATGATCAGGAACTGCGGCCAGAACGCGGCGTCGTTGACAATGAACTGGGGAAAGAGGGCTGCAAAAAACACGACGGCCTTTGGATTGGCCGCCGAGGTCACGAAGCCCTGCATCCAAAGCGCCTTCCACGATGCCTGCGTCCGCTCCGTCTCTGCTGTCGGATCGTCAGCTTTGGCGCGACGGATCATTCTGACGCCCAACCACATCAGATAGGCGACCCCAGCCCATTTGATGACGGACATGGCGGCTGCCGACGTCGCAGCAATGGCGGCGAGACCGAAACCTGCCGCGAGCATCTGAAGCGCGTTGGCAGACAGGTCTCCGCCGGCGGTCGCGAGGGACCGCGTGAACCCGTGTACAGCGCTGTTGGACAGCATTAGCAACTGGCTGGGCCCGGGCGTGATCATCAGGGCCAACACTGTCAAAACGTAAATCGTCTAGATTTCAATCTGCATCGGCAGCCTCATGTGTCTTCAGTATCATCCTCACAGGCCGGGCTTCGGGACGCAATCGGGACTGCGCCCGTTTCTGTGTCGGGCAGAGAAATGACATCGATGGTATGGGGAACAGGGGGTTTTCGACGTTGTTGCGCGCGCGGGAGGCAACTTGTTATTGACTATGACACCGATGTCATGACATCCGTGTCATCAACGATTTGATCTTACCCGGCTGCTTGGGAGGGACGCACATGGCAACAATCTATGATGTCGCGCGCCAGGCGGGTGTTTCCCCGAAAACCGTCAGCCGTGTGCTCAACCGTGACGCGCCCGTCTCTGATAAGACAAAAGAGGCCGTCACCCTGGCGATGGACGCATTGGGATACGTGCCGTCGCATGCCGCAAGGTCCATCAAGTCGAACAAATCCGGACTGATCGGCCTGATCACCGGCGCCATCAGCAACGCCGATGAAGCCGCAAACCATGCCGGATTGCCCGAGCTTTTCATCGTTCAGGGCGCACAGGCGGTCATTGAACGGTCCCGCAAGACACTGCTGATCTCGGACACGGGCGGGCGGCTGGACAGGGTTCCGGACCTCGTACGCACGTTTCAAGAGCACAGGGTGGAAGGCATCCTTTATGTGGCCGACTACCACAAGCCGCTGGAACTCACGCTGCCGGGCAGGGGCATTCCAAAGGTTCTGGTCAATTGCTTCGACGACATCGGAACGCCTGCAGTTGTACCTGACGACGAAGGCGGCCAATACGCCCTGACAAAGGCCGTGCTGTCTGAAGGGCATCGCAGCGTCGCCTATATGACCCTTGCCCCGACGCAGGAAGCCACAAAGCTGCGCCTGCGCGGATACCGACGCGCACTGGCCGAGGCTGGAATTGCCTTTAACGACGATCTTGTGCAGGCCGCTGATCTTTTCGGCTCTCCAGGGGAACACCAGCTGATCTGGGATGCGCTTGACAAGTTTTTCGCCGGAAACAGTCGTCCGACCGCGATCTTCTGCGGCAATGACCGACTTGCCATGGCCGTGTACGGTATCCTGCGCCGCCGTGGCATATCGGTGCCCGAAGATGTCTCGGTCGTGGGCTACGACGATCATCGCCTGATTTCCGAGACACTCTATCCGGCGCTGACCACGGCGGAACTGCCCTACAGCGCCATGGGTGCGCGGGCCGCCCAGACGCTGCTGGAGTTACTAGCCGGTCAGACCGAGGCGCCGAACGCACCGATCCGGATCAGCGGACAAATCCGGCTGCGCGCCTCGCTGATCGCGCCACGGACACAAGACAGAGACAACATTATCAATCTCAAAGGGAGGAGTGAGATATGAAGAAAGGAATGACCCTTGCCGCGTTCCTGGCGGCAGGTCTTGCCGGGACAGCGTCGGCGCAGACCGAGCTTAGCCTCTGGTATCACGGTGCCGGCAGCGCCAATGCCGAAGAGGCGCTGGTCAATCAACTGGTCGAGGAATTCAATGCCAGCCAGTCGGACTGGAAGGTGGTGATCGAGACGTTCCCGCAACTGGCTTACAATGACGCGGTAGGGGCGGCGGCGCTGGCCGGTGAATTGCCCGACATCCTGGATGTCGACGGTCCGGTGATGCCCAACTGGGCCTGGGCGAACTACATGCAGCCCCTGGGCATCGATGAAGCAAAGCTGGAAGCCTACCTGCCGGGCCCGATCGGGCGCTGGAACGGCGAGGTTTATTCGGTCGGGCTGTGGGATGCGGCGGTCGCCGTGACGACACGGCGGTCCACGCTTGAGAAACACGACATTCGGGTTCCGACACTCGACGCGCCCTGGAGCCTTGATGAATTCAATGGCGCGCTCGCGACCATCGCCGCCTCGGGTGACTTCGACTATCCGCTGGATCTCGGCATGGCCTGGAAAGGCGAATGGTATCCCTATGCTTTCTCGCCATTCCTGCAAAGCTTTGGTGGCGATATCGTCGACCGGTCGACATATCAAACCGCCGAGGGCGTTCTGAACGGGGATGCAGCCATTGCTTTCGGCGAATGGTGGCAGGGTCTTTTCGACAACAACCTTGTGCCCGGCACCAGCCAGGACGCGGCGGACCGCGAAACCGGTTTGCTGGACGGGAAATACGCCATGTCATGGAACGGCAACTGGGCCGCGCTGCCGGTCGTCGAAGCCTTTGGCGACGACGCGCTGTTCCTGCCCGCGCCAGATTTTGGGGCGGGCCCGACAATTGGCGCGGCCTCCTGGCAATTCGGTATCTCGGCCACGTCCGAGAATCCCGATGGCGCCCGCGCCTTCATCGAGTTTGCGCTTCAGGACCGTTGGTTTGCGGCCTTCTCTGATGGCACAGGTCTGATCCCATCTACCGCGAGCGCGGCGGCCGACACGGCCAACTATGCTCCGGGCGGACCGCTTGAAGTGTTCTACGGGCTGTCCGAAGCGCAAGCGCTCGTGCGGCCTGTGACCCCGGGGTACATTGTTCAGGCGAAGGTTTTCGAGAAAGCCCTGGCCGATATCGCCAATGGCGCGGATGTCGCCGACACGCTGGACGCGGCGGTTGACGAGATCAACGAGGATATCGAGAGCAACGGCGGCTACGGCCACTAAGCTCTTCCTCCCCAAGCTGCCCGGAACCAATCCGGGCAGCTTCCCTTCAAAAAGGAATTCGACCCATGGCTTCGAAACTGACGCGGTCGAACCGCGCAGGTTGGTTGATGGCTTTCCCCGGCGCCGGTCTGATTGCCGTGTTCATCATCCTGCCGTTCTTTCTGGCCTTCGCATTCTCACTGACCAACCAGCGGCTCGCCTCGCCGAACCCCACTGAATACGTGGGCATCAAGAACTATCGTGATCTGCTGGGTCTGGCGATCTTCACGCTGGAACCCGAGAGGGACGCGGTTGGAAACACCGTCATAGAAGATGGCGAGATACAGTATCCGCGCCTGCGGCGGTTTACCCGGAACAATCCCAGCTATCCGAACCTGCAAGGCAAACGCGAATGGTTCGGCTGGCAGTCGGGCGAGAGCCGGGTTGTGGTTCTTGCCTCGGACGTTGTCTTCATGAAGGCGCTGGTCAACACCATTACCTTCGTTCTGGTCGTCGCACCGCTTCAGGCGGCGTTGGCGCTTGGCCTTGCCTTGCTGATCAATCAGAAGCTCAGGGGCATCAGTTTCTTCCGGGCCGTCTATTTCATGCCCGTGGTCGTCTCGATCGTGGTCGTGTCGCTTCTTTGGCGGTTCATCTATTCGCCGGGCGATGGCCTGCTGAACAATGTAGCCACCGGAATGACTTTCGGCGCGTTTGAACCGCGGGACTGGCTCGGCGATCCGTCGACGGCCTTGGGATCCATCATCGCGATGTCGATCTGGCAGGGGGTCGGATTTCACATGGTGATCTGGCTGTCGGGTCTGCAGACCATTTCCCCTACGCTCTACGAGGCGGCTGAAATCGAAGGCTCGAACAAGTTCCAGACCTTCCGCTATGTGACCTGGCCGGGGTTGAGGAACACCGCCGTTCTGATCCTAATCGTGATCACCATGCAGGCCTTTGCGATCTTTGCGCAGATCGATGTCATGACCCAGGGCGGCCCGCTCGACAGCACCCAGATGCTGGTCTTCCAGGCGGTTGAACGCGGCTACGGCAAACAGGACATCTCGGGCGGATCGACGATCTCGGTGATCCTTTTTGTGATCGTCCTTTGTATCTCACTCATTCAACGTTGGCTTACGCGGGAGCGGACCTGATGGCACTGGTTTCTCCGGATAACCGCGGATTGCGCCTTGTGGTGCGCTATGCGGTTCTGATCCTTGTGGCGGTGATGTTCATCTTCCCGCTTCTATTCATGGCGATGTCTTCACTTAAGCCAGATTTCCAGCTTTTGAGCGATACCAAGAGCTTGCGGGCCTTTCTTCCCGTAGGCGACATCTCGCTTCAGAACTATTCCGACGCCTTTGATCGTGCACCCATCGGGGTCTTTGTGGTCAACTCGGTCTTCGTGACAGGGGTGACGGTTCTTCTGACGCTTTTCGTGTGTTCCCTGGCGGCGTTCTCATTCGTTTTTCTGGATTGGAAGGGCAGGGATGTGATCTTTTCGATACTTCTTGCGACCCTCATCATCCCCTACGAGACCATCTTTATTCCGCTTCTTCTCATGGCGTCTCAGTTGCCATGGATCGGGGGTGGCGGCATCGAATTCGGCTGGCTCAACTCGTACCGTGTGCAGATCGTTCCCTTTATTGCCGATGGTCTATCGATCTTTCTGTTCGTGCAGTATTTCAAGGACTTGCCGCGCGAACTTATAGAGGCGAGCCGTGTCGAAGGCGCCAGTTGGTGGACGATCTACCGCCGGGTGGTGATGCCGCTGTCTGGTCCTGTGATCGCCACGGCCGCGATCCTGAAGTTCCTGTTTATGTACAATCAGTATCTCTGGCCCCTCATGGTCGTACAGGCCGAAGAAATCCGCCCGGTCATGGTGGGTCTTGGATATTTCACCGATCAGCTGAACGTGCCCTGGGGGGAGGTGATGGCCTATCTCACGATCATCACGGTGCCGGTTCTTGCCTTCTACCTTTCATTGCAACGCGTCTTCATCGCGTCTGTGGCATCGACGGGGGTAAAGGGCTGATGGTTCTGGCGCTTGATGACAAGTGGATCTGGGATAGCTGGTACGTACGCGACGGTGATCTCTGGCACTGTTACTTCCTGCAGGCCGACAAGAGCATCGGCGATCCCGAGTTGCGGCATTGGAATGTCAGCTACGGGCATGCCACCAGCCGCGATCTGGTGAACTGGGACCATCTTGGCACCTGTTTCGCGCCCAGCGCCGGCCCCGCGTGGGACGACTATACAACCTGGACCGGGTCCGTGGTGGGGGGCGATGACGACCGGTGGCATCTTTTTTACACTGGGACCAGCCATGACGGCGACGGCAAGTTCCAGAAACTTGGTCACGCCGTTTCGGACGACCTTCACAATTGGAGCCGGGTCGGATCGGGGCTTATTCTGGACCGCGATGACCGCTACGAGGAATTCGAACCCGGCCGCTGGCACGACCGTGCTTTCCGGGATCCGTGGGTGATGCGCGATCCCGAAGGCGGTTGGCTGATGTATTTCACGGCGCGGAACGCGTCAGTGGACGCAAGCTTCAACGCGGGCGCCATCGGATGTGCGACCTCGGATGACCTTTACGGCTGGACGCTGCAGGATCCGGTCTACACCGGGGGCTTTGGTGAGCTTGAAGTTCCGCAAGTCTTTGAATGGGGCGGGACGTGGTACTGTCTTTTCTGTACCGGCCATCGCTTCTGGTCCGACGAGGCAAGGGCATTGATCGGAGAGCCTTCGCGCACCGGGTCACATTACTTGATCGGGGAAAGCCCGCGTGGACCCTGGCGTCTGGCGCCGGGGCCGATGCTGGATGGCAGCGCCCCGGGCAAACGCTATGCCGCCCGCATCGTCGAGGCGGATGGAGCGATGCAGCTGTTGGGGTTCCTGATGACCGATCCTGAAACCGGGGCCTTCCCCGGTGTGATCGCTAACCCCGAACTCGTTGAACGCACACCGGACGGGCGGCTTGCGCTAGCGCCCGGGCACTGAATTGGGAGGACCGAGACATGGCTGACGTCGTGCTAAAAGGCATCAAGAAAAGCTACGGCTCCGTCGACGTGATCAAGGGCGTCGACATTGAGATTAAGGACGGTGAGTTCGTCGTCTTCGTCGGCCCATCAGGCTGCGGCAAGTCCACTTTGCTGCGCATGATTGCGGGCGTAGAGGACATCACGAGCGGGACCCTTGAGATCGGGGATGCCGTGGTAAATGAAATTCCCGCCTCGCAGCGCGGTATCGCGATGGTCTTCCAGTCCTACGCCATCTTCCCGCATATGACGGTCCGCGAGAATGTGGCCTTTGGCCTGACCATCGCCGGTGCATCGAAAGCGCAGAAGGAAGAAAAGGTCGCCGAAGCGGCGCGCATACTTCAGATGGAACATCTTCTTGACCGCCGCCCAAGCCAGCTTTCCGGTGGCCAGCGGCAGCGGGTGGCGATTGGCCGGGCCATTGTCCGCCAGCCTGAGGTTTTCCTTTTCGACGAACCGCTGTCCAACCTTGATGCCGCCCTGCGCCTGGACATGCGTATCGAGATCGGCAAACTGCATAAATCTCTTGGTGCGACGATGGTTTACGTGACCCACGATCAGGTCGAAGCGATGACACTGGCCGATAAGATCGTGGTGCTGAAAGACGGCTATGTCCAGCAGGTCGGCGCACCGATGGAGCTGTACCACCGGCCGGAGAACCTTTTTGTAGCCGGGTTCATCGGCGCGCCTTCGATGAATTTCCTGGACGTGGACGTGCTTGGCCGTCACAGCGACCGCGCCAAGATCCGCTCAGACCTCGTGGCCGAATTTGGCGCCCCTGCGTGGCGCGAGGACATCCCGTCAACAGGGCCCGCAACATTGGGCATCCGTCCGCAGGATCTGCGGCCCATCGAAACCGGCGGCATTTTGTCGGGCCATGTCACGCTGGCTGAACGCCTGGGGATCGAGACCGTTGTCGACGTCGCCCTCAAAGACGGCACGCGTGTGCTTTGCTCGTTGGCCGAGGATCGGGTATTCGAACCTGGGCAAGCCATCAGCCTCGATTTCGACCACGACCGGGCCCATCTTTTCGCACGCGAAGATGGCCGTGCCCAGACCGCCGCGTAATCTATGAAGCCGATCCTGATCCTCGACAATCACTTTCGAAAAAGGGAAGAGCTCTTCCGCGACGCGGTCTACGAAGAGCTTTGCGCTCGCTGCGAAATCCATGGCGGCCGCAACGCGCCGATGCCACGCGACGAGATTTCCGAGGTGCTGCCCGAGGCTGCATTTTACGTGGCTTCGCGCCCGCAGTTGACGGCTGAAGAGTTGGCCGGTGCCCAAGGCCTCAAAGCCACGATCGAGGTCTCCGGCGCCTTCCGTGACGGCCTTGACTACGCAGCCTTGTTCGATCGCGGGGTCGAGGTCTTGTCCTGTTCGCCCGGCTTTCGCAATTCCGTGGCAGAGATGGTTCTGGCCATGATGCTTTCCGCGGGTCGCGGCCTTGTTGAGGAACACGAAGCTTTTCGCACAGGCACCGAACGTTGGCTGGACGACCGCGATGCAACTGATTTTTCGCTGTACCGTCAGTGCATTGGGTTCATAGGTTACGGTCAGATCTCGCGCGAGACCCATCGCCTGATCGCGCCCTTCAACCCCCGGGTCATGGCCTATGACCCCTATGCCACTGATGCCGGTCCCGACGTTGAATTGACGGATCTGGGAACGCTGGTCGCGACCTGTCGTGTGGTGATCGTGGCTGCCGTGCCGTCAGAGAGTACGCGTGAATTGCTCAGCGACGCGCTGATTGCCAAACTGCAACCCGCCGCGCTTGTGGTTGTGATCAGCCGGGCCTGGTGCGCCGACTTCCCCGCCTTGATCCGGGCAGCCAATGCCGGGCGCATTCAGGTCGCTACGGATGTTTTCCCGGACGAGCCACTTCCGGCGCATGATCCCCTCAGACAAAGCCGAAATGTCATCCTGTCGCCCCATCGCGCGGCCGCCGTTCCCGGCGGGCGCCATCTGATCGGCGACATGATTCTGCACGATGTCTCCGCAATTCTGAACGGCTCACCCGAACGCCAGCTTAAGCGCGCTGACCCGGCAATGGTCGCAGGCCTTGTCTCCGCGCAGCTTCAGATGAAGGCGATGCCCAACACGTGATCTGGTTTGCCCATGCTGTCTTCGGCTTTGCGTCTTAGGGTAACGTTGCCCGAGGAGACTTACTGTCCGTTTTGTGGACCGCACAGCCGTTTTAGATGCCGCTTGGCCGGGCGCTGTTGACCACTCTCGGCGGTCTTCACGAAACAGGGACACGCAGGTCTGCCTTGGCAGTCGAAGCACGATTTGAAGCTTGGCCCCGTTCAGCAGAGCTGGGGCCCGTATCAATATTTTACCAGCGCACGATCGGCTAGACACCTGTCGGCATTGCCGTCTGGCGCAATCCTTCCCTGAGTTTGCTCGCAATCTCTTGCGCAATGTCTTGTGGCGCCTTGGGAGACACGATCAGCGAACGTTTGATGGCCGGCAGATCGGGCAGGTTGCGCGATGGTTCCGCAATCTGCATCCCCTGCTGAATGGCCCGGGCTGGCAAAACCCCGATGGCAAGCCCCGCCCGGATAGCGCAACGCAGGTTTGAAAAGCTGCTGCTCTGAAATTTGACTGTGTAGTCGCGCCCGTGTCTCTCCAGTGCATTGAATGGCAGTCTGCTCCACCAGCATCCTCGGTTCAGAATGGCCAATGGTACGGGCGCATCTGGGTCGTGGTGAAAACCCGCGCCTTCGACCCAATAGGTCGCTTCGCTTTCCAGCACAGTGTCCGCGTCAAGCGCCGGCCCGGTCACAACGGCAAGGTCCAGCTTGCCGGACTCGACGGCTGTGGCAAAACCGGACGAGCAGCCGGATGTCACCGTCAGATCGACCTCGGGATAGATCCGGCTGAATTCGGCAAGGACGGTTTCAAAGATCATGTCGTCATAATGATCCGGGATGCCCACTCTGATCTGGCCGCGGAGCGGATGGTCGAACATCGCACCAAGCCGTGCAATTTCGCCCAAGATGCCATGCGCAACGGGCAGCATCTTCTGGCCCTCTGCTGTCAAAGACATGCCCCTGCTGTGCCGATCGAAAAGCCGGACGCCCAGGCCGTCCTCCATTTTGCGCAAATGAACGCTCAACGCAGATTGGGTGCGTCCCAGCGTGTCCGCTGCGACCGTCAGATGTCGATGCTCGGCAATCGCCACAAAGCTGCGCAGCATGTCTGTGTTAAAGGCTGATCGTTCGTATTTCGTCATGATGTTATTCATTACATTTCATTTTATTCATGATCAATCCGCGCGTACTCCTTCCCGGCAGAAGAAGGAGTTTCCGCGTGGCGATACCGGACGTGCTTTTGTTGTTGGGCGTTGGGCTGATCGGCGGCCTCTGGAATGCCGTCGCCGGCGGCGCGACGCTGTTCACCTTTCCCGCCCTGATGATTGTCGGGTTGCCGCCCATGGTGGCCAACGCTACGAATTTCCTGGGCTTGCTGCCGTCCAATGCTGCAGCGCTTTTTGCCTATAAGGACGAGCTTCGCGAGATTGGCCGGGCACTATTGCCCATGGTGATCGTGTCGGGCGCTGGGGCCGTAATTGGCTCTCTGCTGCTCGTCTGGTCTGATGCAGAAACTTTTCTTGTCCTCGTTCCTTTTCTGATCCTAACCGCAGTGCTGCTTTTTGCCTTTGGCGAAAGGGCGCGGGGCGCGCTGGTGCACTTCGCGGGCGCGGCCCAGACTTATTGGGCGGTGGCAGTACTCCTTTTCCTGGCATCAATTTACGGCGGCTATTTCGGTGCGGGGCTGGGCATCATCCTTTTGGCCGTCGCACAGCTCTCGGGCTACAGCAACTTTCATCGGGCAAACGCTATCAAAAACCTGTTGGCGACAAGCTTTACGGCGATCAGCATCTCAGTTTTTGGCCTTGGCGGGTTGATCGATTGGACTGCGGGGCTGATCATGATCTTCGGCAGCACGCTGGGCGGCTATTTGGGCGGTCGCCTTGCAAAAAGGGTCAATCAGGATCTCTTACGCGCGGCCGTCACCTTGTTTGGCCTTGTACTGGCCGCCACCTATTTCTGGACGGTTTTCATCTCGTCGTGAGGGGTGAGGCCATCCGGTCTCGTCGCTTCGACCGGCACATGGAGGCAGAAATGAAGGAAGAGTTTTGGCAGGAACGCTGGGCTTCGGGCCGAATGGCATTTCACGAAGACGCACCGAATAGGTTTCTGCGTACTCACTTCTCAGTCCTGGACGTGGCGCCACAATCACATGTCTTTGTTCCCCTGTGCGGCAAGAGCACGGATTTGGACTGGATCCTCGATCAGGGGCACCGTGTGACCGGCATCGAATTTAACGGCGCGGCGGTTGACGCGGTTTTTGCACGAAGAGCGCTCATTCCTCAGATCACGCGGGTTTCTGACCTGCGCCGCCTGTCCGCTGGTCGCCTGACGCTTTGGCAGGGGGACTTCTTTGCGCTGAACGAGATTGATCTGGGCCCGGTTGACGCTGTCTATGACCGTGCAGCATTGGTTGCTTTGCCGCAAAACTTAAGAGAGGCTTATGCAACTCGCCTGCCTGCGCTGACTGGCACGGCTCAGCAGCTTGTTGTCAGTTACTCCTATGATCAGAGTCAGACCGACGGTCCGCCGTTTTCGGTTCCCGAAGCCGAAATCAGGCGGTTTTACGCTGACCACTTCAACGTGGATCTTCTGGCTAGTGAAGACATCACCGGGCCGTTGGCCACGCGTTGCGCGGGGAAAGAGCAGGTTTGGAAGCTGGCGCCGTTGCGGTACTAAGGTGTTGCAATGATATCACCGCAACATGCACGCGACGATACACGTGATCTGATCAATGTGGATGCGATTGCGCGGCCAAGTCCGTGCGATTGCACCGCATAGCGCAAGGGGCCGCCATAGAACGGTCCATGGCGACCTATTGGTGTCTTGCGCCCAAGCAGGCTAACGGATGCGCCCTTTGGCAGGCTTTGTCAGATCGAATTGACCATCTCTTCCGAGACCTGCCACAGCCGTTCGGCCGATGCCGGATCAATCGCGTAGGGTCGCACCTTACTGAAGTCCTCGGTGTCCGCCTCGATCGGCGCGATCTGAACGTCCGCAAGATATGCGCCACCTTGGCCCGAAAGCTCTGGGGCTGTCGCTGCATAGACTTGGGTCGCTGCACCCTGCGGCACGGTCTTTATTGGGATCGCACCTGACTCAATCCCGCCGGCGAACATCTCCATATCCTCCTCGGTCATATGGCGGGCCAGCTCGGTCTGGATCACACCGGGGTGCACGGCAAAGGCCTCGGCCCCTTTATCGGCCAGTCGCTTGTTCAGTTCGACCGCAAAAAGCGCGTTGGCCGTCTTTGACTGACCGTAGGCGGCCCATTTGTCGTAGTCTTTCGACTTGAAGCCGATGTCATCGAACATGACCGGCGCAAATTAGTGGGCCGAAGACGACAGCGCGACAACCCGGCTGCCTTCGCCGAGTGCGGGCATCATAAGCGTTGTCATAAGGAAATGACCGAGATGGTTGGACCCGAATTAGAGCTCAAACCCGTCGGTGGTTTCCATGTAGGGGCTGGCCATGACCCCGGCGTTGTTGATCAGGATGTCGAGTTTGTCATCCTTTTCGAGCATGCGTTCCGCAAACGCGCGGATCGAGGCGAACGACCCGAGTTCCAGTTCCTCAACGCTCACGTTGCCGTCAATTTCTTCCGCGACCGCCTGTGCCTTGTCCATATTACGACCGGTAATGACGACGTGGGCGCCCTTGGCCGCCATGGATCGAGCGGATTCCTGTCCAAGGCCGCTGGTGCCGCCGGTTATGACGACCGTCTTGCCGGTCAGATCGATGCCCTGAAGCACTTCGTCGGTTGTGGTGTCTTTGCTGAATGCGGTTCGATCGGTCATTCTGGGGGTCTCCATGGTTTGGATCGTTAAGACAAAAAATGTCATTTTGTCTAAATTGACATTGGATGTCTGATTGTCAATATGTCAGCCATGGAAAATCGCGAACGCAACATCCTGGATGCCGCCACGCAGGTGTTTCTGCGCTACGGTGTGAAACGCGCCAGCATGGGTGACATCGCCGCCGAAGCAGGGGTTTCGCGGCAGACGCTCTATAATTCTTACAGCAACAAGGATGATGTGCTGCGCGGGTCCATTCGCATGTTTGGACAGGATGCAATCGCCGCGATCGAGGCAGGACTTCCCAAACTGCCGACCGTTTCGGGAAAAATCGACCTGGTCTTGCAAGAGATGGTCGTCAAACCGTTCCTGTTCCTGCATTCGTCGCCCAATGCGCAGGATCTGATCGAAGGTTACAACGCAGCCGGCCGCAGCGAGATGGAGGCCAATTACATTGCCTTCCAGACCGTTTTTCTCGAAATATTTGAACCGTTTAACGGAGTATTGAAGCGTCGCGGGCTTACGCCGGATTTGCTGGCCGAGCTGCTTCGGCGCAGCGCATCGGCCGCGAAGTATCAGGCAAAGGACGAAGCCCAACTGCTGAAGTTGGTGGCGGGATTGCGGTCACTTGCCGTTGCGGCCATCGGCCGGGCTGACCCTTAGGCGCAGCCGACGATCACGTCCAACGGGCCGCTAGGGGCGAGATCGCTCGGTCTGGCTGTCGCATCCCTTTTTTTTGACCGACTTGGTCCCACACATGACAAATACCGTTTTTAGGATTAGCCGCAGGTCAGTGGACAGACGAAGGTCATCAAAATAAGCGCGGGCGGAAAAGGAAACCGTATTGCACGCGCTGACCTGCCAGGGGCCGGTCATTCCCGGCCACATCTTGCCGTACAAGGTGCCCGGATGAAGCGCCTGTTGCTCTGGCAACATGGGCCGCGGCCCGACAACGCTCATCTCTCCGGTAAGGACGTTCCAGAACTGGGGCAGCTCATCAAGTGACGTGCGCCGCAGGAACCGGCCCAGCCGTGTGGTGCACGGATTGTATGAGAGTTTTTGGTAGATGTCCCATTCCCATTGCGCGCTGGGGTTCGCTGCCAGATGGACGTCTAATTTCTCTTCGGCTCCGGGGACCATTGTGCGCAGCGTGCACATGGTGAACGCACGCCCGACGCGCCTCTGGCAATAGAAGCTCTGACCGACGTCGAACCGGACAAGGATGGCCACCAGCGCCACAATGGGCAGCACCATTGGCGCGACAGCGAGCACGAAGAGGATATCGAAGGCGCGCTTGCAAAAGTAGGTACCCATGGCCGCAGGTTGGATCGCCGCGCCGGCAATGGACGCACGGGCCCGGTGAGCGCAACTGCGACCGGCGCCGTGGCCGAATGATATTCGGTCGTTCCGAAAAGACGGGTCATCGCTGCGCTCACTTCCTTGGATACAAAACTGACAAAACGGCAGTGCTAAGCAGACTTGCGGCGACGCAGCATCGCCAGGGCGCCAAACCCGCCAATCAGCAACAAAGCTGGGGCAGGCAACGGCACGACGGTCGCCGCCTCTTTAAAGGTCAGCGTCACGCCAATGTCCTTGCTGGTCCCGGGAAAAAAAGCAACGCCGCAGCCTAGGTTGATCACGAACGTGGCTGTGCCATCAGAGATAACACTTGCAAGCAAACCGGCTGAAATCGGAATGCTGAAGTTGAAAAGACAGGCCGAGGGTAGGCCCGTCGCGCCAGGGATCAGTATGCCGCCGGAACTGACGGCCCCGCACTCGTAACGTGCGAGCAAGTTGCCTACGGCAAGGACGTCCATGTATTCCGTTGGCGTTGTACCAAAATCCAGTCCATTGCTGTTGTCCGTTCCGGTGGTAAAGAGCGTCAGCGTTCCGCCACCGGTGGCCGCCGTCGGCAGTCCGGTGAAGTTGTAAACCAACGTATCACCCGACTGCTGCTGGATATCAAAAAGCGTTGCCGTCACGACCTGGGCGGCGGCTGTCGATATCGTCAGGGCAGCGGCGGCGCCTGCCAGCAGGCCGAAAACGCGGCGGTGGGCTTCACCGAAAGCATGGATTTCTTCCGCCCCGCTGAATTCCTATTGGTTGGTTTGGTTCCGCCCGGAAGGCCGAATTGGGCTTTGCGTACAGGTCACGTCGCATGCCGAACTCGGGGAGGTGCCGGTTGCCAAGGCGGGTAGAAAATTGCGCCTGGGCTATGGGCGTCGTTGTCGGCTAAGGCTCAATAAAGATCTGAAAGACAATGATTTTTATGTATTGAGATTGCTCGGAGTGGCTGTGATGGCAGCAAATCTAGACAGTCGAGACGGGATGTCTTGGGCCATGAACACTCTCACACACAAGAAGCCCAGCTTTCTGCAAGCAATCACTTGCACAATCACAGCGGCGTCTCATAAATCAACTGTATTGGGCAAGAGTATGATGGGTCCGCTCAGTGTAATCTTGGCTGAATTCGAAGGATCTCTTGAGAAATTCCGCATCAACTCTGCGAAAGTTTGCGAAAATCTGTGAAAATCTGTTCTGGTGCGGCACCGCTGATGCAGTAGGGCTTTACGCGGCGCTGATCAGAACCGGGCCGCTTACTCGGTAACGCCCGCCTTCAGGAGGGCCGTAAGCAACTGGTCGCGCACACGCCATTGCGAAAACGCATGCTGGCGCTTGACCGCGGTTATGCCAATGTGCCGGTACGCCGCCTTTGCCCGCAGCAGGGCTTCCGAAGCCGCTTCGGTTCTGCCGAGATGTCCAAGGGCGCGAACGTTGCCCATGTGGGCGGTCAGGGCCGCGTTGGGCAAAAGCTGCGCCTGGCGCGAGAAGTGAATGGCGCCTTTAAAATCATCCTTGAGAACAAGCGCGATCGATTTTGCACCCGTCGCTACCACGCGAAGTGAATCCTGCGGGCTTGGCGCGAGTGTCGCTTCAAATTCTGCAATTGCATCATCGACCCCTGCAACGTCCAGCAAGGCCAAGCCGAGCACATAATGCGCCCAGTCCAGATACGGGTTCAGCTCAAGCGCCTCGCGCGCAGCGAAAACCGTTTCTAGAAGCTCTGCCAGACCGAAATGGCACCGGCTCAGCGCAACCCAGGAAAAGGGCACCCGCGCATCGATGGATAGCCCCTTGCGCATAATCTCAGCGGCAGACAAATCCAGACCCGTTCGTGAATCGAGGTACGCGACCGCGGTGCGGACCCCGTTGAGTGGTGGCACTGCCCAAGAGCGATGGCGGCGCGGATCCAGACCTGTGCCCGCTGAAGGATCGTGCGGGGCGTTTACCGTTTGCGCATTCGGCGCAGGATCACCAACGCGCCGATACCTGTCAGGGCAAGAGGCAGCCCTGCGGGCACGGGGACAACCGGCAGATCCGGTTCGTATATGATCACCGGCCTGGTGCAATTTCTGCAAATGGGTTGGTTTTGCGCCAAGGCCTCGCTGGCAGTCAGGCCAAGCGCCAATGAAACCGCCATGTATCGCATCATGTCTCTATCCTTTCTGGGCTGTTCCGTTGAGCATCTTTGGATTTAAAAGACTTGTTTCCCTTGGCGCCCCAAAGACCGGACAGCGCGCCCGCCGACCCTGCCGGTGAGAGCAACGCCGCGGGACCCGGAAACCGGGGAAATTGATGCAACCAGGGTGACCATGCATTGTTTGAAAGGTGACACTGGTTGACCGCCATTAAACTCGGTTTGGGACTTAGGTGACAGTGCGGCCTCTCCTGCGGGGACATGAGAGGCCGCCTGTCGTCGTGCGTTTGGGGGTCGCAACGCACGGTAAACTCGCGCTGGCTGGGTCATCCGTTCGTCCGCCGGGCTCGGCGCAGAATTGCAAAGCCGCCCAGTCCTGCGAGCAATAGCGGCAGACCTGCGGGCAGCGGGATCGGGGCCACTGCCGTCAGCACAAAGGATTGCTGTGCCGCTGACGTCGAAGTGTAGGTAAAAACCCGGTCGGGGGCACTGGCAATCGTAATGTTAAAGCCGGCAACTGCCCCACAGTCGCCTAAGGCGGAGTCACAGCCAAAATTTTGCGGAACCCGGGTAAAGATATCGACAAGCGAAGCGCTCAAACCGTCGGCTGCGATCGTGCCGGATATCGCCAGAAGCGAGATTACATTGAAGTCTGTGAACAGATCACCCGTGACGGCAATATTGACTGAAACGACATCGGCAAGGCCGAAGGTATCGCCGGCCATCGCGTCGATCTCCAGTGTTCCCAGGGCCGACGCCGTGGGATCGCCGGACATCGTGAGGTTGGTGTCGACACTTGGATCCCCGGTCCAGAAGAAGTCAAAGGTAATGGCCTGAGCGGGCGAAGAGGCAAGCGATGCCGCCGTTGCAACGGCCAAGAGGGCCTTGGGTCCTAAGAAAGTCATGAGCTGATCCTCTTGTTAAATTTTTCGGCCGACATATGGCCTGGACGTAACGGCAAGGTCTTGAGTGCGGTCATCTGATGGTCCGCCGCATACGCCGCAGGACTGCAAAGCCGCCCAGACCCGCAAGCAAGAACGGCAGGCCGGCGGGCAGCGGCACAGGTGAGATGCTGCTGGCATCGTCAAACGTGTAGGTGACAGAGACCGAGGCGGACTGAAGAGTGCTTCCTGACAGGGCGCGGAACACGTAGTCGACATTGCCCGTTCCGATAAAGGGGCTGAGGTTTGCCGTCAGGTTTAGGCTTTCTGACAGGTCCGCCCGTGCTTCGAGGTCTACCTGGCAGTTGGGCGCCGCGACTGTCAGCACGCAATTGCCTGCGGAATTTTGGGTCTGCGAAAAGGTGATCGGACCAGGACCGCTGACATCGATGGTCGCGGAGGTCTGAACCGGACTGGTTATTCTGATGGCGGCGCATGCCGCACCGCTGCAGGTGGTCTGGGTCCCGTCCGGAAGGCTAACGATGGTTTCAATCCCAATCGATCCATCCGGGTTCACGGTCAGCCGTTGTGCTGTTGTAAGAATACTTATGTTGCTCGACGTGGAGAGCGCTTGGCCGCTGAAGGCCAGTGCCACCGATTGCAGTGTACCCTGGCTGGGGTCGAACTGTTGCAGGCCTAAGGTGACGGGGCCATCTTGCGGTTGCGCGAGCGCGTTGGTGAAAGAAACCGTGGCGCTGATTGCGGGGGCGGCGATGAGAGCTAGACCGACGGCAAGTGCTATGGGGCGCAACATATTAGCCTCCTTTGGGGTTTGGGGTGGTAGGTGTCAGCGGGAGTGGGCTCGGCGGACCATGGCAAGCGATCCGATGCCGAAAAGGAAGAACGGCAGGCCTGCGGGCAGAGGTACGGGGGCGACATCTGAAACCGTCAGGTTGAAGGATGTGCTCGCGTCGGTCGGCGTTGTGGCGGGCACGGCTCCGAGGCTGGCGAACCCCCCGAACTGACCGACCAGAAAGTACTCTCCGGGCGTTCCGGTATCCGCCCCGATGTTGATGAAACTGCCATCGACAAATGAATTTGAACGGGCGCTGTATTCAAAGAGCAGGATTTCGTAGGACGACACGCCGCCGCTAACGCTGTTGAACGTTCCCAGCAACGTGTTCGACGGGTCGAAAAAAGAAACGGTCAACTCGTCCAGTCCCGTTGTCGGACCAAGGCCGGATGCGGCGGCAAACCCGGATACGGACAGGCGGGTGTCGTCGTACGAAAAGCTGCCTTTGGCCGAAAATCCACCATCTCCGACCCAGCTGAACATCTTCGATATGGTTGCCGCCTTTGATGCGCCCGGCACTACCAACGCCCCCAGCGCAACGATCAGCATCCAGGCGGCCGCGGGCAGGGGAACCGGCGTGGGCGCTGGAGTGATGTTTCCGATCGGGCCGTTCATGATGCTCGACTGAAACAGCGAAGCAGAAAAGCCGTTGCAAATTGCGTTCGCACAAGTTCCGATGCCCGCGAAACTGAGATTGAGCGCGCCGGCGCTCGCGCTCGGCGCATCGGACCGAATATCAAATGCAGTTAGGCCGGTCAGGTCTGAGCTAAGGTCTGTTCCTTCGCGCAAGGTGCGAAGTAAAAGTCCGGGCGTGTTAAATGGCCTCACCACCGTGTAGGCGCCATCCAATGCCCCGGCGCCCGAAACAGTCAGATTGGCCGACGTGGGCTGGTTCAAAACGGTGTCGAACGTAAAGCTGCCGCTCACCGTGGCGGTGTTCACGCCAAAGCCGAAATCCAGACTGCCACCTTCGAAGGTGTAGGTAAGTGTTGCGGCTGACGCGGCGCACGAGCCAAAGGCGAGAGTGAGCGCGGTTGCGAAGGCTGCAAAGCCCGTATTTCTAAAGAAAATCATCAGCTTGTCCTTTGGATTGACTGTTCGGTAGGATTTCATCGGACTGCGCGGGGAAGGGTGAGAACGCGGTCATCCTGCGGAACCCCGACTTTGGTGGGGAGACACAAATTTGCCGAGACCATGCGTGCAGAAACGGAAATGCGGCGGTCAGTGGCAAGATGCTGCCAGGGGCTTGCGTCGGTTGAGAGTATGCGAGCGAACGATCCTGTAAATTGCGGGCCGCATCCGTAAGCTGCTGCGCATGACAAGTCCGCGCTGGCCTACACTGACAAGACTGTCGAAACTTCACTACGCTCACCCACTCATTTACGTGCCGCTGAAGGCTGCTTTGTTTGCACCAGCGCGCCAGCATTGCGACGGATCGCCATGCGGTGTTGCCTACGTTCGGCAAAGCCTCAAATGACCCACGATCTTCCAATCGCAACGCGAGCCTAGCTTGGTTCACCGGATCAAATCGCCAACCAGAATCTGGGTAAGTTTGGGATCGCAGAGGCAAATCTGAGTAAATTTTGGGGGAATCTGAGTTTCTGCCAAAATTTTGCTTTGGGCACTGGCAAACCGGGCTAGTGTTGTGCCCATGAGGTACAGATTCGAGAATGTAGAGATTGACGGCGACGCCCTGACGGTTCAGCGCAACGGAAAGGCGCATGTCCTTCAACCGCGCCCGTTCAGTCTGCTGGAATACCTGATCATTCACCGGGACCGCGTTGTGCCGAAGGGTGAAATCCTGTCTCGCGTTTGGCAGGATCGGCCCGTGTCTGACGCCGCGCTAACCACAGCCGTGCGGGATGTGCGCCGGGCGCTGGGTGAAACCGCAACGACGCAGGGTTCGATGTTGCGGTCCTATTACAGCCGGGGCCTTCGGTTTGTTGCGCCCGACGAAGGCCAGCCCCTGCCGGTGCCGGTCGAGCATTCAGCCGAGCCCACGATAGATTCCTATCCGCGTCGGATCGCCGTGCTGCCGTTCGATGCGCTTTCCGAGCATGCCGAGGTGCGCAGCTTCGCCGCCGGTTTGACAGAAGACGCCCAAATTATGCTGTCCAAGTTCCGGGACGTCTGGGTGCTTTCGCGGAGCTCTTCATCTTCGCTTGTGGGCCTGTCGCTGACCACCAAGGAAATCGGCGCCCGGCTTGGCGCACGCTATGTCGTCGAAGGCAGCGTGCGTCCCATTGGATCGTCGCTTCGGATCTATGTCAGCGTGTTCGAGGCGCATGTCGAACTGCCCGTGTGGGGCGAACGCTTTGACCTGCCAACGGATGCGGTCGATGAGCGCACGGATGCGATCGTCAGCGAAATGGTATCGGCCACCGTCGCCAGGATCCACGAACACGAGGTCAAACGAGCGCGTGAAAAACCCGCCGAACAACTGGATCCCTGGGAAAGCTTCCAGCTTGGCAAGTCGTTCTTCTACCTGATCGAACAGGATGCGCAGGCCACGGCAAGTAAGCTCTTTGAGCAGACTATTGATTTGGATCCCACATTTGCCGAGGCGTACGCCTTTCTGTCGTATTCGATCATCAAGCGTCAGTGGTCCATCGAGAAGAGCCGCGGAAACACTGCGCCGAAGCATCGGGCGACCCCGATGCGGGTGCGCGCGCTAGAAATGGCCAGCAAGGCGCTGGAACTGGATCCAAAGCTTCCGTTTGCATGGGTTGCCCATGCCCGTTCTAGCATCGCCCTCGGGCGTGCGGAGGAAGCCTTAAGATCGGTTACTAAAGCTTTAGAATTAAACCCGAATATGGGTTTTGCCCATTATCTTTACGGATTCACTCTGCTGTTGTTGAACCGGCCCGACGATGCGTTGAAGGCGCTGAACCGGGCCCTTGAGACCAGCCCCCAGGACTCTTACCGCTGGATTATTCTTTCTGTTTGCGCGATCGCAAACATCGTCGCGGGTCAGTATCAGAAGGCAATTCAGACGTCGCGGGAAGCGCAACTTGATCCGCACGCCACGTTCGTCTGTGATGTTGGTGAGGTTGTCGGTCTTGCCCTGCTGGAAAGAACCGACGAGGCAATTGAGGCAGGGCGGCTGGCGAAAGAGAAGACCCCCGATTTCTGCGTGGCGCGCTTCGACAATGACTTTGCCTTCATGGATCCAAAAGCGCAGCAGATCTTTCACGACGGCTTCAGTGCGGCGCGTGTGACGTGATGGGCTAGTCCGCCGGATCGGCGGGCTCGATTTTGTCGTCCTCCAGCAGAAAACGCTCTGCGTCACCGTCAAGATCATCGTACTGACTGTTCTTCATGGTCCAGACGAAAGCCGCCAAGGCGCCAAGGCCAAGGATCAGCGAACAGGGAACGAGCACGACAAGTACGTTCATGCGCGTATCTTTCTTATGGAATTCAGAATGACGCAGATCGAACTGGTCGACATCGCAAGGGCCGCTGCAAGGGGCGTCGCGAAACCCAGAACGGCGATGGGGACGGATACGCTGTTATAGGCCACTGCCAGACCAAAGTTCTGCAGGATGCGCGCCCGCGCCGTCCGACAGACGCGGATGGCGAGGGCGATATCGGTCAATGCCCCGGACATAAGGATCATGTCAGCTGCGTTGCGGCTTGCGTCGAGTGCGCTGCCGGGTGCGATGGACGCATGTGCCCTTGTCAAAGCGGCGGTGTCGTTCAGACCATCGCCGACCATCAGCACACGTGCGCCCTTTTCTTGCAGGTCCGCCACATGCGCCGCCTTTTCTTCGGGCTGAATTTCCGCCCGAACCCTGTCCATGCCAAGCCTTGTCGCGATGCGGTCAGCGGCCCCTTGTTCGTCACCCGTCAGCATATGCACTCCAAGCCCCATGGCCTTAAGGGCCGCGACCGCGTGCGCGGCATCGGGCAACAGCGTCTCATCGCATGGCAGGGCATAGCTCTCACGTCCAAAGGTGAATATTGTCGCCGCCGCTGTTCCGACGCCGCTCCCAAGGCTGACTTCAGTCGCACCCACACGCGCGAAAACGCCTTTGCCAACATCTTCGCGCACCTGATCCAGCTGCGCGGCAGGGACTTCTTTCAGGGTCGTGGCCAATCCGTGGCACAGCGGGTGATCGGAGGCATCGGCCAGCGCACGCAGTACGCTGAGATGGGCAACGGGCAGGGTATCCGGGACACGAAGACGGCGTTCGGTCAACGTGCCGGTCTTGTCAAAGACCACGGTGTCCACTGTCGCTGTGCGCTCCAACGCCGTGTCTGACGTCACGAGGATGCCGCGGCGGAAAAGGCGCGCGGTCGCCGCCACGCCCATGGCTGGGACGGCCAGACCCAAGGCGCAGGGGCATGTGATGATCAGCGTTGCTATGGCGACATTCAGGGCCGTGCGCACATCACCGGTCGAGACCCACCAGCCCAGAAACGCGAAGGCCGAGATGATGTGGACGGCGGGTGTGTAGATCTCGGCCGCACGATCCGCGAGCGATCGGAAGCGGCCGCGCGCGCCCTCGGCGGCAGCAACCAGCTGCGCGATGCGGCGGAGCCTGGTGTCTTCGCCCACACGTGTCGCCTGCACTGTCAGGGGTCCGGTCATTGCGACTTCCCCGGCATAGAGCATTTGGCCCGGATGACGGGTGACCAAGGCGCTTTCGCCCGTAAGAAAGCTTGCATCCACGGTTACGGACCCGCCCTCCAGGGTGCCGTCGACCGGAACACGGGCACCGGCGGCAAGCCAGAGCCGGTCGCCGACCCGGATCTCGGCCAGAGGGCAACTGGTTTTCCGGTCCGCGTCAATCCGAAGTGCCCGACTGGGTTCAAGTGCGGACAGGTTGTCCGCCGCGGATCGGGCAGCGCTGCGGAGGCGCTGGTCAAGTGCCCGTCCGACCAGCAGAAAGAAGGTCAGCGCAAGCGCCGCATCAAACCACGCGTGGGCACCGCCATGGATCACCTCGTAAAGCGACATGCCCGAGGCCAGAATGATGGCCAAGGATATCGGTACATCCATGTTGAGCCGACCTGCTCTCAAAGCCATGAACGCGTTCCGGAAGAAGGGCTGCGCCGAAAAGGCCGTTGCGGGCAACGCGATGGCGGCTGTGACCCAATGCAGAAACTCACGCGTGGTCTCGGCTGCCCCGGACCACACCGCAACCGACAAAAGCATCACGTTCATCATCGCAAAACCAGCCACGCCGAGCGGCAGCAAGAGATCGCGTTCTTGTCTAGGCGTGTCTTCGTCCGCCTCATGCGCTTCGAAACCCGCCTTCGAGAGTGCAATGATCCAGGGTGTCGGATCAGCTCCGGCTGTCGCACTTATGGCAACGCGCTTCCTGGTCAGGTTCACCCTTGCGTCAGAGATGCCGGGCAGGGCGGCGAGCACGGTTTCCACGCCATGCATGCAGGCGGCGCAATGGATGCCGGGCAGCACAAGGCTGTGGGTCACCTTCTGGGGCCGCCCATGGGCGGTTGCAACGTCCGCCGCGGCGCAACCCGGACAAACTGCCGTTGTCATTCGCGTACCCGGAACTTCACGCGCTGTTTGAACCCGGTGCCGTTCGGCGCAGTTGCTGCAAGGCGCAGGTTCCAGTTGCCCATGCCCAGCGGCGCGACATCGGCGCGGTGAACGCGGCCGTCGAATTCGAACACCAGTTCCTGGTCTTCATGGACATGGGTTGCCCGGCCCAGCGTGGCGCGCGTGATCAGCGGATTTACGGGGCCGGTGTCGTCAAGGATTGACAGGACAAGCTGGTCTTTGCTGACGGCGATACCGATTTCCCAGCCCAGGGCCAACTGCGCGCTTCTGTCGGCATCGAAGGCCTGGCTTGCGACATAGGAATTTTTTACTTCCAGCCCGGGAAACGTCCTTATGGCGGAAAAGGCCAGCGTCAGGTTGACCGCGATAATTACGGAAAAGCAAAGCACAAATGTTGCCAGGACGTGCCGCCCTTTCAACTCGGTCGTCATTGCAGGCCCCTTCCGTTGAATATGCTGTCCACGTGGACCCGCTCGCCCGAAACAAGATCCTCGATCCAGAAGCGAATGTCGGTCCGGTCACGGCGTGCCGGTTCGGCGCCGCCGGGTGCAATCACATAAACCCGCTGCAGCTGTGTTTCATTTGCCGCCACCATGACCTGTTCATAATCGGTGCCTTCCAGCGCGATCCTAAGTGCGAGATCGCCGGCGACTTGTAAGCGGAACGGGCGGTCTTCGCCGTGTTTGTTGCGCAGGCGTATATCGTAAGCATTGCGGATCGAGCCGTCGGACAGTGTTACGAATTGCGGGTTGCGGATTGGCGCGACGCTGACGTCAATTTCGGCTCGAATGAACAGGGCAAACAGCAGAAGCAGTCCAAAGCCTGCCCAGAGGGCCGTGTAGATCACCGTACGAAGGCGAAGGACATGCTGCCAGTAGGGTCTGGGCTGCATACCCTCCCGTTCCAGCGGTTCATCGGAAAGCGCCAGATAGTCGATCAACCCGCGCGGCTTGCCGATCTTGCCCATAATGTCGTCACAGGCATCGATACAAAGCGCGCAGGTGATACAGGCCATTTGCTGGCCGTCGCGAATATCGATGCCGGTCGGGCACACGTTGACGCAGGCGTTGCAATCGATGCAGTCGCCCACATCGTCGGTGCGCGCTTTCCCCTTTGCCCGTGGCTCGCCGCGCCAGCCCCGATAGGCGACCGTCAGTGTGTCGTCATCCATCATAGCCGCCTGGATGCGCGGCCAAGGGCACATATAGATGCACACCTGCTCGCGCATGAAACCGCCAAGAACAAAGGTTGTCGCCGTGAGAATGGCAATGGTGATGTAGGCGGCGGGTGCGGCATCAAACGCCACGAGATCGCGCGCCAGCGTTGGGGCATCGGCAAAGTAGAACACCCACGCCCCCCCGGTCGCCAGAGCGATCAAAGCCCAAAGTGACCATTTGGCCATGCGCAATCGTAGCTTTCGAATGCTCCACGGCGCATTCCACAGGCGCAGCTGGGCGTTGCGATCCCCTTCGACGCGTCGCTCAACCAGCAGGAACAGGTCCGTCCAGACAGTCTGAGGGCAGGCATATCCGCACCAGACGCGACCTAAGGCCGACGTGAACAAGAACAGGCCAAGGCCGGCCATGATCAAAAGGCCGGCCACAAAGTAAAACTCATGGGGCCAGATCTCGATCCAGAAAAAATAGAAACGGCGATGGGCCAGATCGACCAGCACCGCCTGATCGGGCAGGTTAGGGCCCCTGTCCAACCGGAGCCATGGTGTGGCGTAGTAGATTGCCAGCGTCACCGCCATCAGGCGCCATTTGAGTGTGCGGAACCGGCCGCTCACTGTTTTTGGAAAGATCGGCTCGCGTGCGGTGTAAAGGCTCTCTGTCACGGCATCACTCACGATCCGCGTCCCGCCCGCTTAGGGCGCCGGAAATCTGGGCGCCTATTCGCCACCGCCCAGCTGATGGACGTAAAGCGTCACCGCTTTGATCTCATCCTCCTCCAGGCGTTGACCCCACGGCGGCATGACGCCAAAGCGCGCATTGGCCACGGTGTAGGCGATATCTTCGCGGCTGCCGCCGTAAAGCCAAATGGCATCCGTCAAATTGGGTGCGCCCAGGTCCTGCATGCCAAGCCCTGCGTCGCCGTGACAACTGGCGCATTGGTCGGCGAAAACAGGGGCACCGTTCGCGGCCAGCACCGCATCATGGCCTTGTCCCGAGATGGCCAGAACATGTTCGACCACGGCCGCGCTTTCCTCGGGCTCTAGGATATCGGCAAAGGCGGGCATTTCCGACCAGCGCGAGTCGAAATCAGTCTCGTTCCGGATGCCGTGACGGACCGTGTACTCGATCGCTTCCAGCGTGCCTCCCCAAAGCCAATCATCGTCCAGAAGGTTCGGATAACCCAAGGCCCCTGCGGCACCAGAGCCGTGGCACTGCGAACAATTGGCACGGAAGACCGCGGCGCCGCCCGATACACCGTAGTGATAGGCCGGATCGTCGCGGCTGAGCGCGGCCAGATCGGCCGATGCAAGCGCAGCCGAGACATCTGCATTTCGTTCATCGACTGCGGCAATGTCCGCGGCGACCTCACCGCGCGTAGAATACCCAAGCAGACCCGGCGTCGCGCCCGAGATCATGGGCCAGGCCGGGAAGAAAACCGTGTAGAGGACACCCCAGAAGATGGTCAGATAAAAAGTCCAAAGCCACCAACGTGGTAATGGATTATTCAGCTCTTGGATGCCGTCCCAGTCGTGACCGGTCGTGCCGACATCGTTTTCCTTTGGGGCTTTCTTATTGCTCATGCGCGCGCCTTTAGTTTTGAGCACGGGCAGGTCGCGCAGTTCTTGGTGCAGAGCGGCACATCCTTCGGTTTGGCTTTGGGAAGCCAATCATCGTCGCGAAGCGGAATCTGCGAGATTTCCTTGTGAACCTTTTTTGCGCCCGGCCGGAACGCGAATACGATGCAACCCACGTAAAACAGCGTCATGAAAAGAAGAAACCAGCTGTCGGCAAATTCGCGAAGAAAGCTGTAGGTTTCCATGCGGGATCCCTCCTATCGGACGTCGTCGGGGACGAAGGTCGAAAAATCGACCAAAGTGCCGAGCATTTGCATGTAGGCGATAAGTGCATCCATTTCGGTCAGTTCGGGCTGACCGTCGAAGTTTGAGACCACCGCACCCGGGTATCGTTCCAGCATCGCGTCCCAATCGCCGTCAGGATCGGCCTGAACGCGCAGGTCCGCGGCGGCATTTTCGATCATCTCGTCGGTGTAGGGGACACCGACAAAGCGGTGTGTGCGCAGCAGCGCCTCGGTCTGATCGGTGGCAAGGTTCGCCTCGAGCAGGAATTCGTATTTCGGCATGATGCTTTCGGGCACCACCGACTGCGGATCGGTGAAATGATCGACATGCCAGGCGTCGGAATAACGCCCGCCAACCCGCGCAAGATCGGGGCCGGTCCGCTTGGACCCCCATTGGAACGGATGATCGTATTTCGATTCCGCCGCCAGCGAATAGTGGCCGTAGCGTTCGACCTCGTCCCGCATCGGCCGGATCATCTGGGAATGGCAGACGTAGCAGCCTTCGCGCACGTAAATGTCGCGCCCGGCAAGCTCAAGCGGCGAATAGGGTCGCATCCCCTCCACGTCCTCGATCGTGTTCTCGAGGTAGAAGAGCGGTACAATTTCCACCAGGCCGCCGATGCTGACGGTTAGAAGCGATCCGATCAGAAGCAGCGTCGGGCTTTTTTCCAGAATTGCGTGTTTGTCGAGAATACTCATGGCCGCCCGCTATTCTGCCGGAACACCGACGGTGGACGGCCGCCGCACGCCGCTGCGGATCGTCATCCACATGTTCCAGCCCATGATCAGAGAACCGGCCAGGTACATCACACCGCCCAGCCCGCGCACGACATACATCGGGAACTTGGCCGAGACCGTGTCGGCGAAAGAGTTGACCAGGAAGCCCTGCGCGTCGACCTCGCGCCACATCAGGCCTTCCATAATGCCCGTCACCCACATGGACGCCGCGTAAAGAACGATCCCGATGGTCGCGAGCCAGAAATGCCAATTGATGGCGGCAACGGAATACATCTGACGTTGCCCCCAGAGGCGCGGGGTCAGGAAGTAAAGCGTCGCGAAGGTGATCATTCCGTTCCACCCAAGCGCGCCGGAATGCACATGGCCGATCGT
This sequence comes from Pseudomonadota bacterium, assembly GCA_039026235.1. GTDB lineage: Bacteria > Pseudomonadota > Alphaproteobacteria > Rhodobacterales > Rhodobacteraceae > JBCCMQ01. The sequence goes on from JBCCMQ010000001.1 coordinate 278,962, forward strand.
CCAGTCGGTGTAGTGGGACAGTGAGTTGACCGCGCGGATCGACATCATCGGCCCTTCAAAGGTCGACATGCCGTAGAACGCGAGCGAGATCACGAACATCCGGATAATCGGATCGGTGCGGATCTTGTCCCAGGCACCGTCCAGCGTCATCAGCCCGTTGATCATCCCGCCCCAGCTGGGCATCCAAAGAATGATTGAGAACACCATCCCCAGTGTCGACGCCCAGTCCGGAAGCGCGGTGTAGTGCAGGTGGTGCGGGCCGGCCCAGATATAAAGAAAGATCAGCGCCCAGAAGTGGATGATCGACAGCTTGTAGCTGTAAACCGGGCGTCCGGCCTGTTTGGGAACGAAGTAATACATCATGCCCAGGAAGCCCGCCGTCAGGAAGAAGCCCACCGCGTTGTGGCCATACCACCATTGCACCATCGCGTCCTGAACGCCTGCGAAGACCTGCACGCTTTTCGACCCCCAGATGGAGACCGGGATCGAGATGTTGTTGACGATATGCAGCATCGCCACGGTAATGATGAAGGCCAGAAGGAACCAGTTGGCCACGTAAATGTGGCGTTCCTTCCGCTTGATGATTGTGCCGAGGTAGACCAGCAAAAAGGCCACCCAGACGATCGTCAACCAGAGATCGACGTACCACTCGGGTTCGGCATATTCCTTGGATTGCGTGGCCCCCAGCAGATAACCGGTCGCCGCAAGCACGATGAAAAGATTATAACCCCAGAACACAAACCAGGCGAGGTTGCCGCCCCACAAGCGAACCGAACAGGTCCTTTGCACGATGTAAAAGGAACTCATGATCAGGGCGTTGCCGCCGAAGGCGAAAATGACCGCGCTGGTGTGCAGCGGTCTGAGCCGGCCAAAATTCGTGTATGGCTGACCCCAGTCAAAGTTCAGTGCCGGGAAGGCGAGTTGGAAGGCAATTACAACGCCAACGAGGAAGCCTACGATTCCCCAGAAGGCTGTCGCGATGACGCCCGCCCGAACGACACCGTCCATATAGCGGTCCTGAAGAACGACCGGGCGCGGATCTCCGACACGCCGCAGCTGCCAAATGAACAGACCCGCCGCCACCGACATGATAATGAAGGCATGCACCTTATAGGCCAGATCATGTCCCCAATCGCTGGCCAGCGCCGCGCAGAAGATGATCAGACCGAGTGAACTCAGTTTTAGGGTTTCGAGCATCCTTGGTGTCCGGGTTTGGGGCCGTGTTGCGGTCAGGTTATGCGGCGTCCGGCGGCGCGGCCTTGATCCAGATCAAGTGCGCGCCGATCGCCGTGAAATCAGGGGGGATCCTTGGGTATGAGCGCCCGGTAAAGGTGCCAGGACGCGTGCCCAAGGACCGGAAAGACCAGGATCATCCCCAGAAACATGGGCAGCATGGCGATAATGGTCGCCACTGCGACAAAGATCCCCCAGTAGAGCATCGTTGCCTGGTTTTCGAGCGTTGCGCGGACGCTGATGATCATGGCGGTGACAACGTCGACATCGCGGTCCATCAACAGTGGCACACCGACGACGGATATTGCGAAAAGAAGGGACGCCAGTGCTGCGCCCACGATGCTGCCGACGACCAGCATGATCAGGCCCGGTGGGGTCAGAAAGACCTCTAGGGATGTCATGACATTGGTCATGCTCGCCGTGCTGAACGACAATGCGAAAATCACCCGGGCCAGCACCAGCCAGGCGAGAAGAAAGAACACGGCAAGCACCATAAAGAGGGGTAACTGGCCATGGGGGCTTCGAAAGCCCGCGGTCAGGATAAGCCGCAGTTCCAGTGGCTCCCCTGCCTCCAGGCGGCGCGAAATCTCGTAAAGCCCGACAGCCGCAAACGGCCCGATCAGGGGGAAACCGGCGGCAAGCGGCAGCAGCCAATAGGCAAAACCGCCGCGTACCAGCAAAAGCGCGAGGCCAATGCCCACAATACTGAAGACGGCGCCGAAGGCAAAACTCAGCAACGGCGATTTCTGAAAATCACTCAGCCCGGCACGCAGGGCGGCCATGACGTCGGATCGTGAGATCTGCCGGATTTCCAGACCGGGGTCGGTGGGGCTGGCATCGACCAAGGTCATGCACCGCTTTCGGTGACAGAAACCAGGTTTTCGTGTTTCGCCATTGCCGATCCCTTCTCTCCGGTTCTTTGGTCCAACCCGCCGTAAGCGCTGTTGCTGAGACTATGGATGAGCCGCGGAAGGACCGCTTTGATCTGGATCAAGGCGACGGATTTCGGCCCATGCGAATATCGCTCTTACAAAGTCTCCTCACCGCTTGTCGGCGCCCGTGCCGACTTGCGCCGCGAAAGGCCCGAGATGATGGCATTGCCCCATCAAGCCTTAACGAAACGACGCAGAGAATGTGGCAGGGCAGCCCTGGTCAGGAAGTGCCCATGCCGCTGAGCCAGTTCGTCAAAGGAGCCGAAAGGGTCGCGGAGCTGTGCGATCTCTTGGAAGTGCTTGCCGACGACTTGCCGCGAAAGGCGCCCCCGGTTTGGCGAGAGGCGGTCCGGCTCAGTTCGACGATCATCCCGGATCACATTGACAACATCGCCCATGTTCTGTTGCCGCTACTGGCGCGGCGCACCCGCGGTGAGACGTTCTGCGACACGGTGTTGCGGCGTTTGCAGACAGAATACCAGGACTGCCAAAGTCAATTGCCCGAGCTAACAGACCTGTTGGGGAACGGGCTATCCGAGCAGATGCCAGGTCTTGCGCCCGAGGCGCTCGGATTTGCACTTCGAGGCCACTTTGAGATGATCCGGCGGCAAATCGATTGGGAGAGGGATGTGTTGCTTCCACTCGCCCGCCGGTGCCTTATCGCGGCCGATTTTAACGTAATCGCGCAAGCCCAGGCATTTGCCGCAAAACATGCTGGCACCGACTTCATCCTGTCAGGCGATCGACGCTGGGGACACGCCTAGGGTTGAAATCCGGCCCGCTTCCTGAGCCTATCGTGATCGATAAAGGTGACGCGTTTCGCGCCCTGCAACTCAACGATCCCGGCCTTGCGGAGCTTGGTGATCTGGCGACTCACGGTTTCGACGGTAAGCCCGATATAGTCTGCAATGTCGGCGCGCCCGAGGGGCAAGTCAAAAGCATCCGCTCCCGCGCATCCAAGGTTCTTAAGCTTATGCGAGACATGCAGAAAGAAGCTCGCGACCCGTTCCTCAGCCGTTTTCCTTCCAAGGAGTACGATCCAATCGCGCGCCAGTTGGAGTTCGTTGCGCGTCTGGTGCAAAAGCTTGCTTTCAAGAGATGGGTAGCGATGCACCAGACCTTCGAACCTGCCACGCGGGAACAGGCAGAGCTCCAGATCCGTGACTGCCACGATCGATTGCGTCTCAGTAGGATCCTCTTGCAAACCGGGGTACCCGCCGATGAAATCGGATGGAAAAAGCAGGCCTACAATCTGTGACCGACCGTCTTCGGCCCCGCGCACAAGCTTTTGTCCCGAGGTCAGATGCTTCCGACGTGCGATGGCGGTCAGATCGGTGATTTCGTCCGACGTAAGCGCACCGCACAGGCCGGAATGCCTGATGGCGCATGTTGCGCAGACAGCGATCGTGCGTTGACCGCCCGTACCGATTGATGTTTCCGCGTGTTCCCGCGTCATCGTCGTGCTCGAACTTTCTGAACTTGCAAACCAACAGTATGCATCTGGCCAAAAGAGACTTTGCGATTTCGCAAGCTCGGGCCACTTTCACACCCCTCGCGGGCAGCCAAAGTGTCGCAGGCGGCGAAAGCCGCTTTGGCGGGCCTCATCAAGCCGCCATTGAAATGTCGGCCAATAGGTCGGGGCGGGCCACGATCACCTTCCGCCGGTGGCTTTGGATAATACCGGATCTTTGCCAAGCGCTCATGACACGGCTGACCGAATGGGTGTTCGCACCCGTGAGTTCTGAGATGTCCTGGCGGGTGATGGGAAAGGCAACCTCGGTGCCAACGTCGGTTGCCACACCGGCCTTATCTGTCAGACGAAGCAGTGCGAGCGCGATACGCTGCTCTACGGAGCGGGTGGCCATCTCGACAACCTTGCTGGTCATCTCTTGCATCCTCGCGCCCAGCGTCCGGCGCGCCGCCGCTCCAAAGGCTGGATTGAGCTCGGCGATCCGGTCCCACAGGTCGCTTGTCCACGACAGCACCAGACAGTCCGACGCAGCCCGCGCCGTGACCGAGTAGCTTTTGCTTTCGGTCGCCTTGGCAATACCAAAGAGGTTTCCCGCAGTCACGTGGTGCAAGACAACCTGTTCGCCCTGACGGGTCGTGCGCAAGAGCCTCACAAAACCGTCGAGCAACAGAAAAAAGGCCCGTGCGTCATCGGCCTGTCGGAAGAGCGTGTCACCCGCTTTTAGACGACGATGCGATGCAAGGCGCAGAATTTCGCCTCTAACCGGCCCTTCGATGCCGGCGAAGGGAACAGAGGCTGACAACAGAGCTTTTTCAAGCCCACCATTTGCCTGCGCGTTTTTTGTTTTTGCCATCTCGGATGCCTGTTGTTTTCGACCGCACATCTGCCCATTGCGCGGGCGTGGTCGTTGCATGCGCCCCGCAGCAGAGACGCCCGCTCTTGCGTGACCGTGCAAGGCAGACGTCGGTCAAATTTTACAGGGTCTTTGGCGCCAATAACTTGCGTTGGATCAAGTTTTTGCGGGCGACTGGCTGGGCTGCACCAAGTGCATGGCTCGTTTTAAAAACCGGCCTGCGCCGCCAGTGCATCCACGTCGATGTGGGATATCCGGCGCGCGCCTTCGATTTCCAGCACCCCAGCCTTGCGCAGATTGCTGATCTGTCGGCTTACCGTTTCAACCGTGAGCCCGATATGGTCTGCGATATCGCTGCGGCTGAGGGGCAGATCAAAACCTTCGGACGATGTGCACCCCTGATTTTGCATGCGTTCCCCGATATGCAACAGAAAGGTCGCCACTTTTTCAGGTGCCGTTTTGCGCCCGAGCAAAACCATCCAATCGCGCGCAACCTGCAATTCGTTCAATGTTCGGGCCAGCAACCGGTGCTCTAAGCCCGGATACTGTTGCGCAAGCACTTTGAATTGCGACCGGGGAAACAGGCAAAGTTCAAGTTCCGTGGCAGCCTCTATGGAATATGGCTCGGCCGTGCCCGCGGGCCCATCTGCATAAGCGCCGATAAAATCGGACGGAAAGAGAAGGCCGACAATCTGTGTCCGGCCGTCATACGCGCCGCGCACCAGCTTTCCCACGCCGCTAACGATATTGGCAAAGTCTAGTGCGATATCGCCCTCAAGCACATGGAATTGACCACGGTCCAGGGTCTTGCGTCGTGAAATCTTGTTGAGGCTGGCCAGTTCTTCTGCACTGAGCGCGCCGCAAAGGCTGCTGTTTCGCACCGCACAGGCGGCGCAAATTGAAGATTCGTCATGGAACCCGCCAGTGCTGACGGACCTCATGGCACTGTTCATTGGGCGACTCTCCTACCGCCATAAAGACATGAGCAGCTGTGCCAAATCAAGCGCTGCCCAAAACACAAAGTTCACGCGGTAGTGTTCGTAGGGGCGCCTCAGCGGGCGTTTTTGCCTGTGCAGGACAGAACTGTCGTAGCAATGTGCCGCTGGCCGTCAGCCGCATCCCTATGAGACAGGGCACTGCTCATTCCTGACCAAAGACAACGCCCGACCACGCTGGCAACTCAGAACGCAATGGGCTTTCCGTCGCGAAAGAACCCACCGGTGGGACCGTCAGTCGGGAGCGTCGCTGCCCAGACCACGCCTTTCGCGCCTTCTGCTACAGGGCGTCCGCCGCCACCCATGTCTGTGGCAACCCAACCGGGGCAAACGGCATTTACCAAGACACCCAGGTCTTTGAGTTCAGCCGCCGTCTTAATCGTCAGCGCGTTCAGTCCCGCTTTGGCGATACCATATCCGGGCGTTCCTGCGGACATGTCCGAAAGCGACCCCGAGCCCGAGGATACGTTCACAATCCGGCTGTCGTCGCCCCGTTTCAAGAGCGGCACAGCGGCGATAATCATGGCCCATGCGCCGAAGAGATTGGTCTCAAACGCCCGGCGGACCCGCGCAAGGTCTGCGGTGTGGGCGCTTTGGTCGGTGTCATAATCGACCCCTGCGTTGTTGACCAACACATCGAGACATCCATGGGCCGCGTCGATTTCTGCCAGGGCCGAAGTGACGGATGCGGGGTCAGACACATCCAATTCTACGGCCTTGGCAAATTGTCCAATCAGCTTTGCAACCTCTTGCCCCTTCTCAATGTTTCGACAACCCACGAACACGTGGAAATGGTGGTCTTCCGCCAATTGGCGGGTCACTTCCCGCCCGATGCCCCGGTTGGCACCGGTGACGAGTGCAATACGTGTTCGTCTGGTCATGCGCTCTCCTTCGGGACGGGACCAACGGGTTTGCCGCCAGGTTGATGAGAAGGCCGGGGGATCAAAATGCGACCAACTGCGCTAGAGTGCAATCCAGGTGGCGCGGTCTGTAGATTTTCAAAACCGCTGCCGCAGGAAAGGCGTTGCCAAGATACCGAGTTTTGCAATCGGAGCCGCCGTAGTTTGCGGCGCGGATGGCCTCCGGGACAACGACCCGGCTACGGTGCGCCCTTTCGTACATCAGCACCGCGCAGATGCTCAAGAAAGGCCTGGACCAGCCGTGAGCGGTGTAAGTCCACATGGGTGACCAGCCATGCATTCTGTTGCGAGACCGTAAGTCTTGGCAACACCCGTATCAAATCGCAGTCGGCTTCGCTTTCCCTGATGCCTGCCTGGCCTAATCCAAATCCCGACCGGATGGCATCGATTGCGATCATTGGATCGTTGGTCACAAGGCTCAGCGCCTGACGCGGTATGCGGAAGCGTTTTACGACATCGATAAAACCGTCATTGCTTTCCACGCCGACAAACCAGTGCTGGGCGAACTCAGCTGTGGAACCCGGCTGTGCGTGACGCGCGAAATAGCTTCTGTGCCCGAAGAGACCTACCTCTTTGCTGCGGTAGGGCAGAACGACATAGTCCGGGTGGCGTGGGCGCGGCCCGGTCCTGACCGCTATGTCGGCTTCACCGAGCTCCAGCCGAAGGCGTTTGTTCTCGGCCAGTATGCGGACGTTGACGGCCGGGTGGTCCTCACAAAAGAACTTGGTGCATTTCAAGAGCTCAGGCGCCGTGCCCACCAGACAGGTGATGGTCAGTGCACCGGTCAGGGTTTCGTTGCGTTCGGTGGTGTCCTGGACAAAGCGTTCCATCAGTCGGTCGGTGGATTCGGCCAACTGATGCAGCGCCTTGCCATCCGACGTCAGGGTGTAGCCATCTTTGTGGCGCAGAAAGAGCTTTGTCGCCAAGGCGTCTTCAAGCGCGTCGATGTGGCGCGTTACGGTCGCGCGGTGGACGTTCAGTTCTGCGGCAGCCGAACGGACTGTGCCATGGCGGGAAAGCACCATCGCCGTGCGCATCTCTGTCCATAGTCTCATCGCGCGACTGTGTATAGAATTGGATAATGTCTAGTTTAATATCGATATAAATTAGATCTTTGAAGAGTGGTTTCTCGAAAGTGCATGACTCTACGGCGAACAGGGACCCTGCGCGACGGACATTGCTGCATGAACGCGCAGCCCCGCGCGGAAAATCGAGCATACATGCAAGGTGCCAGCTTGACTTAGCGTCCGTCCAAGGGAGCTGCCGGCGCATTTTTACGCCCAACGCTCTTGCCACAGACCGCCGGCAGTGCGTGCATTCCAATCCCCTTGGCCTTGCCGTCCCCGGACACTGCCGCCGCCAATGACTTCCGTACCGATCGGGTGCGTATTCAGACGGAGCATTCCGTGAAAGATGACGAACGTGCCAGCCCTTGTCCCGGCAAAGCGTGCGAGCGCTTAGTGGGCGCAACCAGTGGCCCGTCTGCCAGATCCACTATTCTCTGGGCCCGGGCCCCGTGGTGCGTAATGCGCCAACCCAGAATTTTGCGATCCGAACGCGCGCAGATGCTAGTGAGAACCAGACAACTGGCGCAGGATCCGGATCATCGCCCTGAGATCGGCCGCCGAGATCCGGTCGGCGATCCGGCCCACGGCATCCGTCATGACGTTGCGCATTACATCCACGCTTTCTTGACCCGATCTGCTAAGCGAGATCAGGTTCACCCGGCCGTCGTGCGGATCCATATCACGGCGGATCAGTCCCTTGTCTTCCAGACTGCGCAAAAGCCGGGTCATCTGCGAATTGTCCCGCCCCATCTCGGTTACAAGCCGTTGAATCGAACAAGGTTGCAGATCTGCGATGGCAAGCATGACCATGCCGCCGAAGGGCCCCACCTTGTGCGTATCAATCGTTGGCATGACACGAAACATCCGGCCATTGATCCGCCGCACAACAAGATCAAGCGCGCGCGTCAGTTCGTAAACGTCAGAGTCGGTGTTCGCCATCAAAGAGCCTTTGACGCCTCGGGATTGCGCGCGGGTGTAGCCTGGACACGTTCCGCTCTAGCGCACTTCGCAAATCAGAGACAGACCGAACAGCGTGGCCCGCCAAGCGATTTAGCGGACCGATCGCGCCAGACCGCAGCAAGTGTCCGCGACCGGATCCCTCGGAAATCAGGGGCGACCATCCGAACTTACTTCAGCTCTGCTTGGTCTGGCGCCGAGTGACACACCAGAAATGGAGACGTCAATGACCACATCATTTCACCCGACCGCAACCGCCGCCGCCGCGATTTCCGCGCTGGTCTTCGCCACCGGTGCCCCCGCCCATGCCCAGGAACAAGCGGCGCCCACAAAGCCCATGACGTCGCGGGACCAGGCGCAGATCTACCGCCATTCCATCCCCACGGGTTGGGAGACAGAGATCTATGTCACCGACGCACAGGGGGCCGAGCGCGCCCAGATGCTACTTGATCTCTACGAGATCCTTCAGACCGCTCCGACGATTGAAAACGTTCAGCCGTTTCTGCGGCCCGACTATATTCAGCATTCCAGCATGCTGCCCAATGGCGCGCCCCCATTGGCCATGCTTTTCTCAACTTCCGTGTCGCAATTTCCGGTTAAGATCGACGTTTATCGAATTGCAATTGTTGGCAATTTTGGCATGGCACACGTGAACTTCCGAAACCTCGACAATGAGGATCCGGAAGATCTGGGGATCGCTGCGGTCGACATGTATCTCTGGGACGAAAACGGGCTTTTGGCCGAACATTGGGACACTCTGCAGGAGGTGCCCCTTTATTCTGCAAATACCAACACCGAATTTCTTCGGCTCTTTGAGGGGGCAGAGTAAGATGGTGCTTGCCCGACTTCTCGGCGGCGCCGCGCTGGTGCTTGCAGCCGTGCCGGCAACGGCCCAGACCTTGCCGGTCCCTCCGGCGGCAGACCTGGCGATGCCCTACACCGATCGGCATTTGATCGACATCAGCAACCTGCGCGATTTCTACAACGGGCTTTTGGTGGCCGACGCGATGATCCACGCCGACGGCATGTTCGATTCCGTCACCAAGTGGCATCTGACCCTGCGACAGATGATCGGTATGGAAAGCAATCACCAGCAGGCGCGTGCGGCGCTGCAACTTTCTCTTCTGGGTGTTCCGACGGACGAGATCAGGGCGACCTGGTCCGCCAATTTTGTCGATTCGATCGAGGATCCGCGCCGCCGGGCAGCTTTCAGGTACATCGACGCGGTGGGCCAGCTGCCCACGTCGGTGACAGCGGATACCCATGCGCGGCTGCGCACGAACTATACGGATCGCCAGATTGCGGAACTCTTTGATATGGCGGCGGTCAACACGTCCCTCGCCGTCCACGACCAGGTCCTGCCTGTACCGACGGATGCCGAGACCCTGGCCTGGGCTTTGGAGAACCTGGCCGAAGTGGGATGGGCCCCCGGCCCGAATGTGGCCAGTTCAGAAGAAGAGCAACGCGTAAGCGCTTTCGTGGGTGCCACGCTAAGCGCAATTCAAGATCAGATTTACCGTGACTGGCAACCCCATGACATCGCGGCAATTAATCCCGAGATGGAGGCCGATGTGGTCAACATCCTCACGGGCTACGACATTTCCCCAGTCACGTTTGACGGTGATTTTGACGGCATCGAAGAACCCTTTGATGCCTTCCCGCTCAGCTTCAACGACTGGAAAACGCCGGAAATGGACACGGTGAATGCGCCTGCGGCGGACGTGCCGCCATTTGATGTGGCGGCCTATGACCATGTTTATTTCAGCCCTGCGGTCATCCCGGATGCCGCCTATCCCTATAGCGACCGGGCCTATTTTGACACCGAATGGACCCGTCAAAGCTCACTCGGCACGCTTGAAATGGACGCCTATTTGCTGATCCGGGACCGTGCGATCGATCTCAAGACCAAATGGTCGCTGTTCTTTGTCTACCAGCTCGCGTCCGGCTGTGTGCACTGTCAGGTGCATGGTGCCTTTGGCGTGTTTCAGGAATTCGAGGACGACTATATTGGGGGCGAGGTACCGCCCAAAGACATGCCCGCCGTCGTCGGGCACATTCAAAGCCTGATGGACATCGAGCGGTCGAGCTATATCACCGAGGCTGAACGGGCGGCTCTGCGTTTGGCGCGGGATGCGGGTGCCATGCCGGCGATGAATACAGCAGCGCATATTGCCGAACTCCGTCGTCACTACACCGATCGCGAGATACAGGAGATTCTTGCCACGCTGGTGCTGACCGGCTGGCTGGCGACAAGCATGCAGTCCCAGGCAACGGTTACGGATCGGTTGAGCATGTCGTGGGCAATGCGGAACCTGTCTTCGGCGGGCTGGAAACCCGGGGTCCACATTGGATTACCCAACGAACAGAGACCCTATCACATGAGTGAACTCTTCGCCGCCGTTGGGGCGCAGATTGCCATGGGCAAGGTGACGGATGCAGCGTCAGACTGGCTGGGCGTTGACGTGCCGCTCGCCATCGACGGTGATGGCGACGGGGTCGAAGATGCCTATGACGGTTTTCCGGATGACCCCGGCCGCTGGGCAGACACGGATCGGGACGGCATCGAAGACGATCAGGATGCGGACATTGATGGCGACGGTATCTCCAACACCGATGAGTTGGCTGCCGGGACATTTCCGTACAAGGCAGACAGCGACGGCGACGGACAGGAAGATGCGGCCGAGGCGCTGGCCGGAACCAATCCGGTCGACCCGCGAGATTTCTGAGACAGTGCCGCACGTGGCCAGTTCCGATATCTCACGGGATAAAAATCAATTGCCGAGGCGGCGCAAACCGAATTGTACCGCGCGAGCCGAGCGTACCGGCACTGCGCGATCATCCGCTGTGTGCAGCGGACGCTAAGTCTTTAGCGCAGCTTGCTGAAACACTGGGCAATTGTGCGCTAAAGCTGACGCTGCAGTGCGGAAAAACCCAATCGGACCGTATTGGATTGTTGCTGCTTTGGACTATGTCAACCAACGACAACGTTTTCTATCCAAGGGTTTTTAAGATGCGCAGCCTCGTTTTCGCTACCGTCGCCGCCCTATGCGTACTTCTTGGCGGCGAGGTTTTTAGCCAGGGCCGCCCGGCGTCGGTCAGCACGGCCTTTGTAACAGAAGAGCAGGTGGCCGAGACGGTCGCAGTCTTCGGTCAGGTGGTTGCCGGGCGCGAAAGCGCGGTCGCGGCGCGCGTCGCAGGGGTGGCGGAAGAGGTTCCACTTCGGGTAGGCGATCAGGTGAAAGCTGGCGATGTGCTGGCGCGCCTCGACACGGAGCTTCTTGAAATCGAATTCGACCAGTCGGAAGCCGAAATTGCAATCGCCGAGGCGGGTGTGGAGGTCGTGCTCGCGCAGCTTGAGCGAGCGCAGAAAGCCTTTGAACGGGCCCAGTCGCTCCGGGCCAACTCAACCATTGCCGAAGCGCAGCTCGAAGACCGCGCCAGGGACTTTGCCCAGGCGATCGGTGCCCGGCAAGAGGCTGCGGCACGCCTGAATGCAGCGAGAAACGCCTTGCGCAGGGCCAGCTACAATCTGGAGAACGCCACCGTTCGTGCCCCCTTTGACGGTATCGTGCTGGAGGTCGCGACAGAGATCGGCCAGTTCATCGGCGCCGGCAGCGAAATTGCCCGTCTGCTCGACACCGGCGCGCTGGAAGTTGAAGCAAATATTCCGTCGCGGTACATCCAGGCTCTTCGGTCCGGTCTCGCCGTCGATGCGCGAACCGATGCCGGCGGCAACCTATCGCTTGATCTTCGCGCCATCCTGCCGACCGAGTTTTCGTCCACCCGCACAAGACCCGTTCGGTTTGATGTGACCGGTGGCGGAGACAATGCGGCCGCGGGCCAGTCACTTACCCTTAATGTGCCCGTTAGTGCACCACGCGACGCACTTGTCGTTCCCAAGGACGCTCTAGTGCAGGCCCGGGGTGGGTGGAGTGTTTTTGTCCACCAAGAAGGCAAGGCTGTGCCGCGCCAGGTGCAGATTGGCCAAGCCTTGGGCCAGGGTTTTGAAGTGCTGAGCGGGCTGACCCTTGGCGATGAGGTGGTGGTCCGTGGCAATGAGCGTTTGCGGCCCGGTCAGGACATTCAGCCGATGCCGTCTGGTCCCGGCGGGCCCGCCGCGCCAGGCGGAGACGCGCCCGCCGAGGCCGGCAGCGGGTCGGGCACGGACACCGACCGCGGTGGAAATCAGGATACCCAGTCCCCGACCCGGCAGCAGAGTGCGCGGGTAGACGAGTAGATCGCCTGGTCGGAAGCCCCGACCGCGCGTTTCAGGAGAACGGCAATGGATCCCATACGCGCCTCAATCGAACGTCCTACGGCCGTAATGGCACTTGTGATCATGGCCGTACTCTTTGGCATCTTGGCGTTGAACAGAATTCCGGTGCAACTGGCCCCGGATGTGCGCAAGCCCGTCGTTGTCGTTGAAACAGACTGGCCCGGCGCCGCCCCGGCCGAAATCGAACGCGAGATCATAAATCCGCAGGAAGATGCGTTCCGTGGTCTTGAAGGCCTAGAGCGCATGACCAGTGAGTCCTCGACAGGCGAGGGTGAGATCACGTTGGAATTTTCAGTGGGATCGGACATGGGTCAGATCCTTTTGCTCGTGTCAAACCGGTTGGACCGCGTCGGCGGATATCCCGATGAGGCAAGCGAGCCAACGCTGAACACCAGCGGATCCGACGACAGCCCGATCGCATGGGTCACAGTAAGCGCGGCAAACGGCAACACCCGTCCGGTGCCCACCTATGGCGATTTCATTGAAGATGTCGTCAAGGAACGCCTGGAGCGCATCGATGGCGTATCGACGGTCAATGTCTTTGGCGGTGTGACGCGCGAATTGCAGATCGTTATCCGGCCAGAAGAACTGGCCCGTTTCGGCTTGACGATCCCCGGCGTTGTCAACCGTTTGCGTGCTGAGAATATCAGCGTCTCAGCCGGCGATATCGAAGAGGGCAAGCGCCGCTATGTGGTGCGCGCAGACGGCAACCTGAACACGATCGAAGCGGTTGAAAGCGTGGTCCTGCGCAGCGAAGGTATGGGCCTGTCGGGCGCGTTGGGCCGTGTGCTGGTCTCGGATGTCGCCGATGTGTCCTTCGAGTTTAAGGAACCGACCGCAAGGCTGCGGTTCCGGGGCGAGCCGGCGATGGCCTTCAACCTGGTGCGCGAACAGGGCGCCAATGTGATCTCGACCATGGAAGAGGTCAAAGTCGTTCTGGAAGAGCTGAAATTGGGCCCAGTGGCTTCCCAAGGTCTGATCCTGGAACAGGTCTATGACGAGACCGTCTACATCGACGGCGCCATCGACCTTGTGACCCAGAACATTTGGATCGGCGGCCTGCTTGCCGCCGGTGTCCTTCTGCTGTTCCTGCGCAGTCCGCGCGCAACGCTGGTCATCTCGCTGGCCATTCCGGTGTCCATCGTTGCGACCTTCGTGGCCATGGCCGCCACCGGGCGCACCCTGAACGTCATATCGCTGGCCGGTATCGCTTTCGCCGTTGGTATGATCGTTGACGCCGCAATCGTGGTGCTAGAAAATATTTACCGATTGCGGGAAATGGGCAAATCGCGTCGCGAGGCCGCTTATCTGGGCGCGACCCAGGTTTGGGGCGCGATCCTTGTGTCTGCACTGACCACGGTCATGGTGTTCATCCCGATCTTGATCATGGAGCTTGAAGCGGGACAGCTGTTCCGGGATATCGCCGTGGCCATTTCGGTGTCGGTCATGCTTTCGCTCGTGGTTGCCGTCACCGTCATCCCCGCGCTCTCCAGCCGCCTTCTAAAAGGGGGGCAGTCGCGAAAGCTGCCCTTGCCCATCATCGATCAGATTGCCTGGCTCTTTAATTGGCTGGTCATGGCCTATGTGCGGATGACCGTTCGCTTCAGGATCCTTGGGCTTATCATGGTCACCGCCATCGCCACCGGTGCCGGTTATGCCGCGGTCGCCTATCTGCCAAAGCTCGAATACCTGCCGGAAGGGAACCGGAATCTGGTCTTCGGGCTGATCATTCCGCCGCCGGGCTACAACCTTGCGACCACAGAGACCATCGCCAAACGGATCGAGGTTGTTGCCGAGCCCATGTGGCAGGCGCGACCTGAGGTTGCGACTGAGGATGGTCTTCCGGCGCTTGAGTCGTTCTTCTTCGTGGCGACGCCGGGCAATTCATTTGTCGGTGCCGTCGCCGTGGATGGTGGCCGCGTGGGCGAGTTGATCCCGATCCTGTCGCGGCCGATTTTCGCAGAACCCGGTACGTTCGGCTTCATGACCCAGCCATCGCTTTTTGGGCGCGGCGTCGGCGGTGGCCGAACCATTGAATTGAACGTCTCCGGAAACGAGCTGGAAGATATTCTGGGCGTTGCAGGCCGTGCGGCGGGCATGATCGGCGGGCTTCTTCCCCGGTCCGAGGGGCACCAGTTTCGGCCCTTGCCGGGCCTTGAATTGGGTGCGCCCGAGGTGCGGCTGCTGCCCGATCGCGTACGTCTGGCCGATGCCGGTCTCTCGACGCAGGACCTTGCCGCGACCGTGGACGCCTATAACGACGGCATTCGCGTGGCAGAGATCAATGTCGGGAACGACCGGTTGGACCTGATGTTGAAGGGCGACACGACCCTTCTTGACGGGATGCGCACTCAGGATGTGGGCAGCTTCCCGGTGGTGACGCCATCCGGTCAGATCGTGCCGGTCTCAGAGTTGTCCGAGGTTCGGGTGACGGCTGGGCCAACGCAGATCCGCCACCTGGAACGGCTGCGAACGGTGACGCTTGAGGTTCGGCCGTCAGACGCGCTCCCCCTCGAAGCTGCGGTGGAGCTTCTAGAAAACGACGTTGTGGCCGCACTGGAAGAGCAGGGCCTGCCGCCCGGCGTGCGGTTGTCAGTATCGGGGACGGCCGACCAGCTGTCGCAGACCTGGAATGCGATCCAGATCAACCTGCTGGTGGCGATGTTGATCGTGTTTCTCGTGATGGCAATCCTGTTTGAGAGCTTTGTCTTGCCCTTGGTTGTCATGATCTCGGTGCCGGTGGCGGCGGCCGGGGGGGTCGGCGGACTGGTCGTGCTGAACCTTGTGGGGACGCAACCACTTGATATGCTAACGCTTTTGGGCTTCGTCATTCTCGTTGGTATCGTCGTTAACAATGCCATCCTGATCGTCCACCAATCTTTGTTCCACCTGCGCCAGGAGGGCATGTCGCCCGTGGCCGCCATCGAAGAGGCGACGCGCAACAGAATACGGCCGATCTTTATGTCCACGCTCACTTCGGTCTGTGGCATGCTGCCCCTTGTCATCTTTCCGGGTGCCGGTTCAGAGCTTTACCGTGGTCTTGGTGCGGTCGTTGTGGGCGGTCTTTCGATGTCGGCATTCCTGACGCTTTTGACGGTGCCTCCGCTTCTCCGTCTTGTGCTGATGCGGCAGGTGGCCCGCGAGAAGGCGAAGGACTGGGGCGGCGCGGACGAAGCCGAGAAGCCGCTAGCAGCAGAGTAGACCAAGCCGTTTTTCGCGACGGAAAGATGCTTTGATCTGGCAACCACAACGCGGCCGGAAAAGCGGTTGAAAGCGTTTACGGCGGATGTGCCCTAGGACCGGCCGAAAACTGTTTGATCGCGCGTACTCGAACATGCGCTCCGCTTGGTAGCAAATGCGCTGAATTGCAGTGGCGGAAGCCTCGCCTGCATCAATAAGAACCCTTGATGTGGACCCCTCCAAGCGGTAAAGCCTTCTGGCTTACTTAGGGCATCAAGCATCCAGCCAGAAACCCGTGATAGTGCCGCGCGAGAGCTTCGCCTGTCGTGCGCATTTGGTTTGCTCGGGGAATGGCTTGGCACATGGGACTTCAAAATTTGGTCTATATGACCCCTCGGAAGAGCACAGCGCCTGCGGCGTTGGTTTTCTGACGCGTAAGGACGGCCGCCAGACCCATGACGTACTGAGGCGTGCGCATGAAGCGCTGTGCGCTGTCCCGCATCGGGGCGGGATGTCGTCCGAGGGTGTGGGCGATGGTGCGGGGGTCTCCGTCGACCTGTCCGTGGCTTTTTTCCGCAAACTTACGGGTGCGCAGCTTGAACTCGGCCAGTTTGGCGTCGGCAACTTCTTTCTGCCTGCCGATGATACCCAGCACGACCGCGCGGCACGCCTAATCGAGACGGTGCTGGAAGAGGCGGGATTTCGCACCAGTCTGGTCCGGAACATGCCGGTCGATCCGGACGCGATTGGACCGCGCGCTGTCAAATGGCAACTGCCCATCGCGCAATGGGTGTTTGAGGCGCCTGACGGGATCGATCAGGCGGCATTCGACCGGCGCATTCACAGTGTCCTGCTGGCCATCGAAGCCGAGGCCTATACGGATCCGACGCTGGAAGGCCTTTACCCGCTTTCGCTGTCTTCGCGGATGCAGGTCTTTAAAGGACGGCTGAATTCATGGGAGATCATTCCATATTTCAGCGATCTTTCAGACCCTGATCACGCCGTTCACACGCTTTATTTCCACACAAGGTTCTCAACCAACACCGATCCGCATCCATCGATGGCCCAACCTTTCCGGCTCATGGCGCACAATGGAGAGCTGAACACCGACAAGAAGAACCGCTTGTCCGAGGCGGCGATCGCGCTTGCCCGGAACAAATCCATCGTCCGGCCCAAGGGTCAGTCCGACAGCTGCCGGCTGGACCAGACCTTGAACGCGCGGGTCTATGACGAGGAATTGGACCTTGTGACGGCGGTTGTGGCGATGATGCCGCCCGCCTGGGAAAACGACGGTCGGCTGAGCGTGCGCGTACGCGCGATGCTGGAGTATTTTTCGCTTTCCGAGGAAAAGAACGACGGCCCCGCCGCGCTGATCTTCGGGGATGGCAACATCATCGGTGCGCGCCTCGACCGGCTCGGTCTGCGGCCCATGCGCTCGGTCGAGACCGAAGACTATCTGGCGGTCATGTCCGAGGCGGGCCAGATTGACTTTCCACCCGAATCCGTCATTCATCGCGGTCGGGTCGAGGCCGGCGGGATGATCTATCTCGATCATGCCGAGGGCCGGATTTACGAGACTGATGAAGCGCTTGAGAAGCTGGCCGAGGCACGGGATTATCAGGCGCTGCTGGTCGAAGCCCAAATTAGCGTTGACGATCTGCCGGAAAGCGAGACGACATCGCCCGCCGCCGCGGCCGCGCGGTATCAGGGCGATTTAGAGCGGCCCGCGCGCTATGTGGGCTATACGCTCAATCAGGAAAGCTTCAAATTCCTGATGGACCCGATGCTGCAAACCGGCGTCGAAAAGGTTTCGGCCATGGGCTATGGCAATGCGATCAATGCCCTGTCAGACAACGAGGGCGGTGTCGCAAAGTACTTCAGCCAGCGCTTCGCCCAAGTCACCAACCCACCGCTCGATTCAATCCGCGAAGCCGACGGTATGACGCTGCGCGTCGCGCTGGGCGAAAAACCCCATCTGGGCCACAGCCGTTCCCGCCAGATCGTGGTGAACAGCCCCGTTTTGCGCATGGCCGACATCCTGAAGATCAAGGCACAGGACGAGACCCCTTGGGAACGGTTCGACATTCTCTATGCGCCCGTTTTCGGGGACGGCCCCGCCAATGAAGCCGCACTGACCGATGCCATGGATGCGGTCGCCGACCGTGTTGCCGCCTTTGCTCGTGACCACGGTGGCATTGCCATCCTTACCGATCGGCACATCAGCCACGCGCTGGCGCCCATGCCGATGACGCTGGCGGTATCGGCCATCAACCAGCGTCTTATCGAAGAAGGCCTTAGGTTCAAAGTCAGCCTCGTGGTCGAAAGCGGGCAGATCTGTTCCTCGCACCACATCGCCTGCGCCCTTGGTTTCGGCGGTTCTGCCGTCTACCCGTTGGCCGTACGCATGCGCGCCGAAGAACTTTTCGGAGATGACGCGCCGGCGGCCTATCTGAAATTCAAGAAGGCGGCCGAGAAGGCGCTGATGAAGACGATGGGAAAGGTGGGTCTCTGCACGGTCGAAAGCTATTCCGGCGGCGAGTTTTTTGAACCCAACTTTCTTGACACCAACGACCCGGTGTTTGCGAAGTACCTGCCCAATATGAAGACGCCCGTGGGTGGCGTGCGCTTTGATGTCGTTGCAAAATCGGTGGCGGATTGGCACCAGCGCGCGCAAAGTGTGCAAAGCGACAAAGACATCCCGATCCTCGGGCTTTTCAAGGAACGCTCCGAAGGCGCAGGCCACAGCTACGGCACCACGGCGGTACGTGGTTTTGTTGATCTGACCGAGGAAAAGATCAGCTTTGCCAACGACTTCGACGGGGAAACGGATCCTTTCCGGTTGTTCACGCTTCGCCAGATGGACGACGCCTTTGGCGTCAACGAGACGGGGTATGTAAACACCTCCTTCGAAAAACTGTCGAAGGAAAAGATAGACACCTTCAGGATCACGCCCGGCTATCGGACGTTCAGTGCGATGATGGCCGATGAACGCAACCGCCGCCCGGCCGCGCTGCGCGACGTTCTGGCGTTCCCGGCTGACATCACGTTCCTCGACACCGTTGCCGACATGAAACGCGAGATGATGCTTTTCAACCGCGCGGGCAACAATGATTTCGTCATTCGCGGGCTGCGGGTCGAAGACATTGGCGGCAGCGAATACCTCTTGCACCTGACCGGACCCAAGGCCAGCGACTTTGGCCGATTGGATGTGCTGGCAGAGACCTTGGTTGAGCGCTTTGGTGCGGATATCGAAGGCCACTACATCACCAAGGGCGCCCTGAAGGTGGCCGTCAAAGGCATGGCGCTTGACTATGTTTCGCGCCTGCGCAGCGCTCCGGATCGCGTTGAGCTCGATGCCGTTGAGCCGGCATCCCAAATTACGCGGCGTCTGGCTTCGGGTGCGATGTCCCATGGTGCGCTTGTGGCCTCAGCGCATGAGGCGGTGGCCCATGGCACTAACATGGTGGGCGGCATGTCCAACTCGGGCGAAGGGGGTGAGCATATCAGCCGCTATGGCACCATCCGCGCCAGCCGGGTCAAACAATTTGCCTCGGGCCGCTTTGGTGTCTGGGCAGGTTATCTGGCCGATCCGAACCTGGAAGAGATCGAGATCAAGATCGGGCAGGGCGCTAAGCCGGGCGAAGGTGGTCAGCTGCCAGCGGCCAAGGTGACGGTCGAGATTGCGGCGGCGCGCGGCGGGACACCGGGTGTCGAGCTGATCAGCCCGCCGCCACACCATGACACCTATTCGATCGAGGACCTCGGCCAGTTAATCCATGACGCCAAGGCGGCGCGCGTGCGCGTCATCGTCAAGCTGGTATCTTCCGAAGGCATTGGCACCATTGCCGTGGGTGTCGCAAAGGCGGGCGCCGACGTCATCAACATCGCGGGCAACACAGGCGGCACCGGTGCTGCCGCCGTGACCAGCCTCAAGTATACCGGCCGCGCCGCCGAGATCGGCATCGCCGAAGTGCACCAGGCCCTTTGCGCCAATGGTATCCGTCAGAAGGTCTGGTTGCGTTGTTCCGGGGCGATGCAGACCGGCTCTGATGTGGTCAAGGGCGCGCTTCTTGGTGGCGACAGTTTTGAGTTCGGTACAACGGCACTGATGATGCTGAAGTGCGTCATGGCCAAGAACTGCAATGTGAAGTGTCCGGCGGGCCTGACCACGAACCCGGAAGTGTTCGATGGCGATCCTCGCGCGTTGGCGCAGTACCTTCTGAACATCGCCCATGAAGTGCGCGAAATCCTTGCCTCGCTTGGCCTGAAGTCACTTGAAGAGGCACGTGGACGCGCCGATCTCTTGCATCTGCTCGACCACCCGGCCTCGGTCGGCAAGCTGGACCTGCGCGCAATGCTGGCCCGCGTGCCCGAGGTAAGGATCGAGAACCCGACCTACCTGGAAAGGGATTTTGCCGTGGACGACGCTCTGCTCGAACAAGTGCGTGCGCGTCTCATCGACGACGGCGAATGCCAGATTGATTTGCGGCCCAATGCGCCTTTGAACAACCGCAACAAGACCGTGGGTGGGCAGCTTGGCATCGATATTGAGCGAATGCTGAACCACGAACTCTCCGAGTTGCCGAAAGCGGCCTTCGCGGACAGCCGTGGCCGCCGTTACCTCGACCAGCGCGCCGTCCGGGTCATAACAAATGGATCGGCCGGCCAGAGCTTTGCCGCCTTCTGTAACGACGGCATGGTCATGGAGCACACCGGCACCTGCAACGACGGCGTTGGCAAGGGCGCGTCCGGCGGTGAGATCATTGTGCGTTCGCCCGGTGGTGCCCGGGGCCACGAAAACGTGCTGATCGGCAACTTTGCCCTTTTTGGCGCCACCGGCGGACGCACATTTATCGAAGGCCAGGCCGGCGACCGTTTCGCGGTCCGCAACTCTGGTGCGACGGCCGTGGTCGAAGGGGTGGGCGATTTCTGCGCTGAATACATGACCAATGGCGCGATCCTGAATATCGGTGGGTTCGAAAAGGGTTTCGGAAATGGCATGTCCGGGGGCTTTGCCTATCAGTATGACCCGGAAGGCAGGCTGCCCGGGATGATGAGCAAGGATTCGGTCCTGTCAGGCACGCTGGGCGATGGGTCGGACCACGCAGCGATCCATGAAGGCGCCGTGCACCAATTGCTCTGTTGGCACGTGAACGCCACCGGATCGGAGAAGGCCCGCGCGATACTCAGCGACTGGGACAACGCCAAAGCCAATGTGGCGTGGGTGATGCCCAAGGCGCTTCTGCAGTATCAGGATGCGGATGCGATCCTTGCGGCGCGCACCCGCAAGGAACTGGTCGAAGAGCTGTCTACCGCCCTTGCCGCCCATCAGATTGCCGAGCTGAAGGCCGCCTGGAAACAAGGACGCCCGGTGCATCGGGGCGCGGTGCCGGCCTATGGCGAGATGGACACCGAGGGTATGTTCCGGCTGCTGGGCAGCTATATCGTGCTTGAACAGGCCCAGGTGCTGGCAGCCAAACGCGTCAAGTCCGCCGACCGTTTCGCCCGCGACAAGGCCGCGCGAAACCTTGTCCTGACCGAAGATTTCGCCTTGATGGCCGCCTTGGCAAAACACGCCAAAGCCTCGATCGATGGCTACGACGATGCCGGGCTGGCGGCGCTGGTGGCCAATAAGCGCCTGAATGACTTCAAGCGCGCCCTGTCACTGCGCAACATCCTGAGCATGGACAGCCCCGGAACCTATGCCTGGATCCTGCATCAAAGTGCCAAGAACCGCGCGGCGCTGGGCGAAGTCCCCAGCTTTGACGCGCTTTTTGCCGAGAACGCGATACCCGATGTGGCCGCGCGGACCGCTGCGGAGTAACCGATGAGCGAAGTTACGACCAAAGTGCCCTACATTCCCGAAGACGCGCCGTTTTCCGGAGAACAGAAGCTTTGGCTTGGCGGGTTTCTGGCCGGGCTGCACTCACGCCTCGCCGCCGGAACTGGGGCGGTCGCGCCCGCGTCCCAGGCCGCGGAAGCCAAGTACATCGACATCGTCTACGGCACGCAGACCGGCAATGCCGAAGGGCTGGCCGAAGACGCCGCAACGCTGGCCCGGTCAAAGGGGTTTACGCCCCGTCTGGCCGAGATGGACGAGATCGACATGGATCGGCTGACGGCCATGCAGTTCCTGATCATCGTTGTTTCGACCTACGGTGAAGGGGAAATGCCGGACAACGCCCATCAGTTCTGGGAGGCGTTGTCTGCTTCGACGGCGCCCCGTCTGGAAAGCCTGAGCTACGGTGTGCTGGCGCTTGGCGATACGTCTTATGACGAGTTCTGCCAGGCGGGTAAGCTGGTGGACACCCGCCTTGAGCAGCTTGGCGCGAAAAGGCTGGGCCGGCGGGTCGATTGCGACGTGGATTTCGAAGATGCGGCTGAGGCCTGGATTGCCGAGACGATCCCCGATGCGGGCACGGTCCCGGCATCCGCGCCGGCTGAAGCAGAGCCCAAGAAGCAGCGATCGGGTTGGAGCCGTAAGAACCCCTATGCATCAACGATGCTCGACAATCGTATTTTGTCGGGACCCAAGTCTGCCAAGGAAATCAGGCATATAGCCTTTGATCTTGGTGACAGCGGCATGACCTATGAGGCCGGCGATGCATTGGGCGTGATGCCCTTGAACGCCCCCGATCTTGTCGAAGCCTGGCTCACGCGGCTTGGTGCTTCGGCCGATACCGAGGTGAACGGAACCCCGCTGGGCGACAGGCTGACCGGCGGGCTAGAGATTATGACGCCGTCGCGGGATCTGATCCGCGCCATTGAGCCGCTGGCCAACCATGATGAGCTGTCTCACGTCGTCGGCCATGGAGACAAAGAGGCGCTGGAACACTTCCTTTGGGGCAAGGACGCCCTTGACCTCTTGAACCTCAATCCGGATCTCACGCTCGATCCCGCTGAGGTGGTGAGTTGGTTAAAGCCGCTCCAGCACCGTGCCTATTCCATCTCGTCAAGCCCCAAGGCCCATCCTGGCGAGGTGCATCTGACCGTGGCGGCGGTGCGATGGATGTATGAAAGCCGACCCCACAGGGGCGTCTGTTCAACGTTTCTGGCCGACCACGTGCCCGAAGGGGCAGTGGCGGGCATCTTCATGTCGCCCAACAAGAACTTTCGGGTGCCAGAGGATGACAGCCGGCCCATGATCATGGTTGGGCCGGGTACCGGCATCGCACCGTTCCGGGCCTTCCTGGAAGAGCGGCGCGAACGCGGCGCAACGGGTGCGAATTGGCTGTTCTTTGGCGATCAGCACCGGGAAAGCGATTTTATCTATCGGGATGAAATCAGCGAATTCAGCGCTTCGGGCCTGTTGTCGCGTCTGCATCTGGCATTCTCCCGCGACCAGGCTGAAAAGATCTATGTGCAGGATCGGATGACCGAGAACGGCAAGGATCTTTTCGCACAACTCGAAGAGGGCGGACATTTCTACGTCTGCGGGGATGCTACCCGCATGGCCAAGGATGTGGACGCGGCCCTTCATGCGATCATCGAAACCCAGGGCGGCATGAACCCCGAGGCGGCAACCGAATACGTGAACCGCCTGAGGCGCGACAAGCGCTATGTGCGGGACGTATACTAGCAGGGCGATACCCATGCCGCTGGCCGCTGCTGTTCTGACTTGTGCCTGCGCGTCAGGAGACGCGCTTCCCAGAACCCTTTCCGAACAGAGGGATATCGGCCAGGTCACCCGGCTTGCGGGCGATCTTGAGACGCTGGCGCTTTTGGGAACGCAACTGTCCGATGCGCTGATCACGACCAACAACGGCGCTGCCCTGATCACCGGCCGGGGCGGTTACGCGGCCTATCAACCGACAAGCGCTCCGCTTAGGCTGTCGAGCAATCGCGTCAATCTGCGCGTTGCACCCAACACTGCTGTCCAACTGTCCAGGACCGGCGGAAGCGGGGAGAGGCCGAGCGTGATCGTGTCGGCAACAGACGGGGTAATTTCGCACCGCGTCGTGGCAAATGGTACCTATGACAGGCATGTCATAGGCGCGCTGGATGCCGCGCCGAAAAACGAAACTTCCAAATCCGCTGATACGGCCATGCCGGACGGCACGATTTCGCTTGCCGCCGTGCGCTCTGCAAGAGAGCGATGGGACACAAGTGACAGCGGGCGCCACCTTAACGATATCATCGAAGACCGGGGTGTGACTCGGCTGAGAACACTGCCGCATGTGGGCAAAAACCGGGCATGGCCAGTGGTGGACGCGACCATCACAAGTTTTGTGACGTACCTCGCCGATAAGCAGATTGGCCACGGCAGATTTGTGCCAGCCGCAGGTCTGATGCAGGGGGATATCGCGCGACGCGGGGCGGCATCCATGGCCGGCAACATTCTGTTGGTCAACGGTGGCGACCGGCACTTTGCGCTGGACGTCAGCCAGATCGGCGCAGCCTGGGTCACTTGTTTCGGGCGACTTTCGCAGCTTGAGATCTATGGCAAAAGCGGTGCCGCCGTGGCGGTACTCGCCGCCGATCCGATGTCAAACTTTGGCGATTGGAACAGGCTTCTGGCGTCACTGCCGCCCATCTGCCGCGCGGGCTAGGCGTCGAGAACGCGCAAGTACCCTGCCAATCCCGTTTTCTGGTGTTCGATGACGTGGCAGTGAAACGCCCAGTCGCCGGGATTATCGGCCACGAAGGCGATATCGACCGTTTCTTCTCGAAGAAGCAGCACCGTGTCCGTCCAATAGGGCGGAAGCCTGCGCTTGTTCGACCGGATCGGCCGGAACGCAAGGCCATGCAGATGGATCGGGTGGTCGTTCGGGCTTTCGTTGCGCAGTCTGAGCACGACGCTTTCGTTCTTTCGGAACGTGGCCAGGGGCCCGACGCCCTGGACGGCATCGCCGGGCCAGGGCGTTCGGTTGATCGACCAGAATGTGTAAGGCAGCGACCCGCAAAGGCCGTTGTTGGGCAGATCGCCTTCCGGCGACCAGCCAAAGACAAACTCTTCCATCCGGGCCGCGCCTAGATCGGGCTCGGGCACGGGATTGGGCGGCAGCGGTCTGAGATCAGCAAGGGACCGTGCCCGGGACGCGCCCCGCGATACCAGCCGGGCCAGAACGCGGGCGGGGCCCGGTGCGTCGGTCAAAAGTGTGGCCTCTTGCCCCTCGGACCCCGGCATGCGCACGGCGATATCGGCCCTTTGACCTGGCCCCAGGATGACCGGCGCCTCTTCGGTGGTCGCCAAATCGATCGGTTGCGGCAACGGGTGCCCGTCAAGCGCGATCAGTTTGGCCTCTCCATCGGGCATGAAAAGCTTGTAGACCCGGGTGGTGTCGGTGGCGGCCACGCGCAGACGGACCAGGCCGCCGGTTGGCGCCTCATAACGTGGCTCGATCCGCCAGTTTGTGGTCATGACTGTGCCGAACGTGCCACCCCGCGCGGCGCCGCGTGCCGTCCAGAGATCCAGCCATTGCCCTTCGCCATCCAGTCGGAAATCGCGCAGGTTCAGCGGGATCTCGGCGTCAAAACCTGGATCTTCGTCTTCCTCGACAATCAGAATGCCAGTCAGACCCAGGGCCATCTGGTCCATTGTCATGCAGTGGGGATGATACCAGAAGGTGCCCGCGTCCGGCGAGAAGAGTTCGTATTCGAAACGCTCATCTTGCCCAATCGGGAACTGGGTCAGGTACGGCACACCGTCCATCTTGTTGTCCAGCCGCAACCCGTGCCAGTGCATGGTGGAATAGTCTTGAAGCCGGTTGGTGACGCCCGCCGGAACACGCGTGTTCCTCGGCATGCGAATAACCGGGGGCGGGCCATCCGGGCGCGTTGAGACAAGCCCCGTTGTGGTTTTGCCCTCAAGGAACGAAAAACGCGCATCCCGAATGTCGATCTCGGTCGCCGGGGTCGCAGCCTGCGAGCGGCGTGTCAGCGGAACGGCCGCGGCCAAGGTGCTGGCGCCGAGCAATCCCAGTGTGGCGCGGCGCGTTATTTGGTTCGGCATGTCAAATCCAGGGGTCGAAACGGGTTCATTGGCATGGGTCCTTCGCTGGACACTGCGAGCGGGCGGCGCATGTCCGCGATTTGTCTCAAGCGCTACGGGCGCGCCGCGCATCCCGGAAGCTCTTGATGAAGTACACCAGCGCCAAGATCGAGGTCGCGAGCATTGCAACGGACCGTACCAGAGCGCCGACGGCGCCGGATTGCAGCGCCGACGACAACGGCATGTAAAGTGCGAAGATGATCAGGAGCGTTAGGAGTACGGCCACATGGGCAATCACTTTGTTCTCATCTCGAACGCCGCGATAGCAGAGAAGAAGTGCGACACCAAACACCGCTGGGATCAAAGCCGTCCAAGACGATCCCCCGATGGCCGCAAATGCCCAGACAGAGCACGCGATCAGTACAATTGCGTTCAGCAGGCTGGCGGTATGGGCTTTCATGATTTCCCTCCAGAGCATGGTCCTGCACAGTCAACTCTACCAGAATGCCGTGCGCACCCTGCCAAGATGTCGCGCGCGCCGCCACGCATTCGGCCTATGATTCAAACCATAGTGGACTACGTTTCTATGGCCAGCCCTTGGAGCGAGCCAATACCGGAAAGTTCGCCGTCACGGGGCACCATGGACACGAAATACCCACATCAATCTCAGGCCGATCT
This sequence comes from Pseudomonadota bacterium, assembly GCA_039026235.1. Taxonomy (GTDB): domain Bacteria; phylum Pseudomonadota; class Alphaproteobacteria; order Rhodobacterales; family Rhodobacteraceae; genus JBCCMQ01. The sequence goes on from JBCCMQ010000001.1 coordinate 305,455, forward strand.
GCCGGGCCTTACCTTTTCGGCCATGCGGCAGATGATCCTCGCCCAGGCAAAGGTCTCGGGACTGAAGGTCCTTGAAGATGCGGAGCTACACCTTACGGTCGAAACCGCCCATGGTTTGATCGGTTTGCGCCCCGGTGCCAATGCCGAGACCGCCGGCATGGTTGCCGCCGCCGACGAACGGTGGCTTTTCGTCATGAAGAACGCCGTCATTCAGCAAATGCGCCATGTCCTGCCTGCCGTGGCCGAGGCGATGCGGTGGTCCGATGGCGGCGCCGAGGGTTCGCTGCCCCCCAATTTTGTGTTCGTACGGGTGACAGATGTTGCTGTGCTTGGTTCGGTCTTCCTGCGCGTGACCTTGGAAGGAGAGGATTTGTCGAGCCATGGCGACAGCGCCATCCATTTCCGTCTGGTCCAGCCACCAAAAGGGACAGACGCCGAATGGCCATCGGTCGCGGCCAATGGATCGATTGTTTGGCCCGATGGCGCTGGCGCACCGCACAGGCCGGTCTATACGGCTCGCAGTGTCGATCATGCGGCCAACAAGCTTGTCACGGATGTCTTCATCCATGCCGGCGGCCGGACAACGGATTGGGCGAAAGAGGCCCATGAGGGAAAACGCGACAGGACCGTTGTTGGCCTTGTGGGCCCATCGGGTGGCGGGTTGCTGGACGCGGACCACGTTCTGATGGCGACCGACGAAACGGGCTTTCCGGCGGCTGCGCGGCTCCTTGAGAACCTGCCACCGGCGGCCAAGGGCCGGATCTTCCTTGAAGCCGAGCAGGGTGAAAGCTGCGGGTATCCGATTGGGGCGCCAGAGGGTGTCGAAATGATCTGGCTCAGCCGCGCCCAAGGTGACGTGCTGGCCGACGCGACACTGGACGCCTTGCCAAGGCACAAGGGTGCCAAGATCTGGTTTGCCGGAGAACGCCAGCAGGCAACCAGCGTGCGCGAGGCGGCAAAAGCCGCCGGGTGGGAAACGGGCGATCTTCGCATCTCGGGCTTCTGGCGGGCCGAGGCGGCTGGCCAATAGCCGTCCAAGCGGATTGATCCTTAGCCATACGACGCATCGGCAGGTCGCGTCGGATGCTCTGACCCGCAACATAGTCTGACGGCTTTTTTACACCGCCAATGACCGTTCGTTAGGCGCGCATTCGGTGCGCGCGCTCTGCGCTTGGTTCGATAGCGATGAAGCGGCATCGTCTCACGCATGGGTGATCGGGTTGCGGCGGTTATGCGATCCGTGCGGGCAGTTTAGCAGGCAACAACATGGGCTTAAGACGCGCCATTCCGGGTATCTTTGCGGCTGGGCAGATTGCGGTATGTGCCGGGCTTCTTTTCGCGCCGCCCGTTATCGGACAGGACGCGGCGCCTCAGTTTCCGCGCATTGACGGCGATATCATCTACAGGCTGGCCTTTGATGACCTTTACAGCGCCGAAGACGGCCGTGTCTCGGCTCAGGATCTTGCCGTAAAGATCGAGGCCCGACCGGCATTTCAGTTCACAGAACGCTTTCGGCTTGGCACCGAGATCCGTCTCGAAAACGAAGGGCCGCCTACGGCGGATCGTTACTTTGAGGAACAGGCGCTTTTCGTGCGCAAATCGTTCCTAGAGTACGATCTCACAGAAAACCTGTCGATCCTGGGCGGCAAGTTCACGCCGTCCTTCGCCTTCTTCTCGCTGGAAATACCCGGCATGTACGGCAACAGCTTCAGCAAGGAAATCGAGTTGATCGAACGGGTTGGATTTGCTGCGGACTATAGGTTCGACCTTGGCATTCCGGGTTTCCACATGCTCAGCGCGGCCGCGTTTTTCGATGACACGTCAATCCTGTCGGATTCCCTGATCAACAGCCGCGGACAAAAGCGGCTGGAAGACGGGGGCGCCAGCAACACCGAGTCGCTCGAATCCTTTTCGCTCGCCTTCGAAGGGCGGGACGTCGGCCCACGGCAGGGCTTTACCTATAAGTTTGCGTTGCTTCACGAAGCGGCCGGACAAGGTGATGTCTCGGACGAAAACGGCGTCCTGATCGCGGCGAAGCAGTCACTGGATTTCGCCAATGGGGCTAATCTGGGGATCTTCGGCGAGGCGGCCGCGCTCGAAAATTTTGAAGGGTCGGCCGACGACGTGAACTTTCTCAGTCTGGGCTTGTCATATCTGAGCGGCCCTTGGCGAACGACGGTGTCCGGCACCTACCGTCCACGGGATCTGGCCACGGGCGGGACGGTCCAGGACTATTCCCTGCAGATCGCCGTGTCTTATTCGCTGCGGGACGATCTTGCAATTGAAGTTGCCCATGAATTTTCGCGTGATCAGGGACTGCGCGGTGATCAGATCGGTTTCAGGTTGAATAAGCTGGTGGATTTGAACTGACAGCCCCCACGATCCATGATGCTGAGGCAGGCGCCCGCGGTATGTTGCTCTGACATGGATCTGTACCGAAAGCGCGCAAGGCATGCGCATTTTTGCTGCTAGCGCTCGTGTCTTTTGGGTATTAGCTGCACGGCCGAAAACGCAGCGCGTCTTGCCGTATCATGGGGCGTGCCAATAGAGCAGGGGGTGCCAAAATGTGGGACGAAGTTCGGGTCGCGGCGGAAGTTGTAAAGCGCGGCACGGTGTCTTCGGCGGCGCAGTCTCTGGGCATCCACCGCGCAACCATCAATCGTCGGATAGACGCGCTGGAAGAACACATCGGTGGAAAACTCTTCCACCGCCACATGCATGGTTTCACACCGACCGAACTGGGTGAAGAGCTTCTGCATGTTGCCAACTCTATGGCGTCGGGTATGGAACGCTTGCGCCGGCGCGCCACCGGTCAGGAAGAGGCCATAACCGGCAATCTCATTGTCACATCAATTGATGGATACGCACAGTTTTTGTTGCGTTTCGTTGCGAGTTTTTCGGAACGCTACCCGGACATCACCGTGTCGTACCGGGCGTCGAATTCGCCTTTGAAACTAGAGCTTGGGCAAGCGCATATCGCATTTCGCGTGGGCAAGCGACCCAAGGAACTCGACTATGTTGTCTTGCCACATGAACCGGTGAAAATGGGCCTTTATGCCAGCCGGTCCTACCTGGAGCGCAACGGTACCGTAACCGTGGACAATCTGGCGGAGCACAGCTTTGTGCTGCCAAGATTGTTGCTTGGACAGGATCCGCCGGACCGGTGGTTGAACAAGATTGGTGTCCGGCCAAACGTTGCCCTGATATCGGACAAGATCACGGTGATGGAGGGGGCAATCAAAGCCGGGATCGGGCTGGGCTTTTTTCCCATCCTCAGTGCGGAAGAAGACGCGTCCCTCGTTCAGGTCGTGCCTTCTGATCCGAGCTGGAGGGTCTCAACCTGGATTGTCACGCATGTCGACCTGCATCGGTCGGCCAAGATTCAGGCATTCCTCGAGCATTGCCGAGAGAAGTTGCAAACATAGCATTCCGCCTTTGGTGCGCCTTCGGTGCCAAAGTCTGCGCCAAGCCGTCGCCGCTGCACAAAGGCTCAAAGCCTCGTCCAGAAAAGATTAGCTTGTGCGACGGGCAATGGATGGCCACGGCACGATAGGATCGAGTGCCGCAAGTCCGCGCATGCAGTGCGCGCGCCCTGAACTCCACAAGCCGCGCACCGTCGACTAGCCTATTCTCAAGAAAACGAGACATTTCATCTGTTTAGAAGATCTTGGCCGGAGCCTTGGGCGGTTCCGGCGAAGGAGATGCCATGCCAAAGCTGCCCGCAGACGAAAGGCGCCAAGGCTACCTCTTTGGGCGCAACTTAAAGCCGCCACTCACGAACCGACGCCGCAGGCTCGTCCCGATCCCACTGATCGGTTCCCTGAAACAGACAGCGAGGAAATCATGAAATCCGTTCCTGTAAAGGCGCCCATCGCGGCCGGGCTCGCATTGATTGCAATGACCTCGGCCGGATCTGCGCAAGCCACGGATCCCTTCGCCCCGCCGACGCGTGCATGGGAGCAGGGTGCGATATATAAGAACACCATTCCGACGGAGGTCGAGACACATATTCTGGCAGAGACCGAGGCCGAGTTGGAGATCGCGCAACGCGTGCTCGACATCTACGAGATCTTTGTGTCGGGTCCCACCAACGAAAACCTCGCGCCCTATATTTCCGATGAGTACATCCAACATAGTATATTCCTGCCCAATGGCCGGGCCCCACTGGCGGAACTCTTCGGCGGGTCGGTCGAAGAACGGGAGATATCGATCGATATCCACCGGATCATCGTGTCTGGGAATTACGCCTTCGCGCATGTGAATTTCCGCAATCTTGACCACGATGACCCGCGCGACCTAGGTATCGCGGCCGTCGACATGTACCGCTTTGACGAAGAAACCGGGCTTCTGGAAGAGCACTGGGACGTGCTTCAAAACGTTCCGTCCCATTCGCCAAATCCCAACGGCATGTTCCTGCTCGCTGACTGAGGAGAGCCATCCCATGTGCCTTAAAACACGATTGGCCGGCAGCGCGCTGGTGGGCGCGACGATCGTGTCGCCCCTGGCCCTGGCCGATGTCGCGCCACAACCCCCCGCCGCAGATCTTGAGATGGAGTACTACGATCGCCAGAAGATCGACATCAGCAACCTGCGCGATTTCTACGAGGGCCTGTTGACGGCCGATGCGATGATCCATCGCGACGCGTTCTTTGACAGCGTCACCAAATGGAAGCTCACGCTGCGCCAGATGATCCTATCCGAAAGCGGCCACCACACCGCGCGGAGCGCCTATCAATTATCGCTTATGGGCGTGCCGTTGGAAGAAATTCAGGCGATTTTTGATCCGGCTTATGTGGATGGTCTCGCGGATCCACGCCTGAAAGCGGCTTTCACCTATATCGACGTCATGGGGCGTTACCCCATCACTTCCTCGGCAGATATCCATGCGCTTTTACGCAGCAACTACACAGACCGGGCAATTGCGGAACTGATGCAGCTTGGCGCGATCAACCACGCTTCGGCCACCCATGACGCGGTTCTGCCCATTGTCACGGATCAGGAAACCGTGGATTGGGCAACTGACAACCTGGCGGCGGTTGGTTGGGACTTGGGCCACAACGCCCCGACGTCGCCCGAAGAACAGCGCGCCAACCCCTTCGTGGGTGATGCGCAAACCAGCTTCGTGGCTGAGATCGATGCCACTTGGGTCCGTGATGACTTCGCAGCGCTCGACCCTATGCTGGAAACCGATTGGCTTAAGTTCATCACCGGCTACGAGGTGCCGATCGTGACCTTCGATGGGGACGGCGACGGGATTGAAGAGCCCTATGATGCTTTCCCAAGTACTTTGCTGGCGTGGCAGGCCGAAGACGCACTGGCGGCCAACTTGCCGGATGATGGCACCCCGCCCTTCGACGTGGCCGCATATGACTATGACTACTACACCGGTCCCATCGAGGTGGACGCGTCGGTTCCTTATAGCGACCGAAATATGTTCGATACCTTCTGGGACCGGGGCGCTGCCTTCGGCAGTTTGGCGATGGACGAATACATCCTTCAGCGCGAACGCACGATGGATTATCCCGAGGTCTGGTCGCTGTTTTTTGTCTATCAGCTTGCTTCAGGCTGTGTGCATTGTCAGGCCCACGGCGCCTTTGGCATTTGGGACTACACCGAGGCCGACAACTTCCACGAAGAGATCCCGGAGGACGAAAAAGGCCCGCTGATCGCCTACATCCAGTCGCTGATGGATTTCGAACGTTCCGAATTCCTGCAGGATGACCCGGCCTTCAAAGCCGCGCTGCGCTTTGCCAGGGATGCTGGGCGCTTGCCGTCACGCGTCACGGCGGCCCATATCGAAGACTTGCGCCGGCATTATTCCGATCGTCAGATACAAGAGATTCTGGCGGTACCGGTCGTGACCGCGTGGCTGTCGGGTTCCATGCAGTCCGTCGCGGTCGTCACCGATCAGTTGAGCATGGCCTGGGCGCTGGAGAACCTGGGACCCCTTGGCTGGAAGCCTGGTGTCCACCTGGGACTGCCCAGCGAGCAACGACCAAATCATATGAGCCAGCTCTACGATTTGCTGATTTACGAGGCCAATATCGGCAAGGTCCCGGATGCCGCGACCGAATGGAATGGGACCTTCACGCCACCCGCCATCGATGCGGACAAGGACGGTGTTGAGGATGCTTTTGACGGCTTCCCCAACGATCCGACCCGCTGGGCGGACACCGATCTAGACGGTATCGAGGACGCCATGGACGACGACATAGATGGTGATGGCCTTGCCAATACGGTCGAACTGGGTCTGGGTATCTTCCCTTACAAGGCGGATTCAGACGGCGACGGTATCGATGACCCGAGCGAGCTTGAAGCCGGAACGAACCCGTTGGATCCTAGGGATCTTTGATAATCTCGTTACACGGCGGAGGAAAACGGCAATTTGGGTAATCCTGCCTGCTGAGCTTTGCCGACAGTCTTCAAACCGGGCGGCGAACAGAATGCAGGCGGCCATTACGTTTTATGCCTGACACCTTTCCAGTGATCTTGGCGCGGATGGTCTCCTGTCCAGAAATTAGGTTGAAAACTGACCCTTACCTCTGCGAGGCTACTGCACGAACATGCTTGACCGTCTCTTCAGTAACTGGGCTTACGCCACGCCGCCGATCGCAGTTTTGTTGATCGGGCTCTACCCGTTTATCGGCTCGGCAATCGCCTTTCCGCTTTTCCTGTCGCTGCCAGCCTATATGGTCCACCAGTTCGAAGAGCATGACGACAACCGTTTTGCCCTGTTTCTGAATGCCATGATGGGCGCGGACAAAAAGGGCCTCACCGCCGGGAACGTCTGGGTCATCAACGTGATTTTCGTCTGGTTCCTGTTGCTGGGCGTTTTCTACCTCGCCTCACTGAATTTGGCGTGGGCTGTCATGGCGGCCTATCTGCTGGCGATCAATGGAGCTTTGCACGTGGTTTGGGCGCTGATGTTCAGAAAGTACAATCCGGGTCTCGTCACTTCGATCCTTCTGTTTTTCCCGATTTCTGTCTGGATCTTTAGCGCCATTCCGGCGCCAGTTTTGATTCATGTTGTATCGGCCATCCTCATGGTGGTTCTTCACGCCGCAATCATGATTACCGCAAGACGGCCTGCATAAGACCTAAAGCACTCATCTGAGCTTGCGCTGGGCTCCGACAGACGGTGGTCGGACAAGGTCGAGCGTTCGTTGCAGTCGACCCCGATAAACACGGAATCTAGGTGTCGAGGGTCAGGGTGATGCGGTCCCCGACGAACCACGTGCGGCCGTATTCCACGGGCAGACCCATAGTGTCGACGTTTACGCCGCTTGAGCGCAGCAGCGGATCACCTTCCTGAACCTGAAGGTGCAACGCTTGGGTTGTCGTGGCCCGGACTGCGGTGAGCCGGGTCGAGGCGCGCGTATAATCGGTAATGCCGCGCTTTTGTAGCGCCAAGGTGACGCTGTTGGTGTGCTGCAGGATCAGCCCAATCCCCGCCAGACGCGCCAAGGGAAAAAGGCTTTCAAAGATTGCTACGGGCTGCCCATCGGCCAGGGACAGCCCGTGGTACGCGCAGATCGGTGCGCCCGTCTTGATCTCTAGTGCCCGAGCCTCTCCTTGGGTCGCGGCGCGTTCTACGATGTGCAAGGCGCGTTTTTCCGGCTGGCGCCCCGCAGCGATCAGGTTTTCATGAAAGCGGACCCGTTTGCCAATCGGGTAGTCGGCGGGAACAGCGGCCACAAAGGCGCCCGAGCCGCGCCGGGTGCGCACCAGCCCTTCGGTCACCAGTTGGGACAACCCGTGCCGCACAGTATGCCGGTTCACGCCAAAGCGTTCCGCCATGGCAGCCTCGGTCGGCAGTTTGTCTCCGGGCCGATAGCGGCCTTCGAAAAGGTCGCTCCTGAGGGCCGAGGCGATGGCACTCCAGATGGGCGTCTTTCGGGAACCGCTACCCAATTTTGCCCAAACCCCCTGTATTCCCAAAGTAACCATGCTAAGATATGTATAGTTGTATAGTAATCTGAACAGTTGTCGAGATGAATGACACTTTCGATCAGCAAGCGCTGCGAAAAGCCTGGATGAGCCTGATGGCGAAAGCGCCGGAAGGGCGTGTGGCAGAGCGGCTGGATGCCACGGTGGCACGTCCGGAATACACCCTGCTGCGTCCGCCCGAGATCGGCAGCTCCATGGTCCGCGCACGGGCAGGGGGCACGGGCGCACAGTTTAATCTCGGTGAAATGACGATCACGCGGTGCGCGGTCAAACTGCATTCGGGTGAAGTGGGGCATGCCTATGTTCAGGGGCGGCGCAAGGCTGATGCGGAGGCGGCGGCGCTGGTCGATGCGATGATGCAGACCGCGGCGGCCGGGGCGTTGCGTGCCGGTGTACTGGACCCACTGCTATCCGAAGCGGAAATCCGGAAATCAGCGCGCGCAGCCAAGGCGGCCGCGACGAAGGTCGATTTTTTCACGATGATGCGGGGTGAGGATTGATGGGGGCAAAAACCCTTGCGGGCGGTTTCGGCAGCGCCGCCGTTGATGCCGCGTATTCATTTCGTGGCATCATGGCAGCCATGGCGCGTCCTGGCACGATACAGAGGATTCTTGCGCCAGACGTCCCCGCGCCCTTGTCGCCAGCGGCCGCAGCCGTTCTGTTGACGCTTAGCGACACGGATACGCCGGTTTATCTGGCAGGAGAGACGGATTGCGCGGACGTGCGGGCGTGGCTGGCATTTCATTCCGGGGCACCTTTGACCGGGCCGTCAGAGGCAACGTTCGCAGTTGGCACATGGGACGCTCTGTCGCCCGTGACGAGCTACCATGTGGGAACGGCCGAGTACCCAGATCGGTCGGCGACGCTCGTCGTGGAATGCGCGGAACTGAACGCGTCTGGCCCCGTGCTGACCGGCCCGGGCATCAAGAAAGAAAGCCGATTGTCCTTGCCCGAGATACAGGCATTCAAGATGAACCGTGCCCTATATCCTCTTGGTATTGATTTCATTTTTACTTGCGGCACCACATGCGCCGCGCTGCCCCGATCAACGGAGGTGTCCGAATGTATGTAGCAGTCAAAGGCGGCGAGCAGGCGATCCAAAACGCGCATGCCTGGTTGGCCGAAGAACGGCGGGGTGATACCGATGTAGCCGAACTTAGTACCGCGCAGATCCGCGAACAGCTGAAGCTCGCCGTGGATCGCGTGATGGCCGAAGGTTCGCTTTATGATCCTGATCTGGCGGCCCTTGCCATAAAGCAGTCTCGTGGTGATCTGATCGAAGCGATCTTCCTGATCCGCGCCTACCGCACGACGCTACCGCGCTTTGGCGCCTCCGATCCTGTCGACACCGGTGCAATGGCCTGCGACCGTCGTATCTCGGCGACATTCAAGGACTTGCCCGGTGGGCAGATACTGGGACCAACATTCGATTACACGCACCGCCTGCTTGACTTTAAGTTAGCCGCCGAGGGTGAAGTTCCAGATGCGCCCACACGCACAGCCAAAGGCGGCGACGTGCCCCATGTGACCGATTTTCTGAACCGCGAGGGGTTGATCGAAGAGGCCCCGCAAGACGACACACCGCCAGCGGACCTGACCCGCGAGCCGCTTGAGACGCCCGCTGACCGGGCGCTTCGACTTCAGGCACTGACACGCTCGGACGAGGGCTTTGCCCTTGGTCTCGCTTACTCCACCCAACGCGGCTACGCCCGCAACCACGCCTTTGTTGGAGAACTGCGAATAGGTACGGTACCGGTGGAAATGGACATTCCAGAGTTGGGCTTCGCTGTCGAAATTGGCGAAGTCACGCTGACTGAGTGCGAAACGGTCAACCAGTTCAAAGGCTCAAAGACGGAACCACCTCAGTTCACGCGCGGTTATGGTCTGGTTTTCGGCCAAAGCGAGCGCAAGGCCATTTCCATGGCCCTGGTGGACCGCGCTCTGAGATGGGAAGAGTTGGGAGAAGACAACGTCGGTGCGCCTGCGCAGGATACGGAGTTCGTCCTCTACCACGCCGACAACATCCAAGCGACCGGTTTCCTCGAACATATCAAGCTGCCCCACTACGTGGACTTCCAGTCAGAGTTAGAGCTGGTGCGTAAACTGCGGCGCGAAGTCGAAGCGCAACAAATGAAGACAGCGGCAGAATAAAGTGCCCTTAGTCTCCACCCCCTCCACCATCGGCGTCTCCATCGGCATCGGCATTGGCAGCGTCCCAATCCTCACGCGGGTCCTTGCGGGAACATTTCTCAGAGCCGTCAAATGCGATCCACACGTATTCTGTGCCGCTTTCTCGTTGATGAATACGCAAGCTGTTGCGGCGCTTGAGCTCTCGGTATCCCTGCCAGGACGCGAACAAGCCAAGGCATATAAAGATCGAAGAGATAAAGCGTACCGCCCGGGCGTCTCCGACAACACTGTCCAGAAAAGTGCCTGCAAACATCAGCGTCGATCCTGCGGTGAACAAAATACCAACGGCCAGTTTACGCACGCACAGTTCTTTCGGAGATGACGGTGTCTGATTACAACTTCGCATATCTCGACGAACAGACAAAGCGCATGATCCGCCGAGCCATCCTGAAGGGCCTTGCAATTCCAGGCTACCAGGTGCCTTTCGCCAGCCGCGAGATGCCCATGCCCTATGGTTGGGGGACCGGAGGCGTGCAGGTTTCGGCTGCCGTTCTGACGCCCGAAGACACCTTCAAGGTGATCGACCAAGGGGCCGACGACACGACCAATGCGGTCTCGATCCGCACGTTCTTTCAACGCACTGCGGGTGTGGCGACCACCACCTCGACATCAGAGGCCAGCGTCATCCAGACACGCCACCGCATCCCCGAAGAGCCGCTGACCGAGGATCAGATCCTTGTCTACCAGGTGCCGATCCCCGAGCCTCTGCGCTTTCTGGAACCGCGCGAGAGCGAAACCCGCAAGATGCACAGCCTGGAGGAATACGGGCTGATGCATGTGAAGCTTTACGAAGACATCAGCCGCCACGGTCATATCGCGACCTCCTACGCTTATCCAGTCAAGGTCGAAGGGCGCTACGTGATGGATCCGTCGCCGATCCCGAAGTTCGACAACCCGAAACTGGGCGACATGGCCGCGATCCAGCTTTTTGGCGCAGGGCGCGAGCAGCGTATCTATGCTCTTCCACCCTACACGCAGGTTGTAAGCCTCGATTTCGAAGACCACCCGTTCGAGGCCAGCAAGGCGGATCACCCTTGCGGGCTTTGCGGCGCCACGGACAGTTACCTGGATGAAGTCATTGTCGATGATGACGGCGGAAGGCTGTTTTGCTGCTCGGACACCGACTACTGCACAGACCGCCGCGAAAACGGACATCAAGGCCCTTCGTTCCCCGGCAGCGAGGTGTTGGCATGAGGCCGCTTCTGTCCGTCCGAACCGTCTCCAAACGCTACGGCGCGCATGTTGGATGCACGGATGTATCCTTTGATCTCTATCCCGGCGAGGTCATGGGCATTGTGGGTGAGAGCGGGTCGGGCAAGTCTACGCTTCTCAACTGCATGGCCGGCCATCTTGCGCCAGATGCAGGCGAAGTCGTTTTTGACACCCGCGCCGATGGGCCCAAAGACACCGTTACCATGTTAGAGCCGGAACGGCGCATGCTTGGACGCACGGATTGGGCTTTTGTCCACCAACACCCCCGTGACGGGCTGCGCATGGGCGTCTCTGCCGGGGGAAATGTGGGCGAGCGGCTGATGGCCGTCGGCGCGCGCCATTATGGCGACATTCGCGGGAATGCCACAGACTGGCTGGAGCGGGTCGAGATCGACGCCGCCCGCGTCGATGACCGCCCCACGACCTTTTCCGGTGGCATGCAGCAGCGCCTGCAAATCGCCCGCAACCTGGTCACAGGGCCACGGCTGGTGTTCATGGATGAGCCCACCGGGGGTCTGGACGTCAGCGTTCAGGCCCGGCTTCTGGATCTTCTGCGTGGGCTTGTGCGCGACATGGGTCTGTCCGCGATAATCGTCACCCATGATCTTGCCGTGGTCCGCCTGCTGGCTGACCGGCTGATGGTGATGAAATCGGGACGGGTGGTTGAGGCGGGGCTGACCGATCAGGTCCTGGACGACCCCCAGCACCCCTACAGCCAGCTTCTTGTCAGTTCCGTCCTGCAGGTATGAGCGATGATTAGTCTCACAGGCGTGTCCAAATCCTTCACTCTGCACAATCAGGGCGGCGCAGTCATCGATGTGCTTTCCGGCGTCTCGTTTTCGGTTGCAGAGGGCGAATGCGTGGCGCTGACAGGCGCCTCGGGCGCGGGCAAGTCCACGCTGATGCGGATGGTCTACGGGAACTACCTGACGGCGTCGGGTGAGATCTGGGTTGGAGATCTGGAACTTGCGCGCGCCGAACCGCGCGAGGTTATCCAGCTTCGCCGGGAAACGTTGGGCTATGTAAGCCAGTTCCTGCGCGTGGTTCCGCGGGTTCCGACCATAGACGTGGTTGCAGAACCGCTTCGTGCCGTCGGTGTTGCGCCCGAGGTGGCTGAGACGCGTGCCCAAGAGCTTCTTCGCCAACTCAACATTCCAGAGGGCCTCTGGACCCTGTCACCCACGACGTTTTCCGGGGGTGAACAGCAAAGGGTGAATATCGCGCGCAGCTTCGCCTTTGACTACCCCGCCATGCTCTTGGACGAACCCACCGCCAGCTTGGATGCCGCGAACCGCGAAATCGTGCTGTCATTGATCGAACAGGCCAAGGCAAGGGGCGCGGCGATCATCGGAATTTTCCACGACGAGGCGGCCCGGAAACGCATCTGTGACCGGGAAGTCGACGTAAGCCGCTTTAGCCCAGGGATGGCGGCATGACCCAGGGTCGCCTGATCGCCGTTGTGGGCCCGTCGGGCGTCGGCAAGGACAGTGTTATGGCAGGTATCAAGGCCGCCGTGCCAGAGCTGCACCTTGTGCGGAGGGGTAATCACCCGTAGGTTTGATCTGGGCGGCGAAGATTTTCATCCGGTCAGTGACAAAGAGTTCCAGGCAATGGTTCGTGATGGCGCCTTTGCGGTTCACTGGCAGGCCCACGGTCTGAGTTACGGCATTCCGGTCTCGGTCAAGGACCCGCTTCTTCGCGGTGTTGACTGCCTTGCCAATTTCTCACGTTCTGCCTTGTCGGCAGGAGCAGATGCTTTCAAACATTTACTCGTCCTGAATATCACCGCCCGTCGCGAGACGCTTGCTCAACGGCTGGCCAACAGGGGACGGGAAAGGCCGGAAGACATCGACAGGCGGCTGGCCCAGGCGGACAAACCGATTCCTGCAAGACTGCAAACCATCACGATAACCAACGACGGACCCCTTGATCAGACCGTTGCCTGCGCGCTGGCGGCTGTCCAACCGGTGAAGGTGTAGCTTTGGCCAGATCGTTGGAATTCAGTGTGACGGATCAAGGGGCCGCAAACAGAATACTCTTCGTAACCCCACGTTCCCTTAGTAACGCGCTGATTTCGTTATCCTGAAGGCGGTATTTTATATATAAATAATTGTGTTAACGGCTGTGTGGGGCGTGTTTTATGTATCAGACAGAGAATGCGGGCTTGCAGCGGGCAGATCGGGTCGATTTGGACTACCGGGTTCGGGTGCAAGTCCAGGGTGCGCAGATCAATTCGAACGGCGGCCTGCCGTTGGTGCGCGAGCTTGATGACGCGCTCGGGCTGTCTGATCTGGCAGCAGCAGCATTGCGCGACAGCCGGCGGCGCTCGGGCAGAAAACACTTGCCCAGCAGAGCAGATTCAGGCGATCTTTTCGACAATCGTCAGGCCACTTGGCGAATGTCGGATAAGAGTATTTTAGTGGAGCATTGGAGATCGGCGATGAAAAAGCCTTTTTTTCCCGTTTTGTTGACGAGTATTTTCCAGATGGCGAGCGTTGTAGATGCAGCGGAAATACAAGCCGGAGTGTATTTGGACCTGATTGTCGATGCTCCGGGACAGGCGGTTTTTCAATCTGGTCCCGTCGATGTTGTCAGAAACACAGTAATAAGTGGTGGGAGCGTTGGATTGAACAATGGCCTTAATGACTTCTTTGTTGTTGATATCTTTGCCGAACAGACTGCATCCATCACTGACAGGAGCGGTTTGTCAGGAAGGATCGAAGGCGGTACAGAGGTAAACCTTGATGCACCGATTACGAGTGAATTCCCTAACGGTCCACTTGAAGTTGTAAGCGCTGGGAACTTTAACTGGTTCAACACGGGCTTTACCATAAACAGGGACGCCGTTTGGAATACGAACAGAATTACATTGGATATAGCAGGGGACCTGCGTTTATTCGATGTTGACTCGTTTCAGGTTGTTACCGGCTTGGGCGGGGATCTCGTTGAAAGTAACGACCTGGATCTGCTTGCGGATGTCTTGGGCGTTAACGGTACAGTCGAATTTTTCCGTGCAGGCTTTGATACATACACCATCGAAGTTGCACCAACACCTGTGCCTACCCCCGGTGCCTTCCTTTTCATGATTTCTGGCATGTTTCTAACGACTCTACTCGCTTACTGTCGTGCGCGTTCATCCAAAATACTGGATGGCCCGATCTGATCGGTCTGGTTTGATCGGTGGTGCATGACCGGCCGCTGGCACCACTGAACGATTGTTTCGGGCGCCGGTGGGCGGTAGCCGTTGACTTTGGCGCCAATGTGCGGGGTCGCCCAGAGCTGCGGCTCTACCGCTTTCCCGGAGGCGGTCTATGCTGGAAAGGAAAAGGCCGCCCCCCGCGAGAAGGCACAGTCCACTGTCCAATTTGGAGTAACATAGGCAAAGGGCCTTGCCCGCGCTTAGGGAACACCAAAACGCCATGAATTCCATGACCAGTTCATCGACTGCGGCCTCGTCCGACGCGTCCGACATCTGCCTCGCCAATGCCCGGTTGGTTTTATCCGACCGCGTGCTGACCGGGTCGGTCACGATCGAAAAGGGACTGATAGCCAATATTGACGAAGGCGACCGCGTGGCGGACGGCGCTTTGGATTGCGGTGGTGATTTTGTGATGCCGGGTCTGGTCGAACTGCATACCGACAATCTGGAACGCCATATGGAACCCCGACCCGGTGTCGACTGGCCGCATCTTCCGGCGCTTATCGCCCATGATGCGGAACTGGCGGGCGCGGGAATTACAACAGTTTTCGACGCGTTGCGCGCCGGGTCAATCCACGGCGGCAAGGCACGCTTTTTCGACTATGCCCGCGCCATTGCAAACGAGCTTCTGGGTGCCCGTGCGGCTGGCATGTTCAAGATCAGTCACTTCCTGCATATCCGCGCGGAGATCTGTTCCGAGACCCTGCTGGAGGAACTGGCACGTTTCGGCGCGGATGACCGGGTCGGTATTGTCAGCCTGATGGACCACACGCCAGGCCAACGCCAGTTCGCCGACCTGTCGGTACACCGAAAATACGTCACCAAAAAACGGGGCATGTCGGACGATGAATTCGCCGAACACGCGGCCAATCTGATGCGTATTCGGGCCGAATTTGGCACGAAACACGAGATTGGCGCCGTTGCCGAAGCCAGGCGGTTGGGTGCGGTACTGGCGAGCCATGACGACACGACCGTCGCGCACGTCCAAACATCGGCGCAAAACGGTGTGGGACTTGCCGAGTTTCCGACGACACTCGCGGCCGCGGCGGCCTGCAAGGAGCGCGGCATTGCCATCGTGATGGGGGCGCCCAACCTGATCCGCGGAAGTTCCCATTCGGGGAATGTTGCGGCTGAAGAGCTTGCGCGCGCTGATCTGCTGGACATAGTCTCGTCCGACTATGCGCCTGCCGGATTGCTTTTGTCCGCCTTCAAGCTGGCCGAAATCTGGAACGATATCCCGCGTGCCATCGCCTGTGTGACGCAGAACCCGGCGCGGGCAGCCTCACTTTCCGATCGAGGAGCCATTTCTCTGGGCGCCAGGGGCGACGTCCTTCGGGTGGGGCACATGATGAACACGCCCTACCTGAGGGGTGTTTGGAGCAACGGAGCGCGGGTCGCATAGCGGCCAGTGGACACGCCGTGACCGCAGTTTGGCTCTGTCCGGCACTTTGAGTAATCAGCGTAAACGGTACGGACGGCATGCATAAAGCTGTACGTGATTAGGCCGAGTTTGTCGTCGAAACTTACGCACTCAGTTCCATATTCTTGCCGGTGTGCAAGACCAAGTCCCGAAAAACCAAGTCTTGCGGCCCTATTCGGCCGCCTGCGACTGCCCTGACTCCGCGGCATTGATCGCCGGTTTGACCTGCTCAGCCAGGAGCACCATCGACCGTCGGGCGAGCGCGGGGTCAGCCCAGTCCTTGCCGCCGTAAAGAAGCGTCCCGAATTCTCCGGTTTCTTCTCGGAACTTCAAGAGTTCATCCGTCACCTTGTCCGGTGTCCCCCAGATGATCAGGCGATCACAGACGTGTTCAAGCGTTACTTCGTCGTCGGGCTGATCCTTGTATTCCTTGAACAGATTGATCCGGCCATGTTTCTTCAACTTCGTGAAAAGCTGGCGATAGTAGAACACATAAGGGCTGTCGGGATCCGTCGCATAGCGCCGCGCGGTGTCGAGATCGTCGGCCACAAAAACTGACTTGGCCACACGCCAATTGGCCGGGTCGGCGACCCGGCCGGCCCGTTCGCAGCCTTCCACATATTTCGGCCAATGCGACCTGACCCATTGCGGCATCAGAAAGTTCGCGCTGATCGGATCCCATCCGCGCGCGGCCGCCTCGGTCACGCCCTTTGAGAACGGCGCGACCGCCGTCACGACGATGGGCGGATGTGGCCTTTGCAGCGGCACGGGCAGAAGACCCTGCCCGATATCGAGCATCTGCGTACGGTCGGTCGTAACCGTCCAGTATTTGCCTTCGATTTTGTAGGGCGCATCGGTTTCCCAGATCTTCAGAACCGTGTTGATACATTCGATGAACATCTCGGCCCGGTCATTATTAAGATTGCCGAAAACCTCGGCGTCCGATGCAAGCCCGCCTGGTGAGATACCGAAGTTGAACCGGCCATCGAGCATATGATCCAGCATGGCAATATCGGCGGCCACCTTTGCCGGGTGGCTGTTGGGCATATTCACGGTGCCGGTACCAAGGCGGATCTGTTTCACCGATGAGGCCAGCGAGGCCAGAAACATCATGCAATTGGTAATATTCTCGGCCTTGTCGGTCGAATGCTCTCCGACATAGGCCTCGGTAAAGCCCAGTTCGTCGGACAGCAGAAATGCTTCGCGATCTTCGGCGAGGCATAGCCGCCAGTCCTTCTCCAGCGGATGAATTGGCATCGTAAAAAAGCCAAGTTCCATAGGTGCACCTTTTCCTTGCTTGCCGCGAACCTAGTACCGGTCTGGCCGGGGACAAAATAATAATAAATAGCCATCCGCATTATGAAACATGATAGCCGCTGCGTTCTGTTAGAATTGCGCTGAAGCCGCACTGTTAGGCCTTATCATGATGCCGCTGCCCCGGTGAAAGGCGACCCCGCCAGAGACAGCCGCCAAGTCGGGCACTTGTATCAGATGCGTCTGACCTGGTGGCTTCACCGTTAAGGACAGCAGCACGGGAAGATTAAATCCCATCGCGTTAAAGCATGTAGTCCGGCAGCCAACTGGCCAATCCGGGAACCATGAGAACGATCAACGCTGCCACCAGAATCAGCAGAAAGTAGGGTGTCGAGCCCGCAAAAATTTTGCCCAACGTGGCCGTTTGGTCGGCCACGGCACCGCGCACTGTATAAACCAAAAGACCAAACGGCGGCGTCAGAAGTCCGGCCTCGATCACGAGGATGCCGAAGATGGCAAATGCGAGAGGGTCGACACCGAGGGCCATGGCGATGGGCGCGAAGATCGGGACCGTCAGGAGAATGATCGAAACCGAGTCAATCAGCATCCCGAGGATTATCCAGATCAGCATCATCAGCGCGATCAACATCCAGGGTTCGAACCCAGCTCCAATGAACAGACCCTGAATGAAATTCACCGCACCGCCCAGGGCCAAAAGACGCGAATACATCTGGGCGGTGATCAGCAGGAACATGATTGGCGCTGTTGTCCGGCCGGCCTGAAAGATCGCCTCGATGATTTCTTTGCCGCGCATGCCTTTGGCGAGGCCGATCAAAAGCGCCCCAATCGCCCCGAAACCGGCCGCTTCGGTCGGTGTGAAAACACCTGTCCAGATGCCCCCGATGACAAGGAAGACCAGCAGCAGGATGCCGATGCCACCAATCAGTTCGGAACGCAGCTCTTCGCGCGTAAGCGGAACCAAAGGCTCTTCAAAGGCAGGGGCGATCGTGGGATCAGAGATTGCCGCGATGATCACGTAGGCAGAGAAGAGCAGGGCCAGAAGAACGCCCGGCAGCACACCGGCGATGAACAATGCCCCGACGCTCATCTCAGTCAGGATCGCCCAGACGATCAGAAGCACGGAAGGTGGAATAAGCATGCCCAGGCAGGCCGATCCGGCTACGGCGCCCAGGGCAAAGGTCTGCTTGTAGCCCACCTTTTTCATCTCGGGGTATGCGATGCGGGAAAAGGCGGCGGCGGCGGCGATGGACACGCCAGTGACGGCGGCGAACACCGTGTTACCCGCGATCGTGGCGATTGCCAGGCGGCCCGGAACGCGGCGAAGATAGCGGTCGCATATGCGGTAGAGATCGGACGCCGCCCCGGATCGCGATATGAAATCGCCCATCAGCACGAACAGGGGAATGACGGCAAAGACATCCTTGCGGACCGCCTCATAGGCCGTGTTGCCAAGGATTGAAACGGCAGCTTCGAAACTGCCGAGCATCAGCCACACACCAAGTCCCGAACAGATCGCCAAAGCAATGCCGATGTGCGTTCCCAAAAGGATCAGGACGATCAGGAGCCCAAGCATCCAAAGTGCGATGTCGCCGCCCATTGTCGTGCCTTACCGTAAGCTCTCGGGCATGGCGCCTGGGGCCTGCAATTCATCGATCAACTGGTCGCGCCAGTCGAGAATGATCATCGTAAGGTAAGCCCAGGCCCCGAAGACGGACATCGCCAAAACGGTGCCACGCACGGGCCACGTCGGCACCCGCAGCGCCCCTTCGCCTTCGTATTCTCCAATCCGGTACGCGTCCCAGAAGGACGGCCACGTGCTCCAGATAAGTCCGAGGAAAAAGAGCAGCCCCAGCAGGGCACCAACCGTCCGCAGGACCTTTCGAAAAACCGGGGATACCGCGTCGGCAAAGATTGATGTCCGCAGCATGGAGCCCGAATAAATCGCCAGAGGCAACTGCAGGAAAGTAATGGACACGACAGAGTTCTGGATGATCTCTTTGGTGCCGGGAATGGGGCTGTTCAGCAGACTTCGCCCGAACACATCCCCGAAGATCAGAAAAGCCAGCGCGAGCGTCCAGAAAGCCGAAAAAAGATGGATGGCCCGGGTTAACCGTATCAACACTACTCCGGCCTCCCACCCGTGCTGCGATCGTACCCGCCCAACCGTATTCTATGCGTTTTTTCGGTCAAGCCGAAATTTAGCGAACGATAAATTAGCCTTCGAAGCGCTTGACCGATACCCGTTTTCCATGTGGAAATGGCACGATAATTAGCAGTCGATAGATAATAGAAGACCGCTAAGCTTAAAATGCGGGTGTCCATCACCCGCACGTGCTGATGGGAGGAATAGCATGAAAAACAAGACCGCGCTTGTGACAGCGTCGGCCATCGCTTTCGCGGCAATGGCCGCGCAGACCGCCATGGCTGACACATTTACTTTCCGGATCGGCTCTGGCCATCCCAACGGACCGGCCGTCTACGTTGCCGACACCGCCAACTTCTTCGTGCCCGAAGTGAAAAAGCGTGCCGAAGCCGCCGGTCATACGGTGGAATTCGTCGAAGGGTACGGCGGAGCGATCGCGGGCGTCGCGGAAACGCTTGAATCGGTCCAGAACGGCATTCTGGACATTGGGGCGTATTGCATCTGTTTCGAGCCGGCGAAGCTTTTCCTGCACAACTTCCCTTACTATACGCCCTTCGGTCCGCAGGATTCGGGTCAGGCTATGGACGCGGTGCGTGCGACCTATGACGCGGTACCCTGGCTGGGCGAGCAGTTCGAGGCAGAATATGACCAGGTTCTTCTAGGTCTGCACGGCTGGGACAACTATCATCTGGGCACAACGGACCCCTGGGATACAGTCGAAGACCTTCAGGGTGTCAAAGTCGGTGGTGCAGGCCCCAACCTTCCCTGGTTGGAATTTGCCGGTGCAGTTCCCGTACAATCCACCCTTCCTGATGGTTATCTTTCATTGCAAACAGGCGTTTACAACGGGTGGCTCATGTTCCCCTCCGCCTATCTTGGCTTCAAGTTTTATGAGCCAGCACCACACTACACGCTGATTGGCTTCGGTGCGATGGGCGTCAACGCCTTGACCATGAACAAGCGCAAGTTCGACAGCCTGCCCGCGGATATGCAGCAGATCCTGATCGAGGTTGGGCAGGCCTATGAAGACCAGGCGGGTGCTTCGCTGGATGCCCGGCAGGCCAGCGGCCTGAAGGGGCTTGCCGACGTCGGTGCCGAGATCAAAGAGCTGCCGGAAGAGGCGCGCGCAGGCTGGGCCGAAAGTCTCAAGGACTTTCCAGCGCAACAGGCCGCAGATGCCAACGGTCGCGGGATGCCCGGCACGGAAGTGCTGACGACCTACCTGAAGGCCGTGGCCGACACGGGCTACAGCATGCCGATCGACTACGCCGTCGAATAAGACCGATGACTTAACGGGGCGATCCGGATGGTCGCCCCATTGCCTGTTGGAAAGGCCTGCCCATGGCGTTGTCGGACCGGATCCCATATCAGGCGATCGTGGACAGACCAAAGCTCACACTGCCAGATGGCAAGCGACTTGCGGTCTGGGTCATTCTCAATGCCGAGGAATGGCGGATCGAACGTGCAATGCCGCGCACGGTGCTGCCGCCGCCCATGGGACAGCCGCTTTTGCCGGATGTCCCCAACTGGTCGTGGCACGAATACGGCATGCGGTCAGGTTTCTGGCGCCAGTGGGAGGCCCTGACAGACCGGGCCATTCCCACGACATTTGCCGTCAATGGCAGCGTGTGCCGCACCTACAAGCGGGTCGCCGACGCGGCAAAGGATGCGGGGTGGGAGTTCATGGGGCACGGCTTTTTGCAGGGGCCCATGCACCGTCTCGATGACCAGGAGGCGGCAATCCGGGACGCGGTCGCCGCCATCGAGGCGTTCTGGGGTCGTCCGCCCCGCAGCTGGGAAAGCCCCGGACTGACCGAAACGGATGAAACCCTTAATCTTCTGCGCAAATACGGGATCGAATATGTCGCCGACTGGGTTATCGATGATCTGCCGGAATGTATCGACACACCCTACGGACAGATCACGACCGTGCCTTACACGGTCGAGACCAATGACATCACCGTTTTCGCCCTGCAGGGACACGAATCGGACGTGTTTTTCAAACGGGGTCAGGACCAGTTCGACCGCCTTTATGCGGAAGCGTCGGACAACGCACGGGTCATGGCGATCTCTATCCACCCCTATATCACTGGCGCACCGCACCGCATCAAGTATCTAGAGCAATTGCTTGATTACGTAGGATCTTTCGATGGTGTGGCCTGGATGACGGCCAGCGAAATCGGCGATTGGTACACCGCAGCGATCGGCAAGACCGCTTAGGCCCCTGGCGGCCTATACCTTGCCAAGGGCCTTCAGTATCCGCTGCGGCGTCATGGGCATTTGCCAGATGGATGTATTCACCGGTCGCAGCGCGTCATTGACGGCATTAAGGATCGCAGCCGGCGCGCCCCCGGTGCCCGCTTCGCCTGCGCCTTTCGCCCCCAGGACGCTGGTTTTGGTCGGTGTCTCGACATGGGCCACATGTATGTCCGGCATCTCGGCCGCCATCGGAACAAGGTAATCGGCCATGCTGGTGTTCAGCATCTGGCCATCGTCGGAATAAAGGCATTCCTCATAAAGCGCGCCGCCAATGCCCTGGACAACCCCGCCGCGGATCTGTTCGTCGACCAGAAGGGGGTTCAGCACGCGACCGCAGTCTTCCACCGCCCAGAAGTCGAGAACGCGGACGATACCCGTATCAGTGTCGACCTCCACATGGGCCGCCATGGCGCCGTTGGTGAAGACAAAAGGAAAGTCGGTCACGCGGTAGTGTCGCGTGGCGATCAGTTCCGGTTTCAGGTCGGGCGGCAATTCGTTTCCGCGGTAGTAGACCGTGCGCGCAAGATCGCTCAGCTCCATGCGTTCGGTGCCGTCAGCGTCAGTGATTTTTCCGCCCCGGATGTCGAGATCACCCGGTTTGGCCTGAAGGATTGCAGCGGCCACTTCAAGCACCTGCTCTTTGAGCGCCACGGCCGCCTGCAGCATCGCCTCACCGCCGATCCCCGCACCGCGCGATGCCCAAGTGCCGCCGCCATAGGGCGTGACCTCGGTATCACCGGTTTTGACGCGTACCCGGCCCATATCGACACCGAAAACATCGGCCGCGATCTGGGCAAGGATGGTGTTTGTGCCCTGTCCCTGTTCGGTCACCGAGGACGAGATGTGAATGGCACCCCCGGCATCAAGCCGGATCGCCGCACCGTCCTGGCTGGCGATCGGCGCACCGCCGATGCCGTAAAACATCGGCGACGGGTTGGTCACTTCGACCATCGAGCAAAACCCGATGCCTCGCAGGATGCCATCGCCCCGAAGGCGGGTCTGGTCGTCGCGCAGCGCCTGGTACCCCATCAGATCAACCAGCCGTTCCATGGCGCGGTGATGGGACAGATCGTCGAGCTTCATTCCCGTCGCGCTTGACCGGGGATAGCTGTCATCGCGCATAAGGTTGCGTCGGCGGATCTCGACCGGGTCAAGGCCGATGGCGGCGGCGGCGTCTTCCAGCAGGCCGTCGCAAACCGCCATGGCGATCGGATGGCCGACGGCGCGGTACTGGCACATCAGGTTCTTGTTCTGAAACACGACCCGGGCGCGGGCGTGATAGTGTTCAATGTCGTAGGGCGCGCCGGTCAAGTTCAGAACCTGATTGGCCTCGATAGCCGAGGTCCGCGGATACATCGAAAACGGACCTATCCCGGTGATGTCGTCAAAGGACAGGGCCGCGATTTTGCCCTCTTGGGTCACCGCCATCCTGGCCTGCACCACATGGTCTCGGGCGTGAATGTCGGACAGAAAGCTCTCAAGACGGTCAGCCACGAACTTGACCGGGCGCTTCAACAGGCGCGACGCGATCGCGGTGGCGATTTCATCGCCGTAGGTGTGGATCTTTATGCCAAAGGATCCGCCCACATCCTCGGCCACGATGCGCACGTCTTCTTCGGCTAGACCAAGGTGCTTGGCGAAGATGAATTGCATCATATGGGGCGCCTGGCCCGAATAGTGAAAGGTCAGGTGATCTTGGGACGGGTCGAAATCGGCAATGGCCGTCCGGGCTTCAAGCGTCACGCCCGTGTGTCGGCCAAACCGAAATTCGCGTTCGACCACTGTGACGTCGTCCCCTTGGAAAACTGCGTCGACATCTCCGGTATCGACGGTCCGTTCCCAGGCGAGGTTGGAACCGAACCCGTCATGGATCACGGGTGTTTCCGGTTCGAGCGCGGTCTCCATATCGCAGACCGCCGGCAGTTCTTCGTAGTCCACGTCAATCAGTGCCAGCGCGTCTTCGGCAGCGGCCCGGCTGGTGGCCACGATCATGGCAATCGGCTCGCCCTGCCAGCGGGCGACATCGACCGCCAAGGGCATCTGCGGCGCGGACCTGAGGCCCGCAAGATGGCTCAGCACACCCACGTAGGGTTCCACATGCTCTGCCAGATCGGCGCCGGTCCAGGCGGCGATGACACCGGGCGCGGCGCGTGCTTCTGTCAGATCGATCGAGGTGATCTTTGCGTGGGCATGGACAGACCGCAAGAAGGCGGCGTGCACCATGCGCGGCAGAACCTTGTCGTCCACATAGCGCCCGCGCCCCTCGGACAGACGACGCGCGTCGGGGCGGGGAACGGACCGGCCAATGTAGGTGTTGGGGCGGTCGAAAACGGTAAGCGGACCAGTCATGCACTGACCTTCCCATCGATTGTGTCGCAGACCGCATCGACAATGGCCTGGTAGCCGGTGCAGCGACAGTAGTTGCCTGACAGGTGTTCGCGGATTGCCGTGCGGTCAGGTGCCCCGCCTTTTTCGATGTATTCCAGCGCGCTGGCCAGCATGCCCGGCGTGCAGAATCCGCATTGCAACGCGTTGCGTGTGGCAAAAGCCTGTCGCAGGTCGGCACTGCGTCCGCTGTCGGCCAGCCCTTCCACAGTTGTTACTTTGGCCCCGTCCGCCTGCACCGCAAGCATCAGACATCCGCGCACCATGCGCCCATCGAGTTCCAGTGTGCAAGCCCCGCAGACGCCTTGTTCGCATCCCACGTGGCTTCCGGTCAGGCCGACATCCTGACGTAGGAAATCCACGAGGTTTCGGCGCACCGGCACCTCGGCCGATACCAGCTCTCCGTTGACGCTGAGCGAGATGCGTGTGGTGCGGGTCATGTAAGCACCTCTGCCCATGCGCGGCGCAGCGCGACGCCCGCCAGATGATGCTTGGTGTTTTCGGCTGCATTCAGGTCAGCCTCAAACTCAAGATCACTCAGGGCATCGATGGCCGCATCTATGGCTGCGGCACCGCCATCGCTACCGGCCAGCGCCGCTTCGGCCAGATCCGCGCGAACCGGTCGGTCCGCCACGCCGAAAAGGGTAATCCGTACCGTATCCAGCGTCATGCTCGCCGTGATCATGCAACCGGCCATGGCATAGTCGCCGTGCCGCCGGACGATTTCGTGAAAGCCAAATCTCTGGCTGTGTTCCGCGACGGGAAGGCGAACCTCCACAACCAGTTCATCCGGTTCTCTTTCGGTGTCAAAGATGCCAAGAAAGAAATCATCGGCCGGAACAGTGCGCTGTCCGGTCGCGTTTTGGAGAACGATCTCGCCCCCCAATACGAGCACCAGCGCCGGCATTTCAGCCGCCGGGTCGGCCAGGGCTATACTGCCACCTATCGTTCCACGATTGCGAATTGCGGCGTGGGCAACATGGGGCAGTACCTTTGGAAAAAGCGGCATGGCGGCGCAAAGCTCTTCTGATGCCTCAAGCTCGCAATAGCGGGTCGTGGCGCCAATCCGGATCCAGCCGTCTTCGACGGTGATCCCGGAAAGCTCGGAAATTGCGTTCAGGTCGACGAGTACATCGGGCGCGGCCAGCCGAAAGTTCATCATCGGCATCAGGCTTTGCCCGCCTGCGAGCGGTTCCGCTGCACCGTCGCCGTCTGCCAGCAGCGCAAGCGCCGCCGCCAGCGTATTGGGCCGTTCATAGTCGAAATCTGGTGCCTTCACTGGCCTATCGTCCCCATTGAAACATCGCCTTGCGTTGGTGGTCCTACTCCAACTATTTATCGACCTATAAATTAAGGCAAGCCTCAAAGGGAGATCTGCGACATGGCTATCAGGCAAAAATCCGTCGTACAGATGAAGGTGAACGCGACAGGTGAAACGCATGCGCGCAGCAGGCTTCGTGTGCGGGATGTCGAAGGTGTGATCGATGAACCGGTTGAACGACATGGCACAAACCAGGGCTTGACGCCGACCGAGACGCTGATGGCGTCGTTGATCGGCTGCACCAACGTGATTTCGAAACGGATTGCCCATTCCATGGGTGTCGAGATGGGCGAGATGGAAATCGACCTGACGGCACAGTTTGATCGACGCGGAACGATGCTTCAGGAAGAAATCGAGCAGCCGTTTTCCGATGTCGTGATGGACATTAGTGTGAAAACTGATGCCACAGATGCTCAGCTTGAAGATATCAAGCGGGAACTGGCAAAGTTCTGCCCGATTGCCAAAGTGATCCGAGGGTCCGGAGTGACCATCACGGAAAACTGGACGAAGTCACCACTCTGATAACAAAGGATTTCCCATGACAACAAAACCCATGCCCGGAAGCGCCGCGCCGGCGCTGTCACTGCCGCTTGCTGGCGGCGGTACATTCGATCTGTCCGCGCAAACACCCGATGCGGCGACTATGGTGATTTTCTATCGTGGATATCACTGTCCCGTTTGCCAGACGTATCTTGCCAAGGTCGTCGAAAAGACGGCTGCCTTTGCCGAGGTTGGCATGCCCATCGTGCTGGTGTCCATGGATGGCCAGGAACGTGCAGAAAAGGCCAAGGCTGAATGGGGTCTAGGCGATCTTGATGTCGCCTACGGACTAACCGAGGCCCAGGCGCGTGCATGGGGGCTTTACGTATCGACGTCGATCAAAGAGGTCGAAATCCCCGTCTTTTGCGAACCCGGAACCTTCTGGGTTCTGCCGGACGGGTCGCTCTATTTAATCGATATCGCTTCGATGCCCTTCGCGCGACCGGATCTGGATATTCTCCTGTCGCGGGTGATGGCCATTGGAAACGGCTATCCCGCGCGGGGCACGCGGGCCGCCTGACGGAAACGCGCCGCGCCTAGCTCTGCAGACGTTCCAACGCCAGCATCAGGCTTTCGACGGACGTCTCAATGACAAAGTCGCGGCCCATGATCGGTGTCTGGCCGTATATCTCGGTCCGGACACCGTAATAGTAGATGCCACCGTGAACCGCCCAGGCCAGTTCGATTTCTGCGTCCTGAACCTGGTCGGGATCACGGCCGGATTCCACCCGCCATTCGCGAATAATGGGCTCTAGTATGCGGCTGCGGACGCGGGCGATGTAGCGCCGGTTGATCTCGCCGCTTTTCAGCCCCGCAAACAGGAAAATGCGCATCCAGTCGCGTTGGAAGACCACATCGGTATAGACCTCGTAAAAGCTGAGCAGACGCTTGCGTAAGGGCATTGATCGGTCGGCGATCATGGCGTCCCAGTCCGAGCTCCATCTGCGCACGTAAACGGTCTCATAAACCTCTGCGATCAGCTCGTCCTTGGAGGGGAAGTACCGATAGAGAAGCGGCTGCGTCACGTCCAGGCGGCGGGCAAGTTCCCGCGTCGAGCTTTCAAAACCTTCTTCGGCGAAGAATTCGATTGCCTTTTGGACAAATTCCTCGCGCCGGTCTTCATAGGCAAGTCGGCGCCGTTTTGGCCCGGTCTTGGCACCGCTCATATGTGCCTCGCTTTCGGATCCCTCAGAGGTGCGTGACCTGCGGCGTCTGCCGAACCTCGGGCTGCCGGGCTGTTGCCATCGCGAAACGTACGTTCATGGGTCCCCGCACCAATCCGCACAGCTGTACCGGAACATGGAACGATCTTCTCTCCAATCAGGCCCCCTGCCGAGGCCTCCCAGACTTCGCCGATCATATCCATGCTCTTTTTGATCATTGCCAACCCATTTGGTGCCGGGCAAGTTATCACCCGATAACTAAACATGCCCAAGCCTAGGGCAGCAAGACAATCGGGATTGCGGCATTCTGTGCGGCAAGGGAGGAATCCAGATGGCAAAATTAACGCGTCAGGACATCTATGACACGGCGAAAGAGCTTTCGAATTGGGGCAGGTGGGGGCCTGACGACCAGCTGGGCACCCTGAACAACATTTCTCCGGAAGATATTATTGCAGCGGCGGGTCTGGTCAAGAAGGGCAAGGTCTTTGCGCTGGGGTTGAACCTGAAGGAAAAGATTCAGTCCGGTCTGTTTGGCGGGCGCTGGAACCTCATTCACCAGATGCTGGCCACCGGAACAGACGCAGTGGCGGGCGAACAGGACGGCGATGGCAAGGCCTATCTTCGTTACGCCGACGATGCGATCAATGTGCCCTGTCAGGGGTCCACGCAATGGGATGCGCTGTGCCACATCTTCCTTGATGACAAGATGTACAATGGCTACCCCGCCGCCGATGTCACGGTGAATGGTGCCAAACGGCTGGGCATCGAACATGTGCGCGACAAGATGGTCGGCCGCGGTGTTCTTTTGGATGTGGCGCGCTGGAAAGGCGTCGACAGTCTTGACGACGGATATCCGATCACCAACGCGGATTTGGACGGATGTGCTGTGGATCAGGGCGTCGACATTCGCAAAGGCGATTTCGTCATTGTGCGCACCGGTCACCAAGAACGCTGTCTGGCGGGCGGTGACTGGTCTGGCTATGCCGGTGGAGATGCGCCGGGCCTTGCTTTTGAGACCGCGCGCTGGATCAAGGCCCATGATATTGCCGCGATCTGTTCCGACACCTGGGGGTGCGAGGTCCGCCCAAACGAGACCGACGAGGCGAACCAACCCTGGCATTGGGTGGTGATACCGGCCATCGGCATATCCATGGGCGAAATCTTCTATCTCAAGGAACTGGCCGCCGATTGCGCCGAGGACGGTGTGTACGAATTTTTGTTCTCCGCACCACCCTTGCATTTGCCCGGTGGGGCAGGGTCGCCAATCAATCCTCAGGCCATCAAGTAGCGCCACAGGGCGGTATGTGGCGCTGGTTGGGCCGGCCAGAACATCGCCAGATGGCAACGATAGGCGCGTCCCGCCCAAGTCCAATCGGACGCGTCAGTCTTCCAAAATCGCGGCGGTTTCGCGGACGATGGCGTCCATGTCCGGATGGGCGCGTCCGTCGCCATTGTCCGGATCAGATCGCTCGAAGATATAGCTGCCCAGCCGGCGCCCGAGATCGCGCGCTTCAAGGGACGCCGGAACCCTTTCCCGTGTATAGGCTGCAAGCGAACCGGGCACATCGTCAGCATCGAGATGCCGCGCCAAAGCGAGCGCGTCCTCTGCGGCCTTTGTAACACCCATCCCCACATGCGGACGCGCCACGCAAGCGGCATCCCCGGCAAGCGCGACGCGGCCTTCTGAAAAGGTCGGACTGCAATGATCGTATATCGGTGTGAAAAACGGACGTTTGCTGCCTTCGAGGATTCCGAAGATTTGTGGTGGCAAAAGGTCCTTTGCGGCCCTTGTCATATCTTCCAGGACGTCCTCGCGTACAAGAGGCGGCGGGATCGACAGGGCATGATGGGTGCCGGTCGCATCGGTTAGCATTTCCTGCAGTTGATCTTCGCTAAACGCCGCGTACCAAACGAAATTGTAGCGACGATAACCCGGCCGCAGGTCATTGTCGGCACCGGCGATTGGATAGCCAATCATCTGCGTACCATTCGGCAGGAAGAACCCGAAGTCCGCGAAAAAGCGATCGTGGATCTGTGGTGCGATGGCTGATTCTTCGGCCAGCGCCCTCCACACGACGTAGCCTGAATACTCGGGATGAACATCGGGCAGCATCTGGCCCCGGATGGCTGACCGGAAACCGTCCGCCCCGACAAATACGTCGGCAGCTTCCGTCTGACCGCCTTCCAGCTTGACCAGCACTTGGTCATCCTGGGTTTCGTATCCGGTGACCGCATGCCCCAGTTTGTAGGTGCCTTTCGGCATGAGCGCTCGCAGAATTCGGTGCATCCGGTCCCAAGAGGTGACAATCTGCGGATAGGGCTTCTTGAAAATAATTTCGCCGTTGCGGTCAAAGACCGTGCGCATGGTTACTTCGACACCCAAGTCACGGACATCGGCACCAATTTTTCCAAGCGCGTTTAACAATCGATCGTGGGTCACTATGCCGGCACCGCGGCCGGCCAACTCAACGCTACTGCGTTCGAAGAGTTGGACGCGCCATCCCGCACGCATCAACGCTGCTGCTGTGAAGAGGCCGCAAATGGATCCCCCAGATACAATTGCGGTCCCGGTCCTCTTGCTCTTCACTTGCCACCTTCCGGATGCTAATTTATCAGTCTATAAACAAGCGTCGCGTCAAAAAGGCAACCGCCAGTAAAGGAACACTGTCAGCATGTCCGCATTTGCCGACCCGCATTGGTCAGAAGACCTTATTGCCGAGCTACGCTCAGCAGGCTCTAACGGTCGTGTCGGTTCGCGGATCGTAAGCGAAAGCGACCGCGTTCGTGTGTGGCTGATCGAAATGGAACCGGGCGAGCGCCTGCCATTTCATACGCATGTGCTGGACTATTTCTGGACCGCGACCACCGCTGGAAAGGCCCGGTCGCGCTATGGTGACGGTACCGTTGCCGAGGCCGACTATGCCGTTGGCGATACAAAGCATTTTCAGTTCGAACGCGGGGAATCTATGACCCACGATCTGGAAAACATCGGCGATACGATGCTGGCTTTCACGACGGTTGAGTTCAAGGACAGCGCCAATCCGCCAATCCTCTAATGCAGCCCGTAAACTGAACAGCTGCCGCGCAAGTGAGGTGGCGCATACGTCGGCCGTCCCTGTCTTGAAGGCTTAAGTCAAAGCCATTTCGCGCACACCTGCATTGTCGAAGGGCAACTTTCGGTGTTTGATCCTGTTCAGGCGCGGAATCGCAGGGCCTTGCGGGGTTCCGGCGGCGCGGCGCCCACAGTGCATGCCACGCGAATGGAGGCGACCATCGGCGACGTATTTCAGCTGATTTATTCATCCCAGCCATTCGGATACGACGAAGCCGTTCTGAACGGTATCCTGATGGATGCAAGGCGCTGCAACACGCGCGACGACATCACCGGGGCGTTGGTCTGCCGGCACGACATCTTTCTACAGCTACTGGAGGGGCCGAAAGACAGTGTCCATGCAACCTACGAACGCATCAAGCGCGATGACCGGCATGTCGACGTAAAGCTGCGGTTCTTCGGCGACGTTCCGACACGGATGTTTGGCAACTGGGCCATGCTTCACGATCCGGCCCATTCCTGGCTCTGGTCGTCGGCCGAGATCGCTGATGACGCGCTGGATCGCGCGTCGGTATCAGACTTTAGGCACGTCTTTCAAATACTTGCCACGCAAGCAAATTCTGCTAACGATGCCGGTCGCCCTACGGGCGCATGACGGTGAGGTGCGGCTGGGACCGCAGTTGAGATCTTACCAAAAATGCGCCTGCGGCCAGGGCCGCCGCAAGGCGGGCCGTGGGATAAAACCGCCGCCTTGGGGGGTCTCTGCCGGTCTATGGAGCCGTTACTCATGCTTTGTCAGGTGCCAGACCTGCTCGACCGGGTACATTTTGGCCCAGTCCGCGGGCACGGCGGCGCGCGTGCCTGAAGCCCAGTCGGGCGCGTAAAGCTCTTGATACCGCGTGACCGAAAAGCCGATGGAGCCAAAGAGCGCGATCCAGTCCGCAATCGTCAGGTTGAAGCAGACGCCGCTCGGCTCGATTTCGACCTTTGTCCAGTCAGCCCCCCACATGCCGGCATACGGACGGTGCAATGTCCTGTCACAAGGTGCGCCGTCCGTGGGCGAACAGACAAGTGAAAGCGGGTGGTTACCAAGGAAAACCAGCCGTCCACCTGGGCGAAGGAGACGCCAGGCCTCGGCGAGCCATTTGTCCGGTGGACACCAGATTGCCGCCCCGTATTCCGAGATCGCGAAATCGAATGAGGCATCCGGCAAACCGGTCTCTTCAGCGTTGCCTTCCACAAATGTTATGTTGGCCGCGTTCTCTTCCGCCAGTCTGCGCGCCGTGGCCAACTGGAGGGAAGAGACATCTATGGCCGTGACCCGCGCACCGCGCCTGACCATCCAACCGGACACATAGGCCGTTCCGCAGCCAAGCTCGATGGCGTCGGTGTTCGCCATGTCCTCTGGCAAAAGGTTCAGGTCAGATTCCGGATTTCCCCAGTTTCCCCATTCCGGGCTCCGGGCGGACCAGAGCCGTTGTCCCACTTCAACCCAATTGGCGGCGTCGGCGTCCCAGATGTCTCGGTTGATCGATACGTAGTCCTGCGCCACCGCCGTTCTCCAATGTCTTTGGGTCCGCAATAGTCGCAGGTTCGCACAAAGCTCTGCACATGTCGCCGGTCCTTAGCTGTTGGGCAACGGGCTGTGGCAGGCGCGCGCCGATCAATGCGATGGCATGTTGGCGGATCCGGTGGCCGCAAGTTCAGCCGACGAAAAGGAAGATACGGTCCAAGGAAGACTGCGCCGAATTGGCCCTTTGCCCGAACCTGCGAATCGGCGATATTCAAATCATAATTTGACGAATTCCCATGCACTTAGAGGATAATCCATATGTCTCGAACTGCATTGTGTACGGTTTTGGTTGCATTTGCAGCGCAATCACAAACGGCAAATGCCGCGACATTCACACTTTACGATGACCGATCCGCCTTTGAGGCCGCGATCGAAAATCAACGAAACGAAGATTTCACGGGCCTGGGCGGTCAGAGCTTCAAGGGCACGCCCCTTGCCGCGGGTGAGGTGACCATCACCGGCCCCGCCAATCCTGATTTTTCCGACGCGGGTGTCATCACGGATGAATTCGATCTTTTCGAGGCTGCGTTGATAAGCGCGGACTTTGGCCAACCGACAAGCTTGAGTTTCGGGTCGACCACCGCGTTCGGTGCCGACTTCGCATCGCTGCGGACCGAATTCGATGCAACCGCGATCGTGGTGGACGGAGAATCGGTTGGGCCGCTCCAGATCCTCGGAGAAGTGCAAAGCTACAACGGTTTTTTCGGGTTTACCTCCGATACGGCTTTCACGTCCCTAAGCTTCTTGGACAGCACCGACGACAGCTCGTCTGACCGGTTCGTTGTCGACAATCTTTCCCTTGGCGATGCGCTGCCGACATCTGGTGGCCCTGACGACCCTGATGACCCCGATGACCCTGTTGATCCGACCCCCCCGGATCTGCCCTACACGGTCTATACGGATCGCGAGGCCTTTGAGGCGGCTTTGAAGGACGTTCAGAAGGTCGATTTCAACACCGCCGAGCAGGACGTGAACTTTGCCCCAGGCAGCAAGGACTTTGACCTTTTTGAGGTCGAAACCTCGGGAAGCGTTGGAGGCGTTTTTTCCGATCCGGTCGAAACCGTCGATGGCTCGCCACTTCTGGAGCTGTTTCTTGAAGCAGACTTATTTTCGCAAGATTCCGCGAATTTCATATTCGATGATCTTGTGGTTGGTTTCGGGGCCGACATAGTCAGGCTGAACACCGAACTGGGCGGCACCATTCTGAATTTTCTCGATCAGACCATCGTGTTCGAAGAAAATCCTGCCGACGGTGACGGCACGTTTTCCGGCTTCTTCGGGATCATCTCGGACGATCCGTTCTCAAGTGTGAATTTCTTCAATTCTGTCGCCAGCAATGATCTGATCGGTTTTGACAATGTGACCTTGGGCACCATGCGCACGCATGACCCTCAGGTGATCCCGCTTCCCGCGTCGGGTCTGCTGCTTCTGGGTGGTTTTGGTGCGCTTGCCTTGGTGCGACGGCGTGAGTTCGGTGTGCCAAGGCGTAGGCCGGCTTGAGCTATTCATTATAGGCTTGTCCCTCGGACAGAGGTCCGAACAATGTGGCTCAATGGTCTGCGGTTCTGCCAGCGCGGCGCAGATCGGTCAGGGCCAGACCGAAACCGACCAGAAAAAGTGCCGCCATCGCGTACCATGTCAGCGCGTAGGACAGATGGCTGTTCCGGAACGCGATGACTGTCATGCCACCGCGTGGCCAGGCATCGGGCGGGCCGCTGTGATCGGCGTCGACAAAGAAATTCGAAGTCTCACCAAAACCGGCAGAAACCGACAGGGCGGCGGTGTCGCGTGACACCCAACGCTCGCTTTCCGGCGCGTTCCGCTCAAGGAGCGTCCCCTTTGGCTCGGTCATGCGCAAAAGCCCGGTGACCTCGACTGTTCCTGTCGGTGCATAGATGCTGTCTTCAGGTTGCCCGGTGGCCAGAAACCCACGGTTCACCCAGATCGTGCGCTCGGACCCCTGCAGCGGGGTCAGAAGCCAGTGCCCGGGCCCGAGTTCTGTGACGGCTTTGACCCGGCGCGACAGATCATGAAGATACATGCCCGAAATCCCCACGCGCAGATAGGCATGTTCGTCGGGAAGTGCCGTCGCGGGTGGGGCAACAGGTGCTGCAAAGGCCCGGGTCTCAACCGCTTCAATCAGATCGAGTTTCCACGACAGCCGCCGAACCTGCCAGTTTCCCAGCCCCACCAGGACGGCAAAGATCACCAGACAGGATACGAGAACCGTGATGTTAAACCAGCGTGGACGCCCTGCGCCGGTCTTTGCGGTCATGGCAGATTGCGCACACGTTCGATCTGTTCGTGGGCGGGCATCATGTTTTCTTCGAGATGGAACATCACCCAGATCGATCCGACCAGACAGATCAGTACGAGCATGGCGGTGAAGGCCAACGACATGACCTGCCAGCCCTGTTCGGCACGCAGGTTCACGTGCAGGAAGTAATAGACATGAACCATGATCTGGACCGACCCCAGCCCGAAGATGACCACCAGCGCCAGAAACAGGGAAACGTCGGCTTCGGCAATCACCATCCAGAACGGAATGACCGTCAGCGCGACAGACAGAACGAACCCGGTAATGTAGGACCGATAGGTGCCGTGGCTTTGATCGCTCATAGCATCACTCCGGCGAGATAAACGAATGAAAAGACACCGATCCAAATCAGATCGAGGAAGTGCCAGAACATGCTAAGGCACATGATCCGGCGCACGTTTTCTTCTCGCAAACCATGCATTTGGATCTGGACGAGAAGCACGACCAGCCAGATGCAGCCTGCTGTCACGTGCAAACCGTGGGTGCCAACCAACAGGTAGAAAGAAGACAGGAACGCGCTGGCCATGGGCGTGGCGCCTAGGTGCCAGAGATGCGCAAACTCCCGCACTTCCAAAGCCAGGAAGGCGAGGCCGAACAGCCCTGTGATGATAAGCCAGAAAACGAGACCCCGCTGATTGCCCGCCTGCATGTTCAGCACGGCAAATCCGTAGGTGATCGACGAAAAAAGCAGTGCGAAGGTTGCCACCAGGATCATCTCGATCTCGAAAAGATCGGCTGGTGCAGGGCCGGCGGCGTAGTTCTGTCCAAGGACCGCATGGACCGCGAAGAGGATGCCGAAGAGCAGGCAGTCACTCATCAGGTAAATCCAGAAGCCCAGGATTGTGCCTGTCTCGTGGTGGTGGACTTCACCGTCGGCATGGGCCTCTTCGGGCGCGTAGAAGTCATAGGTCTCGCCCGTGGCAGACGCCGCCCCGGACGGTCCAAAGGCGCTTGGGTCCAATGTGGTGTCAGAGGGCGCTGTCACTATTCCGCAGCCTTCAGGTCACTGGCGCCCGCAGCGATCAATCGTGTGCGACCTGCTTCGATGTCTCGCACGTCATCGGCCGGCACATAGTAGTCCCGATTATAGTTGAACGTGTGGGCGATCCCAAAGGCCACCGACAAGACGAAGGTGGCAAACGCTAGCCAGTAGATATGCCAGACCAGCGCGAAGCCCATCACCGTCAGCATGGCGGAAATCACGATACCGGTTGCCGTATAGTGGGGCATGTGCAGCGGCACGTAGCCATCCGTCCTGCGCACATATCCGTTGGCTTTCATATGGCTCCAAGCGTCGAGTTCGTAGACCCGGGGCGTGAAGGCAAAGTTATAGTAGGGCGGAGGCGAAGAGGTCGACCATTCAAGTGTGCGGCCGTCCCAGGGATCGCCCGTTGTGTCGCGCAAGGCTTCGCGGTCGCGTATCGAGACGTAGATCTGGATCAGAAATGCCGCGATGCCGATCGCCACACAGCACGCACCCAACAGCGCCACCACGAAGTAGGCCGAATAAAAGGTCGTCTCGAACTGGCTGAGCCGGCGTGTGACCCCCATAAGCCCGAGCAAGTAGAGAGGCATGAAGGCCAGATAGAAACCGACGAACCAGAACCAGAAGCTGACCTTGCCCCAGAACGGCGCGAGCTTGAAACCGAAGGCCTTGGGGAACCAATAGGTCATGGCTGCGAAGAGGCCAAAGACGACGCCGCCGATGATCACGTTGTGGAAGTGCGCCACCAGGAAAAGGCTGTTGTGCAGGACGTAATCGGCCGGCGGAACGGCCAGCAGGACCCCGGTCATGCCCCCGATGACGAAGGTGATCATAAAGCCCACAACCCACAGCATGGGTACTTCGAAGCGAATGCGCCCCTTGTACATGGTAAAGAGCCAGTTAAAGAGCTTCGCCCCGGTCGGGATCGATATGATCATCGTCGTGATCCCGAAGAACGAATTCACGCTGGCGCCGGCCCCCATGGTGAAGAAATGGTGCAGCCAGACGATATAGCTGAGGATCATGATCACGCAGGTCGCGTAGACCATGGATGTGTATCCAAAGAGCCGCTTGCCCGAGAACGTGGGCACAATCTCTGAAAAGACGCCAAACACCGGGAGCGTCAGGATGTAAACCTCAGGGTGACCCCAGATCCAGATGAGGTTCACATACATCATCGGATTGCCACCAAGATCGTTGGTGAAGAAATTCGTCCCGATGTACCGGTCAGCAGTAAGCAGGGCGAGCGTGACGGTCAGCACCGGGAAGGTCGCCACAATCAGAATGTTGGTGCAAAGCGTCGTCCAGCAGAAGACGGGCATCTTCATCCAGCTCATCCCCGGCGCGCGCATCTTGACCAGGGTGACGATCAGATTGATGCCCGACAGCGTCGTGCCGATACCGGCTATGTTGAGCGACCAGAGATAGTAATCCATGCCCACGGTCGGGCTGTATTCGAGACCCGATAGCGGCGGATAGGCCAGCCACCCGGTCGTCGCAAACTCGCCCACAAAGAGGGAGATCATGATCAGCGCGGCGCCCGCCGTGGTGAGCCAGAAACTGAAGTTGTTCAAGAAAGGAAAGGCCACATCCCGGGCGCCGATCTGAAGCGGCATGACATAGTTCATAAGACCCGTCACCAGCGGCATGGCCACGAAGAAGATCATAATGACGCCGTGGGCGGTGAAGATCTGGTCGTAATGGTGGGCGTCCAGATAGCCTTCGCCGCCCGAGGCGGCCATCGCCTGCTGAATGCGCATCAGCATAGCATCTGCAAACCCTCGGAGCAGCATCACCAGCCCGAGGATCATATACATGATGCCGATCTTCTTGTGGTCGATCGAGGTAAACCATTCACGCCACAGATAGCCCCAAAGCCGGTAATAGGTCAGGGCGGCCAAAATCGCGGTTCCCAGAATGGCCACGACAATGAAAGTGTAAAAGATTACAGGCTCATAGAACGGGAAGATGTTCCAGTTCAGCTTGCCCCAGAAGGGATGGATTTCAGGTGCGTAGGACGAGCCGTGGGAAGACGATGTGGCGGCCATGGGTTGTCAATTCGCTATCGAGGCTGGTTGTTCGGATTGGGCCGGCAACAATTCCGCAGAGGCAAGAATGTCGCGGCTGTTTTCAAGCAAGTCAGGGCGGATCAGGGCAAAGAGGGCGGTCGGGTCATCGGCATCACAAATGCCGGCAAAGAGCTGACGGTTCCAAAGACCCTCGATGCCGCCGCCTCCCAGGGCGTCCACCATCATCATGTCGTCGCGGCAAAGCTCATCTTCACCCACGCACATGTTCAGTATCCGGTCCCAAAGGCCTTCTTCTACGCCGCCGAAATAGGTGGCCGGGTGGTCGACGGTCGGTTGGTCAAGTATCTGAAAGTGCTCCCTGTCCAGGTCTCGCTCGGCGCCGCTGCGCACGGCGTCGACCCATGCATCAAAACCGGCTTCATCCACCGACTTCAGGTCAAACCGCATGTAAGAGAACCCGGCG
Organism: Pseudomonadota bacterium; assembly: GCA_039026235.1. Taxonomy (GTDB): domain Bacteria; phylum Pseudomonadota; class Alphaproteobacteria; order Rhodobacterales; family Rhodobacteraceae; genus JBCCMQ01. Next base: position 342,929 of record JBCCMQ010000001.1, read on the forward strand.
CCGCTGTAATTGGCGGAAAACCCATCATATGTGCCGGGTTCATTCATCACCGCATTCAATTCGGTCTGCATGCCCGCCATGGCGTAGATCATACCGGCCATCGCCGGCACGTAGAACGAATTCATCACCGTCGTTGACGTCAGGTGCCATTCGATCGGACGGTCAACGACAACCGCCACTTCATTGATCGTTGCGATGTTGTGTTCGGGGTAGATGAACATCCATTTCCAGTCCATCGCGACGACCTGGATGGTCATCGGCTCGACGTTTGGGTCAATCGGCTGACTTTCCGATATCCGGGTCAAATCGTCGTAGGGGTTCAACCTGTGGGTTGCGACCCATGTCAGACCGGCCAGGCAGATGATGATGCCAAGCGGCACCGACCAAACCACGATCTCAAGGCTTATCGAGTGGTCCCAGTCGGGTTCGTAGCGGGCCTTCTTGTTTGATGCACGGAAATGAAAGGCAAAGAAAAGCGTCAGCGCCATCACGGGCAGAATGACAATCAGCATAAGCACAGTGGCGTAGATGATCAGGTCGCCCTGCTGCGCGGCGATGTCGCCCGACGGGTTAAGCAACACCAGATCGCACCCCGTCAAAAGGAGCAGCGACAAAACCGCAATCGTTTTCTTTCGAGCCGTCATCTGAAGGTGTCTCGCATTACGCTTGAGTCCAAACGCTGCCCCACTCGTTTACCGAAAGAGAAGGGGCCGCGCTTCCTGAATAGCATATATTCTTATCATCCCTTTGATACAGGGCGCAGACTGCAACATAAAATCGCACCTCTAAATTGCTTCCAAGGTACTACAATCGGGTTTAGAAATCGCGGGGTGAGATGACAAACACAGACACCATAAACAAACAGACGGTTACGATTGATGAGGTCGTCACCACGGTCGTCATGGCCCGCGTGACAGATTTCTTCGGCTTTTTTGTATATGCTATTGCCTCGGCCTTGGTCTTTCCAAGGCTGTTTTTCCCGATGTTTGATCAAGTTACGGGCACGATGATTTCGTTCGCTCTTTTCGCGCTGGCCTTCATCGTGCGCCCGTTTGCAAGCCTTGCAGGGCGCTGGGTGCAGATGAAGATCGGCAAGGCGGGAAAGATTTCGCTGGCGCTGATGTTGCTTGGAACATCGACCGTCGCAATCGGACTTCTGCCTGGATACGACCGAATCGGATGGCTTGCGCCGGCACTGCTTGCCTCACTTCGCATTCTGCAGGGGATTGGCCTAGGTGGTGCTTGGGACGGGATCACCCTGCAGTTGCAGAACGCGGCGCCCGAGGGTCGGAAGGGTCTTTACGCCATGGTGCCGCAGCTTGGTGGACCAATCGGATTTATCGTGGCAGCATCGCTCTTCTTCGTCCTCACCGGCTTTCTGACAGATGAAGAGTTCATCAATTTCGGCTGGCGCTTTGCTTTCTTTGCGGTGATGGCCGTCAATGTCGTGTCACTTTTCGCGCGTCTGCGTCTTTTGACAGCGGATTTCGGAGCCGATGAGGTTCTTACCCAATCGGCACCCTATCTGGATCTGATCAGCACCCAGTGGCGTCCCATTCTGCTGTCGACGATGATGCCGCTGGCCAGCTATGCGCTGTTCCATCTGGTGACGGTGTTTCCCCTGGCCTACACTGTCATCTACACAGACATACCCATCGATCGGATCATCCTGCTGCAGTTGCTGGGGGGCGTTCTGGCGGTGCTGACGGTCATTGCGGCCGGTGTGCTGGCGGACAAATATCACAAGCGCGGCGTTCTTTGGGTCAGCATTGCTTTGATGATACCGCTGTGCTTCACGCTTCCACTGCTTGATACACGACCGGCGATTTACATCCTTTTTGGTTTCGCCATCCTTGGCCTTGCCTACGGACAGGCCAGTGCAATCGTGCCCAACCGCTATCCTCCGGAATACCGATATTCCGGCACGGCGCTTTCGACAAATCTGTCCTGGATCGTCGGCGCGGCCTTTGCTCCGCTCGTCGGGTTGGCACTAACGGCATGGTTCGGGATCTGGGCCACGGCGTTTTACTTGCTGTCCGGTATCGTGGTGACTGCAATCTCGCTGCATTTCCTTGGGAAGATCAAAAGAAGCTAGGCATCGCCACCGGCTGTTGCAGTGCACCTGACTGCGGATTTCGCGCATTTAATTGACCAAAACGGCCAAGTTGGTCATCTTGTCACGACCTTGGGACTTGAAAGTGTTGTTCAGACGGTATACTAAAGTATACAGAATTTTCGACTGGCCGGCTTTTCCTAAGTTGGACCAGTCCTGAGAAACCACCAACCTTCAAATATCGGGTCAGCTATGCGCTTGTACACAGCCTATCTTGATGAAATCGAAAGTCGCAAAGGACAGGGTCTGAACCCTAAGCCAATTGAAGAGGGGGAACTGGTCAGTGAAATCATCTCGCTCATCAAGTCGCCTGACAGCGACCACCGCGCCGATTGCCTGCACTTTCTGATTTACAACACGCTGCCGGGGACAACCAGCGCCGCAGGCGTAAAGGCCGCGTTCCTGAAAGAGATCATACTCGGGACCACCGTGGTCGACGAGATTTCCCTGGACTTCGCTTTCGAGCTTTTGTCTCACATGAAGGGCGGCCCGTCGGTGAGTGTGCTGCTTGATCTCGCGCTGGGCGATGATCCGGAGATTGCCCGCCAGGCGGGCGACGTTTTGAAAACGCAGGTTTTCCTTTACGAGGCGGATACCGATCGCCTGAAGAACGCGCTCGACCAAGGAAACGTTGTGGCCCGCGATATCTTGGAAAGCTATTCCGAGGCGGAGTTTTTCACCAAGCTTCCGGACATCGACGAAGAGGTTAAGGTTGTGACCTATATCGCCGCCGAAGGCGATATCTCCACCGACCTTCTGTCGCCGGGAAATCAGGCGCACTCCCGCTCCGACCGGGAACTGCACGGCAAATGCATGATCTCGGAACGTGCGCAGGCAGAGATTCAGGCGCTGAAACTTCAGCACCCCGACAAACGGGTCATGCTGATCGCCGAAAAGGGGACGATGGGCGTCGGCTCCTCGCGGATGTCGGGCGTCAACAACGTGGCGCTTTGGACCGGCAAGCAGGCCAGCCCCTATGTGCCCTTCGTCAACATCGCCCCGGTCGTGGCGGGAACGAACGGTATTTCGCCGATCTTCCTGACTACCGTCGGTGTAACCGGCGGCATCGGCGTCGACCTCAAGAACTGGGTCAAGAAACTCGATGCCGAAGGCAAGCCGATCCTCAACAACGATGGCAACGCGATCCTTGAGCAGAAGTACTCGGTCGAAACCGGCACCGTTCTGACGATCAACACCAAGCAAAAGAAGCTCTTCAACGAAGCCGGCGACGAAGAACTGGTGGATATGTCCTCTTCCTTCACGCCGCAGAAAGTGGAGTTCATGAAGGCGGGCGGATCTTACGCCATCGTCTTTGGCAAGAAGCTGCAGAGCTTTGCCTGCGAAACGCTTGGGATCGAACTGAAATCCGCCTTCGCGCCCTCGAAAGAGATCTCGCACGAGGGTCAGGGCCTGACAGCCGTCGAAAAGATCTTCAACGCCAATTCCGTGGGCACCTCGTCGGACAAGCCCCTGCACGCCGGATCGGACGTGCGGGTCAAGGTCAACATTGTCGGCTCTCAGGACACCACCGGGCTGATGACCTCGCAAGAACTTGAATCGATGGCCGCCACGGTCCTGTCGCCGACCGTGGACGGGGCCTATCAGTCGGGCTGTCACACGGCATCGGTCTGGGACCTGAAGGCGCAGGCCAATACGCCCAAACTGATGGCCTTCATGCACAAATTCGGCCTAGTCACGGCGCGCGACCCCAAGGGCGTCTACCACTCCATGACCGACGTCATCCACAAGGTGCTGAACGACATCACCGTGGACGACTGGGCGATCATCATCGGCGGCGACAGCCACACGCGCATGTCGAAAGGCGTGGCTTTCGGTGCGGACTCGGGCACCGTGGCGCTGGCCCTTGCCACGGGTGAGGCGACCATGCCGATCCCGGAATCCGTCAAGGTGACCTTCAAGGGCAAGATGGCCGACCACATGGACTTCCGCGATGTGGTCCATGCCACCCAGGCGCAGATGCTGGAACAGTTCGGCGACAACGTCTTCCAGGGCCGCATCATCGAGGTCCATATCGGCACGCTTCTGGCGGACCAGGCTTTTACCTTCACCGATTGGACGGCCGAGATGAAGGCCAAGGCGTCGATCTGCATTTCCGAGGACGAGACGCTGATCGCATCCCTTCAGATTGCGCGGGACCGCATCCAGATCATGATCGACAAGGGCATGGAAAATGATGCCCAGATGCTGCAGGGCCTGATCGATATCGCAAACCATCGCATCGCGCAGATACGTTCGGGTGAAAAGCCCGCACTGGCGCCGGATGCGACCGCAAAATACGCGGCCGATGTGGTCGTTGATCTTGATGAGATCAATGAGCCCATGATCGCCGATCCGGACGTCAACAACATCGACGTCTCAAAGCGTTATACCCACGATACGATCCGTCCGATCTCTTACTACGGTGCGGAAAAAAAGGTTGATCTGGGGTTCGTCGGCTCCTGCATGGTTCACAAGGGTGACGTGAAGATCGTAGCGCAGATGCTGCGCAACCTTGAATCCGAACACGGCGACGTCAGCTTCAATGCGCCCTTGGTGGTCGCGGCGCCAACCTACAACATCATCGATGAGCTGAAAGAGGAAGGCGACTGGGCGGTCCTGCAGAAGTATTCCGGGTTTGAATTTGATGACACGGCGCCGAAGAGTACGGCGCGCACCGAGTACGAGAACATCCTTTATCTCGAACGACCCGGGTGCAACCTTTGCATGGGCAACCAGGAAAAGGCCGCGAAAGGCGACACGGTTCTGGCCACGTCCACACGTCTCTTCAAGGGTCGGGTTGTCGAGGATACGAGCGACAAGAAAGGCGAATCCCTTCTGGCGTCGACCCCTGTTGTCGTCCTGTCGGCGATCCTCGGGCGGACGCCCACCGTGGACGAATACAAGACCGCGGTGAACGGCATCGACCTGACCAAGTTCGCGCCGCCGCTGGCCAAACCGATCGACACGCTGTCTGTGCATTTCTAATGGCAACGACGATGCGCCGCCGCCCGCACCCCCGAATACAAGGGTGAAGATGGGAAACGCCGAATGCGTGCCCGTCTGACGGCGGTGGTCGAAGGCGCGCCACGCGCCTGGCCCGGCTTGCTGGTGGCGGGCATGATCGCGCTGGCTGCGCAATTCATCTCAGATCACTATGGGGCGCCTGCCATGCTGATGGCGCTCTTGTTTGGAATTTCGCTACATTTTCTCACCGAACAACCGACCTGTCGCCCGGGCATCGACTTTGCGGCGCGTCATATCCTGCGCATCGGCGTTGCCCTGCTGGGCACGCGGATCAGCTTTGGAATGGCCGCTGATCTTGGTTGGGAAGTGGTCGGCCTGACCGCCTGCGTCGTTATCGCGACAATCGCGTTCGGCATGCTGATCGGCCGGTTCTTTGGCTTTGGTCCCCGCTTTTCGTTTCTGTCGTCTGGCGCGGTTGCCATATGCGGCGCCTCGGCAGCACTGGCGATCTCGGCTGTTCTGCCCAAGGACGAGCGCAGTGAAGAGCGTCTGGTTTTCACGGTTGTCGGCGTCACCGTTCTGTCGACGTTCGCCATGATCTTCTACCCGATCATGACGGAACTGGTCGGGCTGTCGTCGGTGATGGCCGGGATCTTCCTTGGGGCAACCATCCACGATGTGGCTCAGGTCGTGGGGGCGGGCTTTTCAGTCTCGCAGGAAGCCGGCGAGATTTCCACAGTGGTCAAACTGATCAGGGTATCAATGCTGGCGCCGGTCGTGTTCGCCGCCGCCTTGGTGTTGCGACGCAGTGCACGGGCCGGGGATGCCGCTGCCGGGCGTCCGCCGCTTGTTCCGCTTTTCGTCATTGCCTTCTTTCTACTGGTTGCCCTGAACTCGTTCGGCTTGCTGCCGCCCTGGCTGGTCCAGATATCAGAAGGCGTTTCGCGCTGGGCGCTCCTGTGTGCGGTCGCTGCCGTTGGGGTCAACACCTCGTTGAAGGATGTGGTGAATGTGGGCGGTGCGGCAATCGCGCTTCTGGTCAGCCAAACGGTCTTTATTGCGCTGATCACCGGTGTTCTGCTGCACACTGCGATTGGTGGCGCGGTCTGAGGCAGCGCCGCCTTCTTTCCAGCGCCGATGTCCGTTCGACAATTGAAACCTAGCGTCCGCTAAACTGCGGTGGTCTCTTTTCCAGAAAGGCGGAGACCGCTTCGTCATGGTCGTCGGTGTGGTGGGCCAGCGCCTGCATGGTGGCCGACATCTCCAGCGTCGTGGCCAGGCTGCTTTTGTCGGCCTCGCGCAGAAGACGCTTGGACATGCGCAGGGCCTGTGGCGGATTGGCGGCAATCCGGTCGGCGAGCGCCCGGGCATCGCTCATCAGCGTCTCGTGTGCGGTCACGGATGACACCATCCCAAGGCGCAGCGCCTCTTCGGCGTCAACCGGATCGCCGGAAAAGATCATCTCTGCCGCTTTCGAATGCCCGACAACGCGCGGCAAAAGCCAGGCGCCGCCATCGGCGGGGATGATCCCAAGTTTGACGAAACTGGCGGCAAACCGGGCTTTGCGCGACGCAATGCGGATGTCGCACATGCAGGCCAGATCGCAGCCCGCGCCGATGGCCGGCCCGTTGACGGCCGCAATCACCGGAACTTCAAGGTTCCAAAGCGCCGTTGGCAGACGATGAAGCCCGTGGCGGTACGTGGCGCGAATATCGGCCGGGGATCCCGCTGCGATACCGGTTTTGTCGCGCATCTGTTTGATATTGCCACCGGCGCAGAAGGCGGGTCCGGCGCCGGTCAGGATGACAACGCGAACGGAAAGGTCGCATTCAATCCAGTTGCAGGCGTCAACGAAGGCATCGAAGATATCCGGCGTCGACAAGGCGTTTCGTTCCTCGGGCCGGTTCATCGTTAAAGTCACGACACCCCCGTCCTGTTCCGACAAAAGAAAGTCAGTCATGCATTTGCTCCGTTTCGGGGGTGGGGCGGCCGGCGTCGGACCACCGTTTGCGACCGCTATCAGTTCAAATGGCACCCGCCGCACGCAGGCGTTCGATGTCATTGCTGCTAAAGCCCGCATCGGACAGAACGGCCATGGTATCTTCACCCAAATGGGATGCCGTGCTGCTGGTCGGGTGGTTCTGACCATTGGCCTTGAAGGTCATGGCCGGAATGTGGATCGGGCGATCATACTCTTCGATCCGTGTCTCACTTGTAAGCCCCCGCGCGGCGATATGCTCTTCCGACAAGATCTCATCCAGTGACCGAACCCGTCCAGCTGGAACCGAAGCCTTGCTGAGAAGGTCTTCCCATTCGGCCGCCGTCCGGGTCAGGAAGGTTCCCACAAGGGTTTCCCGCAGGCTTTTGGCATTGGTCTTGCGCCCGTCAAGCGTGGACCAGCGGTCGTCTTCCAGGATGTCGCCACGGCCCATTGCGTGGCACATGCGTTGGAATTGCGGTGCGTTGTTGGCAGCGAGCATGAGTGTGCCATCGGCCGTATCGAACGCGCCTGACGAGGGGCTTGCGCTCCAGGCCTCGTTTCCGCTGCTGGCCGGCGTCCAATCGGTCGATAGCGTTCGTGACATCAGCGCGACCATCAACATCAGGGCAGAGTCGAGCATCGCCACGTCCAGTTGAATGGCCCTGCCGGTGCGTTCTGCCTCAAGAAGTCCCGCCAGAACCGCCATGGCAGCATTCATGCCGGTCGCATAGTCGACATAAGGCGATCCGACCTTGGTGGGCCCTGCACCCGGTTCGCCCGTGGTCAGCATGATGCCGCACATCCCCTGTACGATGTGATCGTATGAGGGTCGGTCGCTGAACGGCCCGTCTTGCCCAAAGGCGGAAACCGAGCAGTAGACGATCTTTGGATTGGCCTTTCGCACGTCGTCAAAACCCAGACCCAATCGCGTCGCCACGCCGGGCTTGAAGTTCTCAACAAAGACGTCGGCCGTCTCGACGAGGCGTCGCACCGCAGCGAGGCCTTCCTTGGTCTTCAGATCGATTGCAACTGACTTTTTATTCGCGTTTTGCACGACATAGGCCATGCCCATGTTCTTTTCGGCAAGCTCGGGCACCCAATCGCCAATGCGCGTCCAGTCACCGCCGTCGGGCTTTTCGATCTTGATTACCTCGGCACCCATCAACCCCAGTTGATAGGTGGCGAAGGGACCGGCAAGCACCTGGCTGAGGTCGATGACACGAACGCCCTTTAACGGTTCAAACATGTCCTGTAACCTATTGTTTAATAATCGCTTCCAGATTCGTTGGGCGTGTTGAGTCGCGTGCAATTGGACGCGTTCCGACAATTTCCAGACCATAGGCATCAAGGCCAATTGCGTTGGGCGCGGACGAATTTGTCAGCAGTTCCAGCTTTGAAAGCGCAAGGCTGGTCAGAACCTGCGCCCCAAGCCCGTACTGCCGAAGTGTCCGGGGCGTGTCGTCGGAATTGGCGTTCATCTTCATGTTAAGGTCGCGCAAAAGTACCACGACACCGCGGCCTTCTTCGGCGACGATTTTCATAGAATTGCCGGTCTCGTCCAGCGTCTCCCGCCCATCAAGGCCCAGCACGTCGCCCATGGGATCGAGTGCATGGATCCGTGTCAGCACCGGCCCACCGCCCGAGACATCACCCTTGACCAACGCAAGGTGCTCGGCGCCGTTGATCTGGTCAGTGAAAACCAGCAGTTCCCATGATCCTCCGAATACGCTGGTGACGGTGTCGCGCCGGGTGATCTGGACCAGATTGTCGTTGCGGCGCCGGAAAGCGATCAGATCGCTGATCGTGCCGATCTTGAGCCCGTGTCGTTGGGCATAGGCCACAAGATCGGGCAGGCGGGCCATGGTCCCGTCTTCGTTCATGATTTCGCAGATCAGCCCCGCGGGATTGAGGCCCGCAAGGCGTGCGATGTCGACTGCCGCCTCAGTATGGCCTGCGCGCACCAGGACACCGCCGTCTCGCGCGCAAAGGGGGAAGATATGGCCCGGCGTCGCGATATCAGCGGGCCCTTTGCCGGGGTCGATAGCCACGGCAACGGTGCGCGCACGATCATGGGCTGAGATACCGGTGCTGACACCTTCGCGCGCCTCGATGGAGACGGTGAACGCAGTCTCATGGCGCGAAGAATTGTTCTGGGCCATCATCGGCAGCCCCAGCGCGTCGACCCTTTCGGATGTCAGGCTAAGGCAGATCAATCCGCGCCCGTGGGTCGCCATAAAGTTGATAATCTCGGGTGTCGCCATCTGGGCTGGGATGACCAGATCCCCTTCGTTTTCACGGTCTTCGTGGTCCACCAGAATGAACATCCGACCGCAGCGCGCGTCTTCGATGATCTCTTCAATTGGTGAAATGGCGTAGGACAGATCCGGTTTGATCTGCGGGTGTACCTGACAGTTCATGAGATCATCCTTTCGAGCACGTCAATCATTTGCGTGTAGCATGCATATAAAATTCACGCAACTCGCATGATGTACAGAACTTCACGAGGCGGCTGGTTCGGCCGCCGAACGCGCGCTGTAAGCGAGCAGGGCGCAGACATTCGAAAGCACGCAAGAGATCATGGCAAAGGGGTGAAGAAAAAGGGTAAGCCACGCTTTCGGTGCGGGCGGGCAAGGTGACAGAAAACAGCGACCTGCAGTTGGACCGGGGTACCTGACCGAAGCCGGGTGCCACACCGGGTCAATCGGTGGTTGACTTGTCGATGATCTCGAAATCGTCATGGAGACGATTCAGAAGGCCGGCGATCAGCTCAATTTCTTCGATGGACCACTGCGCCGTCACCTCCGACAACAGCTGTTCGCGGCCAGCTCTTGCGCTGATCAGCATCTCACGTCCCGACGTTGTCAGTTTCAGCACCGATTTACGGCGATCGACGGAACTTGGAGTACGTTCCGCATACCCGCTTGTCACGGCGCTATCGACCAGGCGGCTCGCTGTCGAAGCATCGACCTCGAGTTCGGCCGCCACATCGCCCACGCTTGTCCGGTCCGAATTCAGCGAGTCAATCGCAAAAAGGGTCCGCAGCACCGACATCGCAATAGGCTTGCCGATCTCATCAATCAGCCGTCGCCGCCGCCCCTGCTGCAGCCACAACCGGCGCAAACGCATGAGGCCCCGGTCAAGTTCACGGTAGGGACTGTTCTCAACCGGTTGAGAGAGCGCTCTGTTATTCATTCTAACGGTCAGATTCTGGGCCCAAGGTATCTGCGTTTCGAAACTTTCCGGCTCCTAAGTACATGCGTTGAGGTGCATCCTCAAACAGGAAAATAACGCCGTACAAGCCCCGGTTTTTGTCAGCCCGCGCCCGCAGCGGTCGTTGCGGGCACGCACTGCAAGCGAGAAAAAAGCTTGCACCATACATAAATTGCATGCAGCATACACATAAAATGATGATCCGAAAGGGGGGAGCCTTTGGAATCGACCAGACACGACAAGCGGCGTCTTCGCGTGGGGATCGTCGGGGCAGGCCTGGGCGGCGTTGCGGCTGCGGTGCACATGATCAAGCGCGGCCATACGGATCTGGAAATATTTGAAAAGTCAGAAAAACCCGGTGGTGTTTGGTGGGATAACAAATACCCCGGCTGCGGCGTCGATATTCATTCGCACGCCTATTCTTATTCCTTCATGAAGTACCCTTGGAAGCGAACCCACGCCACGCAGCCCGAACTACAGCAGTATGTAGAGGACACGATCGACAAGTTCGATCTGAGACCGAAGACCCACTTCAACACGGTCGTTAAGCGAATCGTCTGGGACGACGACAACGACTTCTACCGGATGGAATTCGAAGATGGGTCGGTCAAGGAGTTTGAGGTCGTCGTCAGCGCCGTCGGCTTTCTGATCAACCCCAAATACCCGACCTGGCCGGGCATGGACACCTTCGCGGGTAAGATGTTTCACACGTCCCGCTGGGATCCGGCCATCGAGCTAAAGGGCAAAAGGGTGGCCGTGGTGGGTACCGGGTCGACATCCGCCCAAGTGGTTCCGGCGATTGCCAAGGACGTGGCGGAACTGAAGGTCTTTCAAAGAGAGCCGGGGTACGTAGCACCAAAGAATGCGCGCCCTTATTCCGATCTCGAACGGTTTCTCTACGATCACGTGCCCGGCATGATGCGCCTCAGCCGGATCCGCGCCTTCACACGCGCCACTATCCGCAACCGCGGTTTTGACGAAACCAGCCGGCGCCAGCAACTCAACAAGGAAATCTGCGTTGGCAATATCGTCGACAACGTCAAGAACCCGGAAGTCCGGGAAAAACTGACGCCAGATTATCCCTGGGGCTGCAAGCGCCAGATCGAAAGCTCTGACTTTTATCCCACCTTCAACTTGCCCAATGTCGAGCTGGTACCGCGCGCCGTCTCAGAGTTGTCCGAAGACGCGATCATCGACGCGGATGGCACGTCACACCCGGTGGATGTGATCATTCTGGCGACAGGTTTCGAGACAACGAAATACCTGTCCTCGATCGACGTGCAAGGGGAAGGCGGCTTTCCTCTGACCGAGGCCTGGAAGCGCCGCGCGGCTGCCTTCGTCGGGGTCACCGTGCCGCACTTTCCCAATTTCTTTATCCTTTATGGACCAAACACCCACGGCGGTTATTCGGTTATTGCACAGCTTGAATGCGCAGCGCGTGTGGCCGCGCGTGCCGTGCGTAAAATGAAGAAAAAGGGCTGGTCGCGGATCAGCACGCCGGAAAAGGCGCTGCAGGATTACATCCGGTGGCTGGACGGCAAGTTCCGCACTGCCGGCTCGGCGATGCTGGCCGACTGCAACAACTACTACCGGAACGAGGCCGGCGACAACGTCACCAACTGGCCGCTGCCGAATATCCATTATTCGTACGTGACAACGGTCCGACCGTTCTTTGATCTTGTCGGGACGCCTGCAAAAGATGCCGGTGGCGAAGCCAAGGAAGATCCTGCGATCCCGTCCGCAGGCGGCCCGGTGTCTGTCGCTGAGCTCCGCAACGAGCAGAGTTCATGAAGATTGATCTTCTGATCAACGGTCAGCGCTGCGCGTCTGCAAGTGGACAGTACGATTGTCTGACCGGTCCCGCTTCGCCGGATGAACTGGCTCAAGTTGCCTCGGCAACCCCCGAAGATGTTGCGCGCGCTGCGACGGCTGCCGTCAAAGCGCTGGCGTCAAAACGAATTACTGCGAAAGATCGCGCCAGTATTCTGGCACGCGCCTCGAAGCTGTTGCTGCAGCACGAGGACGAACTGGCAGAGCTTATCGTGCTTGAGGTGGGCAAGACCATCCGCGAAGCTAAGGGCGAGGTTAAGACGGCCTCGGATGCCTGTTCCACCTTTGCAGCCGAGGCCCTTCGCCTTCGCGGCTTTACCATGGACGGGGATGCAACGGGACCGACAAAGGACTTTGACATCGCTGTTCTGCGCGAACCGGCCGGTCCGGTATGCGCGCTGACTGCATTTAACGCGCCTTTGAACCAGGTGTGTTACAAGGTCGGAATGGCCTTCGCCGCCGGATGCCCGGTGGTGCTTAAACCCTCGCCTTTCACGCCCATGGTCAGCTCCCGCGCAATCGATCTTTTGGTCGCCGCGGGCATGCCTAAAGGATGGATCAACTTCGTGACCGGCGGAGCCGAGGTTGGCCAGGCGCTTTTTGAGAACTCCGATTTTGCGCGCTACGCCTTTACCGGCAGCCGGGCGGTCGGTGATATCTTGGTACGCTCGGTCGGATTGCGGCGGTCACTTCTTGAACTTGGATCAAACGCGCCCAACATCGTCCACCATGACGCCGACCTGGCGCTTGCGGCGCGGTCCATCACGTCATCGGGCTTTGCAATCGCCGGACAGGTCTGCATGCGCCCGCAGCGCATTCTGGTGCACGAAGACGTCGAAGAGGCGTTCTCGGCCCATCTTTTAGAGCACGTGAAGGCGGTCCGCGTGGGTGACCCGATGGACCCCGAAACGGATATGGGTCCGGTGCGCACCGTCGAATCCGCCGCTCGTATCGTCGGTTGGGTGAAGCGGGCCGAGGAGGGTGGCGCGAAAGTCCTGACCGGCGCCACCCATGACGGCTGCTTTGTCGCGCCGACTGTCGTGGCCAACGTCAAGTCTGACGATCTGGTCGCTTGTGAAGAGATTTTTGGCCCGGTCCTCGTGCTGCAAACCTACGGCGCGCTCGAAGAGGCTTTGGACGAGGCCAATGCTTCGAAATACGGGCTCCAGTCGGCGATTTTCACCAGCAATCTGAAGACCGCGCGCACGGCCGTGCGCGCGCTCAAGTCGGGCGGCGTGGTGGTCAACAACGCCTCGCGCATGCGCACGGCCCTGGTGCCTTTCGGCGGCGCAAAGGCAAGCGGGCTGGGGCGCGAAGGTGGGCCCTGGGGGGTTGAGGAATTCACCGAGGTGAAGGTTGTCTACGAATATTTCGGCGATTGAAGCTGGCTGTGGGCACCGCGTGCGCCGCAGGTAACGAACGAACGGGAGGACATTATGAACACGACGCCAGACCCAAGCGTGCCCATTTGTGGACCGTTCGATCCCGGTGGCCAGCCGCCCCTGCCACCCGAGGGCGAATTTCAGATCGGTCTCTTCGCGTTCAACGTCTCAAGCGGTGCAACCATGTCGAAGGCCGTGAACGATGATCCGGACGGATCACGCGACATCTGGAAATGGCCCAACATGGAACACCACGTCCAGCTGGCCGAAAAAATCGGCCTGGATTTTGCGCTTCCATTCGGTCGCTGGATCGGCCACGGCGGTGAGATAGCATTCAACGACACATCGATGGATGTGACCACCACATGCGCCGCATTGGGTGCCACGACAGACAGCATCGGGCTTTATGGCACGACCCACGTTACTTATGGCATCCACCCAATGCAGGTCGCGAAGATGGGGGCATGTATCGACCAGATCAGCGCTGGCCGCTGGGGGCTGAATGTCGTCACGGGCTGGTATCCCGAAGAGATGGATATGTTCAACCCCGACGAGCATCCCGAACATGATCTGAAATACGAGATGGCGGATGAATTCGTCACCTATCTTAAGGCCGCATGGACCTCGGACGAGCCATTCGATTTCGACGGACGGTTCTTCAAATCCAAGGGAGCCTTTCTGTCACCCAAGCCCGCAGCAGCTCCGCGCCCGCCCTTCGTCAATGCGGGCCAGTCGCCGGCCGGCATCGATTTTGCCACCAAGAATTGCGAATATCTGTTCATGGCCGCTCATCCGGATGATCCGGCAAAAACGACCGAACAAATCAAGAAGGTTAAGGACCGCGCCGCCCATCATGGGCGCCAGATCAGATGCCTTGCGCCGATCTATGTGATTGTACGCGAAACCCGCCAAGAGGCCGAAAAGGTCGCCGAACATGTGCGCGAACACATCGATATTGCGGCGGCAGAGGGCTTTATCGGCCATTCGCTTTCCGATCCGAAACAATCGATGGCTGCCTATGGTTCTGGGTCCATGGACGCATCGCTGGCCCGCAAAATCGCGCTGGGCCTTCGTGCGCCCGAGCTGATCGGATCACATCAGGACATTATCGACGCGATGGTTGGGCTTAAAAAAGCGGGCCTCGATGGCGTGGCCATGTCCGTCTTCAACTACCGCGACGATATCGAGGAATTTGGCCGGTTGATGCCGGCGCTCAGAAAGGCACTGGCCGAAGCATAGGAACGGCACGGCCCGCTGCGTGACACGAGGCTTCTAAGGCGATCCCCGCCTTTGAGCGCACCGGGGACCAGAGGAACAACAGCAGGAATGCGCATTTGATCGGATTGCAGGCAAGGGACCAAGGATCAGGAAAGGAAGGTGGTTTGGAAGGAACCAGATCGCTTCAAGCAGAGGACGACGCATCCGTGGGCGGCATCCGGATTCGCGATGTCAGCCACGTCTTTGTAACGCCGACCGGCAAGGCGGTTCAGGCGATCGAGCACGTGTCGCTTGACGTCAAACCGGGTGAGTTTGTGTCAATCGTCGGGCCAAGCGGGTGCGGAAAGACCACGGTCATGAACATGGTCGCGGGCGTGGTCCAGCCAACCGCCGGCACCGTGCACCTGAACGGGGTGGAATGCACTGCCCCGCGCCGTGATGTGGGATACATGTTCGCCCGTGACGCCCTGATCCCGTGGCGGAACGCAAAGAAGAACATTGAGTTCGGTCTGGAAATCCGCGGTCTGCCCCGTGCCCGGCGCAGCGAGGTGGCCCTGAGCCTATTGGAACGGGTGGGCCTTGGCGGGTTCGACGCCGCCTATCCAAAGGAACTGTCCCAGGGCATGCGTCAGCGTCTGGCCGTGGCGCGCACGCTGGCGATTGATCCCAATGTTATCCTGCTGGATGAACCCTTTGCCGCGCTGGATGCAGAAACCCGCGTCAACCTGCAGCACGAGTTTTCGCATATGTGGCACCGCCTGAAAAAGACGGTGCTTTTGGTAACCCACGACCTTCAAGAGGCGATCGCCCTGTCGGATCGCGTCCTGGTCATGTCCGGGCGACCGGGAAGCATCAAGGCAGAGATCGAAATTCCCTTTGAGCGCCCGCGCAACATCGCGGATCTGCGCTTTACGGACGAATTTCAACATCTCTCGGAACGCGTGTGGAGCCAGTTGAAGAAGGAGTTCAATGCATAGGCAACCTGGGTTGCAATCACGTTCAAATGTCTGAAATGGGAGGAAAATCAGTATGAAATTCAAGGATATTTATGGTGCTGCTGCTGGGATCGGCCTGGCCGCGTCTTTCGCCCTTGTGGCCCCCAGCGCGGGCTTTGGTGAAGATCTCGAAATGACGCTGCAGGTCTATCCAGGATCGCTCGTCAGTTTGCCGGAATATGTTGGTGTCGGGGCCGGGATCTACAAAGACAACGGTCTCGACGTGAACCTTCTGCCCCTGCGTACGGGGCCGGATTCGATTGCCGGCGCGGTCAGTCGCAGCGCCGATGCGGTATCAAATTCGCTTGGAAACACGCTTTTGGCAAATGGGCAGGGCCAGGATTTGATCCTGGTGGCCAACGCATGGAATGCGCCGCTGTTCTCATGGTTGAAGCAGCCATCCTACGAGATGGCAGGCCTTGATAAGGCCTACCCGGAAAATCTGGCCGGATTTGATGGCGCGCGGATTGGCGTGGCCGGACGGGGGACCGAGACGGAACTGTTCACCCGCGTGCTGTTAAAGGACGCCGGGCTTGATCCCGACACGGATGTGACATGGGTTCCCGTCGGCTTTGGTCAGACGGCTGTGGCAGCCTTTGAGGCCAAGCAGGTTGATATCATCATCACCATGGAGCCCGTGCAGACGATTCTTGATGCGCGCGACACCGGAGAGATGGTCATTGACCTGACCGTGGGCGAGGGTCCGGAATTGTTTCGCACCTATCCCGGCGTGTCGCGCATCGCGCTGCGGTCACATGTGGAGGACAACCCGGAACTCTTTGAAGCCTATCTTGCCGCCCATGATGAGGTTATCGCCTTTATCTCTGATCCGGCAAACGTCGGTGCGGTGGCCGAGATCTTTGCCGAAGCAAGCGGGCAACCGTTGGAAATCGCTCAGGCAATTGTCTCCAAATATACGGGCGTTTGGGCCAATGTCTTTGACTGTCAGGGTTATGCAAACGTGCTGGCCTATCTGGTTGCTTCCGGACAGTTCGCCCAAGAGCTGGCCGACAATGCGCAGACCTGCGAGAGCATCGTTGCACCAGTTTCTCAGGGTATCATTATTCAGTAGCCCATGTTCGGACTGTGCAGCCGAAAAAGGCCGGTGCGCGGCCGACTAGGAACTATGTTAAACCGACCCCTCTGGGGTCGGTTGCGATGATCTTGGACGGCGTGGCAGACGCCTTCGACCAGGCAGCGCCGCTTGCGGCGGTCCCGGTCAACTATACGCGTGGGTCTAATGCGCATCTCTCGCTGGGCCGGGACGACCGGCCATGCCGCGATGCGGGTGGCCGCAGGAGGGTGGAATGAATTCTCAACAAACCGCGTCAGCGGCGTCGGTCAGCACGGTAGATGCCCCACCGATCCGTCAAAGCGTTGCGGAAACGCAAAGTGAATACCTGCGCCGGACCCGTCGCAATGCAATACGGGACAGTTTCATTGTTTGGGTGTTTCGTATCGGACTGGGCGCGGCGCTTTTGGGCGCCTGGGAGTATGCGGCGAATGCCGAATGGATTGACACGTTCTTCTTCAGCAAGCCAAGCGACGTCTGGACGTTCCTGCGCGAGATGTTTCTTGACGGCTCGGTCTGGCGCCACATCGCCGCAACGCTGCAGTCGACACTTATCGGGTTCTCTCTTGCTGTGGTAACAGCCATTCCCTTTGGCCTTTTGCTGGCGCGTTTTCCCATTCTCGACAAGATTTTCGCACCTTATCTTGCGGCGCTGAACGCGTTGCCGCGGGTGGCGCTGGCCCCGATTTTCATTCTTTGGTTCGGCGTCGGTATTGAATCGAAGATTGTGCTGGTCTGGAGCCTCGTCTTCTTCATCATCCTTATCAATACCGAGGCGGGCGTGAAATCAGCGGACCGGGAATTGCTGCGCCTTTCCCAGGTCATGGGCGCGACCCAGCGCCAGATCTTTGCCAAGATCGTGCTGCCGGGCGCGGTGCCGTCGATTTTTGCAGGAATAAGGCTTGGCGTCATCTACGCCCTTCTCGGCACGGTGGTCGGCGAAATGGTCGCCGCCGAGGCGGGTCTTGGCCAGATGGTCAGCCTGTTTTCGGGCACCTACAGAACCGGCGGCGTGCTAGCGATCCTGCTTATTCTTTCGCTGATGGGGGTCGCCATGAACGGCATAATGCTTCTGGCTGAAAAACGGCTTTTGAAGTGGCAGGATTAGTCTGGGCGGCGGGTCGTCCGTCCTCTCACGGTCGGGCGGCAAAATTGCCGTGTTGTCAGTTTGTTAAGGGTCCGGATCGGCATGACAGAAGACATTGACCAAAAAGAGTTCAGAACGGCTCTGGGCAATTTTGCGACCGGCGTTGTGATCGTTACGACAATGTCCGACGGCTTGCCCGAGGGCATGACGATCGGAGCTTTTACTTCGGTGTCACTTGCGCCGCCATTGGTCGCCTTCTTACCCGCGCAAAGCTCTGTCACATGGCCCAAAATCAGGGCAGCCGGAAAATTCGCCATCAATATCCTCAGCAATGATCAGGAAGGCACGTGCATGGCTTTTGCCCGCACGTCAGGCACCAAATTTGATGGTGTAAACTGGGACATGTCGCACAACGGCACACCGCATCTGGCGGGGGCACTCGCGTGGCTGGACTGCACGCTTGATCAGGTGTTTTCGGCAGGCGACCACGATATCGCGCTCGGCCGGGTTGTGTCGCTGACCCATGGGGATGCGGGCGCGCCTTTGGTCTTCTACCGGGGGAAGTTTCACAACATTCACGCGCAGGATGTCGCGCAGCACATCTGAGCGCCGTGCCCAAGGTGTGGTGCTGGGACCCAGAGGGTGGGGCCAAAGCGAAATCGGGCGCGTGTCCCTTGGCAACAGCGCCAAATGTCCGGAACGACAAACCGCCTTGCAAGCAACCGAGTGACGACTGGCAAAACAGTCTTTAAAGTTGGTCTATCGGTTCCAACGCCACAAAGGGTCACTTGGTGATGCAGCCCCAGATCGTCCGTGCCTCGTTATCGACGCAGATACGTGATCATCTTGTCCGCCGGATCGTCTCTGGCAGCCTGCGCCCAGGCGATCGGCTGGTAGAACTTCGGATTGCATCGGAGTTGAACACGAGCCAAGCGCCTGTGCGTGAGGCGATGCGAGAGCTTGAGGCGATCGGTCTGGTCGAGACCCGCCACAACAAGGGATCGCGCGTGCGGGTGATTAGCGACCCGGAAATGCGCGAGATCTACGATGTTCGAGCTGAGTTGGAAGGCTATGCGTCCGAGCTTGTTGCGCTGTCTGGAAAAGACCTGTCCGAAGAGCTGAACGGGGAAATCGAGGGCATGGGCGCTGCCGCTGAACGGGCGGACTCGATCCTGTTTTCCGAACATAACACGAATTTTCACCGCTGTGTTCTAACAGGTGCGGGGAACGCGACGCTGCTTTCGCTCTGGCAGGGATTGAACGTGAAGATGCGCACGAACCTAAACGTTCTGCGCCACCGGGCAGACCTTTTAGAGGTCACAGAATCTCACCGTGTCCTGGTTGATACCCTGGCCGCCGGCGATCCTGTCGCCGCACGAAACGCCGCAAGATCCCATGTTCAACGCAACAGGCCTTGAATCGCCTCGAAGCCGAGAACAGCGGCGAATTTCCAGAGACTTTGCTTGCTACTATTCTCGATTATCGATAATATTCAGCCGCAGGATTTACCGCAATTGTCCGTGCCTTCGCCCCTTCGACCGGACCTGTCCGGAACGCTGAAAGGACCAACTGATGACCGAGAAGATGTCGCATATTCCCGAAGAGGTTTATCTGGGCTTTCTTGGTCGCACAATTGACATCCATTGGAACTATCACGCCATCCTGATGGTCGGTATCTGGGTGTTTCTGGTGCCGGTCTGCGTCACCATCATTCGCTTCTTTAAACCACGCCCCTCTGAGTTCGGACTGCGCCGGAAGGTCCACATCAGCCACCCAGAATGGTGGTGGTTCAATGTGCACAAATACGGGCTTTACACGGCGGTTTTCCTGTCGCTTGCCGGTGTTGTCGTTGCCATGGTGGTCAGCAAGGGCTTCAGCGGCTCGATCCATGCCACCTTTGGCATTCTGACCGTTGTGATGGGATGTCTTCAGGTCGTATCGGGCATGTTGCGTGGCACCCATGGCGGCAAATTTTACAACAAAGCAAAGCCAGATAACCCCGACACTTGGCGCGGGGATCATTATGACCGGACGTTCCGGCGGCGCATGTTCGAGGCTTATCACAAGACCACCGGGTATTTTACGCTGTTCTGTGCCCTGGGCGCTGTCGGGTCGGGGCTGATGCAATATCCGATGCCGATTTTGGCATGGATCGTTTTCATCTTTCCGTTCGCGCTTCTGGCAGCCTGGGTGCTGCTTGAGTTTCTTGAGCGGCGCTATGACGGCTATAGGGCCGTGCACGGCTATGGGCTGGAACATCCCTACAACAAAGAGCGGGAGTACCTGTGACCGGGTGCCGACTGCCGCCGTTGGTCGTCGGTCCATCTCGCAAGGGCTCTTAGAGAAGGCGGCGCAATGGCGGACGTGTTGATCAGTGAATTCATGGACAAGCCGACGGCGGACGGGCTGATCGCCGATTTCGACGTGCATTGGGATCCGGATCTTTGGTCGAAACGCGGCGAGCTTATGGAACGGGTGGCGAAAGCGCAGGCCATCATCGTGCGCAATGCGACAGTCGTTAATGAAGAGATGCTCGACGCTGCCCGCAACCTGAAGGTCGTGGCGCGGATGGGCGTGGGTCTGGACAACATCGATGTCGAAGCCTGCCGGGCGCGGGGGGTAGAGGTCTGCCCCTCGATCGGCGCCAACGCAGTCTCGGTCGCCGAATATGTGATCGCAACGGCGATGATCCTTTTGCGGGGGCCAGCGTATTTCGCAACCGAAGAGGTGGCGGGCGGCACCTGGGACCGGCCGCGCTTTGCCGGCGCAGGTGAAATCGCCGGGCGCACGATGGGCATTGTCGGTTTCGGATCGATTGGCCAGGTTGTGGGCGCCAAGGCGTGGGGTATGGGTATGAATGTCATTGCCTATGATGCGGTCATGGCGCCCGAGGATCCGGCCTGGTCCGGTGCAAAGCGGGTCGATCTCGACACCCTCGTGGCCGATGCAGACGTCATCACGCTTCATTGTCCGCGTCTGCCGCAGACCATTGATCTGATCGATACGCGCCAATTTGGCCGGATGAAGAAGGATGCAGTTCTGATCAACTCCGCCCGGGGCGGGATCGTAAACGAAGCGGCCTGCGCCGATGCCTTGCGCGCTGGCAAGATACGGGGCGCGGCGCTCGACACCCTGGACGTCGAGCCGATCAGCAGTGAAACGGCTGCCCTTTTCCGGGGTGTGCCGAACCTGATCCTGACACCCCACGTGGCCGGTGTGACGCTGGAATCGAACAGGCGCATTGCCGAGGTGGCCGCAGCCAATGTCAGGCGCGTGCTGGGTCCGGCCTAGGTTTCAGCGGTGCGGACCTTTAGCCGGTCTGCTCCATAATGTAGAGCCCGGCATTGTAATCCGACGTGAAGATCAGGCCGTCCTTGGACACCCAGATGTCGCAGGTCTGGATGATGGCATCGCGGTTGGGCCGTTTATCCATCAGCTTCTGCGGCGCAGGCGGCACGAAGGCTGCTGTTTCTTCCGGGCGGTAGGGGTCCGAGATATCGAAAACCCGGACGCCCGCATTCTGGTAGGTGGCATAGATCATCTGATCGCTGACCATCCCGTCCGGGCGGTTTTCATGAATATTATGGGGGCCGAAATGGGCACCCTTGTTCACATAGTCGGCGTCTGACGGCGTGGGGAAGGTCGAGATGCTGATGGGGTTCGACGGCTCGCGAATGTCGAAGACCCAGATGTATTTGATCCCGTCCGCGCATTTATCCAGGACCGCCTCGTCGGCGACGATCAGAAGGTTGCGATCCGGCAAGGGCAGGCAGTTGTGGGTTCCGCCGCCATAGGGTGGAGACCAGTTGCGGTGCACGATCAGGTTCGGGTCGGAACGGTCAGCCACATCCATGATCACCATGCCCGCATCGCGCCACGCCCCATAGGCCGTGTCACCGTTGATGATGGCGTGGTGCAGCCCGGCGCGCGCCTGATCTTCGTCGGGCACTTCGCCTGCCGCCTGGTTCATGCCGGGCAGCCAGAAGCGTCCAGCCTCTTTGGGTTGGGTGGGATCGGCCAAATCAATGGTGATAAAGATGTAATCGGTGAAACCATCGATCAGGGCAGAGCCATAGGCCCAGCGGCCGCCGGTGTACCACAGCCGGTGGATGCCGCCGCCTTCAACAGGCATGAAGCCGATCTGGCGCGGGTTGGCTGGATCCTTGATGTCGTAGACCGCCATGCCCGCTGTCCAGTCACGTGCACGGGATCCCGCGGCGTCGGCCGTTCCGACCTTGGCGCCGAGCTTGCCCTTATAGTATTCCTCTTCGTTCTGAAACTCAGCGGCCGCGAACATGTTTTTGGCGTTGATGACCAAAAGCAGATCTTCGTGGCTTTGCAGATGAATGTTCCAGGTGTTGGGCGGGGCGGGCACATAGGCCGCAGGCTTTGGGTCGCGGGGGTCGCGGCAGTCAATCACGCTGAAGCCGTCGGAAAACATATGACCGATGATTGCGTGGCCCTTGTTCACCATCAGTTGGACGCCATCGGGACGCCCGCCTTGGTCGGAATAGCCGATAAGCTTCATGTTCTTGACGTAGTCTGGCGTTGGCAGATCCGGCCGTGTCATGGTCAGTCCTTCGATGGGCGCCCTTAGGCGGCGTTGAGTTCACGATCAAAAAGTGCGCGCAGATCGGCCGCGAACCGGCTTCGGGTACGCTCTACTTCGGCGCGTGTCGCTTCTGCAAAGACGGACCGCGCGCCGTCGTCAAGGTCCGTGAACGTGACACCCTGAGCCGTGAGTTCCGTACGGCAAAGGCTGTCATCTTCTTCGGCAAATGCGCGCTGGGCCTTTGACGCTCGGTCGACCGCGCGAACCAGAGCTGCCCGCGCCGACGGATCGAGCGCCTGAAGCCGAGGGGCATTGAACAAGACCAGCGCGACGCCCAGTAGGTGCCGGGTCATCAGGATGTGACGGTGCGTTTCGTGCAATTTGAAGTTCAGGATGTTGGTCAGCGGGTTTTCCTGGGCATCCACGGTGCCTGAGCGGACCGCATCGGGCAGGTCGCGTACGTCGATGGCCATTGGCTCAAAACCCATGGCGCGAAAGACACGCTGATGATCATCATTGGCAAGGGTGCGGATCTTCAATCCAGCGCATTGTTCGACATCGTGGATTGGCCGCGCGCTTGAGATATGGCGCAGGCCATTGTCCCAATATCCCAGCACTTCATAGCCTGTCGCGGCGGCCACTTCGTTGCGCAGCCGTTCTCCCAATGCGCCGTCCAGCAACGCGTAGGCGCGTCGCCGGTCCGGAAC
The DNA here is from genome assembly GCA_039026235.1 of Pseudomonadota bacterium. Taxonomy (GTDB): domain Bacteria; phylum Pseudomonadota; class Alphaproteobacteria; order Rhodobacterales; family Rhodobacteraceae; genus JBCCMQ01. The sequence goes on from JBCCMQ010000001.1 coordinate 366,040, forward strand.
CGAAAAATGCTGATCGAAAATGCCCAACTCTGGCACCCGTTTGGCAAGATAACTGGACGAGAAATAGCACCCGTCGAGCTCACCGCTTTCGGTCATCGACAGAAGATCGGCCGCTTTGTGACCGCGCGCGACGATGTTTTCATCAAACGCGATGGCGATGGCGCCGCCGCTTTCTTCCGCTATGGCCTCGGCCAACACCCGGCCACCACGGGTGTGCACCGATTTGTCACCCTGATAGCCGCCAAATTTCAATGTGAGTGTCATTGGTCCTCAGGTCAGTTCTTGCATCAGTTCCGCCGGGTCAGGCGGCAGCGCCACAGGTGCGCCGCGTTTCGCCGACAGATCCATTGCCATGGTCAAAAGCAGATTGCGGTGGCCGTCCGCGGCCGTCGCATGCGGTGTATTTTGGCCGGTGTAATTTCGCTGATACCACGCGTTGGTCTCTTCCCGCATCGGGCCCCAAAGCTGGCCGGCATGCAGATCGCCCGGCGGATAGCTTGTCAAGAAGTCCACGTGGCGTTCCGGCGCCTTGTAGCCTTCGGGTGCATATCCGGCACCCTGGGCCACGTTCGTTGCCATCACCAGATCGCGGTGGGTGTCTTCGATGTCGATCACCCCTTGGGATCCGACGATGCCGATTTCAATGCCATAGACCGCACCCGGCCAGACCTCGGGCAGGGACCAGGATATGTTCATCGAGAAAAGCGTGCCGTCATCCATGGTAAAGATGCCAAGCGTCGAATCCTTGGTGCCCCACTCGCCCAGAACCTTATCGGTCGACTGGGCGAAGACGCTGACCGGCGTCTTCCCTTCCAAAAGCCAGAGCGACATGTCGAGGCTGTGGGTGCCCGATACCACCATTGGCGTCAGCGTTGCGCGGTCCTGGGTGCGGCGCACGGTGGCGATGGGCACCATGCGGTTCATGAAGGCGCGGGTGACGACCGTGTGCACATCGCCGATCTGACCCGTAATCAGGCGTTCCTTCACGGCAAGAAAACGTCGGCGGAAACGCTGGGTATAGCCGATGACCGCGTCAAGTCCGGCCGCGTTTATGGCGCCCAGAATTTCGGCGGATTGCCGGGCGTCGGTCGCCAGGGGCTTTTCGATGAAAAGGGCATGGCCCTTTTCAATTGCCAGCATCGTCGGATCGAAATGGAAGTTTTCGTCGGTGGCGATGATCGTGGCCGTCACCTCGGGACGGTTAAGAAGCGCGCGGTAGTCGGTGGTGAAGAAATCCGCCTGGACGTCCGTGGCCAGGCGTTTGCCGATATCCGACTTCAGATCGCAAAGCCCGATCCAGCCCACACCGGGATAGGCTCGGGCAAGCTCGGCGCGAATACGTCCGATGGTGCCGCATCCAACGATGGCCAGTCCGATTTCCTTACGTTCCTTCATGCCCTCTCCTTGGTTTTGTTTTCAGGTCCCGGCCGGCTCGCTGCCCGGTTGCCGGCGTGCCCGGGCGTTTGCGGCGACGCGGATCGCGCCCTCGATCAGAACGAACAGAACGGCCAGCATCAGAAACGTGCCGATCCATTGTGACAGCACGAACCCAACGCCCTTGCCTTCAAAAAGAAGAAGCGACCGGCGGAAATTCTCATCTGCGAGCGGCGCCAGAATGACGCCAAGCACGACCGGCGCGACCGGAAACTTGAAGATGCTGAAAAGCCACCCGACCAGACCGGCCGCAAACATGATCCAGACGTCGAAGATAGACAGCTTTACTGCGTAGGCCCCGATGACGCAGACCGGCAGGATCAGCGGCATCAGGATTCCACGCGGCAGACTGAACAGTTTGACGCAAGGCCCGATCAGCGCAAAGGCCGCCAGATACATCATGACGTTGGCCACAATCAGGGCCGCGTAGATGAAATAGATCAGCCCGGGATGATCAACTTCGATCGTCGGGCCCACCACGACGTTTTTCAGCGTCAGCGCCGCCAGCAAGGCCGCCGCCGCCGCATTGCCAGGAATGCCCAGGGCGAGCGTGGGCAGCATGGACCCGCCAATGTTTGCGTTGTTTGCGGTCTCGGCGCAAACGAGCGCCTGATAGCTGCCCTTGCCCCACTTGTCCCGCTCTTCGGGTTTTGCGCGTCGGCGCCCGATGTCATAGGCCAGAAAAGAGGCCACATTGGCCCCGGCGCCTGGAATGGCGCCAATAAAGGTGCCCAGAATGCCCGAACGCGCCGCCGCTGGCATATAGCGCCCAAGAAGCTTCAACGGCGGAATGACCCGTCCCACGCGGGATGGAATTGTCGGCATATCCCTGGCGGGCAGGGTCCGCAGGATCTCGGCAAAGCCGAACAGCCCGATCAGGACCGCCACATAGGATATGCCATCGAAAAGCGCGAAGGTTCCAAAGGTGAACCGTGGTACGGCGTGGATTGAATCGAGACCCACAAAGGCCACAAGCATACCAAGCCAACCGGCGATCCAGCCCTTAAGCGGGATAGAGCCGGCCGCCATGGTTCCGGCCACCATGATGCCGATGACGGCCAGCCAGAACATCTCCCACGATTTGAAATTGAGCGCGAAACTCAGGATCAGCGGGATGAAGGTGACAAGGAGGATTATCCCGATGCCACCGCCCACGAAGGATGCCGCAATGGACATGCCCAGCGCCTGTCCGCCTTCGCCCCTCTGCGCAAGCTGGTGGCCTTCGATCATCGTCGGCACGGCGTCGGGCGTGCCGGGGATGTTGATCAGAACGGCCGATATCGCACCGCCGAACACGCTGCCGGTATAGACCCCCAGCATGAATGAGATCGCCACGTCCTGCGACATGCCCGCCGACAGCCCAATCAGCAGGCCCATCGCCATCGTGGTCGAAAGGCCGGGCAGGGCACCCCAGATGATGCCTAGGCAAACACCGGCCAGTGTCATGGCAAGAAGCGCCGGCGTCAGCGCAAGAAGCAGCCCGTCGATCATCAGAAGGTCCCGGGCAAGGGAATGCGGAAAACGATCTGAAAAACCACCGACAGCAGGATCGTCCATGCAAAGGAAATGGTTGTGGTCACCCAGATCGGCCCGCGCCAGCTCAAATGGATGATCAGGGCAAGTGTAATAATGGTGGCCGGCTCAAACGCCGAAAGTCGCAGGTTTAGCCCGAGCAGGCTGAAGTTTTCCTGAAAGGCAAGGAACTGCATTGCCGCGATGTAGACGGCTATGGCGCCTGCCAGCAGAAGCGACCTGAAATCCGCCGACAGATCCCGTTCGGCAAATACGCCCGCTGCGTGCTCAGAGCGGCGGACCCATGCCGATGCCCCGAGGCCAAGCGCCATAACCAGAAGTGAAGCCGACACAATGAACGGCAACAGACCTGGTGCCGTTCGGATCTCGCCCGGAACAGGCAGGGCGACAGAGGCCGCCATGACCAGCAAAGACAGGGCAATGAGAAAGACAGAAGCGATCAGATCCAGGGTAGGAGAGGCAAATCCGGAACCGGCCTCTTCCCCTTCAAACTTTAGACCGTCTTCATTGGCTTGCGACATGATCTACGTCGAACAGCAGCCGGAGCCCGCGAGAGCGGGCCCCGGTGCGTGCTTTAGGAACTGGAACCGATCGGAGGCGCCACATAGCCCTCGGGCGGCCACCAGCCATCGAAGTCCGCCGGTGCCGGTAGCCCGAGCTCTGCCGCCGTTTTCACTTCGGCCCCGATCTGATCCTGGAACTTGTTGAAGATCTCGGCCGTGATCGCCTCCATCAGCGCGCCTTCGCGGTCCGCTTCCTCTCCGATCTTGACGTCCGGGATAAAGAACTTGGAATTCAGCATCTCAAGGAACCCGTCAGAATTCGCGGCGGCGACAAAGGCGTCCGCGATCTCTTGCAGTACCTCGGGCGGAAGGTCGCGTTTGACCATAAAGTTGTAGGTCGCACCCACTGGCAGTCCTTTGGCCGCAGGAATGGCGGTGCCGAGGGTCGGCAGGACCGTGCCATCATCAAGCGTGATATCGTTGCCCGACGTCTGCAGAAGGTTGCGCAGCTCACCCGACCGTATCAGGTCTATGTGCTCGTGCAGACCGCCGCCGGCGATGTCGGTCTCTCCCTGAAGCCCGGCCAGCGTGGCAGGTTTGCCGCCCTTGTAGGGAACGTATTTCAGCTCGACACCGGCCGCATTGGCGATGATCAGAGCCAGTTCGTGCCACACGCCGCCGGTACCGGAGGTTGAAATCGTCACGCCGCCCGGATTGGCCTTGGCGGCCGCAATGACGTCATCAATCGACTCAAACGGGCTGTCCTTGCGGACCGACCAGGACGCCGATGCTGCGCCCGCCTTGAAGGGAAGCCAGTCTTTCCACGGTGTGAAATCGGCATGTCCCATCACTCGAACAAAGCGGTTGTAGTTGGCGCCGCCAAGGACCGTGTAGCCGTCGGATGGGGCTGCGCCTACGAATTGCGTGGCAACGCCGCCAACCGCCCCGGGCTTGTTCAAAACGTTGATCGTCCAGCCTTTTGCGTTGGCCATCTCTTCGGCCAGCTTGCGCATGATGGTGTCAGTCCCACCGCCAGCGGAATACATCACCACGATATTGATCGGGCGTTCCGGATAGCCCTGGGCCAGAGCCCGGGTCGGGGTAAGCTGAAGCACGGCAAATCCCGCCGCCGCACCCCCGATGAAGGACCGTCTGTTGGGCCCTTGCTTTGTTGTTTCAGCCATTCTTCTCCTCCCAGTTCTGCGATCTCTCAGAGATCATGAACGGCCTCAGGTTAGGGTCCCGGGCCCGTGATAGTTGCTTTCCTCCAAGAAGGCCGTGACGCTGGCTTCGACCTCGGTCTCCATCAGCGCGTTCCAGCGGTTGTTGAAGCCGAAAAGCGCGATGACCGCGCCAATCTCGACCACCTGCGCGTCAGAAAAATGCCGGCGCAGCGCGGCCATATCCTCGGCCGTCGCAAACGATGGGCATTGGCCCCCGGTCATCGCCACACGCAGCGCTGCGCGTTCGCCTTCCGAAAAGAGCGGGCTGGTCTCAAATTCCCAAAGGGCTTCGAGTTTGTCCTGGGGAACGCCATTGTCAGCGCCATTCTTGAAGGTATGGGCCGAACAGTACTGGCAGCCGTTGGACAGGCTTGTGACATGGGCCACCATCCAGCGAAGTGCCGGATCCACAGTTCCATCGGGGTTGCGTACGACCGCGCGGATCAAGCCCAGCACCGCCTTGGCGATCTCGGGCCGGTGGGACAGGGTCAGCATGGAATTTGCGACAAACCCTGTTGCCGAGGCCAGCCATTCGATGTCCGCCTTTGCGCCCTCGCTTTCCGTCAGATCGACCGGACTGATGTGCGGCATCAGATTGCATCCCCCATTGCCGACGTGTCTGGGGCCGATGTGCTAGCCGCCAGACCGTGCCGGTACAAATCAGCAATCCTGAAGGACGCTATCGCCATTCCTGAAATGCCTGGTCGCACCGGCCAATTGATCGGGTCAGGGCAGTGGCACATCGTGCACAAACTTCGGAATGTGATATCCGCGTTGTACCGCCGGCCGCTCGGCAATCCGAAGATACCAGTCACGCACGTTCGGATAGTCGGCCAGATCGATCTGCTGCCAGTCAAACCGCGATATCCACGGCCAGGTCGCCATATCGGTCACAGAATAGGTCCCGCGCCCGTCGCCGGCGATATAGTCGCGCCCGTCAAGTCGCTTGTTCAGAACACCGTATAGGCGGTGCCCTTCCTTTGAGTATCGCTCTTCCGAATACTCCGACTTACCAGGGTTGTATTTGACGAAGTGATGAACCTGGCCAAGCATCGGGCCAATACCGCCCATTTGCCACATCAGCCACTCGATCGCGGGCCATTTGGCAGAACCTTCCGGCATGAATTGCCCATATTTTTCAGAAAGATAAAGCATGATGGCGCCGGTTTCCATCATGGCTACCCCAGTCTCGTTGTCCACAATGGCCGGGATCCGATTGTTCGGTGCGATCTTCAGGAAGTCCGGTGCAAACTGCTCACCCTTGGATATATCGATGGCATGGGCGGTATAGGGCACCCCAAGCTCTTCCAAGAGGATAGAGACCTTTCGGCCGTTGGGTGTAGTCCAGGTGTAGAGGTCGATCACGTGTCAGTCATCCTTCAGAAGTGTTGCGCGGACAGATTTCAGATGGGTGCGCATTGCGGAATGGGCCGCTGCGCGATCCCGGCGTTCAAGCGCTTCAATTATATCGTCGTGCTCATCGAAAGAGTGATAGCCGGGCGGGGGGCCGACCTCTGGCAGTTCCAGTCGAGACCAGACCACGGATATCCGCACGGCATCCACGATCCGATGCAGTTCGATCAGCAAGGGATTGCCGGACGCTGCCGCGATAAGGCGGTGAAAGCCGGAATCGAGCTGTTCATAGCTGGCCCAATCCGCAGCCGTTCGCATCCCGTCGCACAGCTTGCGCGCTTCGGCCAGATGGCGGGGCGAGGCGTGAATTGCGGCATGTCCGGCCAGTTCGGGCTCAAGCGCAAGGCGCGCCATCATGGCGGCGTGCGGGCTTGTGATTTCAGCCAGCCTAAGGACAACGCTCTGGCCGGTCTCGGCGGCCTCGGACGCGGACTTCAGAAAGGTTCCCCGACCCACATGACGTTCAACGACGCCTTCCGCTTCAAGGGCCATAAGCGCCTTCCGCAGATCGCCGCGGGACATACCAAGTCGGCCTGAAAGTTCGCGTTCCGGCGGCAGCCTGTCACCCGGTGCAGCGCCCGATTGGGTTAGCCAATCGGTCAACGTATCCCTTGGACGTACCAAAATTCCAGCAAAGCTCATAATGGTTAACCAAATTATGGATGCACTGCATTTAACGAAGAAGCATGTGTCGTGCCAATGTCAACAAAAAATTGCTATTTACCTAGGCACACAAATACGCCAGAGTTAATGGGTAAAGCAGATTGGGTGACCATTCGTTTAAATGGCTAACCATTTATTTGGGCCCCGGTCAACTGATCAAAGGAGCTGCAGTGTCAGATCCCGTCGTCTACGGCGTTCAATATGCCGCCAGGCTGCCCGTTCCAGACACCATGAAGGCGTGGGTCCTTGGGGATCCGGAAGAGCTGCGTCTGGTCGAAAAGCCGGTGCCGAAACCGGGTCGGGCAGAAGCACTGGTGCGCATTGACGCGGTTGCGATCTGCGCGACGGATCTTGAGATCATCAAATACGGAACACCGGCGCTGATCGAAGGCGGGCCGCCCTTCAACAAGAATTTCACGCCCGGCCATGAATACATGGGCACGATCGCGGCGCTTGGGCCCGGTGTCGATGAGTTTGACATCGGCCAGCGGGTAACCGTGGAAATCCATGCGGGCTGCGGCCAATGCAAGCGCTGCCGTATGGGCATGTACACATCCTGCCATAACTACGGTCTGAACTACGGCGAGCGTAACAAGGGGCACCGGGCCAACGGGTTCACCACCAACGGCGGTTTTGCCGAATACGCCATCAACAACATCAACACGATGATCAAGGTTCCGCCGTCGATGTCTGACGCCGAGGCGACGCTGGTCGTCACTGCGGGCACGTCCATGTACGGCCTGACCGAACTTGGCGGTCTGGTCGCCGGCGAAAGTGTTGTGGTGATCGGCCCCGGACCTATCGGGCTTTTGGCCGTGGCGGTCGCCAAATCACTGGGCGCAAGCCCCGTGGTCCTGATCGGTACCCGCGAGAACCGCAACAAGATCGGGCTTGAGCTTGGGGCGGACATCACAATCGATGCCAGGTCCGAGGACGCTCTGGCGCGCGTCAAAGAGATCACTGGCGGCAAGGGGGCGGACTATGTGATCGACTGTGCCGGCAGCGAAACGACCGTCAATCAGGCCGTGCACATGACCAACCGTGGCGGCAAGATCTGTCTGGCCGCTTTTCCGAAGAAGCCCGTTGAATTCGATCTAGGGTATCTCGCGGTCAATAATATCTATCTCTACGGGATCAGGGGCGAAGGCCGCTCGGCCACGCACCGGGCCATGGCGTTCATGGAAGCCAAGAATTTTGACGCCACCAAGGTCCATACGCACACCTTTCCCATGCAGGACCTGCCTGAAGCACTGCGATATGCGCGCGAGCGCATCGATGACGCAATCAAGGTCGTGGTTTCCATGCGCGACACTCAGACGGACCGCGCGGCGGCAGAATAGGGCAAACGCTTATGACAAAGGCAATTCGGGGCATATATGCGGCGGCGGTTTCGCCCTTCGACAAGGAGGGCGCACTCGATACCGGCAAACTGATCCGGTATTGCCAGTACCTGGTCACTGACGGTGGTTGCGACGGCGTTGCGCCTACAGGAACGACCGGCGAAGGAAACTCGATCTCGTTCCGCCAGCGACTTGAATTGCCCGGTGTGTTCGCCGAGGCCGGTTTCGATCCACAGCGGGCGATCTTCGGAACCGGTGCCTGCGCGACGCAAGACGCAATCGATATGACCAAGGCGGCCGTAATAGCCGGGTTCACCAACGTGCTGGTGCTGCCACCCTTCTACTACAAGAACACCAGTGACGAAGGCCTCTATGCTTATTTTGCGGGCCTGATCGAAGCGGTCGGCGATGACCGCTTGCGGGTGTATCTTTACCATTTCCCGCAGATGTCCATGAGCCCGATCTCGGTCGATCTGGCCGTCCGGCTAAAGCAGTCCTTTGGTCCGGTTGTTGCGGGGTTGAAGGATTCCAGTGGTGATCTGTCCCAGTCCCTTGCCTTTGCGTCCGCCACCGGCGGGGTCGACGGCGACTTCGATGTCTACCCGTCCAGCGAGGCGTTCCTTTTCGACGGATTGGACGGCGGTTGCGCCGGCATCATCTCGGGCTCAACGAATGCTTTCGGGCGCCTTGTGCGCGCGGCACTCACATCATCTAGCGCCGACCGCGCAGCCGCCTTTGAACGCGTTAAGGCCGCGCGCGGTGCTGCGTCTAAGTACCCGCTGATGGCCGCAATGAAACAGGTGGAAGCCTGGCGCAGCGGCGATGAAAGCTGGACGCGCATGGCGCCGCCTCTGGTGCCGCTGTCGGATCAACAGCGCACGTCACTGCGATCCGACGTCGAAACCTTCACCGCACAGGCCCCGGCGCTTTGACCGGTTTCGCCGCACTTGCGCAGGCAAAAGGAGACTGAGGGCAGGTTGGTAAAACCCAACCCTGTAGGGCAGCGACCAAAACCTACTGAATGACAACGCGACCGTCCAAACAATCAAAAGAAAGCGAAAAACGCTTGCACTGTCCGCGTGGTCGGCACCGACTAAGGGAGGAAACTATGAAATTTCTGTTCTCAAGAAGTGCGGCGGCAGTCGCGGCACTGACGCTTGCTTCGGCGGCTGCTGCCGAAGATATCACCCTGCGCATCGGGTCTGGCCACCCGCCGGGCGTTGTCTATGCGGGCCTGATGATCGACTACTTTCAGCCTGAGTTCAAACGCCGCGTCGAAGAGCGCACCGATCACACGATCAACTTCGTTGAAGGCTACTCCGGCTCTATCGTCAAAGTGACCGAGGTACTTGAGGGCGTGCAGGACGGCATCATCGACATTGGTGGCTTCTGCTACTGTTTTGAGCCGTCGAACCTGCCGCTGCACGCGTTTCAGGTGATGATGCCCTTTGGCACCATGGATCCGGTGACATCCCTTGCCGTAGCCCAGGACGTTTATGCCGAGGTGCCTTATCTTGAGGATGTCTTTACGGACAAGTTCAACCAGGTCCTACTGTCGCGTATCGCCGACGGTGGTTACAATCTGGGCACGTCTTTCCCCTGGGAAGATCTGAGCGATCTTGAGGATCAGAAGATTGCCGGCGCGGGTCTGAACCTGAACTGGCTGGAATATGCCGGGGTGTCCCCGGTCCAATCTTCCCTTGCCACCGCCTATACCGAGATGACCACCAACGTCTATGAAGGCTGGATCATGTTCCCCTCGGCTTGGGTGAACCTGAAGCTCTTTGAGCCCGGACCTTACTACACGTTGATCGGCTTCGGCTCGATGACCTGGCACGGGCTGACGATCAATCAGGAAACCTATGACTCGTTGCCCGAGGATGTGCGCGAGATCCTGCATGAGGTTGCTGCCGATTACGAAGAACAGACCGGTATCGTGAACCAGAAGGAATATGATCGGCTGGTCGATGAACTGCGCGGCATGATCACGGTGACTGAAATCGATCCGGAAGTGCGCAAGGCGTGGGCTGAAAGCCTCGCGAATTGGCCCCAGACCATGGCCGATGATCTGGAAGGGCAGGGTCTTCCCGCCAAGCAGGTCCTGAACCTCGTCCTCGAAAAGGCTGAGGCGCGCGGTTATGAATGGCCGGTCCGCTATGTGATTGAATAGTAATACGGAAACGGTGCGCCGCCGCATGTGGGGCGGCGCGCCGTAAAACTGGCATCTTCTCAACACCTGCTGACAAAGGACCTCCGGACGATGTTCCTGATCCGGACCGCTGACACGCTGACCAAGACGCTGATGATCATTGCGGCGGCGTGGGCCTTTGTGCTGTGTTTTTTCATTCTGGCCGACATCATCGCCCGCGCGCTCAATATGCCGCTTCAGGGCACCAAGGAAATCGTGGCGAATTCGGTCGTGATGATCGTCTTTCTTCAGGTTGGTTTCGCGGTCCGGTCCGGATCAATGCTGCGCACTGATTTCGTTGTCATGGCCATGGGGCCCAATGCCCGCCGGATCATGACGGTGCTGGCGCTTCTCATGGGCGCCACCTTTTTCTTCTTCCTCGCCAAGGCTGGCATCACACCGGCAATGCGGTCGTTCGCAAACGGGGAATTTGACGGGGAAGGCGCGCTTAGGGTGCCGGTCTGGCCGGCGCGGTTCACCATCATCTTCGGAAGCGCCCTTGCCGGGATCAATTACGTTCTTCTGGCGCTTATCGAAGCGCTTGGAAAATCCGATGAGCTGCAGTTGAGGTGACGCGGATGGGGACTGGGCAGAGCATTGTTTGATTTCGGTACAGCCGCGCTGATGGTCGGCGCGCTTCTGATGTTGGTCTTCTTGGGCGTGCATGTGGCGGTTGCCCTGGGGCTGACCAGTCTGGTGGGCATCTTTCTGGTGACCGGCCGGTTGCGGATCGTCGAGGCGACCGTCGCTTCGACCGCTGCCGAGGCGCTGCGCGACTTCACCTTCGCGGTGATCCCCCTTTTCATGCTGATGGGCGAGTTCATGGGGCGATCCGGGGCGGTGTCCGACATCTATGTCGGTATCAACCGGGGACTTCGGCGTATGCCCGCGCGTCTGGGGATCGCCACGGTTCTGGGCAACACGGTTTTTTCGTTTGTAACCGGCGTATCGATCGCCTCAGCCGCCGCGTTTTCACGCATCGCCTATCCCGAGATGAAGTCTTTCGGATACAACCGGGGCTTTGCACTGGGGGCCATTGCTGGCTCTAGCTGTCTGGGGATGCTGATCCCGCCCTCTGTTCTGATGATTGTCTGGGGCATCCTGACCGAGCAGTCCATCGGCCGCATTTTCCTTGCAGGGGTCCTGCCCGGACTGCTGCTCGCCTCGATGTTCATCCTCTACATTGTCGGCACCGCGATTATGAACCCGGCAATCGTAGGGGAAGCGCGCCGTGACGAAGAAGTTGAGACCGAAACGGACAAGATCGACTTGCCGACAGGCAAGCTCGCCGGCAGCATTCTGGGTGTCGGCGGAATTGTTGCCGCGGTTCTGGGCGGCATCTGGAACGGTGTCTTCACCCCCACCGAAGGCGCCGGAGCCGGGGCGGCACTGGCCCTGATCTTTGCGTTCATCAAGGGGATGACCTGGCGCGGTTTTCTATCTGCTGTCTATGCGGTGGGCAAAACCGCCGCCCCCATCCTGATCCTGCTTTTCGCCGCCGCGCTTTATTCGCGGACGCTTGCCATGACGGGCGTGACAACGGCGATACGCGAGTTTTTCGTGGGCTCCGGGCTGGAGCCCTGGCAGGTGCTCGCCATCATCATTCTGATCTGGTTCGTCCTTGGCATGGTCGTTGACAGCATCTCAATCATGCTTCTGACCGTGCCGATCGTTGAACCGATTGCCGTGGCTTTCGGCTTTGACCGGCTGACCTTCGCGATTGTCGGTATCCTGGCCATCGAGGCCGGATTGCTGACACCGCCGTTCGGTTTGCTGGTTTATACCGTCAAGGCCGCCATCGAGGATCCAGAGGTGGGCGTCCAGCAGATCTTTCGAAGTTCGGTCCCCTATTGGGGGATCATGCTGCTGGCCGCGTCACTGCTGGTGGCCTTTCCCGAGATTGCCAACTGGCTGCCCAACCAATTTATGTAAAAGGGGAAACGACATGCCTGCCTACTGGATTGCCCGCGCCCGGATCAATGATCCGGTCGAATACAAGCGCTATACCGACCTGGTTCCGGCCATCATCAAAAAATACGGTGGCAAGGTTCTGGCGCGTGGGGGTAACTATGAGATCATGGAGGGGCCAGAGCATTTCCAGCGCTTCGTGGTGATCGAGTTCCCGACCCTTGCCGACGGCGTGGCCTGCTTCAAGTCCGACGAATATGAAGCAGCCGCAGCGTTCCGGCGCGCGAACGGGGCCGGGGAAGTTCAGACCGTGGTCGTGGAAAGCGGCGACGCAACGTAGTGAGGAGATTGCGGTGAACGCAAAACGTGTGATCATGGAGACCCAGGGCGGACCTGAGGTGATGGCGCTGACAGACGTCGATCTGGCGCCGCCAGTCGCGGGCGAGGTGCAACTGAAGCAAACCGCAATCGGGCTGAATTACATGGACGTCTACCAGCGGTCCGGACACTATCCGATGGACGTCCCAAGTCCCCTTGGTCTTGAGGCAAGCGGTGAGGTCATCGCCACCGGCCCGGACGTTGACGGCTTCGATATAGGCGACCGCGTCGTCTATGGCGGGGTTCTCGGCGCCTATGCATCTCATCGGAACGTCCCGGCCGCACGCCTTCTGAAACTGCCCGAGGGGATCACCGACGAGATTGCCGCTGCCGCCCTGATGAAGGGTATGACTGTGGAATACCTGCTGGAGCGTACATTCAAGGTTCAGCGCGGCCAGAAGGTGCTTTTCTTCGCGGCGTCCGGCGGTGTCGGCCAGATTGCCGGGCAATGGGGCGCCGCCTTGGGTGCCGAGATGATCGGCGTCACATCGGGGCCTGAGAATTGTCAGAAGGCACTCGGTCTTGGTTATGCCCATGCCATCGACCGAAAATCCGAAGATATCGTCGCCCGCGTCAAGGAAATCACCGGCGGCGAGGGCGTGCCCGTGGTCTATGACAGCATCGGTAAGACCACATTCGAGACATCGATCGCGTGTCTGGCGACGTACGGAATGTTCGTATCATTCGGCGCCACAACGGGCGAAGCGCCGCCGGTGCCGCCAAGCCTTCTGCAAAAGGCCGGATCGCTGTACTTTACGCGCCCGACGCTGGCCAACTATGTCGGTCCGCGCGCCGATCTCGAACATTCCGCCAGCCGGGTCTTTTCCATGATCCAGAGCGGCACGGTCACCGTGAATGTAGATCAGCGGCGCCCGCTGGCCGCAGTGGCCGCAGCCCATGCGGATCTTGAGGCAGGCGTGACGACAGGTTCGACAGTCTTCACCGTCTGAGACGGGACATGCGCGTCGCCCTCTCTGCAGGAACGGCCGCCATCGGAGTTGCCATGGGCGGCGGGCTACTCGCCTATGGCATGGCAGTACCGGAAGAGGCCGAGCTTTGGAAAGCGGCGGGTCTGGGTCTTGCCGCACTAACGCTCTTTGCCACCCGGGTGGTACCAGAGCTAGTCACGGCTTTCGCGGTTTTTCTGGTCGCCCTCGCCCTTGCGACGGTCCCGCGCGAGATCGTCTTTTCCGGTTTCATGTCCGGGGGTTTCTGGCTTTTGGTGTCGGGGATCATACTCGGCACCGCCATTTCTTCGACCGGCCTTGCCGCGCGGATATCCGGACGGATGATGGCGGTGGCGGGCCCATCCTATCCCCGCGCCGTACTGGTCATTGCGGCGGCTGGAATGTTCCTTGGGCTTTTGATCCCTTCCACGATGCCGCGCATCGTCGTGATGGTGCCTGTGGCCTTGTCTTTTGCCAGCCGATTGGGGTTGAGACAGGACGGACCGGGCACAGTGGGATTGGTGGCAACCGCTGTCACCGCCACGCTTTTGCCGACCTACACGATCCTGACGGCCAACCTGCCGACCATCGTGCATGTGGGCGCGATTGATCAGCTTTACGGCGTTCGAAGCACCTATTCCGGGTATCTCTGGCATCAGCTACCGGTGAACATTTTGCGTTTTGCGCTTCTCGTGGTCTTGATGCGGCGCTTCACGACAGAACCGGTGACGGCCGCAACTGACACCTCCGCACCCGAGACGCCGGAAAAACCCGAACAACGCAGGCTCTTGGCCATTCTCGCGGTCGCGATCCTGCTCTGGATGACCGACTTTATTCACGGCATTGAGCCTGCCTGGATTGCCATGGCCGCCGCCGCGGTCGTGATCTGGCCACGCTTTGGGATGCTGGGGCCTAAGGCCATGCGCGAGCAGATCGACCTGTCACCGGCGATTTTTTTCGCCGCGATCGTCACGGCTGTGGCGGTTGCCCGCGACAGCGGTCTGGATCAGTTACTGGCGGATGCAATCATCGGGGCGATCCCAATCAGCGCGAACGGTGGGCTGGCGTCAACCTACGGTGTCTTTTTCTTCTCTGTTGTGATTTCCCATCTGACCACCGCGCCTGCAGCGCCTGCCGTGCTGGCGCCATTTGCCCAGCCGCTTGCGCACGCCACGGGACTGTCGCTTGAGGCGGTGTCGATGACGCAGATCATCGGCATATCGACCCCCCTGATCCCCTATCAGGCGCCGCCGCTGATCGTTGCCATGTCTCTTTCCGGCCTGTCCAATGGGGTCTTCATGCGGATTTGTCTCTGGCTCGCCGTCGCGGTGACTTTGCTGGGCATCCCGCTCAGCTACGCGTGGTGGTGGATGACGGGATTTGTCTGATGACGGGCATCAGGAATAATTGTTGGAGCGTCCAACGGGCGCCGCGCTAGCAGAGACGGCGCGGATTGGACAACGCGGGAGGCATTCATGGCGAAAACCGAAGTGGCGGTCATCGGCACCGGGTGGTGTGGCGGCATCCGTGCGGAAACGCTGGCGAAATCCGCATTGGTCGATGCGCTGCATATCTGCGAAATCCGGCCCGAGCGGCTGGAAGAAGTGCGGCTTTTGACCAACCCCGCCATCGCCACGCTGGATTATCAGGACATCGTGGCAAATCCGGCCATCACCGTGGTCTATATTTCGACGACGCCGGAACAGACCCACTATCCGATCGCGCGCGACTGCCTGAAGGCGGGCAAACATGTCCTTCTTGAAAAACCCATTGCGCTGGAGTTCTGGGAAGCTGACGAGCTGATCTCGCTGTCGCGCGCCAATAACGTCAAGTTCACGATCGGCTATTCCCAGCGGTTCAATCCCAAGATTGCCTACGCCAAAAAGGCCATCGCCGACGGAAAGCTCGGCAAGGTCGTGAACGTGATGGTCAGCCGTCACCTGTCACGCAACCTCGGCAAGAAGATTGCCAACCGGGTGAAACTGTCGCCGGCGGCCATGGAATCGACCCATGATCTGGATTTCGTATTCTGGCTGCTCGACTCCGCAAGACCCGAGAAGATCTATTCCCAAGGTGCCTATGGCTACATGAAAGAGCTGAACGGGTCCTATGATTGCATGTGGTCGACGGTGACGATGGACGATGGCACGCTCGTGGTCATCGGTGGCGGCTGGAACCTGCCGCCCAGCTATCCGAACTACTGCGGCACCTGGATCGAAATCACCGGTACCGAGGGCGCATTGATCTTGGACGATACAGCGCGCGACCATTGGATGAACACCGTATCCGAAGGCACCCACTACCCCATGTCAACGATGCCGGGCGAACATGTCGATCACGTTTTTGCCGGTCAGATGGGCCCCGAGACACTGCACTTTCTGGAGGCGGTGCTGCTCGATGGCCCCGTGATGGTTGATCCGGCCCATGCGAGGATGGTGATGGAGACCTATTCGGCCGCCGATCTTTCGGCCGAGATTGGCGAGCCCATTTCGCTGCCGTTGTCGAACCTCGCCATCTCGCAACTGGCAGATATGAAGGCGGCAGAGTGACAACCGGCGCCAGCACTGTAGGGGTGATCGGCCTTGGCCAGATGGGCAAGGGGATTGCTGCCAACCTGGCCCAAAACGGTCTTCTGAACGCGGTCTTCGACTTGGATGCCGGCACCGGGCGGCATCAAGGCCTGGGGCCCTTTTGGCAAGAAAATGTGGCGCCGGTGCTGGCCCGATGTGAAATCTGCCTTTTCGCCGTGCCGAGCACCGCGGAAGTCCGCGAAACCACGATGCGCGCCACTGCGGTGCCGGGACAGCTTATCGTTGACCTGACCACGTCTCACCCGAATGAGGCACGCGCACTTGCGCGGGAACTTGAAGCGCGCGGTCAACGCTATGTCGATGCGGCTATGACGGGCGGGGCGGCGGGCGCGGATGCTGGGACACTGACGCTGATGGTCGGTGGCGAGGATGCGGATGTGTCCAGATTGAATGCAACCTTTAACGCAATCGCCGCCCGTTTTTTCCACCTTGGGCCGGTCGGTGCCGGGCAGGCGATGAAACTGGTCCACAATATGATCCTGCATGCGAATTTTCTGGCCACATGCGAAGGTCTGGGCCTTGCCAGGCGCCTTGGGATCGACCTCAATCAGGCCGCCGACGTTCTGAACGCCGGCAATGCCCGGTCGTTTGTGACCGAGGTGCGTTTCCCACGCGATATCCTAAGCGGCACTATGAACGGTCGGTCGACGGTGGCCAATCTGGCCAAGGATCTGGGACTGGCGTCAAATCTGGCAGCGACATCAGAGGTACCCGCACCCTATGCCGATATGACCGCCGCGCTTCTAAAGCGGGCAGCAGAGATCGGACCGTCAGATCGCGATTTTACCCAAATTTTTTCGGACTACGCATCGATTGCGGCCGATTGGGAGGCGACATGACACAATCAATTGGCATCTTTGGACTTGGTCTGATCGGTATGGCACTGGCCGAACGGCTTTTGGCCGCCGGGCATAGTGTGACAGGCTGCGATGTGAACGCTGCGCGCGAAGACCTGCTTCGCACCAAGGGCGGAAGCCCGGCAGAACCGGCCGCAGTCTGGAGCGCCGATATCCTGCTATCGGCGGTTTTTAGTACGGATCAGTTGGCTGATGTAATCGCCTCGGCGCCTGCCGAAACCGGCAAGGTTCTGGTGACCATGAGCACCTGCGATCCCGACCAGGTCGCCCATCTGGCGACGGTGGCGCGACAGAAGTCGCTTGTTCTGGTCGAGGCGCCGATTTCCGGCACCAGCCTGCAGGTTGAAAGGGGTACGGCCCTTCTGCTTCTGGCGGGCGATCCGGAAGGACTGGACAGATTTGATGAAATCGCCGATGCGATTTCCCCCAATCGCGAACGCGTCGGGCAGATCGGCAATGGCAACAAGATGAAACTTGCGATCAACTGCGTTCTGGGGCTGAACCGGGCTGCGGTCGCCGAAGGTCTGGTTTTTGCCGAGGCGCTGGGTCTGGATCCGGCCAGCTATCTTGAGACGGCTCTGCGGTCCGCAGCCCGTTCCGACGTCATGGCCGCAAAGGGTCCGATGATGGTCAAACGGGATTTTACCCCGCTGGGCCGCATTGCACAGTCGCATAAGGATTTCCGCCTGATCCGCGACATGGCTGAACGGCACGGTCACGGCGCCATGCCGATGGTCAATCGTTATCTTGAGGTCATGGCGGACGCGGATGAGGCCGGTGACAGCGACAAGGACAACTCTGCCGTTTTTCTGGCGGTATCGCGCATGGCACAGAGGTAATTCGCTTACGCGGCGGCGAAATACAGGGCCGCCGCGATCAGTCCCGGCAGCAGCATGAAATTCAGCACGGTCGAGCTGACAACCAGACCGGCGACGCGTTCCGCATCCTTGCCGTAATGTTCTGCGATCACATAGGTCACAAGCGCCGAAGGCATGGCCGTCAGAAGAAAGATCGCGCCCGCTTCAACGCCGCTGAGATCGAACAGCCAAAGCAACGACAACCCCGCCGACAGGCCAATCGCAAGCCTAAGGAAGGCCAAGGCAGCCGAAGTTCCGATATCGCGGACGCGAAGCCTTGCCAGCGCGCCGCCGAGGAGGATCAGCATCACCGGTATCATCATGGCACCCAATAGCTCGGTCGTATCCATGACGATCCCGGGCGGTGCCACGTCTGAAATCCGGAACAAAAGAACGGCAACGATGGACCATATCAGCGGCTCGCGCAGCAGTTTTTTCAGGTCCAGCTCGCCAGAGACCAGCGCCGGCACCACAGTGTATTGGACAAGCGCGATTGTAAAAAAATAAGCTGCACCAATCGCCAGCCCATCGTCGGCAAAGGCGAAAAAGACGATGGGCAGCCCGGCATTTCCCGCGTTCGGCAAAGATAGCGGCGCCAGGAAGGTGGTCCGGGGCAGGCGGAATGCGGTGAGTATCAGAAAGGCGATGCCGCCACCGACCAGAACTGCTGACACCGCGATGGCCACGATGCGAGCCAGGGAGTCATCGGGCAGGGCGGTGCCGGTCAGCGACGAGAAGACAAGCGCGGGCGTGCCCAGCAACATGGCAAGGCGGCTTAGCGATTCCGCATGAAAACCCATGCCGCGCCATTCAAGAAAAAAGCCAATGCCAACGACCACGAAAACGGGTGCGACAATCTGAAAAATCTCGGTCGACACCTGCGGTGCGCTCCGTTCCCAGCCAAGTTGCTCCGTTGTCGAGCTATGGCGCAAAAAGGTCAAACTCTGCAATTGCTTAGTGCATTCAAATAACCCGCTAGCATCCATCAAAAATCCTGATTTCACGGGGTTATACCGCTGCTCTACTTTTTCATCAAAGGAAGGGTCGAGGGTGCCGTTTTTCGGCCACCGCAAAGGGTTCAGGCGCTGCTCGCAGAAGGCAGACCAGCCCTTGCGGGGCGACGGTTCGCCGCGAAACGCGGCCGGAACGACAGCCCCACCGATTAGGGAGGAAACCCGATCAAAGGGCAAACCACGCCTTGGGTCACCGGACCGTGAAGGTTCTGGGCAAAATCACCGCGGAAACCTGGCTGACTGCCTTGTTTCTTGCGCTTGGTGCGCTGGGGACAATTTTCATGGGTCAGCTGGTGGCTGAACCCAAGGTTCTGTTTGGGCGGTCGCTGACGGCGATCCCACCGTCCCTGTTCCCGTCACTGGTTCTTGGTGCCCTGGCGGCGCTTGCCGCCCTTCGCATGTACCAGATCCGGTCGGCCTTTTTCAGCACACTGCCGGAGGTCGCCGGACCATCGGCACTGGGGCGGGTGGTGATGCTGTTTGCCGTGATGTTTTTTTATGCCTTCACCATGAATTCTCTGGGTTTTCTGATCTCGTCGGCCCTGTCAATGGCGGCTGTGTCCTGGATTGCTGGCAATCGGTCCGTTGTTCAGATCTGTCTGGTTTCGCTCTTCAGCCCGATAGCGCTTTACTTGATCTCAACGCGTGGCCTGGCGGTGGCCCTGCCTGAGCTCAGCGCCATAGAATTCTTCTACGCAAGGGTCTTCGACTGGTGATGGTCGGGGCCCAGAATACCGTTGTAGGCGTCGGATGATCGAGCAATTCGCAGAAGGCGCGATGCTGTCGTTTCGCTTCGACACGATCTCAATGATCGTCATCGGCTTGTTTTCAGGCATGGTGGTCGGGGCGCTTCCCGGTTTCACGACCCTGATGGCGATGGCGATCCTGTTGCCGCTGTCGTTCTTTCTGGATCCGCTCGTGGGTATTCCGTTCCTCCTTGGGGTCTACAAAGGCGGAATATTCGGCGGATCCATTCCGGCGATCCTTGTATCGATGCCGGGGACGGGCGCGGCGGTCGCAACCTCGATCGATGGTTACAAGCTGACGCAAAAGGGCCAATCCCGCAAAGCCCTTGATATGGCGCTTTTTGCCTCGGTCATCGGCGATTCCTTCAGCGATATCTTCACCATCCTGATGATCTTTCCGATCGCGCTTCTGGTTATGCAGTTCGGCCCGCCAGAACTCTTTGCCGTTTTGCTGATGAGCCTTGTCATAATCGTGGCAACATCGTCTCGTAACGCTTTGAAAGGGCTGATTATGGTTCTGTTTGGGCTATGGCTTGCACAGATCGGAACGGACCCAATTGGTGGGGTGGAACGCTTTACGTTTGGCGCCTTTGAACTGAAATCGGGCATACCGCTTTTGCCCATGCTGATCGGCGTGTTCGCTCTGCCGGAACTGGTCTATGCAGTGATGCGAAGCCAGCGCGCCGGCGGGTTTGCAAAGCTTGTGGGCGCGCGCCTCAGCCGCGCTGAGTTCTGGCGCTGCCTGCCCACGATCCGACGCTCGACGCTGATTGGCACCGCTATCGGCATTGTTCCTGGGCTGGGCCAGGTCGTGGCCGCGATGATGGGCTATTCGGCTGCCAAGAATGCGTCATCTCATCCCGAAACTTTCGGCGAAGGCGAAGTCGAAGGTGTTGCGGCGGCCGAGGCGGCCAATAACGCGGTGAACGGCCCGACGCTGGTCCCGCTTTTGACGCTGGGCATCCCGGGCGACAACGTCACCGCAATTCTGCTGGGCGCCTTTGTCGCCCAAGGTCTTCGGCCGGGTCCGCAGCTGTTCGAAGAACAAGGCGCCATCGTTTTCGGCATTCTGGTCGCCATGGTGCTCGCAAACCTCTTGTTTGTTGTGATCGGCTACCTGTCGATCCCGCTGTTTTCGCGGATCGTGACCGTCAAGACCGGGCTGTTGGTGCCGATTGTCATCATGTTCGCCTTTGCCGGCGCCTATGTCTTTCGGTCCGACGCCACCGACGTCCTGATGCTTGTCCTCTTCGGGCTTTTCGGGCTTCTGGCGCGGGCCGCTAAATTCGAGGTCATGCCCATGGTGATGGGCTTCATCCTTGGCGCGCCGCTCGAATACTCATTCGGTCAGACCGTCGCCATGGCGGGAACAGAACCCCTGAAATTTCTGCTTTCCGAACGCCTGGGCATGTTTCTGGTGCTCGTGGCAACGCCCATCGTGGGCTTTTATCTCTGGCGGCGCATGAGGGCCGCCACCGCATAAATCGACAAAGAAAATAACGATCATAGGAGGAGAAAATGATCTGGAGAACGCTGAACAGGACCTTTCGTACGGCCCTGATTGCCACCCTGGGCTTTGGGACGGCCGCCTTTGCGGATTACCCCGAAAAGCCAATCACACTTGTGATCCCGTTCGGGGCAGGTGGTTCCCACGACTTGAATGCCCGGATCATCACATCGACCATTCCGGCGCATCTTGGCCAGGCCATGATCGTGAAACTTAGCCCCGGTGCTGGCGGCCAGAAAGGCACGCAAGAGGTCGCTAATGCCGCGGCGGATGGCTACACGCTTCTTTTCGCGCACAACTACACCGATATGCTGCAGCAGCACGTCGAGAATCTGCCATACAATCCGGCCGAGGACTTTGTGCCCGTCGCCCGCGTCAACTTTGCCCCGATCGCGGTGGTCGTGAAGGGCGACAGTGAATATCAGACGTTTGGTGATCTGGTCGAGGCTGCGAAAGCCAGTCCTGGCGAGGTTGATATGGCCCATTCCGGAAACTGGGGCGCCCTGTTTGTGCCAGCCGCTCAGATCATGAAGGAAACCGGCGCGGCCTTTAACCTCGTGCCCTATCAGGGTGGTGGCCCAGCTATGCAGGCGCTGCTGTCAGGCGATGCCGATGTAACTATGGGCTTTCCCTCGGTCCTCGGGCCGCTCATCGAATCCGGTGAAATTCGTGTGCTTGCGACCGCAGGGTCTGATCGGCTTTACGAAGACGTCCCAACCTTTTCCGAGGCCGGGATGATCGGTGATATCGGCTTTATGCACCGGGTGGTTCTGGCCCCATCGGGCACCCCGGATGATGTCATCGAAACGCTTGAGGCATCCTTTACGGCGCTGCAGGAAGACCGCAGCTTCCAGCGCCTTATGAGCCGTCTCGGTGAAAACACGGATCTGATGCTGGGAGATGATTACGAGGCTTTGCGTCAGGAACAAAGCGTGGCTTTCAAGGCGCTGGTCGATTCCATAACCCAGTAGGCGACAGGCAACCATTACCAGGGCGTAGACCTGTGCGCCCTGGTTTTTTGATCGGAGTTTTCCATGCCCGACCGTTTTGGTCCGCGCGGCGTTATCGCCCTGATGATTCCGCTGCAAAACTCAAACATGCAGCCGGAATACGAAAGCATGCGCCCCGAAGGCGTCAGTAACCAGTGCTACCGCTTTACGCTGACCCAACCTGACAAAGTGCATGAAGCCGTGATCAACGCTCTGCCCGGCGCTATGGGCTGTCACCCGGACCTCGTGGTCACAGGCAATTCGATGGAAATGCGCTATTGGTCGGTGGAGCGCCAGGAATGGTACCGCCAGCAGCACAAGCAAATCATGCCCGACGTGCCCGTCATAACGGCGACCGATGCGACCGTTGCGGGTCTGCGCACCGTTGGCGCCCGAAAGATCGCGATGCTGACCCCGATGATCGAGCTCTTCGCGGAAAGCGCGTTCGATTACTATAATGCTCTCGGTTTCGAGGTTCTGCGCCACGACTTTCTGAAGGTTCCTCTGCCAGAGGACATCATCAACCTGCCCATCGAGAAGGTGCATGAGGCCTTCGACGGTCTGGATGGACCCGATGCCGATTGCTTCCTGCATGTGGGCGGTGCGCTTGGGATTGTCGATTACCTGGACGCGCTTGAAGAAAAGCTTGGTCGCCCTGTGATCTCGGTCAACGCCGTCACTTACTGGTACGCCCTGCGCAAACTCGGCGTCACCGACAAATTGAACCGCGGCGGGCGCATCACGCGCATGGACCTGCCGGAAGAATTCGCCTGAGAAGGAGCCGTCATGGCCGTCAAGGAAAAACCCATCTGGACCTTCCGTACCCACGCCCGGCAGGAAACCAGAACGAAGTCCCATGCCAGGTCACGGGACGTTGACATGATCATTGACGAGCCAATTGAAAGAGGCGGCACCAATCAGGGACCAATGCCCGTCGAGATGGTTTTCGCCGGGCTCGCGGGATGCACCCATGTGATCTCGAACAAGCTGGCGGTGGCCAACGACGTAGTGATCGAGGATATGGATATCGACATCGTGACCACCATGGACAGTCACGGCACGCGCCTGATCAAACCGATTGACGTGCCCTTTCCCAAAGTGGTCATCAACATCAACGCGACGATGTCCGGGCATCCCGAGAACATCAACGAGGTGGTCACAAAGCTTTGCGAACACTGCGCCGTTTCGATGATGTTGCGCCAGTCCGGAAGTGAAGTGATTGAAAACTGGACGATAAACGGGACCGCTTGGCAGGCCGCCGCGTGATTTCAAAGCGGCGGGATGCCCACGTCCGTGGCCAGCGCGTCCAGCCGGGCGCCCAGTGTCTCTGGTATCGGTATACCATTGCGGCTGCGCTCGGATTTCGTGCGGCTCAGCCGCTCGCCCGGCAGACGGATGTCATCCACGCCCGGCAGGCGCGCGGCGCCCTTCATTTCGTCCCAGATCCGGCCGATATCCGATTTGAACGCCGCCACGTCGGCAAAGGCCGCGATATCGAGCGCTATGATGAAATGGCCCGTGTTTGTCACCGTTTCCGCGTCGGCATTGAAGTCCACGACGCTGGAGCCGAATGCGGCACCATTCAATGTGCCGGCGAGAATGCCGAACATCAGCGACAGGCCAAACCCCTTCGGCCCGCCAATCGGCAGCAAAAGCCCATCTGCGGCACGGCTCGGATCGGTCAGCGGCTGGCCCGTCTTGTCGATCATCCAGCCTTCGGGCATCGTGCCGCCTCGGTCGGCGACCGTTTTAATCTTGCCGTAGGCAGCAACTGTGGTCGCCATATCCAAGATGATCGGGACCTGACGATCAGATGGCACGGCGACCGATATCGGGTTGGTGCTGAGCAGCAGGTCGGTACCGCCCCAGGGAGGCATGTGGTTGGCGCTGCCCACGGCCACGTAAAGGCCGATCATATCGGCGGACAGAGGCATGCTGGCGTAAAGAAATGCGGGGCCCGCATGGTTGGAATAGCGCGCGCCCACCCAGGCCACGCCGAAATTTCGCGCCTTGTGCATGGCCAGCTGCGCCGCGTGGGACATCACCAGATGCCCCGGTCCGTTACCGCCGTCGATAAGGGCCGTGGCCAACCGGTCGGAAACGGTGGTGAATTTGGGATCGACATCCATGCCGCCAGCCCGAATGCGCCGGATATATTGAGGAAGGCGAAAAATCCCATGGCCGTCCTGTCCGCCCAGGTCCGCCTCTGCCATCAGCTCGGCCATGCGCGTTGCGTTGCCGCCGGGCATGCCGCAGGATTGCAGGGCCCGCCCGATAAACGCCTCAACGCGCTGAGCCGACACGGTTCTGAAACCATCATCCGTCATCCGGCGGCGCTTTCGGTCTACTGAAACAGGAACAAACCATGGGTCACGGAACCATTTTGCCCTACGGGGCCATAAATCCCTTTGCACGCGGCGACGGCGTCGAAACGCGCCTCATGGTCGGGCAGGCCAAAGTCAGCGAGACGCCTTTCACCAGCGGCACGACGATTTTCCCGGCGGGCGCGTCGGCACCCATGCACAGCCACAATTGCGCCGAGCAGGTGACCGTGCTTGCCGGGCTTGCGGTGGCAGAGGTTGACGGTGTGCGCACCGAACTGGGTCCGATGGACACGAGCTTTATACCGGCCGAAGTTCCGCACCGGTTTGCCAATGCAGGGGACGGTCCCTTGACCATTCTCTGGATTTACGGGGCAACGGACGTCACCCGCACCTTTACCGACACCGGCGAAACGGTTCCTCATCTTTCGCTGGCCGACAAGGTCTGACGGGGGCTGGCGGCGCCTTGACAGTCAGTTAGCAGTCCCGCGACATTAAGGGCTCGACGCACCTCGGCCACCCGCTCGGCATTGTCCCGGGCAAGGCCGCCGTCCCGGTTCCAGAGCGAATTCTCAAAGCCCACGCGCACCTTGCTGCCTGCGGCAGCGGCCGCGACCAGACAGTCCGTTTCGCCGGGTCCGAATGCACAGGCCATCCAGTCGATCAGGGTCCGGCTGCTGTGTGCTTTGATCAATTCGACATACTGGGCAAGCATTGCCGGATCCGGCGCGCTGAACGACCCGTAGTTGCCCAAGACCACTTGAAGCTGCAGCGGACCACGGGGAATTGTGCCGTCTTCGACGCACTCAAAAAGCCACCGCAGTTCCGTCGGCGAATAGACAATGTGCTGCACCCCGATCCCTTGCTCGCAGGCCTCGTGATAGAACGCCCGCGCCGCTGTCGTATCGGCCGCGTCCGGGACCAGTTCGCGCAATGCGACCGAGACTGAGCTGGGGCAAAGCGCCATGATCATGCGGACTTGCTCATCCGGCGCGAACCGGTCGCCCGCTTCGCTGGTGACCTGGATAAAAAGACCGGGTGCCGCCGTATCGACGGCACGGATCGCTTCCCGGTAGAGGCCCGGATCGATGCTGTGCAGCCCGTCCTGACCGCGCACATGCAGATGTATGCCTTTGGCTCCAGCTTTCTGGCAACTCGCCGCCGTGGCGGCAAGCTCGCCGATGTCGATGGGAAGGGCCGGATGGTCTGTTTTCATGCGCCGTGCACCGTTCGGGGCGACCATGATTTTGGGCAAAGGCTGAAGTGGCATCATCGCAGTTCAGCGATCCGGACCGTGCGACGGTCTGTGGCGGAAATGGCGATTGCCTCAAGCACTTCGATATTGTGGACCATCTGTTCCGTCGAAAAGGGATAGGGCGCTTCCTGGCGCGCAGCGGCCGCGAAGGCCTCTAGATTTGCCACCACCGCATCCTCCCAGTCGAATTCACGCCGCGATACCTGTTGCCCGGTCTCGGCCACCATATAGTCGACCTTGCCGCCGGGCGTGTCCGGGTGCGAATGGTTGCGTATCTCGACCCAGCGGGCAGAGCCGAACACATGCATCCGGATAAAATGCGGCGTGTGCAAGACCGCTGACAGCGTCGCGGTCATGCCCCGTTCAAAGCCAAGTTGGGCGGTCACGACGTCGCCGGTTTCCCAGCCGAGTGATCGGCTGGCGGTCATGGCCTGAACGGTCTCGACCGGTCCCAGAAAGGATATCAAGAGATCGGTCAGATGGATGCCCATCGCGGTCATGCCTGCGGCCGGTGAGACCTTTTTGGACGTGCGCCAGTCATCCTTGGGAACGCCGATCAGTTTGTCGTGGGAAAAGGCGGCCTCGGCATGCATGATCGTTCCAAGCTCTCCGCCATCGATGGCGGATTTGAGCGCCAGCATCGCGGGCTCAAACCGCCGCTCGTGACCAATGCCCAGTTGAACCCCGGCCTTGGCTACCGCCGCAACCGACCGGCGCGCGCTTGCCGCCGACAGGCCCAAGGGTTTTTCACAGAAGACGTGCTTGCCCGCCGCCGCGCAAGCCACGACCTGTTCCTCGTGCACCGGGTTGGGTGTCGTCAACACAACGGCCTCAACGTCGTCTCGCGCGAGCGCGGCATCAAGTGACGAAAGCGGGTCGATCCCCAGGGCGTCAATTTCAGGGTGCACCGCGTCCACAGGCTCAATCACAGCGCTGACGGCGATCCCACTATGCCCGTCCAGACGCTTTACGATGTGGCGGCCCCACCAGCCAAAGCCGGCAACCGCGATGCGCATCGGCGTGCCTGCGCCCTGCATACTCAGATGGTCTGACCCAAGGACAAAAACTCTCCCCGGAAGAACACGAGCGGTTGGCCGTCGCGGCCGTCAATCGCCCGTACAGAGCCCACAATAATGTCGTGGTCGCCGCAGGGTATGATCTGTTTGGTCTCGCACTCTAAGGTCGCGATGGCGGCGTCAAGCACGGGAATGCCGCGCAGTCCGGGGCGCCATGCGATGCCACTGAATTTGTCGTCCGAGGGGCGGGCGAACTGGATGGTGCTTTCCTTGTCGGCATCCGACATGACGTTGACCGCAAATGCGCCGTAGGTGAAGAAATCTTTTCGCGACGGTGCCGACCGTGCGATGCTCCACAGCACCTCAGGCGGATCCAAAGACACCGAAGCGAAGGAATTGATCGTCATGCCCACGGGCAATGAAGCTTCGCCGCAAGTCGTCACCACCGCGACACCGGTCGCGAAGCGCCCCAGCACGTCCCGCAACTCGCGCGGCGCAAAAGTCGTCGTATCTCTGGTCTGCATATTCATGTGGCGCTCCTGACAGATGCATAATTAATCTCAGCGGGGTGTTCAAAAACTAATAATTGGTGATAATCACGATCCGATTTTCTGATATCGCGCCAGGGCGAGAGGACGTTGTGAAGCTCCAGCATTTGAAGTTTTTCGTGGCCGTGTTTGAAGAGGGATCGTTCTCAGCCGGGGCCCAGCGGGTGAATGCGACCCAATCGGGCCTGTCGATGCATGTGCGTCAGCTGGAAGACCGGTTTCAGGTGCAGCTTTTGAACCGCAGCTCTACCGGCGTTACGCCGACCGAGGTGGGCAAGCAATTCTACCGCGATGCTGTTCGGGTACTGCGCGCGGCGACAGAGGCCGAGGCCAAACTTCGCGCACTCTCCGGCGCGATTACGGGCCATATAACGGTGGGGCTTATGCCCACGTTCACACGCGCCGTTCTTGGCCCGGCGGTGATCCGCTTTGCCGCAGATTATCCGAATGTGAAAGTCTCGGTTCGCGAGGCCTACTCGGGAGAACTTTCGCGGCAGGTGCTTGCCGGTGAGTTGGATTTCGCCATCGTGCCCGCCTTTGACAGCGATGTGCGCCTTCGCGCGACCCAGATGGGCACGGACCGCGAATTTCTGGTCCTTTCCGGTGACAGCAGCCTGTGTGATTCCGACCGCGCCGTCTTGTCCGAGATGGCACCGCTGAACCTGGTTCTGCCAAGCCGCGAGAATGCGCGCCGGCGCAAGATTGATGAATACCTGGCCACCAATGCGGTCGAGATCGGCCGCTTGATGGAGCTTGATTCGATGTTCACCACGCTTGATCTTGTTGCGCGGTCAGAGTGGGCGACAATATTGCCCGGCATCATCTGCTTGCCCGATCTGGCCGGCGCGCGTCGCCGCGTCATTCCGATCGCGGGCCCGGAACTGACAGTTGACTATCTGCGGATCGAACCGTCCTCGGTGCCGCTCAGCGATGCGGGACAGGCCTTCTATCAGGTGCTAGAAGACGAACTGCGGGCGGCCTTTGACCAACTAGGCTGAAGCGGGCAAGTGAACACTGGGATATCCTGAAATCTGATGGATGCCATGAGCAACCATCGTTTTCTGGGATGGAAGCGGTAAGGCATAAAGCACAGGTATTTCTGACAAAGAGGTGAAAATGGAACTTTCGTTCTTCACCATGCCAATCCACCCGCTGGGCAAACCGATCAGACAAAGCCTCTCGGAAGACCGTGAGGCATTTCTTCTGGCCGATACCCTCGGATACGCCGAAGCCTACTGCGGCGAGCATACCACGGACCGGGCCGAAATCATAACCTCGACCGTCGCGTTTCTCGCAAGCCTCGCCTATGAAACCAAGTCGATCCGACTGGGGACAGGAACGGTGAATTTGCCTAATTCACACCCCGCTAGGGTCGCCGCCGAGGTCGCCATGCTTGACCATATGCTAGAGGGTAGGCTGAATTTCGGCATCTCGCCGGGCGGTTTGATGTCCGACGCCGAGGTTTTTGGGAACCTTGATCGCGACAGGAACGCCATGTTCCTCGAATGCATCAACATGGTTTTGAAGATCTGGGAAGGCGCGCCGCCCTACAATCTGAAAGGCGACTTCTTTGAGGTGTCGACTGAGAAGACAATGATGCCCGAGATTGGACAGGGTATTATTCCGAAACCCTTTCAGACGCCCCATCCACCGATTGTCGGGACTGCGGTGGCGCCGTTCTCCAAGGGTGTCACGGCCATGGCGGCCCGCGGATGGGATCCGATTTCGGCCAACTTCCTGCTGCCAAAGTGGGTCGCGACCCATTGGTACAACTATCTCGAAGGCTGTCAGCAAGGCGGGCGCCCGGCCAGCTTCAGCAACTGGCGCGTGGCCAAGAACATCTGCGTTGCCGATGACGCTGCCACCGCCAAGGCCTATGCGCGAGATCCTGGAAGTCCCTATGTTTACTATTACTCCCAGCTGCTTACGAAGCTTACTTCAGGTGGTAGGCTGAACCTCTTCAAGGAAAATCAGGACATGCCGGACAGTGAGGTTACACTGGACTACGTCCTTGACCGCCTGGTCATCTATGGCGATCCTTCCTCGGTCGCCGACCAGATCCTGTCTTTTCGCGAACAGGTCGGCGACTTTGGGCATCTCGTCTACGCCGGCCATGACTGGGCCGATTACGATCTGGGACGACGATCCATGATCCTTATGGCCGAAGAGGTTATGCCGCGCATCAACGTGGCGATTGCCGCCGCAGCCTAGCTTTCTGGTGCCGCCGGTCTTGGCTGACAAATACCTGTTTCACGTCGACGTGGTTTTTACGGACCAACGCCGCCGGTTCGCCGATTGGGCACGGGTGAGGGACGTTTCCGGCCAAAGAAAGGCATTGTTTGCCCTTGCACGCCCTTCGCGGCAAATTCCTGCGCAGCATCTCGGCCGGTCTCGGCGGCGATGCGCCCACAGCAGCCTTTGTCGCAGAAAAGGCGTAAATCATTAAATTTTATAGAAAATTTATGGCAAGAGCGTGGCATCGGCCAACGGGCCAATGCGCCGGTTCGGCAAGGACCCACCAAATACGTCCCCGGGAACCTGATTGTTCTCTTCCGGGCTCTTGCGTCAACGGCCGCCCAATTAGTTAACTGCGCCCCTAGGGGGCGGCAATGGGACAGAAAAGATGTTTTCGGGATTCTACGCTCTTCTCCTCGGTGGATTTGCTGCAGTAATTGGCGGCGCGGCCCTAGGTGGCGGCTCGTCGGATGACGAGGACGAAAACGGCAATTCTGATACCTCGGAAGGCGGTGCAACCTACACAGGGCCAGAACCCTCCGGCGGATTTGCCCCGCCGGTAGGTGGATTCGCCCCTCCGGCCGGCGGTTCCGGCAGTTCCGGCGGCGGAAGCGGCAAAGGCGCATGGGACGGCCTGAGCGCGGAAGAACAGATGATCGTCGAGTTGATCAACCGTGCACGGATGGATCCGGCATCGGAGGTGGACCGGCTGGACGAGGAACTGGCGTCCGGTATCCCGTCAGCGCCAGCCGCGCCCGTGGCCGTGACACCGGAGCTGAGCGAAGCATCCCGAGAACATTCACGGGACATGGATAACCGCGATTTCTTTGCCCATACAAACCCCAGCGGCCAGACCCCGGCGGATCGCGCCGTCGAGGAAGGGCACGGGTCACGCTATGTAGGCGAAAACATCGGTTGGGTGGGATCGACCCGGACCCCTTCGGACACTCAGGGGCGCGTGGAATACCACCACGAGGGCCTTTGGGAATCCGACGGCCACCAACGCAATTTGATGAACGACAACTGGTCCGAGATCGGCGTGGGTTATGACTACGGCAGCTATCGTGGTTACGACGGCTCCACTTTTGTGACCGAGATGTTCGGCGATCGTGGCGAGACCTATCTTACCGGCGTCGTCATCGAAGACGAAGACGACGATGAGTTCTACGACATCGGCGAGGGTCTGGGCGGCGTTCGGATTACGGCCGATGACGGTTCATCCACCTATACGACGTCCACATGGAATGCGGGCGGCTATACTTTGGCGCTGCCCTCAGGCACCTACCGCGTTCAATTCGAAGGCGGTGGGCTTGATGCGCCATTTGAAACCACGGTCACCATCGGAGATGAAAACGTCAAGGTCGATGTAGTCGAAAGCGCCGGAACGGTATCGGTGGCCAGTGCCGCGCCATTGCCCGAGGCCGAGGGCGAAGATGTACTGAGCTTCCTGCCCGAGGTGCCGTTCGACGAAGTGCCGCCGGAAGACGATTTTGAAGACGACCTTATGATGGTCTAATCCGGGGTGGCGCCGGCTTCCATCAAAGCCGCATAAGCGCGTGCGCATCGGTCTGCCAGATCGGTGCCTGCTACCGCGGCGGGCATAGCAGGGTCTTCCTTTGCACGTGCTTCGATCCTTGTGAAATCGGCACTTCTGGTCGGATCGCCTCCGCCGCCTTTCACGCTGGCCGCGTGGCTGACGTAACGGTTTTCCAATGCAGGTTGCAGTCCCAGCCAGTTGCCCGCCTGCGCAACCATCCCGTCGGGATCGCCAAACAATTCCTCTGCCATGATCAGGTGCCGGTGTGACCGAGGGAAGGCCTGCCAATGCGGCGAAAGCGCCTCGACGCGTTCTGCATAATACCGCGCACAGGCCGTTAAGTCCTGATAGCCCGCCATGTTGGTTTTTCTCGCCAGCGCGGCCAGCGACCGAATGCTGGGTCCCGGCGCGCGCAGAACGAAAATGGCGCGCGCTTTGAAGAATTCAGCGGGTGCGTTCTGATCCAGTTCGCTATGCAGGATCTTGTCGCAGAGATATCGGGCGCCGGGCTTGATCGCACCGCGCAACGCGAGATTGACGACAACCCGGCCGGGGCTGTGCCTGCTGTTGTGCAGGACATGGGTCTCACCGTAGCCGGCGACGCTGGGGTGGCTGCAAAGGACGTTGGTGATGGCGGTCGTGGCGCCGCGCATGTGGGACAGCACCAGTATCATCCGCCCATAGCGTGCTTGGGGCAGCAGCGTGGCGGCGGCGCTGCCGGTGATGGACTTGGCGAATTCGCGGAAATGAGAGCTCACTCAGCCGGCTCCTCGGCGTGCCTCGCGCTTATGCGGAGCCGCCCGCTATCACCCCTTGGCTGTGCCGCAGGGTCCAGTACGATGTCAATCTTTTGGCCTGGTCGAAGCGGTACCACCTTGAAGTCGAGCACATCCGCCTGCGCGACGGCACGACGGTCCAACATCTCGCCATCCAAAAGTACCGAAACAACGACGCCGTCCGTGGTGCTTTCGTTCAGATCGACAGACACTTGTAGATCCAGTGGATCGGCGCTGCCGGTGGTCAGTCGGTGGACCAGAGCCACCGGGGCCTCGACCGAACCCCCAAGCGCAAATCCACGTGCATGCAGCCAGAACCGCTGGACCGTGTCGCTGCATAGATACGGGTGCCACGGGCGTCCGGGCACATCCTGTCCGGGACAGGTGATCAGCGCAGTATCGCCGTCCTTTAGGCGAAGGAAGCGTTCAAAGTTTAAACCGGTGGGCCCGACCACGGCCTGTGACGGTGGCAATCCGAATTGATGAAAACTGTCCACAGCCAGCGAAGATGCACCAAGGCGCAGATCCGCGCTTAGGCGGAGTGGGGCGCCGTCGGTTGTGAGAAGGATCACCCGCTCTGGCGCCAGCGAAAAAGGTGGTTTCATGGGTGCCAGATCTGCGGTGCGCACCTCCAGATCTGGGCGCAAAACCTCGATGTCGCGTGGTTCTCCCCAAATTACCGCTGTGTGGTCGCCGAACACGCAGCCATAGGTGAATGGATCGGCTCTGAAAACGACCGCTGGAGTTCCGCTTGCCCGGGACTGGGCAAAAAGAAACGCCCGACCCACGGGCGTAAGTGAAAGGTCGGCAGCAACCAGCGGCGCGTAGCCGTCACCGCGCGGCGCCAAAGGATACCAAGCCGCCCGGCTGACACCCGCCTCCGCAAAGGCGCAGTAATTGCGCCAGAAGAAATCCGCCGCCTGACCAATCGCGCGGCTGCCAAACTCGGTCACTTCCACCTCAAGGCCCGCCATGGCCGGGTGGCGCCGCAGGACGGATACCTCATCGGCGAAGCGTTCGGGCGGACTGGTGTAGGGGTGGACAACCACCGCATCCATATGGGCCGCTCCGCCGGCGTCCAGCACATGCCAAATGAAGCCCGCCGCCACCGAATGGGCAGCCCCGCCAAGGATCCGCCGGTTGGCCAACTCCGGCCTTGCCGCAATGGCGGCAAGATGGCGGGCGTGAAGACGCGCCCTTTCACCGGGTGTGGCGTTCTTGGCCGGTCCCGAGACGAATGAGGTTGAGTTGAACTCATTTGCCACTTCGATCGCAGGCAAGTCCGGAAACGCGAGGGCAAGCGCCGCCGTGTGGGCGGCAAATGCCGCGATGCCCGCGTCGGACACTACGGTCTGGCCCGCTTCATAAAAAGGGTTCTGAGGAAACACGGTTAGAGATCCGACCCTGCCGGTGCCGACCAATGCCCCGATCTGGCTGGCTCCGCCCGAAACGTCATGGGATCCCGGGCTGCGTTCGGTCTTCGACCAAAGGACGCCATCGCGCAAATCGTCCAGCCCCAGTTCCTCAACGCGTGCCATAAGCTTCGGACGAGGCCCGAACTGAAATCCTGAACCGGCAGAAAGAACGGGCGCTGTGACCTGCGCCTGGACGCTCGGCGTCCCAAACGCCACCGAACCGGCAAGAACGGCAGACGTGAGCGAAAGAGTTGCCTTTCGCCAAAAATGCGGTGCGCTTCTGAGTGATTTCAACACTTTACCGCCTTTTGTCGCGACAGTACGGACGCGGTGTCAGGCCAAGCCCCACGGCGCCAGAATGCCGCGTTGCAGCAAGAACAGCAAGCCAGGGCCGTCCTGGCGCGCTGTTAATCGCCGATCTCCGCCCGAAACTTCCTGAGATTACTCAGTTTTGCCGCGTCGTGTTATGGTTTCGCTGCAACGCCGAAATCAAAGGCTGAACTCTGGGTATCGTCGCGACAACGCCGCTGGCCTTAGCAATCACTCTGCTGATCCTTTTTCTGGGACCGGTTCGTGGTCTCTGGGTCCTATTCGGCACCTTGCCCTTTGGCAGCACAGCGGCCCTCGGTCTGCCCGGGGTTGGATATGTTTCGCTGGCTGAGGCGGCCGTTTTTGCGCTTTGGCTGGCGCTGATTGTTCATCGCGTCACACTGGGCCAGATTCTCGCGACGCTGCGTCCGTTCCGACCCGGTTTTCCGCTTTTGCTGCTGCTTATCTGGGCTGCAATCGGAGCGGTTTTTCTTCCCCGGCTGCTGGCCGGGGCGACCGAGCTTTTTGTATTTGTGCGGCGCGACGAAGGATCGGCCATCATTCTTGCCCCGCTCGCGCCCTTTGGCACCAATTTGTCTCAACTGGCGCGTCTGGCATTGGCGGCATCGGTTTTCGTAGCTCTTGCCACAGTATTTCGAAGCCAGGGCAATTGGCGCCCCGTTGCCCTTGCCCTGACTGTGGCGAGCTTTGTCCATGTGGCGCTGGCCATCCTCGATCTTGGGTCCTACGCGGTTGGTCTGCCTGATCTGCTGGATGGCCTGCGGACCATGGACTTCGCCCAACTGGACAATCAGGTGCTTCTGGGGATCAAGCGACTGACCGGTGGCTTTCCCGAGGCGTCGAGCTTTGCCTATTACACCATCGGGCTTTACGGCTTTTGGCTCCGCCGGTGGTTCGGTGAGCCCGATAGGATTTTCTTTGCGCTTATGGTGCTTGTTATGATCGGGCTGCTGCTTCGGTCGACGGCCACGTCTGGGTATCTAAGCCTTGGGGCCTACACGCTGCTTTTCCTGTTCTGGCAGTTGGGCAATCTGGCGCGCACACGGCAAGCGATGACGCTGTCTCTGGTCCTAGCGATAGGCGTGCCGACAGCCGCAATTGCACTGGCATTCATCTATAGTTTTGTCCCTGGCGCGCCCGAATTTATTGAGCGTACGCTGATCGGAAAACTGACCACGGCATCGGGTCTGGAACGCTTAAGCTGGAATGCTCAGGCGCTGGTGAACTTTCGGGAAACTTTTACTCTGGGTGCGGGCATTGGCAGCGTGCGCGCTTCAAGCTGGCTGCTTGCCGCCCTTGGCAGCCTGGGCCTGCTGGGCACTGCGCTGTACCTTTGGTTCATCGGTGCGGCGCTTCTGCAACGCCCGACCGTGTCGGAAAATCTGACTGCAAACGCGGAAATCGGCGCCGCGTTGCAATCGGGCTGTGCCGCAATTTTTGTCCATTCGCTTCTAACCAAACCCTATCCCAACCTCGAAATCCCGTTCTTTGCCATGGCCGGGCTGGCCGTTGGACTGTTGCGGCAATCGTGGCTGCGGCTCTCACCTCTGCCTGAAAACCCGGCACAGTTTATCCGTTCGCGGCAGTCAGCAGCCTAGGCGCGCAATCCTTCGCCTAAAGAGCGGGCATCCGGCTTTTGCAGTTGCAGACTATTCGCGGCAGGCCCCTTACTTTTTCGGGGGGTTTTGCACGGGACAACCGGTGGGGCCTGATTGCATGACATGCGAAAGGCAAAGGCGCCGGTTGCCGGAACGGAGGCGATGATGCCGGCTTTTGTGTGGACCCGTTGGCCAGGGCTGGCCATGTCAACTGGACTGGCTGCCGCCACGCTCTGGAGTGGACTGGCCGTCCCAGTGGCCGCAGACGCCTACCGACTGATCGCGGGCGACGCCTTGTCACTGCAATACGCGGCCGAAGACCTGCCCGTCGCATTGCCCGTCGACAACGACGGTGAGGTCCGGCTGCCTGGGCTGGGCGGCGTTGGTGTCGCGGGTCTGACACTGGATGAGGCCGAAGAAGCGCTGGCACGGGCGCTAAATGACACCGGTCTTTTCGTGCGCCCGGATGTGGCGCTTTCGATTACGGCCTATGCCCCAATCGTGGTGGCGGGCGACGTCACATCGCCAGGTCAGATCGCCTATGTACCCGGCATCACGGTCACGGCCGCCTTGGCGCTCGCCGGTGGAAGTTCGGCGGCAGGTGTCAGCCGGCTTGACATAGGGCGCCTGACCAATGACGCCGAGGCCACGCGCGCCACCCTCAACCTGGAAATTGCGGCCACAGCCGCACGCATAGCCCGCCTTGAGGCGGCGGTCAGCGGACAGGACACCATTGTGCCCAATGACATCTGGGCCCTTCCGGTGCCCGAACCCCTACGTCTGGACCTTGAGGCGCTGGCCGAAGGCGAAAGGCAGGTGTTGGCGGCGGATCGTGCACGGATCGCGGGGCTTCTTTCAGCGCTCGAGCAGGAAATCCAAACCATTGAGACCCAGCAAGAGCTATTCCTTGAACGGATCGCCGTGCAGGGCGAAATCGTCGAGAACGCGGCCGAGCAGCTGGCCCGTGCTGAGGAACTGCGCGAACGGGGCCTGCAGACAGCAAACAGCTTTGACACTGCCGAACGCCGGGACGCCGATGCCCGCGCCCGGGTACTTGAGCTTGAATCAGCCCGTGTCGCCGCGGCCCAGGCACTCGCGACGGCCGAGCGGCAGAAAACGCAACTTCTGGGCACCAGCCGCTCCGAAGACCTTAGCGCGCTCGCCGACGCGCGCGTCGGTATGGCGGCGGCTGAGTTGCGCTATGGGCGGACAATAGAGCTTTTGGCCTTGTTGGGGGAAAGCCCGTCCGGCGGGCTCATCGGACAAGAGCTTCTGAACATTGGCTTCGATATTATCCGTGGCCGCCCGAACCGTCCGTCGGGACAGGTCGGGGACAGGACGCCCTTGTTGCCTGGCGATACGCTGATCGTTACCGTGACACCGGGCGGCGCGGCGCCTGCTGCCGGGCTTGCCCTGCAATGACGGCGCCGGCACCTTATCTCACGGGCGATCCACGCAAGGTCCGCGTGGCCATCGTGCACTACTGGCTGGTCGGTATGCGGGGCGGCGAAAGGGTTCTCGAAGCGCTCTGCGCGATGTTTCCGGGCGCTGACATTCTGACCCATGTGGTGGTGCCGGAACAGATTAGTGACGCTTTGCTTCAGCACCGGATCATCCAGACCCGGATTGGGCGGCTGCCCTTTGCCGCGCGGCTTTATCAGTCATATCTGCCGCTGATGCCGGGCGCTTTGGAACAGCTGGACCTGAGCGGCTATGACCTCGTAATTTCGTCCGAGGCGGGACCGGCCAAGGGCGTGATCGCCCCGCCGGATGCGCCGCATCTTTGCTATTGCCACTCACCCATGCGCTACCTTTGGGATCAGTACCATGTCTACCGCGCAGGGGCCGGGGCGCTGACGCGCATGGCGATGCCTGTCTTGGCCCCGCGCCTGCGATTGTGGGATGTGACCAGCGCACAGCGCGTTGACGGATTTGCCGCCAATTCCCGCCATGTGGCCGCTCGGATCAAGAAATACTGGCGGCGCGAGGCACGGGTTGTGCATCCACCCGTGGCAGTGTCGGAATTCGCGCCCGCCGCGCGCGGAGCAGTCGAGCCCTATTTTCTTTGGGCTGGCGAACTGGCACCCTACAAGCGGCCCGAAATCGCCGTGGAAGCCTTTCGGCGCTTGGACCTGCCCCTTGTCGTGATCGGCGGTCCCGAAAATACCGTTTCGGGTCTTAAAGGCAGGGCTGGGCCGAAAACCCGGTTCCTGGGTAAGGTTCCGTTTGCGATGCTCAAACATCATCTGGCCCATTGCCGCGCCCTCGTCTTTCCGGGCGAAGAAGACTTCGGCATTGTGCCGGTCGAAGCCTTGGCTTCGGGTCGCCCGGTTATCGCCTATGGCCGGGGCGGCGTCAAAGACACCGTCAAGGACGGAGAGACGGGTGTCTTCTTTGACGACCAAAGCGTCGATGGCCTGATTGATGCCGTGGGGCGATTTGAGGCATCGGGGCTCGCTGATCTGGATCCCGCGATTGCCGTTCAAAGCGCCGCCCGCTTTAGCGACGATCAGTTTCGTCTTGGGATCGATGCCGCGTTGAGTGCGATTGGCTATCCTGTGAACCGTCAGGCCGCCTTCCCGGTCGGTGGTTGACAACGATCACCAGCCCGAAAATCGCAAGGCCAAGAACGATATAGACCGGTATTGCCCAAACTGCCGCGATTGCCCCGAAAGCCACCAGACAAAGCGTAGAGACCAGCGATACGCCCATGCCGATCAAGATGCCGGCAAAGGCCGCACCGCCACCTTCATCCTGCGCGGACGCCGTTCCAACGGCGTCATCCGCTGCCGCCCGGTCATCGCCCTGCGACGGTCGCACGTCACGCGCCGCTGCCCTTGGCAAATCATCAGGCGCGCCATTGCCCGAATCCATTGTTGATGTATCCCCCCGAATACGCTCAAGCTTGAACAATTGTGACAGATTTTTCAACAGAGCGGTGCGTAATCGAGCGAGGACAGTTTTGGGTTCTGCCATGGTCGCCGAACTTCAATGCATCGCAAGTGGGGCGAGGTGTTCCGCAAGCCGGGCGGCCGCGCTGTCCCAGGTAAAGCGCTCTGCCCGCGCCAGACCGGCCGCGCGCAGGTCTTGGGCTAGGGCGTCGTCTTCCGTAATCAGATCCATGGCTGCCGTCCAGCCACCCGTATCCAGCGGATCGACCAGCAGCGCCGCATCGCCGCAGACCTCGGGCAAGGCGCCACCGGTTGAGGCAATGACCGGGCAGCCACAGGTCATCGCTTCTACCGCTGGCAGACCGAAACCTTCGGTGATCGACGGGATCGCCAGGGCCCGGGCTGCTTCGTAAAGGGCGCGCAGCTCCGCGTCCGTTATCCGCCCAAGGAACCGTAGATCCGGGTCCGGCTTGATGCCCGCCTCGGCGAAAACTGACGGATTTCCGCCACCCGCGATGACCAGCGGCATGCGTCGGTCCGCCCGCGCCAATGCCGCCTTGGCCAGTCGGGCCAGATTCTTGTGGGGCGCCAGGCTGCCGATCACCAAAATGAAGCCGTCCGGCGTCAGGTTATGGCGGGTGAGCGTCTTCGCGTCCGGGGCAGTCCGCAGAATGTGATCGGCGCCGTTTGGGACCACGCCCACTTTATCGGCGTCCGCAATGCCGCATTCCGCCAATTCCCCGCGCGAAAACTCGGACACGGTTAGGATCTGGGCGGCAGTCCGCGCCAAGTGCGGCTGCGCCACGCGGTACCAGGTGCGAAACGCGCGCGAATAGGCTTTGGGCTGTCGAAAGACCTGCGCGTCATGGATGATCACGATCTGGCGTTTTCGGCCAATGGGCCCGATGTTGCACGGGCTAAGAAGCCAGTCCTGCGGATCGGCGCGCGCGAGGCTGAGCTGTTCCCAGACTTGCGATCCAAAACGCGCGGGCGACGGCGAGGTAATATCGAGAAGGGAGGCGGGGCGCGCTTCTGCGCTGGCAATCTCGCCCGCCGGGCGCCGGGCCCGCAGCCGGGAAAAGCCCAAAGGAGGACCGCGCCGCATCAGGGCCAGGGCCAGTTCGGTTGCAACGCGGTCGACGCCCGTCATCGGACGCATCAAAAAACGGGCATTCAGCACAAGATCAGGCACGGGGTGCCAGGCCAGGTGACCGCAGCGGCGGGCAAAGACGCATGCATCGGCGTAAAACTGCCGCACCGCGGCACAAGGATAGATCTGACGACAGCCTTTCCGTCATCCTACCGGTCAGGGATCGGTTGCGGCGCTCGGGGCGAACAAACGCATGCAGATTATCGCAAACCTTCAGTTTCTCCGCGCCGTGGCGGCGGCCATGGTCGTTGCGCATCACCTGCGCGATCTTGTTATCGCGCAGTACCCGTTTCTGCAGCCGGTTACCGTCGGTGCTGCCGGTGTCGATGTGTTCTTTGTGCTTTCGGGCGTCGTGATCACGCTGTCTTACATGGCCAACCCGGTTCCGGCAGGCGCATTCATGCTGCGCCGAATCCTGCGCGTTGTGCCGCTTTACTGGATCACGCTTGGCGCCATCGGTGCTGCCCTTCTGGTCGGTCTCGCACCGCTTGGGATCGTTCCGGACGACGCAACCTTGACCCATATGCTTCAGTCTCTCTTTTTCGTTCCCTTCGAACGGGCCCATGGGGCCGTCATGCCGCTTTTGGGTGTCGGCTGGACGTTGAACTACGAGATGTTTTTCTATGCCGTCTTCGCATTGCTTTTGGCGGGTTTGCCGCGTTTTCATCCGGCAATGGTGGCGGTTGCCATGGCGACACTCGTCGCGCTGGGCACGCTGTTGCCCGAACCGGCGGCAGCGGCAGAGCTTTTCTGGAACTTCTACACCCATCCCCTGTTGCTCGAATTTGCCGCAGGTGTTGCGCTTGCGGTCTGGTGGCGGGGCAGGGCACCGCGACCGACCGATGCCCGCTGGGGCGCTGCCTTTCTGGCCGCCGGTGCATTCGGGTTGGTGATGGTCGCCGCGCCGGCGGGCTTTGCCCAGCTTGATCAGGGACGCGTCGTTTACTTCGGCTTGCCAGCGGTCATGCTTGTGTCCGGCGCAATGCTTCTTGAAGGCGCGGGGTACAGGGCAGGCGGGCCGTTCTGGATGCTTCTCGGGGCAGCCAGTTACGCCGTCTACCTGTCCCACCCGATCCTTCTTCAGGTGCTGGGAAAGGCGCTTGGTCCGGGCCTGGAAACGGCGGCCAAGCCCGTGGCTCTGACTGTCGTCGTCATCGGCTTCATCGTCGCGCACATCGCAGGTGTGGCGCTTCACGTCTGGCTCGAAAAACCCGTGACGCACCTCTTGTCGGCGCGGCTTCGCCGAATGGGTCCAGCGCGGCGCATCTGACAGGCTCAGGGCCATAGCGTCTCAAGAACCCGCCCGACCGAGCGCACCGCCAGCGCGTCCATCTTGGGCAGCATTGCCGGATCCGAACGCTTAAAACGGATCTCGATATTGCCTTTGCCGAACCGGTCAGGGTTCCCAAGGACCGAGTGATACTTCGCAGCCGGTGCGACCGAAGCCTCGCCCGTCCACTGAACGCCATCCAAAACCTCGCCAGCCACGGCGCCGAGAGCGCGGGCCAATGCCGTACGCGGATCGGTTGCGAAATCGCCATAGCTGATGCGGCAGACCTTGGCCCGCCGAGACAACGCCCGCGCGGCCTGCTCGGCCTTGACCCAGTCGCCCGCCGCTTCGGCGATTGACGGTTTCTTCATCGGACTGTTGGTCGAAGGTTCGAATTTTGGTGTGCGCCACGATGTCAGAACGTCCGTTGCGCGCCGGTATGTGTGCAGAAACACCGGATCAAGGCCCGCCGCCAGCACCCAGGCGCGTGGCCCGGCTTTTGAGCTGTCAATCACGGTCGTGGCGCCCGATACGGTGCGGATTGCCGCAAAGAGCTGTCGTTGGAGCGCGATGAAATCAGCTAGTCGCGGATCCTGCCTGATCCTGTCGATGTCATACCGCAGACCCGCCAGATAGCGGTTGCGGACCACGAAGTGTTCCAGCTTTCCCAGATCCGCAATTTCGCGGGGGCCGATCCCCGCCTGAGAAAGAACCTCGGTCCAAAACGGGCAGTCGGCGACCGGCGCGCCACAGGAGCAAAGAAGCTGATCCATGGGAAGCCGCCAGAGTGCGTGCACCTCGCCCACGGCAAACGCCGTCGGCGCGCTGTTCAGAACCCGCTCGATCACGGTGGAACCGCTTCGTCCAGAACCGATGACGTAAACCAGATCGACCATTAGGCTCTTTCCGGCCGCGCGCTCTGGCACGGCGTTCGTCTTCAGCGCGCGGTGTTGCGGGCTGACACCATACGGAAAAGGTTGCTTAGCAGGCGCAGCATTTCAACAGCTGGCGGCGGCATTAGCGCGTGCGCCCATAATCCAGTGATCCGTTTGGCAAAAAAAGCATCATTCAGCGGACAACTTCGGCGGATGGCCGCCCACGGCCCGCCAGCGCGTGCTGCAACGCGGCATACCCCTTGACGGCGCCCTTCGCTGCGTGCCGCCTTGCGGTGTAGGTTTACCAACCCGCTATCGGCGGAGTTGAACGCGTTTTGTAGAGATGTCTCCAAAGCGGGGAACGTGCTGGTGCCCATCGCCAAGATTTCTGAGGCTGATCTCGTCGGGACCGAGGCCCGGCGCACATCCGATGCGCGGGGCGCAGCGGCGTCCAAGCGCGATCTGGACCTGGATGTCGGTCGTGGTATCGCGATTTTGTTGGTTGTCTACGGTCACGCGCTGATCGGTGCGATCGGCGCGGGGCTGGATGCGACGGTCGCGCGGTTCTGGGTTATCATGATCTACACCAGCCACATGGCCTTCTTTTTCGCCGTATCGGCGTTTTTGTCCGCAGGCATGGTGGGGCGCAACTGGCCCGCGTTCTGGCGGGCGGCGGCGCAGCGCATCCTGTGGCCCTACCTTTTGTGGAGCCTTGTTCTTTACAGCGCTCACTTCGTGATGAGCGGCTATACGAACACGGCCCTGGCCGAGTATCAGCCCTGGCGCATCCTGTGGAAACCGCCATCGGTGATGTGGTTTCTCTGGTATCTTCTTGTCGCTTTGATTGCATCGCGTGTCCTAAGGCGCGCGCCGCGCGGGCTGACGGCGACCATCGGCGCCGCCGCATTTGCAGCCGCCTACGTCTGGGAGGGCGTACCGTCTGAGATGCGCTTTGTCGGGCTTTTCCTGTTGGTTGCCGCAGGCGGCGCCGACCTTCGGCGTTGGATCGCCCAGCCTTGGGTAATTGCTGTGGCAGGAGCAGTAATGGCGGCCATGGGCTATCTGGCGGCCCTTCAGGCGCAGGCCCCAATTGTCGGCTATCCGGCCTTTGCACCAGTGTATATCGCTGCCGCCTTTGCCGGGCCGGTTTTCCTTTTCGCGCTGAGTGCCTTTATCGCCGGGCGATTTGACGGCCTGAATGCGACATTAGCCCTTAGCTATATAGGTCAGAAAACAATGGCAATTTTTGTCATGCATATACTCCTGACCGCCGGCACGCGCATTGCGCTTGTCGCCGGTGGCATGACAAGCTGGGGCGGCATCGTATTGCTCTCATTCCTGGCGGGTGTCGTCGTCCCGTTGGTCTTCGCCTGGCTGGCCGAGCGGATGGGCATCGGCGCCGCCATGGGCTGGCGATGACCGGACGCCTGATCATAAATGGGCGCTTCCTCGCGGCGCCGCAAGGCGCTGTCAATGCGGTTGCCTCAGAGTTGACCCGGGCCCTTATTCGTCTGTCACACGAGGATGAAACGGCACCGGATGTGCGCCTGGTTGTTCCGCCCACGCTGGTCGAGGCGGCGCGGCTTTCGGGTTTAGAGGCCATACCCGTGGGCCGGGGCGGCGGACTCGGCTGGGATCAGGCGTTTCTGCCCCGCCTGGCCGGGCTCGGCACCATCTGCAGCTTCTTCAACACAGTGCCCTTTTGGGGCACGGGCTACGTCACTTTGCTGCACGATGCCCATGTGTTTACAACGCCGGGCACGTACCGCCGGGCAACGGCGATCTGGCGGCGATCATTGTCGCGGCGCGCTGGCCGTGCTGGAAACCACGTGCTCACCGTATCCAAATCCGCACTCAGTGATCTTGTCGGTCTCAGGTTGGCCCGTCCCGAGGCCGCCGGCGTGATCCCCCTCGGGCCCGGCAAGGCTGCCCATGCCGAAGCGGATCCCTCAATTCTGGCAACCCTGGGAGTGCCCGAAATGCCGCCGGTGTTCCTGGGGCTCGCCTCAACGCTGCACCACAAAAACACGTCGCTCCTGTTACGGGCATTTTCCGATCCGCGCCTTGCCGACGCGCGCCTTGTCCTCTTCGGCCCTGCATCTGCGGCTGATTTTGCGTGGACCGGTGCCGCCGTGCCATCCAATGTCATTTTTGCGGGATATGTGCCGGACGCGGCCTTGGCGGCTCTTTATGATCGGGCCGTGGCATTCCTTCTGCCGTCGCGGGCTGAGGGGTTCGGCCTTCCTGTGCTTGAAGCAATGTTTCGCGGTGCGCCGTCGATTGTTGCGCCCTGTGGTGCGCTGCCAGAGGTCGGCGGCAAGGCGGTTTTGACCGCTGGACCGGATGACCCGGGTGCCTGGGTGGTTGCCGCCCGGCGCCTGATCGATGAACCGGGGTTGCTGGAATCGCTCCGCTTGGCCGGACGGGAACAGGTTCGGGGCTATACCTGGGCGGCGGCTGCGCGCGCGACCTTGGATCACATCGGGGCCTGGGGTCTCTTGGACAGCCCTTCAGTCGACAAAAATGCGCAGATCAACCACCCGCGTGCGCAAAGCGAAGGCGCTGGTTAGTGCGGCCAGAGCAAGAGCTGTGGCTGCACCAATTGCCAAAAGCGGCAGGCCGGGCTGTACCGAGGCGGCAAGACCGGTCCATGCCAGCGCCAGCATGCACCCATAAAGGGCCAAAAGCCCGGCGGCCCGCGCGGCCCCCCGCAAGGCCGGGCGGACAT
Organism: Pseudomonadota bacterium; assembly: GCA_039026235.1. Classification (GTDB taxonomy): domain Bacteria; phylum Pseudomonadota; class Alphaproteobacteria; order Rhodobacterales; family Rhodobacteraceae; genus JBCCMQ01. Next base: position 410,075 of record JBCCMQ010000001.1, read on the forward strand.
CGATCTGGCCCCAGCGTCCCATGACCCAAACCGCCGCGACCGAGGTCATCAAGGCCACAACGGCCTGCACTGCAGCCAGCATTGTATAGCCGAACGGCGCAGCAATGATGATCGCCGTCAGCATCACCGATGTCCAAATCAGGTTGTGGTACATGGCGACACTGGTGGTGTGCCGCGCGGCAAAAACAGGTTCGACAAACATGTTGCCGGACAGGAATGCGGCACGGGCCCCCAGCGCATAAAGCGCACCGAGCGCGGCCAGATAGTCCGGCTGGAACAGCGTTTCCACCAACGGGCGGCCGAGGACGACGATCGTTAGGGCAAAGCCGCCCGTTAGGAAAACAGCGGTGCCCAGATAACGGGTCAAGAGCGGCGACAGGGGCGCCGACGACCGCGCCGCGGCCCCGAAGCTTTTCAAGGCAAAGATGCGCAGCGGCTGGGCGATGATGTCGACGGTGCCGGTCGCCAGCCGGTTGGCAAATCTGTAGAGCCCGGCCTCGGCGGTGCTGAAGATCAGGGCGAGTATCAGATCGGTGCCGAAGACCGAGAAAAAATTCAGAAAGCGGGCGCCATAAAGACCCACCGCATAGCGTGTGGACCGCCAGGCCATGCCACGGTCAAAGCCAAAACGGGGACGGCGGGGCAGCGATAGCGTAAAAAGCAGAAGGCCCAGCGCGATACGCGCCGCCCGATAGGCAACAAGCGCAAAAAGGGATTGCCAGACGATGAGCAACAGACACCCCGCCGCCAGACCACCGAGGTTTGAGATCGCCAGAACCAAGAAATACCGCCGCATCAGCCCGGCGCGCGTCAGCACGGCGGACGCCCAGCCGATCAGCGACGCAAAAGGCTGCAGAAATCCGAAAAGACGCAGCACCGGGGCGAGTTCCGGCGCATCGAACAATCGCGCAATGGGCCCTGCCAGCAAGACCAGCGTCGCTCCGCCCAGGGTGCCGATCCCAACCATCATCCAGAACATGGTCGACAGAACGCGGTCTTCATCCTCTGAGGCATTCACCAGGTAGTGAAAGTACCCCGTGTAGGTCAGCATGACGACGAATTCGACGAAGACGATGGCCAGCGTATAGACCCCATACTCGGCCGGGGTCAGAAATCCCGCGGCAAGAATCGTGATGACGAACGATGCGACCTGTTGCGACGATAGACCGACGACCGAGATGACCGCATTTGCGCCACCGGATTTGGCCGACTGTCCATCTTTGGCCTGCAAAGCGGGCTCTCCTGGCGCCAAATCGCGCGCTTTTAGGCGGCAAACCGCCTCGATTAACGTACGTTTCGTGACAATGCTGCTTTGCAGCAAATACGGGGTTGCCGCCCAGCAAACAAGAATGCTTTGGTTCTCCAAGACTTTAGCGGTGACCTGAGCGCGTATTTTCGCCGATTGCACGTTGCGTATGCAGCCCAAAGCGGCACCGGTTCGCCGCCAAATGCCCGGGAGGTTTCGGATCTTGAACCTGAGGCCCCGTGACCATCTGCTGGACGAAGCGCCCCTGCCGATCGATGCCGACGACAGGGTCGATCTGGCGGCGCTGACCAAATCGGTCTGGCGGCGAAAGTGGATGATTATTGCCGCTGCTGTCCTGGGCGCCGTGGTTCTTTACCTTTATGCGGCCACGCTTCCCGAGAAATTCACCGCGCGGGCCTTTGTAATGCTGGATCCCCGTGAACAGCAGGTGATTTCTTCCCAAGAGCTGGTTGTCGGTGATCTGGAACTGAACAATCCGATCCTTGAGAACGAGGTGGCGATCTTGCGATCTTCGGTCTTGCTTGAAGAGGCGATTGCTATTCTGGGCGTCGATCGTTTCGCGCCTTTGCTCTCATCGTCCGGTGCCTTCAGCCTTCTTTCCGGAAGCACCAGTTCCGAGCCGCCCAGCGACGTTGCGCTTTTGGAACAGGTCAAGGTCGCGCTTCGGGACGGATTGCGCGTCAGCCGCATGGGCGAATCCTACATCATCGAGATCGCGAGCAGCACGGTCGACGCAGAGCTGTCCGCGCTGGTCGCGAACACAATCGGCGAGACCTATATCAACCGGCAGCTCGCCGAACGGCGGCGCGTGGCCGAAAGCGCCACCAGCTGGCTGGCCGGAGAGGTTGAGGCCTGGCGCGTCGATCTCGTGGATGCCGAACGCCGCGTCGAAGTCTACAAGCGCAGCCAGCTTGACGCCGTCGGTACCTCGCCCGAGGTGCTGGAAAGTCAGTTGGCGGAATTGATTGAGCAATTGGCCTTGGCGCGATCCGATCTGGCCACCGAAGAGGCGCGTCTGGCGCAGCTTGATGCCATGATGGCCGAACACGGGCCGGCAGCCGTGGCGGCGACCAGCACGTCAAGTTTTCTGGGCGCACTTCGGATCCAGGCCGAAGAGCTTGTGCGCCAGGACCGCGCCTTGGCGGTGTCGCTTGGACCAAAACATCCGGAACGGATCTTATTGGCCGAGGAAACGGCGCGGCTGGAGGCCGTGATTGCGGGCGAGGTTGAGAACATCACGCGGGCGCACCGAAGCGAGATTGAAGTGTTGCGCACACGCGTGCTGACACTGTCTGGCAGCGTCGAGGCGCTAGAGACGCAGATTGCCGACATCTCGTCTTCTTCCATCCGCCTGCGGCAGTTCGAGCGCGAGGCCGACGCCGCGCGGGCGAGCTATGAGGACCTGCTGGCCCGTTTGGGTGAGGCCCGGGCGCAGGTGGAGCTGCAACGCTCAGAGGCGCAGTTTCTGAGCACCGCAAAGCCGCCCACCTCGCCCTCGGCGCCGCGGCCAAAACTGATGGCGGCCTTTGGCGGTGCCTTGGGTCTTACCGGAGGGTTGGTCGCGGCTGTCATCCTGCACTTTGGCTCGTCTGGATTCGTTCAGCGTCAAAGCCTTGAGATGGCAACCCGGCAGCGTGTTCTATCGGTGTTGCCTACCGAGCGGATATCCGGCCCGGGAGATGTCGGACGCCTGTTTGAAGGACTCAGCTATTCGCTTTTCGCCCAGCGGATCCGTCAGCTGCGCACTGTGTTATCCCTTTCGGAAACATCGGAGTCGCAATCGATCCTGGTTATTTCCTCTGCCGCCGGTGAAGGGAAGACGACAACCAGTCTTGCGCTGGCCGAGGTCTTCGGTTTGGCGGGCGGGCGTACAATTCTGATCAACCTTGATCCGCAGGGTAGCCCCGGAGCGCTCAAAGGCCGGTCTTCTCAGGCCCGCGATCTTGCGAATTATCTGGTGGGAGCGGCGGATCTGGATCAGGTGATCGAAAATTCCGAGGGCGGCCGGTACGATTTGGCGTCTCTGGGGCGGGACAAGGACATTCTGTCCGACAGTCTGTCCCATACAAAGTTCCGGCATCTTCTGGCGGTGCTCAAGGAACGGTATGACACGGTGCTAATTGACTCGCCGCCCATTCTGTCGGTGTCCGACGGTCTGCCCATTGCGGCCACGGTGGATAAGGTCCTCTATCTTGTCCGTTCGCGGAAGACACCGCGCGCTGCCGTTTTGCACGGCCTGGCCATGTTGCGCAGTGTCAATGTGCGCTCGGTCGGGCTGGTTCTGACCATGGCAGAAGTGGGAGAGGAGTCGTCGCCCTACGGCGCGGCGGATGCGCAGTGAGCTGCTCTTGGCGACTCTAGGGCGCCCAAGCTTAGGTCAGGACGCGCAAAACCATAGCGCATGCGCAGTAATTCGACCAACCTAAGCGGGGAATTGCCTGTGCTGCGCTGCCGCAATGCAGCATTCTTTTCCCGTTACCCGCGTGAGCTAGTATAGTTGAAGAAGCGCTTGGGATCCGCTTTGGTTGGGTTACACCAACCGCTTAATCTTGTGGTTTTTGCACATTTTGCGATTTTTCGAGTTCCAGTCTGCACAGGGTATTCTGCCAAAAAACAAAACAATTCCAATCTCATTCTGAGTGCGCCCGCGTCCCGGGTCTCAATGAACACATGTCGAAAAAGCACTGATTGGAAGCCATCATGGTTGACTTGACGACGCAGCAGCCCGACGAAACCGGACATGCCCCGGTACAATCCTCGGTTTTTGCCGCACTGCAGTATCGGGCTGCGGGAAAACGGGTGTTTGACCTTATCTTAGCGCTGCTGATTTTACCGATCCTCGGACCGGTTGTCTGCGTGCTTTGCCTGCTTGTGCGCCGTGACGGTGCCCATCCACTGTTCGGACACGAAAGGGTCGGCTTGCAGGGGAAGAAGTTTCGCTGCTGGAAAATCCGGACCATGGTGGCCGATGCCGACGCCCAATTGACACGTCTGCTTGAAAACGACCCTGCGGCGCGCCGCGAATGGGACCGTGATCAGAAGCTGACGCACGATCCGCGCATCACACAATTCGGGTCCTTTTTGCGCAAAACAAGTCTCGACGAACTTCCGCAGATCTGGAATGTCCTGCGGGGCGAGATGAGCTTTGTGGGACCGCGTCCGGTGACCCGGTCAGAGCTTGCTAGATACGGCGAACACCTTGGCCACTATCTGTCGGTACGTCCTGGGGTAACAGGGCTTTGGCAGGTCTCTGGCCGCAACGACCTCAGCTATCCAGAACGTGTACGTCTGGACGTCGATTATTGTCGACGGCTCTCCTTTCCGCTGGATTTCCAGGTTCTCGTGAAGACCGCCGAGACGGTCCTGCGCGGCAACGGACGCTAGGCCAATCGGGGGCGATCACATCGGAAGATGACTATGCGAATTGCCGTTGTCATCTGCTCGCTCGGACGGCCCGAGGCCTTGGCGGCGACCCTTCCATGGCTTGCACGACAGACGTTGGCACCCGCCGAAGTCCTTCTGGTCGTGACCCGAGCCGAAGATCTGCCCGATCTGCTTCCATTCGAAACGGCCTTGCCGTTATCTATCGAGTTTGCACCTAAGGGCCTGACCCGGCAGCGAAACTGGGGCTTGGACCGTGTTCAGGCGGCCTCTGATGTCGTGTTCTTCATCGATGATGACTACCTGCCATCGGCAACGGCGCTTGAAGGTCTTGCGCGGTCCTTTAATGCGTTCCCAGAGGCTTCGGGGATCACGGGGCGCCTGCTTGCAGACGGAATAGGCAAGGGCGGCATCGACTATGGTAAGGCGGGCGAACTCTTGGCTGCATATGAAATGGACGCGCCCAGCCCGGCCGCGCCCAGGGCACTAAAAAGACGGATGGTCGGGCTTTACGGTTGTAATATGGGCTACAGAAGCGACCGGATCGGCAACACGCGTTTTGACGAAGGTCTGCCGCTTTATGGTTGGCAGGAAGACGTCGATTTCGCCGCGCGCCTTCCGGGAGAAAAGCTCAAGTCAGACGCCGTGGTCGGTGTGCACTGCGGGACGGTTTCGGGTCGCGAGACACGCGGCAAGTCGCTCGGCTACAGCCAGGTTGCCAACGTGGCCTATCTAATGAAGAAGGGTTCAATGCCGGCCTCTAAAGGATTGAAATTGATTGGTAAAAGCTTTTTATACAATCATCTAAGGACATTGTGGTCTGAAGCTTGGATCGACCGCAAGGGCCGGGCACTGGGCAATCGCACCGCGCTTTGGGATCTTATCCGCGGGAAAAGCGCGCCAGAGCGCATACTGGAGTTCTAGGCCCCAAGAAGCCTCGGTGACCTAGAAATGTTATTGCGCTACTTGTTCATCTAGAGCAATAAAATTGCTTGACATTCGCTTCGTTTCGGAACTTTGTCGCGGCGAGTTTTGCATGCGCGGAATAGGATCGGTCGCACGATGAGTTTCCAGAACGTTGAACAGTCACCAGCACGGCTGAACCGAAGCCAGCTTGCCGTCCCCGGAAGTCAGGAACAGCTCTTTGAAAAGGCAGCAAAATCAGACGCGGACATCATTTTTCTGGATCTTGAGGATGCGGTGGCGCCGGACGAAAAAGAAAAGGCGCGCAAGAACATAATTCAGGCGCTGCACGACATCGACTGGGGTACGAAATCCATGTCGGTTCGGATCAACGGACTTGATACGCACTATATGTACCGCGACGTCGTTGACGTCGTTGAAGCCGCAGGCGACAAACTGGATCTGATCATGGTGCCCAAGGTCGGAACGGCGTCCGATGTCTATGCGGTGGACATGCTTCTGACCCAGATCGAAGCTGCGAAAGGCTTCAAGAAGAAGATCGGGTTGGAGCACATTATCGAAACCGCCCTTGGCATGCAGAACATCGTCGAGATTGCCGCCGCCTCGAACCGGAACGAAAGCCTGCATTTCGGTGTGGCAGACTATGCCGCCTCGACCCGGGCCAAGACCACCAACATCGGTGGGGTAAACCCGGATTACGCTGTCCTGACGGACCCAGGGCCAAGCGGTGCACGCGATGTCCACTGGGCGGATCTTTGGCACTATGCTATTGCGCGGATGGTCGTTGCGGCGCGCGCCAACGGACTGCGCCCCGTGGATGGCCCGTTTGGAGACTTCAAGGACGCCGATGGGTATCGCGCGGCGGCCAAGCGGGCGGCCGTTCTGGGTTGCGAAGGGAAATGGGCGATCCATCCCAGCCAAATTGCCCTGGCTAACGAGGTCATGGGCCCATCAGACGCCGAGATTACGCAGGCCAAACGCATTTTGGGGGCAATGGCCGAGGCCGAGGCCGCCGGATTGGGTGCGGTGTCGCTTGACGGTCGGCTTATCGACTATGCCTCGATCCGGCAGGCCGAGGTGCTGGTCGACAAGGCGCGCCAAATCTCCGGCGGTTAGTGGTCCGGCCCACAGTCGCCCACGGCGCTGACGACAACATCGAGTGCATGGTCCAGGTCTTCGTCTGAAATCGTGAGCGGTGGCGACAGGGTTAAAACGTTGCCCGCGCTGATCTTAAAGCTGAGACCCTGGGCAAGGCAGCGGTAAAGAACCATCTCGGCAAGTTCTGGATTGGGCGCCATTTCCGCGCGGTCACGGACGAGTTCAACACCGAACATGGCGCCGCGACCGCGAATGTCGGCCACGTTTGGATGGCCGTGCAGCCGGCTTCGCAGGTGCTCTAACGCCCGCTTACCGATCTCTGCTCCGCGTTCGACAAGACCGTCCTGTTCAATGATTTCAATCGTGGTCAGCGCCGCGCGGGCTGTGACCGGGTTCTTTTCATGCGTGTAGTGCCCAATGGCAAAATCGCCCGCAACGTCCAGTTCCGCCCGGGCCACGACGGCGGCGATCGGAAGAATGCCGCCGCCTAGCGCTTTGCCCATGGTGACGATGTCGGGTGTGACATCGTCGTGTTCAAAGGCGAACATCCGTCCGGTCTTGCCAAGCCCGGTCGGAATTTCATCAAAGATCAAAAGTGCGCCATGTCTGTCGCACGCGGCACGGATCGCCTTCCAGAAACCGGGCGGCGGCACGATGGGAATGGCGCGCATGGGCTCGGCGATCACCGCAGCTACATCGCCTTCGCGGTCGAGCACAAAATCAACCATTCGCGCACAGGCGGCTGCACTGTTTTCCAGCGTTTTGTGCCCGTAAGGGCAGCGGGTGGGGTGAAAGGGGGCGATATGTTCGGCCCCGGGCAGCAACGGCCCGGCGATGTGGCTTCGAAAAGTGGCTTCGCCGCCGACGGTTGCCGCGCCGAAACCGCTTCCGTGGTAGCTGTCCCAGAAGCTGACCGTCTTGAACCGTCCGGTGACGGCGCGTGCAAGACGTAGCGCCACTTCATTGGCATCGGACCCGCCTGTGGTGAACAGCACCTTGGACAGACCAGCTGGAGCGATCTGACCAAGCTTTTCGGCCAGCTGCACAGCAGTTTCATTGGTGAAGCGCCGAGGAGAAAAGGGAAGCCTGTCGATCTGGTCCTTGATCGCCGCGACCAACCGTGGATGGCCATAGCCGATGTGATGCACGGAGTTGCCGTGGAAATCCATGTAACGGCGCCCGGCCGTATCCTCGATCCAGATGCCTTCGGCTTTTGCGATGGTCGAGGCGCAGGGTGTCGACAGCGACTGGTGTAGAAAGCTCTGCGCGTCCCGTTCCAGAAGCTGTCGGGTCGGCGCGTCCGTTTCGCTGGCAGACCACGCCGCCCGCGCTGCCGTCTTGTTTCCGTCGCCTTCGGTATGACGCATGTCTGACACCCCTGCGGTTCCCTTTACCTAGGGCCAGGGCAGGGAGTAAGTTTTGACATTGGTGAAGAACCGCATGGCTTCCAGAACACCCTCTTTGACACCATTGCCCGAATCCTTAACGCCGCCAAAGGGCGACATTTCGATCCGGTAGCCCGGCTGTTCCCAGATGTTCACCGTGCCCACATCGAGACCTTCGATAAAAGCCTGCATGCGGCGGAAATCATTGGTGCACACGCCCGAGGACAACCCGAAGGGCGTGCTGTTGGAAAGCGCCATGACAGCTTCGTCTTCGTCGGGTACGCGGACGATGGGCACGATGGGGCCAAAGGTTTCGTCCATCACCAGTTCCGATGTCACCGGGACATGATCGACGACGATCGGCGGCAGGAGCGCGCCCTGCCGGCCCGGATCATAAAGCACCTTTGCGCCTTGATCGACCGCGGCATAAACCCGCTCTTCGAATAGGGCCGCCGCCTTGTCATGGATCACACAGCCCAGTTGCGTGTCAGGGTCCTGCGGGTCGCCGAAACGGATTGCCTTGGCCCGTTCAAGGACCAGCGGCACGAAGGCGTCGGCGACACTTTCCTGAACCAGAATGCGCTTGACCGCCGTACAGCGCTGACCGGAATTTCCGGTGGCGCCGGCCACGGCAATTGTGGCCGCTTTTTCCAGATCTTCCGGCCCCAGGTCATTCAGAATGATCAAGGGATCATTGCCGCCAAGTTCCAACGCCGTGCGCCGGTAACCGGCCTTCTCGGCAATCATCTTGCCCACGGTCACGCCACCGGTGAAGGTGATGATGTCGATGTTGGCATTTGTCACCATCTCGTCACCGATATCCCGTGGCCAGCCGGTGACGACCTGGAACATCTCTGGCGGCAGGCCGGCTTCGTAAAGGATGTCGGCAAGCGTGATCGCCGTCAGCGGCGTAAGTTCGGTTGGCTTGCAGACCACACAATTGTTGGTCGCGATCGCCGGCGCGATCTTGTGCGCGACCATGTTCAGAGGATGGTTGAAGGGGGTTATCGCGCTGATCGCGCCCACGGGCTCACGTTTGGTATAGATCTTGCGGGCCTTGCCCTGCGGGGTCAGGTCGCAAGAGAAAATCTGTCCGTCATCAAGGATGGCCAGCTGTCCGGCCAGGGTGAAGACATCATAGCTGCGTCCGGTTTCGTAAAGGGCATGCTGCTTGCAGATCCCGAGTTCAAGCGTCAGCCAGTGCGCAATCTCTTCGCGCCGGGCGCGGATCAATTCGGCCGCGCGGAAAAGGATCTGCTGGCGTTCGTATCTGGTCAGCTTCGGCACATATCCGGCGGCGATTTCAAACGCCCGGGCGGCATGTTCGGCGCCGCCCGCGGGCACTGTGCCGATGACGGCGTTCGTATAGGGATACTGCACCTCGATGACACTGTCAGTCGTCACCTTCTCACCGCCAATGCGCATGGCCTCGTGTCGTACTGTAATTTCCGGACGGTTCATGCCGGCACCTCTTCCGTCGCGGCGGCCGCGCAGGCAAAGTGGAACGCATCAAAGTTCCGCAGGAACGGCGCGTCGGGCAGATCAATCACCCTGTTCACGATGAACGGCACTGCCTGTTCCGTCAGCCCGCCATGCGAGCGCAGCGGCTCTTTCAGCGCCGCGAGATCGTGGCGGTCGGCACTGGTGCCGATGGTCATGTTCTCGGTCGACACCATGGTCAGATCACCGATGCGGTCGGCCGGCAATGCGTAGCGGGACACCGCGTCTTCCCGTGTCAGAACCTCCAGGATTTCGGGAAGGGCGCGCAGCCTATCGGCAATATCGGTCGCATGTGCGCCTTCGGGCAGATAGGCGGTCGCGAACGAGCCGAGTGCCCCATGATGGACCACATAGGGGTCTGTAATGGGCAGGATGACCCGCGCTGCGCCTTCGCCCAGCCATTCATCCATGAGGTCCTGAACATAGATGACATTCGGCGCACCATCCGCGTTGTGCTTGGGTTTCATCCCGTGGTCGGCGGTCAGAAGCACGGTCGCGCCCAAGGCGTCGAGTTGGCCCAGGTAGCGGTCGACCATGGCGTGGAAATCCAGCGCACCCTGCTCAGAGGGCGCAAATTTGTGCTGAATGTAGTCCGTGGTCGACAGGTACATGACGTCCGGTTTCCATTCCTCCAGCAGCTTGACGCCGGCTGCGAAGACAAATTCGGACAGATCGGCCGAATAGACCGCTGGCACCGGGCGGCCAAGCCAGTCGGCGGCATTGTCAATGCCCTGGGCGGCTGCTGTGGTCTCATTGGCCCGCTCGGACGAAAACGCGATGGCGCGGTCCTCATCGAACTGTAGGCCGGCGGCCAGCAGGGCGCGCAACTTGTCCTTGGCGGTCACGACCGCCACCCGTGCGCCTGCCTCGTAGAATTTCGAGAAAACGGTTGGCGCGCGCAGAAAGCGCACTTCGTTCATCATCACTTCTTCACCGGTTTCCGGGTCGAACAGAAAGTTTCCGCATATCCCGTGCACCGACGGCGGCCGCCCGGTGGCGATGGACATGTTGTTGGGATTGGTGAAGCTCGGTATCACCGAATGTGCGATCCGGTCGGTTCCCGTCGCACGGATCCGCTTCAGGTTTGGCATAAGTCCCGCCGCGATGGCGACGTCCAGATAGGCCGGTTCACAGCCATCAAGGCAGATCACAACCGCCGGACCGTTCGGCATCGCATAGGAGCGGTCATTGGCCAGTATCTTGTTCATTTCGTTTCCTTACGCAGCGAGTTTCTTGCGTTCCAAAAGGGCGTCGGCAGGCGGCGCCGCCGATTCCACGCCAAGTTCCTTCAGGGCGTCGCCGGCCGCCTCGACGACCTGCGCCATGATCGTCCCGTCCATGCGGCCGATGCAGCCGATCCGGAAAGATGCGACCACGGTCAGTTTTCCGGGATAAATGATAAATCCGCGCCGCTTCATTGCAGCGTAAAATCCGTCGAATGAGAAGGCCGGATCGACGGGGCAGAAGAAGGTGACGATGATCGGCGAAAGCCAGCGGTCGTCCAGAAGCGTCTCAAAGCCCAGTGCCCGCATGCCCCGGACAACGATGTCGCGGTTCTGGACATACCGGGCCAGTCGTCCCGGTGTCCCGCCTTCATCGGCATGCAGCTCAAGCGCTGTCAGAAAGGCCGCGACCGTGTGAGTGGGGGGCGTAAAGCGCCATTGCCCCGATTGCTCCATGGTCTGCCACTGGCCAAAGACGTCGAGCGAAAGCGAATGGGCATTGCCCTCAGCGGCCAATATCTCGGTCTTGGTGGCAATGACGAAGCCAAAGCCGGGCACGCCTTCAATACATTTGTTGGCCGAAGACACGAAGGCGGCACACCCAAGCGCATCCGGGTCCAGCGGCAGGGCGCCAAATGCTGACATGCTGTCGATCAGCAGTTTGCGTCCGGCGGCGCGTGTGGCCGCCGCAATTTCTTCAATGGGGTTCTCTATGCCCGAAGACGTCTCGCAATGAATGGCCATCACATGGGTGATCGATGGATCGGCGTCCAAGATCGCTGCAACCTCGGCGCCACGCGGCGGCAGGTAGTCGCCCTTGTCCAGTAGCTCGTATGCGCGCCCGATGTAGTTCAGTGTTTTGGCCGCCCTGAGGCCGTAGGCGCCATTGGCCAGCACCAGGACCTTTCCGTCCCGGGGAACAAAGGACCCCAGCATGGCTTCGACCAGAAAGCTGCCGGAACCCTGCATCGGCACACAGTCATAGGCGGCGCTGTTCGGGCCAAGAAGCGCCAGCAGGCGCTGCCTTAGCGTTCGCGTCATCGCCCGAAAGTCGTCGTCCCAGCTTCCCCAGTCTTTCAGCATGGCTTCTTTAACGACATGCGCCGTGGTCAGGGGCCCCGGCGTCAAAAGATAAGGGCTTCCATCCTTGGGTGGCTCGAACGGGGCTTGGGCCATGGGGCACCTCACTAGGATCGCACCCGTTAGATGCGGCCATTAAGTGCATATGTAAAATCTTTCTTTTGTATGTTTGTATAGGATTTGCTTATACATTTGGTATGAGACACGCTCAGCTTCGCGCCTTTCACGGTGTCGCCCTGCATGGCGGATTTTCCCGGGCGGCTGCGGCGTTGAACCAAACCCAGCCATCCTTGAGTGATCAGGTCAGAAGGCTTGAACAGGCGCACGATACGCTGCTGTTCCACCGCTCCGGGCGGCAGGTGCGGCTGACCGCAGAGGGTGAGGCGCTTTTTCTTCTCACGCGCCAGTATTTCGAGCTGGAGGACGCAATCAGCGCACGGCTCAGCCGGTCCGGCGCTGCGGTCGAGGGAACCGTGCGGATCGTGGCCGATTCCGCCGCCCATATCACGGACCACATCAGCCGGTTTCGCGCCCGCTATCCACGCATCCAGGTGGCGCTTCAGTCCGGCAATACGGCCGAGGTTCTGGACCAGATCCGTGCCTATAAGGCAGAGATCGGCGTGATTGCCGACCGTCCGAACGAAGCCGGGCTGAACGTCGTGCCGCTTGGGTCCGCACCGATCGTCGCCATTGTCCGGCGACAAGACGCTGCACGCTTTCCAGCATCCATGGCCTTCGCCGAAATTCTTGCCGCGCCGCTCATATGGCGTGAGCCGGGCTCGCGCACGCGCGCGAAAGTCGCCGAAGCGGCGCGGGCGGCCGGTCTTAATTTGAAACCCGCGATCGAGGTTGAGGGCCGCGAGGCGATGCGAGAACTTGTGGCCTCGGGCGCTGGAATTGGCTTTGTATCCCGGGCGGAGGCGGGCGAAGACAGCCGCATTGCCCAAATCACAGTCGCCGACGTTGATCTCAGCATGTCGGAAGCTCTGGTCAGCCATAGTGCCCGGCACGATGTTCCGGTGATCCGCGCGTTTTTGGAAACCGTTGCTGACAGTTAGGTCAACACACGCCCTGTCCTTATCGTCCGACTGGCGCCTCGTTTAACAAGTTGGCCCCAATGCCGCAGGACTCCGGTGCAAAATTTCCTTGACCTCCGGCGGCAATTCCAGCATCAGACCGTAAATTGGTAATATTTTTTTACCAAACGGGGATATTGAGAAAGGACAGACGGTGCAACAGCTCTTCATGGGTCTGAATGATTGCCATAATTTCAAAGACTTCCGACGCCTTGCAAAACGCCGTCTTCCGGGCCCGATCTTTCACTATATCGATGGTGCTGCCGACGACGAGGTCACGTACCGCAGAAACACCGAAGCTTATGCCGGCGTTGACCTGGTCCCGAACGTTCTGGCCGGGGTCGAAGAGGTCGATATGTCCGTCGAGGTCATGGGTCAGAAGCTGGACATGCCGATTTACTGCGCGCCTACGGCGCTGCAGCGGCTTTTTCACCACGATGGGGAACGGGCCGTCGCGAAGGCGGCGGCAAAGTATGGTACAATGTTCGGCGTCTCGTCCCTGGCCACCGTGACGGTCGAGGAGATCGCCAAGATCACCGACACGCCGAAGATGTTCCAGTTCTATTTCCACAAGGACCGTGGGCTGAACGACGCCCTTCTTGAACGCGCTAAGGCGTCCAATTTCAACGTCATGGCCCTGACGGTCGACACCATCACCGGCGGCAACCGGGAACGTGATCTCAGGACCGGTTTCACATCGCCCCCGCGTCTGACTCTGGGGTCGCTGATCAGTTTTGCGACCCACCCGATGTGGGCCTGGAATTTTTACACCAAGCCCAAGTTCGATATGCCGCATCTGTCCGGTTACGTGTCCGAGGGCACCAATGTGGCGGTGTCGGTCGGTAACTATTTTTCGACGATGCTGGATCAGTCGATGAACTGGAAAGACGCCGAACAACTCTGCGCCAAATGGGGTGGTCAGTTCGCACTCAAGGGTATCATGAGTGTCGAAGACGCCAAGCGCGCCGTCGATATCGGCTGCACGGGCATCATGGTGTCAAACCACGGCGGTCGGCAGTTGGACGGCTCGCGCAGCCCCTTCGATCAACTGGCCGAGATCTGCGATGCCGTAGGCGACAAGGTCGACGTGATTTGCGAAGGCGGCATTCAACGGGGCACCCACGTGCTGAAGGCGCTGTCGGTCGGCGCCAAGGCGTGTTCGGGCGGGCGGCTATATCTTTACGCTTTGGCCGCGGCGGGCCAAGCTGGGGTCGAAAAGGCGCTGGGGAACATGCGAACCGAGATCGAGCGCGACATGAAGCTGATGGGTGTCACCAAGCTGGATCAACTGAGCCGCGACAACGTGCGTTTCCACGACCGGGCCGCCTGACGGAGAACAGTCTTGTCCGACACAAATGAAAGCCTGATCGAACGGCTGCAGGGCATTGTCGGCGGCCGCTTTGTGATTACCAATCCCCGGTCGATGGAACGCTTCTGCAGTGGCTTCCGCTCGGGCGGTGGGCCAGCGCTGGCCGTGGTACGACCCGGCACTTTGGTCGAACAATGGAAGGTGCTCCAGGCTTGCGTGGCCGCCGACAAGATCGTGATCATGCAGGCCGCCAACACCGGTCTGACGGAAGGTTCCACGCCGAACGGCACCTATGACCGGGACACCGTCATCGTCAGCACGAACCGAATGGATCAGATCCAAAGCCTGCGGGACGGGCGCCAGATCGTCAGCTTTCCGGGCGCCACGCTGTTCAGGCTTGAGAAGCTCTTGGCACCGCTTGGGCGGCAACCCCATTCGGTGATCGGCTCGTCCTGTATCGGGGCATCGATCATTGGCGGCGTCTGCAACAACTCTGGCGGTTCGCTCATAGAAAGGGGCCCGTCCTATACAGAACTTGCGCTTTACGCCCAGATCACCGCCGACGGGCAGGTTGAACTGGTCAATCACCTTGGCATCGATCTTGGCGAAGATCCCGAGACGATCCTGGCGCGGCTGGAAGCCGGTGACTACACCGAAGCCGATGTACAGGACACCAACGCCAAAGCCTCGGACACCGAATATCACCGCCGGGTTCGCGATGTGAACGCAGACACGCCAGCCCGATACAACGCCGATACACGCCGCCTTTATGAGGCGGCGGGATGCGCCGGCAAACTGGCGGTGTTTGCCGTCCGGCTGGACACATACCCCCAGAATGACGCCGAGCAGGTGTATTACCTCGGCACCAATAACACCAAGGTTTTCACGCGGTTGCGCCAGGATATCCTTAGTGATTTCACGACACTGCCGGTCTCGGGCGAGTACATGCATGCCGAGGCCTACGACATCTCAAAGCGCTACGGCAAAGACACGCTGGTGATGATCGACAAGCTTGGCACCGACCGGCTGCCCAGCATCTTTGCCGTTAAGGGATGGATCGACGCGCGACTGAACAAGGTGCCGCTTCTGCCCAAGAACCTGATCGACCGGACCATGCAGGCGCTCATGCGCGTTTGGCCGAACCCGCTGCCCAAGCGTATGGAGGAATTTCGCGACCGGTTTGAGCATCATCTGATCCTGAAGATGCGTGACGATGGTATCGCCGAGGCCGAAGCGTACCTTGGCGCAAAATTGACCGGTCCCGACAGCGACTGGTTTGCCTGTACGGCCCGCGAAGGCAAGATAGCCGGACTTCACCGGTTCGCGGCGGCCGGCGCGGCTGTGCGCTATCAAGCCGTGAACGCGGGCAAGGTCGCCGACATCCTTGCCCTTGATATCGCGCTGCGTCGCAATGATGCCGACTGGTTAGAGGTCCTGCCGCCCGAAATCGAAGCAGGGATCAGCCACAAGCTCTATTACGGCCATTTCTTCTGCCATGTCCTGCATCAGGACTATGTCGTCAAAGCCGGATATGATCCGAAGGACTTGAAGGCGCAGATGCTTGCACTTCTGGACAAGCGGGGCGCGCGCTATCCGGCCGAACACAACGTCGGTCATCTTTATGCGGCCACGGAAGAGCAGGGGGCGTTTTACCGCGCCTGCGATCCGACAAACTCACTCAATCCGGGCATCGGCAAGATGTCGAAGCGCAAGAACTATGCCTGAACCGGCACGCCGAAGGGCCTGAGACCGCGGAGTTCGTGCGGAATGTCGTCGAACCGCATCTGAATGGGCCCTTGGGCGACCTGCCGACCCTTTTCTGGGTTGCGGGAGAGGATGCGCCCCGCGTCATTTGCGGCCAAGGCGTGGCTCCGGCCAATGCTACCATCGCGCACTACCCGGCGGGCTTGGGTTTTTTGGCGGACCACGGGCGACAGCTACGCCGCGTCTCATGCAGGCATACGCCGTCGGCCGCTAGGCGGCGCCGAATTCGATCTGCGCCTTCATCGCCTGTGTCCGGTCGCCCGCAAGCTCAAATCCCTGTACCGCATCGGCCAGGGGTAGGGTGTGGGTGATCAGAGGGCGCACATTGATGAGACCTTTTCTCATGAGCTCTACGCCCGTGAAAAACTCAGGATGGAACCGGAAAGAGCCACGCAATTCCAGCTCTTTGGCCGTCAGTGCCTGCACCGGGACCGTCATGTCGCCGCCAAGGCCCAATTGCACGATAATCCCGCGCGGACGCATCACCGCAATCCCGCCGGCCAGGGCAGGGGCGGCACCGGTGCATTCGAAAAGCACGTTGAAGTGACCCTTTTCCGCGTCGAACCGGCGCAGCCTGTCCGGCTCGTTGCCGACATTGATGACTTCGTCGGCGCCGGCAGCGCGGGCCATCTCTAAGGTGAAATCAGTGAGATCCGTGGCCACGATTTCCGCCGCACCGGCCCGACGCGCCACCAGTATGCACAATAGGCCAATGGGGCCACATCCGGTGACCAGAACTCGCGCGCCCAGCAACTCTCCCGCCTGGCCGGCCGCATGCAGGCAAACCGCCAACGGCTCGGCCATGGCCGCCTCGCCGGGGCTGAGATCCGCCGCAGGCGCGCATTGCGCGGCATCGGCCACCAGTTCCTGGCGAAATGCGCCCTGAATGTGCGGAAACGGCATCGCCGATCCATAAAAACGCATGTTAAGGCAGTGGTTGGGGAGCCCTTCATTGCAGTAGCGGCAGTTCCGGCAGGGGCGCGACGGAGATATCGCGACAAGGTCACCGATTGCCAGACCGGTTACTTCGGGACCTAAAGCACGGACATAGCCCGAGACTTCATGGCCCAGGATCATCGGCTCACGCAGGCGGACCGCGCCAAACCCGCCGTGCTGGTAATAGTGCAGATCCGACCCGCAGATGCCGCCGGTGGCCACATCGACCAGAACCTCACCGGGTCCGGGTTCCGGGCTGTCCCCGTCCTCGATCCTAAGGTCCTTGGGGGCATGTATGACGATACTTTTCATGGTGGTCTGCGATTTCCGAAGCGCCATCGGGCGGTGGCAGCTTCCCTTGTCTTCCGGATGGCGCGACCGTATTGGTACCGGCACTTCTTGTCCATCCTTCCGCCTTGAAAGTGAGATACTTATGCCGACCGGACCCGCATTGTTTGACCTATCGGGCCGACGGGCCCTGATCACAGGATCATCGCAAGGCATTGGCTTTGCACTGGCGGGCGGGCTTGCCGCCGCAGGCGCGGAAATCGTGGTCAATGGACGCGATGCGACCAAGCTCGCGGCGGCGGCGGAGACGCTTTCAGAGGTGGCACCGGGCGTGCATCAACTGGCCTTTGACGTCACCGATCACGCGGCGGCGCGGGCCGCCGTCGATGGTTTTGAGGCCGAAAGCGGCGCCATCGACATTCTGGTCAACAATGCCGGTATGCAGCACCGCACGCCGCTAGAGGATTTTCCCTCCGAGGCGTTTGAGCGGCTGATGCAGACCAATATTTCCAGCGTTTTCAACGTGGGTCAGGCCTGCGCGCGCCATATGATCGGTCGTGGCCAGGGCAAGATCATCAACATCGCATCGGTTCAAACTGCGCTGGCAAGACCGGGCATTGCCCCCTACACGATGACAAAGGGCGCGGTGGCCAATCTGACCAAGGGCATGGCGACGGATTGGGCCAAGCACGGGCTGCAATGCAACGCCATTGCCCCCGGCTATTTCGATACGCCGCTAAATGCGGCGCTGGTCGCCGATCCCGAATTCAGTGCCTGGCTTGAAAAGCGTACTCCGGCTGGCCGCTGGGGCCTTGTTGACGAACTGGTGGGCGCCTGCGTTTTCCTGGCAGCGCCAGCGTCGAGCTTTGTGAATGGCCACACGCTTTTCGTCGACGGCGGCATTACCGCATCGCTCTGATCATCAATTTGAGGGGGTAATCAGCTGGATGCCGGATCGAGACCTTTGATCCGGCGGTCTGGCCGGGGAAATCCGCCGTCTGCGGACATCCCCGCCGCGTGGTTCAGGAAGTGGCGAATTCCATGCCCGCGACCTCTTCCCAGATCTCTTCCCAGGACTGCTTGGCCTTGCCGCGCTGGCGTACGCCCTGTGCGGTTTCGAGATTGTCCATCATGCCTTCGCCTTCGACGATCACAAGACCGACCATGCCGACCGACGCGTGCGGGGTGCACTGGTAGCCATAGAAACCGGGCGCCTCAAGCGTGACCGAGATGTCGTCGTTGATCTTACCGTCCCAGGCTTCGGCGCCTTCAGGGATCATGTCATCGACGCTGGCGCTGTTGTGCCCGCGATCGACGCCGACAAAGCTGACGGTATCGCCAGGTTGCACGACCAGCACGCGCGGCAGGTACACCATGCTGAGGCGTCTGTTTTCCGGATGCTTGTTCAGCATCTGAACTTCATGGGTGGTCTGGGCAAAGCTGGGACGGGCCAGGGCCAGAGCCGAAGTTGCCGCAATAAAGGTGCGGCGGTTAATGAACGTGGACATGTATCCTCCCATTCCTTCAAGTTTCAACGCGCAGGGACATC
Organism: Pseudomonadota bacterium; assembly: GCA_039026235.1. Classification (GTDB taxonomy): domain Bacteria; phylum Pseudomonadota; class Alphaproteobacteria; order Rhodobacterales; family Rhodobacteraceae; genus JBCCMQ01. Next base: position 428,855 of record JBCCMQ010000001.1, read on the forward strand.
AGCCTCCTTGGCGGCTGAAGATGGTAGCTATCACAGATTTTCCCAAAGTCTATATCGCTTGACGCGAATTTGTTCATTGCCTGAAAGGGATTGCGACAAGAGCGCGCACAATGAAAACCAGCGGCCGAACGAAAAGGCCCGTCAAGCCCCTGGTGGCAGTCGTACAATGCGTAAAGAAACGCTAGTTTGCAAAATCCTTCAGGACGACCAACTCGCCGACACTTGCTTCGCCGGGCGGCGTTTCTTCGCTCAACTTGTTCAGGATCGCGATGGCCGCGGGCGATGTCGTGACGATCTTGTGGTCAAAGTTCTTGCCGGTTGCCAAATCGCTGACATCCACGACCGATATTGGCAGATCGCCCACAACGGACCTGTCCGTTTGCGATCCGAGCCGGGGCCTAAGACCGGTCAGCAGCGACGAAATTCTGAGCGCACCATCCTGTTCGGCAACCATGATCACGAAGGGATCTGGAAGCTCTTCGATGGTGCCCACCTGATACCGGAATAGCTCTCCGTCGATGTCCGGTGCCATGAGCACTAAGCCGTTGATCTTGCTAGCGATGTCCAGCGATCCTTTGAGCTCGATCTGCCGTAGCGTTTCCATGATCAAATGGCTGCCCATGGAATGGCCTATCAGCATGATCCGGCGTCCGGGCGGTCGCGTGAGCTCGATAATCGCACGCTCAAGCAGATCGCGCGAGATCAGCGCGCTGTCGCGGTCATATACATAGCCGGCGGTCACGCCTGCCGAGGGCCAGGAAAACAGAACAGCAGGCGTTAAAACATTGAAATCGTTCGCAAACTGAGCAATCATATAGACCGCCTCGGCGTGGCGGGTATTGTACCCATGGACGAACAACAGCACCTCTTCGAAGCCTGAATTGTCGGATCTGATGATTGCGTCCACGAAGTCGCGGCCATCCGAGAAACGCTGGGTTTCGACGGCAACAAAATCGGTGCGTGCGTCTGGTGCGCCCGATGGCCATTCGATCTGTCCGGGTTCATGGGTTGCCGGGATCGAGATTGTCAGTCTTTGGAATTCCATGTTTTCGGGCCGGGGCGGCGCTTCGCGCGAATTGTGCGGCAGGTCCGCCCGGTAATTGGCGACCCATACATCGCGCAGCGTCGCGTCAGGGGCAGGTGCTGCAAACTGCAATTCCCCACGGCTGCTGCAGGCGGCGAGGCCCGCAAGCAAAAGAAGCGATAGAGCTAATCCCCTCATTCTTAAAATACTCCGTTGCGCCAGTCCGGCGGCCGGCGCTGCCGGGCCTGCGGAGGGTTCGAGAATACGGCGAAAGGTAACAGGGCAACAAATCTGAGACTAGCGCTTCACATGGGACGATTTGTCACCGGTCTGATCGTGCCCAATAGCGCGGTTCCTAGGCACAGAAGGTCGTGCCGCCCAGGCCGGGCGGCACGATTATGGCCCTATTCCGCCGCTGCGGTCTGGGCCGCAACGTTCTTGTCTCGCAGACCGTCGCGGTAAAGCGCCTTGGCCAGCGCAAGGCACATAAGACCCATGACCATGGTAAAGGGCAGGGCGCCGATGATCATCGCATTCCTCAGCGCATCGAGCGGATTGTTGTCGCCCGCCGCCAGAATAAGCGTGCCGATGACCGCTGTAAGGATCAGTCCCCAGATGATCCGGTGCTTGACGCCGGTCTCTTGGCTGCCACCCGACATGATTGTGTTCATGACCAGAATGCCTGAATCCGCCGATGTGACCAAAAAGGTCATGATGAGCACGACGCACATGATATTCAGCATCGACAAAAGGCCGCCCTCGATCATGTAGGCCAGCGTGACAAACAGCTTGTTGGTGTTTGACGCGCCGATGATTGCGCCATTGGCGTCGCCCGCGATTTCTAGGTCTATTGCGGTGCCGCCAAGGATGGTCATCCATGCAAAGCAAACCAGCGATGGGGCGATGACGCATCCTACGATAAACTCGCGCACGCTGCGGCCCTTGGAGATGCGGGCCAGAAACAGACCGACAAAGGGTGAGAAGGCGATCCACCAGGCCCAGTAGAACGTGGTCCAGCCAGCCTGCCAGCCGAACTGCCTGCCCTGTTCACCAGCCGCATAAGCTGCCGAAAGCGTCTGATCGTCGAGTTCGGCCGCAGCGCCGCTGAGGCCGCTCTTGAAGCCGTCAAAGCTGCCCCAGGCGTTGGTGGCGCCGCCCATCAGGTCATCGGCCAGCGGGCGTGCCGCTTCGGGTAGCCCGGCCGCAAAGGCATCGGCTGACAGCGGCGAATAGGCCTGGAAGCTGAGCGAGATGAAATACAGGATGTAATCCACCATGGCCGTGCCATAGGTCGTCATCGCGAAGAGGAACGATCCGAAAACCACGAAGGTCCCAAGCAGTACGATCGACAGGACAAGGTTCAGGTTGGACAGGTATTTCACGCCCCGGCCGACGCCTGATACCGCCGAGATGATCGACAGGACCATGATGACGACCAAGCCGGCAATCAGACCGACCTTGCTGGGTGCCGGGACTTCCCCTCCCATATTCATGACCCATTCGGCCCCGGTGATTGCGAAGACACCGTCAATGAACTGGCTGACGCCGTAGCCAATGGTGACCGAGACGCCAAGAATAGTTGCCACAACGCCAAGCACGTCGACCACATGGCCCAGAAATCCGTTGACGTAGCGCCCCAGCAGCGGCGTCAGCGCCGAGCGGATGGTCAGCGGCATGTCCCGTGTGTAGGCGTAATAAGCCAGAGACAGGCCCGTCACGACATAGATCGCCCAGGCATGAAAGCCGTAGTGCAGATAGGTGAACCGATAGGCCGATTGCAGCGCCTCAGTCGTGTTCCCGGCGACATCACCGGCCACGATGACAGGATTTGACCCCCAAAGCCCCAGCGGCTCGGCCGTGGCAAAGACCATCAGCCCGACGCCAAGGCCCGCGCCGAACATCATTGAAAACCACGAAAAGTTGGAAAATTCAGGCTTTTCCCCAGGTGTGCCCATCACCCGTTTCCCGGTCGCCGGGATGATCGCGACAATGGCTAGGAAGAAAAAGAACAGGCCCACGATGACGATGTAGAAACTGTTGAAAGCCTCAAGCAGCCTTCCGTTGATGCTTCCGAGCGTGCCGTTGGCATTTGCCGGAAAGATCAGTGCCCAAAGAACCAGCGCCACCATGATGCTTTTGCTGATAAGAGCGATCGGGACACTGTAGTTTTCGTAAAAGCCAGAATTGGCTTTGTTGATCTGAACGTCGGTAAACGGCGCACGAATTGACATCGGATGTCTCCCCATTCCTTGCGTTTCACCCCCGACTTGGTTTTGCTTATTGCCGGAGGTCGCTCATTTCCTCGACCAGAACCCCAGTGGGCTACGGGTCAGGCATGGCGCCAACTTGGTTGACTGCGCTTCGGTCGGTTGTAATCGGACACAGCGCGACCACGTCATTCGTCCAAAGCTGACATTGACGTAAGCGGCCCGACACGTGTCCGGGCTCTCTCATTCCCGTGAAAATCGCCAGAATTCATTTGTTTGCGGACCAAAACGATCCTCGCACGATGGCACGCCCAGAAGGGTTTTCAACGTCAGAAAAATTCGCCCTGGGTTGAGGCTGGTTCATCCGCAGGCAATCGTCTTATTGCATCATTGGCTGGGGCGATGGGCCTCTAGGCGCGCAACACTGCGCCTGCCGGATCAAACGGCGGCTCGGGCAGAATGATCGCCCGGTGCGGGCGTCCCAGGATCATCACATCTACAGCGTCTCCCGGCACTGCGTCCCGTACAAATCCAAGGGCCAGCGATTTGCCGACCGAGTATCCATATGTTCCAGACGTTACACGCCCAATGCCGGTGCCACTGCGAAAAATGGGCTCGCCACCGGTGGCGTCGGCGTTGGAGGCTGTCACGTCGCCCTCGTCGACATGCAGCAACACCAGATTTTCGCGGGCCGGGCGCGTCATGACATCGCCCGCTGCAGCTTTGTTCAGAAAGTTCTTTTCCATCTTGCAAAGGCGGTCCAGCCCCAGTTCCTGCGGCCAGTATTCGGGGCTGTATTCGCGCGACCAACTGCCATAGCCCTTTTCAATCCTAAGCGACATGAGCGCGCGACTGCCGACTGGCCCGGCACCGAAGTCCTTTCCGGCGGCGAGCAGGGCGGCATAAAGCTGTGCCTGATCCTCGGCCTTGCAATGAAGCTCCCAGCCCAGATCCCCGGTAAAGGACACCCGAAGCGCCAGCGCCTCGACGCCGGCCATCTCGACCATGGCAGAACGCATAAAGGCGAAATCGGCCGTGGCGAGTGATGTGTTGGTCAGCCTTTGCAGAATGTCGCGCGATTTCGGGCCCGCCACGTTGAAGCCGCAGAGGGCGCTCGTCTGGCTTTCAAACGTGGTTCCAGATGGCAGGTGAACCTGCTTGAAGAAACGCTTGTGATAGCGCTCGGCCATGCCTGATCCGATCACCCAGAAGGTATCGTCGGCCACCCGCGTGACGGTAAAGTCACCGGCGATCCCGCCCCGTTTCGAAATCAACGGCGTCAGGCAGGACCGGCCGACGGCCTTGGGCATGTTGTTGGCAAAGACCGCATTCAGCCAATCGGCGGCACCGGGGCCCTTGCAGACGTATTTGGCAAAGTTGGAAATATCGATGATGCCGGCATCTTCGCGCAACATCCTGCATTCCCTGCCGACCTGTTCCCACCAGTTCTGGCGGGTAAAGCCGTTGGTGTCGGTCGCGCCGGGCTGGTCGGCAAACCAGACCGGATGCTCCCACCCCGCGTTCAGCCCGAAGACCGCGCCGATTTCCCTTTGCATCTCGTAGATGGGGCGCGTGCGGGCCGGGCGCCCGGCGCTGCGTTCCTCGTTCGGGAAATGAATGGCGAAACGGTGCGCGTACTGATCTTCGACCCGCGCCTTGGTAAAAGCCTTGTCTGCCCAGTCGTCGAACCGCGCCATATCCCAGGCAAACATGTCGTATTCGGTTTCGCCTTCGATGATCCACTGGGCGGCCATCAGCCCCATGCCGCCCGATTGGGAAAACCCGGGGATGATGCCATTGCAGCAGAAGTAGCCGGTGCGCTCGGGCACGGGACCCATCAAAACGTTGGAATCGGGTGACCAGATCATCGGACCGTTGATCACCCGCTTGATCCCCGCGGACCCGACCGCAGGAACCCTTTCGATGGCGTTCATCGTATTTTCTTCGATCCGGTCCAAGTCGTCGGGAAAAAGGTCGTGGGCAAAATCGAGCGGCGTGCCGTCTTCGGCCCAGAACCGTACGTCCCGTTCATACGCCCCGACCAGCAGGCCCTGGCCTTCCTGGCGTAGGTAGTATTCACCATCGCGGTCCGAGACCGAGGGCAGGCGCGTCTCGGCTGCTGCGACTTCGGGCATGGTCTCGGTGACGAAATACTGGTGCTCAGTCGGCTGCAAGGGCAGCGTGATACCGGCCAGTGCGGCCACCTCGCGTCCCCAAAGACCTGCAGCATTGACCACCCAGGGCGTACGGATGTCGCCCTTGGGCGTGCGCACGATCCAGGTCCCGTCGGCTTGCTGATCGGTCGCGGTCACGGGTGTAAAGCGGTGTATTTCGGCGCCCCGCTGGCGGGCACCTGTGGCATAGGCATTGGTCACGCCGGACGGGTCAACGTTGCCGCCGTCCGGTTCGAACATGATGCAGCGAATGCCGTCATAGTTAACCAGTGGGTTCAACTCTTTGGCCCGTTCGATGCTCACTTCGTAGAAATTCATGCCGTAAAGCTTGGCCTTGGCGGCCTGCAGTCTCAGCTGATGTTCACGCTCTTCCGTTTGTGCGAGGTAAAGCGCGCCGGGCTGAAAGACACCGCAACCCTGGCCCGTTTCACGCTCCAGATCCTTGTAGAGCGTCATTGTATAGTGCTGCAGGCGGCTGATGTTTGTGCTGTCGTGCAACCCGTGGATATTCGCGGCGGCATGCCATGTGGAACCTGAGGTTAATTCATCCCGTTCCAGCAACACAACATCGGACCATCCGAGCTTTGCCAGATGATACAGGATCGAACAGCCAATGACCCCGCCACCGATGACTACTGCCTGAGCGTTCGCGCGCATTTTCGCTTCGCCTTTACCGTAATTTGCATGAAGGTTTTCATCCGCTGGATGCAAGACGCAAGGCCCAATGGGCGCGACCCGGTGTGCAATCGACCAAGCCGCGGACCCTGGCCATTCAAAGGACCACTCGGTGGGCGCGGCCCCGCGCGACGAGCATTAGGTTCAGGTCAACCGCCTCTGGCGCGCCGATCTCAAGCGCAAAGACAAAGGCGTGCGTCAGATAAAAGCAGGCGGCATCCACGTCGCCCCCGGCTTCGGCCTGCATGCCGGCAATCCGGTAAAGCCTGACCAGTGCCAGCTTGTCGTCGCGGTCATGGGCCGCAAGCAATTGCCGGTCCAATTCCTTTCCGTCAACCTCTTCGGTCGAAGTGGGTGGTGCCAGCGCCGGCATGGCCATGGCTATTGCGCTTCCCGGCCTTCCAAGACCTGGGATGCCACCCAGTGGTGAAAGCAGTGGGTTGGGCCGTCCATGACGGGGGAGAACTTTCCGCCGTCGAAAAAGGATCCGTGCCGGCCCTTTTGCATGCCTTCGACGACAAAGACGTCTTCTTCGAAAACCGTCTTCCAAAGCGCCGCGTTGCTTTCGCGAAGTGCGCCTAGTTCCGGCGTCGCTTCGGGCGGTTGTGCATAATAGAGTTCGATATGCTCGACGGTGTTTCCGCAGTCCTTTGGTTCAAGGACGAACGCGAAGGCATGGTCGCGTTGCACACCCAGCATCACATTTGGGTAGACGACCAGATATTCGGCGGCCTCATTCCACTTGGCGCTTAGCCCGCCGAAATCCGGGAACTTCTCACCCTCCTCGCCTTCGATCTGGCGATAGACATGGGTGCCCTGGCCCGAATATTTGCCCTCTTCAGCGACATTGTAGTGATCTTCGAGCCGCGAATAACTGTTCAGGCCCGGATGCACCCAGGGCAGGTGATAGCTTTCGCAGAAGTTTTCGACCGCGAGCTTCCAGTTGCAGGCAATGTCAAGGCGAAGCGACGCCGAGGGACCTCCGTGGTAAAGCGGCGTCTCGAATTCCTTCCAGCGCTGCATCAGGGATGCGTGCGCATCTTCGAACTCTGGCGCCGTGCCATCGACGTTGACAAAGACGACATCGCGCCAAACGTAGGACCGGATACGCACCAGGCCCAGCGTGTCGAAATCCACATCCTCATGCTTGTTGTGACCGGGGCCACCCACATGCGGTGCAACGCGCAGCCGGCCTTTGAGGTCATAGCACCACGAATGGTATGGGCAGCGAATGACACCGCCAATCTTCTTGGGTTGATCCACCAGGATCATGCCACGGTGGCGACAGGTATTCTGAAAAACACCAAGTTCGCCGTCGCGGTCGCGCACCATCAGCAACGGCATGCCCAGAAAATCGACCGGTTTGGCGTCACCCGGTTCGGGAATGTCCTTGCCGAAGCCTATTCCGGACCAATTCGAGAACAGCACCGACTGCCGTTCTTCGGCGAAAACCTCAGGATCCACGTAATGGGCGTTCGGCAATCCCTTGGCAAAGTTCACCGAGGTCATCACGGACGCCAGCGGTGTATGCTTGTTCATCTGGCTCTCCTGGCTGGGGCAGCGATCAGCATTATTAATGAAAGACGCCGCGACGGTCGCGCAATAGGACAAATGCTCAATCCCGGTTGATCTGAACTAAACCAAAGCGTCGTCGACCTCTTGAATGATCCAGCTTTTCAGCGCCTGTGCGCCGGCTGAGAGCTCTTCGTCTGGACGCCCAACCAGATAGAATTTATGTGGTGCATCAATGATATAGGGGCCGACGGGCACAAGTTTGCCGCTGTCTAACAAGGGTCGCACCAGCCGCTTCCAGCCCAGCGCCAGCCCGCCGCCGTCCTGCGCCACCTGCAGCGCCACGGAATACCGGTTCACCCGCACCCCGCGCGCAAGAGGCCCGGTATGGCCCAGTTCGCGGAACCATTCCGGCCATGTGGTCCAGCTGCGATCTTCTGATTCCAAATAGATCAGGCGCTGCTCTCCAAGCTGCTCTAGTGAGCAATTTCCAAGCTTTTCAGCAAGTTCCGGATTGCCCACCGGAACCAGCTGATCGCGGTAAAGCGGCGTGTGGATCAGCCCGGTGTCGCTATTTTCGCCATAGCGGATGAAGAGGTCAATATCGGCGCGATTTCTGAACAGCCGGTCTTGCGCGACCTGATTGACATCCTGGTCGGGGTGCTGACGCCAGAAGCGGATAACACAGGACGACAGCCAAAGGGCGGCAATCGCGGTGGTCGAGCCAAGCGTGACCCGTCGCCCCGCCGTGCGGTGACGTATCTGACCCAGTTGCTGGGACATCTTGGAAAAAGCCACCGACAACGTCTCGTACAGAGCTGTGCCGGCCTCGGTCAGCTCAACACCCCTGTGAAGCCTTAGAAAAAGGGCCGTTTCAAGTTCGGCTTCCAACGCCTTGATCTGGTGGCTGACCGCGCCCGGCGTAACCGAAAGCTCTTGTGCCGCATCCTTGAAACTCAGGTGGCGCGCGGCGGATTCAAACGCGATCAGCGTGGTCAGCGGGGGCAGGTCATAGTGGCGTCGGGACATGTGGTGTTCCGGGCTGCTTGGCTTCAAGTGAAACCGCTTCAAGCGACTATGGGTCTTTTTTGCGCTAAAATGAATACTTCAATTTAGCTCTTTTGAATTCATATCGATGTCGCCGATTTGCAGGATGATGGCGCCGCGCCGATTACGTGTCTCGACATGGGCATGGGCGCGCGCGGCATCTTCCAGCAAGTAACATGTGTCGATGACCGGGCGGACGTCACCCGATTGGACCAAATCAGCGAGCCGCTCGAGATCCTCTGACTTGTCCCCGTTCACGGCAATCCGGATCTTGCGGTCCCGCAGCGGGTTCAGAAGGGCCGCGCCAAGCTCGGCCAGACCAAAATTCAGTGGAAGGAACAGCCCTCCGGGCACCAAGAGCCGTCGCGCCAGCCGGGGCGACAGCGCGCCGAAGGTGTCGAGGATCAGATCGAACCGCGCGCTGACGCTCTCCATGCGCGTCGCCTGATAGTCAATTGTTGCGTCGGCGCCGAGTTGGTGGACCAATGCGGTGCTCTTGGGGCCGGAGACGCCGGTGACATTGGCACCCAGCGCTTTGGCGATCTGGACCGCGTAAACCCCTACGCCGCCCGAGGCGCCAACGACCAGAACATTCTGGCCGACTTCGATCCGGGCAAAGTCAGTCAGAAATACCAGGGCGCAGACACCGCCAAAGGGCAGGGCGGCCGCCTCTTCAAAGCTGTGATGCTCCGGCATTTTCGCAACGGCGCTGTCTTGGGGCACAGTGATGAATTCAGCTGATGCACCTCCTGACGGCTTGAAGCCGAAAAGACTGTCGCCCAAATCGAATTTCGTGACGCCCGGGCCGAGGTCCTCGACCGTTCCGGCAAACTCGGTGCCAAGGCGCGGGTTGCGGGGTTTGTGAAGGCCGTAAATCGCGCGCCCGGGGATCACCAGAATGCCCGGGAAAGCTGCCGCGCGCATCCGCCAGTCGGCGGTGTTCACGGACCCCGCGTGCACCCGAAGCAGAACCTCGCCCCGACCGGGCACAGGTTTTGGAACCTCTTCCACCCGCACGACACTCGGCGGGCCGTATCGGGAATAGCTCAGCGCTTTAAAAACTGGCTCATGCGTTGGGTCGCCGCGGACTTCACTGCGCATAGCAGCCGGGCGATCCGGGCTTGTCCAGTCATTAATGGCGGTTCACTTTGGCGACGTCGGTTCCAAACCATGGCCATCTATTACGGCGACAGTGGACAGTGGACGACGGCAGGTCACAGGACCCGCCGCCTCCAAAACCTGCGTGTTCAGGCCGGTTGGCTTTGCGCCATCCACAGAAGACCGAACAGCATCAATGCCGCGGCAATGGTAGAGGCCGCCGTGCGCACGCTGTTCCAGAACGTCCAGCGCGGCACATAGGTTCCACTCCAGTAATCGGCCGTCGTCGCGGATGCCGTGTCCATTGCGGCAAGCGCCTCGTTCATTGGTACATTAAACATGACCGTCACGAGAAAGCAGCCGATCAGATAGATGGCCGCAGCCAGCAGGAACAACGTTCCTGCCGGCGTGCCGAGGCTCAGGAATCCATAAACCGCGAGGACCACCGATATCGGAACCAGGCCCAGAAACAGGGCCATGAAAACCCAGCGAAATACTTCCTTGTTAATGACCTGCATGGCCTCAGCACCGACCCCGCCGCTGGTATGTGCGAGCGAACGCATGATGAAGTCCGAGAAGGCCAGGAACACGCCGCCGACCAGAGCATAGCTGATAATGGCGAACTGGCTGAGAAGGAAAAGCCATATGGACATGGTAATCAACCTTTTTTGCTGAACGCCCTAGGCGGCCGTGTTCCAAGCACCCGCCCGCGCGGCATCGCGTGCAAAGTCCAGAAAGTCGCGTGGTGGGCGGCCAAGGGCCTTTTGCACGCCATCGGCGGTGCGCGCGTTGCGTCCGTCCAGCGTTTCGCGCGCAATTGCGGTGAAGACATCGGCGACGAATTCGCCTCCGGCCCTGGCCACTCCGGCGTGGAAGTCGTCAAAGGTGATCGGAATATGGGCGATGTGTCTTCCGGTGACCGATGAAAGCGCCTCGGCCATTTCGCCAAAGGTCATCAGGCGTGGTCCGGTGACCTCGTAAAGCGCACCGGAATGGCCGTCTTCGGTCAAAACCGTCACGACCACATCGGCAATATCATCGATGTCGATGATGGGCTCGGCAACGTCCCCGCCCGGCATGGGAAGGACACCTTCAAGCAAGGGGTCGCGCAGGTAACCTTCGGAAAAGTTCTGGGCGAACCACGCCGAGCGGACCAGCGTGAAATCCAGCCCCGACCGCCGGACCGCGTCTTCGCCAAGCCGGGCATGATGTTCGCCCCGACCTGACAGAAGAACCAGCCGCTTCAGGCCGGCTGTCTTGGCGGTTGCGCACAGCGCTTCGAGCTTCTCGACAGCGCCGGGAAAGGCGAGGTCGGGAAAGTATGTAACATAAGCCCTGTCGACCCCGGAAAGCGCGGCGGGCCAGGTCTCCGGCTGGTCCCAATCAAATGGAACTTCCGCATTGCGCGATCCGCGCCGCACGGGCAGACCGCGCGCTTCAAGGCGTGCAGCAACGCGCGATCCGGTCTTGCCGGTCGCGCCGATGATCAGAATTGGTTTGTCAGTCATGGGTCATCTCTCTTGGTCAGATTTACTGGCCAAGCCCTAGGTCATGGGGCGCGCCGAGGTATTGACCATGGGTGCCAAAGACTTGACCGCTGCGGCCAGCAATCAGACGTGAGAGCGGTTTTTCCGGTAGGCAGCCGGCGTGTCTCCGACCCAGCGCTTGAAAGCCCGCGTAAATGCGCTTTGTTCGGAAAATCCGGTCAGAAACGCGACCTCGGCCAGGGAATAACGCTGGTCGCGCAAGAGGTTCTCGGCAAGCTCGCGCCGTGTTTCTTCGGTCAGGGTTTGAAAACTGAGCCCGTGTTCGGCCAACCGGCGGTGGACGGAACGGACGCTCATCCCCAGCCGATGGGCCACGTATTCCATCTTTGGTACGCCTTCGCTGAGTGAGCGTGCGATAATGTCCTTGATGCCTTCGCCGAGCGGTACCACAGGGGACACCCGGGCGAGTTCCTGATCGAGATGGCCCAGCAGAAACCGCGTGATGCCTTCGTCACCCAGCCGGTTGGGCTGCGCCAGCGCGTCGGGCGCAATGAGAAGTGCGTCGAGATCAGAGCCGAAATGGACCGGGCAGCCGAAATAGCTCTGGTGGGCGGCTGTCTTTGCGGGCGGCCCGTGCTTCAGATGTACCTCTAGCGGTGAAAAGGGTGCGGTGCTGACCTCGCGGCTGATCGCCACCGCGCTTGCCAGCGTCGCCTCGTTCGACAGCCGCAGACCCAGCCGCCGTGCGCCGGACCGGTGCAGGATGAACAGCATCCCGTCCGCCGTCATCCGGATCTCGTACTCAACGACGCTGGTCCAAAGCCGTGAGTAGCGTTCGACCCGGGTAAATGACCCAAGCAGGCTGGGCGCCGCCTTCCACGCAAGGCCCAGCGCGCCGTATTCGTCGCACCGCATCGATGCGCCCGTGCGCAGCGGCAGGTCGGTCACATCGAACTCGGCGGCCATGCGTTCAAGAAGATCGTAATAGGCAGTATCGGCCACCATGACTTTCGGATCTAGGGGTCCATCCGGATCCAGCCCAATCGATGTCAGAAACGCCCGCCGGTCGATCGCATCGCCGGCGACCGTGATCATCTTGTGCACGAACAGCGATGTTACGACCTGCATGCTCTGACTATAACGTCCATTTCCGCAAGATGCATTGGGCCGCCTCGGCGCGTACCGTTGTCCCTTCTCCGAATGAGGGATGGCTGCCGCGAAGGTTGAAGACTAAGCTGGCTAAGCAAATTAATGACCGTTGGGAGAAGATATGACGGAACCGAACACGTCTATCTGTGTGGCCGGTGCGAGCGGTCTTGTCGGATCCAACATTCTGCGCGCGGCTCTGCGGCGGGGCTACACCGTCCGGGGCACGCTCCGCGACGCACATGCACCCGATAAAGCGCCTTATCTGATGCGGTTGCCGGGCGCCGCAGACCGGTTGAGCCTTTTCAGTGCCGATATGTCAGATGCAGCATCGTTCTACGAACCGGTGTCCGGCGCCGATTGTGTCTTCATCGCCTGTCTGATCCCGACCTATACCGGCCCGTCGGGAACACCCGCGCGGGAAATGGATGATGCCCAGGGTTACGCCGAGATCATCATGCCCACGGTCAATGGATGTCTGAACATCATGCGCGCGGCGGTCGCAAAAGGGGTTCGGAAGATCATTATCTGCAGCAGCACCAGCAGCACCAATCCGGCGCCGCCCGTCGCGGTCAAGAATGAGGTCGACCATTGGTCCGACGAGGTCCAGCAATGCCGCGCAAAGAAATACACTTCAGCGACCAAAACGGTGATGGAGAAAGCGGCGCTGAAATTCGCCGAGGAAAACGGCGTGCGTCTTTGCATCTTCATGCCAACCGGCATGTACGGCCCGGTGATCCTGCCCGGTCAACTCAAACAAGGGGCACATGCTTGGCTGCGCGACCTGATGGCCGGAGGGCCGGGGCGGCACAGCCAGATTCCCAACGATTCCACATCGATGATCCATCTTCACGACCTGGCGGAGCTGTTTCTTGCGGCCTACGAAAACCCGCAGGCGTCCGGGCGATATTTCGGTGTCTATGACAGCTGGCACTGGCAGGATCTTTACAGCGCGCTGAAGGGCATCCTGCCCGAGATGAACATGCCGTCACCCACCAGTGACCCACTGGTGTCCGCAACCGGATTTGACTTCACCCGCCGCGACAGTCTGGGCGTGCCGCTGAGGGACATACCGACCATGTTGCGTGAAACGGTTGATTGGTTGCGGTCCGACCCCTTTGCCGACGGTGAGGAGGCAGGCACCGCGGGGACGGGCACAGGCTGACCTGCCGCTTTCCAAGGACGCTTCAGGCCGGCCGCAGGCGATGATGGGACAACGTGCCTGTCCCCGCCTGGAAAAAGACGATAGGGGCAGGGGACGAAAAGTCGCCAAGGGAAAGGGCTGTCATGTCACGGCTGAATGAAACCAACGGCCCCGAACGGCAAAGCTGGGTGGAAAGTTCCAATGGGACCGACACGGATTTTCCGATCCAGAACCTGCCCTATGGCGCGTTTTCGGTCGACAGTGGCCCGATCCGCATTGGTGTCGCGATAGGGGACCGCATCCTTGATCTGACGGCGCTTGAAGCTGCGGGCATACTAAGCCCGTCGGACACAGCGGTTTTTGACGGCGCGACGCTCAACGCCTTCATGGCGCTGCCCCAACCGGTCTGGAGCCGCACCCGGCGCGAAATTGCGGATTTGCTCGATGGCGCGAAAGAGCATGCGCCGGATTTGAGAACCAAGATTGGTGATGCTCTGGTGCCGATGTCGGCCGCGCGGCTTCATCTGCCGTTTTTCGTGCGGTCCTATACCGACTTCTACGCCTCTAAGGAACATGCAACAAATGTGGGCTCGATGTTCCGCGATCCGGACAATGCGCTGATGCCGAACTGGCTGCATGTTCCCATCGGATATAACGGCCGTGCCTCGACCGTCGTGGTGTCCGGGACACCCATCCGGCGGCCCAATGGCCAGCTAAAGGCGCCGCAAGATGCCGTTCCACACTTTGGTGCCTGCAGGAAGCTCGACATCGAATTAGAGCTTGGCGCCGTTGTCGGCACAGCCAACCCCATGGGCCAGCCGATCACGACGGCCGAGGCCTATGACAACATCTTCGGCTATGTTCTCTTAAACGATTGGTCCGCGCGCGATATCCAGGTCTGGGAATATCAACCGCTGGGTCCGTTCCAGTCTAAGGCTTTCGGTACGTCGATCAGCCCTTGGGTGGTCACGCGTGAAGCATTGGAACCCTTCCGGACTGCTGCGCCCGCGCGGGTCAAACCGCTCCTGCCCTATTTGGAAGAGGCGACACCCAACAATTTCGACATTGAGCTAGAGGTGACGCTAGCGCCCGAGGCGCGCCCTGGCACAACCATCTGCCGCACCAACTACCGCCATATGTACTATTCATCGGCCCAGCAGCTCGTGCATCACGCCTCATCCGGCTGCGCCATGGAAACGGGTGATCTGCTTGGATCGGGGACGATTTCAGGACCGACCAAAGACAGTTTCGGCTCATTGCTCGAACTGACCTGGAACGGCCGCGATCCGGTCGACGTCGAAGATGCCATGCGCACATTCCTGGAAGATGGTGATACCGTCGAAATCAAGGGTTGGTGCGAAGGCGCCTACCGGATCGGGTTCGGGGTTTGCGCCGGCCAGATACTGCCTGCGCCGCCTGTGCCCGTCTGAGAATTAGTCCAAGAGCCGCGCGAGGCTGGGCAAGCCGCAAGGGAACGGAGGAACCGGGATGAGCGATTCGGTTGTGCTTTATGACTACTGGCGTTCCTCGGCCAGCTACCGGGTGCGGATTGCCCTGAACCTTCTCAGGCGGACTTATGTTGCGCGTCAGATTAACCTGCTCGACGGCACGCACGGTGCCCCTGACTACCTGAGCATCAATCCTCAGGGCCTTGTTCCTGCGCTGGAAATCGACGGGCAGACGCTGACCCAGTCCCTTGCGATTATCGAATACTTACATGCGACCGATGGCGCCTCGACACTGTTGCCCCGCACAGTCGAAGGCCAGTTCCGGGTCCGGCAATTATCCTATGCCGTCGCCATGGAGATCCATCCCGTCTGCAACTTGTCGGTCGCCAGCTACGCAGCGGGACGCACCGCTGCCGCGACAGAGGAAAAACAGGCATGGATGGAGCGTTTCATCTCCCTCGGTCTTGACCGCCTCGAAGCATTGCTGGCCCAGGGCGGAACCGGTCGGTTTTGCTATGGGGATCAAGCGACTATGGCCGATTGTTGTCTGATACCACAGCTTTACAATGCGGATCGTTGGGCGGTCGACTACGCGCGGCATCGCCACATATCCCGCATCGCGGACGCGGCGCGCGCTGATAAGGCCTTTGCGGATGCCCATCCCGATATGGTCGGCCCGCCGCCGGCCTGATCCCGCCGCCTTTGTCGTGAACCGCAATCGCCCGGCTTCAGCTTGAGGTTCTGGATCCAAAGACACAAACGGACAAACGCGATGGTACGAATGCAGTCACCGGGCGTCGGTGTTTGACCGCGCTCCCTAGCCTGCAAAATGCCGCGCCACGTCCCGCCGAAACAAGAGACTCAGCGCAATCAGCTGACAGATCATGAAAACCCCGATGCCGAGAAAAACGGTCATCGGTGCCGCCATTTCCACCGGCATGGGGTGAAAGACCTGGGTCAGCAGGCCGTGTGAATAATCAAAGGCCCCAAGGCTGTTGTAGACAACCAGCGCCCCCCAGACCCGAATACCGCGACCTGTCCAGAAGACATAGACCATGACAGGGACCAGAAAGCCCAGAATGGCATCGCTCAACCAGGGCCCGAACCAGGCGTCCGGCGCCGGCCCGCCGAAACTTTCGATGGAAGACAGGAAAAGCACGGTCTGCGCCCGGAAAATCGTGGCGCCCATCAACATCGCAATCCACCATTTGACTTGTCTGCTCAAGCTGCTTCCCCTTTCGGTATGGCCGAGATCATCAGGCGTGACCGGTCATTGCCATGCGAAGCTCGCGCGGTGTCTTTCCGGTCCACTTGCGGAACGCACGCTGGAAGGCGCTGGTGTCGCGATAGCCAAGAAGATGCGCGATTTGCTGATTGTTAAGATCGCTTGTTCTTAGGTAACGCTCGGCGAGATCGGTTCGCGCGATGTCCCTGAGTTCCTGAAACGTCGTTCGTTCCGCTTTCAGGCGGCGCAGCAGGGTGCTCTTGCTGGTCTGCAGTCGGGCGCAGACATAATTTAGGCTAGGATCGGTGGTCGCGAATGCCTCAAGCAGGGCCGCCTTGACCCGGTGAGAGAAGGATGCGCTGCGCAACATGATCACGGACTGGCTTTCCAGGTCCCTCTCGGTCGCATCCCACAAGGCTTCATTTGGTGACACGAACGGCGTGCGCACGTCGGCGGACCTGTAGCGCAGCATGGGTGGCCCGTCGTCGGGCACGCGACCAAAGAGTTCCCGCAGCGCCGCGCGCTCAATTTCCGCCAAGGGCAGAGATACAGCAATCGGTCCGAAGGGACGGGTCGTCATCGCCGACGCCTTGGCGTGCAGATATACGATCTGCGCGCTCGTAAAGGACCCGGGAAGACTGATGTCGGTCGAATCGGCAAGGACCCTGATCGTGTAGGTATCCGCAGTGCGCGCGACCCCGTAGCGCATCGGCCCGAATAGGTGTTTGTAGCGGGCCAGACGCGCCATGCCGGTTTCAAAATTGGGCGCCGTGGACATGGCGAACAGCACAGGTATGGCCGGACCCGCCGCCACACGGCGACCAAGTGTGGCGGCGATGTCCGGCAGGTTTGCCATCTCCATCATGGCGTCCCACAGGCGAACGAATTCTTCGGCAGAAATCTGCAGTCGGTGGTCGGGCGCGTCCCAGATCTTTAGCCCGGCTCGTTTTCCAACCGCGGCCGGATCAAGACCGAGGATCGCGCAGATCGGCCCTCCCAATACTGCTGAGGTGTAGACTTGGCTTTTCTCCTCTTCCATTAAGGGATCTCGCTTTGGTGCGGTTTGACATCCTACTGCCGGGTCTGGCGCCGCTCTGCAACGATTTGGTCCGTTCTGCACAGGATTGGCGCGATTTGCACGTGGGTTGGTGTCCGGCCAACATATGTCCCGGCACTTTCTCATTGTCCGATTGCTCGGGGCGATCACGGCACAGCACGGCAGTGTCTCTCAAATGTTTCCAAGGATCTTAAAAGGTGTGCCGGCTGCGCATCCAGGCGACCGGTCAGCATCTCTCTTCAATAGGCACTCTTTATCCCGCTACCCGGTGGCTTTCGCGCCGTGGCCGCCGGTTCGGACACAGGGTGCGCGCGAGTGGACACGCATGATCTGCCACGGCACGGGAAAACGCCGATCCTGTGGGCGACCACCTTGCGGGTCGTGCATCTTGCGCCCTACACGTTGACGATGCGCCAAACTGCCGCTTTCCTTGGCCGAGGTTCCGCGGCAGCGCAGGGAGGGGCCGATATGAAGGGTTTTGAAAAGGGGCCGATCCTGGTGACAGGCGCCAGCGGCGGTATCGGTGGCGCAACAGTGCGCCATCTGGTCGAAGCGGGCGCGGACGTGATTGCGAGCGGGCGCAATGAACAAGTGCTGGGTGCACTTGCGAAAGAGACCGGCTGCCGTGCGCTTCCGTTCGATCTAACCTCTGAAGAAAGCATTAAGAACGCTCTGGAAGATATTGATCTTTATGGTGTTGTAAACTGTGGTGGTTCAGGTGGTGAAATTGCCACCCCGATGGAGACCGATATCGCGGTTTTTGATCAAGTGATCTCGGTCAACACGCGAGGCGCGCTTCTGGTCACGAAATATGCATCCCAGTCGATGATCCGCCTGGGCAAAGGCGGGGCCATCGTTAATGTGTCAAGCCAGGCGGGTCTGGTGGCGCTGAAGGGACATATCTCTTACGGCGCGTCCAAAGCGGCGTTAGACAACATTACCCGTGTGTCTGCGCTTGAGCTTGGCGCGTACAATATCCGTGTGAACGGGGTCCATCCCACGGTTGTCATGACGCCGATGTCGGCCTGGTACTGGGGGCGGCCCGAAATAGAGAAACCGTTTCTTGAGACGATGCCGCTGGGACGTTGGGCGACCGAGGATGAAATTGCCGCGCCGATTGTCTTTCTCTTGAGTGACGCGGCTTCCATGATCTCAGGCGTGGCGTTGCCCATCGATGGTGGTTTCACGGCGGTCTGAACGCCTAACGGCGGCCGCCTGGCACGACGATTGCGCGCACCTCGCCCGCAGGCGCGGCATTGGCAATGGCATCCGGCGTCTCGGCCAAGGATATCCGCCGGGTGATCAGGGGCGCCACGTCGATGGTCCCGTCGGCGATCATCCGCGATGCGCGTTCGTGGGTGAATGGGTTCAGAAAGCTGAAATGCATCTGAATTTCCCGAAAGAGCAGGTCAAAGGGCTGGATCGGCACCTGTGCGCCGTCTGGCAGAACGCCCAGGATCACGATGCGACCGCCGGTGCGGGTAAGGGCCGGAGCCATGGCGACCGTATCCGACACGCCTGCGCATTCAACCACCAGATCCGCGCCGCCGGGCCACTGCTGGTTGACGTCATCGGGTGTGCCGGCCACCAGATCCGCGCCCAGCGACCGCCCAAGTGCCTGTTTGGTATCGCTCCGCGTCAAAAGCATGACCTCGCCGCCGGCTATCTTGGCAAGCTGCACGGCCAGCAGTCCGATCACGCCGCCGCCGATGACCAGCACCCGTTCCCCGGGTTGTGCCTTGCCCATGTCCATGCCGTGAAGCGTGCAGGCCAGTGGTTCGCAGAAGGCGCCGAAAAGCGGATCAAGATCCGCCGGAAGCACATGGGCCTTATGGGCAGGAAACGCGCAGAGCTCGGCAAAGCCGCCGTCGCGTCCGATGCCCGTGGCCAGATTGTTCACGCAGAGATTGACCCGCCCCTTCCGGCATTGGTCGCAAGAGCCGCACCATGTGTTCGGGTCGCACGTCACCCGGGTGCCTGGCTTCAGATCCGATGTGCCCGGATCAACAACAAGGCCCGAAAACTCATGCCCCAACGTCGTGTTCGGGACGGAGGGAAACTCACCCTTAAAGAGATGCCGATCCGTGCCGCAGATGCCTGCCGCTTCAACCTGAATAACGATGTCACCGACACCGGGAACGGGCTCCGGTACGTCGATGGTATCGATCTTGCCTGCCTCAAATAGGCGTGTTGCCAGCATCGCAGTCCTCCCGGGTGGCACAGAGGCAGGCCGAAGGTACCGCCCAAGTGGGCGCGCTCAAACACCTAAGTGGCATTGGCTTTTTCGAGGCCAAGCGTTCGCAGCGGCGGAATGGCCGAGGTGGCGGTGACGCCCCGAAGGGATGCCCGCGCAGCGGTATTGGCAAGCTGAAGCGCGAGGTCGGGCGACCAGCCTTCGTGAACCGCATAAAGCAGGCCCGCGCAGAAGGCGTCGCCTGCGCCAAGGTGGCTGGCGATCTCGGCCGGTGGCAGCGGGTCCACGGCGGCAATGATTTCGGTCCCATGGGCTCCGCACCAAACGGCGAGATCGGCCGAGTGGACGATGGCAGCTTTTGAGACCCCATAACCCACAAGCGCGCGTCCAAGGGCAGCCAGGGCCCCGGGGTCTGATGCCGCAAAATCCGTCAGATGTGTGCCCGTGGCACGGGCGGCTTCAACCTCGTTCACGACAAGGTAGTCGATGAAGGGTGCCGCCGCGGCGACAATGGCCTGAAAGGCCGGGTGATGGGCCGAGACAAGATCAACGCAGGTCGACAGGCCGGCCTTCTGCGCCCTTTGCAGGACACGCGCCGCATCGGTCGTGCCGTCTTCAGCCAGCCGATCAAGCTCTCCCAAAAGCGTCAGGTAGCCCAGGTAGAAAAGCCGCGCGTTTGTCTGGGCGAAGGTGCCGGCAGGGAAGTCCACTGCCGACAGCCCGTCATTCGCGCCGGCCTGGTAGAAAAAAGTGCGGCTTTGGCCCGCGACGGACATGACGTGGGTGTGGGCCGTGGCGATCCCGGCTTTCTCGTGCAGCTGCGACGTTGGCAATCCCAGCGCGCGGCATTCGTCCAGAATGAAGGCGCCATAGTCGTCGTCACCGACAGCGCCCATGGGCCAGAGCGGTATACCCGTATCAAATCGCGCCAGCGCGGCAATCACATTGGCCGCACCACCGCCTATGCCACGGGTCTGCGGGCCAATCCGCACCAGATCGCTTTCCGCTGGCCAGTGTTCGATGTCGTGGACCAGATCGACGATCCAGTTCCCTGCGCAGATAATACCGGACCGGCCCGTCATGCCGGGCCCGGCTTCAGAAAGGTCCGGCGCCTTATCATTGCCGGTAAACTACGTCTTCCACGCTGTGCCCGGTACCCGCTTTTAGCGCAGCTGTCAGGATTGCATGGTGGTCGGCCGCTTCGTTCGGGGTCACGCAGTGAAAGCCCCGGGCGTCGCCGCCGGCGAGTTCGTCCAGAAAGCCGGCCCACATCTGTTGCATGGCGTCGGGGAAGCCAAATTCGAATATGCCGCCGGTAATAGCGGGAAAAAGCGTTTCAAACCCCAGATCCTCGACCTGCCAGACCTGTTTTCCGCCGTCATAATCCATCCACTGCCACTGACGGGGTTTCTGGGTAGAGAAGAAGGCGCTTTTGCGCGTACCGAGTATGCGCAGGCTCCAGGTGTTTGAATGGCCGGGCGCGACCCGCCAGGTCTTCAGGACCAGGGGAAAGCCGCCGCCGGCATCGTCCACTGTGCCGGTGATGGTCGCATTGTCCCAGGTTTCGCAGGCCACGGTCCCGCCCTTGCCGTCGGGGCGGGTACGGAAACGGTTGACCAGAGTGGCCGACACCCGCGCGGGCCGCCAGCCCAGCCGCAGGGGCACATGCAGCACATGCATACCCAGATCGCCCATGCAACCATAGGCGCCGTTTACATCCACCATCCGCTTCCAGTTGATCGGCTTGTCCGGGTTCAGGTCGGACGAATGCAGAAATGCAGCCTCGACTTCGATGATCTCGCCCAGATCGCCCATGCGGGCAAGGTCGATGACCTTCTGCGCCCCGGGGAAAAAGGGCATCTCTGACGAACATCTGACCAAAAGGTCCGGACAGGCATCGATCGCGGCCTGAATCTGGCCGTTCGCGGTCGCGTCGATGCCAAAGGGTTTTTCGCCCAGCAGATGTTTTCCGGCGGCCAGAATGTCGGGGTAGATGGCGGCGTGCAGATTATGCGGGACCGCGCAGTAGACGGCTTCGACCGCATCGTTGGCCAGAAGGGCCCGGTAGTCGTCGGTCACTTGGCTGACGGATGGCAGGTTATCTGTGAACCATTTGGTCAGGGCCGGGTTCAGGTCGCAAACCGCGACAATTTCTGGCCGGGCTCGGGTGTCGTTCAAGTGCAGCCAGCGCGCGCTAGAGGACGCGAATTCGCGCCCCATCAGGCCGCAGCCGATGACGCCGAATTTGATGGTGCGGCTCACTCCAGCGCCGCCATGGCATCGGTCACGGATGCACCGTCGTGGACCACGGCCATCAGTGCGCGGGTCATACCGGCCGGATCGGCATGGTGAATGACGTTGCGGCCATAGACGATGCCCTTGGCACCCTGCGCCATCAGCGCCGCGGTGCGTGTCAGGATCTCGGTGTTTGACACCTTGCCGCCGCCGCGCACAAGAACCGGCATGCCCTGGGCGATTTCGATCACCCGATGGTACTGGGCCACGTCATCGCAGGGGTCGGCCTTGATGATATCGGCGCCCAGTTCCACCGCCTGTCGGACCAGTGGCAGGATCTTGTCTATGTCGCCATCAACCATATAGCCGCCGCCCGCCGCGACGTTGTCCTGCATCACCAGCGGTTCGACCATCAGCGGCATGCCGGTCTGATCACAGGCCCTCTTCAGACGGTTGATATTGGCGATGCAGTCGCGGTGCACCTCGGGCTGATCCGGCAGCATAAGAAGGTTAACCACCACGCAGGCCGCATCCAGCATCACGGCCTGCGCGACCGCATCGGCAATGACTTCAGAAAAGAGGGTGCCGGGCAGGGGGGTCCCATAGACATTGGCGATGTCGGTCCGCAGCACCAGCGCCGGACGGTCCTTGCCCGGTATCGCCTGAAGAATGGGCGCCGTGCCGGGCGGCAGCTGGATCGCATCGGGTGCGGCGGCCGCAACGGTCCTGATCGCGCTCGGCATGTCTTCTATTCCGCCCAGAAAGCCCCGTTCGTTGAACATGCCGTGGTCAATGGCCACGTCAAAGCAGTGGCCCGAGGGGCCAAAAAGGCGGTTCATACGTGCTGATTTCATCTCGTTCGCGTTCCTAGCGCAGCGGGTGGGGCATCAGCCGGATTTGCGCAGTCTCAGCCCGGTCGAGCTATCGAAGAAACAGGCGCTGTCGGCGTCAAAACCGATCCCGGCGGTGCTGTCGGCGGCGACCTCAAAATCCTTGGGCATTTTGACAACCAGCGGCCTGTTCCCGGCCCTGAACGTCACCAGTGTCTGATCTCCGGTCATCTCCAGTGTAAAGACCTGGGCGTCCAGTTGGCCTTCGCCCGCGCCCACGACGCTGCAATCCTCTGGCCTAAAGCCCAGGGTGACCTGTGCGCAGTCACCGTAGCCTTCTGCGCCAAGGGAAACGCCCGCTGCGGCGAACAACCCGTCCCGCAGGGCGCCTTCGACGAAGTTCATCGGCGGCGAGCCCATGAAACCGGCCACGAAAAGGTTGGCGGGATCCGAATAGACCTCTTTGGGGCTGCCGAGTTGCTGTAGCTCGCCATCTTTCATGATGGCGACCCGGTGCGCGAGCGTCATGGCCTCGATCTGGTCGTGGGTCACATAGATTGTGGTGATACCCAGCTCATTTTGCATGTGCTTCAGTTCTGCGCGCATGTTGCCGCGCAGTTTGGCATCGAGGTTGGACAGGGGCTCGTCCATCAGAAAGACCGAAGGGCGCCGGACGATCGCCCGGGCCAGTGCCACCCTCTGGCGCTGTCCGCCGGACAATTGCCCCGGCAGACGCTCAAGCAATTCCTCCAGCTCGACCTGTTCGGCCGCCGCCCGGATCGCGGCGTCCATCTCGGGCTTGGGCATCTTGGCGACCTTAAGCGGGAAGCCGATGTTTTCACCAACGGTCTTGTGCGGGTAAAGCGCGTAGGACTGAAAGACCATGGCGATATCGCGGTACTTGGGCAGCACCTCGGTCACATCCTGTTCGCCGATCATCAGCGTCCCGCTCGAGATACTCTCAAGCCCCGCAATCATCCGAAGCGCGGTGGACTTGCCGCAGCCCGACGGGCCGAGAAGCACCAGAAACTCCCCCGGTGCGACCTCTAGCGACAGATCCTTCAGCGCGTGGAACGATCCGTAGTACTTGTTCATGTCGCGCAAGGCGATGCCCTTGGCGGCGGCTTTCATGTCTGGGGATTGCGTGTTCATGCCCGCTACCCTTTCACGGCGCCCACCAAGAGGCCCTTAGAGATGTATTTCTGAAGTACCACCGCCAGGACGACAACGGGGATGATCATGACAATGATCGCCACCGACATCGTCCACCACAGAATGCCGCGTTCGCCGGCGTTCATGGCCGCCACGAGGATCGGCATGGTCTGTGCCCGAGATGTCGAGATGAAGAGGGCGAGCAGGTATTCGTTCCAAGCGAAGATCATCACCAGAAGCGTCGTGGCGGACAGCCCGGCGCGCGACAGGGGCAGCACGATTTCCCGGAATGTCATGATCATCGTCGCGCCGTCCAGTTGTGCGCTTTCCTCAAGATCGCGGGGGATCGAATTGAAGAAATCGAACATCAGCCAGACCACGATCGGCATGTTAACCACCGCATAGGTCAAGATCAGGGCGATATGGGTGTCGAGCAGGCGGACCGACTGAAACATCATGTATATCGGCACGACCACGACAATGGGCGCCAGGATCCGCTGCGAGATGATCCAGAACAGGATATCGCCGTTCTGCAGCCTTACCGTGTAAAGCCGTCCCACCGCCCGGGCGAGCAGAAAGAACAGCGCCACCGCGACCGCCAGCGTCAGCCAAAGATCGGCGCCAAAGACCCCTATGGCGACACAGGACCCGATCAGTAGGGCGACAAAGTAGAGGATGGTTATCAGGTTCGGGGCAAATTCGATCCGGCTCAGCGAATAGGCCGCCATGGACCCCACAAGAACCGAAAGCGCCGTGGACGACAGGGCGATGATGATCGAGTTCATATAGGCCCGGATCGTGTCGGCGAAGTCTACGACAAACAGGTCCCGCCAGGCATGAAGGCTCGGTTGAAAATCCACCCAAGGCAGGAAAAACGGCCCGTTGTTGACCGCGGCCGGTGTCTTGAACGAGGTGATCAGCAGCCAATAGATTGGAAAGATCACAAAAAGCGACCAGGCAATCAGAACCGTGTAAAGCGCCAGGCGCGAGGCAGGGGCCATCTCGCCGATCTTGCGTGGCTCGAACAATCCCCGGCTCATGGTTTGGCCCTGACCCGTGCGAGCACGACAAGGTTGAAGAAGGACACGCAGATCACCACCGTTATAAAAAGAAGTATATACGCGATGGCCGAGGCCGAGCCGAGGTCCAGCGACCGCCATGCGTAATAGGCCTGAAGCGATACGGATTCCGTCGCGATACCGGGGCCGCCAGATGTCATGATGTTGGGCAGATCCACGATCTTAAAGGCCTCGATCACCCGGATCAGCATAACTGTGGCCGCAATCGGCAGAACCTGCGGCCAGATGATCTCGCGAAAGGTCATCCATTTGCCGGCCCCGTCGATCTCCGCGGCTTCGTTCAGATCGCGCGGCACGCTTTCAAAGGCTGCCAGCATCATGATGAAAACGAACGGGATCCATTGCCAGCTGTCGGCGATCACGATGAAAATGCGCGCGGCCCAGGGATCGGTGGCCCAAGACCAATCGCCCAGCCCGACCCATTGCCAAACTACGGAAAAGGGCCCCTTGGTGGTGTCAGCCATCATGCGGAAGATATAGCCGACCCCGATCGGTGTGATCATCATGGGAACGAAGAAGATCACGCGGAACGTGCGGCTGCCCGAGATGTGCTGGGAACACGCAAACGCCAGCGCGGTGCCGATAAGGAACTGTATCCCGCATCCGACGACAACGTAGAAAAGCGTGGTTCCGACCGTGCCGAAGGCGCGTCCGCTGAGAAGCGTGGCTGAGAAGAGCCATGCGAGGCCAAGGGCCATTGAAAAGGTGATCAGGCGGCCGATGAAGCCCACAACGGTGAAATGCGTCCGGCAATAGCGCCACATCCAATAGAACAGGGCCACCGTGGCGACGACGCCCACGATCCAACCCAAGATCGAAAGCGGGCCGAATGTGCCCAGAAGGTGGAACTGTTCGGATCCGAAGACCTGTTTGTCAAAGTTGCGCCAGCCGGCAAAGCGCACCCGAAACCCGCCGCCGGTGAAGCGGATCCGCGAAAACGCCAAAAGAAGCGAAGCGACCAGCGGAAATATTGAAAAGACGAGGATTAAGACGACGGCAGGGGTTAGGAACAGCCGACCCATGTGTCTGTCGAGCCATTGATCCATTGCCTGCGTCCGAAACCCCGGTTGGCCAGCTGAAAACTAATGCGGCCGGCCGGGCATGACCCGGCCGGCCGAAGGTTGGTCAGTTGGTGATGCCAAGTGACAGCGAATAGATCGCGGCCTGCTCGTCACGACCGAAGTCTTCCGTGATCTCTTCCCAGCCTTCTTCGATGTTCTCCAGCGCTTGATCGACGGTGATCTCGCCTGCCAAATAGCGGGCCAGTTCGCGGTCAAGCACGACGCCGGTGTATTGCTGGGCGCCGGGAATACGGAAATCCGAGGCCATGTTTGGATGGTTCAGACTTTCCTTGATTGCACCGAGGTAATTTTCGGCCGCGCCCTGGCTGAAGCCCGCTTCAACCCAGGCGGCTGTGTTTTCCAGCTGCGAGTTGCGATAGGGGTTGTAGCCGGTCCAACCCATGGTCACGTCGACGTTCGACTGGGCGGCCTGGTTCATATAGCTCAAGAAGTCATAGGCAGCCTGTTTTTTGACGTCGTCGGCGGTGGCAGAAACTGCTGCGGTCCAGCCGCCAAAGGCAGCAAACGGCGCATAGTTGATTCCATCGACGGCATGGGGGCAACGGTCGCCGTCGCAGGCCACCAACTCTCCGGTTTCCACGTCCAGAACCTCGGTCGATCCCGGCATGATAATGGCGCCAATCTTGTCCCGGATCTCGCTGCCGTCTTCGATGGAAAGCGGTCCGATATCACCCCAGTCGATGGCCATGCCGCAGCGGCCACCCACCACCAGGGCACGCGTATCGCCAATATCCTGGTTCAGCTCATCGGGCGGGCCAAACTCGCCGGTGGCCTTGTAGATCTCGAACGCCTTTTTCCATGCGGCATTATTGATTTTCGGGGCCATGGTTGCAGGATCGAAATAAAGCCCTTCGGCGGTTCCCTTTGACTGAACCCGGCTGGCAGCCATCGATTGAACAGCGAAGTAGGACTGCGCGTTCCGCTTCTTGAAGATGCACGATCCAAAGTCCGCTTCACCGTCGCCGTTCATGTCCTTGCCATGAATTGCGGCGGCAACCTCCAGGTACTCCTCCCAGGTATTGGGCGGCTCAAGCCCCGCATCGGCCAGGACATCCGTCCGGTAGTAGAGCATCTGAAAGTCGCCATCGAGGGTGATGAAGTAGGTCGATCCTTGAACCTTCTGGTTGAAGTCGCGGAAGTAAGGCGCAATGTCGGCCAGATCGATCTTGTCATCGGCTTCGATATAGGGATCAAGGTTTTCCACAAGCCCGCCACTGACCAGTTCGACACCCCAGCCCGAGGCAAACACACCCACATCGATGGAATTCGTGCCCGTGGCCCAGTCCGTCAGAATCTTTTGAAAGAGTTCGGCGAAAGGAACTTCTGCCACACGCACTTCGGCGCCGGTCATCGCCTTGAACTCTTCGCCGCGGTCAACGATTCGTCCAGCGATCACCGGACCGGGCCGTGTCAGAATATTGACGACGACCCCGTCATAGTGCCCGTCGGCGCTGACAGTCGCAGGTGCTAGGCCAGCGCAGAGCGCGATGGCAGAGCCCTTTAATAGCTTGTTAATCATGTGTCTCCTCCACAGTGTATCGCAAAGCGCGTTACGGGATTTTCGGCCCGGAATATGCCTTGCGCCGCCGATTGGCTCAGCGCGCAAATTTAATGCGGTCATGGGGTGACCGCCTTGACCATCCTTTTGGCCCGGGCGTTGGGCACCGCATCACCATAACGAGAAAACTAGTTGTGCAGTTCGGTATGTGTCAACTAACATGTTAGACGAAAAGCGCCCAGAAACGCCTATGTCAGACGCCGACGTCACAAAACTGCCGATGCTGAACGACCAAAGCGGCCCGCTTGCGGAACGGGTCTATACGGCTGTCAAATCAGCGATCATGGGGCTTGATTTTCCGCCGGGCGCCGTCATCCGAAAATCGGCCCTTTGCGATCGGCTGGGAACGTCCCGGTCGCCCG
This sequence comes from Pseudomonadota bacterium, assembly GCA_039026235.1. Lineage (GTDB taxonomy): Bacteria > Pseudomonadota > Alphaproteobacteria > Rhodobacterales > Rhodobacteraceae > JBCCMQ01. The sequence continues at coordinate 456,591 of JBCCMQ010000001.1, forward strand.
TCGCGGACGCGTTGGCCAAACTGTCGATCGAGGGCCTTGTCGATATCGTGCCACAGTCGGGGACGCGTGTGTCGCGCTTGTCCATGGCGTCGGTGCGGGCCGATGCCTTTCTACGCGAAGCGCTTGAGGTTGCCGCGGCACGCCACGCGGCCTTGCACCGGACGGACGACGTGGTGACACGTCTGAACCGAAGTATCGAGATGCAGAGGCTTGTAATCGAAGACGTCGATGCCGATGATTTCATGCAAGCCGACATTGCCTTTCATGAGACCATAATGGCTACGACACAGGTTGCGCGTCTGCCGGGCGTGGTGCGTACACTCTCGCCCAATGTCGATCGTGCGCGCATGCTCCTGTTGCCGGAACCCGGTCGCCTGGCCGATACTCTGGAAGAGCATATTCAGATCGTTGACGCGATCCGGCGGCGGGATGTGCCGGCGGCAGAGGGTGCCATGCGTCATCACGTTCAGCAACTATTGCGCAGGCTCGCACCGTTAGAGGCCGCGCGTCCCGACCTTTTCTCAAAATGAAGGCTGCCATGACCCCGACGACGACGCATCCACTTAACAACCGAACGGCCCGCCCCGTCCCCCTGACCGCGATGGGGTTCGGCGGCGCGCCCCTCGGCAATCTTTATCGCGCAATCTCTGAGGAAGAGGCACAGGCCACCCTGCAGGCGGCCTATGATGCCGGGATCCGGTTTTTCGACACTGCTCCGCAATACGGGTTGGGCCGGTCAGAGGGCCGCTTTGGTGAAGCAATCCGCCGCTTCGGCCGTGACACTATTCAGCTGTCGACCAAGATTGGCAGGCTGCTCGTTGATTGCGCACCGGATGAGGTCACGCCGGAGGCCTTTATCGATGTCCCTCAGAAGCGCATCGTTTTCGACTACACCTACGATGGTGTGATGCGATCCTATGAAGCCAGTCGCGAAAGGCTGGGCTTGAAGAACGCTGACGTCCTTTTAGTCCACGACGTGGATGTTTTCAGCCAAGGCAGCCAGGCAGCAAGCGACGCCAAGGTGCGCGAGCTTTTCGACGGGGGCGGTTACCGCGCCTTGGAAGAGTTGCGAAGTGCCGGCGAAGTGGCCGCCATCGGCGCCGGAGTGAATGAATGGCAGGTTTGCGAAAAGCTCTTGGGTCTTGGGGATTTCGACGGTTTCCTGCTGGCCGGGCGCTATACACTCCTTGAACAGGAAGCTCTGGACAGCTTTCTGCCGCTTTGCATTAGGCGCGATGTCGGCATCATTCTGGGCGGTCCCTACAATTCGGGCATTCTTGCGACGGGGCCCGTCGAGGGTGCTAAGTTCAACTATGCAGAGGCGCCACCGGACATCCTTGACCGGGTCCGCAAGATTGAAGCGGTCTGCAAAGCCCATCAGACCCCGATGATCGCAGCTGCCCTGCAATTCGTGATGGGCCACCCTGCGGTCAAGACCGTCATTCCAGGCGCGATGAGCGCCGATGAAGTGCGCGCCAATGTGGCCGTTTTCACGACACCTATTCCGGACGGGCTTTGGACAGACCTGCGCAGCGAAGGTCTGATCCGCCCCGACGCGCCCCTGCCGACAGAGCGTGGCGATGCTGCATAACATCGATCCGATCCTGTCGCCTGACTTCCTTTACGTGCTGCGCGCCATGGGCCACGGTGACGAAATCGCACTGGTTGATGCAAATTACCCGGCCGAGGCCGCCGGCCCGCGCTGCATCCGGGCCGACGGATCGGACAACACGACCGTGCTGCGCGCGGTTTTGTCCGTGATGCCGCTGGACACCTTTGTGCCGGATCCGGCGCTTTGCATGCAGGTCGTCGGCGATCCCACGGCCGTGCCGGATACGGTCAAGGATTTTCAGAAGATCATCAATGACACGGCTGATGCCCCGCGCGATATCCAGTCGCTTGAGCGCTTTGCTTTCTATGACAGGGCGGCCAAGGCCTTTGCGGTGGTTCAGACCGGCGAAAGGCGCCTTTACGGTAACATCATCCTCAAGAAGGGTGTGATTGGGTGAGGATCGATGCACATCAGCATTTCTGGGAAATGTCCCGGGGTGACTACGACTGGCTGACACCGGATCTGGCGCCGATCTTTCGCGACTTCGGCGCGGAGGATCTGTGGCCCCATTTGCAGGCCCGCGGCATTGACGGCACCGTCCTTGTGCAGGCCGCACCGACCCTGGCCGAGACCGAATACATGCTTGGTCTTGCCGAAAAGCACGCGTTTGTTCTCGGCGTCGTCGGCTGGGCAGATTTCGAAAGCCCGAACGCCCCGGATACGATCAAAGCCTTGGCCGCCCGGCCAAAGTTGGTGGGTCTGCGGCCAATGATCCAGGACATTGACGATGTCGACTGGATGCTGCGCCCGTCACTCGGCCCGGCCTTCGCGGCCATGGTTGCCCATGATCTGGTCTTTGACGCCCTGACTTTACCGCGGCACCTGCCCAACCTGCGCCGGCTGATCGACCGTTACCCGGGGTTGCGCGCGGTGATCGACCACGGTTCAAAACCGGAGATACGGCATGGCGCATTTGAGACCTGGGCGGCCGATATGGCGGCGATTGCAGCCGAGACTGACGCCGTGGTCAAGATGTCTGGTCTGGTGACCGAGGCCGCAAAGCCCTGGCAGGTCGATGACATGCGGCCCTATACCGATCACCTGCTGGAACACTTTGGCCCTGCGCGGATCCTCTGGGGCAGCGACTGGCCGGTCTGCACCCTTGCCGCCACCTATGAAGCCTGGTGTCAGGCCACCGACAGCCTGTTGGGCGGTGTGGCCGACCCGGATCTTTCCGCCATTCTGGGGCGGAACGCCCTAAGCATCTACAAACTGGCACGCCCATGACAAAAATTACCGGAACACGCACCTACGATCTCAGGTTCCCGACGTCGGACCAGCTTGACGGGTCGGACGCCATGAACCCGGACCCGGATTATTCGGCCGCCTATGTCGTGCTAGAGACCGACGGTGCCCACGAAGGTCATGGACTGACCTTTACCATAGGCCGGGGCAACGAAATCTGCGTCGCGGCTATCGAGGCCCTGAGCGCCCTCGTGACCGGTCTCGACCTTGACTGGATTACTGAAGACATGGGTCGGTTCTGGCGCCATGTGACTGGCGACAGCCAGCTGCGCTGGATTGGCCCGGACAAGGGCGCGATCCATATGGCGGCGGGCGCTGTGGTCAACGCCGCCTGGGATCTTTGGGCCAAGGAGGCGGGCAAGCCGGTCTGGTTGCTTGTGGCCGAGATGAACCCCCGGGATATCGTTAGGTTAATCGATTTTCGCTATATCAGCGACGCGATTTCGCCGGATGAAGCGTTAGATCTGTTGGAAGCCCAGGCGCCCCAGAAGGCCGCGCGCATCCAGACGCTGCAAAGCGAAGGCTATCCCTGTTACACGACCTCGGCGGGTTGGCTTGGCTATCCTGACGACAAGCTGCGCGAGCTTTGCCGAAAGGCGCGGGCAGCTGGCTTTACCCACACCAAGTTCAAGGTGGGCCGCGATATCGAAGATGATATCCGCCGTCTGACCATCGCCCGCGAGGAATTGGGCGACCAGATGACGCTGATGATCGACGCCAATCAGGTCTGGGACGTGAACCAGGCCATCGACTGGGTCCGGAAACTGTCCTTCGCGCGCCCGTTCTTTATCGAAGAACCCACCAGCCCCGATGACGTTCTGGGACACAAGGCAATCCGCGACGGCGTCGCGCCGGTCAAAGTGGCCACTGGAGAGATGTGTCAGAACCGGATCATGTTCAAACAGTTCATCACCGCGGGCGCCATTGACATCGTTCAGATCGACAGCTGCCGGATGGGCGGCCTGAACGAAGTGCTGGCGGTGATGCTTATGGCTGCCAAATACAGGCTCCCGGTCTGGCCGCATGCCGGTGGTGTGGGATTGTGCGAATACGTCCAGCATATGTCGATGATCGATTACGTCGCGATCTGCGGCGAAAAGGATGACCGCCGGATCGAGTTTGTGGATCATCTTCACGAGCATTTTGTGGATCCATGCCAGGTAGAAGACGGCGCCTATTTGGCGCCGAAATTGCCGGGGTTTTCGATTGAAATGAAGAAGGACAGTATCGAGCGCTATCTCTTCAAAGGAGGCTAGTCGGAATAGCCCGATTTCGGGTCTTCAACGCACATCAATATGGCTTTCGATGGTCCGGGAAGAACAGGCGAACGGGGCTGAACCCAAGGTGGTTCTTACGTGGGATTTAGGGGATAAAGCGCGGCTAAATCTCTGTTCCTTAATGACAAATTAAGCCTTTCGGTACGGGTCGTTTTCAGTGCTTTCGATACGTCCGCCCAGGCCTTATTTGCATCGTTATGGCCCTTTCCATAGATGCAGGCGCCGAGCTCTGCGATGGCGGCCCGTAGAGGTGGATCAAGGTGGGACGAAGGACCCGGTAGGCGATGCCACCAGACCTCAAAGTCTGCGGCAAAGGCGGGGTAGTTCTTATCTGCCACCGAACTGCGCAACCGGTCGTAGGCCCAGGCCTCGGATGCCACGTGTGCGGCGCGGCGTCGCGCTAGATACCCCGCAATGCGAGGAGAGAGATATCGAAAACCCCGTATGGCCGCATAAAGCGCAAGGCCTGCGAGCACCGCAATCAATGCCACGATCCGTGCGTCGACTTTGGGCAGATTACGGGCAACCGGCCCATCGACAGTGACCTCGAACCCGTCGATAGAGGCGGTCTCGATCTCACCGCTTTCAAGGTTGTACCAGCGCAGTTCGACCGCTGGGACTGCGCCAGAGCCGCCGCTTTCCGCCACCAGTGTCGTGCTTTCCACTCTCTCGCCGGAAAGCCAGGTTCGATCGGCTTTTTCGGTCACCACGGGTTCGACGGGGTAACTGGCCACTCCCTGGATCTGGTGCGGCGGCAGCAGCGTAGGCAGAAAGAGGGGCGATGTGCCAGAGATCTGAGCCGTGACTGTTCGTGTCAGGCTGTCGCCGGGTTTGAGCGTCGTTTCCTCTGACGAAAGTTCTTGGCTCAGGGTCAGGCTGGTCGCCGCCACAAAGGGATGGAGATCTTCAGCGCCTTCCGGCAAAATGCCGACAATGGCGAAGGGATCCATTTTGATCCGCGACGTCTTTGGATCGGTCTCTACCGGTTCTGCCCAATAGACGACCAATTCCTGCGCCGGTACCGCGATGGTGCCGGGCACCATGGGTGACAGACGGTAGGCGCGGCTGACACCCGACCACGTCTCGCCATCGACCGTGCGGCTGGTGGGGCTGGTGGCCCGCTCCATCAGCTTGACCATCAGATCGGGCGTCTCAAGGCTGGGAAAGACAACCGGTTTCGGCATCCACGTCGGAACCAGAACGGTCACCCGCAGTACGACAGACTGACCCGGAATAACCTCTGTTTCGTTTAACTCAACCTCGACCAAGGGTTCACTGTCTGTCTGGGCAAGCACAGGGGCTGTGCTCAGCGCGACGAAAACTAAGGTAAGTGAGGCCCGTAGAAACCGCGTCATGGTTCGCTGTTGGCCTCAAGCAAAAAGCGCTGGCGCAAGAAATCGCCTGTCTGTGTGTTGACGGTGTTCATCCACTTTTCGGCGGACAGGATTTCCGGGCCGTCCTGGTCAGTAACTTCGATCTGGGTCTCTTCGCCCCGGCCGCTTTCGTTGTCGAAGACAACCTCGTCCGCCCCGATACCTGACTCTTCTCCGGTATCGGATTGGGCCTGCGTTTCTTCTACAAAGGTCACGATGCGTTGGGCCACTTCGAGGTTATGGGCCGCGCCGGGGTAGTCGGGATCGAGTTCCAGCACACGTTCGAATGCCCGGACGCCATCCCGGTATTGCCTGTTCCGCAAAAGCGCAATGGCATTGATAAAAGTCGCCTCGGGGGTATCGATATTGCTAAGGATTTCGCTCGCCTCGGGGTATCGGGCGTTTCGGAAATAGGCGTATCCCTTCCAAAGGGGGTCGGCGAAAAGCTCGGCCGCCCGCCCAAAATCCTTCTGCGCATAGGCCAAACGCCCCTGCTGATCGGGGGTGAAGAAAAAGTCGACAAAACCGTCGGCCCGGGCTTGCGCCGGAAAGAGGCAAATCGCGGCCACGACCAGACTGGCCGCCCATTGCATCGTCCATCCGCGCCGGAACCAGATCAGCACCAGAAGGGCGGCGGGCAGTGCGAACCAGCGGCCTCGGTCCTGCCACTCCTGGGTGTCGTCGTCGAGCAGCGCACGGCGATAGGCGGCATTCAGCGCCCTGTCGATACGGCGGATGTCGCTGGCATCCGGCGTGAGTTGAAAAACGCTGGCATTCGGCATGGCGTCCAAGCCCCGGTCGCGTTGGCCATCGGGCGGCATCGCCAAGAAACCGGTGGTTGTGGATGTATTTTGTCCCAAAAGTGTGGTCTCGGCATCGGAGAGCCCGTCCAGCACAAAAAGCACTGCGCCCGGTGTGGTCTCTTTTGCCAGAATGTCCGTGGCGATGGCCATGGCGCTGCCCGCGTTGTTGCCTTCGGTCGGCATCACGCCGCTGGTCAGGCCTTCCAGATAGGGACGCATGATCAAAGGGTCTTCGGTCAAGGGCACGACCCGGTGCGCGGTGCCGCTGTAGGCCACCAGCGCGGTGCGTGCCCCGGCCCGCAGATCCAAGAGGTCGCGGATTTTCTGCTTTCCGCGCTCGAGGCGGGTAGGTGAGACATCGGGGGCATCCATTGACGCCGTGACTTCAAGGATGATCACCAAAGGCGCGGACTGCGCCAGGAACGGATCAGGTGCGCGCGACCATGTGGGTCCCGCAGCCCCGACCGTGGCGCAGAGAAGGGACGCGCAAACCCCGTCAATCGGCTGCAGGCGGCGCCGCGCCGCGCCCTGAACTTCCATGGCAGCGCGCAGATGCGGCGCCAGCCCGTCCCGTTGCGCCGGCCCCGCACGTCCATGGTCGCGTATCCGCCACCAGAGCAAGGCGATCAGGGGTACGACGGCCAGCACCCAGGGGCGAAGAAAGTGAAAGGCCTCGATCACCAACGCGACATCCATCACACCGTAACCTTCTGGGAACCGCGCGCATGCAGCAACAGAACGGTCAGAGTGCCGATAAGGGCCGCCAGGGCAAGGGGCACATAGGCCAGTGAACGCCTTGGGCGATAGGACAGGGTTTCAACATCCCGGGGCTTCAGCACGTCGATCCGTTTATAGACCCCGTTCAATGCGTCCACATCGCCGGCAAAGAAGCTTTGTCCCCCGCTTCGGCGCGCGATTTCCGCCAGTGTCGCGGTGTCGACGCGGTTCTCGCCTTCACCCTCCGGATCACCGACCGCGATGGTGTAGATCTCAACACCTTCCTGCCTTGCGATTTCCGCCGCGTTGATGGGGCTCATCAGACTGCCGGTATCGGCGCCATCGGACAAGAGTATCAGCAGTCGTTCTTCGATCTCGCTGGCCTCGAATGTTCGAATGGAAAGACCGATGGCATCGCCGATGGCCGTATGCGGGCCGGCCATGCCGACCGATGTCTGGGCAATAAGTTCCGCGATCGTTTCCAGATCTTCGGTCAGCGGGGCCTGCAGGTAGGCCTGCGTGCCAAAGACGATCAAGGCCACGCGGTCACCTTCGCGCTCGGCCACGAAGTCGGTCACAACTTCCTGCACGGCCGCCAGGCGCTGCATCCTTTGACCCTCGGCCGTCAGAAAATCCACCTCATCCATGGATCCTGAAATGTCGATGGCAAGCACCATGTCCCGGGCGGATTTGGTAATCTCAATCGGTGCGCCCACTCGTTCCGGCCCGGCAATTGCAACCACCAGACACGTCCAAGACACTATCGCAGCGATCATTTGCAGCCGCGAGCGGGCCAATATGGCTGATCCCTCGCGCGGATCCTGATCTGTCGCGCGGGCGATCTGGCGGAAGAACGGGATGCGAAAGGCGGCGACGGTTTCCCGGTAGGGCGGCACAAAGCGCCACACAAGCCAGGGCAGGGGCAGAGCGAGCAGTATCCAGGGCGCGCTGAGGGAGATCATGGAGCCAACGCCCGGTTGTGATGCAGGACCCAGCGGCGGACAAGATCGACCGTGGCATCGGGCAGCGCCTCACCCGGCCGGTAGGGGGCCGTCGACAAGACCGCCCCTGGACCGTCGCGAAAGCGCGTCTCGGCGCAGGTCGCGTCAAGAAAGTCGAGCCATGCAGGGCCAAAAAGGCCGGCCACATCCGTCCGCGGATAGGCCGCCAGCGCGGTTTGGCGCAGGATGCGGGCAACGGTTTCTGGGTCAGAGCCCGCGGTCTCAAGTGCGGCAATCGCGGCGCCGCGATAGGCGTCGGCGCGGCGTACCCGGCGCCTTTGCCGCATTATCCAAAGCGTGGCGCCGAGGATCAGGACGAGAAGGATCGGCCAGCCAATTGTCTGCGGGATCAGAGGTATCAAGGCGGGATCGGGCGGCGGGATCAGTTCGCCCATCAGGTCCACCAGATTGGTGGGGCGCTCGGCTGTCTCGTCTCCGTTCATCTTGGGCGCAGTCCCATGAGGCGCCGCATCTGGCTCAGGCTGTCTTCCGCCGTGGTCAATGGCAGCACGGGAACGCCAAGCGCGCGCTGCCAGTCCAGAATTGTGGCAATCCGCCCGCGCACCAGGTCCGTGACCGTGCGATGGATGTCGCCGTCTTGCGTATCGATCGCGATCTGCAGTCGCCCGTCCGATACAGCGAGCTGAGCGTTCCGGGGCAGGGCATCGGCGTAGGGGTCCGAGACCAGTCCAAGAACCAGATCGTTGTGGCGCGCAATCGCTGTGACAAGCTTCTTCGTTGTCTCGTCGATCTCGGCAAAGTCACTTAGTATGATGATCAGATGATTGCGGGGCGCGATCCGGACGACGGCCCGCAGAACCGCGTTCATGGGAACGGGATCGATGCTTGGCGCATCGGGTCTCAAGAGACGGTTTGCTTCGGCCAGAACGGCAAGGAACCGGTTCAGTGCGGTGCGGCTGCGCTTGGGACGAATTTCGGCGATGACCTCATCGCCAAACACAATCCCGCCCACCCGGTCGCCCTGATCGAGTATCCGAAAGGCGACCAATGCCGCGCATTCCGCTGCAGTGACCGATTTCATGTTCAGCCGCGAGCCAAAATACATCGACATGCGCTGGTCAACCACGATCAGTGCTGGCCGGTCGCGTTCTTCGGTGAAGACGCGGACATGGGGCCGGCCCGTACGCGCTGTCACTTTCCAGTCGATCGCGCACACGTCGTCTGAGGGCAGGTATTCCCGCAGCTCTTCAAAGTTGAGGCCGCGCCCCCGCAGACGCGATGCGTGGCGCCCGTTCATGGCGCTGCGGGCCGGCTGGCGGGGCAGGAACGTCAGTGCCTTCGCCTGATGCTCGAGCCCCCTGAGATGGGCAAGATTGATCGAGACGCGCGTATCCAACGCTTTGGCGCGCGTGGCCGCCTGGGGCACCATTCCGGTCCGTATCCGCGCAGCCCTGTCTTGCATCGCCGCCCCCTTCAGGTCAGTGCAACCTGTCGAACGATTTCATTGACCACGTCATCTGGCGAGACGCCTTCGCCCTGCGCCTCGTAACTCAGCCCGAGACGGTGCCGCATGACATCGGCGACGATGGCCCGCACGTCCAAGGGATCGACATAGTCGCGACCGTTCAGCCAAGCGTGCGTACGGCCGCATTTGTCCAGCGCGAGCGACGCGCGCGGACTTGCTCCGATATCGATCCAGCGCGGCAGGTCTTCCCCGAACGCAGCCGGGTTGCGCGTGGCATTGACCAGATCCGCCATGTAGCGCTCCATCGCCTCGGACACGTGTACGCCCACGATTTCGCGGCGGGCGTCGAAAATCGCCTGCTGCGGAATGCCATTGGGTTTGTCCTTCTTTGCCCCTTTGGTCTGATCACTGGCAAGTGCGGCCTCTTCTGCCCGGACCAAACGGATCACTTCTACTTCGTCCTCGACCGGCGGATAGGTGATCATGACATGCATCAGGAAGCGGTCCATCTGCGCTTCGGGCAATGGATAGGTGCCTTCCTGCTCCACCGGGTTCTGAGTGGCCATGACCATGAAAAGCGGCTCCATCGCGTGGGTGGTGCCCGCCACGGTGACCTGGCGTTCCTCCATCGCTTCCAGCAAGGCGGACTGCACCTTTGCGGGTGCGCGGTTGATCTCGTCGGCCAAGACTATGTTGGCAAAGATCGGACCCGGGTCGAAACGGAATTCGGATCCGTCGGCCGTCTGGTGGTAGATCTCGGTGCCGGTCACATCGGCCGGCAGAAGATCCGGCGTGAATTGGATGCGGCTGAAATCGCATTCAAGGTTCTTGGCCAGCGCCTTGATCGCACGGGTTTTTGCCAGACCGGGCAGGCCTTCGACCAAAAGGTTGCCGTTGGCCAACAGCCCGATAACCAGCCTTTCGATCACATGGCTTTGGCCGATGATGGCGGTCTGCATGCGGGTCATCAGCTCTTGGATCGCCGCATGCGAACTTTGCGTATCGGTTGTCACCTAAGCAATTCTTTCAATTGGAATTTTGGCTGAACCAACGGCCCGCGCATGCAGTGCTGCGCGGGCCGCTTCGACTTCCGTCAGGGCGCGCCCGGAGGTGACGTGAGCTTCTCCATCACTTGATCGAGGCTAAAGCTCGCTGCCTTCTGCCTTGGCGGATACTCTTGGAAGGTCGCTAGGAATGCACCCACATATTGCTGCGCTGGCACCAGCATGTAGGCCCGATCAAGCAGCCAATCGTAGTAGGTGTTCGACGTGCGGTAGCCGCGTTCGTAGGGATCTCGCCGCAAATTGGCAATGATCGGAACACGCAGCTCGACAAGCGGTTCCATCCAGGCGCGGAATGTGGCCCAGGACTTTTGCTCTAGGAAGGTGAGCTTCCAATCGTTCCAGCGCAGGGCCATCATGTCCCCGTCGTCAGAGAAGTAAAAGATCTCTTGGCGCGGACCCGTCTCTTCTTCACCCGTCAGGTAAGGTAGGAAGTTGTAGCCGTCGAGATGCACGCGGTAGTCGCGCCCACCGCCCACTTCGGCCACGGTGATCCCGTCCAGAAGCTCTTCTTTCACGGTCGGGCGACCCGCGGCGGCGAGGTAGGTCGGCAGCCAATCCATGTGGTGCATTATGGTGTTCGATATCGAACCTGCTTCGATCTTGCCGGGCCACCGCACCATGGACGGCACGCGCCATGCGCCTTCCCAGTTGGTGTTCTTTTCACCCCAGAAAGGCGTCATGGCCGCGTCCGGCCAGGTGTTCATATGCGGGCCGTTATCGGTCGAATAATGCACGATGGTGTTATCGGCGATGCCCAACTCATCCAGAAGGTCGAGAAACAGACCGATATGCATATCGTGTTCGATCATCCCGGCCGTATATTCGTCAACATGGCCGCCGGCAGCTTCGTTGGCCATCGCGCGGCGTTCGTCGCTGACGTGGGTGCGGAAGTGCATGCGCGTGCCGCTCCACCAGCAGAACCACGGAATACCCTGTTCGTGCTGGGACCGGATCCAGTCGATGGCCGCGGCCGAGGTTTCGTCGTCCACCGTCTCCATGCGCTTTCTGGTCAAGGGTCCCGTGTCTTCGATCTGACCGTCGGCCGAGGACCGGATCACGCCGCGCGGGCCATAGCGCTCGCGGAACGTGCTGCCGTCTTGAAGGACCAAATCGCCGGGATAGTCTTCGTTCTCGGGCTCTTCCTCGGCGTTGAGGTGATAGAGGTTACCAAAGAACACATCAAAGCCATGGTTCGTGGGCAGGTGTTCATCCTTGTCTCCCAGGTGGTTCTTGCCGAACTGGCCGGTGGCGTAGCCTTGGGCCTTCAGAAGGCCGGCAATGGTCGGGTCCTCTTCCTGCATGCCCAGATCGGCGCCAGGCAGGCCCACCTTCGACAACCCGGTGCGGAAGACCGATTGACCCATGATGTACGAAGAACGCCCGGCAGTGCATGATTGTTCGCCGTAGTAGTCGGTGAAGATCATACCTTCTTTGGCAACTCGGTCGATATTGGGCGTCTGGTATCCCATCATACCGAACGAGTAGGCGCTGATATTCGTTATGCCCACGTCATCACCCCAGATAACAAGGATATTCGGGCGATCCCCGGATCCTGCGGCCGTCTGCGCCACTGCCTTGCTGGCCGTATTTGCCACAGCACCGGCAGTGCCAATCGCTGCCGCGCTCGACATAAGCAACGTGCGCCGGCTGATGCCAGTCGCCTCTTGGTTATCCTCGCTCATTCTGAACTACTCCTCTCCTGTTGGTTTTGGTCTGGTGATGCACCGAAATCCGATATGGCTCATCCCGGTATCGACCGGCTGGGCATGGCGCGCGGCCGGGCGGTAGCGGCGGCAGTAGGACGGCGCGCACAGAAATGAGCCGCCCTTGACGACCTTACGCGGTACCCGGATGTGCGGCGTGCGCGGATCGGCGCTATCGGCCTTGGCCGGGCCACGGGGGTTTTCCAAAGTGCAGCACGCGCCGTCATCGGTCTTTTGGGGATGGGCAGCTGCATACCAGTCGCTGGTCCACTGCCAGACGTTTCCGGCCATATCGAAAAGCCCGTATCCGTTGGCGGGATAGGATGCGACAGGCGCCGTGCGCTCAAGTTTCTTTTTGACCTTGCTGCGCCAGGGAAAGTCACCCTGCCAGGTCTTGGCCATGATACGTCCGTCGGGCTTGAGTTTATCGCCCCAGACGAACTCTGCACCATCGAGACCACCCCGGGCGGCGAATTCCCATTCGGCTTCGGTCGGAAGCGTCTTGCCAGCCCATGCCGCATAAGCTTCGGCGTCTTCGTAGGCGATATGGACAACCGGATGATTGGCGCGGCCGCTCAGCGTACTGCCGGGACCTTCCGGATGCCGCCAGGACGCGCCGGGCACATAGGCCCACCAGTTGGTGATATCGCGCAGGTCGACCGGCCCCTTGGTCATGTGAAAGACCATGGAACCCGGTTTCAGGAGGAAGGGATCAGCACCTGGGAAATCTGCTGGATCAAGCGGCCGTTCAGCGACGGTCGCATAGCCTGTTTCCTTGACAAAGAGGTCGAAGCTCAGGTTGGTGACCGTAGCGGGGTCCATCCAGAAGCCGTCCACACGCACTTGGCGCACCGGGGCTTCATCGGCGTAATGGGCGTCGGACCCCATCCGGAACATCCCGCCTTCAATCCAGACCATCGGCGTGTCAAAACGCTCATGACTAGACATTTCCCACCCCGCGGATTGTCCGTCACGAACGGACTAATGGTACCGAAAAAGACGCGTTCAGGACGTTTCAACAAACTGCCCAAAGTTTAGTCACGATCAGGCCCGTTTCACTATGATATTTTTTGCCACAGCGGAAGAAATGTGCCGGGCCACCCATAGGTTGAAATTGCTTTAAGATAATATCATAAACTATTTTTATATATAGATAAATAATATTGAGATTTGTTTAAATCATACGGTGTTTGTATCTTGTTGCCTTCATGCAGTCCGTTTCGATCGCTACACCGACCATTCCGATTCATGCGGGGCGGGATGGTGGGCAGCCTCGGGTTGCGGTTGATTCGCGACGCTGTGTGCCGCACCAAAAGGTTGCAAGCGGAACGCTTGGCTAAGGCATCTGTACCGGCGCCAAAGGTTGTATCCTGATGAATAGAGCGTTGATCAGTTTGAACGTATCGGGGTGGTCGCCGCCGAAAGGGCCCCGACGACCTGGCTCGCAAATTTCAAGGCCGCCACTGGAAGTGTGCGGCCGCGAAGATGTCCAAGAAATAGCTCGCCTCCGCGTACGTCGCGGTCAGCCATCGGCACAAAAGCCAGATCGGGCCGTGCAGAAGCGTTCAGTCCGACCGGAATCTGAAAGCCAATGGAATTGCCATAGGTCGCAAAGTGACGGACCATATCGAAGGAATCCGTCTCGAGAACCGGCTCAAGCCTGCGCCCAAGCCGCTGGGCTGCCAAATCCAGAAGCACCCGAACCCCGAACTGGGGCGCAGGCAGAACGAGGTTGTATTCCAGGCAATCGCGCAAACGCAAACTTTTCAGATTTGCCAGCGGATGCCCGGCCGCCATGACCGCCATAACCGGTTGGTGGATCGCGTGCAGAACTTCGAAATCCACCATGTGGACCGGCTCGAAGACCAGGGCCAGGTCGCTTTCAAAGTTGGACAGGTCCCGTTCCGCCTGAATCCGATCCCGCACGTTCACTGTGAATGTCACATCGGGAAATTCAGCCCGGTACTTTGATATTTCGCGCGGCAGAAAGTATGGCAGCAATGCCTGGGAACAGGCGATTTTCACGTGACCGCGGCGAATGCCTGACAAATCTGCGACCTGACTGTGCACCCGCGCCAGATCCTGCCGCTGCGTGCGAATGTGGTGCAAAAGCAATTCGCCAGCAGGATTGAGCCGCATACCCCGCGGCAAGCGTTCAAAAATCTCGGATCCAAATTCCTCTTCGAATGCCTGGATTCTTCGGTTCAGCGCCGAGGCCGTGATGTTGGTGTCTTCGGCCGCCCTGCGGATCGAACCGGACCGGTGAACGGCTTCGATCATGTCATAGATCAAAAAGTATCGCACTTAACGCTGCATTTTTTGCATCACTCTGCTTCACTATTAGCATTTGTTTGCAGCGCTGGCGAGGCGCAAACAGGGCATCAAGTCCTATTCTGCTCGCAAAGGAAATGCCATGACCATGACCTCCCGAAGAACATTTCTGAAACTTACCGGAGGCACCGCAGGCGCGGCGATGCTTCCCTTTCTGAGAGTGCTGCCCGCCGATGCGGCGACGGGAGGAACGATTGTCGTGGTCTCGGGCCAGACCATCAACAGCCTGGATCTGCATCGGACCGGCACCAACCGCGCGTCGTATCAGGTTGCCGTCAATTGCTACGACCGGCTGGTCAGTTTCGGCACAAAGAACGCGCCTGGCGGCGGTCTTTCCTACGACTATTCAGTGATTGAGCCAGAACTGGCCGAGAGCTGGACAGCCTCGGAAGATGGCCTGACCCTGACATTTAAGCTGAAATCAGATGCCACATTCTGGGACGGGCGCAAGGTGACAGCGGCCGATGTGAAATGGTCGTTCGACCGTGCCGTGTCGGCCGGAGGATTTCCGACCGTGCAGATGAAGGCTGGGGGTCTGGAACGGCCGGATCAGTTTGAAGCGGTCGACGAAGAGACTTTTGTCATCAAGCTGGACAAGCCATCCAAGCTGACAATTCCCGATCTTGCGGTGCCGGTGCCTTTTATCATCAATGCGGAAGTGGCAAAATCCAAGGCCACGGCGGACGACCCTTGGGCAATGGAATACCTTCATACGACGCCGGCGGGTTCGGGCGCGTTCAAGGTGGTGCGCTGGGATCAGGGCCAACAGCTTGTCTATGAACGCAATGACGCCTGGGTGGGCGGCCCGTTGCCAAGCTTCGAGCGCGTCATCGTCCGCGAGGTGCCAAGTACCGCCACACGACGCGCATTGATCGAACGAGGCGATGTGCAGATGTCCTTCAATATTCCGAACAAGGACGCAGCGGAGCTTGATGCGCTTGACGGTGTCGACGTCTTTTCCACGCCCATTGAGAATTGCATCCATTGTCTTTGTCCGAATTTCAGCTTCGAGCCGTTTCAGGACGCCAATGTGCGCAAGGCGCTGGCCTATGCCATTCCCTATGAAGCAATCTTCCAGACCGCAGCCTATGGGCGCGGTGCGCCGATGTGGGGTGGCGAGGCCGACATCAACGACACCGCTTGGCCGCGGAAATCTCCCTACATGACGGACATGGCCAAGGCGAAGGAACACATGGCTGCATCAGGGTTCTCATCGGGTTTTGAAGTACCCTTGTCGATCAGCCTCGGACTGGCCGACTGGATGGAGCCCACGGCGCTGTTGCTGCAAGAGGCATTTGGCGAAATTGGCATTAAAGCCGAGGTCGAGAAAATACCGGGCGCAAACTGGCGCACCGCGGCCCTGGTCGAAAAGCGTCTGCCCCTGCATCTTGAAAACTTTGGCGGCTGGCTCAATACGCCCGATTACTACTTCTTCTGGGCCTACAAGAACGGTCATCTGTTCAATTCTTCCAATTACCTCAATGAAGAGATCGAGAAACTGGTTGACGATACGCTGCATATTCCGATGGACGATCCGGCCTATGCCCCCAACATCAAACGGATGTTCGAGATCGCTTTCGAGGACTTGCCGCGCATCCCCTTGTGGCAGCCGGCGCTAAATGTGGCGATGAACGGGGCGCAGGGTTACGAATTCTGGTTCCACCGTCAGCTGGACGTCCGTCCGCTGACCTCAGCCAGCGCGTAATGGGCGCCCGAACAAGAATGAGCCTGGGCCGGTTGGCCCAGGCAATCCCGGTGGTTGCGGGGGTCGTCGTGATATCCTTTCTGCTAACCCGCGCTTTGCCGGGGGACCCGGCGGCCTATTTCGCGGGCCCGGCTGCGGATGAGGCATCCATTGCCGAAATCCGAGAGGCTTTGGGCCTGGACAAACCGCTTCTCCAACAGTTTTTCCTATATGTTAGAGATCTTGCCCGTGGCGATCTGGGCACGTCCCTGACGACGGGCCAAGCGGTGACGGCCGATCTAGCGGCGCGGCTTCCGGCGTCTCTGGAACTGACGTTGGTGGCCTTGATCCTGTCCTGCGCGATTGCGATCCCCTTGGGCGTGCTTGCGGCAACACGTCCCGGCAGTTGGGTCGATCACCTTTGCCGTATTCTGGTGACGGCCGGTGTTTCGATGCCCACGTTCTTTACCGGTATCGTGCTGATCTACGTCTTCTATTATCTTGCTGGGATTGCCCCGTCGCCCCTGGGCCGGCTTGATTTCTTTTACCTTTCCCCACCCCACGTAACCGGTTTCTACCTGATTGACGCCGCATTCGCCGGTGACTGGGAAACCTGGTTGGGTGCACTTAAGCAACTGATCCTTCCATCGCTGACGCTCGCGCTGTTCACACTGGCGCCGATTGCCCGGATGACGCGGGCCGCGATGCTGTCGGCGCTGTCATCGGACTTTATCCGCACGGCCCGGGCCGCAGGCCTTGGAAGCCGCAAGGTCCTCTACACTTACGCTTTCCGCAACGCGCTTTTGCCGGTTGTGACCACGCTCGGTATGGTCTTTTCATTCACATTGGGCGCCAACGTACTGGTGGAGAAGGTATTTGCCTGGCCTGGTATCGGCTCTTACGCGGTCGAGGCTTTGGTGGTGTCGGACTATGCCGCCGTGCAGGGTTTTGTTCTGGCCATGGCGCTCCTTTTCGTCGCGCTGAACCTTGTAATCGATATTGCCTATGCGCTGATTGATCCCCGCATCGGACTGAATTGATGGCGGATATGGCGATGGCACCGGAAAAAGGCGGGCGACGAAAGGGTGACACAACTTTCGGACACATCGCCTATGTGCTGAAGGACAATCCGGTCACTATGCTGGCCTTTGCCATGCTGGCCTTCTTTCTGGGCTGTGCGATTTTCGGTCCATATCTCGTTCCCTACGATCCGCTCGCCACAAATGCAGCACGCGCGTTAGAACCGCCGAGCTTGGATTACTGGTTCGGCACCGATAATCTCGGCCGCGACGTGTTCAGCCGGGTCATTGTGGCGACCCGTCTCGATCTGACCATCTCTGTCGCTGCGGTGGCGCTGAGCTTTGTAATCGGCTCGATACTCGGCTCGGTGGCTGGCTATTGGGGGGGATGGCTAGACGCAGTTCTTAACCGTTTTCTCGACACTATCATGGCGTTTCCGCTGTTTGTGCTGGCCATGGGGGTCGTTGCGGCCCTAGGCAACACGGTTGAGAACATCATTTACGCGACGGCAATCATCAACATTCCGTTCTACGCGCGCCTTGTGCGGGCCGAGGTCAATATCCGTCGCAGTGCGGGCTTTGCGCAGGCCGCGAAACTCTCTGGTAACGGCGACCTGCGCGTGCTTGCCTTTCACATCTTTCCAAATGCGCTGCCGCCAATGATGGTTCAGGTTTCCCTGAATCTTGGCTGGGCCATCCTGAATGCCGCCGGTCTCAGCTTCATCGGCCTTGGTGTGAGACCACCAACCCCAGAATGGGGGATCATGGTGGCCGAGGGGGCGAATTTTATCGTCTCGGGCGAATGGTGGCTTGCCGTCTTTCCCGGCCTTTGGCTGATGCTTGCTGTCTTCACCTTCAACTTGCTCGGTGACGGGCTGCGCGACATTGTTGATCCGCGCAAGAGGACATGACCTGTGTTGTCGATTAACGATCTTTCCGTGGCTTTCCGAACCCGTAAGGGTGAAGTGAACGCCGTGCGCGGCATTTCGTTTGAGGTCGCAAAGGGCGAGACGCTGGGCATTGTCGGCGAAAGCGGTTCAGGCAAGTCCGTTACATCCTACGCGCTGATGCGCATTCTTGACGCCGGTGGTGAGATCCGCGCGGGCGAAGTTGCCTATGGCGGGATCAACCTGTCCTCGGCCTCTGAGCGGGATATGCGCGACATCCGAGGGCGCGAGATTTCAATGATATTTCAGAACCCGCGGGCGGCGCTGAACCCGATCCGCCGGGTGGGCCATCAGATCGAGGATGTCCTGATCCGCCACGCGCAGGCCACCCGCCAGAATGCCCGCGCGAAGGCCATCGAAGCGCTGGAAGCGGTCAAGATCAATGACGCCGAAGCGCGCTTTGACGCCTATCCCTTTGAGCTCTCGGGTGGCATGTGCCAGCGGGTCGTGATTGCGATTGCCCTAGCCTGCAACCCGCGTCTGCTGATCGCGGACGAGCCGACCACGGGGCTGGACATCACGACCCAGAAGGCCGTGATGGATCTGGTCGGTGAACTGACAGCTGAGCGTGGTATGAGCATGATCCTGATTACCCATGATCTGGGTCTTGCGTCGCAGTACTGCGACCGGATTGTCGTTATGAAGGATGGCGAGATCGTGGAAGCAGGCGCGCCGCGCGCGCTTTTCACCGATCCGCAGCATGCCTATACACGCAAGCTGGTCGACGCGACGCCGCGCATCGGGGCCAGTATTCGCGCGCTTCTGCCGCCCGATCTTCGCGCTGCCGAGCCCGTCTATAAGGTGGCTGACCAACCGCTTCTGAATGTGCAGGATCTGGTCAAAACCTATGTCGGCAAGACAGGGATCGTTCAGGCCGTAAAGGGTGTCTCGTTTCAGATTAAGGCGGGGCAATCCCTGGGCCTTGTGGGTGAATCAGGAAGCGGCAAGTCGACCACGTCAGAAATGATCGTCAGGCTTCAGGATCCCACGTCCGGAAGCATCGTTTTTGATGGGCAGGACATCGCTGCCACGCCGTCGAGCAAATTCATGCGCCATCCCGTCCGGCGCGACATTCAGATGGTGTTTCAGGACGCCACGGACAGCCTGAACCCTCGGGATAACGCGGCTTCGGCAATCGCCGAGCCCTTAGCGCGCATCGATGGGCTGAGGGGCGCAAGACTCAACGCGCGTGTTTCGGAACTGGCCGAACTTGTGGGACTGCCCCAGCCCCTGCTCAGCCGCTTTCCGCACCAGCTTTCCGGCGGGCAGAAGGCGCGCGTGGGTATCGCAAGGGCGATCGCGCTGGAACCCAAGCTATTGATCCTCGACGAGCCCACGGCGGCGCTGGATGTGTCGATCCAGGCACTCGTACTGAACCTGCTTGTCGATCTGCGCGCCCAGCTTGGCATGTCGTACTTCTTTGTGAGTCACGATCTGAACGTGGTGCGTCTTTTGTGCGACGAGGTCCTGGTCATGCGTCAGGGCGAGTTCGTCGAGAGTGGTCCAGCAGCACAGGTGATGGCCAACCCATCCCATTCGTACACCCGCACGCTCGTCTCTGCAGCGCCCCAACCCCCCACTCCTGCGGCCGCTTAAGTTAGGAAGACCCAAGATGACCGATGACCTGCTTCTCTCGCTACCTGCGCTGAGCGCGTCATACGCCGAAGGCCAGAAGCCAGCGGATGTGATCCGCGAGGTTTATCGCCGTATCAAGGCCGTGGGCGATCCGGCGATCTTTCTTCATCTGCGTCCGATCTCGGATGTTCTCGCAGAGGCAGAGGCGCTGCCGGCCAGAGGACCCGACCAGCCGCTTTGGGGCGCGCCGTTTGCGGTCAAGGACAATATCGACGTGGCGGGCATTCCGACCACGGCCGGTTGTCCGGCCTATGCCTATACGCCCGATGCAGATGCCTTTGTCATCGCGCGGCTGCGCGCTGCCGGCGCGCTGTTGATCGGCAAAACGAACCTGGACCAGTTCGCGACCGGGCTAGTTGGTGTCCGCTCGCCCTATGGCGTGCCGCGCAATGCGGTGGACCCGGCGATCGTCCCGGGCGGATCGTCAAGCGGGTCCGGCGTGGCCGTAGGTCACGGGCTGGTTAGCTTTTCACTTGGCACCGACACCGCCGGATCGGGGCGTGTGCCGGCGGCATTGAACAATATTGTCGGGTTGAAGCCATCGCTGGGCGCGCTTTCGGCCACGGGCGTAGTTCCAGCCTGCCGGACGCTCGACACGATCTCAATCTTTGCCGCGAACGTCTCCGACGCCTTCGCCGTCTTTCGGATGGCCTGCGCCGAGGATCCCGCGGATACCTACTCCAAGCGGCTGGTGCCGGGCGGTCTGTTCGCGCCGCCTGAGAGTATCCGCATCGGCGTACCCAACAGTGCAACGCGGAAGTTCTTTGGTGATGATGTTCAAGCCGAAAGCTTCGAGACCAGTCTTGCGAGGCTTACGTCTTTGGGTGCGCGCATCGTCGAGCTTGACTTCACGCCGTTCTATGACGTCGCCGAAATGCTCTATGAAGGTGCCTGGGTGGCCGAGCGTTACATCGTCGTAGAAGAGTTGATGCGGACGAACCGAACAGCGCTCCATCCGACGACCGCCGCGATTATTGGTGTGGCCGAGGATCTCTCCGCTGCCGATGCGTTCCGCGGCATGTACCGGCTCAAGGAAATTCAGAAAGAGACGTCTGCTCTGATGGACGCGATAGATATGCTGTGCGTTCCAACGATCCCCACCTTTTATAGCCTTGAGGATCTTGCGGCCGATCCCGTAACGCCGAATGCCAACCTCGGAACCTACACCAACTTCGTCAATCTACTCGACATGTGCGGCATTGCCGTGCCGTCGGCGCCCCGGTCGGACGGACGGCCGGGGTCGATTACCCTTTTGGGCCCATGCGGCACCGACGCACTGCTAGCGAGCCTCGCCCTCGCCTTCGAAGGCAACCGCACGGGCGCGGCTCGTTTGCCCCGCTCAACGGCAGCCGAGGAAGTCGCGCTGGCCGTGTGCGGCGCGCATATGTCGGGTATGGCGCTGAACCAAGAGCTGACATCGCGGGGCGGGCGGTTTCTCAAGGCGACCCGCACGGCCCCACGCTATCGTCTCTTTGCACTGGCGGGTGGGCCGCCGGCGCGGCCGGGTCTTCTTCGTGCCGACAAAGGCGCCCAGATAGAGCTGGAGGTCTGGTCGCTTCCGAAGACCTCTGTAGGAGATTTCTTGTCCGGTATCCCGGCGCCTCTGGCGATTGGCACGGTCCTTTTAGAGGACGGAACGACAGCCCAGGGGTTTCTTGTCGAAAACGCTGGTCTCGAAGGCGCCGAAGACATCACGCATCTGGGCGGCTGGCGCGCCTTTCTAGAGGCCCAGAGCGCCGTTAGTGCATTGTGAGATAGGCCTTGGGCGAGAAAGCGACATAAGCCCAAGTTCGATAGATCCGAGAACGCACTTCCTACGGCCAAGGGTCCTGTCGAAGACAAGATCAGAAATGAATTGGTAGGGTCGGCAATTTCGGCAGAAATACTGCGTAGCCGAAGTTATATTAATATATCAGAGGTCTAGGCGTCATGCCTTTTGCCGCTGCTCACGTTGTGAGCCGATTGGATTGAACGCCAAAGAAGTTCCAAGGTTTCGTACATATAATCGCCATGACTTGACCTAAATTATCGAAAGCAATCACGGTAGCGGTGAACCTGAGGAGTGGCTGATGCGAACCTAAAGGTTGCCAATGCTGAGATTTCTTCTGAATTTCGCTGTTAGGACCGCAATTCATGCGGCGAAGGACAGCTACAACACCCCCGAAAGAAAGGGAGCCAGGGGTGAGCGGCGAGTTCGCAATGCACTCACATCTGCCTTGGACGAAAAAGAGTACCGAGTTTTATCGGACCTTATACTTCCGGTGGCCGTTGGCACGACGCAACTGGATCACATCGTCTTGTCTCGATTTGGGCTATTCGTAATTGAGACAAAGAACATGTCTGGTTGGATCTTTGGCGGTGCCGACCAGAACAAATGGACCCAAGTACAAAAAGGCGGTAAGCGCCGCGGTTTCCAGAACCCGCTACGACAAAACTATGCGCACATAAAGGCGGTTCAAGAGATACTAAGTGTCGATGAAAGCGTGCTGCACAACATCGTTGTTTTTGTCGGTACTGCCGAACCGAAGACAGCGATGCCTGAAAACGTGGCCTGGGGCCTGCGGGAGCTCGGTAGGTTGATCGCCGTACGAAAGCAACAGCTGCTTACCGACGCTCAAGTAAATGACTGCGTTCGAATGCTGCAAGTTAGTGCCCGAAAAAATACTAGAGCGACGCGCAATGAGCATCTGCACAATCTTCAAAACAAAGCAGTGGCCAAAAAGACTTCATCACCTCCAAAACGACTTGTGGCGGCAGACACAGCTTCTTGTCCGAGGTGCGGAAGCGAAATGGTCAAGCGAGCCAACCGAAAGACGGGTGAAGCGTTTTGGGGTTGCGCAAAATTCCCGAAATGTAGGGGTACGCGAAGGTCCGCTTAACTTATATCCACTCCTCGGCGGCTACGATTTGCCAGAAATCCTCTTTCATCAGATCACCCTAAACTGTCCCATTGGCGCCAATGTCAGACAGCCGTCTGGCCTAAAAGTCTGCAACAACCGTTCCGGCGCAAAGGCTTGGGGGCTAGCTGTGGCATGTCCTGACCCGCCGACTTCAGTTTTCCGCCTTTGCGGCCTCTCATGTCCGAGCGAGGTCATTTCGTCCGTGATGTGGTTTGAAGCGGCAAAGCCGTCAGCCGTGCGCTCTGCCTTCTTACGACTTTTTGGAAGGATCCTGGCTTCGGCGATTTGCTTGCCTAACCTCGCCGCGTGCTCCTACCGGATGCAAAGAAGGCGCCGGGCAACACGTCCGGCGCCTTTTTTTTGGTCGAGACGGCCTAGAGCTTCGCGCGCTCGGACCGCAGGGCGAGCCACAGGCAATAGCACATTACCAGCACGACGAGCGTAAAGGGGATGCCGGTGGAAACCGCCGCCCCCTGCAGCGCGGCAAGGCCGCCTCCGAGAAGCAGTGCAATGGCCACCAGACCTTCAAGCGTGCACCAGAAAATGCGCTGGATGACCGGCGCGTCCATTTTGCCACCGGCAGTGATGGTATCGATGACCAGGCTGCCACTGTCCGACGACGTGACGAAAAATATCACGATCAGAATTAGTGAAATCGGTGCCACGATGCCGTAAAGCGGCAGCTCTTTCAGGAACCCGAACAGGGCCCCTTCTGGTGCATAGCTGTCGATCACCGTGGAACGCACACCCTCGGCAGCGCCAGCGTTCAACATATCGATGGCCGCCCCGCCGAATGTCGACATCCAAAGCGCGCAGACGGCTGTCGGTGCAATCAAGGCACAGAGCACGAATTCGCGTACGGTCCGGCCCTTTGAGATGCGGGCGATGAACATGCCCACGAAAGGCGACCACGCGATCCACCAGGCCCAGTAGAAGGTCGTCCAACCGTGGAAATAGCTCGTGTCCTCGCGTCCGAAGGGGTTCGACAGCGCCGGTAACAGCGTCACGTAATCCACCATGACGTTGAAGTATCGTGTAATGGCGGCACCGATACCGGTCATGACGATCACGAAGATGAAGAGACCGACGGCCATCACCATGTTGATCTCAGAAAGCCGCTTGACGCCTTTGTCCATGCCCAATAGCACCGAACCGAGCGCGATAAGCGTAATCCCGATGATCAATAGCACGGTTACCGTGTTCGATGGCTCGATCCCGAAGATCTCATTCAGACCGGCGGCGATCTGCTGTGCGCCAAGGCCAAGCGACGTCGTTAGTCCGAAAAGCGTGGCAAACACGGCCAGCGTGTCGATGATATGGCCCCACCAGCCCCAGACACGTTCGCCGAGGATCGGGTAAAACGCCGACCGAAGCGTAAGCGGCAGGCCGAGATTGTAGCAAAATATCGCGAGGCTCAGACCTACGGCGGCGTAAACCGCCCAGCCTTCCAGTCCCCAGTGGTGTATGGTGCCGACCACGCCGATGTACTCATTGCCCGGCTCATTGATGTCGATGCCAAGCGGGCGGGCGCCACCACCTTCTGAGAAGTTGTAATACACCGGCTCAAGCACGCCGAAGAACAGGAGGCCGATGCCGATGCCCGCCGCGAACATCATCGCGATCCAGCCAGCATAGGAATAGTCTGGCTTTGCATCCTTGCCGCCGATACGAACCGAGCCCACGGGCAGGATAATCAGAAGTAGGCAAAAGAGTGTGATCGCGTCGACCGACAGCACAAGGAACCAATCAAACGTGCTGGTCAGCCACGGTCGCAGCCACCCGAAGAATTCGGCCGATGCTTCCTGGTTGGCAAGCGCAAGCAGTACGAAGCCAAAAATCACGACACTCGAAATCAGGAAGACCGGGTTGTGAATGTCCAGTCCCAGGGGCCGGATATTGTCCTGGCCCATCTCAAAATCCGTGGAAAAGTCCATGGCTTCCCCGGCCGTATCAGGTGGAATATCTGATGACGTCATGTTGATTTCCCTTCTCGCCGCTTTGCGGTTTGAGGATTTTTTTAGCGGCGCTGCCCGTAGCGTGTGCAATTAACCAGCATCTGTCAAAGATAATTCGGGTTTCGTTGATCAAGCGCGGGCGCGCCGCACTGCATTCCAGAGGCGAAAGCCACCGCGTTCTGCTTCCGAGACGCTTAGGGCGCTTACCCTGCGCGAAGTCGAACCGCAGGCAATGCTGATTTTGACACCCCTGTCGCATCCGCCGGACTGGGACGCGATCCGTGTCGATCTTCGATAGTGCCCGATGGACAGGACCGCGCAATCGGAGGTGCTTCACGACAAGCGCTGTCGCCAACGATCTGTCCCCTTTGAAGACGAGGTCTGTCCTTTCACAGAGACGCTGGGCTGAGTTGGTGCGTGACCGCTGCCGCTGGCGGTCACCGGAACTTGGCCCCAGACCGGTCTTGATGCGGTTCGTTCTAAGATCAGAATTCCATCCAAAAGCACGGGAATGGGCACTGCTCGGTTCCTTGACTCGCTCTTCGTTCAGGTGCCATTGGAAGACACGTCGAGCGAAAAAACCATTCGCAGATGAAAACGACGAAACAGCGGGCAGCAAGAATGCAAAATCAGCAGATCCCAGCGCTCGATGGCTTGCGCGGTATCGCCGCCCTGATTGTCGTGATCTCTCATCTGTCGAACCAGGTCGACTTCAGATACACGGGATTCGGAGCGGGCCAGATCGGCGTTATGATCTTCTTTGCGCTTTCCGGCTTCTTGATGTGTCATGTGACCCACAATGTGCAGCTCTCACCAGCCAGTGCCTGGAACTTCTTTGTCAAAAGGTTCGCACGGGTCGTTCCTCTTTTCGTCTTTGTCGTGCTTTTTTCTTACTTCACGTACGGTCGCCAGATTTTTGGCGTGACATTTCAGTTCTATGGCATGGGCGATTGGGACACTGTGCTGCACCACCTAACGCTTCGAAAAGGCTACAGCGTCCTTTGGACAATTCCGGTAGAGCTCTTTTTCTACGCGCTCTTTCCAGTCTATTGGGCAATAAGTTCAAGAGGTTGGGCAGTTTGGGCAGTGCTGGCGCTACTTATTATCCAAGTTCTTTTCGTTATCCCCTGGTACGAGGCTCTTTCTGAGCAACACGACGATGCTGTCCCGACGTTTCTCAGACTTTTTTCCCGCCTTCAGTACTTTCTGGTTGGAATTCTAGCGTATCGTTTTTGCCGATCAGAGATGAAGAACTTGGATGCAGTTTTTATCTTTTCGGCTTCCCTTATTTTGCTTTGCTATCCGCAGATCTACAAGTCGCTTACGGATACACCGGCAATGGTGTGGCGCAACGAGAGCCTTATGCTGCTCGTTTTTCTTCTGTTGCTCTCGGCTTCAAATAGCAGTCTTGCCAACAAAGTGCTGGGCGGTCCTGTTATGCGTCATTTGGGCGATATTTCCTATTCCGTTTATTTGACGCATGTTCCGGTGATGCTGGTGGTGACGCAGTTAGTTGACACGGGCACCCCAGTTCTTTTCGTATCCCTAGTTTTGGCGGGAACTCTGGCCGTCTCCGAAGTGACCTTCAGGTTCCTTGAGAAGCCGAGTCGCAGGGCCATCACCAATAGGACACTAAAGGCCGGAGCCAGACGTTTGCCTGCCCAAAGCGATCGGCCGGTCTGACCCAGGTCAATTTGTCGATGATGTCCGGCAACGCGGTGCGCGTCAGCGTTCGTGCAGAAATCTTGCGGACAAGCTGCTGCTGGGCGCCGTCGCATTAAGCGAGCAATCCCCAGTGCCTTGGATATGTCCTGCCTATGGTAGGAACCGAGGTGAGAGGCGCGCACCCTGTGGACCGAGCGTTTCGCGAGGGTTCTTCAATGCGCGGCTGATTCAGTGCAGCGCGGAGAGCGGCGAAATTTCGTGAGCGTAACATGCCGCGCATCTTAAGTTTGCAGTAGCGACCGCGCGCGCAGCTCTGGGGGCCACGCGCAACCTGATCGAGCGCCGCGAAGGCGTTTGCGATAACGAAGTTCATCCTGCACCGACCTCTCAACGAAAAGGGCCGGTAGACTTCACTACCGGCCAATCCGTTTTTTTGCACAAAAGGGCGCCGCGCGCTTTACTTGACCTCGGTCACCCGGCCGTCGAGCGTTGGTACCGCTGTACCCGTCTCGAAGGCGCGCATGACTTGGGCCGCCATCAGTTCGGCTGCATTTTCCTCGATCACGCTGGGTTTTCCCGCGAACATAGCGTAACCGTCGCCTCCGGCGCCCATGAAGTCGTTCGTCGCCAGAAGGTAGGTTTTTCCTTCATCCAGGGGCGTGCCGCTGATCATGACTTCAGAGACGCGCCCGCCCGCGTCGAGCGAGGCATCGAATGCAAAGGTCATGCCTGAAACATGGGGGAAACGTCCGCTGCCGTCCTCGACCGCAGAGACGCCATTCTCAAGCGCCGCCAGCACGTCGGTGCCCGACACCTCAAGCAGGACGGTCTTGTTGCCGAATGGCAGCTCGGTCAGCACGTCGCGGCGTGTGATCACCGTGCCCGGCTCGTAAGTGGTGTCGCCGCGGATGCCGCCGCCGTTGGTGATCGCGACATCGGCGCCGGTCTCTGCCCGCATTGCGTCCACCGTCAGATTGCCAAAGGCGCTTTCCGTGGCGCGCACTGTGGTGCGACGGGTGTCGAGCAAGACGGGCGTTTCGCCAATCTCGATGTCCAGTTCGGAAGACAGGAAGGCTTCATACTTCCCGACCTCGGCTGCCACGGTCGGATCGGCTGCGACGCCGGCCGTGTTGATGACCTCGAATGCCGGGCTCCATTCGACCTGCGGTCCGCGGCGCCCTTCAACCGTTTCAATTTCCAGCGTGATGACGGTGACAAAGCTCGCTTGGCTGCCGCTTTCGACCATCGCCACATTGCCGTCGTAGCGCACGAACAGATCGTGGTCGTCGCCGGACAGGATGATGTCCACATCGCCGGCATCGAACAGCTGTTCGTCTTCGGGCCGGTCGGTGTGGGCCAGGGCCACGACCACGTCGGCACCGGCCTCACGCAGGGCCTCGGCGGTCGTTGCGGCCACTTCCACGGGGTCCCCGAAAGTCACATCGCCGGGTGACGATTTGACGGTGGTGCCATCGGTGGTCAGGCCAAAGATCCCGACCGTGTGGTCACCCACCTCGACCATCATGCTTTCCGTTACGCCTTCGACCAGCGATCCGTCCGGTTCGAGCGCGTTGTTGGACAGCATTGTAAAATTGGCTTCTGCGATCCGTTCGCGAGTGACATCCGGGCCAAAATCGAATTCGTGGTTGCCAAGCGCCATGGCGTCAAGACCAACCATGTTGAGAAGGGCGATCATATGGGCGCCCTCGTCAAAGCTCGACAGAAGCGAGGGTGAGATGCTGTCGCCAGCGCTTGTGGCAAGAACGGTGCCGCCCTGGGCGCGAAGTTCGGCTATGACCGTGGCGAGGCGCGCGACACCACCAGCGTCGCCGTCTCCTTCCATCCGGTCCAGATCGTTGACGTGAACGATCGTAAGTGTGTCCTGTGCAAGGGCAGGGGCCGCTGCAATAATGGCAGCGGCCATGGTGGCGGCGAGACGCATGGTAAGTCCTCCTGTTGGCTTTTTTTGAACGCTAGCTCATTCGTAGCAGGTTGAAAAGTTGACTTGTAGACGTGATGCAAGGTGCCCATCTGCCGGGCCGGGCCGAGTGCGGCTTCCGCACAGGAACAGCCCCGCTTTCCGCCGGGCCGCCTACATCTGATGCGCCGTTAAGACGCCAGGCCGGAACAAGAGCAGGCTATGGTGCGTTTCCCGCAGCCGATGCCGAAAGTGTATGCCACGAAGCGCACATTGAACGCGGCCGAAGGCAAAGACCGCAGGGCAGGGGATCCAGCGCGTCATTTTGCTCCGGCAGGGTCAGCATTGCAAACAGTGCTGATCATTTGTCCCGCAGGGGCTCAGGCCGGTCGCTGCGGACTGCCGCTGGGGCGAAAGGGTGGCCAAAGTCGGGGACCTTCCCAATCGGATGGGCGCCGTCGCCAATAGTGCAAAGTCATGAAGGCGCAAACGGCAGCCATGGGTAAAAGCGCATAAATCGTACCGGTGCCGGCGTATCCGTTTCCATAAGCGCTGTTATGCACACTGGGCCGATCAGGCAGGTACACCAGATCGAACTTCCGACCCACCGCAAGATACTTTGCGCTTTGTTTCACGAAGGTTTTTTTGTCTTCGACCCTTATGCCAGAGCGTGTGCGATAAGCGTAACGCATATCTACCCGCCAGCCTATTCGGCTGTAGTTGCCGCGCTGGAAAACGATGTAAGGTTCTCCAACCCAGATGACCTCTGCCTGCGTGCGTTCCCCGCGTGCGTCGAGCTCATCAAGAATGGGAACATTGACAAAGACAATCCAAAGGCATGCGCCCAGGATCGTGACTGTTGTCACAGCAAAAAGCAGCAGATTGTAGGGGACGTTAAAGACACGCATATGCGGCCATAAACCAGTTTCTTGTCCAGAAGATGGCCAGCCGGGGCGTTATCGCGTAGGCAGCTGCGAGCCCTTACCGTGCCCTAAAGCAAAGGCCGCCGGATGGCGGCCTTTGCATGATCCTTTCTCCGTGGGGATTTTGGCGTCGGATTACTTCAGCGACGTCATGAAGGCGTCAACCTCGACAAGCGAAAGGTATTCGACTTCTTCGGTGCCGTCGCCATTGAAGGACCAGACAACGGCCGGTGCGGAAACGTCGCCGTTTGCGTCAAAGCGCACGTTGCCTGTGGCGCCCTGGTAGGAAACCGTACCACCGGCCGCCAAGACGTCGGCTGCCTCTGCAAAGCCCGCGGTGTCTGCCGTGATCGGCGTGCCGTCGGGATCGGTGACTTTCGCAACAGCCGCCGCAATATCGGAGCCCGATGCGCCTTCACCTGCCGCCTGCATGGCCAGAAGACCAATCATTGCGGCGTCATAGCTGTTGGCCAAACCTGGACCATTCGGCTCGGAATCAAAACGGGCCTGATACGCGGCACGGAACGCATTGGCGCTTTCGGTCCGAGGCGAGGATGTGTCCGTGCCAAGCGCCGCACCGAGGTACTGGAGCCCGACATTGTCGCGAAATTCATCCGACTTCAGCGAATTGGCCATAATCATCTTCTGGCTGCCACCAAGCGAGATCCATTCGCGCACCGCTGCCGTGCCCTCGGCCGGGTAGAGCGCGAGATAGAGCGCTTCCGGCTGGCTGGTCAGCGCTTCGGTGACCTCTCCGCGGTAACTGGGCTGCCCGTCGTTTATTGCGACCGACGCGGTGACTTCGACACCAACGGCCGCAAAGTCTGCTGCCACAAGGCGCGCCATATCCTGTCCCCAGTCGTCGTTCTTGTAGAGCACCGCGACGGATTTGAAGCCCTTATCGCTGGCAACCTTGGCGGCGACGGCCGACTGAACGCCGGTGGTGGCGAAGGTCCGGAAGAAAAGACCGTTGGTCCCGCCTTCCTCCGACAGTTTGGTGAATGCCGTCGAAGATGAACAGCATGACATCTGCATAACGTCGCCGGGCACCGTGACCGATGTCAGGATCGGCATCGAGACGCCCGAAGATACTGCGCCCAGCAGAAGATCGATGCCTTCCAGATCCACCAACGCCTTTGCTGCATCGACGCCAACCTTTGGATCGACCTGCGTATCGCGCAGCACCATCTCGATTTCGCATCCGTTCACGCCACCGGCCGCATTGACCTGATCCACGGCGAACTGCGCGGTCTCGGCGATGGGCCGACCCCAGTCAACGGATGTTGGAAGAACCGCGCCGATCTTGGTGGTGCAATCCTGGGCATGGCCCGTACCGGGCATGGCCAAAAAGCCAAGCGCGAGGCTGCACGCGGCCCACAGTGAATTTCTAAACGACATCTTACACTCCCTGTTCTTCCTAAGGGGTTGATCCCCTTTGCGATACGACAAGCCGCTCTGGCAAAAGCCCCTGCGGGCGCCAAATCAGCATCCCGACAATGACCGACCCGATCAAGATGAATTGAACCGATCCAGTGTATAGCTGCGCTTCAATCGGTGCAAACCGCGAAAGTGCCCAACCTGACGCCGTCCAGGCACCCCAAATTATGAAAGCGCCAAAAATTGCGCCACGATTGTTCCCGGCGCCGCCCACAATCAGCATCGCCCAGATCTGAAAGGTGAGGGTCGGAAGAATGTCCTGCGGGCTGACGAAAGCATAGAAGGTGCCGTAAAGGCCGCCGGCCATTCCCAGGATCACGGCACCCGTAACAAAAGCCGTCAGCCGAACCCGCGATGGGCTTTTGCCCAGGGACTGCGCGGCGCCTTCATCTTCTCGGATCGCCCGCAAGAGCCGCCCGAAAGGTGACGCGACCAACCGCTCAAGAAAGGCGTAGGTCGCAGCCAGGATCATGACCACGACGGCAAAGAAGAGAAGATTGTAAAGGAAACCGTCGCCCAGAAATTCCCTCAACGGACGCTCGAAACCACGAATGCCCTTGGCGCCGCCCGCCAGCCATTCGGCGTTACGCATCAGGTTCTCAAAGGCAACAGCCACCCCGAATGTGGCTATGGCGAGATAGTCGTGGCGAAGCCGCAGGGTCAAAAGGCCCACGATCCACGCCATGATACCGGCCACAGTCATCCCGCCAAGCAACGCCAGGGGATAAAAGAACTCGAACCCGCCGATGTGACCCTCTTGTGGTGTGCCGCCAAGAATAAGGGTCCCGTAGGCCCCGGCACCGAAAAAAGCGACAACGCCCCCGTTGAAAAGCCCGGTGTTGCCCCACTGAAGGTTCAGCCCAAGCACGGCGATGGCCAGAATGGACGCGGTTGTCGCGAAAAACACCAGATATGAGATCACCGGGATCATGCCCGCGCCTCGCCGAAAAGCCCGTTCGGCCGCACCATCAGGACAAGGATGATCAAAAGGAACGGCACCGATGGCGTGTACCCCGACGGCAAGATCACAAGGGCCAGATTGCTCGCCAGTCCAACGATGAAACCGCCGAGTACGGCACCGTAGACACTGCCGATACCGCCCACGATGGTCGCGGCGAAAATGGGCAGAACCAGATCGCGTCCCATGACCGGTATCAACTGATGGCTGAGACCATAGAAAACTCCGGCGACAGCGGCCAACGCACCTCCGATTAGCCAAACGGCCGCGATCGTGCGCGAAAGGTTGACGCCGTTGACCTGCGCCAGTGAAGGGTTTTCCGCCACCGCGCGCAGGCGGTAGCCGAACGTGGTCCGCGACAGTATGAGATGCAGGATCAGCATCAGCACCAGGGCGGCCACAAGCACAAAGACCTGATCGGGCTTGACGAGGATCAGTGGATCAAGGCTGAGAACCATGGCAAAGGCGATGTCCCTGGAATAAAGCTCGGGACTGAGCCCAAAGATCAGCCCGATTACGTTTCGGATCACCAGGGCCATGCCGAAACTGGCGAAAACCATGGAAAGTTCCTGCCCCTTTTCGCGAACCCGTTTGAAGACAAGCCTGTCGATTAGCCAGGCCGACAGGCCGGTCAGAGCCATTGCAAAGGGAATTGCCAGGATCAGCGCCCAGGTCAGCGACAGCGGTGCCAGTTTTGTGGCGAACACAGGCACCAGCGCAGTGACCAGTGCATCGCAGACCAGCGCCGAGTAGGCCCCCAGCGACAGAAGTTCGGCGTGACTGAAATTCGCAAAGCGCAGAATATGCATCACCAGCGTCAGCCCGATCGCACCAAGCGAGATGTAGGAACCGGTCAGGAAGCCGTCGATCAGGTTCTGGATCATGATGCTTTGACCCGACGGCCGCCCAGGTAGATCTCACCCACGACGCTGTCGTTCAAAAGTGCGTCGGACGGCCCATCGATTTGGTTGCGCCCTTCAGCCAGAATGAAGCAGTGGTCCGACAGACGCATGGCCTGATTGACGTTTTGTTCCACCAGCAGGATCGAGACACCATCGGACGCTAGTTTCCTTGCATGTTCAAGAACCTGCTGGGCGGCCTTAGGTGACAGGCCCGCAGATGGCTCGTCCATCAGGATCAGTTGCGGCTCAGCCGCCAGCGCCATGGCGATCGCCAGAAACTGCCGCTGTCCGCCGGACAGCGCGGCGGCCTTGTCGCGTTGTTTGTCGGCAAGGTCCGGGAACTGCGTGAGCAGGCCTTCAAGCACATTGGGCGCGTCAACCTGCGCCCGGCTCACGGCAAGTTCGAGGTTCTGGCGGATGGTAAGGCTGCGGAAGACGTTGTCGTTTTGCGGGACATAGGCGATCCGCCGCCCGGCCAGACGGTCGGTGCGCAGACCGGTGATGTCCCGGCCGTCAAAAATGACGTGTCCTTTACTTATCGGGACCAGTCCGGCAATCGCCTTTATCAGCGTCGACTTGCCTGCGCCGTTGGGGCCGATGATTAAGGTGATCTGTCCGGCCATGGCGCGCAGCGACACACCGCGCAGGATCGGCAGGTCGGGGACATAGCCGGCGGTCAGGCCGCGGGTCTCAAGAACCACCTCAGTCATCCGCTGTCGCCCCGAGATAGGCGTCGAGCAGGACCGGATTGGCCAGTGCTTCCTCGCTTGTTCCCTGGAACACGACCCGACCTTCGGCCAACGCAATGACCGGATCGCAGTGGCGCATCACAAAATCCATGTCATGTTCGATGATCACGAAGGTTGTGCCCTGTCGGTTCAACTCCTCGATCTTGCCAATCAGGGTTTCCGTCAACACCGGGTTCACGCCAGCCGCAGGTTCATCGAGAAGGATCAGTTTCGGATCACCCATCATCACCCGGGCAAGCTCCAAGAGCTTCATCTGACCGCCCGAGATCTTGCCTGCCGGATGATCGGCCAGCGGCAGGAGCGTTACGAAATCCAGAACCCCAAGCGCTTTTTTGCGGATCTGCTGTTCCTGCGTCCGGGTGCGGTCGCGGCTGAAGAACGGGCCGAACACCGTCTCGCCGACCTGGCCTGTCGGGGCGAGCATGACGTTCTCCAAAACGCTCATCCGCGCAAAGGGCCGCGGGATCTGAAATGTCCGGCCGAGACCTTGGGTGAACAACCGGTCCGGGGTCAGGGCGGTCACGTCCCTGCCTGCCAACTGTACCGTGCCCTTGTCCGGCTTGAGCGCGCCGGTCAGAAGATTGAACAGCGTTGATTTTCCGGCGCCATTGGGACCGATGAGCCCGGTAACGGAACCCTCTCGTACCTCAATCGTTACCCCATCGACGGCCCGCAGTTGCCCGAAACTCCGGCTCAAATCCCGGACCGACAGGATTGCCTTAGCCACTGCCGAGCACTTTGTCGTCGGGGCGGGTGTTGAGGTTGTATTTCATGATTGACCCGTGGCGACCGGTGCGGTCCCGCTCCAGCGCAAAGACGGCCCCTTTCGGGCCGGACACCCGATCGAGGAAGCTTTGAATGGCAGCGCGGTCATCTTCATCAAGGGCAAACGCAAAAGTCTCAAGCGTTGCGCGAAGGTGTCGCGCAGTGCG
This sequence comes from Pseudomonadota bacterium, assembly GCA_039026235.1. Classification (GTDB taxonomy): domain Bacteria; phylum Pseudomonadota; class Alphaproteobacteria; order Rhodobacterales; family Rhodobacteraceae; genus JBCCMQ01. The sequence continues at coordinate 490,767 of JBCCMQ010000001.1, forward strand.
CGCGCCCACGATGGCGGCGCCCACCTGCGGTTGCTCAAGTACCCAACGGCTGGCAACGCTGGAAAGGGACACGCCGTGTTTGTCACCGATGGACTTGAGATGGCGAAGAAGGTCCTGAAATGCAGCCCACGGCCCCATTTCGTCGATAATCAGCCGGTATTTGATGAGACTTCTGTTCTCAAAAGCAAAGCCCGGATCAGGCTGGCCCAGCCAGTATTCGGTCAAGAACCCTCCGGCGAGTGTACCATAGCAGAGGAGCCTAAGGCCGTTCGCGGCGGCCCAATCCGTCAGCCCGTTCTCAGGCCGCCGATCCAGCAGCGAATACTGGACCTGCGTGGACACCAGATCACAGCCCGCATCCAGAAATGGCTGGGTTTCGGCCACGTCCCAATTGGTCACGCCAATATGCGCAACCTTGCCCTTCTGCTGGCAGCGCATCAGCGTTTCGATCCCGACCATCGGATTGCCAAGGGACAGATCCCACCAGTAGTACTGGACCAAATGCAACCGCTCGACCCGCAGACGCGTCAGTGATCGATCAATGACCGCCTCGATGTCGTCGGGCGTGGCCGTCTCCAAGAGGCCCAGATCGGGCACTAGTTTCGTGTGAACACATGCGCGGCCAGCCACATCAGCGCCGCGCCGTGCCCGCACTTCAGCGATAAAATCGCCGATCATCTCTTCGACGCCCACATAAATGTCGGCGCAGTCGAAGGTCGTGATGCCAGCGTCTAGAAAGGCCTCCATGTCTCGGACGGATTGCGCGCGGTCGACGTACCCATGGTCACCGGCCAGCTGCCAGCCGCCTTTGATCACGCGGGAAATCTCATATCCCGGACGCAGTTCCGTGGTTTCCACTGTCATTTCGTATCGGACGCCCAATGCGGTGTGCCACGGGCCTCGGGAAGCCCGGTGGTGCCTGCGTGGCTGAATTTGCGCTTTTCAAGACGCGTGACCCGGAAGCGCCCGCCGCAATGGGGGTCCGGGCAGGCCACTTCGGAATCCGTGCTCATCCAGTCGTTGGCGTCCGTTTCGCGCTGTTTGGCGGGAAGAAGCGGGATCAGCGCGGCCAGGGCGTACATTGACACCCGCGTACCTTCCTCGAAGACCAGCGTTTCACCTTCGACGCGGAAGCCCTCTCCCTCGACGTGGCGGCAAACGGGCGTTCTGCCGTCGAGAACCGTTTCGACCTTCAGATCGTAGAGCCAGAATTTTCCGCTCTCATCGCCCGTTGTCATTGTCCCCCTTTCGCTGGACCTCGCCCAGCACATCGTCTTATCTCGGCACGTTAGAGCATGTGGCGCGGCCCTCAAGGGGCATTTGCCATGCGATTGTCGCTGATTGGACCCTGCCATGACCACGCCCGCCGTCCCTGATCGCCTGCGCTTGTCCGAAAACTTGGAAATATCCCGCGTTCTGACCGGGCTATGGCAGGTCGCCGATATCGAGAAAGAGGGGGCAACCATAGATCCCGATGAAGGCGCCAGCTGGCTTGGCGCTTACGCGGACCGCGGTTTTGATACCTTCGATATGGCCGACCACTATGGCAGTGCCGAGATCATTGCTGGCCGCCTGCTAAAGGACGGGCGGACGCCGAGGCCGTCGGTCTTTACCAAATGGTGCCCGCCGCCCGGTCCGATGACCGCCGATGTGGTGCGCGCCGGTGTCGAAGCGCGACTAAACCGTTTGGGTGTCGATTGCGTTGACCTTTTGCAGTTCCACTGGTGGAACTTTCAGCATCCGGCATGGCTCGATGCATTGCACGAGATGGCCATGCTGCGGCAAGAGGGCTTGATCGGTGAGATCGGGGTCACGAACTTTGATGCGGCCCACCTTAGGATCGCCGTCTCTGACGGTATTCCTTTACTCACCAACCAGGTCTCTTTTTCCCTTGTTGACCGGCGTGCGGCCGGGGCACTGACGGAGTTCTGCACCCAATCGGGCACGAAGCTTTTGGCCTATGGGACGCTTTGCGGTGGGTTCCTGTCAGAGCGCTGGCTGGACAAGGCGGAACCGGTGGACATCCGCGACTGGTCGAAGATGAAATACAAGCGCTTCATTGATGCCGCCGGCGGGTGGGACGCGTTTCAGGCCATCCTTCGCGCCGCTGGCGACATCGCGCGAAAGCACAATGCCTCCATCGCCAATGTCGCGACACGCTGGGTCCTTGAACATGCTTCGGTCGCTGGCGTGATTGTCGGGGCGCGATTGGGTGAAGCGATGCATGCGGCCGACAATCTGGGTCTTTTTGGTTTTGCCTTGGATGAGCATGACCACGACCGCCTCGCATCGGCCTTCGCCTCGTCGAAAGCGTTGCCTGGAGATTGCGGTGATGAATACCGTCGACCGCCGTTTCTGACAGCTTCGGGCGACCTCAGCCATCATCTCGATACGATGCCGCTCTTGCATGCCGCGCAACCGAACCCGTCGCGTGACGGCGCATCTATGGTTCTGAGCGGATCCAAATGGGAGCACATCGCAGGTTACGCCCGTGGCCAGAGAATTGGGAACCGCATTCTGGTGTCCGGAACCACGGCGACGGCCGGTTCAGATCGCGTGGTCGCGCCGGATGATGCCGGGGCACAGACGACTTTTGTGATCGACAAGATCCTCGCGGCACTGGCGGCCCTGGGCGCCGATGCCGGCGATGTCGTCAGAACGCGGATCTACGTTACCGATGCCTCCGACGTCGAGGCGATCTCTCGCGCCCACGGGCAGGTCTTTCAGGATATCAAGCCCGCCAACACCTTGGTCGTCGTCGCAGGGCTGATTGGCGGATACCGCGTCGAGATTGAGGCGGAGGCGGTTCTGGGGAACTAGCCCGCGCCTGGCGCCGCACGCGCTCAAAAAAACCCTTGGTGATAAGGGTCCGTCGCTTTATGCCTCGGCCGTTAACACATTCTGACGATGGAGGGTGTCATGGCCAGACGTATCAAACCCGAAGATCGCGCCTCCTTTTGAGGTAACATCGAAGCGCCGCAAGTCGTTTCCGTCAGAGACGCGGGTTAAAACCGGCGTCCAAACGGTGCACGGGCGATGTGGAATTACATGAAAAGCTCGGCCGGAACGATCTTTGCCCATGCGGTTCGGGAAAGCGCTTCAAACGCTGCTGCCTGAAAGGTGGCTGGTTCGACGGCAGCCGACGGGATTATTACTTTCAGGGAGCGCCGGTGACCCGGCGCTCTTGATTTTCAGAACAGTCTCTTTTGTCTTCGAACCCGTCCGTGACCGGTATCGAGGCGGCTGAAGCGTCGACCTCAGGAACGCATAGTTTGGTTCAAAGAAACAGCTCCAATGCGCCGCCGAAAGCCACTTCTGCGGACGAAGAATAGTTTTCTTCCGGCACGATTACCGAGTGGCCGCATTTGAATTGACAGCTGGTGTGGTACGGTAGCTGCGTGTGTTCATGAGGGCACGTCGAACCAACGGGAAAACGACCACGCATCTTGTGGATGATCACAGACAGTGGCTAAGGCGACCATAGCTTTCGTGGTTTCAGTATCAGTGGCTCGGGGCTGCACAGGCATCATGCTGACCGGTTTGGCGGACGCATCGTCGTGCCGTACATGAACGGGAACCCAATGGTATGTGATGCGCCTCTTCGCGCAGTCATGGCCTCTTCAAACTATGACTGGCACATGACCAATTTGGACAACTACATGACCCTGTCAGCACTTGGGCTTCCGGCTGTTGAAGCGAGCGGCGTGACCTTCGCTCCACTTAGAGCCGGAAGTGTCATGACCGGTCAGCCGGGTGAATTCACACCCGCGTCGCGCTTTGTGCGGGCAGTCGCGTTTTCGCAAACCGCGCGCCAACCTGACGGTGGCTAGGATACAGTGCGCGCAGCATTCCGCATCCTGGACAACTATAAAATTCCGACAGACGCTGCCGAAGGTGCGGAGGACGACGTGCAATCGGACAACGTGATCTACAGCGCGACCCAGATCACGAAAGCCACGGACGCTGAGAGCCTCGTGTTCTATCATCACGCGGTGTTCGATCGTACCGTTCACATGGTGGATATGAAGCAGATCGAATTCGGATCTTTGGGCAACGAGAAGATCGTTTCTGAAATCAGAGGTGACCCTCAACCCACCTTGGTCGATGTGACGCCAACCTATTGATGCGCGAGCGCGCGGGCCGCGGTTGCCACCAAGCGCCGCGGCCTGCGGCATTTTCAGTCTAGTCGGGGTCTCGCTGAACCACACGTTTCGCAGACAAGAGCCTGCAGCAGACATTCCTTACAGACCGTATCAAGCACCCCATGAGCGCAAGTTGCTCCCGTGGAGCGTTAGCTTCGCGCAAGAAAACTGGCATTCGCGACGGAAATTCCGAAACTTACCGAAAAGTAGGGACCAAGACACACTCTGCGACCGTTTTGCTACCGGCCGGACGGATCCATCATAGCGTCCATTATGGCCTGCACATCCAAGTCAAAACTCTCTTGCCGGGGCGGAAACGCCTCAAAGGACGCAAAGAACTGCTGTGTGACTACAGCGGCAGGACCAAAGACCCATGAGCGGTTTTCCTGCCACTCGTCGAAGCCCCGGGTTTCGTGAAACCTCTCGAACGGGTCGAGGTCCAGACGGGTGATAAGCGGGGTAACGAGTTGGTTCTGGATGCCGTTGAACCAAGTGTCCTGTTCGGTGAAAAGGAACTTCCACTCACCAAAACGAAGCCCGTGGAAAGTCGTCTCGGTGAAGAACGGGAAGAAATCCCGATTGGATGGACCCTCACCGCTTAAAACCTGCGTTTGATCGTAACCGTCGATGTGCACGTTGTATGTAACGCCATCAATTTCTGTACCGGCCAAAAGATCATTCTTAAGGTCTGGCTGTCCGAGCAACGACATAATGGTCGGAACCCAATCCTCCATGGTCAGCATTTCGCCCGATGTCGTGCCCGGCTCAACGACGCCAGGCCATTTGATCATCGCAGGAACCTTGAAGCCGCCTTCATAACCGCCGACACCCTTTTCTCCGCGGAAAGGATGATTGCCGCCATCCGGCCATGAATTCGATGCCGCCCCGTTGTCTGTTGAGAACATCACGACGGTGTTTTCATCAACACCCAGTTCTTCAAGCAAGTCGAGCAGCTCTCCGACATCATCATCAAGCTCGACCATGCCATCGGCAAAGACATTGCCGGTACCGGTGATGCCCTCGTATTGCTCAGTAAGATTGGTCCGGTAGTGCATGCGCGTGGTGTTGTGCCAGACAAAAAATGGTTCGTCATCTTCGACAGCATCCCGAATAAAGCGCGTACTCTCTTCCATCACCTCTTGATCCAGTGTGCGCTGACGCTCGGTCCCGAACTGGCCGAGATCCTCGATCTGCTGATCGCCGCCATCTTCCGCTGCGAACGAACGGATCACACCGCGTTGCGCGAATGGGGACGCGTCGAACAATTCGGCAGGATAGTCTGCCTGCTCCACGTATTCACCCGCATTCAGGTGGTAAAGAATGCCAAAGAATTCATCAAAGCCATGCGCCGTAGGAAGGTGCTCGTCGCGGTCGCCAAGGTGATTTTTGCCAAATTGGCCGGTGCGATAGCCAAGAGCGCGCAACATCGTGGCCAACGTTGGATCTTCGGATTGAAGACCTTGCTCGGCGCCGGGCAACCCAACGGTCGATAGGCCAGTTCGGATCGGATATTGCCCGGTAATGAACGCCGCGCGGCCCGCGGTGCAGGATGCGTGCGCATAATGATCCATAAATAAAAGGCCGTCATTCGCGATCCGGTCGATATTCGGCGTTTCACAGCACATCATGCCTCGGTGGTAGGCAGAAATGTTCCACATTCCGATGTCGTCGCCCCAGATGACAAGAATATTAGGACGTTCAACATCCTGAGCCGAAACGACAGTTGCTGCGCATAGGGCAAGCGAAGATATTGTGGTGGCAATCGTTTTCATTGTATCAACCCTCTGAAAATCAACGGTAAGATGCATTGGGAGCGCGTGTGTGACACAGTACTTTCGTGTTAAATCGCGACTAGGTTTTGCGAAAGTCTCGCCCGTTCCTGCCCAGCACCTGCACGCACACCCAACCAGTCAAACAACGCTGAACCCTAGCATTCTTGCCCAAAGTCGTACGTTGCCTTGTGAAAATCGACCAATTGGCTTGTAGCAGAAATTGTATCGTCCTTGAACTCACGACTTTCATTGCTGCCGACGCAACAGTATCGCCATTGGGGCGCCAAGCGGTCTTCTGCTGCGCAATAACTAAGCCTAGCGCCCGCCCCTTCATCGCCGCGGCGGATGTTCTGCAGAGCCACAGTCAGAATTACGCCGAGCCCGAGCCTGCCCACGGCCTAGGCCAGCGCGATGGCTCGGCTTGACAGGCGCATGACCCGGGGTGGGTCGGGTCTGGGGCGCCATTCGCGGGCGGTGTCTTTCTCGCTTCGCGGTTGTTCGGGCATCTCGGGTGGGTGTGTCGTCTTTTCGCCTCCGGCTGTGGGCCGTTCGGCTGAAGCCTCGGCGAAGCGTCAAAGCGCGGGGGAAGCTCGAAACCTCGTAGACATTGGAAGAACGGTACCGAAAGATGAAGCACATGAGGGTACGCATGACAAAAGGTTCGCGATTTTTCGGCTTGTCTGGCGTTTTTGCTATCCCGTTCGAGCAAATTGATGCAAAGGCCGGGCACGCCCCGCGTTTCTCGCGACGCCTCATAAGAATGGGTCCAAACGGTACGTATCGCATGGACTTGATGCAATCCGTCCTAGAGATACCGCAACGGCTTCAGAAAAAATCAACGTCTCTGACACGGCATCTGCTTTGGAAACGGTCGTGGCCCGATCACTTCAAAGGCGGTCAATTGACGTGGCGCACCGGCGGAGTGACATGCCCCTTGGTCGCAATTGTCAACGAAAGGTTCGAAACAGGGCCCGGAGTACATTTGTCACAAAATTCACTGGAATGTTGGGGGCTCATTAAAGCTTTGAAAGCACGACAAAAACGCGGAGCGAGCCCAATAGGGTGATGCCATGATCCGGCTGGGCGACCAGGATCAATTCAGGCCAGTCACGAGCGGGGCAATTTAGTCGGCTCACTCGCACAACATAGCTAGAACCGTTCGCGCTCTGCAGACCGACTTGCGACCAGTCCCCTCCGAACGAGCCAAAAGTTGACCTGTCGTTGTTCCAGACCTCCCAAGCCCAGTCTGAAATGACGCATGCCGGCTCGTTTGGAAGATAAACGGTGTCTTCACGTATATCGATAGCGGTGCCTACGAAGGGCGAAACCCGATCAAGGTAGCGGTCGCCGATCACACCTGTCGAAACCAAAGAGGTTGCGGTCCACTTACCTTCGATTGTTGATGATTGGGCAAGGGCAGCCAATGGCCCACAAATTAGCCCCAAAAACAAAGTCGGAAACACGCGCATTGAATTCAAGATTTCGTTTTTCATCCTATCCACTGTTTCAATTGGCTTCTCAAAGAGAACCTACTGTGTTTTGAACGCAGTCACTGAATACTGCTTCTCTTGATACAAACGTCCGATGTCCAAAAACGAAACGTCCGCTCGTCTGAGCGTTGCCCCTATGATGGACTGGACCGACCGCCACTGTCGGTACTTTCACCGAACCATGAGCAGGCGTGTGCGGCTTTATACCGAGATGGTGACGGCCGCGGCCCTGATCCGGGGTGGTGCGGTGCATTTGCTGGACCATGACCCATTTGAGCATCCGGTTGCTTTGCAATTGGGCGGCTCGGACCCCGATGAACTTGCCGCAGCCACGAAGCTGGCCCATGAGACCGGTTACAAGGAAGTGAACCTGAATGTGGGTTGCCCATCCGACCGGGTGCAGTCGGGTTGTTTTGGGGCGGTTTTGATGGAACGCCCCGAACTCGTTGCCGAATGCGTGGCGGCTATGGCAGAGGCCGCGCCCCTGCATGTCAGTGTCAAGTGCCGGATCGGGGTCGACGATCAGCGGCCCGAAGACAGCTTGCCCAGCTTTGTCGATAAGGTGGCGTCGGCTGGCGTCAGCCGTTTCATTATCCACGCCCGCAAGGCTTGGCTGAAAGGGCTCAGCCCCAAGGAGAACCGTGAAATCCCGCCGCTGGACTATGGCCTCGTACGTTCGATTAAACGCGACTTTCCACATCTTTTCATTGAGATAAACGGCGGTATTACATCGTTGGATGCCGTCCGGGAACATCTTGGGGAAGGCTTTGACGGCGTCATGGTGGGGCGGGCCGCCTATCACACGCCGACCGACATACTGATGCGCGCAGACACACGGATCTTTAGCGCGGACAGCGATCCTCTGGACCGGCCCCATGACGCGGCGCTGGCCATGCTGGACTATATCGAGACCCATTGTTCATGCGGCGGACGGTTGCATTCGGTGACGCGTCATATGCTCGGACTTTTCGCCGGAAAGCCGGGCGCGCGCCACTGGCGCCGGATTCTGTCGCAAGAGGCCCACAAGGATGGCGCCGGTCCCGAGGTTGTTGAAAAGGCTTTGATGGCGGTGCCGGAAGTCCACGGGGCGCTTTCTGCCACGGCATGACCGTGGCCGACGACTTCCTGCACCGCGGGTGGGCCCAGTTTCCTGCCGACGCGGACACCGGACGCTGGCTTGCCGCGTCTGGACCGGTGGCGATGGCCAGAAGCCGGAACACAGACCTGAGGGCCGCCTGGCTGCGCCACGGTGGCACCTGGTTCGCGGGCGTCGGCGTTCTTGGCGCAGATCCAGACGGCGCGGTCGAAGGGGGGCCTACATTGCAGGGTGCGGCCGTGTCCTGTGCCAAAGCGATCTACGGCGATGTTCCGTTCGACACGGGGCAAGTCTCGGTCGTCTATCCGGGCTATCCCGGTCGGGACCCGGGTGAGACCGACGCCGCCCACCGGTTCCGGCGGAACCGCGACGCAGCCCATGTGGATGGTCTTTTGCCGGTGGGGCCCGAACGGCGCCGCAAGTTGCAGGAACCCCATGCCTTCGTACTTGGCATCGCGGTAACCGAGGCGGACGCCGGTGCCAGCCCGCTGGTCGTCTGGGAGGGCAGCCATGAGGTGATCCGAAAGACCTTTGCACAGGCCCTGCACGACGTGCCGCGTGATGCCTGGTCAGAGACTGATCTGACCGAGGTCTATCAGGCAGCGCGGCGGCGATGTTTTCAAGAATGCCCACGGCGTGCGCTTTGGGCATTGCCGGGTCAATGTCAGCTTCTTCACCGGCTGGTACTACACGGTGTCGCACCTTGGGGCGACGGTGCCGAAGCTGCCGAAGAGGGTCGGGCGATTGTTTACTTCCGCCCCGACTTTCCCGATGCGGCTGGCGATTGGCTGAACGCCCCCTAGGGCTGGGCCTGTGAGTTTGCGCTGGGAAACAGGATGCGCAGCAACAGGATCTCTTCCGGCGACAACATCCAGACCTGCCCTCCGAAGCGCCCCGTACCGGCAGGCATCAAAACGCCACCATCTGGCCACGGCGGGTGTCGAAACGCCAGCGGCGCACGACTTCACCGTCACGAAGCAAAACGCGAAACGGAAGGGGATCGGTGTAGATACCCCAATCGTTTTGGGCTTCGACCCGTACGTCGATCGAGTATCCCTTGAGCCCCGGCAAACCGAGTGTGCTTTCGCTGCGGGGGCCGCAGCTGCTGAAGCTATATCGGGCGCTGGCGGGATTTTTCAGAAGCGGGCTGATTTCGCGCAGCGCCAGCTGTTCGCACTGGGACTGCGATATCGCGGCGCCATAGGGTGCCTCGGGGTCGCCCGTCGACACCAGCGGCGCAAGTCGGCTGACGCCATTGGTCGTATCCATGCAGCCCGCCAGAAGGGCCGTTGCCAAAAGCGCTGTTAAAATCCGCATGCCGATCACCTGAATGCCACTTGTCCAGCGACCAGAGATCAGTTCTTGGTGGCATCAATTTGGCAGAAGCGGGGCAAATTGGTTCGCAAAGGGGAACACTGCGATCAGAACCTCTGCGGGAAACCCAGCAGTCTTTCGTCACGACGGGCCCGACTGTCCGGATGATATCCGGGCCCGGCGGCCGCCGCGTCGCTGCTTCAGCCGCGGTGCGCGTGACGGCAGCTCGGCCATGACAGCTGCGCGTTCGTCGTCGCTCATCCGGCGCCACATGGCGATCTCTTGGGTGGTGCGTAGGCAGCCGGTGCAGATCCGCTCGGTTGGATGGACGACGCAGATCTTCACGCAGGGCGATTGGATCTCATCGCGTCTCCAGACATCGTCGCTCATCGGGCCTTGGATCTCCTCTTGCGGAGGCTCACCGCTATCACGTAGGCGACGCGCGTCAACCGCCTGACCACGACGCGCCAGGTCGCGGTCAGATCTTAAATGGAAGATCGACAAGCGTACCATGCGCAGGTCCACCCGGTCTTAAAACCTGAACGGTTGCCCCGAGGCCCGCATCAACCGAAACCAGCGCATAGCCGATCATGCGCTGAAGACGATAGGACCATGCCTTGTGCGTCATATGGCCAATCGATTTGCCGTCTTTTTCGATAGGCAGCCAAATCCCCTGATCCTCACGTTCCTCGCCGCCCTCCAACATGACGCCAAGCAGGTGCCGTTTGACGCCCTCTTCCCGGATGCGGCGCAATGCCCGGATGCCGATCACCTCTTCGTCGAGGTCCAGATCGACAAACTTGCCCATCCGCACCTCGAACGGATTGGTGGTCTCATCCGTATCGGCGCCCCAGTTGAGAAGGCCGCTTTCGGTCCGTTCGGACGGATTGGGATAGCCCGGGCCGATGTCGAAAGGCGCACCTGCTTCCTTCACAAGCTGCCAGAGCGCGTCACCCTTTGAGCCGTCCATGAGATAAAGCTCAAACCCGCCCTGCTTGGACCAGCCGGATCGGGCAACCTTAAGCGGAATGCCTTCGATTTCCGCATCGCCAAACCAGAAGTACTTGAGCTCGCGCACCCAGTCCCCGAGCAGGCTCGCCACCACATCCTCGGCCTTGGGTCCTTGAACGGCGAGGGGCGATACATCGGGCTCGCTGACTTCCACGTTCAGACCCCTTTCGCCCGCCACGCAGCGCGCCCAGAACCAGATGTCTGAGTTGCCGATCGATAGCCAAAAGCAGTTTTCATCGATCTTGAGAGCGATTGGATCGTTAATCAGTGTGCCACGGTGATCGCAGACGGCAACATATTTGCCCTGGTTCACCTTTTGGCGCGACAGATCCCGCGTACAGAGTATCTGCGTCAGCCGGGCGGCGTCCGGACCCTTGATCTGAACCTGTCTTTGAACGGCCACGTCCCACATGGTTACACCGTTCACCAGCCGCCAGTATTCGGCCTCGCGGTCGCCGTAACCCCGGGGGATAAGCATTCTGTTGTAGGTCAGAAGCGACTCCGCGCCCTCAGCAACTGTCGACGCATAAAAGGGTGACTTTCGCAGCCGACCCGCAGACACAATCTGAACCATATCGCATCAACCCCGAAATTAAGCGCGTTTCACGCCCTAAGTACCACTGGTTTTTCGCAAGTATTGGCAATCTTTCTTGTCAAATCGCGACCGGGCGGCATTCTTGGCGTCGGTATCCGGCCGATCGTCGGTGGCCTGCCAATTTGAAGGAAGTTCAATTGCTTAAATGCCCGGCCGCTGACAAGGCACTTTGGTCTCTCGAGACGGGAATGACATTTCTGAACCATGGGTCCTATGGCGCGACACCGATTGCCATTCAGAAGGAACAGGCGCGTTGGCGGGAACGCTTAGAGGCACAACCGGTGCGCTTTATGCTCGACATCGCGCCGAAAGAGATCCGGCGCGCGGCAGACAGCCTGGCGGCCTTTCTGGGCGTGAATGGTCAGGACATCGGATTTGTCGAGAATGCGACCGCTGGCATAAATGCCGTGCTACGCTCGCTCACATTCAAGGCCGGGGACGAGGTTCTGGTCACCGACCACATCTACAATGCCATTCGCAATACGCTGCGGGACGTTCTGGAACCGGTCGGGGCCAGATTGGTGGTGGTCGAGATTGGCATGCCGGTGCCGTCGCCCGCCGCCATCCGCGACCGGATCCTGGCTGCGGCAGGCGATGCGACGCGGCTGATACTCATTGACCATATTGCATCGGTCTCTGCGGTGATTTTCCCGGTTGCAGAGATTGCGGCGGCGGCCCATTCACGCAGCATTCCTGTTCTCGTCGACGGTGCCCATGGGCCGGGGCTGGTCGATATCGACCTGCCAGATCTCGGCGCCGACTGGTATGTGGGAAACTGCCACAAATGGCTCTGCGCGCCAAAGGGCGCAGGATTTGTCTGGGCGGCCCCAAAGCGCCAGGCAGGGCTACATCCGCCAGTTATTTCGCACGCTTACGGTGAAGGTTTCACGGCCGAGTTCGACATGGTCGGCACCCGAGACGCGTCCGCCTGGTTGTCGGTGCCGGCCGCGATTGACGCCCATCTTGCGCAGGGCGGCCCGCATCTGCGTGCCCGCAACCGCAGTGTCGCGCTTGATGCTGCCGAGCGGTTAAAGCGCCGATGGGGGACCTGCCTTGGTGGTGCGCCGGAACAGTTCGGCGGTATGGTGACGGTCCGGTTGCCGGATGGTTTGCCCGACGGCCCAGAGGTTGCTGACCAGATGCGGCGCTGGACCTGGGAACAGCGGCGGGTCGAACTCGTCGTGTCGTGGTTTTCCGGCGCCCATTGGCTGCGGTTGTCCGTACCCGCCTATATCACGCCTGAAGATCTCGATGCGGCCGCCCCGGCCATCGAAGCCGGTATCAAGGCCCTGGGGAAATGACCGCTCACGCCCTCGTTTTGCAATCAAAGGTGAATTTTGCCGATCCCCATGACTGCACCGACGACAAGGATGTATTGACACTTCTTCATGCGGTCTACGAGACGTTGGTTGTGCGCAACGGAACGACGTTTTCACCGGGTCTCGCGCAAGACTGGGACGTCAGCGAAGATGCGCGGATTTGGCGTTTCAAATTGCGGACAGGTGCCGTGTTCCATGACGGAACCGCCTGCGATGCAGAGGCCGTGGTTTGCTCGCTCCAGCGCATGGCGCGCCCGGACAAAGGCTATACGCTCGGCGCACTGGGCGTCTGGCACCAGTACCTCGAAGGTGCAGAGATCACGGCGGAACCAGATCAGAGCGTAAGGATTGCGCTTCGTGCGCCCGTGGCCGATCTTCTCGATATCCTTGTTCAGGGGTTCATCGCGGCACCGTCCATGACCGATGCGCTGGATCGCGGCAAAGAGGCGCTGCCGTGTGGCGGCGGTCCGTTCCGTGTCGTTACTGCTGGCCCCGATGAAGTCGTGCTTGCCCGAACCGACCGTTATCTGGCCTGTGGGCAAAACAGCCGCATCACCTTAAGGCCAGAGCCAGATCCAGCCAACAGACTGGCCGCCGTGCGCACTGGCGCCGCGCAAGTGGCCACGGCATTGTCCAAGGCAAACCTGTCTGATGCTCACGCCACGACAGAGCGCGTTTACGAAAACCCCGTTGCCATCATCTACCTTTTGAATGCCGCACGGGGTCCGCTGTGCGACCGCCGTGTCAGGCGCGCGCTTAGCCTTGCTGTGGACCGCGCCGCGTTGATCAGCACCGCTCGGGGCGGCGCCGCGAAACCGCTCTTTGGCCTCATGCCGGCGATCTCTTGCGGGTCCGGCGCAGCGCGCCAGATCGCGCCAGACCCCGACAGGGCCCGGTCGCTGCTGGCAGAGGCGGGCCATGGGGCCGGTCTGCGGCTGCGGCTGGATTGTCCGACACGTCTTCCCGACGAGGCGGAGGCACTGACCGAAGCCCTGTGCAGCCAACTGGCACCGCTCGGTGTCACGTTCGACGTCACCCTTCACCACGACCGGCTCGATTATGCCCATAGGGTGCGCCGGAAAGAGATCGGCGATCTCTGTGTGTTCGATTCGAGTCCGATCAGCACCTTTCGGGTGCTCTACGAAAAGATCGACGCGCGTGTCGCCGGCTCATGGTGGCAGGGGTTTCATAACGCGGAAGCCGAGCGCCTTCTGGATCTGGCGCGCCGCACGGCCGATCCGGCGGCGCGTTCTGACCTGTACGCTGACATTATTGCGCTTTTGCAGGACGATCCGCCATGGCTCACGCTTTATACGCCCCTGCAGGGTGTCGCCCTTGCAGGCAATCACCCCGGGTTCAAGATGCCGCAAACGGGTATTCTGGATCTGGCCGCGCTGCCCGAATTCTAGCCCCTTGCGGCCGCGCATTTCCGCCGTGTGGCAGATGACGCGCTGCCACACCTAAAGGATGTGCGACAGGAACTGCTGGCTTCGGTCGTACTGGGGGTTCTCGAAAAACGCTTGCGGCTCGGCGCTTTCGACAATCTCGCCCTGGTCCATAAAGACGACACGATCCGCCACCTGGCGGGCAAAGCCCATCTCATGGGTGACACAGATCATGGTCATGCCGGCCTCGGCCAGCGACACCATCACGTCCAGAACCTCACTTATCATCTCCGGGTCCAACGCCGATGTTGGCTCGTCGAAAAGCATGATGCGCGGTTTCATACAAAGCGCCCGTGCTATCGCCACGCGCTGCTGCTGACCGCCAGATAGCTGCAGCGGATATTTGGTCGCCTGATCGTCGATACCCACCCGAGACAGGTGCTGCATCGCAATCTCTTCGGCGTCCTTTTTCGGCATCTGCAACCCGAGGGTCGGGCTGAGGATGCAATTGTCCAGAACGGTCAGGTGCGGAAACAGGTTAAATGACTGAAACACCATGCCGATGTGCTTGCGGATCTCGGTCCGGTTCGAGCCATTCCGATGCACCATTACGCCGTCCACAAGGATGTCACCTTCCTGATGCTCCTCAAGCTGGTTGACGCAGCGGATCAGGGTCGACTTGCCCGACCCGGACGGACCGCAGACCACATAACGTTCGCCTTCTCGTACGGTCAGGTTGACGTCTTTTAGAACGTGGAAGTGTCCGAACCACTTGTTCAGATTAACGATCTCGATCGCCTTTGGCGCGGATGGCTGGTTCAATTGCGGTCCCGCCCTTCAGAAAGCCGTTTTTCAAGCCGGATTGAGTATGACGACATGGCGAAGCAGAAGAAGAAGTAGATCAAGGTAACCGTGAAGAACGGTTCGAACAAAAGGCCCAGCCATGTCGTGTCCTCACCCACTGCGCGGGCCATGTTCATCATGTCGAACAATCCAATGATCGACACCAGCGTCGTATCCTTGAACAGCCCGATGAAGTTGCCGACAATCGAAGGGATCATGATTTTCAGCGCCTGGGGCATGATCACCTGGCTTGTGGTCTGCCAGTATCCAAGCCCCAGTGAGGCCGCGGCTTCATACTGACCATTTGGAAGCGCCTGAAGACCGCCCCGGACCACCTCGGCCATATAGGCCGACGCAAACAGACAGACGGCCACGATCGCCCGGGCCAATGAATTGGTCTCGATCCCGGGTGGCAGGAACAGCGGCAACATGGTGTTGAACATGAACAGGATGGTAATCAGCGGCACCGACCTGAACAGCTCGATGAAGGCCGTGCAGAGTAAGGAGATCGCCGGCATGTGCGATCGCCGCCCAAGCGCCAGGAGTATTCCCGCTGGCAAGGAGAAGGTGATCCCGAAACCGGAGATCACCAGCGTCAGGAACAGGCCGCCCCAGAAATTGGTCCGGACCTCTTCCAGCGACCAGACCGAGACAAGTATGGATGACGCAACCAGCAGACCCAATCCCACCAGGCGAATGGCTGTGCGCTGCTTGCTTTCCTCAGCGGTATCGAGTTTTAGCCACGCAATGATCTGAGCCGTGATGGGCTTGCCGCGCAGGGTCTCGCATAGCGCCGTTGCCCAGACCCATACAAAGCCCGAAACGCCAGCCGCGATCAGAACTGTCCAAATAATTCCCTTGGACCCACCAAGGAAAAAATAGCTTGCGAGGAACGGATAGATCAGGGTGGCGCTCAGGCCGACCGCGATCTTGGAGCTCACTTTGGGCATCCAAAGCGGGACCAGCCAGGCGATCAGGATCAGGAAGGCAATGTTGATCCGCCAAACCTGATCTTTCGGGTAAAGGCCGTAGATCAGATTGTCGAACCACGCCACAACGCCCGGCCAGCAGGCACCGGACCGCCCGACCAGTTCCAGACACTCGCGCCGGTTCTCAGCGTCCCAGACGGCGTTGAAAACGGCCCATTCCAGAACGGCAGCAATGACCACGTAAATCAGATACGCACCAAGAATGGTCATCAGCGCATTGCTGACATCCTTGAAAAGGTTGGCGCGCAGCCACCCAATAATGCCCACCGTATCGGCAGGTGCCGGGCGGCTTGGCTTGGGAGAAAAGGTCTCTACGTTTGCTGACACTGCTCTAGCGCTCCTTTATCAGAACGCGTTTGTTGTACTGGTTCATAATGATCGACACCGTAAGGCTAACCGCGCAGTAAAACGCCATGGTCATGACAACGACCGGGATCGCGCGCCCGGATTGATTGAGTGTCGTGTTCATCCAGACACTGACAAGGTCCGGATAGCCGACGGCGATGGCCAGTGAAGAGTTTTTGGTAACATTCAAGTACTGACTGATCAGTGGCGGTATGATGACACGCATAGCCTGCGGCAGGACCACGCGGCGCAGCGTCCAGTTGGATGGCAGGTTCAGCGCGCCCGCGGCCTCTAACTGTCCCTTGGAAACCGACTGGATACCCGCGCGAACAATTTCCGCGATAAAGGAAGCCGTGTAAGCCGAAAGTGCTACAATCAAAGCGCAGAAACTGGGCGGGACCGATACGCCACCCACATAGTTGAAGCCGGTCAGCTCAGGGATATCCCAGCTAAGCGGTGTTCCGAGGGCGAGAAACAAGATCAGCGGCAAACCGATGATGGTTGCAAATCCCACGGGAAGCGCCGGAAAGGGTTGGCCGGTCAGATCCTGCCGCCGGCGGGCCCATCGGGCGAGACCGATGGCGAAAATGACGCAGGCCAAAAGGACCCACATGACGACATTGAAACCCGCCTCCGGTACGGGCGACGGCATGTAAAATCCGCGATTGTTCAGAACAAATACTTCGCTGAGAACAAAGCTATCCCTTGGTCGCGGCAGCAAGGTGAAGACGCCCAGATACCAGCCAACGATCTGCAACAGCAGCGGCGTGTTCCGCAGCAGCTCAACATAGGCCCGCGCCACGCGCGAGATCAGCCAGTTCTGTGACAGCCGCCCAAGGCCGATAAAAAAACCGAGAACGCTTGCGAAAGCAATGGAAACGACGGCGACCAGAAGCGTGTTCATAAGGCCGACCAGGAAGACCCGGCCGTAACTGTCGCCTTCTTTGTACTCGATCAGGCTGAAGCCGATGCCGAAACCGGCAGTGACGTCCAGAAAGTCGAACCCCGCGGACAGGTTGCGTTCGGCCATGTTGGCGGACGTATTTGACGCCAGATAGGCGAACAGTCCGACCACGAGGCCAACGGTAACAATCTGGATGAAAACGGAACGAAGGCGCGAATCTCTGAGAATGCGCGCAAGCGGGTTTGTCGGAAGATCGACACCGGCGCTGCGGTCGGTCATGCGCGATCCTTATGTTAGCTTGACCAGTGCGTTCCGCGACCCCCAGAAAGGGTCGCGGATACTCTTGCTTGGCTTACGTGCCGATTACCGGAACGGAGGGGCGTAAAGGATACCGCCGCGTGTCCAAAGGTCGTTCAATGTACCGGCGCGCGGGATACCGATCGGCGTATCTACCCCGATGTGCTTTTCGTAAAGTTCGCCGTAGTTGCCCACCATCGAAATCACGTCGACCATAAAGTCGTTATCAAGACCCAGTTCGGTGCCGATGTTACCTTCGGCGCCCAAGAGACGGGCGATGTTGGGGTTAGGCGGGGTCGCGGCGAGTTCAGCGACATTGCTGCTGTCCACACCCAGTTCTTCGGCGTTGATGATCCCGTAAAGGACCCAGCGCACGATATCGCCCCAATTGTTGTCTCCATGACGGACAACCGGGCCAAGCGGTTCCTTTGATACCGTTTCCGGAAGGATTACGTGCGCATCCGGATCAGGGAACGCCGAGCGGCGCGCGGCCAGACCGGATTTGTCGTTGGTGTAGGCGTCACAGCCGCCAGACAGATATGTCTCGACGATGACGTTCACGTTCTCATTGGTCACCGGCGTAATGCTCAGATCATTGGCGCGCGAGAAGTCGCCAAGGTTGAGCTCGGTGGTCGTGCCGGTCACAACGCAGACCGTGGCGCCGGACAGTTCAAGCGCCGAGGTGATGCCGCTGTCCTTGGGCACCAGAAAACCCTGTCCGTCGTAAAAGTTCATGTAGGTGAAATCGAGACCGAGCTGCGTATCACGAACCGCGGTCCAGGTCGTGGTCCGGGACAGCATGTCGCTTTCACCATTGGCCAGCGCGGTAAAGCGCACCGCCGATGTCACCGACTGGTATTCGATTTTGTCAGGATCTCCGAAAATGGCCGCGGACACGGCACGGCAAATATCCACATCCATTCCGGACCAAGTTCCGTCGTCGGCAAGAGCGTAGAAACCGGGGGTCGGCAGGCCGACCTGGCAATTCATCAAGCCACGTTCTTTTACCGTGGCCAGCGTCTCTTGCGCGGACACTGCCGCGGGCATGGCCGTTGCTGCCACCAGCGCAGCGAGGGTTAGTTTGTACATCGTAGACGTCCCTGTTTCTGTTTTTACGCGCATTTGCCGGGCAAAAGCACCTGTGGGATCGTAGTTCCCAGAGCCAATGCCTCTACGGCAGCATACAGGAAAAACGGCGTCTTTCGCGCATTAGATGATGCAGGAAGCGTTTTTTTGGGCAGACGTCCAATAAATAGGCGCTCTTTTGGCTGAGCAAAGGTCCGGTCGCGCGTAAATCTGCCCCATTGGTTGACGTTCCGATGCCGGACTGAGGAAAACGCAGTCATACGCTTGCCAAGTGCGCAGGCCATTGGTCTGCGGGCTACTGCGACAGGGCACGACAGGGGACAAATATGCAGCCACTCAATCAGGACTTTATCAAGGCCAGTTTTCCGGCCCTCAGTAAGGGCCAGATCTTTCTTGATAATGCTGGCGGGTCCCAAATCGCCCGACCGGTGGTCGAGCGGCTGACCGAGTTTCTCTACGGTGCCAACGTACAGCTCGGGGCAACCTACGACGCATCGGCGCGCGCTGGCGCAATGGTCGCCGAGGGGCGCGGCGCCCTCGCGACACTTCTTAACGCCGAAAGGCCCGACGAGATCGTGATGGGGGCTACCTCGACGCAGCTTTTCGACCAATTGGCACGTGCGCTTGTCCAAAGCTGGTCGCCGGGCGACGAGGTCGTTGTCACCAATTTCGATCACGAAGCCAACATAACGCCCTGGGCGCGCCTGGCCGCCCAGGGGATCGTCGTGAAGGAATGGACGCTGCCGCCGGAAGCGCATCGGCCCGATGTTAACGATCTGGCGGAACTGCTCGGGCCCAAAACCCGTCTTGTGGCCGTTACCCACACATCGAACATCTTCGGCACCATAAATCCCGTGCGCCAGATCGCCGACATGGTCCATGCGGCCGGTGCCCAGATCTGCGTCGACGGTGTCGCTTATGCGCCCCATCGTGCGGTCGACGTCCAGGCGCTTGACGTCGATTTCTACGGTTTTTCCGTCTATAAGGTTTTTGGCGCCCACTTTGCTGCGCTTTACGGCAAATACGATGCACTCAAGGCTGCCGGGAACATCAATCACGGCTTCATTCCGACCGACAAGGTTCCCCAGAAAATGGAACCGGGCAATGCAAGTCACGAGCTTGCCTATTCCTGCACGGGTGTCTTGGCGTATCTTGAGGCTTTGGCCCAAGCCCAGGGCGTGAACAAAACCGGTCGCGGAGCGGTGGAAGCGGCCTTCCAGCATATCGCGGCGCATGAGGAGCGGCTGACCGCTCGGCTCCTTGACTATCTTAACGGGCGCGGCGACGTCACGATTTTCGGCGACGACAGGCCCGACCGGAGTGTTCGCGTGCCGACCGTGTCCTTCACGATTGCGGGTAAACCGTCGCGGGACGTGGTTGAGCGAACTGACCCGACCGGCATTGGCATCAGATGGGGCGACTTTTATTCGCGCCGACTTATCGAAGCCCTGGGCCTATGGCCCGATGGCGTCATTCGCGTATCAGCGGTCCATTACAATACCGAAGAAGAGATCGACCAACTGATCCATCACCTTGGGACCGCCTGAGAGGAAGATGACAATGGCGCAACTGGACACAATCATTAAGGGCGGCACCATTGTGACCGCGTCAGATCGTTTTTCCGGTGACCTGGGCATCCGTGATGGCCGCATTGTCCAGATCGCTGATGAGTTGGAAGGCGCTGAAGAAGTCATTGATGCCTCTGGTCTGATGGTTCTGCCGGGCGGTATCGACAGCCACGTGCATATCTCTCAGCCCCATGGCCCGGGCATTACCATGGCGGATGACTTTGAAAGTGCCACCCGTTCGGCCGCCTTCGGTGGGGTGACCACGGTCATCCCCTTCTGCCTTCAACAAAAGGGCCAGACGCTCAGGGACGCCGTCAGTTGGTACCATGGTCTGTCGGATGGTGAATGCTACACCGATTACGCGTTCCACTTGATCATCACCGATCCGACGCCGCAGGCGCTCGGACAGGATCTGCCGGCACTGGTCGAAAGCGGTATCACCTCGGTCAAGGTGTTCATGACCTATGAGGGCATGAAGCTGACCGACCGTGAGATCCTGGAAACCCTGGAAGCGGCCAAGACCAACGGCGCGCTGCCCATGGTCCATGCTGAAAATGATGATGCTATTGAGTTTCTAAGGGACCGGGCGATGGACCGTGGCGACACGGCGCCCAAGTATCACGCAACCACGCGACCGGTGCCCGTGGAACGCGAAGCGACACATCGGGCCATTTCCCTGGCCGAGATCATCGACACGCCCATGGTAATTGTCCATGTGTCGAACCGCGATGCCATGGAAGAGATCCGTGCCGGGCGCGGACGCGGCGCGAAGGTTGTTGGTGAGACCTGCCCGCAGTACCTGGTCTTAACCGCAGATGACCTCGATACGGCCGGATTTGACGGGGCAAAATGGGTGTGTTCGCCGCCGCCTCGCGACGCGGCCAATCAGGCGGCCTGCTGGGAAGGGCTGGAAAGCGGTGTGTTCGACATTTATTCGTCCGATCACTGCCCGTTCCGGTTCGATGATCCTGAAGGAAAGAAGACACCTGCTGGCCTGAAATCTTTCCGCTATATTCCGAATGGCATCCCTGGCGTCGAAACAAGCCTGCTGATCCTCTTTTCCCAGGGCGTCAGCACCGGACGCCTCAGCCCTTCGCAATTTGTCGCACTGACGGCGACCAACCACGCCAAGCTATACGGCCTTTACCCTCGCAAGGGGACAATTGCCGTGGGCTCGGACGCGGACTTGGTTTTGTGGGACCCCGAGCGGCGCGGCACGATCAGCCAGACGATGCTGCATCACGGTGCGGATTATACCCCCTACGAAGGCCACACGTTCCATGGCTTTCCCGTCAGGACGCTCGTTCGGGGACGCACGGTGACATCTGATGGAGCGCTTGTCGCTGACAAGGGCGTTGGCACCTTCCTTGAACGGGAACGGTCAGAACTGGTGCGCTAGGCGCTTCATTTGCCGACAACGCCAATGGCGTCCGGGTATCCCGACAGGTCCCGACGCTTTGGCCGTTGTCACCCGTTCCGCACCAGATAATTCAGCCGGTCCAGGCCACCCTGCAGGATGATGCCGGCGGCCACGTGGTCGATGACCTGTGCACGCCGGGCACGGCTTGTATCGGCTTCAAGCAAGGCCCGCTCAGCCGCGACGGTCGACAGCCGTTCGTCCCAAAGAAGAAGGGGCAGGGGGGTCAGCTTGCACAGGTTTCTGGCAAAGGATCTGGTGGACTGAGCGCGGGGGCCCTCACTGCCATCCATATTAAACGGCAATCCCAGAATGAAACCTGCAAGGCCGCGTGCTGCGGCGATCTCCAGAATGCGCTCGGCATCTGCGGTGAACTTCTTGCGCGCGATGGTCTCAAGGGGCGACGCGACCTGCCGAAACCCGTCGCTGATCGCGACACCGATTGTGCGGGTGCCCAGATCGAGCCCGACCAGGGGGCCCGGGGCAAGCGCAGCCGCAAATGTCGCCGCATCCTCAAAGATCATTCAACGCCCGCCTCGACCGCCGCATGGGCAATGATGACGATGGCATCCCTGTCACCGCGAAAGACCTCTTGCGCTTCGGTCCAGATCGCGGCGGCGGCCTCTAGCTCCCCAAGGATGGCATAGGATCGGATCAACCGGGCCCAGTCCTCCGGCGGCCCGCCTTCAGTGGCCAGGCGGTCGTTGAGCCCGGCCACCATGCTGCGGATCATCGCGGCGCGGCTTTCACTGTCCAGTTCCGCAGCCGCGGCAATATCGGCCGCCGTCGGACCCCGGGCAACGCCGGATATGTCCGGAAGCTGAAAGTCGACCCCGGCACGCCAGGCCACATCCTCGATCTGCTGAACGATTGGCGGAACCCAGCGGGCATCGGGCGGGCTTTCGGCCAGAAGATCGCGCCAGATTCGGAACGCGAGATCCGGGCGGCCCGTCTGCGCGTAAAGGAGGCCGCTGTAATAGCGGGCGATGCCGTTGTCCGGATCCACGCTGAGCGCGCGCAAAAGTGCGGCCTCGGCTTCGGGCGACACATAGCCGCCTGCGGCCTGAACCAGCAGATCGGCATAAGTCACCCAGTGGCGCGCCGCAGCGTCGGCCCCGAGAATCCGAATTAGCCGCGCCTGATAGGCGTGGGCTGCAACGAAATTCCCAAGATTTGCCTCGGCTCGCGCCAGAAGCTCCAGACCGCGCGGTTCATCGGGGCGGTCGCGAACCGCATCTCGCAACTGTGCCACCAGATCGGCATAGTCCGAAGTCACCTGGGCCGGTGGCGCGGCGGCGAGCCCCGCCTCGGCAGTCCGCTGATCGGGCCGGTCCGCGCGGGCGGCTTCGGCCTGGGCCAACCGGTTTGCGAGGGGCAGATCGGGATATCCCGGTGCGCCGATGGTCTGATAAAGTCCGAGGGTGCCGGCGATCAGTGTCAGAAGCATGGCACCGGCGACCGCGCGGTTGAGCCACGCAGGAGCCGTGGCATCGCCCCCTGCATGGGTTCGTTCCTGATCCGCCCTTAGTAACTTGCGTGCGACCTCGGCGTGGGTGCGATTTGCTTCTTCTTCGCTTAGAACGCCGCGGGTCCTGTCCTTTTCGATCTCAGTCAGTTGGTCACGGTAGAAGGCGACGTCGGCCTCGGCCGAGCTAACGGCACTCCGCCGGCGCGCGAAGGCCGCAAGCACCAGCGCACACGCCATTAGGGCAAGGCATCCGGCTACGAACCAGAACACGGCAGAGAACCTGTCAAACGATACATGGCCCCCAAATAAGCATCGAAGACCTCAGAGGAAAGCCAGAAGGCATCCGGTCCGCGGGCGCGCCCCGATGCGCAATGTCGCATCCCGCCGCTATTGTGCCGCGCGCTGTGTTGGCAGAGCATGGCGCCACGCGTATCCCCGCCGAAAGCTAGTCCGTATCGCCAAGAGCCGCCATGAAACGTTATTCAGCCTTTGCCATCGCCCGGGAGGCGCTGCGCGGACACCGTGGGTGGGAAAGGGCATGGGCCAATCCGGAACCGAAGTCCGACTACGAAGTGATCGTCGTCGGGGCCGGCGGGCACGGGCTCGCAACTGCTTACTATCTCGGCAAGAATCACGGCATCCGCAACGTGGCGGTGATCGAAAAGGGCTGGCTGGGTGGCGGCAACACAGGCCGCAACACGACGATCATCCGGTCGAATTATCTGCAGGATCCGTCGGCCGCGATCTATGAGAAAGCGCGCAGCCTTTACGAGACGCTGAGCCAGGAGTTGAACTATAACATCATGTTCAGCCCCCGGGGCGTGATGATGCTGGCCCAGACGGAGCATGAAATCCGGGGCTACAAGCGCACGGCCCACGCCAATTCGCTGCAGGGCGTGCAGACCGAATTCATCGAACCCAAGCGCGTGAAAGAGCTGTGCCCGATCATCAACCTGGAAGGCCCGCGCTATCCCGTCCTCGGGGCGCTTTGGCAAGCCCGGGGCGGGACGGCACGCCACGATGCGGTGGCCTGGGGCTACGCGCGCGCCTGCTCTGACATGGGGATGGACATAATCCAGAAATGCGAGGTCACCGGCGTCACCTCGGAAGGCGGGCAGGTCACGGCGGTGGAAACCACACGCGGACGCATCGGCTGCAAGAAGCTGGCTATGGTAGTGGCGGGGCATTCCGGCCATCTTGCCGACATGGCCGGCTTTCGACTGCCAATTGAATCCGTGGCCTTGCAGGCGCTGGTCTCCGAGCCGATCAAACCCTGCATGGACGTCGTCGTCATGGCCAACACCGTCCACGGTTACATGAGCCAGTCGGACAAGGGTGAAATGGTCATCGGGGGTGGCGCCGATGGCTATAACAATTACACCCAGCGCGGATCATTCCATCACGTCGAAGAAACCGTGCGCGCGCTGATCGAGACATTTCCGATCATCTCGCGCCTCAAGATGCTGCGCTGGTGGGGCGGGATAGTCGATATGACCGGGGACCGGTCGCCGATCATCTCGAAGACGCCCCTTGGCAATTGTTTTATCAACTGCGGCTGGGGCACCGGAGGCTTCAAGGCCATTCCAGGTTCCGGCTGGGCCATGGCCGACTTGGTTGCAAAAGGCGAACCAGGCGCGCTGGCCGCCGAATTCAACCTTGACCGCTTCCGCGAAGGGCGATTCATCGACGAAAGCGTCGCGGCCGGTGTGGCGCACTGATGCTGGGGACTTTCAGATGACGCCGCCGAATGGGCCGAGGACACTTTTGGATGCGCTTTCCTTGACGGGGTGCCGCGTCGCCCTATCTACTGCCCAATGTTACAGAGATTCTATCACCGCATATCCAGAAACCGTGTCGCAATTGCAGGCCTTGCCTGCGGTATGGCGTTCACGCTCATGCTTGGACTTTTGGGCCAAGTCGTGTTCACAGGTGAGCCGCTGGGGTATTCGCCCCAGCCCCATTCCGACAGCTTCAACCTCTAGTTCGGCAGCCCTCCGCCGACCCGGATCCGGCGCGCGGAAGACCGCCATCCGCAACCCCCTGTTTGCGCCCCGCTTTGCCCAGTCGGCCGTGCCAAACGCCGGTGCGTTGCGCCCAACCAGCCCACCATGCAGCCTCGTTTCGCAGCACCAACGCTGCTTAAACGAGGACACATCATGGAAAGCACTTACTCCAGCAGCCGCATCTGGCTTGCCGCAGGCGCGATCCTGCTCATTCTCATCATTGCCGCCTTCTTTGTCTCGCCAGGCGATCCAACAGCCGTCACCGACACCAGCGGTTCCGTCCTGGAACCGGCGGTCGATGGCAATGACGGTGTTGAGGGCGCTGTCGAGGGAACGGCACCGGTCGTCAGCGAATAGGCCGATAACCACCCAAAGCAGGGCCGCTGCGTGCGGCCCTGCCACGGCCACGGGGGCGCAACATGGCGTTTGACCCCGATCTGGCCGACCAGATGCGGGCCGATCTTGGCCTGCGTGATGGGCTTTCCGAACGCAGGATGTTCGGCGGCCTCTGCTTTCTGCTTTACGGCAACATGGTCTGCGGCATTCACCCCGGCGGTGCCATGTACCGGGTGGGAAAAGGCGCTGAGGCCGAAGCCCTGTCGCTTCCCAGCGTTCAGCCCCTTTCATTCACCGGCCGCCGGATGGGCGGCATGGTCGAAGTCGAAGGCGACGCTATGGAAGAAGACGGCATACGGGCATCCCTGATCACCATGTCGCTGGCCCATGCCGCCAGCTTGCCACCGAAATAGTGACGCCGCGTATGACCGAAACCACTGAAGTAAAACAGATTATCGCCCGGTTCGACCAAAAAGTCGGCGACGATAACCACCCAGCGGGACCCGACGCATGCTGGTTCTGATGTGCCCTTACTGTGGTGTCGAAGTGGACGAGACCGAGCTAACCCCAGGCGGTGAGGCCCATCTGAAGCGGTACGGTCCGGGTTCGGATGACGCCGATTTCGAGGCCTATCTCTACCTGCGCAAGAACCCGCGCGGCGTGCATTTTGAACGTTGGCGCCACACCATGGGCTGCGGAAAGTGGTTTCACGTTGCCCGCTGCACGGTAACCCTTGAGGTGTTCGGCACCTATCCGGCCCAGACGCTTCTACCGCCGCCCGATATCATCGACATGATCAAAGCCAAACGCCCCGACTGGTCCCTGTCATGAGTTTCCGTCTGCCCTCTGGCGGTCGCCTGATCGATCGCGACAAACAGATCACTTTTCAGTTCAACGACAAGTATCTCAAGGGATATCAGGGCGATACACTTGCATCCGCGCTTTTGGCGAATGACCGGATGCTGGTCGGACGGTCGTTCAAGTACCATCGGCCACGGGGCATCGTCGCCTCTGGTGCAGAGGAACCGAACGCCCTGATGAATTTGGGCAAATCCGATCGGTTTGAGCCCAATCAACGGGCGACGGTAACCCAGCTTTACGACGGCCTTTATGCCAGATCGCAGAACCACTGGCCGTCTCTGGAATTCGATATCGGTTGGATTAACAACCTGTTATCGAGCTTTCTTCCAGCCGGCTTCTACTACAAGATGTTCATACATCCGCGCCATGCTTGGAAGTACATTTTTGAACCCTTTATTCGGCACTCGGCAGGTCTGGGCGCGGCGCCGACGAAGCCTGACCCGGACACATACGAACATTTCTATGCGCATACGGACGTGCTGGTCGCCGGCGGTGGCGTCGCCGGGCTGGCGGCCGCGCGGTCTGCTGCCAGGTCCGGCGCACAGGTGATCCTTGTCGAGCAATCGAGCCATTGGGGCGGTCGCGCTGTCGTGGACGGCGGCGAGATTGACGGCAAGACAGCCTCGGAATGGGTTGCTGATACTATCGCCGAACTGGAGGCGATGGAGAATGTGCACCTGCGGCGCGACTGTGCGGTCGCTGGTGTGTACGACCACGGTTACGTTCTGGGCTACGAACGGCTTGGGGATGCAGCGCCGCAGGCTACGGGACCCCGTCATCGGTTGTGGCGTATTCGCGCCAAGCGGATCGTGGCCGCGACCGGCGCCATCGAACGGCCCCTGAGTTTTGCCGGAAATGACCTGCCGGGCGTGATGCTTGCCGGTGCCGTGCGGGACTATGCTGCGAACTACGGTGTCATTGCAGGGAAAAGCACGCTCGTTGTCACAAACAACGACGACGGATATCTCACCGCGCTGGAACTTGTCCGGTCGGGACAAGGTGTGGCCGCCATTCTGGATGCGCGGGATGCATCAGACGGCGCCCTTGTCAAAGAGGCCAAGGCGGCCGGGATCAAGATCCAGTTTGGTCGCGGCATTGCCAAGGCCAAGGGGGTCAACCGCGTGCATTCGGTCGCCGTTTGCAAACAGTCGGGCGACGGGACTGTTCTGTCTGATATACCCTGTGATGCGGTGGCCATGTCGGGGGGGTGGTCGCCGGTTGTGCACCTTTGGTCCCACTGCGGCGGCAAACTGATCTGGGATGATAAGGGCGCCTTCTTTCGCCCCGACCACAGCCGACCACCCACCGATCAGGATGGTGCTGCATTTGTCGTTCCAGCGGGCGCGGCCGATGGCCATTTCATGCTGGATGCCCTGATCGAGAACGCCCATGAAGCTGGCGCTAAGGCTGCTGGCGCGGAGCCCGGCAAAGCGCCCGCCGCCTTTGCACCTAAAACCGGCCCGCTGGCGCCGGTCTGGCAGATGCCCGAAGGCGCCAGGGCAACTCTGAAGCGTAAGACTTGGCTGGACTTCCAGAATGACGTGAAAGTCAGTGACGTCGAACTGGCGGCCCAAGAGGGGTATCAGTCGGTCGAACACACCAAGCGCTACACGACGCTGGGCATGGCTACGGATCAGGGTAAGCTGAGTAATATCAATGGTCTGGCGGCCTTATCTCACGCTTTGGGCGCGGCAATACCGGATGTGGGTACCACGACCTTCCGCCCGCCTTACACGCCGGTCTCCATGGGGGCGCTGGCCGGGGAAGCGCGGGGCCCGATCTTTCAACCGATCCGCAGGACCGCGATGCACGACTGGCATCAGGAAAATGGTGCCCACTGGGAACCCGTTGGCCATTGGCGGCGCCCATATTGCTTTCGGCGCAAAGGCGAAAATGTCGAAACGGCTGTTGTACGCGAGGTGAAGAACACCCGCCAAAGCGTTGGTTTGCTTGACGCATCAACCCTTGGAAAGATCATCGTCAAGGGACCGGATGCCGGACGTTTCCTGGATATGATGTACACCAACATGATGTCGACGCTCAAGCCGGGGCGGTGTCGGTACGGGCTAATGTGTTCGGAAACCGGGTTTCTGATCGATGATGGTGTGGTGGCTCGGCTGGATGAAGACAGCTTCCTTTGTCACACGACCACGGGCGGCGCCGACAGGATCCACGCGCATATGGAGGAATGGCTTCAGACAGAATGGTGGGACTGGCAAGTCTATACTGCCAACTTGACGGAACAATTCGCCCAGATCGCCGTGGTCGGTCCGAAAGCACGGGCCACGCTTGAGAAGCTGGGCGGCATGGACATCTCGGCCGAGGCGCTTCCCTTTATGGCATGGGCCGATGGAAACATCGGCGGTTTCGAGGCGCGGGTGTTCCGGATCTCATTCTCGGGTGAGCTAAGCTACGAACTTGCGGTGCCTGCCGGGCAGGGTCGCGCGTTCTGGGATGCGCTCTTAGAGGCGGGCGGCGAATTCGGGATAGCGCCTTACGGCACCGAGGCTTTGCATATCATGCGGGCCGAAAAGGGGTTCATCATGATCGGAGATGAAACCGACGGAACCGTCATTCCGCAGGATTTGGGCCTTCACTGGGCGATCTCAAAGAAAAAGGACGATTATCTGGGCAAGCGCGCCCAAGCCCGCAGCCATATGGCCAGCAATGAACGCTGGCAGCTTGTGGGCCTTGAGACCGACGATGGAAAGCCCCTGGAAGATGGCGCTTACGCAATCGACAAGGGCGTGAACGGCAACGGGCAAGCCAACGTCCAGGGGCGCGTGACCTCGACCTATCACTCGCCGACACTGGGCAGGGGCATCGCCATGGGTCTTGTCCGACACGGGCCCGACCGGATGGGTGAGGTTCTGCAATTCACCACGACCGCAGGCCCCCCGCAACTGGCCCGTATCGTCAGCCCTGTGTTCTTTGACCCCGAGGGAGAAAAGCAGAATGTCTGACGCGGTCTCGCCTCTGGACGGTGCGTCGTTCGACGGTCTCGTGAAACTGCGCGATATGGGTCCGACTGGCATGCTGACCGTGCGCGGCACGCTGGACGATACCAAATTTGGTGCGGCACTTCTGAAGGCTACGGGCGTTGAGCTGCCGGGGAAGCTTCGGATTCTTGGCACGGCGGACATGCGGATTGCCTGGATGTCGCCTGACGAGTTACTGGTGATCTGCCCCTACGCTCAGGCCGCCAAGATGTCGCGGGCGCTTTCCGATGCACTTTCTGATCAGCACGCGCTTGTGGTCAATGTGTCGGACACGCGCGTTGCGCTGTCGGTTGAAGGCGCGGCCACGCGCGAGGTTCTGGCCAAGCTGACGCCGGTGGATGTTGCGCCCGATGCAATGCCTGCCGGAACCATTCGCCGGACCCGCTTGGCCCAAGTTCCGGCTGCGTTCTGGTTCGATGCCGATGGCAATGCCACTGTCATCGCGTTCCGTTCGGTCGCCGCGTATGTCTTTGACTTGCTTCAAAGCGCCGCACATCCCGACAGCGCAGTTGCTTATTTCTGACCGGATGCGATCCTAGCTTCAGTAGCAAGGATCGGTATGCGTATGAAAAAGCTAGTTTTTGCAGTTGTTGTTGCCCTTTGCGGGGCGCAAACCCAGGCGCAGGGCATCAGTCTAGTCGAATGCAACTTTGATGCGGGCCCCCGCGAATGGGTGCCCCAGGTGATGGCCTTCGCCGTGCAACCCGGAACGAAGTCGGCCGTTGTTTCCGATCCGATCCTATTGCATTTCACGAACGCCCCGGCGAAAGCGCGCGTCACGTCGAACACTTCTTCCCGGACAAAACTGCGCTGGCAGGTCAATGTGGCCGATCGGCGGGGCACCCGGACGACAATGGTCTATACCGCCACCTACAACAAAGCGCGGCAATCGATGCATCTGCGGGCCAGCGCGCTTGGCTTTTCCGAGAGTTTCGCCAAGAACGGTCAGTGTCGGCAAATGCCGGTTGAACAGGCGGAGGCTTTCCGGCGCGCTATGGAGAGCTTCGCCCAGCAGTAGCCTAAGCGCCCAATAGGACTTGACCGCGCTGCCACTTCGGCCCACGTACAACGCGGACAAAAACCTAACCCACGAGGGGCTGCCCATGGCTTTCGAACTTCCCGATCTTCCCTATGCCCACGATGCGCTTGCCGATCTTGGCATGTCCAAGGAAACGCTCGAGTATCATCACGACCTGCACCACAAGGCTTATGTCGACAACGGCAACAAGCTGATTGCAGGTACCGAATGGGAAGCGAAAAGCCTGGAAGATATCATCACCGGGACATACGCAGCGGGGGCCGTGGCCCAGAATGGCGTCTTCAACAATGCCAGCCAGCATTGGAACCATATCCAATTCTGGGAGATGATGGGCCCGGGCCAGTCGGCCATGCCCGGCGCGCTTGAAACCGCGATCGTGGAAAGCTTTGGATCGGTCGACCAGTTCAAGGCGGAATTTTCCGCTGCCGGTGCTGGCCAGTTCGGCTCCGGCTGGTGCTGGCTGGTCAAGGACGCCGACGGCAGCCTGAAGGTGACCAAGACCGAAAACGGCGTTAACCCGCTTTGCTTTGGTCAGACCGCGCTTCTGGGATGCGATGTTTGGGAACACTCTTACTACATTGATTTCCGCAACAAGCGGCCGGCGTATCTGAGCAACTTCCTCGACAAGCTGGTCAACTGGGAAAACGTCGCTTCCCGGATGTAGGCAAGGACCCATACCCGGTGTTCGACAGGCCCGTTGAGAGATTTCTCAGCGGACCTTTCGTGGCAATCTGGCTGGTCGGCAACGCCTGGACGAAACGGCCGTCTTGATGACGCTGGGCCGCTCTCATACTCCTTTGTAATGACCAGACCGGACCCGTTTCGCCATCACCCCAACCTGCGCGGAAAGATCATCGATCCGGAACACTCGTTCTTTCGCGATTTCCGGCCGGAACGGGTCTTCGAGATCCTAAGCCGGCAAGGGATGGATGCCTCGTGGTGCCGCAGCGAGGACGCGATTGAGCGGGACCGGCATGCTGCCTACGCCAACCACGAGGGAGATCTGTGGTTTTTTGCCTATGGGTCGCTGATGTGGGACCCGGCCGTGCCATTCGCCGAGGTCCGGCGGGCGCGCGTCTACGGTTTTGCCCGTTCCTTCTGCCTTGTCGATGATCTTGGCGGCAGGGGCAATGCGGCTTCACCCGGCCTTATGGCAGCGCTTGATACCGGCCACCATTGCAATGGTCTTGTGTTCCGTATCGAGGCCGCCGACGTCGAAGAAGCCACCCACAGCCTGTGGAGCCGCGAAATGATCGGCACCAGTTATCTGCATGCCGTTCTTCCCGCCGAAACCGATTTTGGCCCGGTGCCGGCCACGTCTTTTATCGTCAATCCCGAGGGAAATGAGATCCGCCGCGATATTTCACGCGCTGATCAAGTGCGGTTTCTGGCGCGGGGCAGGGGCTTTCTGGGAACGAGTTTTGACTATCTCAAATCCGTGGTGGACCAGTTTGATGCACTCGGCATTGAGGATGCCGACGTTCAGGCGCTTTATGCCGAGGTGTTGGATTTCATGGCACGCGATGTGACCGCGTCCTAGGGTCGAAGGCCATCGAGCACACTTAAAGCCTCCGGCACATCCGGGACGGCCTTGACGAATTCCAGCAGCGAAGGCGCGGCGAATCCCTGCGCGACAACATGGTCCAATAGCGCCAGAAGCGGATCCCAAAAGCCATCGATGCCAACCACAAGGATCGGCTTGCTGTGCAGTCCCAACTGAGCCCAGGTGAGGATTTCAAAGAACTCGTCCAGCGTTCCGGCGCCGCCGGGAAAGATGACAAACGCGTCCGAGTTCATGAACATGACTTTCTTCCGTTCATGCATTGTCTCGGTGACAATGAAACTGTGCAGATCGCGCTTGCCGACCTCGCGATTGACAAGATGCTCGGGAATGACGCCGAATGTTTCGGCGCCGTTGTTCTGAGCGCTGCGCGCCACGCTGCCCATGAGACCCACATCGCCCGCGCCGTAAACCAGCCGCCAGCCCCTTGCCGCGATGCTCTTTCCAAGCAGTTCCGCAGCTTTGGTGTACTCCGGCGACACGCCCGGGCGTGACCCGCAGAACACACAAATTGATAACGATGACACAGACATAGACGGCGCTTTCGGCTTCGTGCTTTGACCCGTGATAGCGGCGTTGCTATGGTCGCTCAAGTTTGCGGATGTCGCGCTGCCTTTAAATGAGGTTGAGGCTTATGGCCCAGAGATCGGGCTCGACGATCGGTGCGGGGGCACTTGTCGGAGCTTTGCTGGCCACGGCTTTTGTCGTTCTGGCCTACATTATCTATCTCGGCGCCCAGCCGCAGCAGGTGCCGGAAGGGCAGGAGATCGCCGCGGCTGATCAATCCGGCGCCGGGACCACCGGTGGGGCGGAAACGCCCATTGCTGAAGCGCCTTCGGCTGATGAGGGCGGAACTGGAACGTCTGGATCGGACATCGGCGACAGTGTTGATGATACTGAAGTTGCCGAAGACAGCGATCCGGGAGAAACCACGCCAAGCGATATCCCCGAATTCGATCTTGTGCGTGTTGCCCCGGATGGCAGCACGGTTGTGGCCGGACGGGCGCCGCCCGGATCGGACGTGCGCATCCTGATCGACGGCGGTGAGGTCAGCCGAGGAACGGCCGATGACCGGGGCAACTTCGTGTCAATTTTCTTTATTGAACCCAGTAGCATAGCGCGCGTTGTTAGCCTTGATGCCAGTCTGCCCGGGGGTGAACGCCGCCTTTCCGAGGCGGCCGTAATTCTGACGCCGAATGCGGTTGCAGACACCACGGCAGTGGCCGAGGCCACCGGAACGGACGGTGTGCGCGAAGACAGTACCGACGCAGGTGAGACGCAACTGGCTCTTGCCGGGCCAGAGACAGGCGACGACGGCGGTGAAGGCAGTGCCGGTGCTGGCGCCACTTACCTGCCGGAAGACACTGTCCCGATGCCAGGCGGTGTGGCGGAAGACGAGGTGCTGGAAAGCACCGGTGACGCCGTTGCGCGCGCGCCTGCAGATACCGATTTGGACGAACCTGCCGCCACTGTGGCGACCAATGGAACGGATAGCGACCGGACGGCCGCGGCGGCGGAAGACCCGGGTGCTGCCCAGCAACCCGACGCTGGAGGCGAGACCGAGCCTGCCCTGTCCGCCGGGGACACTGGCGATGACGGTGTGGCGCCCGTCACCGAGGACACTGCTGACCAGGCTGTTGTCGAGACCGTAGAGGTCGAGACGGCGCCCGCGCGGGAAAGATCGCCCGAAGTCATGGTCGAAGCGCCGGGCGCACAAACCGTGACGCCCGAGCCGTCCACCGGCCCCAGTGTCGCCTTGGCTGCGCCGGCCCCGTCCGCGCCGGGCGTTGTGCTTGTCGATCCCAGTGGCACACGCGTCCTGCAGGCACCGGATGGCGTTGCGCCGGAATTGCTGGAAAATCTGGTCCTCGATGCAATCAGCTATGATGACACGGGCGACGTGGCCCTGTCGGGCCGTTCCGGTCAGGCGGACGGCTTCGTTCGGGTCTACATCAACAACCGTCCCATTCTGACCGAAGCGATCGACGATGATGGCAACTGGCGTGCCGACCTTCCTGAAATAGACAGCGGCGTTTACACGTTGCGTGTGGACGAGGTGGATGCCTCGGGCGCGGTCACGTCGCGGATCGAGACGCCATTTCAGCGCGAAGACGAAGGCGTTCTGGCGGAAGCCCAGGCGCTGGCGACGGAAAGCGGCAGCACGCAACTGCAGCTGGTGACCGTCCAGCCCGGTTTCACGCTTTGGGGGATTGCGACAAGCAATTACGATGACGGCTTTGAATATGTGCGCATCTATGAAGCCAACCGGGATCAGATACGGGACCCGGACCTGATCTATCCGGGACAGGTTTTCACAGTCCCAAACTAAGCACCCCTAGGCCATTCAGGACCGGCAAGGTCACGCCCCACGAAAATCGCCGCCATGGGCCTAGAAGCCGGCCCTGGCCATGGCTAGATTTAGCCCGTGAGCGACGCAAGCATTTCCACGGCCGAGGCCAGAGCCAGCGGATGGCGCACAATGCGCAAGGTCGCGCCCTACCTGTGGCCCGCTGACCGGCCTGACGTGAAACTGCGGGTTGTGATCGCGCTTCTGGCGCTGCTCGTGGCCAAGATCATCGCCGTGGGAACCCCGTTCTTTTACAAGACCGCCGTGGATGCGCTGACGGGCGAAGGCGCGAGCACGGGTTGGATGGTGGCCATGGGGGCGGTCGGCCTGACCGTCGCCTACGGAACGGCGCGGTTCATGACCATCGCCTTTCAAGAGATCCGCGATGTGGTCTTCGCGCCCGTGGCGTTCGGGGCGCTCCGAAGGCTGGCGCTTGAAACTTTCACCCACATTCACAGGCTTTCGCTGCGTTACCACATCACCCGCAAGACCGGCGGGCTGAGCCGGATAATCGAACGCGGGGTCAAGGGCGTC
This sequence comes from Pseudomonadota bacterium, assembly GCA_039026235.1. Classification (GTDB taxonomy): domain Bacteria; phylum Pseudomonadota; class Alphaproteobacteria; order Rhodobacterales; family Rhodobacteraceae; genus JBCCMQ01. Next base: position 525,488 of record JBCCMQ010000001.1, read on the forward strand.
GATTTCCTGCTGCGTTTCATGGTCTTCTCGATCGGCCCGCTTCTGGTCGAACTTGCGATGATTGCCGTCGTGCTCGCAGTGGTCTTCGACATCTCGTATCTGGTGGTCGTTTTGGTTACCGTTGTCCTTTACGTCGTTTTCACGACCCAGGTCACCGAATGGCGTGTCAAGATCCGCAAGGTCATGAACGACCGCGATACCGAGGCCAACCAGAAGGCCATCGACAGCCTGCTGAATTTCGAGACAGTCAAGTACTTCGGCGCCGAGATCCGCGAAGCGGAACGCTATGACCAGTCCATGCGGGACTATGAGCGCGCGTCGCTCAAAACAAGCTACAGCCTGGCATTTCTGAACCTTGGGCAGGGCATCCTGATCAACACCGGTCTGGTGGTCGTCATGGCAATGGCGGCGATGGGCGTTCAGCGGGGCACGCTGACGGTCGGCGATTTTGTCATGGTCAATTCCTACATGCTTCAGGTGATGTTACCGCTCAACATGCTGGGCTATGTCTACCGCGAAATCCGCCAGGGTCTCATTGATATGGCCGAGATGTTCGATCTGCTCGAACAACCCTCCGAGGTGGCTGACAAGGCCGGTGCCGCCGAGTTGGCGGTGTCGGGCGGTGAGCTATCTTTCGATGCCGTGGCATTCGGGTACGAAGAAGACCGCGCGATCCTGCAGGATGTTTCCCTGACGGTTGAGCCCGGACAGACGCTGGCCATAGTCGGTCCTTCGGGGTCCGGCAAATCGACCATCGGCCGTCTGCTGTTCCGCTTCTATGATGTCACCGGCGGCGCAATCCGCATTGACGGGCAGGACATTCGTGACGTGACCCAGGACAGCCTGCACCGGGCCATCGGCGTGGTGCCGCAGGATACGGTGCTGTTCAACGACACGATCTTCTACAATATTTGCTACGGTCGGCCCGACGCCACGCGCGGCGAGATCGAGGCCGCTGCAAAGGCCGCTGAAATCCATGACTTTATCGAAAGCCTTCCTGAAGGCTATGATACGGCAGTGGGTGAGCGTGGCCTGAAGCTGTCGGGCGGCGAAAAACAGAGGGTTGGTATCGCCCGGACGATCCTGAAGGACCCGCCAATCTTGCTTCTGGATGAAGCGACCAGTGCGCTGGATACCGAGACCGAAGCCGAAATCCAGCATCAGCTGACGGCCATCGGCAAAGGGCGCACGGTGATCACCATCGCCCATCGCCTGTCGACGATTGCGGATGCAGATCGCATTGTGGTGCTGGACAAGGGTCACATCGTCGAAGAGGGCACGCATGCCGAGCTTCTGTCAAAGGATGGCCGCTATGCCGGTCTTTGGCATCTTCAGGCGGCCGAGCAAGACGACAGTGTGGAAGCGGCCGAGTAACCCCTAGCCAGGGTTTTTTTCAAGCCGGGCCATTCCGGGATGTGCCAGTGCCCAGTTGAACCTTTCCAGCGCTGCGGCGGGCAACGCGTCGCCATGGGCCGCCTCTAGCGCACTCAGCGCCCCAGCCTTTGGCAGTACACCTTCGGCCACGAACGCGCCGGCGCGGCAGGCGGACTGCGCAGCGACCGCGGCTTTGGTCTGCAAGGGCGCTTCGGCCAACCGCCAGATGTCAAAATCATGGATCAACCGGCATTTCTCGACACTATATTCGTGAAGGACCGCGCAGCGCTCCGCCGGGCGAAGACCGGCGCGGGCCAAAAGCTTGCCTGAGGCCGGATTGATGCCGTCCCAGTAGACACCATAGATTTGGCCGATATTCGGGATTGCCCACAGTCTTTCCGCGATGGCGTCAACGGCCTCGCCCATCAGGCCGCGTCCGTGCCAGCGGCGGGCGGATGCGTAGAACAACTCGCCGTGCCAGCGTCCGTCGACCAGTTCCATCCAGGTGCCGCCGATCCCGAAAAACTGCGTCGGATCTTCGCGAAAATACATTGCGTAAAGACCGGCGCCGCCTGCTTCATTTATCGTGCGACCATCACCCATCGTCATGATGCTAAGCCATTTTTCGGCAAAGGCGTGGGCGTTCTCAGGTCGGCGCGCGTCGTGGGCCAGCATTACGGCGACGGACGGATCGCCGAAGATGTCGGTGGCCACGTGTTCGACGTCCGCCTGGGCATAGGGCCGCAGTACCAGTCGGTTGGTTTCAAGCGTCTTGGACATCGCTCAATTGTCGGCCCTATTCGGCGGCCCTCAGGTTGTCGGGATCGCCGCCCTGATCTGGCCAGTCCGCCGGCAGATCGCCGTGGACCGTCGCTTGGGCCGGTCCGGCGGCAAGCGCAGGGGTGGGCCCGGGAAGGGCAAGCGCGCCAAAGTCCCAGATCAGTTCCGGCGCGGGAATGCGCTTGGCCTCACGGCGCAGCGCCCAGTCCCGGGCGGCCTGGCTGGTACGGCCCATCGAAAGCCGTGCGAAGAGAACCGCAAAGAAATGTGCGTAGGACGACGCCCAGACCCTGACGGCCAGCATCGACGGCGTGAAGATCAGTGTGAGCGCTGTGGCGATACCCAATCCGAAAACCACGGCCGTCGCCAGCTGCTTCCACCAAAGCGCCGTGGGCGCATCGATAGAATAGCCGCCTGCAATGAAATCAAGGCTCAACCCGAACATCATCGGCGCCAGACCGGCCATGGTGGTGATCGTAGTCAAAAGGACCGGCCGGATCCGCACTTCTGCGGTGCGCACGATCGCTTCGATCCGCGGCATATAGCGGCTGTATTCCTGATAGGTGTCGATAAGAACGATGTTGTTGTTCACCACGATGCCCGCCAGGGCGACAATGCCGGTGCCCGTCATGATGATCGAAAACGGCTGGTTCATTACCAGCATACCGATCAGAACGCCCGTCGTTGACAGGATGACCGCCAGAAGGACCAGCACAGCGTTATAAAAGCTGTTGAACTGTGCCAGCAGGATGATGAACATCAGCCCCAAGGCGCCGGCGAAGGCCGAAACGAGAAACTGGCCGCTTTCCGCCTGTTCTTCCTGGTCACCGGTCCATTCCCAGCCAAGGCCCGGGCCCAGCGGCTGATCGGTGCTCAACCATTCGGTCAGCACCTCGATGCGTTCATTGGCATTGACGGGGATGACCTTCCAACCCTCGTCGCTGATCCGGTTCTGAACGTCGCTGTTGCTGTTTGCTTCTTCAGAGTTCAGTACCTCGATGATCTCGCCGTCCGCATTCACCAGCTTCACAAGATCGGCCGTCACATCGGCCTTGACGTCGAAGTGGCGCTGTTGATCGACCCGGTCGATCTTTCCCAGCTTTTCGACCGGTGTCCGGGTGATAAAATTCGCCAGCGGGACAAGGCCATCGTTGGTGCGTACGCGCAGTGTGTCCAAGGTCGACAAAACCCTGTCTTCTTCGGGCAGTCGCACCCGGATCTCGATCTCTTCGTCCGAGCTGTCGATGCGCATGGTGTCCAGAAGGATGCCGCGCGTCACCAGTTGGACCATGGCGCCAACCGTTGCCACATCGGCCCCGAAACGCCCGGCCTTTTCGACATCCACGTCGATCTGCCAATCGATCCCTGGCAGGGGCAGCGTGTCTTCGATGTCGATCAGGCCAGGGGTGTCTTCGAATTTGGCCCGCGCCGTTTGCGCCGCGGCGATCAGATTTTCCCAGTTCTCGCCCGAAATTCTCAGATGAACCGGCTTGCCCGAGGAAGGACCGCGGCTGAGATCCAGGATCTCGGTGTAGATGCCAGGCACCTGGTTAAGTTTTTCCTGCAGGTTGGCAAGAACGACATCTCCGTCCAGTTCCTCGATCCCTGCGCGGTCGTCCCAGGGTATCAGTTCCAGCTGCAGCTGCCCGATAGTGTCCAAGGGCGGTTGCGCTCCACCCGTATTGTTGTTGAGCCCGCCTTCGCCCGAGAAGGTGAAAACCGACTTTACGCCTTCGGTGGCCAGCGTGATTTTCTCGACCTGTGATACCAGCGCATCCTTCTCGGCCAGGCTCACGTTGCCGCGTGCACGGACATAAACGATGGCCTGCTCGGGCTCGGATTCGACAAAGAACTCAACGCCGTTGTTGTTCTGGCCGTAGAGCGCGAAGACGTTCATCACGATAAAAACGATCCCGCCAATGGCCACGACCGGCATCACCGGATTGCCGGTAATAAACCGGATGAAATAGCCGAAGGGCGTCCGCCTTATCCCGCCCCGTATCTTGTTCTGGCGCCGCTCGATCTTGGCCGATCCCATGGTGATCGCGCTCAGTGAAGAGCCCACAAGAAACAGGATGGCACCCGGCAGAATGGCCAGGCTTCCGCTGGGCGCGCTGTCCCCCAAAAGATAGCTGGGGTTCAGCATCTGCATGGCCCCCACAAAGGTCATGTAGACGGACGGCAAAACCAGCAGGGCGCGCACGAACCAAGGCAGACGCGTGCGCAGTGATGCGCTCGCCCGCTCAAAGCTGCGGGTCAGGCGCCCGGACACGCCCCCCATCACCGGAAGGTAGATCAGCGCCACCACGAGCGATGCTGATAGAACGAAGATCAGTGTCACCGGCAGCATGCCCATGAACTGCCCGGGCACACCCGGCCAGAAGAGCATCGGCAGGAACGCGCAAAGGGTCGTGGCGGTCGACGATACGATTGGCCAGAACATGCGCTTTGCGGCTTCGACATAGGCCCGCATGGGGCCCGTGCCTTCGCGTATGCGACGGTCGGCGTATTCGACGACGACGATGGCCCCGTCAACCAGCATGCCCACCGCCAGAATGAGCCCGAACATGACGATGTTCGAGACCGCGACGCCCATGACGGCCAGGAACGCAAAGCACAGCAGAAACGATGTCGGGATTGCAAAGCCCACAAGCAGGGCGGGCCGCATGCCAAGCGCCGCCAGGACCACGATCATAACAAGAGCGATGGCGGTCAGAACCGACCCCTCAAGCTGACGCACCATGGATTGAACCTGGGTCGACTGGTCCATTGAGGTGCCGACCTGCAAGACCTCTTGCAGCTCGGCCGGCCATTTCTGGCGCTCGGCTTCGACGGTCTCGCGCACAAGCGCTGTCGTATCGATCAGGTTGAACCCTTTGCGCTTGACGATCTGAAGCGCGAGCGTGGGCTCACCGTTAAAGCGGGCCACACCTTCGCGGTCTTCGAACGTCAGACGGATGTCGGCCAGATCGCCCAGCGTTACCACCCGGTCGCCGTCGGTCTTAACCGGCAGATCAAAAACGTCGCGCGGTTCATCGAACGACGACGGAATCTTCACGGCAAAAGCGCCGCCTTCGGTTTCAACATCGCCCGCCGCGATCAGCTGGTTGTTGTTGACCACCACATTGATCAGTTCCGCCGCCGTCACGTTGTAGGATTCTAGACGCAGCGGGTCGATGATCACCTCGACCATCTCATCGCGCTGGCCGGTCAGACCGGCTTCGAGCACGGGTTCAAGGGACTCGATGCGCTTCTGAAGATCTTTCGCCACCCGAAGCAGCGTACGCTCTGGAACCGGGCCGGACAGGTTCACGATAATGATGGGAAACTCAGAAAAATTGATCTCGTTGATCGAATATTTTTCAGCGCCTTCCGGGAATTCGGCCTCGACCGTGTTCATGCGGTCGCGTACATCGGCCAGGATCTTGGTCTTGTCCCAGCCAAACTCAAATTCCAGCGCCACACCCGCATAGCCTTCCGAGGCCGTGCCGGACATTGACTTCAGCCCGTCTAGGTCGGACAGCTCGGTCTCCATCGGTTTGACCAACAGTTTTTCACTGTCTTCGGCCGAAATGCCGGGGAAGGGCAGCGAGACGAAAAGGGCCGGAACCTCGATGTCCGGCTCACCCTCTTTTGGCAGATTGGCGTATGAAAACGCGCCGGCGAGAAGCGACAATGCAATGAACGCGATAACCATACGGGCCCTTGATGCGGCCCAATCGACTATTCCCGTCATCTCAGTGTTCCCATCTGCCGTTTCATTGCGTTGTATCGCGGTAGGTGACTTTGACCGGTACGCCGTCGGTAACGAACTCCTGCCCAACGACGATGACGTCTGCTTCATCCGGTATTCCGGCCAGCCAGATACCTTCCACCGTATCGCGCAAGACTTTGACGGCCCGGAAGCGGGCGACACCATCTTCAACAAGGCGCACACCAAGCGCGCCTTCATTGTCGAGCGTGAGCGCAGAAGGCGGCAACAGATGTGCCGTGGTACCGGCGGCCGCCACGGCGATCTCAACGGTCTGGCCATCGCGTACTGATGCGTCACGGTTCGGAACGGTGATTTCGGTCCGGAAGGTCCGTGTGGCGGGATCGGACGATCTGGCGACAAAGCTGACCGTACCCGAGATTTCGCGGCCTGAAACCAGCCGTGCGGCGGCAGGGGCGCCAAGCGTGATCCGGTCAACCTCCATCTCGGGGACAAACCCGACCAGCTTTACCGGATCGATCTGGATCACGGTCGCACAAAGCCCGCCGGGCTGCAGCAGCGATCCAAGTTCCGCCGTGTCCGATTCGAGCCGGCCCGAGAACGGGGCGGTCAGGGTTAGGCGTTCCAGCTCGGTTTCAGCCGCGGCGACTGATGCCTGGGCCGATTGGCGACCAGCGCGGGCACCTTCAAGCGATGACACTGCGCCCGCAATTCCGGAGCTTGCCGATTTGACGCCGGAGTCCGCCGATACGACGCCAGCGCGTGCGGCTTCAAGGGCGGCATCTGTTGCGGCGACCCGGGTTTCAGATGCAAAGCCACCTTCGATCAGGCGGCGGGCCGCCCGGGAATTGATCTCGGCCTCTTGAAGCCGTGCGCGGGCTTCCAGCAGGCGTGCCTCGGCCTCGGCAAGCGCCGCCTCGGCGGCCGGTATTCCGGCTTGCGCTTCGGGGATGCGTGCTTCGGCTTCCGCCAGGCGCGCCTCGGCCTCATCCAGGGCCACGAGACGTGAACCGGGATCAATCTCGCATAGCAGTTGGCCTGCTTCGACCAGCGCACCCTTACGAAGCGGTTCCGAGACAATCAGACCGGACGTCTCGGCGCGGACGTCAACGCGGCGCGCAGCCTGCGTTTCACCCCGCAGGACGACGGCGCTGTCGATGGTTCTGGCATTGGAGCGCAGGGCGACCACCGACATGCTTACAGCCTGCTCCGCCGCGGCATTGGCGTCCGGCGCGGCCGCGCTGGCCTCAACGGCGTTTGCGGGATCTGCGCCCGAAAACTGCATCACCCTGTCGCGTTCGAACACGATCAGATAAAGTGCCCCGATCACGACGATCGCCAAAATCGCAGAAAATGGTTTCATCTTACTTCGCCAAGAATTGGCCCATCGACCCTGTTTTTTGGTCTATTTGACCGTTTCGACAGCGGATTCAAGTGGTTTCTAAACCGAAAAGTTCAGTTTGTCTTCCCATGTGCGGCGGATTGCCTGTTTCATGTGCAATAACCCGTGACTTGGCACGACCCGCAAATTCCCTGTAAGAGACGCCCAACAACGGGTTTGAGGTGTCCGAGTGAGCGAAACCGACAGTTTCATTGAAGAAGTCACGGAAGAGGTTCGGCGCGAACGGCTGTTCCGCTTGATTCGACGCTATGGCTGGATTGCTGCCCTGGCGATCGTGTTGCTGGTCGGGGGTGCGGCGTTCAACGAATACCGCAAGGCCCAGGCGCGCGCCCAGGCCGAAGCCTATGGCGATGCCTTGCTTGCCGCCCTTGAGACCGATGGCGCCGGCGGTCGCGTTACAGCATTGGAGGCCATTGCCCGACCGGAAGATGCCAGTTCCGCAGTACTGGATCTTCTTACGGCCGCCCAGATGATGGCAGCCGAGGATCCAGCCGGCGCCGGGGATATTCTGGCCGCTTTGGCGACTAACCCCGATGTCGCTCCGGTTTACCGGGATCTGGCCGGTCTGAAGCGCGTGATCCTATTGGGCGACGGTCTTGATGCGTCTACCCGCGCCGCAACGCTGGGCGCGCTCAGCCAGCCGGGTGCGCCTTTCCGGACGCTCGCCCAAGAACAGCAGGCGCTGATCTTCGTGGAAGATGGTGATCCCGCCGCAGCGATTGAAATATATGAAACCCTTATCAACGATGCGGAAAGTCCCCGCGACCTGATCCAGCGTGCCCGACAGATGATTGTGGTTCTGGGCGGGGAACTTGACGCTAGCTAGGGTTATGATTTTGCCGGCGTCGATCTTTGGGAAGAGAGGCCTTGCCGCATTGGCCTTGATGACGGTCGTCGTCCTCACTGCATGTGGCGAACGCGATCCACGTCTAACCGGCGAAAGGCTTCAGATCCGCACACCGACGGCCATCGGCCAGGAACCGGACCCGGCTTTCGAGGACATCGTCGATCTGACGTCGGACCTGACAGCCGTGGGGGTTTTCGAAGGTGAGCCACGCGCGATCGGTCTGAGCGCGCCGCGCGCCAATGCAACTTGGGGCCATCCCGGGGGCACGTCGCTGCAATGGATCAACCATCCGGTCTTTTCCGCCGAGCCCCGGCAGATCTGGCGGGCATCGGTCGGACAGGGCGATTCCCGGCGCGCCCAGATCACAGCGCGCCCGGTAAGCGATGGCGCGCGGATCTACACGCTTGACGCCGCATCGACCGTGGCGGCGACCACGACCACCGGTCAGCGGGTCTGGGCGGTCAATCTTACACCGGCCACGGACAGCTCTGAAGAGGCATCGGGCGGCGGTCTTTCAGTCAGTGACGGCAGGGTTTTTGCCACGACCGCATTCGGCAATCTGACGGCCTTGGACGCGGCCACGGGCGGCGTTCTCTGGCGCCAAGACCTGCAGGCCGTGGCCTCCGGTGCGCCAACGGTCCGGGACGGGCTCGTCTATGTTGTCTCGCGGGACAGCAGGGGCTGGGCGATCGATGTTGAAAACGGCCGCGTGCGCTGGGAAGTGCCGGGCATTCCGACGCTGGCAGCCTTTGGTGGTGGCGCATCACCTGCAGTGGACGAACGGATCTCGGTGTTTCCGTTCTCATCCGGCGAGGTTGTCAGTACCTTCCGCCAGGGCGGGTTCCGCCTTTGGGGCGGCGAGGTGCAGGGCGAACGCCTGGGCAAGGCCTATGCCCAGATCGGGGACATTAGCGCGGATCCGGTGCTTCGCGATGGCAGGGTTTATACCGGCAACGCGGCGGGAAGACTTGTGGCGCTGGATATCACTTCTGGAGCGCGGGTCTGGACCGCCGAATACGGCATATACGGACCCGTCTGGCCGGACGGCGGGTCTTTATTCGGGGTCACCGACCAGGGTGGACTGGTGCGCCTCAACGCTTCGGACGGCAGCCTTATCTGGCGTTATCAGTTGCCCTATTTCGAAGACATCCGTTGGCGGCGTCGCAAGACGGTTGTGGCACATTACGGGCCTGTCATAGCCGGGGGCAGGCTTTACCTTGCCTCGGGCGACGAGGTGCTGCGCGTCTTTGATCCTGCGTCGGGCGCGTTCGTGCGTCAGATTTCGCTTCGCAGCCCGGCCGCCGCCGCGCCAATCGTCGTGGCGGGCACCATGTATATTCTGACGACGGACGCCGAACTTCTGGCTTTCCGGTAGGCGCTTTCCGGTGTAACGGGTCCGTCTCAGTCATCCTTGGACGCGTCCATGACCTTCGTTCTTGCCATCGTCGGCCGACCAAATGTCGGAAAGTCGACCCTGTTCAATCGGCTTGTCGGCAAGCGCCTTGCCTTGGTCGATGATCAGCCGGGGGTCACGCGCGACCTGCGCGAAGGCGCGGCCCGTCTGGCAGACCTGTCTTTTACGGTCATCGATACGGCGGGACTTGAGATTGCCACCGACGACAGTTTGCAGGGGCGCATGCGGCGCCTTTCGGAACGCGCTGTCGCGATGGCCGATGTCTGCCTTTTTATGATCGATGCCCGCGCCGGGCTTACCCCGGCCGACCGCGAGTTTGCCGATCTCTTGCGCAAATCCGGCACGCCTGTCGTTCTCGTTGCGAACAAGGGCGAAGGCCGGGCGGCGGACGCCGGTGTTCTTGAGGCCTGGGAGCTGGGTCTGGACGAGCCCATCCGCATCTCGGCCGAACACGGCGAGGGGATGGCCGATCTTATCGTGGCCTTGCGTCCCTACGCCAAGGACGGCACGGCTCGCGCAGCCGCCGATGCGCCAGAGACGGACGTCGACATCGATGCCGCCGGAGAGGCCGAAATCGATCCGTCGAAGCCCCTTCAGATTGCCGTTGTGGGCAGACCCAATGCGGGTAAGTCGACACTAATCAATGCCATTGTCGGTGAAGACCGGCTGCTGACCGGTCCCGAAGCGGGGATCACCCGCGATGCGATTTCGGTCGAGGCCCCATGGGCCGGCCGGCCGATGCGCATCTTCGATACCGCGGGTATGCGCAAACGGGCGCGCGTCCAGGAAAAACTGGAAAAGCTCAGTGTGGCCGACGGCTTGCGTGCGGTGAAGTTCGCCGAGGTCGTCGTCGTGCTGCTCGACGCGGCAATCCCCTTTGAACAGCAGGATCTCAGGATCGCCGATCTGGCCGAACGCGAAGGCCGCGCCGTCGTCGTGGCCGTCAACAAATGGGATGTGGAACCCGACAAGCAGCAAAAGCTTCGTGATCTTCGTGAGGCGTTTGAGAGGCTTCTGCCGCAATTGCGCGGTGCCCCCATGGTCACGGTCTCGGCCAAGACCGGCAAGGGTCTCGACAGACTGGGCAAGGCAGTGATCGAAGCCCATGAGGTTTGGAACCGCCGTGTGCCGACGGCAAAGCTCAATCAGTGGCTATCGGGCATGCTCGAAGCGCATCCGCCACCGGCACCTGCCGGGCGCCGGATCAAGCTTCGGTACATGACCCAGGCCAAGACGCGGCCGCCCGGGTTTGTCGTCATGTGCAGCCATCCAGACAAACTGCCAGAGAGTTACACGCGCTACCTCATCAACGGCCTGCGTAGCGACTTCGATATGCCTGGCACGCCGATCCGGCTGACGATGCGCAGCCAGTCGGCGGCCAACCCCTATAAGAACCGCAAGAAATCAACACCATCCCGGTTGCGCAAACACCTGGGCAAGGGGCCCGCCGCAGGGTCCTAGGGTCGCGACAGGCGACTTTCTGGAAATCCTGACTTGCCATTGAATCACCTTAAGGGTGAAGTGACCCGACTTAGGGTTAATTGGGAGGCAGGCGTGAAGAATATCGCCATCTTTTGCGATGGAACGTGGAACAACCGTGACAAGACGGACAGCCCGACAAGTGTCGCACGACTGGAAGAAATCGTGGATGTCGCGAAGGACAACGACGGGAACGGGCAAAAGTCGCACTATCAGATCGGTCTGGGCGCCAATGACGATGTCGAAGGCGCCGCGAAATTCCTCGACAAATTCCGGGGCGGGGCTCTTGGACGCGGTCTCACTCAGGATCTGCGCGAATGCTATGAATTTCTGATCGAGACCTACGCGCCTGGCGACCGCATTTTCATTTTCGGCTTCTCCCGCGGCGCCTATACGGCGCGGTCGTTTGCTGGCCTGATCCGCGCTGCTGGCATCCCGGAAGAAAAGAAACACATCGGCGCGGCGATGGCCTGGTACCGAAACCGGCACAAGGACACGCACCCCAATTCGGACGCAAGCCACCAGTTGCGCGCCCAGATCTCGCCGCGTGTTTTCACCAGCAACAAGGAACGCGACTGGCGCACGGCGCAGTTCATGGACACCGGCCAGCCCGTCGACATCGGCTATCTGGGGATCTTCGACACCGTCGGTGCGCACGGCATTCCTGGCGTCCTCGGCCAGTTCCGGGCCGTTCCGGGTGGCCACGGCTTCCATGACCATGATCTGTCAAGCCTTGTGCGATCCGGTCGCCATGCCATGGGGCTTGATGAGACACGCGTGCTGTACCGTCCGACCAAATGGTCCAACCTGGATGAACTGAACCGCGTCCTTGGCAAGGATGACGAAGGCGGCCTGCGCTATCGCCAGCTTTGGTTCCCCGGCGATCACGGCAAGATCGGCGGAAGCGGATCTGAGCGGCGGATATCGAACAGCGTGCTTGAGTGGATCGTCGAAGGCGCCCGCGTTGCCGGGCTGGGCGCGCCGCTGACCAGCGAAGTCGAGGCCAAAGCCGACGACTATCTGGGTTCATTGACCAACGGCGGCGGCTTCGACCCGACGGGGCTGATCCGCTGGACACGCCGCGGCCCGGGTGCGGGCGAGACCGACGAATTGCACGATGTCGCGAAACGGCGGATCGTCGAGGTTTCGTCCTATCGTCCCGGCAGCCTGCGCCGCATGTTGCTGGATCAGGCGAGCCTCGCCGACCTGCAGCAAGAGCACGCCACGCGCTTTGCGTAACGTGCTCTTGCGCCGTTAGATCAACGTGCCTTCGGCCGAGATTTTCGCGGCCCCGCCCAGATAGGGCGCAAGCGGTGCGGGCAGGGTGACCGAGCCGTCGGCTTCCTGGCCGTTTTCGATCACCGCGATCAGCGCCCGCCCGACCGCAAGGCCCGAGCCGTTCAGCGTATGCAGGAATTCCGGCTTTCCGCCGCCTTCGGGCCGGAAACGGGCGTTCATGCGCCGCGCCTGGAACGCACCGCAGTTCGAAACCGAGCTGATCTCGCGGTAGGTGTTCTGCCCGGGCAGCCAGACCTCGATATCATGGGTCTTCAGCGCCCCGAAACCGATATCGCCGCTGCAAAGAACCACCGTGCGGTAGGGCAGGCTAAGCCTTTCCAGCACCGCTTCGGCGCAGCGGGTCATGCGTTCGTGCTCTTCCCAGCTTTTGTCAGGATGGGTCACGCTGACCATCTCTACCTTTTCGAACTGGTGCTGACGCAGCATTCCGGCCGTGTCGCGCCCGGCACTGCCGGCTTCCGAGCGAAAGCAGAGAGAATGGGCCGTATAGCGGCGCGGCAGATAGTCCTCGGACAGGATGTGGCCAGCCACGATGTTGGTCAGCGACACCTCCGATGTGGGGATCAGCCAGGAACCGTCGGTCGTCTGATAGCTATCTTCGGCAAACTTGGGCAGCTGGCCGGTGCCCTGCATCGTCTCATCGCGGACCAGAACGGGCGCATTCGTCTCGGTCAGCCCGTGTTCGTCGATGTGCAGGTCCAGCATGAACTGGGACAGGGCCCGGTGAAGCCGCGCCACCGATCCTGAGAGCAGCACGAAGCGGGCGCCGGACAGTTTCGCGGCGGTCTCAAAATCCATCCCCGTCTGGGCGGCGGCAACCTCGTAATGCTCCTTTGGGGCAAAGCCAAACGCACGGGGCGCGCCCCAACGCCGGATCTCGACATTTGCGTCCTCGTCGGCGCCTTCGGGCACGTCATCGGCCAAGAGGTTCGGCAGGCCCATCAGCAGGTCCTTTAACCTTGCGTCTTCCGCCTTGGCCTCGTCTTCCAGACGGGCGATTTCGTCTTTCTTTTCGCCCACAAAAGCGCGAAGCCGTTCGAATTCGGCATTGTCCCCTCGGGCCTTGGCCGCGCCCACCTCTTTCGAGGCGGCATTGCGTTCGGCCAAGGCGGCCTCGGCCGCGACAATCTTGGCCCGGCGCGCTTCGTCCACGGCAAGAACGTCCGACGACGACACCTGGACCCCGCGCAGCTTCATGGCAGCGTCAAAGACCTCTGGGGTCTCGCGGATCAAACGGATGTCGTGCATGGGTCCTTTCCTCGTACCGATTGCGTGTGGCGCCCTATGGCGCATTTCGTCGGGCAGGGGAACCGCAATTGGCCGTTCGGATCGTCAATCCGGGGTGTTTGATCGCCTGATTGCGAGGTGTCGCGCTAGCTGCCGCGGGTAGTGCGGCCGGGTTTGGAACTTGGATCAAGCGGCACATAGCCTATGGTCTCTTGCCAATCCGCCCATGTCGTGTCGTAGGGCGGCTCACGAATTTCGTCGGTTTTCCAGTGCTCAAGCGGATGTTCGCCGCAGACCAGCGCGGCCGGTAAGATAACCGTGTCGTCACCCAAGGCCTGGGCGAGCGTTACGGGATCAAGATCCTTTAAGGCAGACAGATCTGAGTTGGTGATCAACGCGCCGGTCAGGTCGCCGGGTGTCAACTCTGTGTCGGCATCGACCTCGATACTAATCAGTTGAGCGCCGGGCAGAGAGCTATTTTCCAATGAAGTGCCGGCAAGCTTGGCGCGGATGAAGCGTGCGTCTCTGCCTTCCAGAAAATCAAGGTTCGCCCAGGATAAGTCGCACTCCCAAAAGCTCGCTCGGGTCGCGTCCGAGGCGTGAAGTGTGGCATTTCGCAAGTTGGCTCTCGCGAAGCCTGCGCCTGCTGCATTGGCATCGACCAGCATTGCACCCACCAAATTTGCGGATCCAAAATTCGCCCGCGCCAGGGTCGCTTCGTAAAGTCGAGATCCGACCAGGCTCGCTCTTGCCAAGTTGCTGTCGGCCAGATCCACGGCTATAGCCCGGACACCGTCCAATATTGTGGACCTCAAAGAAGCACCGCTTAGCCCGGAGCTTTCAAGGTGAGCGCCGTCCAACCGCGACAAATCCAAAAGCGCGTTGTGAAGGTTGAGGCCACGGATGTCTGCGGCTTGAAGGTTTGTCGCACGAAGGTCCAACGTATAGCTCGCATTGAACCGGCCGCGCAAACGCTGTTCTTCTTCAATTTGCGCGCTGCTGCGCCGGCCAATGATTTCCAGCGCGATCTGGATGTCCGTGCGAAGGGTGGGAAGCGTTGGAACCCAATCTGTATACAGGCGCTTTGGTGTCAGCTCACCGGGCTTCCAGTTCCACGGGTTTGCCGCGCGGTAGTCGTCATGCTGAAATATCTCTTCATCGGACAGTCCGGGGCCGTTTTCGTCCCCTTCTGCCAGCCTTTCGGCGATGCGGTGCGGGCTGTCGATTGCCGTGCTCGCCGGGCTGTTTTCGCGGATATAGGCGCAAAGGATCTCCATGATCTGAACATGGTCGCGCAGGCTGTCCTGGGCGATACGTTCCAGCGCATAAAGCGCTCCGATGCGGACCTCGATATTGGGAACGGTCAGTTCCTCCATCAAAGGGTTCTTGAAATTCAGCGCCCCCTTGGCATCTTCCTCATACTGGAGTTTGCCGGCGCGGTTCCGGCGCTGGCGCTTGACCGACTTTTCGGCGCCAAGGCCCGCGACAGCGGTGTTTATCCGGTCGGTGATCAACCCCTCTTCGCTGGCGCTGGTGGTGCGTTCATTGATCCAGACGCGGACCAGTTGAAAAATCAGCGTGGCCGCTGCGGCAATCGCACCGAGCAGAACCGCCGTCGCCGTGGCGATATTGCGGATGTCTGCTGCGTCCGTCGCGGCCCCCGCCGCGGTGGCCAGCCGCAGGCGGTCGACAAGGCGCGCCACGATGATCCCGATTTCAATCAGATAGAAGACCGCCGCACCAAGGCCCAACAAAATGCCGGCGCCCAGCATGACCTTCCAATAGTGTCGTCGCAGCCATGGCCCGGGGCGAAGATCGATCGTTGTATAATATGCCCGACCCACGACCGAACGGACTGCCCCGGCGCCCCGCAAAAGCGGACGGCGCAGAACGACGGCCAGGGCCAGGGCAATTGTTGCGCCAAACGCCCACAGCGCTATTGGATCGGACAAAACCTTAACTATCTCAGACATGAAAATTCGTCCCCGTCCGACGTACCTTGACGCGGGGTGTTCGCCTTGCCAACCCCAGGGTGCGCTTATAGGGTGCGCGCCAATTCGGGCGGGGCACGCCCCGCCATAGAAAGAAGGATACCCCCATGTTCGCAACCCCTGCGTTCGCGCAAGCCGCCGGAGGCGCCGGCAGCGCATTTGCGAGCTTTGTGCCGCTGATCTTGATCTTTGCGATCATGTATTTTCTGCTGATCCGTCCGCAGCAGAAGAAGGTCAAAGAGCATGCGGCGATGGTTGCGGCGCTGCGGCGTGGTGATCAGGTGGTCACCCAGGGCGGGTTGATCGGCAAGGTAACCAAGGTCAAGGAAGGCGAGAACGAGCTGGAGGTCGAACTGGCCGACGGCGTGCGTGTGCGCGTCGTCCAGAACACCGTCGCCCAGGTGGTGTCAAAAACCGAACCGGCCAAGGGCTAGCGCCGCCTGATGCTGCAGTTTGAGCTTTGGAAGCGGGTACTGATTTGGGGTGTGGCGGCGGTTGGCCTTCTCTTCGCCATGCCAAACACCATGTACAGCCGCGTCGAACAGCACAACGATGCGGTGGTCGCGATTGAGGCGAACTCCGGTATCGGCACACCCGAACAGTTAGAGGCGGTCGCAGGCTGGCCGGGCTGGTTGCCCGGAACGCTGGTCAACCTTGGTCTCGATCTGCGCGGCGGCGCCCATCTCTTGGCCGAAGTCCAGTTGGAGGACGTCTATGCCGACCGCATGGAGAACCTGTGGTCGGAAGTGCGCGACGCCTTGCGCGACGAACGTGCCACGGTCGGCACCATCCGCCGTCAGGACAGCGCCGTCGACATCCTGCGCGTTCGTATCAGCCAACCCGAAGGCATGTCCCGGGCGCTTGAGGTGGTGCGCGCGCTGTCGCAGCCCATCGTCAGCCTGACCGGCGTTGGACAGTCCACGCTGGACATCTCGGCCGCGGGCGATGTTCTGACCATCGCGCTGTCCGAAGCCGAACGCGCGGCCACCGATGACCGGACCATGGCGCAGTCGGTTGAAATCATCCGTCGCCGCGTTGATGAGGTCGGGACGCGAGAGCCGACCATCCAGCGCCAGGGTGAAAGGCGCATCCTGATCCAGGTCCCCGGCATCGGGTCGGCCAGTGAACTGAAAGGGCTGATCGGCACCACGGCGAAACTGACGTTCCATCCGGTGGTCAATCAGACCGGCGACGGCAGCCAGGATCCGGGTCCCCGCAACGTGATCTATCCGTCGCTCGATGAAGAGGGCATCTTCTACGTTTTGGAGCAGTCACCGGTCGTGTCGGGCGAAGATCTGGTGGACGCGCAGCCGAGCTTTGACCAGAACGGCCTGCCAGCGGTCAATTTCCGCTTCAATCCGACCGGGGCGCGGCAATTCGGCGACTATACGGCCGAAAACATCGGCAGCCCTTTTGCCATTGTGCTGGACGAAGAAGTGATCAGCGCCCCGGTGATCCAAAGCCATATTCCCGGCGGGTCCGGCATCATCACCGGAAACTTCACCATCGAGGGATCAACGAATCTTGCGGTGCTCTTGCGCGCAGGTGCCTTGCCGGCCGAGATGACGTTTCTTGAGGAACGGACAATCGGACCAGAGCTTGGCCAAGATTCCATCGATGCCGGGCGCATCGCCTGTATCATCGCCTTTGCCGCCGTTCTGGTCTTTATGGCGCTGAGTTACGGCTGGTTCGGCCTGATCGCCAACGTTGCGCTGATCATGAACGTCGGCATGATCTTCGGCCTTCTCAGCATGATCAGTGCAACGCTGACCTTGCCGGGCATCGCCGGGATCGTTCTGACTATCGGCATGGCAGTCGACGCCAACGTGCTGATTTTTGAGCGAATACGCGAAGAACTGAAGACTGCAAAGGGCCCCGCGCGGGCCATTGAGCTGGGCTATGAAAAGGCCCTATCGGCCATTCTGGACGCCAACATAACCACTTTCATCACCGCCACGATCCTTTTCGCCATGGGCTCTGGCCCGGTCCGCGGTTTCGCCATCACCCTGGCGCTGGGAATTCTGACCTCGGTCTTCACGGCGATCTATGTCACCCGTTTGATGATCGTCATGTGGTTTGAACGTCGCCGCCCCAGGAAGATCGAGGTTTAAGATGCGCCTGAGACTCGTCCCGTCCGAGACCAGCTGGGATTTCTTCAGCCGAGCCCGCCTGACGCTGGGACTGTCGGCGCTTTTGATGGTCATCGCCTTTGGCAGTTTCCTGATCCAGGGTCTGAATTTTGGCATCGATTTCCGGGGCGGCACGACGGTGCGGACCGAAGCGGTGCAGCCCGTCGATGTGGGTGCCTATCGCGACGCGATTGCGCCGTTGCAGCTGGGTGATGTGTCGATCACCGAGGTTTTCGATCCCAACTTTGAGGCCGACCAGAACGTCGCCATGATCCGCATTCAGGCCCAGGAGGGAGAGGAATCTGTAACGGCGGAACTGATCGAGGCGGTGCAGGCGGCCTTGAAGGAAGTCGACCCTTCGATGACGTTCCCATCGGTCGAATCCGTGGGGCCAAAAGTCTCCGGTGAACTGATTCAAACGGCCGCCATTGCGGTCGTTCTCGCCATCGCGGCTGTACTGGTCTACATCTGGCTGCGGTTCGAATGGCAATTTGCGCTCGGTGCCGTGGCGGCCTTGATCCACGATGTCATCCTGACCATTGGCGTCTTCTCTGAGCTGCAGATCCGTTTCGATCTGGCGATCATCGCGGCGCTTTTGACCATTGTCGGCTATTCGCTGAACGACACCGTTGTCGTGTTCGACCGGGTGCGCGAAAACCTCAGGAAATACAAGAAGAAGGACCTGAAACAGGTTCTGAACGTGTCGATCAACGAGACGCTGAGCCGGACGGTTGTGACCTCGGTCACCACACTCCTGGCGCTCATTTCGCTCTTTGTGCTGGGCGGCGATGTGATCCGGGGATTTGTCTTTGCGATGATTTGGGGCGTGATCGTAGGCACCTATTCATCGATCTTCGTGGCGTCCGCGATCCTGTTGCTGCTTGGCGTCAAACGGGACTGGTCGAAACCCGATGCAAATGCCGGCAACCAGTTTGGCGGTGCCAAGGTTTGACCGGCGCGCCGCCGGATGCCGGGTGGCGCCATGATTGAAACGCTTCAGGCCATTCCGGGCCTTCCGGTTATCGCCTTGGCGGTCCTGGCTGCTGGGCTGGTTTACGGCTTTGCGGGATTTGGCGCGGCGCTGATCGTGATGCCGCTGGCAACGATCTATCTGGACCCACTGATTGTCATTGCCGCGTTTTCCTTGTCTGCGCTGTCATCGCTCGTGACAGTTGTCCCCGGCGCCCTGCGTGACGCCCATATTCCAGCCGTTTCAACCATGGTGTTAACATCCTGGCTTGGCATACCTCTGGGTCTGTTCCTGTTGACGTCCGTCGACGTCACGGCGGTCCGTTGGGCTGTATCGGCGATCGTGGCCGGTACGCTTGTGACCCTGATTGCGGGCTGGCGGTATCAGGGCAGTCCGGGGCCAAGGGCGTGGGTCGGTATCGGCGGCTTGGTCGGCGTCATGGGCGGCAGCACCGGACTGAATGGCCCGGCGCTTGCGCTTTTTCAACTCAGCGGTCCGGACGGCGCGGCGCAAAGCCGGGCAAACACGATTGTTGTCCTGACCCTGAACAGCTTGGCCATGATGCCGCTCATGGCGCTGCAGGGTCTTTTGACACGCGAAGCCTTGGTCCTAGGCGCTGCGCTTTTTCCTGTCTACGCCTGTGGCACATGGGTTGGAAAGCAATTGTTTAACCCCGCACGCGTTGGCCTTTATCGCCGAACGGCTTATACGATCATCGCAGCCGCCGCCGTTGTGGGCCTGCCGATCTGGAATTGAACCATGCGCCTGAACGAGATCAGTTATACCGACGCCCCGCCGATTGACGGCTACGGCCCCGGGTTCTTTCGGATTGGTGGCGTTGTCCGCCAGGGCCCGCAGGTTCTGCTGCCCACGGGCGTGTCTGGCTGGGGCGGGTACGGCGACATTCAGGTCCTGCGGGATGCGATACCGGACATCGACGTACTTTTCATAGGCACCGGTTCTGAAACGGCTCATATTCCCAGTGAGTTCCGGGGTGCTCTTGAGGTATTGGGCCTCGGGGTCGAGGCGATGGCCACCCCGCCGGCCTGCCGGACCTATAACATACTTCTTAGCGAAGGCCGCCGGATCGGGGCCGCGCTGTTGACGGTATAGGCGCCCGCCCGTGACCCTTCGCGTTTCCGCATTGAACTGCATGCGCGGCGACCTTCCGGTTCTGTCCGACGTCACATTCGGCGTAACGCCCGGCCAGGCGCTTGCCCTGACCGGTCCGAACGGTGTTGGAAAGACGACACTTTTGCGCACGCTCGTGGGCCTGCAACCCAGCGACGGCGGTTCGATATCTCTTGCGGCCGATCAGTTTGCCTATTGCGGCCATGCCAATGCCGTCAAATCCGCTTTGACCGTTCACGAAAACCTGTCCTTCTGGGCCGCGGTCTACGGGACCGAACTGCGCGACAGCGTGTTGGTTTCACTTAACCTTGCTTCGCTTAGGGACCGGTTGGCCGCCCATTTGTCGTCTGGGCAGCTGCGCCGCCTTGGTCTGGCCCGTATAGCCCTTTCTGCACGACCCGTTTGGGCCCTGGACGAACCGACGGTCGGTTTGGATGACGCCAGCCGCGGCTTGCTGGACGCGATGATCGGGGATCACTTGGCCAAGGGTGGCATGGCGGTCATTGCCACCCATGCTGAGATTGCAGTTGCCGCGGATGTCTTGGATGTATCCCGGTTTCAGGCGGAACCGCCGCGCCGAATGTCCGAATTTGACGAGGCATTCGTTTGAAGGCGCTGTTGCTGCGGGACCTGCAGATCGCCCTGCGCGCTGGCGGAGGCTTTGGACATGGTGTCGCCTTCTTTCTGATCGTCTGCACGCTGGTTCCCTTCGGTGTCGGACCCGATACGGCAGTACTCGGCCGGATTGCGCCCGGCATTCTCTGGCTTGGCGCGCTTCTGGCCTGCCTTTTGTCGCTGGATCGGGTGTTTTCGCGTGACTTTGACGATGGCACGCTTGATGCGCTGGTCACCGCACCGCTGCCCATGGAGGCCGTTGTGCTGGCCAAGGCGGGTGCGCACTGGATCACCTCGGCCCTGCCGCTGGTCGTTGTGGCGCCGGTTCTGGGCGTGCTTCTCAATCTGGCGCCCGCCACTTTGCCCATCGTGATCTTAAGCCTGCTGATCGGCACCCCAGCGCTGTCGATGATCGGCGCCTTTGGCGCAGCGCTGACACTGGGACACAGGCGCGGCGGACTTCTTCTGTCGCTTCTCGTCCTGCCACTTTACGTGCCGACCCTGATTTTCGGCGCAGTCGCCGTGGCCCGCTTTGGGTCGAGCGCATCTGTCACCACCCCAATCCTTCTTTTGGCGGGTCTGACGCTTGCGTGTTGGGCAATTCTGCCATTTGCGGCCGCTGCGGCGATCCGCGTCAATTTACGATGACGATCTGGGTTGTTATCTGAGCCATGAAAGGAGACCCTTTGTACATGTCCGGCACTTCGCTTTGGCGATACGCCAATCCCCAGCAATTCATGGCCCTATCCGCACGTCTGCTGCCAACCTGCGCGGTTCTGGCCGGGCTTTGCATTGCTTGCGGCCTGCTCTGGGGGTTTTTCCTGACGCCGGATGATTTTCGCCAGGGGTCAACAGTCAAGATCATCTATTTGCATGTGCCCAGCGCACTGATGGCCATCAACGGCTGGCTGATGATGCTGGTCGCCTCGCTTATCTGGCTGGTGCGCCGTCATCACGTCAGTGCGCTTGCCGCTAAGGCGGCGGCGCCCGTGGGTCTTACCATGACACTGATTGCGCTCGCCACCGGGGCGATCTGGGGACAGCCCATGTGGGGCACCTGGTGGGCCTGGGAACCCCGGCTGACCAGCTTCTTGACGCTGTTCCTGTTTTACATCGGGTACATCGCACTATGGGCGACCCATCCAAACAAGGATACCGCAGCCGATCTGACCAGCATCCTGTGCCTGGTGGGATCGGTCTTCGCCGTTCTGAGCCGATACGCCGTCAATTTCTGGAGCCAGGGCCTGCACCAGGGCGCCACGCTCAGCCTTGACCAGGAAACCAATATTGCGGACGTCTTTTACTATCCGCTGCTGGTCTCAATCGCAGGCTTTGTTCTTTTGTTCATTGCGCTGGTTCTGGCTGGCACGCGCACCGAGATCAGGGCGCGGCGTCTTGCGGCGCTCGTCGCCCGGAGGCAACTGGCATGATGCCGGATCTGGGCTCATATGGAGCTGAGGTGCTTTCCGCCTACGCGGTTTCGCTGGTGCTGCTCGCTCTGATTGTGCTCATCGTCGTCCTGCGCGGCCGCTGGGTTCTGAAAGCGCTTCGCCAAGTCGAAGACGAGTTGGAAACCGATGGCTAAAGTATCTGCTTTTGTAATCGCGCCACCGGTCATATTCGCGGCGCTCGCCGCGGTCTTCTTCATCGGCATGCAACGTGAAGACCCGGATGGCCTGCCATCGGCCCTGATCGGTCAAGGTGCACCTGCTTTGAATGGTGATGCGCTGGGCGCGTACCCTCCGGTTTCGCCCGACGCGTTTGCCGATGGCACAGTGAAATTGGTCAACTTCTGGGCCAGCTGGTGCCCGCCCTGCCGGGCTGAGCACCCAAACCTGATGACCCTGGCCGAAGAGATACCGATCTACGGCGTTAACAAAAGCGACCGGCCGCAAGATGCCGAGGCCTTTCTGGCCGAACTCGGAAACCCCTATCTCGCCATTGCTGCCGATCGAAACGGACGACAGGCAATCGACTGGGGTGTTTACGGGCTGCCTGAAACATTCGTGCTGGACGGGCAGGGCCGCGTGGTCTACCGCCACGCCGGGCCTGTCACCCGCCGCATCATGGACGAAAAGATCCGGCCCGCTATCGCCTTGGTGTCACCCGGATCCTAAGGCGCGGGCCGATCTCAGCGGCCTAGGCAGGTATGTTCGATGCGAAAATCAGCACCACGAATGCCAATGCTTCAAGTAAAAGAATTGCGTTGCGCAAATCCATTTCCCCCACGGGGATATATTACCATCCGAACGGATGGGTTGAAGGCGCAAGACCGGCATTTTGGGTCATTTGAAGGAAACGGATTGTTTACGTCAGCGCATCAAGCGGCTTTTGCAAGGTTCCGCAGGACAAAGTGCAAAACGCCGCCATTTTCGATGTATTCGATCTCAACGGCCGTATCGATGCGGCACTTCAGAGTGATTTCCTTAACTGTGCCATCGCCATAGGTGATCGTACAGGGCACATCTTGCAGCGGCTCGACAGTGTCGAGACCTAAAATCGTGACCATCTCGTCACCCTTCAAATTCAATGTCTTGCGGGTGTCTCCTGATGTGAATTCGAACGGGATCACGCCCATGCCGACCAGATTGGACCGGTGAATCCGCTCAAAGCTTTCGGCGATGACGGCTTTCACGCCCAAAAGGGCCGTGCCCTTGGCTGCCCAGTCCCGCGATGACCCGGCGCCGTATTGCTCGCCGCCGAAGATGACCAGGGGCACGTCCTGATCCTGCCAGGCCATGGCTGCGTCAAAGATCGAGGTCTGTTCGCCGTCCGGACCGAGCGTATAGCCGCCTTCGACACCGTCCAGCATCTCGTTTTTAATGCGAATGTTGGCGAAAGTGCCGCGCATCATGATCTCATGATTGCCGCGGCGCGATCCGTAAGAGTTAAACTCTCGCGGTGCCACCTGGCGGTCGGTGAGATAGCGGCCCGCCGGGGTGGTTTCCTTGAAGGAACCAGCGGGGCTGATGTGATCGGTCGTCACCATGTCCCCGAGGATTGCCAGAACGCGCGCGCCCTCGACATTGTCGATGGTGCCTGCCTCTGGACCCATGTTCTGAAAATAGGGCGGGTTCTGCACGTAGGTTGAAGACATCGGCCAGTCATAGGTCAGGCTGTCGGTGGTTTCGACCCCGCGCCATTTGTCATCGCCCTTAAAGACATCGGCGTATTTCGACTGGAACGCTTCCCGGGTCACGGTGCGTTCTACCAGTTCGGCAATTTCCTGTTGCGACGGCCAGACATCTTTCAGGTAAACGTCATCACCGTCCCGGTCGGTGCCAATGGGATCCTTGGACAGATCGATGTCCATCGTCCCGGCCAACGCGTAGACCACGACCAGCGGCGGCGATGCCAGGTAGTTTGCCCTCACATCAGGACTGATCCGTCCTTCGAAGTTCCGGTTGCCGGACAGGACCGCCGTGGCGACCAGGTCCCCCTCGGAAATCGCCTTTGAGATTTCCGCCTGCAGCGGGCCCGAGTTGCCGATGCAGGTCGTGCAGCCATAGCCCACGAGGTTAAAGCCTATGGCATCAAGGTCGTCCTGAAGCTCGGCCGCCTCAAGATAGGCCGATACCACCTGCGAGCCCGGCGCCAGAGAAGTTTTCACCCAGGGCTTGCGGTTGAGACCTAGCTCGCGCGCCTTGCGCGCAACCAGCCCGGCACCGATCATGACATAGGGGTTCGATGTGTTGGTGCATGAGGTGATCGAGGCAATGACCACCTTGCCCGATTGCATGGTGTAACTCTCGCCTTCGACAGGAACCTCTTTTCCCATCGGCCGTTTGAAAACCGTCTCCATTTCCTTCGAAAAAGCGGCCTTCGCGTCGGTCAGGGCCACGAAATCCTGCGGTCGCTTCGGGCCGGAAATCGCAGGCACGATGGTGCTCATGTCCAACTCTAGCGTATCGGTATAGATCGGATCATAGTCCGCGCCCCGCCACATCCCGTTTGCCTTGGCGTAGGCCTCGACCAGCGCCACGGTTTCCTCAGGCCGGCCGGTTGTGCGCAGATAGCGCAGGGTTTCCCCGTCGATCGGGAAAAACCCGCATGTGGCGCCATATTCAGGCGCCATGTTCCCGATTGTTGCCCGGTCCGCCAGGGGAAGCCGGTCCAACCCGGGGCCGTAGAATTCAACGAATTTACTGACCACGCCTTTTTCGCGCAGCATCTGGACGACTTTCAGCACCAGATCTGTTGCGGTGGTGCCTTCGACCATTTCTCCGGTCAGTTTGAAGCCGATGACCTCGGGGATCAGCATCGATATCGGCTGGCCCAGCATGGCAGCCTCTGCCTCGATGCCGCCGACGCCCCAGCCAAGGACGGCTGCACCATTGACCATTGTCGTATGGCTGTCGGTCCCCACGAGCGTATCCGGATAGGCGACCTCGACACCGGACTGGTCCTTGTCGGTCCAGACCGTCCGGGCAAGGTATTCCAGGTTCACCTGGTGGCAGATGCCCGTGCCCGGGGGAACAACGCGGAAGTTATCGAATGCGGATTGCCCCCACTTCAGAAAGGTATAGCGCTCCATGTTGCGCTCGTATTCCCGGTCGACGTTCATCTGAAACGCACGGGGGTTGCCGAACTCGTCAATCATCACCGAGTGATCGATCACAAGGTCAACCGGGTTCAGTGGGTTGATCTTCTCGGCATCGCCGCCCAGCGAGACGATGCCGTCGCGCATGGCCGCCAGATCGACAACGGCGGGGACGCCGGTGAAATCCTGCATCAATACACGGGCCGGGCGATAGGCAATTTCGCGGGCATTCTTGCCGCCAGCGGCCCCCCATTCGGAAAAGGCGCGTATATCATCGGTGGACACCGTCTTGCCGTCTTCGAAACGGAGCATGTTTTCCAGAACGACCTTCAAGACCGCCGGAAGTCCCGCAAACTCGCCCAATCCGGCCTCTTCTGCGGCCGCGACGGAATAGTAAGCGTAGTCCTTGTCGCCGACGCTGAGTGTTCGACGTGTGTTGGAGTCATCCTGTCCTACGATGATCGTCATGGCGGCCTCCGCAATTTTGCCAAATGAGGTGGTAGCTATGTCTGAGATGCAGCATCCTGGGTGTGCATTCAAGAGGCGCGCTGAAATTCTGTACACAATCGTATACAATGCCGGTGTTGCGCCGCTGCGCATGTCACGCCCGTGTAAAGTCGTTCTCGCAAAGGCTTGATTGGAAAATGCGGGCAACCGCCGATAGGCATGGGGCCAACACGAAAGGGTCTTCGTATGTCAGCTTTGTTCCGTCTGTTGGCCGTACTGTCGGTTTCGGTCATGCCAGTTTTGCCAGCATCAGCCCAAACCCAGGACGTACTTGTGGAGCTTTACACAAGCCAGGGCTGCAATTCCTGCCCGCCTTCAGATGAGCTGCTTGGTGAGTTGGCAGAACGTGAAGGGATTATCGCCCTGGCGCTGCATGTCGATTACTGGGACTACATCGGCTGGAAGGATGAATTTGCCGATCCAGCGCATGGTCTTCGTCAAAAACGTTATGCGCGCGAGGCGGGCCGGAATGTGGTTTACACGCCGCAGATGATTATCTCTGGTCAGACCAGTGTCGAAGGCACCAAGCCCATGGAACTTATGGATAAAATCCAAGCCGCGAAGACCAGGCAGGCGCCGGTCGATCTGGCGCTTGTGCGGCGTGGCGGGACGCTGACGATCAATGCACGGGCGATTTCTCGCGTGACCGGACCGGTGTCCGTATATTTGGTGCGCTATGCGCCTGAACGAACGGTCAGCATTGCACGTGGCGAAAACCGCGGCCGAACGCTGACCTATCACAACGTCGTCACGTCCTGGGTGACGGTTGGCAACTGGGATCCCCGCAGGCCGCTGTCAGTTGATGTGCCGCTCCGCGGGGCTGACGAGACCGCTGTCATTGTGCAGCAGGATGGTCCGGGTCCGGTTCTGGCGGCCGCAAAGCTGCGCTAAGGCGCGCCACCTGTCACGTACGCGCCGGATCTCCCGCCGTTGGATCAATTCTATCGACGATGTCGGGCGTAATCGGCGCTGCACCCTTCCAGCGCCGGTGCGTCCACATCCACTGGTCCATATGCGCCCGTATCTGAGCCTCAAGACTGGCATTGAGCCGTGCGGTCATCTCTTCTGGCGTGGCTGGATCGACGGGCTTTTCAAGAACCAGATCAAACCTCAAACCATCGTCGCAACGAATGCCGTATCCGGCCACCAAAAGCGCATCGAACTTCAGCGCCAGCTTGGCCGACGCAAGAGATGTGGCCGCGGCCCGCCCGAAAAAGCTGACCGGCGCGCCGTCGCTGACGAATTGATCGGCGGCAATCGCGGCCATTCCGCCGCCCTTCAGATGTTTGACCATCTGGGTCAGGCCATTGGGGCCGCGCGGCCAGATCGGCCCTATCTTATTGATTGTGCTCCTATAATGGGCGTCAAAGAAGGGGTTGTTGAAGGGCCTGTAGATGGCGCCCACCTCGCAACCGGCCTGAATAAGGGCGACCCGCAAGGCGTCATAGTTGCCGAAGTGGCCGGTGACGATCACCACGGGTCTTTTGTCTTGAGCCGCCTGTTTGACATCCGACCAGCCGTCGCCGCCCAGGGTCAAGGTCGCACAGTGACGGTAGAAATCACTGCCGGAATAGACCTCGATCAATGTGCGGCCCATGTTGTTCGGCACGTTTCGTGTCAGCCGCTGCACATCCTTGTCCGGCAAGTCCGGAACGACCAAAGCCAGATTTTCGCGGATCCGAGTGCGCAGACCCGCCAAGGGCGCGACGACCGCGCTCATCAACCAGCCCATGACCGGTACGCGCCAGGCGTAGGGCAGGGCGAGCGCCGCGCCCATCAGGCCGCGCGCACCCCAGTTTTGGATGCGATCAAACATCATGCTGCGATCGGCCGGGTCAGCCATGGGACAGGTTGATCTCCGTCTTGCGGAAACTGCCCTGAGGCTTCTAGCGCTCCAACCGGGGATCGGCAAGCGAGCGGGCCGCTGCACTATTCGTCGTCGGGAAAGAAGAACTCCATCTCGCCCTCGTCCACCAGGGTGCGGATTGCGCCTGTGACAGCATCCATTGCCGCCTCGGCTTCCTTGGGTTTCGGCGCGGCCATATCCGCCTTTTCTTCGGCGATCTGTTCCGCCATGCGTTTGGAGATATTGGCCAGAATGAACTCGGCGGCCTCAGGGGCCGTTTCCTCGGCGGATTTCAGTGCCTGCGCCAGGGCCGTGGCATCGACAAGGCGTGTGATCTTGGGAATGTCGCGCGGGCGTATGCGTTCCGGGATATTGGCGAAGGTGAAGATCGCCTTGCGCACCCGGTCGGCAAACTCCGTGTTCTCTTCCTCAAGCCCTGCCAGGACGGTTTCGCGTGTCGAGGACCCTGCATTGTTTAGAATCGCGCCAACACGGTCCACCGGGCTGCTGCTGAAGGCCCGGGCGGGCACATCGTCGATTTGCGCCAGAAGTGCGCGGCCGATGGTTCGCACCGCTTGGGGCGAGACCGCACTGGTCAACGACACTGCAAATGCGATCCGCCGTGCGCGTTCGCCACTGATCCGCCCAAGCAGCTCCGCCGCTTTGCCGACCTCCAGTTTAGACATCAGCACGGCCGCGACCTCGGTACTTTCGTTCTCGACCAGTGGCTGCAGCAGATCGGCATCAACCTCAACCAGTCGCCGCCAGGGATCTGAGGTCAGCTCAACCCCCTCTTCGCGGCTCAGGTCCTGGGCGGTCGATCCGCTGATCGAGCCGTCGAGGATCGATAAAGCCTCATGCAGTCCGCCGCCGAAGGACACGCCGCCAGACTCCAGTTCTGCAATGAATTCCTCAACAACACTGTTCAGGGTCACCTGATCGATCTGCCGGATCGATCCCACGTCCCGGGCCAGCTGTTTCTGGACATGCCCGGGCAGATCGACCAGACGCAGCTTACGGCCATCCGACAAAAGCAGTCGGACGATGATCGCCGCCTTTTCACGTTGCTTCAACGTGCTGGGGGCGGCGGCGGGCGGCGCCGCCTGCTGACCAGGCGCCAAAAACTTCGGAATATCCGCTGGCAGGCCCAGCGACGTAAGATCGACAGACATATGGGATCCGGCTTGGTTCGAACCGGTTCTGCCAGAGCTCGGTTAACCGAGCGTTTCCGCGGGCACCGTTTTAGCCCCTAATAGGCGAACCCACGCCCGGAGCGGAGCGCCAGCCGCAATGACACCTCTGCCCATGTTCCGCGTCCGCCCAGACGACGAATTTCGGTCAGTTCGGCCCGCGCCAGATCAATCCGGCCCTCTTGAATAAAGCCCTGCGCCATATATGACCGCGCCAGAATGTTCGAAGGGTTCTGGGCCAGCGCCTTGCGGTAGAAGTCATTGGCAAGATCGATGTTGCCCGCGCGGCGATGGGTGAAACCCATATAGGTCAGAACCCGGTCTTCGGTCTGATCGCGCATAGCCGCCAACGCCGCGAAGGCTTCCTCGGTCAGACCCATATATGCAAAGGCGCGCGCAGCTTCGAACCGGGTGTCATCGTCCAGCCGGCTGTCTTTTGGCGCAACGCAGGTTTTGGTATCTGCATCATAGATTTCGCCGTTCTTGCATTGGGTTATGGTATCGGTCGAGGGCACTGACCCGCCACCGGCTGCGAGCGCCATGGCTGGGGCTAGCGTGACTGCAATCGCAAGAAGTGTTCGCATGGTCTCCCTCGGTCTTGGGTGTTCCTGCCAACCATAGACCATTGCAACTGTGACAAAACCCCGAATGCTGTGCCGTTTGCCGAAACCGTTCTGAGCCCAGCCCATCTGCTGCCTGCGCGACCGCCGGTCAGCGCAACGGCGGCACTCAAATGACGAGGGCCGCGCAAGCTGCACGGCCCACATCGCGTTTTCAGATGCCTCGGATCAGCTGGTGCTGATATCCACGCAGGTCGATGCGTCGCCATCCCAGACCTGTCCGGCCGGGCAGCTTGCAACGGTTTGTTCTTTGATGTGACCGTAGCCAGAGCATCCCATGGCGACCGCCAATCCGGGTGCCACGGCCAGAACGGCGGCGGCAAGAAGGGTCTTGATCGTCATACGTCTCTCCCTTGGGAACGTGTGTATCCTAAGGCTAGCACGCGCGCGCCCTCGGCCAAGAAGTTTCTTCAGCCGTCCTTAAAGACCCGCGTGAAAATCGTGTCCACATGCTTCAGATGATAGTCGATGTCGAAATTTTCATCGATTTCGTCTTCGGAAAGAACGGCTGACACCTCGGGATCCGCCCGCAACTCGGTGCGGAAATCCGCGTTGTCTTCCCAAACACGCATGGCGTTGCGTTGTACTAGCCGATAGGCGTCTTCGCGGCTGATGCCCTTTTGGGTCAGCGCCAGTAGCACGCGCTGGGAATGGACAAGCCCGCGAAATCGGTTGAGATTGGCATCCATGGCGTCGGGATAGACCACAAGCTTGTCGATGACACCGGTCAGCCGCGCCAGGGCGAAATCGAGTGTCACCGTCGCGTCCGGGCCGATATTGCGCTCAACCGACGAATGGCTGATGTCGCGTTCGTGCCAAAGCGCGACATTCTCCAGTGCGGGCACCACGGCACTGCGCACCATGCGGGCCAGACCCGTCAGGTTTTCACTCAGGACGGGATTGCGTTTGTGGGGCATCGCACTCGATCCCTTCTGGCCGCTTGAAAAAAACTCTTCGGCTTCCAGAACTTCGGTGCGCTGCATATGCCGGATTTCCGTGGCCACATTCTCGATGGAACTGGCGATGACGCCCAGGGTCGCGAAAAAGGCCGCATGGCGATCTCGGGGGATCACCTGGGTGCTGATCGGTTCCGGGGTAAGGCCCAGTTTATCGCAGACATGCGCTTCGACGGCCGGATCGATATTGGCGAACGTGCCCACCGCACCGGAAATCGCGCCGGTGGCGATCTCGTCGCGTGCTGCGGCCATGCGGGTCCGGTTTCGAGCCATTTCAGCGTAAAAGCGCGCAAAGGTCAGACCCATGGTCGTGGGTTCTGCATGAATGCCGTGCGAGCGGCCAATGCGCACCGTATGCCGGTGCTCAAAAGCACGCCTTCTCAAGGCTCCGAGAAGCTGATCGAGATCGGTCAGAAGAATGTCCGCCGCGCGCAGCAGTTGAATGTTGAAGGTGGTGTCCAGCACGTCCGAACTGGTCATACCCTGATGCACAAAACGGGCCGCATCATTGCCAATGATTTCGGCCAGATGGGTCAGAAAGGCGATTACGTCGTGCTTGGTCACCGCCTCGATTTCGTCAATGCGGGCGACGTCGAACTCGGTGTCTTTGGCGGCCCAGACTGCGTCCGCGTTTTCCTTCGGAATGACACCCAGCGCCGCCTGGGCGTCACAGGCATGGGCCTCAATCTCGAACCAGATGCGAAACTTCGTTTCGGGCGACCATATGGCCGTCATTTCAGGCCGGGAGTAACGGGGTATCACCGGTCGGTAACCTTTCCTGATTTGAGCGAAAGCGAAATGTCTTCTACTGTCTGAACCCAGCAACGGCAAGCGACGGGCCGATGGGCCATCCAACTAGGGACGCTTGGCGCTATGCGGGTTTGGGACGATGGCGAAACACGCTCCGCAGACGATAGAGGACTTTTTGGGTGAATGGCGCCTGCGCCGGGATATTGTCGACGTTCGGACATCTCAGGTCAGTCACATGGTGGGCACCGCGGAACTTACCCATTCGGGCAAGGGCTTTGCCTATGGCGAAATTGGCAAGCTGACGATCGGCGAAGCGCCGGCGCTGACCGCCACGCGGCGCTATCTTTGGCACCGGGCAGAGGAGGGGCAGGGGATCGACGTCTTTTTCGAAGACGGACGCCCCTTTCACGCCATCGATCTGACGATGACGATGCCCCATGCCGAGCATCTGTGTGCGCCGGACCTGTACCACGTCACCTATGACTTCAGGCAATGGCCCGACTGGCGGGTCGAATGGCGCGTTGTGGGTCCGCGCAAGGACTACCGCCTGACAACGCGCCTGAGCAGGCAAGACGCCCAACCCTTGCACAGCGCATCCGTCTCGGGCATTGAACACTGAAATAACGAACAAGAGGGAGCCTTGTGAAATGGCTGAAACCGCGCGCAACCCGGTTCTGTCGGAAACTCTGTGGCCGGCCGAGGGTGCATCCCTTTGGCTGCGACGCTTTGTGCTTGTGACGGGCGGTATTCTGGCCCTGGCGATCTTTGCAAAGATCAAGGTTCCCATGTGGCCGGTTCCGATCACCATGGGAACCTTTGCGGTCCTGACCATCGGGGCGGCCTATGGGCCGCGCCTGGGTCTTGCGACCATCCTGGGCTACATGATTTTCGGCGCGATTGGCTTTGACGTCTTTGCCAATTCATCGGCCGAAGCGCGGGGCATCAGCTATATGATGGGCAGCACCGGCGGCTACCTCGTAGGCTATGTGCTGGCAACACTGGCACTCGGCTGGGCCGCGCGGCGCGGTTGGGACAGGAACATCCTGACGATGGCTTTCGCCATGCTTCTGGGCAGCGCGTTGATCTACATCCCGGGTCTGTTGTGGCTGGGCCAGCTTTACGGCTGGGACCAGCCCATTCTGGCATGGGGGCTGACCCCTTTCCTGGTTGGGGATGCATTGAAGCTCGTCCTGGCGGCGCTTCTGGTTCCGGCGGTGTGGAAGCTGGTCGGCAACGCACGCCTCTGAACCGCAGAACGGTTTTTTTAACGCGGGCGGTACCTTTGGGTGCCGCCCTTTTTCTTTGAACGGGGTTCAGGCTTTCTGGAAGTGTTTTGACAACTTCAAGCCCTGGCCCTGATAGTTTGACTGGATGCCGGATCCATAAAGCACTTCGGGCATCTCCGACATCTCTTCATAGATCAATCTTCCGACAATCTGGCCGTGCTCAAGCACAAACGGGGCCTCGTGGCAGCGCACCTCGAGAACGCCGCGCGAGCCCGCCCCGCCTGCACCATCCCATCCAAATCCCGGGTCGAAAAAACCCGCGTAGTGGACCCGGAATTCGCCGACCATCGCCAGATAGGGGGCCATCTCTGCCGCATGGGTCGGCGGGATAGTCACCGCCTCGCGGCTGACCAGGATGTAGAAAGCGCCGGGATCTAGGATGATCTGGCCCTGGGCGCTGTGAAGCTCTTCCCAATAATCACGCGGATCATAATGACCCAGCTTGTCCAGATCGATCACACCGGTATGGGGTTTTGCCCTATAGCCGACTAGGGTGCCGTTCGCCGGCGTTAGATCCACCGAAAATCCGAGCCCGTCGTCAATATGGGCCGCGCCATCGACCAGAGGCGTCCGCGCGTGCAGGGATTTCAGCGCCGCGTCATCCAGTACGGCGTCGCCCCGTCGAAAGCGGATCTGATTAAGGCGCATGCCGGACCGGACCAGAACTGAAAACGACCGGGGGCAGATCTCGGCAAAAAGCGGGCCCTGATACCCCGCCGGTATCCGGTCGAACTCAACGCCTCCGTCGGTCAGCGTGCGGGTCAGTAAATCAAGCCGCCCGGTCGAACTTTTGGCATTGGCCACAGCCGAGATATCGTCGGGCAGCGCCAACTGCTCGGCCAGCGGAACAAGATAAACGCAGCCCTTTTCAAGCACGGCCCCCTGGGTCAGATCAACGCGGTGCATTTCGAACTGTTCCAGCCGATCCAGCACCGCCGCATCCTTGCCGGCAAGGAATGAGGCGCGCACGCGATAAGCGGTGTCACCTAGGCGAAGATCCAAACTGGCTGGCTGTACCTGACCGGGAAGAAATGGCGCCTTTGCCGACAGTGCACCGGACGCGGCCAGGTCTTCGATCTGGCGGGCTGACAGCACGCCATCAGTCAAAATAACCCCCTGGAATCAAGCGCAATTGGATCCTGATCGAATGTATGGTCGGGCTAGCAGGACTTGAACCTGCGACCTTCCGTCCCCCAGACGGACGCGCTACCAGGCTGCGCCATAGCCCGACGTGACGCGTGTCATAGCAGGTTCGCGCCGGGGAACAAGGGGGCAGATGCATTGCCGGGCGGGTCAGGTTCCGCTGCCGGTCAAACGGTCCCGCAGTGCGATCAGACGCACCACTATCGGGGCGAGTTTGTCCGGATCCGCGCCACTGGCCTTGGTAAAGGCCTCTTGCAGAGCGCCGGTCTTGAGCAGCAGATCGACGTCCAGCGACGCGCTTGGCTCAGGCGCCGGTTCCGGTTCGTATTCGGCTTCTGGCGGTATGTCTGGCGTGGGCAGGTCCGGGTCCGCATCGGGCGCCGGACCCTCCGGGACAGGCTCAACGCTTTGAGCGGCATCCAGGATCAGCACGGGGGCGCCTTCTTCAGGCGGCGCCGGCGCTTCAGGCGCGCCCGTCGCTTCGGTCGCGCCAAACGGCAACTCTGGCGCAGTGGCTTCGCTCTCGGAGGCTGGGTCTTCCCCAACCCTGGCCGTGCTGAAGCTTGGCATGACGGGTGATGCTTCGTCCGGCACGTCCATGGTGCCGTCCATGTCATCCTCTTCCTCTGGGACGTCGTCAGCTATGTCGACATTTAGGCCCGGTGGCGCGAACCCGCGCACTTCAACCGGCGCCTCTTCGACCGGTTCGGCGCCGGTGACGTCCTCAAAATCATCGGATGAGAGATCGATGTCTGCATCGGCGTCGAAATCAAGCGGCT
Organism: Pseudomonadota bacterium; assembly: GCA_039026235.1. Taxonomy (GTDB): domain Bacteria; phylum Pseudomonadota; class Alphaproteobacteria; order Rhodobacterales; family Rhodobacteraceae; genus JBCCMQ01. Next base: position 559,475 of record JBCCMQ010000001.1, read on the forward strand.
GGCTTAGCGCGCAGACGTGTTTGACACCTTCTTCGCGCAACAGCTTTTGAGCGCCGCGAATGGTCATGCCATTTTCGTGCAGAAGCCGTTTCAGACCACCCAACAGCATCATATCCGTGGGCCTGTAATAACGCCGCCCACCGGCCCGCTTTACCGGTTTGATCTGCGAAAACTTTGATTCCCAGAAACGCAACACATGGGCTGGGGTGTCCAGCCACTCTGCTACTTCGCTGATCGTGCGGAACGCATCAGGCGATTTTGTGGCCATGTGCGGTGTCAGGCCTTGTTACCGGACGCCACTCTGTCACGCATAAGGTGGGATGGTCGGAACGTCAGAACGCGCCTTGGCAGAATGGGCACCTCTTCACCGGTCTTGGGATTTCGGCCAACACGTGCCGCCTTGGCACGCACCGAAAATGTACCGAAAGACGAGATTTTGACCGTTTCACCGTGCGAAAGAGCTTCGGACATATGTCCCAGAACGCTTTCTACGAGCTCTGCACTTTCGTTGCGGGAGAGACCGACCTCGCGAAAAACCGCCTCACTTAGGTCCATACGGGTTAATGTTTTTTCGCTCATGACTCCCCTCCAAAAACTTTGCGACAGCATGAGAGTTTCAAAAACCTAAGTCAATATCAACGGCTTGTAATGGGCCGTGAAAGTCGCTTTACCAGCGCAAAACCACCGATCCCCAGGCCAGGCCGCCGCCGATTGCCTCGGTTAAAATAAGATCACCCGATTTGATCTGTCCACGGGCGACGCCCACCGAAAGGGCAAGGGGAATCGATGCCGCCGATGTATTGCCGTGGTCGGCCACGGTCGTGACCACCCGTTCCATGGGCACACCCATTTTCTGCGCTGTGCCGCGAATAATCCTGAGGTTCGCCTGATGGGGGACGATCCAGTCCACATCATCACTGGTCAAACCGATTTTTTCCAAGCTGGCGTGGCCCGTTGTGGCCAGTTTTTCGACTGCGTGCCGAAATACTTCACGACCCTGCATCCGAAGGTGGCCCGTGTGCTGGGTCGAGACGCCCCCATCGACATAGAGGATATCCTTGTGACGTCCGTCGCTATGGATATCCGAGGCCAGAATGCCAGAATCTGCGTTGGTGCCTTCTCCTTCAGCCGCCTCTAAAACAACCGCTCCGGCGCCATCCCCGAACAGCACGCAGGTGGATCGGTCGGAAAAATCCATCAGGCGGCTGAAGGTCTCGGCCCCAATCACCATCACGCGCTTTGACTGGCCCGACAGAATCAACGCATTGGCGTTGGTCAGCGCATAGACAAAGCCGGCGCAGACCGCCTGAATGTCAAAGGCAAAGCCACCGTTCATTCCAAGACCCGCTTGGACCATGGTGGCGGCGCTGGGAAAGGTGAGATCGGCAGTCGAGGTCGCGACCACCAATGCGTCGAGCTCTTCCGGCTCAAGACCTGCCGCCGCAATCGCGGCCTGGGCAGCCTTTATCGCCAGATCGCTCGTGGTTTCGCCATCGGCTGCGAAATGCCGGCGCTCGATACCGGACCGGGACCGAATCCATTCGTCCGTGGTATCGAGCGACTTCTCAAACTCGGCATTCTCGACAACCCGCTCGGGCAGATAATGCCCAACTCCGCGCACGACGGCCCGAATGGTCATTGGGACTCGCTGCTCCTCACCTCGTGCGGGCCAGTTTCTCCGTACAGACCATGGGATGCAACCCTTGCGGCGATTCTCTCAGTGAAACCGGACTGTGCGAGGCGAAACGCCAGTTTGATGGCCGCGGATACCCCGGTGCCGTCGGCCGCGCCGTGGGATTTGATGACGGTGCCGTTCAGGCCAAGGAACACTCCGCCGTTCACTTGGCGCGGATCTATACGTTTGGAAAGGCGGCGCATCGAGGTAAACGCCAAAAGTGCCGCCAGTCGGGACAGGGGCGTGTACTGGAAGGCCTCGCGCAGAAAGTCGCGGATCAGGCTGGCGGTTCCCTCACCCGTCTTCAGGGCCACATTGCCGGTAAATCCGTCGGTGACCACCACATCGACCGCGTCGCCGGGGATATCGCTGCCTTCGACAAACCCAACAAATTCAAAGTCGGCATCCCGCGACGCTTCGTTGATCAGATCGTGGGCCACTTTGATTTCGGCGCGCCCCTTGTGTTCCTCGGTGCCGACGTTCAGAAGACCGACCCGCGGGCGGCGGATATCGAGCCCGTTCCGGGCATAGGACATGCCCATGAGGGCATATTGCAGAAGATCCTGCTGATCGGCGCGCACATCGGCGCCGACGTCCAGCATGACGTTGAAACCGCCGTGATTGCGCGATGGCCAAAGACAGGCAATCGCCGGCCGGTTGACACCGGGAAGCTTGCGAAGGCGCACCATGGACAGCGCCATCAGCGCCCCGGTGTTGCCGCAACTGACACAGACGTCGGCCTCGCCCCGCCGCACGGCCTCGATGGCCGACCACATTGACGTCCCCTGGCCGTGGCGCATCACATGGCTGGGCTTTTCATCCATGGTGACCACGCCCGCCTGATCACGGATCTCGACCCGTCCTTCAAGATTGCGCCGCCGCACGACCAGCTTGGCCAGCTCTTCGCGCGGCCCGTGCAAAATGAAACGAATGTCGGGATTTTTCTTGGCAGATTTGGACATACCCGAAACGACGGCTGACGGCCCAAGATCGCCGCCCATCGCATCAACGGAAATTACGGTGCGCCGGTCGGCGCGCAGGACAAGCTCACTGCTCATCCCGTGGCTGCTCCAGTTCGATCCGAGCCAGAGCTGTCAGCATGCCTAGGCGGCGGCGTCTTCGTCGAGATCCACCTCGTCCGCCGCCGCAATGACCTCGCGATCATTGTAGTGGCCACAGGCACCGCACACGTGATGGGGGCGCCGTAGTTCACCGCAGTTAGGGCATTCGGCCGGGTTCGCGGCAATCAATGCATCATGCGAACGGCGGTTGTTGCGGCGGGACCGGGTAACGCGGTTCTGGGGGACAGCCATGTCACTTCCTAGGAATTATAGGGGCGCACCCCAGTTAAGCTTTCGCGGAGCAGCCTACACCCTGCCAGATAGCCATTAAAACACAGGCTTTCCGTTCGAATTCGGCTGCACGTAAACGAGGCCGGGAAAATACTCAGATTCGCCTCGGGCGCAAGTCTTTTCTTGGGCGCGTCGACGGCGCCTAGTCCGGTGCGTCCTTATCGGCGATTTTGGCGCGCAACGCTGCCAGTCCGGCGAACGGCCGCGCATCATCGTCGGTCATGGCCGCTTTGCCAGCTTCTGTAAAGACGGCCTCGCCCAGTTCGGCGCCCGGCGCGCGCGGAAAGGCCGGCAACGCCAGTGCCAGCGCTTCCGATAGAACTGCGCCAAGATCGATCTCACGGCCAAGCGCTTCGACGCTATCATCATCCGGCATTGGCGCCTCGGCTCCCTCGGGTGGGGCTGGCGGGTCGGCCAGGAACAGCCGCTCTGCCGGCTCATCAATGCGCGTGACAACGGGTACCAGCGTGACGCCGCAAGGCTGCACCACTGTCGCTCCCAACGCGCCCACAAACCGCCAGTCGCGTGTGCCCTCGGGCCTTAGCTCACCGGCAAGCCGCAGCTTGCGTATCTCAGGTATCCCCAGAAACTCTGCCAGGGCGGCCCGCGCGGCGGCATCCGGCTTAAAGTCCATCGGCAGGTTTCCGTCGACCGGCAAGGCATCGACTGCAATCCTGGGGCCGAGCGTTCCTGGTTTGGTGGAAGTTGGATCAGACATTGTGCAATAGTTGCATGGCAAGCGGGCTTGGCGTAGATGCGCATGGGTGCGCTGGGAAAGCAAGGTGGGCGTGTATCGGTGTCAGCCATAGTCAAGCATGCAATGGTATCGGCGGTTTGCAGGTGGGGTGCTGTCGTTCTAGTGACCTCCGCCATGGCCTGTACGCCGCGGGCCCGGGATTTCGGTTATGCGCCAGATGATGCTGCCCTGAGTGAAATCGTTGTGGGCAGTGATACGTCCTCACGCGTCGAGGAACTGGTCGGCAGGCCCGGAACGGCCGGTGTCGTGGGCGAAAGCGCCTGGTACTACATTGCCAGCCGGCAGGAAACGGTTCTCTGGCGCGCGCCCGAGATCACCGATCGCCAGGTTGTGGCAATCAGCTTCGACGACGCGGGAACGGTGCGAAATGTCGAACGCTTTACGCTTGAGGACGGCCGCGTCGTCGCGCTTAGCCGGCGGGTCACCGACGACAATACAACCGGCATCAGCTTCCTGCGCCAGCTTCTTGGCAACCTGGGCAACTTTACCGCGGATCAGTTCGTCGAGCCCTAGGGTGCGCAGGACTTGGCATGGGCGCTGGTTCGCTCTTGCCTAGTCGTCCTCGGCTTTCGCTTCCGGTTCAAACTCAAGCGCTACGCCGTTTATGCAATAGCGCAGGCCCGTGGGCTGCGGGCCGTCCGGAAACACGTGGCCCAGATGCGCGTCACACTTCGTACAATGCACCTCGGTGCGGCGCATGAAAAAGCTCCGGTCTTCCTTTTCGCCCACCATCTCTGGATGGCTTGGCTGGTAAAAAGACGGCCAGCCGGTTCCGCTGTCAAACTTGTGCGTCTTGTCAAAGAGCGGCACGCCGCAGCAGACACATTTGAAAAGCCCGGGTCCAGCGGGAAAGGTCTCATGCGTAAATGCCCGTTCAGTCCCGTGCCGGCGTGTCACACGGTACGCCAGATCGCTCAGTTCCCGGCGCCACTCGGCATCGGATTTTACCATTTTGTCCATACTGACCTCTTCGTGCCGGCAACAACCCGTCATGGCTTGCGTGAATCTCATGCAAACCGCATATGTAGAGGCATGTTGCGCGGGGGCAAAGCCCGAAAGGCGGGCAGGGCAGACAACCATGACTGACGTTGCGACACCGCGCTACAGGGCGCGACAGGCGGACGGGGCAGAGGATATACGCGCCGCGCAGAGCTTGCGTTACGCTTGTTTCATCGCTGGGGGCGAAGCAAAGGTCTCTGCCTTGCGCCAAGGCGGGCTGGATATCGATCCCCATGACACTGTCTGTCGGCATATCCTGATCGAAGAAACTGCCAGCGGTTTACTTGTGGGTTGCTTCCGGCTGATGACCCTGACCGGCGGCTCCGAGATCGAACGCAGCTATAGCGCTCAGTTTTACGGGCTGGGGGCCCTGGCCACATACCGTGGCCCTATGCTTGAAATGGGTAGGTTTTGCATCGCGCCAGGCCACAGCCACCCGGATGTGCTGCGCGTGGCCTGGGCGGCGCTTGTCCGGATTGTCGACGAAACGGGGGCCGAGCTTTTGTTCGGATGTTCCTCCTTTCAGGGCTGTGAGGCTGATGGTTACCTCGACGCGTTTGCTCTTCTGGCCGAAAAACACCTGGCGCCCCACCGCTGGCGGCCCGGCAGAAAGGCGCCGTCGGTGTTTCGCTTTGCAGAACGGCTGCGCCCGCAGCGGGCCGACGCGAAAAAGGCTATCCTGTGCATGCCGCCCTTACTGCGCAGCTACCTTACCATGGGCGGTTGGGTCAGCGATCACGCCGTGGTCGATCGGGATCTTGGGACTTTACACGTCTTCACCGGGCTGGAGATTGCGAATGTGCCGCCGGCTCGGGCACGTAGCTTGCGGCACCTAGCGGGGATTGCTTAATGCTGAGGACATTAATTGTCTGACATTGACGGAAATGTCTGAGGTTTAAAAAATTAATTTATCAGACATTTGGTTTTCCGACTGCCTTGTATTGTCACCTTGACCGTCACCCATGTGACGGTTAGCCCGCAGGACCATGGCGCGCGCACCACTCCTGCAATTGTCTGACATCTCGCTCACCTTTGGGGGCAATCCGCTTTTCTCAGGTCTCGATCTGGTCGTCCAGAACGGAGACAAACTGGCCCTGGTGGGTCGCAACGGTTCGGGTAAATCGACGCTGATGAAAGTCATGGCGCGACGCACCGAACCCGATAAGGGGCAGGTTGCAACCCCGGCCGGCATCAGCGTTGGTTACCTTGAACAAGATCCGGACTTTGCCGGATATGCCACGCTTGGTGATTTTGCGCTACGCGGACTTGGTCCGGCCGATAGCTACCGCGTTGAGGCCGCGGCGGAAGGTCTGGGGTTTGATCCAGATACGTCCACGGCCACCGCTTCGGGCGGCGAAAGGCGTCGGGCGGCCCTGGCCGGATTTTTGGCTGAAGCGCCCGACGTCATGCTGATCGATGAGCCAACCAACCACTTGGATATCTCGGCCATCGGCTGGCTTGAACAGGAGCTTCAGTCGACCCGTTCCGCTTTGATCCTAATCTCGCATGACCGTGCGATTCTACATCAGGTTTGCCGTGGAGTCCTCTGGATTGACAGGGGAAATGTTCGATCCATGACGCGGGGGTTTGGCCATTTCGAAGAATGGCGTGACAAGGTTTGGGCGGAAGAGGATCTGACCCGACACAAACTCGACCGCAAGATCAAGGCCGAGGCGCGTTGGGCGGTCGAAGGTATCAGTGCCCGCCGCAGGCGTAACCAGGGCCGCCTACGGGCGCTCGCGGACCTGCGGGCGACCCGCGCCGATGCGATACGCCGCCAGGGCACCGCAGAGCTCGCGCTCGATAGCGGCCCCAAAAGCGGAAAGCTTGTGCTTGAGGCGCAGTCCATTTCAAAAAGCTATGGCGAAACCCGGATTGTGCGTGATTTCTCACTGCGTCTCCAACGCGGTGACCGGGTCGCGATGGTCGGCCCTAACGGATCAGGAAAAACAACTCTTATCAATGTATTGATAGGAGAAGCTAAAGCTGATTCGGGAACCCTGCGCCTTGGTACGAATTTGACCATCGCGCGTTTTGACCAGAACCGGGCTGCGCTTCAACCCGACGCAACACTCTGGGACAGCCTTGCGGGAGATCCCGAAATTGGGGTCATTGGCCGGTCTGATCAGGTCATGGTGCGTGGTGCGCCGCGCCATGTTGTGGGTTATCTGAAGGATTTTCTGTTCGACGAAGCCCAGGCACGTGCACCGGTCCGTTCGCTTTCAGGGGGTGAGAAAGCGCGGCTTCTGCTGGCAAAGCTGATGGCGCGGACGTCAAATTTTTTGGTGCTGGACGAACCCACCAACGATCTTGACATCGAAACGCTGGATCTTCTGCAGGACTTGCTGGCCGATTACGAAGGAACCGTGCTGCTGGTCAGTCACGACCGGGACTTCATCGACCGTGTGGCAACAATGACGATTGCGCTGGAAGGTCGCGGGCGGGCCACGATCTACGCCGGCGGGTGGAGCGATTATCAGAGCCAAAAGCAGGAAGCTGCGGTGTCTTCGGAACGGTCGGCGAAGCCGCGCAAGATCCAGACCAAGGACCGTCCGTCGCCGGTCGCGCAGAAAGGTCTGACGTTTACAGAGACGCACCGGCTTGAGAAACTTCCGGCCGAAATCGAGCGCCTGGAAGCCGAAATTGCCAAACTGAGTGAGCTTTTGTCCGATCCGGATCTTTACGCCACCGCACCTGTCAAATTTGCCAAGGCGAGCGAAGCCTTGACCGAGCGGCAAAAGCTTCTGGCCGCCGCCGAAGAGGAATGGCTGTTGCTGGAAGAAAAAGCGTCCGGTTGATCAGGGCAGGCGCAGCCCGGCGTCCAGCCGGATTGTCGTGGCGTTGAGATACGGGCAGCTGACGATGAACAGGGCCAGGGCGGCGAACTCTGCGGGCCTGCCCAGGCGTTTGGGAAAAAGAACGTCCGCCGCCAGGGCCTCTGTTATCTCGGGTCCGAGGCCGTTCAGCATGGGTGTTTCAAAGACGCCCGGTGCGATGGCCATGACCCGGATGCCATCGCGGGCCAGATCCCGCGCCGCGGGCAGGCTCAGCCCTGCGATGCCCGCTTTGCTGGCGGCATAGGCGGCCTGTCCCTTTTGGCCGTCGAAAGCCGCCACCGATGCCGTGTTGATGATCACCCCGCGTTCGCCTTCCGGATTGGGCGTCTCATCGGCCATGATCCGGGCCGAAAGGCGAAGCAGGTTGAACGAGCCGGTCAGATTGATGTCGACGGTCCTGCGAAAGCTGTCAATCCTGTGGGGCCCGTCGCGGCCCAGCGTCTTTTCGCCCAAGGCGATGCCGGCGCAATTGACGGCAACCGACAGGCCACCCATCGCATCGGCGGCCTTGTCCAGGGCTTTACTGACAGATGTCTCATCGGTGACGTCGGCTGCAAAGAATGCCGCGCCAATGCTTTCAGCGGCGGCATTGCCTGCCGCTTCGTTGATGTCGAGAACCGTCACCTGCGCCCCGGCGTCCGCGAAAGCCCGCGCCGTCGCCCACCCAAGTCCCTGGGCCGCGCCCGTTACAACCACCTTGGCCGTAGAGACATCCATCGTCTAGCTGGTCGTAAGATGGATCTTGAAGGCCGATCGGATCGCTGCGTCCTTTGCCGGATCGAATTGCGCGGCTGACGGTTCGCACAGAAGCGATTTGCGTTTTGCAATGGCCTGTTCAAGCAGGTCCGGCCGCCCGTTTTCATTCCATTCCTTGGGGCTCGTCCGGTCGGCCAGATCGGGATAGATGTAATCGGTCTGCATCCGCGCCAACGTTTGTTCGTGGCCCAGATAGTGGCCCGGCCCCCCCATGCAGACCGATCGCATTACATCGACGCTCAGCGTATCATCAGTGACCTCGATACCGCGCACGCAGCGCAGGGCCTGACCCAAGAGATCATTGCCCAGAACCAGCGAATCCAGACAGAATCCAAGCAGGGACGCGTGCATGCCCGCGGCCTCGTAAACCATGTTCAATCCGGACAACCCGGCCATGACGTTCGAAATGCCCTGTTCCCAGCCCGCCTGCATGTCTGGCAGCTTGGCGTCGGCAATGCCGGCGGCCGCGCCCCCGGGCAACCCGTAGAAATGGTGCATCTGGGCGCAGCCCGCGGTCAACAGGGCCTGTTCGCCGGATCCGCCCGACATGGCGCCCGTGCGCAGATCACTGACAAAGGGCCAGGTGCCAAAGACCGCCGGATGTCCGGGCGCGATCGCATTCACATAGACAACACCAGCCAGGCATTCCGCGACCGCCTGAACGATGGCACCGGCAATCGGTGCGGGCGCTGTGGCGCCCGCCTGACCGGCAGACAAGAGAAGGACCGGCATTCCGCCCCGAATGCAGGCCTCTAGCACCTCGCAGCTTTCGGTCGCAAATTTGAGTGGGGGGACCACAAAGCAGTTAGAATTCGACAGGAAGGGACGGGCCCGCCATGTCGCTTCATCGCCCGCAATCATGTGCAACAACTCTAAGGCACCTGGGATATGCGAGGGGCCGACAAAGCTGGTCCCAATGTGTTTGTTTGTGCCGCTGCAGCAAGCATAAATCGTATTGATATCCAGCTCGTAGCTATCCGCGACATCACGGGCCACCATGGGCCGTTGCAGGAAATGGATATTGTCCAACCGGTCCACCAGCCGGGCCGCGTCATAAAGGTCAGCCAGGGTGCTCTCGCGGTATGTCCCGTTTTCGGTATCGACCACATGAACGGCCGCGCCCGCTGTACCGAAATGCACTTTGGTGCCCGAAAGCTGCAGATCGCCGGCGCCGTCACGGCTGAAAAGCGTGATATCGCGGGATGCGAGTGCAAGGCTGTCTTCCACCAGCGCGGCCGGAAACCGCAAGCGGCCGTCGTCGCCCAATTCGGCGCCCGCCGCCGTCATCGCATCAATCCCCGATTGGGGCGCTTCGACAAGGCCGATCTGTTCCAGAACCTCAAGGGCGGCTCTGTGGATCCGGGTGATCTCGGCCTGCGAAAGAGGCGCATAGGCCCCGCCCGACAGTCCTGCGCGGACGGGCCGAATGTGTTCGGCCAGGGGGGCGGCCCTCAGGGCGCGGCGGGCTTCCCGTCCGCCCGCGCGCCGCCGCACTAGGGTGTCTTCTTTGGTCATGGTGTTGTTCCGGTGATGGTCAGGGGCTAGGAAAGGCGAAGGCGTCAAGGCCTCTGGGGGCGCCCCCGTGCGGCGCGGCCGCGCCGGGCCCCGATTGTGCAAAGCACAAGGGCAGCCTTCCCGCGGTCTTTGGTCTGGTCATCCATCCTGCGCCGCAGTGTCCGCCGCCCGCCCATAGCTGTCTGTTCCGTTTACGACTTTGGTCGTTTTTGAACTTTTTGCGACGGAAACGCGCGGCGCCGACGTGCATTGACCATCATGAAACGACTGAATCGGGAGATCGGTATGAAGCGCCTTTTCTTGTTTATACTTCTTGCAACCGGTGCGACAGCGCTTGCCGCTGCCGCCCTTTCGAACAGGATCAATGTGACCGAAGAGACGGCGCAACGCTGTATCCAAGCGAACGGGTTGCCTGACCACGCTACGGGCGATTTCCCGAACGCCGGGAACCCGCATGGCATCCAGGCTCAACAGGTGAACATTTGTCTGCCGAGCTTGCCCGAAAAGGGCGACACGGCCCAGCCGGTCCGCGTGACAGGCATTGCCGTCAATGGTGTCCAGATCCGTCCGGGAACGGCGGATTACTTTGATGCGGACAGCGCGCGCGGACATTCGCGAAACCCGTCGTCGGGCTGGAACCTCGACGGCATTGGGGCCCGCGAGGCGCTGGGTCTTGATGACCAGAACGCCCATGTGGGCCCGCGCGGGGAATATCACTATCACGGCGTGCCGCCCGCCCTGGTCTCAACCTCGGAGAGCACCTTAATTGGCTGGGCCGCGGACGGGTTTGAAATTCACTATACCGGCGATACCGCGCGCCCCAGCTACCGTTTGAAATCGGGCGAGCGTCAGACCGAACCGGGCGGGGCCTATGACGGGACCTACAATGAGGATTTCGAGTATATTCGCGGACTTGGCAATCTGGACGAATGCAACGGCGCCACCGTCAATGGGCAGTACGTCTATTTCGCAACCGATGCATACCCGTTCTACCCGCGTTGTCTGTTCGGGACCGAGATCGTGGCTATCCGGTAGCTGCAGTGCCTGTTGCGCGTTCGGAGGCGAACTCCACGATCTTTTCCAGTGCGGCGGCGAAGCGCGCATCTTCGACCGTCATCGCGACACGCAGATGGCCTGCCGCCGCCGCGCCAAAGCTTTCGCCGGGCATGACCGCAATCTGATGGCGCTCCAGCAAGGTCTCGGCAAAGGCCACGCCCGAAAGGCCCGTCGCGCGAATGTCGAGCATAAGATACATGGCGCCCGAGGGCGGCAGCGCGCGCACCACATTCTGTCCAGCCAGGATATTGACGGCCAGAGCCCGGCGACGTCGGAAGGGGTCTGCCACCTGCGCCTCCAGTGACTGGCCCTGGGACAGGGCGAACAGGGCGGCATCCTGAATGTAGCCTGCCACGCCATAGGTGGTATGAATGGCCAAGGTGATCAGGTGGTTGATCATGGTCTCAGGCCCCACGATCCAGCCAATCCGGCTGCCGGTCATGGCGTGGCTCTTGGACATGGAGCCGATCACGAGCGTCCGGTCGGCCATGCCGGGCAGGGCGCGGGGGCTCGCGTGGCGGCCTTGCCAGACCTGCGTGTCGTAGACTTCGTCCGAGATCAGCCACAGGTCGTGGCCGACACAGACGCGGGCGATACCGTCCAGGGTCTGGTCCGAATAAACCCCGCCGGTGGGGTTGTTCGGTGTGTTGATCAAAAGCGTGCGGGGATTATGTGCCGTCGCAGCCTGCTTCAGGTCGGCCTCACGCGGCTGAAACCCGTCTTCGGCGCGGGCGGCAACGGCCACGGCGCGGGCACCGGCCGCGCGTAGGGTGCCGGGATAGGTCGCATAATAGGGGTCGATGTAAAGCGCGGTGTCGCCCGGATCGCAGGTGGCGAAATGCGATGCAAAAAGCCCTGCCTGTCCGCCGGCCGTGATCAGGACATTGTCGCGTGTGGTCGGCACGCCGGTGCGCGCGGCCACGCGCGCGGCGACCGCATCCCGCAGCTCTGTCACCCCCGGCACGACCGCATATCCGGTATGGCCGCCCCGGGCGGAGCGGTCCATCGCTTCTAGAATGGAAGCGTCTGTTCCGATGTCATGCTCACCAATGGTGAGTTCCGTCACCGGGACGCCGTCTTCAACCAGACGCCGGGCGCGGTAGAAAAGCTCCCACCCGTCAGCGCCGCCGCCGTTCAGCCCCTGAATCGCTTGTGATGCCTGCATGCCCGGACATGAGCGCGGTCCGCGCCCGGTGTCAATTGGCGCTTTCGCGGCGTCTTTGGCGCGCAGAACCCGTAGGTCTGCGTCCGGCGAAATCCGCCTTGGCGGCTTTAGTCAGATGGCCTTCTTTCACAGACTAAAGGGACACCATCCGGGCTCAATCGTCGGGTGGCGGATCCAGCGTCACCTGAAGCTTCTTGGTGAGACCCGATCGCACGATGCGGTAGCTGGTCAACACCCGGTCTCGCAACTCATCGTCGCCCACAAGGCCCCAGGGCACCAGGATCCAGGAGCGATGGAAATAGGGCGCACGCTCCGCCCTTTCGAGATCGATCAGAAAGGCGGCCGCATCGATGCCTTCGGTCTTGACCGATACGCCCCGGTTCTGGATGCCGACGCAGGCAAACATCTTGCCGCCCACCTTCCAGGCGTCGTGGCCGCCACCCCAGGGGTCGGACAGCTCTGCGCCGGGCAGTTCCCGACAGATTGTGTTCAGCGTGTCGCGGTCCATTGCAGCTCAGACTGCGCTTCACAAAATAACTTGGCAAGAGACGATACCCGGTCTAAGGACAGGCCCATGAACGGAAAGATCTGCATCGCCATTTGCATTACCTGCTGACAATCGTCAGGCGGGGCCGTTTCCTTTTTTCAGATTTCTTCAGGACAGACCCGCCGCGACAACCGCGAGGAGCGCGCATGACTGACATTATGCTGCACAACAGCGCAACGCGCCGAAAGGAGCGTTTGATCCCCGTGATTGCCGGGCAGGTCAGCATGTATGTCTGCGGTCCTACCGTCTATGAACGCGCGCATCTGGGTAACGCGCGGCCAGCCGTCGTCTTCGATACGCTGTTTCGTCTGCTGCGCAAGCAGTTTGGTGCCGAGGCGGTGACCTATGTGCGCAACTTCACCGACGTGGAGGACAAGATCAACGCACGCGCTGCTGAGACAGGTCGCGCCATAAGCGATCTGACGGATGAGACCATCGTCTGGTACCTTGATGATATGGGTGCCCTGGGCGTGCTTGAGCCCACGCATATGCCGCGGGCCAGTGCGTATATTTCCGAGATGGTGTCCATGATCGAGACCCTGATTTCCCGGGGACACGCCTATGAGGCCGAGGGCCACGTGCTGTTTTCGGTCGACAGCTACAGCCTTTATGGCCGTTTGTCGGGGCGCTCGGTCGACGATATGATCGCAGGCGCCCGGGTCGAGGTGGCGCCCTATAAGAAAAACCCGATGGACTTTGTTCTTTGGAAACCGTCGTCGGGGGATGTGCCGGGCTGGGACAGCCCCTGGGGGTTTGGGCGCCCCGGCTGGCATATCGAGTGCTCGGCCATGAGCCGCGCCCTTTTGGGAGAGGTGTTCGACATCCACGGAGGTGGAAACGATCTGACCTTTCCGCACCATGAGAATGAGATTGCCCAGTCTCGCTGCGCGCATCCGAAGGGAGAATTCGCACGGGTTTGGATCCACAATGAAATGCTTCAGGTGGACGGAAAGAAGATGTCCAAGTCCTTGGGCAATTTCTTCACCGTACGCGATCTTCTGGATCAGGATATCGCCGGGGGCGTGATCCGTTTTGTCATCCTGTCGACGCATTACCGCAAGCCCATGGACTGGACTGCCAGGAAAGCCGCTGATGCGGCGACGACACTGGGAAAATGGGGGGCGCTCGTCACGGGCATCGAGCCCGCGCCAAGCGCCGCGCCGGAGGTGATCGCGGCGCTTGCCGATGACCTGAACACACCCGGCGCGATTGCGGCGTTGCACGCTTTGGCCGCGGCCGGTCGGCATGGCGAACTGAAAGCATCGCTCGATCTTTTGGGTGTGGCGCTTCCGGATCAGCGGTCCAATGCGGTCGCCGATGAGACCGCCGCGCTGATCGATGCGCTGGTCGCGCAGCGCGCGGAAGCGCGCGCGGCCCGCGATTTCACCCGCGCCGATGCCTTGCGGGATGCTTTTGCCGCGGCGGGCGTGATCGTGACCGATACGCCCGACGGTGCCCAATGGGCCACGGGCCCCAACTTCGATCCAGCCAAGCTGGAGGGGGTCGCGTGATCCGGCCCCCGTCTTTCCAGGTGGCGTAGCAGCCCCCCAGACCAAGAGCGGATAGCCATGATAAGCGAGCGCCTCTATCTTTTCGACACGACCCTGCGCGACGGCCAGCAGACGCAAGGCGTCCATTTTTCCGTGGCCGAAAAACTTCGGATCGCCGAAGCCTTGGATGCGCTAGGCATTGACTATATCGAGGGTGGCTGGCCCGGCGCGAACCCCACCGATACCGCCTTCTTTGCCGCTGCAGGGAAGACGCGGGCCAGAATGACGGCCTTCGGTATGACCAAACGCGCCGGCCGGTCGGCTGAAAATGACGACGTGCTGGCCGCTGTTGTCAATGCTGACACGCCGGCGGTCTGTCTGGTCGGCAAGACCCATGATTTTCACGTGACGAAGGCCTTGGGGATCACGCTTGAGGAAAACCTCGACAACATCGCCAAATCGGTGGCCCATCTTGTTGGCATGGGGCGCGAGGCGCTGTTCGACGCCGAGCATTTCTTTGATGGGTACAAGGCCAACCCGGACTATGCCCTGGCCTGCGCCAAGGCGGCGCTGGATGCGGGCGCGCGCTGGGTGGTGCTGTGCGACACCAACGGCGGCAGTCTTCCGCAAGAGGTGGGCCGTATCACCGGTGAGGTGATCGCGGCGGGCGTCCCGGGCGACCGCCTTGGCATCCACACCCATGACGACACGGGCAATGCCGTTGCCAACTCGCTCGCCGCCGTTGACGCAGGTGCGCGCCAGATTCAAGGCACGCTGAACGGTTTGGGTGAGCGTTGCGGCAACGCCAACCTGACGACGCTGCTGCCCACGCTTCTGCTGAAGGAGCCCTACGCGAGCGGATTCGAGACCGGCGTGACCGACGGGGCATTGGCGCGCCTGACCCGCACATCGCGCCTGCTCGACGATATCCTGAACCGCGTGCCTCAGAAGAATGCCCCTTACGTCGGCGCCTCGGCTTTTGCCCATAAGGCCGGTCTTCACGCCAGTGCGATCCTGAAAGACCCGACGACCTATGAGCACATTGATCCGGCCGCAACAGGCAACACGCGGATCGTTCCGATTTCAAACCAGGCGGGCCAGTCGAACCTTCGTCAAAGACTGAGCGATGCGGGCCTTCAGGTCGAAAAGGGTGCACCGGCCCTGCCACGCATACTCGACGTCATCAAGGACCGCGAGACGCGCGGATACTCCTATGACACCGCCCAGGCGAGTTTCGAGTTGCTGGCGCGGCGCGAGCTTGGCCTTCTGCCTGAGCTTTTCGACGTAGAGCGCTACCGGGTGACCGTTGAGCGCCGCAGGAATGCCAAGGGTGACACCGTCAGCGTGTCCGAAGCGGTGGTCGTGGTTCGGATCGGCAACGAAAAGATGCTGTCGGTCAGCGAATCCGTCGATGCCGAGGGCAACGACCAGGGCCCTGTGAATGCATTGTCCCGTGCCTTGGCCAAGGATCTGGGCCCCTATCAGCGCTTTATCAATGATATGCGTCTGGTCGATTTCAAGGTGCGGATCACCGATGGCGGCACCGAGGCGGTGACCCGGGTGATCATCGACAGCGAAGACACCGCCGGCCACCGCTGGTCCACGGTAGGCGTATCGGCCAATATCGTTGATGCCTCCTTCGAGGCCTTGCTGGATGCGGTGACATGGAAAGTGCTGCGGGATAAGGCGGCTGCATGAATTGGGAAGCCTTCTTCGCGCTGCACCGGGATCTGCCACGGGAAGGTCCCGGCGCACCGGAAGATGTGGCCTGGGCATTGTCGATGGCAGAGACACCGGACCAAGCATTGATCCTGGATGCGGCGTGCGGTCCCGGCGCCGATACCGAAGCGCTGGCCCGGCAGCGCCCCCAAGCCAGTATCCTGGGCGTCGATACGACGCCCCATTTCATCGAAGAGGCCCGGCGCCGATTGCATTGGACCGGCCCCAACGTATCGTTCCGCGTCGCGCGAATGGAAGAGGTCCCGGGCAGTTTCGATCTGATCTGGTGTGCGGATGCCGTCTATTTCATGGGTGTGGCGGAATGCCTGAAGATCTGGCGTCCACGATTGGCCGAGCGGGGCGTGGTGGCATTTTCCGAACCCGCCTGGTTCACGGACAAACCGGCAGCCGAGCTGGAACGTTTCTGGCAGGAATACCCGGCCATGACGAACGTGGCGGGCATTGAGGCGCAGATTGCCGATGCCGGATTCCGGGTAGTTGCAACGCGCATCGTATCCGATGCCGGTTGGGAAGCCTACTATGGGCCGATGCAGACGCGCATTGATATGCTGCGACAAGGCAGGGTGGATCCGGATCTGGCCGAGGTGCTGGCCGACGGCGAAAAGGAAGCCATGATCTGGCGCCAGTACCGTGACCAGTTCGGCTATGTGCTGTTCGTCGTGCGCCCGGCATGAGCCTGGCCGCCTGTGCCGAGATCACACGCCGCGGCGACCCACTTAGGTTTCGTGCGGCCATGGCCGCATCGCCCGATGTGCGCAGGGTCCTGTTCCCGATCTACGCCTTTAACGTGGAGGTATCGCGCACGCCTTGGATCACCGAAGAGCCGATGATCGCCGAGATGCGTCTGCAATGGTGGCGCGATGTCCTGAATGAGATCAGAACCGGCAAACCCGTGCGATCCCACGACGTGGCCGCGCAACTTGCTGCCGTTCTCGATCCCGATGGGGCGCCGGCACTTGACCGGCTCGTTGCCGCGCGGCGGTGGGATATCTACAAGGCGCCCTTTGAAGACAGCACACACTTTGACGAATACATCTCAAAAACCGCCGGTACGCTGATGTCCCAGACGGGCAGACTTTTGGGTGCGGATGACTTGGCCGGCGCGGCCGATGCCGGCTGGGCCGCGGGATTGGCCGCCTTTTTTCAGGCCGTGCCGGAGCTGCGCACACGCGGGCGCCAGCCGTTGGTCGATGAAAGCGACCAGGCCATCGCTGAACTGGCCGACACAGGGTTGCGGCGTCTCGCACGGGCACGGGCCGGCCAATTGGGCGTACCCGTGGGTGCCCGGGCTGCGTTCTATCCTGCCGCCGAGGCGCGCCTTGTGCTTGAAACGGCTAAGAAAAATCCCCGTGCTGTGCTGGGCGGAGGGCTTGGTCGGTCAGAGTTCGCGTTGCGGGCGCGGTTTCTTTGGGTCGCGGTCTCTGGCCGCTGGTAGGGCAAGTCTTAGACGCTGCGCGCCCTCTGGGCCGTCAGCCACATCAATGCACCGCCGGCAAGCACCAAGAACGGTACTGAGGCGAAGTTGACCGCGCTCCACCCCGCCACGGGATCTGCGCCGGCGCAGTTCATTAACCCACCCGACGCCAGCGACGCGAAGGTGACACACCCGAAGACAATCGCATCATTCAGGCCCTGTACCGTGCCCATCTCTTCCTTGGAATGGGATCGTGCCAGCATCGTTGTCGCTCCGATGAAGCCAAAGTTCCATCCAAGCCCCAGCAGGATGAGTGCGCCAAAGAAATTGACGAGTTCGACACCCGACAGTGCCACCACGGCGGCCAGGCAAAGGAAAAACAGTCCGGCCGCAACGATCCGTTCGACACCGAAACGCACGATCAGATGACCGGTAAAGAACGAAGGTGCGAACATGGCGATGACATGGGCAGAGACGACATTGGCGGCGTCGGGAACACCGAAACCGCATCCGACGACCGCCAGCGGCGTCGATGTCATCACAAGGTTCATGATGGCATAGGAAACCGATGCACAAATGATCGAGACAGCAATCGCCGGATGGGTCAAAAGCGCCCTGCGGCTTCGTCCCTGGTAGGGCGTCTGTCGGTCTATCGTCGGCTTTGGAATGTCGAGTGCCAAAAAGATTGCCATTCCGACCACATTGACCACCATGGCTGCCACATAGACCGGCGCAAATCGTTCAACCGATGCGACGGCAGATGACCCGGAAAGCGCGCTGACCAGTTGCGGCCCGATAAAAGCCGACAGAAGACCGCCAGCCAGCACATAGGAAATCGCTTTGGGTCGGAACGCCTCTGACGCGGTATCGGCCGCCGCAAAGCGGTAAAAACCCTGGGCGCTCATATAGATGCCGGTCATGTAACTGCCCGCGAGAAACAGCCAGAAGTTTTCAGACAGAATACCGAGGAACCCGAGCAGGCTGCCCGCGAAGCCACCCAACGCGCCCACGTAAAAGCCGAACTTGCGGCCCCGCTTCTGCATCAGCGCCGACAGCCAGGGCGCGGTTGTCATCGAGCCGAAAACGATCATCGATATGGGCAGTGTTGCCAGACAGACGAGCGGCGCAAGCTGCTGACCGGCCAGGCCGCCGACCACGAAGATCATCGTCATCTGGCTGCCCAGAATGGCCTGGGCGGCAACCAGGACCATCACGTTCTTCAGTGCGCGCGAATGGTCGGCCGGCAGATGATCAATTGAGGCCATGCTGCAGCCCTATCCCGATTGCATGGAAGAGGAAAGGCCGCTTGAACGAAGGCGGCAGGGCGAATAGGCCTGTCACCCTGCGGATGGGTAAGGAGCCGTCATGGTCGGGCGCATCATCGAAACCGACGCCTGCGTTGCGGAAGGGGCGGCCTACCTCGGCTCTTATGACCCGCGCTTTGCGCATGCTCTCGCCCTGACCGGTCCGTTGCCTTTGAGGTTGCGGCCGGACGGGTTTGACCAACTGTTCAGCGCCATTGTCAGCCAACAGGTGTCGACCGCCGCGGCCGACGCCATCTGGCGCAGGTTGAAAGCGGCGCGGCTCACGGGGCCGCGCAAGGTCATCTGGGCATCCGACGCCGAACTTGCCGCCTGCGGGCTGTCACGCCAGAAGATCCGCTATGCCCGGGCTCTGGCCGAGGCAAGGATCGATTTCAACGCATTGCGCAGCGCACCCACGGATAGGGTGGTCGAGACGTTGGTCGCAGTCCCCGGCATCGGCCAATGGACCGCCGAGATATACGCCATGTTCTCTCTCGGGCGGGCCGATATCTTCGCGCCGGGCGATCTGGCGCTGCAGGAAGCGGCGCGGCTTTTGTTCGAATTGGACGACCGGCCCAAAGAGAAGGAACTGCGCCAGATGGCCATGGCCTGGTCCCCCTGGCGCGGTGTCGCGGCGCGCCTACTCTGGGCCTACTACCGTGTTGAGAAGAAACGCGAAGGCATCCGATAGCGGCGTTCGGTCCGGCGCCTGGGCACCCAATTTGCCAATGTCGCCGCGGCGATACATTGCCAGTCGGGCGCTGGGCTGTCAGACAGATATACGCACAGCCGGTGAGGAACAGATGGCAAGAGTACTGGAAGTCGGACGGCGCGGACCGGAATGCGGCAGCGCCAAGTCAGCGGTGGTGCTACTGCACGGATACGGCGCCGATGGCAGCGATCTTTTGGGGCTAGCCGATCCGCTGTCCCCCCACATGCCGGAAACGGTCTTTCTGGCGCCCGATGCGCCCGAGCGTTCGATCGGCAACCCCATGGGCTTTCAGTGGTTCCCGATCCCTTGGCTTGACGGATCAGACGAAGAAAGCGCGCAACGCGGGATGCTGGCTGCGGTGGATGATCTGCAGCAGTTCCTGGATTCCGTGTTGGAAGACGAAGGCCTGACCCCTGACCGCGTCGTGCTTTTTGGCTTTTCACAAGGCACGATGATGGCGCTTCATGCTGCACCTCGCCGCGCCGCGGCCTTTGCGGGAATCGTGGGATTTTCGGGGCGCCTTCTGGCGCCCGAAATGCTGGAAGACGAAGTAGTCGTGCGTCCGCCCGTGCTGCTGGTCCACGGCGATCAGGACGACATGGTGCCGCCACAGTCCATGCCAGAGGCAGCAAATGCGCTGACTTCTGCGGGTTTCGACGTATATGCCCATGTGATGGAGGGCACCGGCCACGGCATTGCCCCGGACGGTCTTTCCGTTGCGTTGGCGTTCATGCGCAATCGCCTCGGCCTCGAAGAGCGCTGATCGGCGCCCAATTTTTGGGCGCAGGAGGCTTGTGGATAACTGTCACAGGTCCGTTACCTGGCTGACGTAGCCATGGGACAACGGCCACAGCATCTAGCGGGGCTGGACATGGGCGCCGCCCCATATATAGTTTTTGCAAGAGGGGCAGTGGCGCGCTCCAGTTTGGAGAATATTGGTCGGGAGGCCACGCGCAGAATGGGAAACCAACCGGATCAGCGGGAATTCAGAACCAGCTTTGTGCGTGAGCCGAACAGCCTGCGCCACCATCCCGCGCTGGTCCTGAATGCGGACTACCGGCCTCTGAGCTACTATCCGTTGTCCCTTTGGCCGTGGCAGGAAGCGATCAAAGCGGCCTGGCTGGAACGGGTGACAATCCTGGCTGAATACGAAGAGGTCGTGCGAAGTCCTTCGACCGAGATCCGGATACCTTCGGTGGTGGTTCTCAAAGACTATGTCCGACCCCAAAAGCGCGTGGCCTTCACGCGCTTCAATCTGTTCTTGCGGGATGAGTTTCGCTGCCAATATTGCGGCGCGAGGGGGGATCTGACTTTTGATCACGTCGTGCCGCGTGCGCGGGGCGGGCGCACATCCTGGGAAAACGTCGTGGCGGCGTGTTCAAAATGCAATTTGCGCAAGGGCTCAAAGAACCTGCGACAGGCCGGTATGAGCCTTCTGAAAACCCCGCGCCAACCGATGGCCGAAGAGTTGCGCAACACCGGCCGCAAGTTCCCGCCAAACCATCTTCATGAGACCTGGGTGGATTTCCTTTACTGGGACGCGGAACTGGAAGAATAGGGTCGGCCGCTTAACCAGCGCAGCTCGCCCCGCCCAGGACACAAAATTTCGCGCAATGGGGGTGGTTCAGGTAGACGTCGCATTCCGCGTCTTCCAGCGTTGTGCCCAGTTCAAATTCGGGCGCATAGGGCAAAAGCGTGCAGGCCAGCACCGTTGGCGTGTCGGCGCCCTTGCGCTTTACGACCATGCGGGATGACGCACACATCACGCTGTCGGGCGATTTGCCGAGTATACCCCAGCAGGATGTCGTGATTTCCGGTACATCCACACGCACGTCCATCTCGGGGAAAAGCACGGTCTGCGCGGGGTTGCCCGCGTCTATTTCGAAACCTTCGTCCTTAAAAAGACGGCCATAGCCGGCCCGGGATGCATCATCGCTTTCGCCCCAGACGGTGCGGCCCGCGACTGCCATGCGAAAGCCGTTGTCCCGCAGCCAGCGCATGCCGTCCAGCGTGCGCGCAAAGCTGCCTTTGCCGCGCTCTTCGTCGTGCAGTTCGGCCCCATAGTGATCAAGCGACACGCGGAGGGTCATCTTGCCGGGAAAGGCGCATTCGAGGTCAAGCAAACCGTCTTGCATGCGCGGGCGCATCATCGGGCGCATGGCGTTGGTCAGAACAAGCACCTCGTAAGAGCGCTCAAGTGCGGCCCGCAGTATCTCGATCATCTGCGGGTTCATGAACGGCTCGCCGCCCGTAAACCCGATTTCGGCCACATCCCACCGGCGGTCTTTAAGCTGACCCAGGTAGTCATCCACCTCATCGGCGGTCATATAGACCAGTCTGTCGTTCTGGGGGCTCGATTCGATATAGCAGTTGGCGCAGGCGATGTTGCAAAGCGTGCCGGTGTTAAACCAAAGTGTTTGTGGATCGCTTAAAGGTACCGAGGCACGTGTCTCGCCGTTGGCCGTCATGTGCGGATGTTGGAATTTTCCGGGCCGAAGCGCGCCGAAGTCTTTCATATGTGCCTCTTATCGTTCGCTTTTCCGACTAGCAGACAATTCCTGCGGCAGGGAAGACCCGTTCTGTGCAATGACAGGGAAGTGATGGCTTCGGAACGCTGGACTTGTGCGAGTAAGGATCGTACCAAATGTACAGTTCGTTAGCGCTAACGCCAGCAGGGCCGCGCTGTTACAGGCAAGACAGAGGCAGGCTCTGGGAAGGGCCGGTCGCCCATGATAAGGCAAGCGCAGATGATGGTTTCACGAGTCATACCCGTCGCCCCGTTCGATCTGGTGATTTTTGGCGGCACCGGTGACCTTGCACGCCGCAAGATCCTTCCGGGCCTGTTCCGCCGTTTTCTCAGCGGCCAGATGCCCGGGGATGCACGGATCATCGGCTGCGCACGCAGCGATCAGACGGACGAAAGCTACCGTGCAAAAGTGTCGGATGCGCTGAAGGAATTTGCCCCCGACGTGATCTCAGACAAGGCAATGGTGGACGCGTTTCTGGCGCTCTTGCATTACGTCTCGATCGACGCGCGTGGTGACGGCGGCTGGAACACGCTCAAAGGTCTGGTACGCGAAGGCACAACGCAGGCTTTTTACTTTTCTGTTGCCCCAGGGCTCTTCGGCAATCTGGCCGAGCGGTTGCACACATATGAAATTGCCGGACCCAACAGCCGGATCGTTGTGGAAAAACCCTTTGGGCGCGATCTTGAGACGGCCCGCGCCCTGAATGCGACACTGGCGCAGCATTTTGACGAAAGCCAGATTTACAGGATCGACCATTACCTTGGTAAGGAAACCGTACAGAACCTGATGGCGATCCGGTTCGGCAATATCCTGTTTGAACCCCTCTGGAACGCCCAATACGTCGACCACGTGCAGATCACGGTTGCCGAAAGTGTGGGGGTGGAAGGCCGGGGCGAATACTATGATAAGTCCGGCGCCATGCGTGACATGGTCCAGAACCATATGATGCAGCTTTTGTGTCTGACGGCCATGGAGGCGCCTTCAAAATTCGATCCGGACGCGGTGCGAGATGAAAAGCTTAAAGTTATTCGTGCGTTAGAGCCGATCTCTGCCGATGAAATCGTGCGCGGTCAGTACAGTGGCACAAGCGACCGCAATGGGTATCTGGAAGACGCGGGCGATCCGAACAGCCGTACGGAAAGCTATGTGGCAATGAAACTGCACGTGGCCAACTGGCGCTGGAACGGCACCCCGTTCTACCTGAGGACAGGTAAGTGCTTGCGTGGGCGCATGTCCGAGATTGTGGTCAGCTTCAAAGAGCCGCCCCATTCGATTTTCGGAAGCGAAAACCTGGGCCGTCCGAACGAGCTGTCGATCCGACTGCAACCCAATGAAGGTATTGATCTCAGGGTTACGATCAAGGAACCGGGTCCCGGGGGCTTTCGGCTGGTTGATGTGCCGCTCGACATGACGTTTGCTGATGCCCTGGGTCCCGAGGTATCCGAGGTCCACGACGCCTATGAACGTTTGGTCATGGACGTCATTCGCGGCAACCAGACGCTGTTCATGCGCGGCGATGAGGTCGAGGCTGCCTGGGCCTGGACCGATCCGATCATCGAAGGTTGGCAGGACCGGCGGGATCGTCCGCAGGCCTATGACATTGGTTCTTCGGGCCCCGAAGATGCTATGATGCTAATGCACCGCGACGGGCGGCGCTGGCGAGAGATCCGGGCATGAAATTTGTCGAATACCCCGACCGCGAGATGATGATGATCGATCTGGCCAATATTCTGGCGAGTGAGCTTGAGAATTGCCTGCTGCAGCATGAACACGCCAGTTTCGCAGTGCCCGGGGGCACCACGCCGGGACCCATCTTTGACACGCTTTGCGCGGTCGGCCTCGACTGGTCGCGCGTCCATGTCTTTCTGACCGATGAGCGTTGGGTGCCTGAAACCTCCGAGCGGTCCAATACGCGCCTGCTGAAAGAACGTCTTCTGATCGAAAACGCTTCCGAGGCGCGCTTCATCCCGTTCTACCGGGGCGGCGCGAACCCGGAAGATGACCTAGAGGCGGCGGCCGAAGAGCTGAAAGCCGAGCTTCCTGTCTCGGTCATGCTCTTGGGTTTGGGTGCCGATATGCACACCGCGTCTCTGTTCCCCGGGGCCGACAAGCTGGAAGAGGCCCTTGCCGGCGATGCGCCACCAGTGATGGCAATGCGGGCCCCGGGCGCGCCTGAGGCCCGGATTACGCTGACTGCGCCGGTGCTGAAGGGGGCGATGTCGCGCCATATCGTGATTACCGGCGGGGAAAAACGCCAGGCCATGGACCGCGCCGTCCGCACCGGAGATCCGATGTTGGCGCCTGCAGCGGCGATACTGCCCGGCACGGTGGTTCATTGGGCGGAGTGACGTGATGCAAGACCTTTGGGATGCCCTGGCAGCCTGTCACACTTCCAATCCCTCCCAAACCATCCTTGGGCTCTTCGAAGATCCCGGCCGGGCCGAGACGTTTTCGGCGCGCCACGGCGACATGCTGTTCGATTTCTCGAAGACAACGCTAAGCGCTACGGCGCTGGACGCAGCGCTGGCGCTTGCCGAGGGTGCCGATCTGGCGGGGCGCCGGGATGCGATGTTCTCTGGCGTGAAAATCAACGAGACCGAGGGCAGGGCAGTTCTGCATACGGCGCTGCGAAACCCCGGCACTGGGGTAATGGTCGATGGTGTCGACGTCATGCCCGAGGTACATGGCACGCTGGCAAGCATGCGCGGCTTTGCAGGTGACATCCGCTCGGGCGCCATCAAGGGACATGGTGGGACCTTCACCGATGTCGTGAACATCGGCATCGGCGGGTCCGATCTGGGCCCGGCGATGGCTGTGCTGGCGCTGGCGCCCTATCACGACGGCCCCCGGTGCCATTTCGTATCTAATATCGATGGCGCCCATATTCACGACATCCTTTCCGGGCTAGATCCGTCTCGAACGCTGGTGATCATCGCCTCGAAGACCTTTACGACGATCGAGACCATGACCAATGCCGAAACAGCCCGCGCGTGGTTGGCGGCCGCGGGGGTCGAACCGGGTAGGCATCTGGCGGCCGTGTCTTCCGCACAGGACAAAACGGCCGCCTGGGGCATCGGTTCCGAGCGCGTATTCGGGTTCGAGGATTGGGTTGGCGGACGCTATTCGATCTGGGGGCCGATCGGTCTGTCGCTGATGATTGCCGTCGGACCTGATGATTTCGATGCCTTCCTGGCGGGCGGCGCGGACATGGATGCCCATTTCCGTACCGCGCCGATGCGCCGGAACCTGCCCGTTCTTCTGGCTATGGTCGGCATCTGGCACAATCAGATCCAGGGGCACGCAACACGGGCCGTCCTGCCCTATGATCAGCGCCTGTCACCCCTGCCTGCCTATCTGCAACAACTCGAGATGGAATCGAACGGCAAAAGCGTGGCCATGGACGGCAGCGCATTGGCCAGCCCCTCGGGCCCGGTGGTCTGGGGAGAGCCGGGAACGAACGGGCAGCATGCGTTCTACCAGTTGATCCATCAGGGCACGCGCACGGTTCCCTGCGAATTCATGGTGGCCGCCCGCGGTCACGAAAACGATCTGGAACACCAGCACAGGCTGCTTCTGGCCAATTGCTTCGCCCAGTCAGAGGCCCTGATGTGCGGGCGCGATCTGGACGCCGCGCGGGCCATCATGGTCGCCAAGGGGCTCTCGGGGTCGGAACTTGAACGCCAGGCACGGCACCGGGTGTTCCCTGGCAACCGCCCGTCCACGACGCTGGTCTATCCCAAACTGACGCCCCATGTGTTTGGCCAGATCATCGCGCTTTATGAACATCGCGTCTTTGTCGAAGGTGTGGTGTTGGGTATCAATTCATTTGACCAGTGGGGCGTGGAACTGGGCAAGGAACTTGCCAAGGCGCTTGAGCCGATGGTTTCCGGTTCTGCGCCCGCCACAGGCAAAGACGGCTCCACGCAGCAGCTTCTGTCCTTCGTTCTGGAAAAAGGCGGAACGAGCTAGACCGGATGATCCGAGGGGCCATAGGGGCAGTTCGCTAGTGCGAAGCCGCAAACCTGATTGGCGCCCAACCCGGCTGCGTTGCATCCATTCGTGCCGCTTGGCGCTGCGCGCGGACCGTTTGCTCAGGTTTGCTACTTACACGTAGATCCGCTTGAAGGCGCCGATCTTGTCAAAAGCAATTGTTTCGTCAAGCTGCGCGCGCCCCGGGTCACCAGTTTACCGCAAAAAAGGCAAAATCTGGTTTACACTGTGACCTAGAACACTGTCGACCGCGATCGCATGGGTTAGTCTTGATCCAGGATCGCTGAAATCGCTTAGGGATAGGGACCAATGACCGGCATAAAAACCAGCACTGCAATCGTTCTGTCGAGTAAAGAAAAGGACCTTCTTAACGAGGCACAGGAAGAAGGTTTGAAGCGCGCTGTGACGCTTCTGTCGTATATGACATTTTCCAGGAAGGACATGCTGAAGCAGGGTTTGTACATGGCCAAGGACATTGGCATGGCCGACTACAAGAACACCCAGGGTACGATTGGTACCACCAAGGCGCACGGTGTCGCCGACGACGAAATCAAGAAATTGCTGAACGCGGCTTTTGATAAGGCGGCGGAAAAGCTGACCAAAAACGACAAGCTGCGCAAGGCACTCAGCTATCTGGGCAAGGGCTTGTCGGAGCTTCTGGTCTGGGTCAAAGGCCAGCTTCTCAGCGGGTCTGTCTTGGCGATGCTGGTGCCGCTTTATGGCAACGTAAAGGATATCATTGGTGGCGCGATTGACGCGGTTAAGGCCTACGGCCAGAAAACAGCGATCGATACGCTGAATGATGCTTCACCGATCATCGCGGCCGGGCTTCCGACGGAAGCGCTGAGCGCATTCACCAGTTTCGCCAAGGCCGAGCGCGCGCGGGCCGCCGCCAAAAGCGCCTACACCATGGCCAAGGGCATTGGTTTTCTGCTGGCGGAGATCTTCACCGTCGGCGCTGCCACTGTTGTTCGTTTCGCTGCGTCCATCGTCGAAGCCGTTGTCGGGTTCGTTTATTCAATGGTCCAGGGCGTCATGTTCGCCGATGCAACATCCAAGTTCCACGAATGGCGCGCCAAGGATGAACTGCCCACACCGGGCCAATTCCGCACTCTGATCGGCGGCTGTTCTTTCGTTGGATGTGTGTTCTTCGCCTCGGCCAGCTATATCGGTCATTTCAACATGACCTCGGCCCTGTCGGATACCAACAAAATCCTGTCGACCAATATGCTGATGTCCTCCATTCCAAAGGTGAACGAGGCGCAAAAGATGGCCTGCGGCTATATTCGCGAACATTGCTTTGAAATCGACCTGCGCGCCGAGGGCAAAAAGTACAAGTGGGTCAAGGACATGATCAAGGGCTACGGCACCGAAAAACTGCATTCCGAGTTCGTCACCAAAGACGCCAGCTTCTGGACCAAGATGAAGCATAAGGGCAAGGTCGTGAAGCACGGGACAATGGAATACAAGGGTCTGAAGCAGACCGGATAAGCTATTGATGTAAGGAACAATTTATAAGAACCTGCCGAGCAGGAAAAAGGCGGATCGGGCTTGTGCCCGGTCCGTTTTTCATTCAGTCGTCATCGTGGTCGAAGCTGCGCCCGCAGGTCGCGCTATAGGAATAGCGGCTGGCCGCGGCCGTCTCTGGGAATGTCCTCTGGGCCCATTCCGCAGCCGATGATCCCCGGCCGGCGATGGACCGTGTCAGACCATTTTCTCCAATGGGCGCCCATTGGTAAAAGCCCTGGTAGGCCACGCGCAGACCCGTCTGCATTGGCCCGCCATCGGCCAAATTGCACCGCTGAACCAGCAGCGTTCCCCCGCCGGAGCCAGCCGTAGGGGCGCAGGACGACAGGGTCAGACCCGCCAGCAAAGCAGAGCAGATTGGTATGCGAAGATGCCGTGGCATGGCTTTGATTGTGTAGCGCGGGGCAGCAATGGCAAGTCCACAGGGGAAAAGACATCTCGGGGCGTCGGGCCACCATCTGGGTGTGGATATGGTTTGGAGCGGGTGAAGGGAATCGAACCCTCGTCTTAAGCTTGGGAAGCTCCTGCTCTACCATTGAGCTACACCCGCGCCAGACCTCTTGCTAGTCACCGGCTGCGTGGGCGTCAAGGTGGAGCCGAGCTCTCTAGCCGTGCGCCGTCGCGTTGGCCGAGCGTTTTCTTCTGGTCCGCCGTGAGGGGCCACTTGCCCTGTCCGTCGGGCGTCCGGAGCACCACAACGGCGGTCCCTTTCACGCGAAGGTCGGGCGCGAAGACACCGTATTCCATGAAGAAACTTGAAGTGCGGTACCAGAGCGTGCGGCCGGTGACGACATAGTCTTCATTGACCAGCATCTCGCGCAGGAACTCCAGGCCGACCGTCCGCAAGACAAGGCGCGGCGCGTCGGGACCATAGTCAGAGATGCCGTAGTCCTTCAGGTAGGACAGGCGGAAGCCTTCGAACCAGGACAGGTAGCTTGCATTGTTGACATGCCCCAAGGCGTCGATTTCCGAAAAGCGGACCCGATCCCGGATGCCAAAGGGCCAGCCCAGAGGCACGCCCGCCGCCGCAAGCTCTTCAGCCCAAAGAGGTGTGAGATAGGGTGCCAACACCCAAGCCCTAGGCGCTTGTTGCGCGCCGGCGTCGCCGCCGCCCACCGGCTTCACCCATCTCGGCGCCCGCGTTGAAGGACGGATCCGGCAGATCCACGACAGTGTTCAAAAGCGGGAAAGGCTCTACGGCATTGGGTATCGCGCTGGCGTTCACGAAATGCTCTTGGAAGCGGGGTTCAATGGCCGTTTCAACCTTGTGGATCGCGCGGACCGTGGCCTCGATCTCGGTTCTGGCGTCGCGATTGAGAAGCGCGATGCGGGCACCGGTACCGGCGGCGTTTCCGGCCGAAGCGACCTTGTCCAGCGGACAGTCCGGGATCATGCCCAGAACCATGGCGTGTTTCGGGCTGATATGGGCGCCGAAGGCACCGGCCAGAACCACACGGTCGACGCTGTCGACGCCGAACTTGTCCATCAACAGCCGCGCACCTGCGTACAGCGCGGCCTTGGCCATCTGGATCTGGCGGATGTCCTGATTGGTCACGGTAATGACCGGTCCGCCATCGGCGCTGCCGTCCCAGACGAGGAAACTATGCGTTCGGCCATCGGGGATGCAGCGAACGCTGCCGGTCTGGGCGGCGCTGCCGATCAGTCCGGATTTGTCCAACAGCCCGGCGATACGCATTTCGGCGACCATCTCGATGATGCCCGAGCCGCAAATGCCCGTGATTCCGGTCGCTGCTGTGCGGGTCGCAAATTCTGGATCGTCCGACCAGAGATCGCAGCCGATCACCTTAAAGCGCGGCTCTTTGGTCAGCGGATCGATCTCAGCCCGTTCAATCGCGCCGGGCGCTGCGCGCTGGCCGGCGCTGATCTGGGCACCCTCGAACGCGGGGCCGGTGGGCGAAGAGCAGGCCAGCACCTGCGTCTTGTCGCCCAAAAGGAGTTCGGCGTTGGTGCCGACATCGACCACCAATACCAGATCCTCGGATTTGTCGGGCGCTTCCGAAAGCGCCACCGCCGCCGCGTCAGCGCCCACATGGCCCGCGATACAGGGCAGAATGTAGGCCCGCGCGGCCGGATGCACCTCAAGGTCAAGATCCCGGGCGTTAAGCCGCAGCGCATCGGCTGAGGCCAGTGCGAAGGGCGCCTGTCCCAACTCAAAAGGATCGATGCCCAGAAACAGGTGATGCATGACGGGGTTCATGACGAAAACCATATCAAAGATCAGGGACTTATCGATCGCGGCTTCCTGTGTGATATCGTCGAGGAGCTGGTTCATTCCGGCCCGTACGGCCCGGGTCATCTCACCATCGCCGCCTTCGTTCATCATCGCATAGGACACGCGGCTCATGAGGTCTTCGCCAAAGCGGATCTGGGGGTTCATGACACCGGATGAGGCGACCACCTGGCCGGTTTGCATGTCACAAAGATGCGCGGCGATGGTGGTCGACCCAAGATCCACCGCCAGACCGTAAAGCGGGCCTTCGAAATAACCGGGGAATATATTCAACACGGTAGTCGCGGCCTGCGGCTCTGGTCCGGTGTGAAGGACGCATGTGGCTTTCCAGCCGCCCCGGCGCAGGATCGGCTGCAGTCGGCCCAGCAGGCTGACATCGATCGCCGCGTCGGCAATGCCCCATTGCGCCAGCAGCGCCGCCTTGAGACGTTCAAGATCGCCCGACGGGTCATGCATGTCCGGTTCCGCGACATCGACATAGGCGAGCCGGATGGTCGGGTTGAGCGTGATCTCGCGCGCTTCGGCCCGCTTGCGCACCACCTGCCGATGGACCTGGCTGCTTTCGGGCACGTCGATCACCACGTCGCCCTGAACGGTTGCCTGACACCCCAGGCGCCGTCCGGCGGCCAGACCGCGCTTGCTATGATAGCGCTCTTCGACCGCGTTCCAGGCCGATAGTGCCTCTTGCTCAACAGTCACGCCCAGTTTCGGAAAGGCACCGAATGCCGGTGAAACCTGGCATTTCGAACAGATGCCGCGACCGCCGCACACGCTGTCCAGGTCAACGCCAAGCTGGCGCGCAGCCGTTAGAATGGGCGTTCCAACCGCGAACTGGCCGCGCTTGCCCGACGGCATGAATATCACCTGCGCTTTAGTCGCCATCACCTTTCGCTCCGCCGACGCATAGTGGGTTAGTGCAGCATAATAGTTTGAAATCCAGCGAAAAGCGGCAGAGCGGCAAAATTTGGGGTCGCAGCGTCACCTAGCGGATCCAGACGTCCCATCCCCAGGCCCATACCAGGAAAGGCACCGGCAGAACCGCTAATGTGACAGTCAGCACAAAACCGCGGACGCTGAACATCCGGCTGAACCCGGCCAGAAAGGATATCCCGCCGCCGCCACCGAGAAAGGCGTTGCCGGGCAAATTCAGGACAAGGGCGAGCGTCAGATAGCGATAGTCGACCAGAACAGGCGCCAGCCCCCGGGGCAACGCATCGCGCAACAGGTCCTTGCGCGCGTCCAAGGACAGCTCGGCGAGGCGCGTGACGCTTGTAGACCATCGCTCCCTGCCACAGACTGACAAGAGCTGCGCGAGTTGCGGCAGTTTCACCAGCCGTCCCGCGCAGAACGCCAGGGTAAGGCCCAAAACGGTCGCCACGTAGACCGATACGGCGATGTCCGGCCCGCGCATGATCATCAGCGACAGGCCGATCTCTATTCCCGGAACAAACGGTACGGCGATCAGAACCACATAGGCCGCGATCAGAGCCCAGATCATCCGGTACGTCCAGACATCGCCGCTGCCCGGTGACAGGGTGTCGACGTAACCGGTTGCCCAGTCCATTAGCCAGAGGACCAGCGCCACGAAAGCCAGGATTACGCCAAACCGCAAAAGCGCGGTGATCCAGCGTCGTTTTCCAGGCGTCTCAGGGTGCTTCCCGCTGTCCTCTGCTTCGGGGGCTGCCATAGTTTGACCGTAGCAGCATTGGGCCCAGAGGCCCATCGCCGAAACTGACGGCTCGACCGCTTCTACGCCCTGCGCCGCCGCCTTCCACCGCGCCCTGAACCCGCCGCCTGGGCGGCTTTTGACGCTTCGGGGAAGGGCGTTCCTTCTTGAGTGGCGTCGAGGATCCGCGAGAAACTGATCCAGGCGCTTCCGTTCGGGTCGTTATTCATCAGGAAGTTTGCCGCGCGGATCGCCTCCATCTCAACGGGGCGAATTGGGTTCATTATGGCGCTTGTCATGCCAGCGCCTATCGCCATCGGCAGGAAGGCGGCGTTAATGCCGTGACGGTGCGGCAGACCGAAACTGATGTTCGAGGCGCCGCAGGTCGTGTTCACGCCCAGTTCCTCGCGCAGTTTGCGCACCAATGCAAAGACCTGGCGGCCGGCCGTGGCCATCGCGCCCACGGGCATCACAAGGGGGTCGACAACAATATCATTGGCGGGAATGCCATGGTCCGCCGCACGTTCGACGATCTTCTTTGCAACAGCAAAACGCACTTCGGGGTCTTCCGAGATGCCGGTGTCATCGTTCGAGATGGCAACAACGGGCACATTGTATTTCCGCACCAGCGGCAGAATGGCTTCAAGGCGCTCTTCCTCGCCGGTCACCGAATTCAAAAGCGGGCGCCCCTCGGCCAGCTCCAGGCCCTTTTCCAGCGCGAGGGGGACAGAGCTGTCGATGCAAAGCGGCACGTCGACCAAGGTTTGCACCAATTCAATCACTTGGCCCATCAGAGGGGGCTCGGTGATATTGGGGTCAGGGTTAGAGTTGTACACAACGCCAGCGTTCACATCGAGCACCATGGCACCGCAGGCGACCTGTTCCAGCGCGTCTTTCTCAACCGTGGAAAAAATTCCCGCCTCAAGCTCGGCCGCAAGCTTTTTCCGGCCCGTTGGATTGATACGTTCACCGATGACACAGAACGGTTCATCGAAGCCGATGACAACGGTTTTTGTTTTTGATTCCAGGACTGTTCGCGTCATTTCTTATCCATTTGCCGCAGCTGCGGGTTGGGCTGAGGTGCCACCGTTTTCGATTGCCCAATGGGCGTTCGTCTTGATACCGCCAAGCGGGAAGAAGTGCACGGCCTCGATCCCAAAGGCCGGGTTCCGGGCTTTGTACGCGGCCAGTTCTGCCAGAATATCGGTGGGCTCGAAAGGCATGACCAGTTTGGTGACGTCCCGGGCGCGGCGCTGAAGGACGCGCAGGCTTGGCCCGACGCCGCAGGCGATCGCAAACTTGATCAGCGTCTGCAATTTTGCCGGCCCTGCAATCCCGATATGGATGGGAAGCGAGATACCTTCGGCCGCGAGCCGATCTGCCCAGGCGATCACCGGCTCGGCTTCAAAGGCGAACTGGGTTGCGATCGCCATTTGCGCATCGGTGCGCTCGGCGAAGGCCTGCTTCCAGCGAAGCGCCTCCATGACCGCCGCATCGCCGCCGTCCGGATCGATGTCGCGGTTGCCTTCCGGATGTCCGGCCACATGCAGCCGCGTAAAGCTGGCTTCGTCGAAAAGCCCGGTTTCCATAAGCTGCATCGAGGCGTGGAATTCACCCAACGGTTGGTCCACGCCGCCCGCAAGCAAAAGCGCCTGATCGACATTGGCCTCGCCCTGATAACGGGCGATCCAGTCCTGCAGCATCGCGCGGTCCTTGATGATGCGCGCAGGAAAATGCGGCATCACCGGGAAACCCTCGTCGGCGATCCGGCGCGCGGTGTCGACCATGTCTTCGATGGGCGTCCCTTCGATGTGGGCGACATAGACCCTGGTGCCGGCGGGCAGAAGCATCCGAAAGTCTTCGATCTTGGCCGCCGTGCGCGGCATCACCTCTATCGAGAACCCAGACAGGAACCCCTGCAGGTCCGCGTCTTGGGGCGTCTCTGTCGGTTGGGTCGACTTTCGGAAGGGCAACAGCGCCATTATGGCCTCCAATAGTTTCTGCGGGCTCAGGCCCATCCGTCGTTGTCAATCAGCGCCTTCAGGCGCGCTCGGTCATAGGCCGCATCGATACGGGCCACTTCGGCATCCGCCACAGCGGCATCTGCGCCGTCGACCTCAACCGGGTCGGCCTTGCGCCATTCGGCCAGGTAAGCATCGGTTTCCGCGGCACCTGTTCGCATCGCGGCCCGGTCAATCGCTTGTTCGAACCGCTCTGGCAGCGGCCGTTTGGTGCCACGCCGTCCTTTGCCGACAATGACCTGTGCCGGGATATCACGCCAGTAGACGATTGTGACCTGCGCCATGCGATGATTCCTTCGTTTCGACCCCTCATACGCGCCGCTTCCTGCAGCTTGGCGCTGATTTTCGACATGGTGGCGGACAGCAGCGACCTCAACCGACATCGCACGCCACGCTTGCGGATGCCAGTGCGCGCGCCTAAGCTAAAGCCAACCTTAATGGAGGGCGGTTATGACGCCCGAGCGTCCCGGAGGTGCGGGCGCGTTCCCGAGAGCGGTTGAGAGCCCCGCGCCACAAACGCCTGATCCGACCTCGCTTTACGGCGCGCTGGATCTTGGCACGAACAGTTGTCGCATGCTGATTGCCCAACCCCAGGGCAGTCAGTTTCATGTGGTGGACAGCTTCTCGAAATCGGTTCAGCTTGGCGCGGGGCTTGAGGCCACCGGCGCCCTTTCTCGATCGTCCATCGGACGCAGCCTTCAGGCGCTGCGAATCTGCCGCCAGAAGTTGCGCAAGCATCAGGTCGAACGCATGCGGCTGGTGGCGACCGAAGCTTGCCGGAGGGCGCACAACGGCGAAAGCTTTCTAACCCGTGTTCTTGATGAAACCGGGTTGGACCTTGAGATTATCGCGCCAGAAGAAGAGGCGCGTCTGGCGGTGGTCAGCTGCGCGCCCCTGGTGTCGCAACGGACCGAGCAACTTCTGGTGGTCGATATCGGTGGCGGGTCGACCGAGCTGGTCTGGATCGACCTTTCGGGCGTGGCCGTGCCGGATCGACCGCGGGCGATCATGCGGCTGCATCGGGGCTTCAATGCGCCTGCCTCGCCCTTTCCGGCTGCCCGTGTGGTGGACTGGATTTCCGTGCCGCTGGGTGTGGCCACTCTGCGCGATCAGTTCATCGATGTCTCGGACGACGGCGCACGTTTTGCATTGATGAGCTGTTTTTTCGAAGAAGAGCTGGCCGACTTCGCGCCCTATGACAGCGTTCAAACGCGCGAGGGCTTTCAGATCATCGGCACGTCGGGCACGGTCACAACCGTCGCAGCCAGCCATCTTGGTCTGCGGCGTTACGACCGCAACAAGGTGGACGGACTGCGCATGACATCGGACCAGATCGATGCGGTCATCCGCCAGTATCTGTCACTCGGCCCCGACGGGCGGCGGAGTGATCCGCGCATTGGGCGCGACCGGCACGCGCTCATCATGTCCGGGGCGGCGATCCTTCAGGCCCTTTTGCGTCTTTGGCCGACCGACCGACTGTCGGTGGCCGATCGTGGTCTGCGCGAAGGGCTTCTTTACGCGCAGATGAGCGCCGACGGTGTCCTGGAAGGGGACGGGCTCTAGCATGGGTAAGCCCGCGGGCGGCAGCGGACGCGGTCATCGCGATCTGCGCCAGAAGGTCAAAACCGCTCGGGGCCGAAAACTGTCATCCACGCGTTGGCTGGAACGGCAGCTGAACGACCCTTATGTCAAACGCGCCAAGGCCGAAGGCTTCCGGGGCAGGGCGGCTTTCAAGATTTTGGAACTGGATGATAAATTCAAGTTCCTGACGCCCGGCGCACGGGTTGTCGATCTGGGTGCGGCACCGGGCGGCTGGGCGCAGGTGGCCGTGCCCCGCGTCAACGCCCTGGGCACCACATCGGGCAAACCAGTCGGGCGGGTTTTGGGGATCGATCTTCAAGAGATTGAGCCCCTTGCCGGGGCCGAGTTCCACGTTCTCGATTTCCTCGAAGACGGTGCCGATGACAAGATCAAGGACTGGCTGGGCGGGCCGGCGGACGTGGTGATGTCGGACATGGCTGCGTCGTCATCGGGCCATAAGCAGACGGATCATCTCAGGATCATCGCGCTTTGCGAGGCAGCGGCCGAACTTGCCTTTGACGTGCTGTCCCCAAACGGGACCTTCGTGGCCAAGGTGCTTGCCGGTGGTGCTGAGAACACGCTTCAGGCGGAACTGAAGCGCCAATTCAAGAAGGTGGCAAACATCAAGCCACCGGCAAGCCGCAAGGACAGTTCGGAGAAGTTCGTCGTGGCAATCGGGTTTCGCGGAGCACCCGAGAGCGACAATGGCGCCTAACTGGACGGATCGAGGGCGATCTCGCCGTTGACCTCGTGACGCAGCCCGATGCCATCGATGGTCAACACGACCTTGACGGAAAGCGGGCCGTCTACCGTGCCTTTTGCCTCGGCTGCGCGCACGGCCGCTTCGATCTCTTGCTGGCTGGTGACCCCGACCGTTTTCAGGAACTTGCGCAGCGACATGTTGAAGTTTTCGTCTGCCATTGTGTTTCGCCTGCCTTGTTCCGGTTGTCCGCACGGATCATGATCGACACCTCGGACATGACTGCAAGAGGTTTTTGCGTTGCTCGGGGGCTTGCCTGCGACGTCGGGCGGGCGTTAGCCTGTGCGCAAAGCGGCGCTGCGGTGCCGAAACGCGCGCATCTTCCACAATCCCGGACACCGATCAGGCATGAACGATATTGACGCCCAGGTACACGATGCGGCGGTGCTGGCGGATGTGCGCGACCGACAGGATGATCTGATCCGACTGACCCAAGATCTCGTTCGCTTTCCCACGCTGAACCCACCGGGTGGGTGCTACCTTGATATCTGTGAGTTTCTTGAGGCGCGCCTTACCCAATCGGGCTTTTCCTGCGAATTGCTGCGTGCACACGGCGCCCCGGGTGACAGTGATCGCTGGCCGCGGTGGAACATCGTGGCCCGGAAAGAAGGGACCACACCGGGCCAATGCGTTCATTTCAACAGCCACACCGATGTCGTTGAGGTTGGCCATGGCTGGACGGTTGATCCGTTCGGGGGCGAGCTGCGCGACGGTCGGGTCTATGGGCGGGGCACCTGCGACATGAAGGGTGGGCTCGCCGCGAGCATCGTGGCGGTTGAGACCTTTCTGGCCCGCTTTCCCGGCTTCTCGGGGGCCATCGAGATATCGGGCACGGCTGATGAGGAATCGGGCGGCTATGGCGGGGTCGCCTATCTGGCCGAGCGTGGATATTTCGACCCTGAACGGGTGCAGCACGTGATCATACCCGAACCCTTGAACAAGGATCGCATTTGCCTTGGGCACCGTGGGGTCTGGTGGGCAGAGATTGAGACGCATGGGCGCATCGCCCATGGTTCTATGCCGTTCCTGGGTGACAGTGCGATCCGGCACATGGGCGCTGTGCTAGAGCAGATCGAGACGCATCTCATGCCACTGCTCGAAGGGCGCCAGACGGCCATGCCCGTCGTGCCCGAGGGTGCCCGAAGCTCGACGTTGAACATCAATTCGATCCATGGCGGCGAGCCCGAACCAGACCCCGACTATAGCGGTTGGCCCGCACCTTGCGTGGCGGACCGCTGCCGCATCGTTATCGACCGGCGTTTCTTGATCGAAGAGAATCTGGACGACGTCAAAGATGAAATCCGCAGCCTGCTTGAGGGGGTCCGAGCGCAACGTCCCGGGTTTTCCTACGAAATCCGCGAAATGCACGAGGTTGTGCCAACCATGACCGACCGCGACGCGCCGGTGGTCCGCACGGTTGCGTCAGCCATCGAACGGGTGCTGGGAAGACTGCCGTCGTTTGTGGTTTCGCCTGGTACCTATGACCAGAAACACATCGACCGGATCGGACGGCTTAAGAACTGTATCGCCTATGGGCCCGGCATTCTGGATCTTGCCCATCAGCCCGACGAATGGGTTGGGGTCGACGACATGGTCGACAGCGCTGCGGTGATGGCGTTGACGCTGACCGAACTTCTTTTGCCCACAACCTAGCCCGCGGCGCCAAGAATCATGGCACCGGCCAGAGTCCGCCCGGAAGTGTTTCCCGCGCCCGGTTGGATTAGGTCAGATTTTGTTTTGTAATTGCGCAATAATTTGGTTTGATCGACGGGTCCCAAGGGGAATCTTAATAAACTGTCACAAACCGCGGGCAAACCGTGCGCATGTACGACAACAGGGGGTTCAGGAATGAACAAAACGACCAAGACGCTGCTCCTTTCCGGAGTGGCCTACACAACACTTGCGGCGGCGGCCTTTGCCAGTTGCCCGGCCCTGACCATGGCCGACATGCAAGGCGTCAGCGCCGGTGAGTTTCCGCAACAGTATGAGTTGTCGGAATTCGAAGCTGCTGCCGGCTGTGAAATGGAATTTTCCGGCAATCCCGAAGCGGAGGCGCTGAACGCCGAACTCACGGGCAATCCAGCCCTGGCGTCGATTGCCGAACGTGTGCCCGAAGAGCCTTTGGTCGTGGTCCCGTATGAAGCCGTGGGCAGCTACGGCGGTACCATGCGCGCGCTGTCGAACGCGACAGAGGCCGGCACATCCGACTTCTTGTCGACGCGCCATGTGAACCTCGTGCGTTACAGTGACGATCTTCAGACCATCGTTCCCAATATCGCCAAGGCCTGGGAATGGAACGACGATTTTACCCAGCTGACTTTCTTACTGCGGAAGGGCCACAAATGGTCGGACGGTGCGCCGTTTACCTCGGCGGACGTTAAATTCTGGTACGATAACTTGGCACTCGACTCGAAAGTGATCGAGAAACCCAAGGACTACGTTCTTGTGGCCGGTGAGCCCATGACCGTCGACACGCCGGATGAAACCACGGTCGTCTTCAACCTGCCGTCGCCCAAGCCGGGGCTTCTGGCACACTTTGCAACGTCCTATGCACAGGCATTCCAGCCGATGCACTTCATGGGCCAGTACCACCCGGACATTAACCCGGATGCCGACGCGCTGGCGCAGGAATGCGGTTTCGAGAGCGGGATTGCAGCGTTGTCGGCCTATTATGGCAACTCGGACTGGACCGACACGCCATCGCCGATGCTGTCCAACCCTGACAAGGTTGACTGCCTGCCTGCGGGCACCCATCCGACGCTGGAATCCTTCGTTTACACGTCGGACACGACAGAGGGTCGGAAGCTGGTGGCGAACCCGTACTTCCACATGGTCGACACAACCGGCCAGCAGCTGCCCTATATCAGCCGCCAGGATGAACTTTACGCCAACGACAACGAGGTGCGTATCCTGAAGCTGGTCAACGCCGAGGCTGACTATAAGGCTCAGTCGCTGACGTTGGCTGCCGCGCCTATCCTGCTTGAAAATCAAGAAAAGGGCGAATTCTCTGTCCAGTTGAAGCCCACCATCGCCATGCCGGTCTTCAGCTTCAACGTCACATCGGAAGATGCTGCAAAGCGCGAAGTTTTCGGCAATCTGAAGTTCCGTCAGGCGATGTCGGTTGCGATCGACCGGAATGCGTTGAACGAAACCGCCTTTTTCGGACAGGGCGAGCCAAAGCAGTATATCGGCTTCT
Organism: Pseudomonadota bacterium; assembly: GCA_039026235.1. GTDB lineage: Bacteria > Pseudomonadota > Alphaproteobacteria > Rhodobacterales > Rhodobacteraceae > JBCCMQ01. The sequence continues at coordinate 598,314 of JBCCMQ010000001.1, forward strand.
CGCCAACGCCGAGCTTTGTGGACGCCTCGCTGACCCAGTCGTTTGCTCAGTTCGATCCGGACATGGCCAAATCTCTGCTTGACGAAATCGGCATGGTCGACACCGATAGCGACGGGTTCCGTGAGCTGCCGAATGGTGACAAGATCGTCCTGAACATGCAGTTCGCCACCCAGGGCATCGGCGGTGAGGTCGTTGAACTCGTGGCCCAGAACTGGGCCGATGTGGGCGTTCAGACGGCAGTGAAAGAGGTCACGCCGGACGAATACCGCTCTGCCCAGTCATCCAACCAGCTTGATGTTGGCATGTGGGAAAAAGGTCAGCCGACCGCCATCGTGCTTGGCAACAACGAGCTTTGGGTGCCGCCGTTCGAGAACTATTTCGGACACCGCACTGGCATGCTGTGGGCTGAATGGGTCGACACCGCCGGTGCATCCGGTGTCGAGCCGCCTGAGTGGGTCAAGACGATGATTGACGACGTCAATGCTTTTCAGGGTGCGGTACCTGGATCCGACGCCCAGGGCGAGATCGGCGCGCGTATGGCCAAGGCGCTTGTCGACAACCTGATCTTCATTGGAACGGTGCAGGCGCCTAACGTGATCTATCACCGGAATGCGCTGAAGAACGTGGCCGAGTTCCAGACCCAGTCCTACGAATACTACCGGACTTACCCTTATCTGCCGGCGCAGTGGTGGTTCGACGAGTGATCGTTTGCTGGGCGTTTGCCCAATAAATATGGTCTGGGCGGTTCATCCGCCCAGACTTTTGCTTGACCGGTCCCGGGTTTCTCTCTTCACTTTGGGTCAGTAAGCCGGGGGATACTCATGCTGCAATTTGCACAATTCACCGTCCTGCGGGCCGGCATGGCCTTGTTTACATTGCTCCTTGTCTCGCTGATCGTCTTTTCGCTGATGGAGCTTGTTCCGGGCACCTGCGCGGAACGCTATCTCGCCTTCAAGAATACTCAAGGCTCGGGCATCTCGGTCGAAGACATCGAGGCCGAAGAACGGCGCCTGGGCCTCGACCGCCCATTTCTTGTGCGCTGGGGGTCCTGGGTCGGCAATGTCATGTTCAAAGGCGAATTCGGCGACAGCTGCATCCTGCGCGTGAATATCAATCAGCTTTTGGGAGATAAGTTCTTTGTGTCGCTGGCCATCTGTTTTTCGGCGCTGATACTTGCCTACCTGATCGCCATACCCGTGGGGATCATATCCGCCTCGTCGAACAACGCCTTCCTGAACAACGGTCTGCGCTTTGTGTCCTATCTTGGGCTTGCGATGCCAAATTTTCTGCTGGCGCTGATCATCATGCTGATTTCGACCGTCTATTTCGGGGATTCTATGACCGGTCTGTTTTCAAGCGAATACCGTGACGCCGAATGGTCCTGGGCGAAATTCGGGGATTTTCTGAGCCGGGCGTGGCTGCCGGTCTTCATCCTAGGCTGGTCGGCGACGGCCTTTGCGCTGCAGACGGTGCGCGCGCTGATGCTGGATGAGAACGGCAAGCTTTATGTCACCGCAGCCCGGGCACGCGGGCTTTACGGCAGAAGGTTACGCTGGCGTTATCCAGCACGTCACGCCTTGGGTCCGATTGTAAACAGCCTGGGCTTTGACCTGAACCGGATCTTCAACGAATTGCCGATTGTCGCGCTGATCCTGACACTGACAGAATCCGGGGCCCTGCTGCTCGAGGCGCTGGCCCGCTCGAACGATCAGCAGCTTGCCGGGGCAATCATCTTCCTTCTGACAGCCAGCATCGTGTCGCTGAACTTCGTCACCGATGTGGCCCTTGCCATCGTCGACCCGCGCGTGCGCAAATCCGTGGTGGGGGGCTGATCATGGCAGAAACGACGAGCCAGGACCTGAGCTTTACCGGCACGGAAACCGATGCGGAAAAACGCAAGAAGGAAGCCTATTTCACCGCCTCGCAGCGTCAACTTATCTGGGCGCGGTTCAAGAAGAACCGGACAGCAATGGTTGCGGCGACGGTGCTGGTTGTTCTGATACTGATCGGTGTCTTTGCGCCGTTTCTCTCGCCCTATGATCCGACCATCGCGGGCCGGAACGAGGCCTATACCAACGGTGCGCCGCAAATTCCCAAGTTCTGCGATGACAATGGATGTTCCATGCGGCCCTTCATTTACGGGGTCAAACGAGAGCGTTCACTGGCCACGAATTTCCGCTGGGTGACGACCATCGATACTAATGATCGCCGCTACGTGCAGTTTTTCGTTGAAGGGTGGGATTACAGGTTCTTGGGCATCCCACTGAACCGTCATCTCTTTGGCATAGAGGGCGGCTTTATCCATTTGTTCGGCACCGACGATACCGGCAAGGATATCTTCAGCCGCACGCTTCATGCGATCTATACCTCACTTGCCGTGGGCACGCTGGGGGTTCTCATCTCGTTTGTGCTGGCGTTGGCGATAGGAGGGGCTGCCGGCTATTTCGGCGGCTGGATCGACGGCGTTGTCCAAATGATCACCGATGCCATCCGAACGGTCCCTGTCATCCCGCTGTTCATGGCGCTGGCCGCGTTTTTGCCGCCGGAGATGAGTTCCGAGACACGTTTTTTCGTGATTTCAATCCTGCTCGGTCTGATCGGATGGCCGACACTGGCACGGCGGGTGCGCACGCATCTTCTGGTCGAGCGCAATCAGGAGTACGTTCTGGCGGCGCAGCTTTGCGGTGCCGGACCATTCCACGTGATCCGCAAGCACCTTCTGCCCAGTTTTACGAGCTATATCATCGTCGATCTGGTGATCTCATTCCCGTACATGGTGCTGTCCGAGACGGCGCTGAGCTTTATCGGTCTGGGGCTTAAGGATCCGGTCAACAGCCTTGGCGTCATGCTGCAGAATACAACGTCGGCGGACGTGCTCTTGAACTACCAGTGGTATTTCATCCCGGTCTTGTTCTTTATCGCGCTGGTTATGGCCTTCGTTTATGTGGGCGACGGGCTGCGCGACGCTGCCGATCCCTATGCGGGGACAAAGAAATGAGTGATGCGCTTGTTTCCGTCAAGGACCTGACGATCCGTTTCAAGACCGACGAAGGTCTGATCACGGCGGTCGAGAACGTCAGTTTCGATATCGCGCCCGGCGAGGTTCTGGGCCTTGTGGGTGAATCCGGTTCCGGAAAATCTGTTACCGCCAAATCGCTTATGCAACTGAACGGCGGGAACACGGTCTATGATCCGGCCAGCAAGATTACCCTGACCACGGCGGAACGCGGCGCGGTTGACGTCCTGGGTCTGAATCGCGAACGCGACATGGAAGTGATCCGGGGTGGGGCGATCTCGATGATCTTCCAGGAACCGATGGCCAGTTTCGCGCCGGCCATCACCGTGGGCGGCCAGATGGTCGAACAGCTGCTGATCCACACGAGCCTGTCCAAGGCTGAGGCCAAGCAGCTGTCGATCGATATGCTAGACCGGGTGGGCATTCCCCAGCCCGAACGGCGGTTTGATCAATACGCCTTTGAGCTTTCGGGCGGGATGCGCCAGCGCGCCATGATTGCCATGGCGCTGTCGACCAAACCAAGGCTTCTGATTGCAGATGAACCCACGACCGCCCTGGACGTGACAATTCAGGCGCAGGTCCTTGATCTGATGCGCGATCTAGTGGCCGAGTTTGGCATGGGAATTCTGTTCATTACGCACGATCTGGGCGTGATTGCGCAAACGGCGGATCGTGTCGCGGTCATGTATCTGGGCCGCATTCTGGAAAGCGGCCCGGTGCGCGATGTGATCCGCAACCCGGCGCACGCTTATACCCAAGGGCTGATCAACGCGCTGCCCAAGCTTGACGATCTCGACGCGCCCTTGACGCCCATCCCCGGTGATATCCCGAGCCCGCTTGAACGGCCAAGCGGCTGTGTCTTCCACACCCGCAATCCGAATTTGAAGCCCGGCTCGCGCTATGAAACCGAGGTGCCGCCCATGACCGAGGTATCGCCCGGCCACTTCGCGGCGCTGTTCCCTGAAGATGTGGTGCGCCCGGCATGACCGACAATCTGATCACCATAGACAACCTGTCGATCCATTTTCCGCTGGGGCGCCGGTTGGTCGGCAAGCCGCCGGTGCTGAAGGCGGTGGATCAAGTGAGCCTGAGCATTCCCAAGGGAAGTTTTGTGGGGCTCGTCGGGGAAAGCGGTTCCGGCAAGACCACCATCGGCCGGGCCATTCTTAGGGCCGCGCCGATCACATCGGGATCGATCCGCTACAGCGACGGTGAGGTCGATTATGACGTGGCCTCACTAAGCAAGGATCAGCTGCGCGATTATAGAAAACGCGCACAGCTTATCTTTCAGGATCCTTATGCCGCGCTCAGCCCGCGAATGACGGTCCGGGATATCATTGCCGAACCCCTGGAAGTGATGGGCCTGACCAGCAGCCGCCAGGAAACTGACGAGCGCGTGCGAGAGATCGCCGCAAAATGTCGGTTGAACCTTGAGCATCTGCGCCGCTTTCCCCATGCGTTCTCTGGTGGTCAAAGGCAGCGGATTTCCATCGCCCGTGCCTTGGTCTGTGGACCGAAGTTCGTTGTGGCCGATGAATCGGTCGCCGCACTGGATGTGTCGATCCAGGCCGACATCCTGAACCTCATGAAATCGCTTCAGCGCGATCTGGATCTGACGTTTCTATTCATCAGCCATGACCTGTCCGTGGTCGCCCATGTGTGCGATCATGTGGCCGTGCTGTACCACGGCAAGATCATGGAAGAGAATGATACGCGCGCGCTTTTTGCCAATCCGACCCACGAATACACCCGCACGCTTCTGTCGGCGATCCCGTCCCTTGACCCGGATGACCGTCGGCGGGCCAAGATCTATGTGCCCGAGGCCGAGGCGGGCGCGTAGCGGCGCCCCGGCGCTTATGCGCTTCGCATCGGAGCACTTATGTCCAAACCGAACGTTCTTCTGATAACCCTCGATCAGCTTTGGGCCGGGGCGCTGACTGGCGCCCTCGGTGCCGCCGGGTCGACCCCGAACCTGGACCGTTTGGCCAGCAGTTCGGCGGTCTTTCGCAACCATTATTCGGTGACCGTACCTTGCGGGCCGGCGCGGGCCAGTCTGCTGACCGGCCTTTACGCGATGAACCACCGCGCCATCCGGAATGGCACACCGCTGGCGTCCCATCATGCGACGCTGGCGACCGAGGCGCGAAAGTCGGGGTTTGAGCCCCTGCTTTTCGGCTATTGCGACGTGCCGGCCGACCCGACCACACGTGATCCGGAAGACCCGGATCTTTCGATCTACGAAGGGGTTGCGCCAGGGTTCCGGGAACTCGTCGAGATGCGGATGGAAGAGGGACTGGAATGGCCCGCCTATTTGCGGGCCAAGGGCTATGATTTCACCCACAGCTACAAGGATGGTCTTCCGAGCCACCAGCGCCCGATTTCGGGGGCAGGGCGCAATAAGCCGCGTCCGAGTGATCCGGCGCCCTATGCGGCGGAACATTCCGATACCGCTTACCTGACCGACAAGACGTTAGAGGCGCTAGACATCCGCCGCGACACCGGCTGGTTTGCCCATCTGACCTATATCCGACCTCACCCGCCTTTGATCGCCCCCGATCCATGGAACCGTCTGGTAGGCGCCTCGGACGTTACGGAACCTAACAGATCGCGCCCAGGTCATCCCTATCTTGATGCCTGGTTCAGCGGCCCGTCGAACAGGGGCCTTTTCTGGGGGTTTGACGGCAATTGTGACGGTATGGCGACTGAAACCGCGAAAGAGTTGCGGGCGGTCTACCTGGGCCTCATTGCTGAGGTCGACCACCATCTGGGTCGCGTGATCGATTGGCTGGAACGCACGGGCCAGGACCGGGATACGCTTTTGATCCTGACCTCGGACCACGGTGAGATGCTGGGTGAAAAGGGCATGTGGGGCAAGGATAGCGTGTTTGCGCCAGCCTACCACGTGCCGTTGATGATCCGTGATCCCCGTCGCCCTGGAGGCCGCGCGATCACGGCGATGACCGAATCGGTCGATGTGACGCCCACCATCCTCGATTGGATCGGGCGCACGGTGCCAGAGGCCATGGATGGCCGGTCTCTCTTGCCACTGCTTGAAGGTTCGGCCCCGGATGACTGGCGCGACTGGGCACTGATGGAGGCTGATTTCGGCCATCCACAGACGCCGTCCCGGATTCAGCGCCACCTTGGATTTGCGCCGGATGACTGTGGCGTGATGATGCTGCGGAGTGCGGACTGGTCCTATATCCATTTTGCCGGTGATCTTCCGCCGATGCTGTTTGATTTGTCCACCGATCCGGATGAGACGGTTAATCTTGCCCAGGATCCATCCCACGCAGACCAGGTGGCATGGTGCCGGGGGCAACTTCTGGACCGGACGATCCGGCGCCGCGACCGGCGGCTGACGGAGTATTCGATTGGGGCCTAAGCCAAATTGCGTCAAAATGCGTCGCAAATTGACTGGGGCCTGCAAAGGCGCGCCTTAGACTATCGGAGATTTTCAGGGGAAGCCACGTGATGAAAGCGCATTACCGGGTTGTGGTGATCGGCGGCGGCGTCGTTGGATCTTCGGTTCTTTACCACCTTGCCAAGTACGGCTGGACCGATGTCGTCATGCTGGAACGCTCGGTTCTGACGGCCGGGTCAAGCTGGCATGCCGCCGGGGGTGTGCACGCGCTGAACGCCGACCCGAATATGGCCGCTCTTCAAGCTTACACAATCGACCTTCTAAGCGAGATCCAGAAAGAAAGCGGGCACAACATCGGTCTGCACATGACCGGTGGACTTACCCTGGCCGGAACGCCCGAACGCTGGGAATGGCTGCAATCGGCCTATCGGATCTTTCAGTCCATCGGCATCGAAGACTGCCATTTGATGACCGCGAAAGAGGCGCAGGAACGGTGCCCGATCATGTCGACCGACGGCGTCCTCGGGGCGCTTTGGGCTGACCGCGAAGGATATGTCGACACCACTGGCACGGTCCACGCCTACGCCATCGCGGCCCGCAAGAACGGCGCCGAGTATTATGAACACACCAAGGTCGAAGAACTTGTCCAGACGCCTGATGGCTGGAAGGTCGTCACCGACAAAGGCACCATCACGTGCGAGCATGTGATCAACGCGGCGGGTCTTTGGGCAAAGCAGGTCGGCCGTATGGCCGGGATCGAGCTTCCGGTATCGCCCTTGAAACATCACTATCTGATCTCAGACAGCATCCCGCTTTTGTCAGAGATCGACTTCGAAGTGCCGATGACGGTCGATCTGGAAGGCTTCACCTATCTGCGCCAGGACCAAAAGGGTGTTCTGCTGGGGATCTATGAGATCAACCATGAACACTGGGCCGAAGACGGTGCGCCCTGGGACTATGGCATGGAGCTGTTCCAGGAAGACACTGACCGGATCGAAAAAGAACTGATCCTGGGCTTTGAGCGTTACCCGGCGCTTCAGGATGTCGGCGTGAAGACCTGGGTCAACGGCGCCTTCACCTTTTCGCCCGACGGCAACCCGCTGGTGGGCCCGGTGCCGGGCAAGCCGGGTTACTGGTGTGCCTGCGCGGTCATGGCCGGGTTCCTGCAGGGCGGGGGCGTGGGTAAGACGCTGGCCGAATGGATCATTCACGGTGAGCCTGAGGCCGATGCATGGCCCATGGACGTGGCCCGCTACGGCGATTTCGCGACCAACAGGAAATACATACGTGAGACCACGGGTCAGTTCTATTCCCGGCGCTTCGTGATGAGCTATCCGAACGAACAGTTGCCGGCGGGTCGGCCCCTGAAGATGGCCCCGGCGCATGATGCGATGACCCGTGATGGCGCCCGTTGGGGCGTGTCCTGGGGCCTTGAGGTGCCGCTTTACTTCGCGCCTGACAGCTTCGTGGAAAACCACACGCTGAAACGATCAAACGCCCATGACATCGTGGGCAACGAATGCCGCGCGGTGCGCGGTGCTGCGGGGTTGCTCGATATCTCGGGGTTCTCGCGCTACGAAGTCAGCGGTCCCAACGCCGAGGCCTGGCTGGACCGCATGATGGCATCCCGCCTGCCGAAGCCCGGGCGGGCAAGGCTGGCGCCGATGCTTGCACCTTCGGGCCGCCTGTTGGGCGATCTGACCGTCCTGAACTGGGGCGATGGCACCTGGTGGATCATGGCGTCCTACTATCTGCGGGCGTGGCACATGCGCTGGTTCAAGGATCACCTCCAAGACGGTGTCACAATCCGCGATCTCGGCGATGAACAGGTTGGCTTTTCGGTATCAGGACCGCGTTCGCGCGAGATTGTGCAAAGGTTGACCGATGCGGATCTGAGCACGCTGCCGTTCATGGGCTGCGGGAGCTTCGATATCGGATTGATCCGGGCCAAGGTGGCCCGTATGTCCGTGGCCGGAGAGCTTGGCTATGAGATCAACTGCAAAGCGTCCGAACATATCGCGCTGCGCCGGATGCTGGTTGAGGCTGGCAAGGATCAGGGGCTGCGCGAATACGGCTTCAACGCGCTGCTGAGCATGCGGCTGGAGAAGAGCTTTGGCATCTGGTCCTGTGAATTCACACAAGGCTACACGCCGGGCATGACAGGTATGGATCGCTGGATTGCGTGGGACAAAGGCGAATTTATCGGCCGCGGCAATGCCATAGCCGAACGGGACGGAAACGGACCGGCGCAAAAACTGGTGACGCTGGAAGTCGACGCAAAACAGGCGGATGCCAGCGGTTATGAGCCGATCTGGTCGCGCAAAAAACGGGTCGGCTTCGTGACCTCGGGCGGCTATGGCCATTGTACCGACAAGTCCTTGGCGATGGCATTGGTGGATGCCGATCTGACGGACGTGGGCACGGATCTGTCGGTTCATATCGTCGGAGAAGAACGGGCGGCGCAGGTGATCGCCGCATCTCCGTATGATCCGGCGGGTTCCGCCATGCGTGTGTGAGCGCTGAGCGCAAAAACCGCCCGCGCCAGCGGCGGCGCGGGTCCCATCCCGATGCGGGCGGCGGTGTCCGCCAGACAGACTACCGGCGGCTCAGAAACCCGTTCCCGGCCGCCACGGTGTTCTCGGAAGATCAGGTCGGGGCCATTCATGACGCCGCGCTGCAGGTTTTGGAGACCCTCGGCATCAAGGTTCTGCTGCCCGAGGGACTAGAGCTTTTCTCAGCGGCCGGTGCATCGGTGGACACCGACGAACAGATGGTGCGGATCGGGCGCGACATTTTGATGGACTGCGTTCGCCTGGCACCACGTTCCTATCCGCTCCGGGCTGGCGACCGGGGCAGGGACCTGACCATGGAACCGGGGGCGCTGATCATTCAGCCCGGCGCCGGAGCGCCCCATGCAACCGACAGGCTGCGCGGGCGGCGCCCAGGATCGGAAAGCGATTTTCGCGATCTGCTGCGGCTGACGCAGGCCTTCGATGTCCTGCACATGATACCGCCTCTGGTTGAGCCTCAGGATGTGCCTACGCATCTGCGTCATTATGCAATGACTGGCGCCCAACTGACGCTTTCCGACAAATTTCCATTTGTCTTCTCGCGCGGTACGCCCCAGACCGACGATTGCATGGAAATGATATGCCGGTATCGCGGCATCTCTGAGGATGAATTTCAGGCCGAGCCCTGGTGCTATACCATCGTCAACACGAACTCTCCCCGCCAGATCGATATTCCGATGGCGCAGGGGTTGATCGATTTTGCGCGAAATGGCCAGATGACCATTGTCACGCCCTTTACGCTGATGGGAGCCATGGCGCCGGTCACCGTGGCCGGGGCGCTGACACTCAGCCATGCCGAGGCGCTGGCCGCCATCGCCCTGGCGCAGTTGGCGAAACCGGGGGCCCCGGTCACCTATGGTACCTTTACCTCGAACGTCGATATGAAGTCCGGCGCACCGGCCTTTGGCACGCCTGAACAGGTCAAAGCCACGCTGGGCGCCGGTCAGCTGGCCCGGCTTCTCGATCTGCCCTGGCGGTCGGCGGCGGGCTGTGCAGCGAACGTCAATGACGCGCAGGCCGCCCATGAGACCCAAATGAGCGCTTGGGGGTCAGTCCTGGCCGGTGCCACCGTCATGATCCACGGCGCGGGTTGGATGGAAGGCGGCCTGACGGTGGGCTACGAGAAATTCATCACCGATATCGAAATGTTGCAGGTGCTTGCCGAGCTTTGCAGCGAAACACCGGCCGAGCCATCGGATCTGGCGCTCGAAGCGCTGGCCGAGGTGCCGCCAGGCGGCCACTTCTTCGGTGCCCAGCATACCATTGAACGTTATCAGTCGGCCTTTTACGCGCCGCTGGTGGCCGATTGGTCCAATTTCGGCACCTGGGAGGAACGGGGCGGACAGGACGCCAACCAGCGTGCCACCGGTATCTGGCAAGAGCTGCTGGCCGAACCACCCGCGCAGTTCGGCGATGCGGCCGCCACCGGCGCCCTTGAGGCGTTTGTCGCAAAACGCGCCGCCGAGGGCGGCGCACCGCCCGTCAGCTAAAGGAAAGAAACCTATGGCCAACACCGCAGATGTTATCGTGATCGGAACCGGGGTCATCGGAAGCGCCGTTGCTTTCGAACTTGCCAAGGGCGGGCGCTCTGTCCTGTCGCTCGATCGTAACACCGCGGTCGGCCACGGATCGACGGCCGGGTCCTGTGCGATCATCCGCATGCATTATTCGACCTTCGACGGAACGGCCTTTGCCTGGGAAGGCTATCACTATTGGCGCGACTGGGCGGACTACCTGGGGCTTTCGTCTTCGACCGAACTGGCGCAGTTCAGGGAAGTGGGCTGTCTTGTGATGAAGACGGACGCCAACGCCTATCTGGAAAAGCACATGCACTACAGTGCCGACCTCGACTGTCCTTTTGAGGAATGGTCGCCCGAGAAGATCTCGGAAAGGCTGCCAATCTACACCATGGACAGCTTCGCGCCGCCCAAGTCCCGCGATGACCCGGCCTTTGGGCAGGCCAACGGCCAGCGGCTGCGCGGCGGCGTCTATTGGCCCCATGCGGGCTATGTGACCGACCCGGCGCTTTCGGCACAGAACCTCGCCGAGGCAGCAGGTCAGCACGGCGCAAAAACCCGCCTTGGTGCCGAGGTTAGCGCCATTCTGCAAGAGGCCGGGCGCGTGCAGGGTGTGCGGCTGGCCGATGGAGAGGAACTTTTCGCTCCGGTCGTCGTCAATGTGGCCGGGCCCGGATCGGCCCATATCAATGCCATGGCCGGGGTGACCGACGATATGACCATCGCGACCCGGCCCCTTCGCCAGGAAGTCGTGCATGTGCCAGCGCCCGAAGGGTTCGACTTTGAAAATGACGGCACCATCGTCAGCGACAGTGACATCGCCTGCTACTGCCGGCCGGAACGGGGCAACCACATCCTTGTGGGAAGCGAGGATCCGCCCTGCGATCCCCATGTTTGGACCGAAAGCGATGTAGACTACCCGCGCGACTTTACCGATCAATGGTCGCTTCAGGCCATGCGCTATGGACAGCGGGTTCCGACGTTGGGCATCCCCAGCCGGATGCGGGGCGTCGTCGATCTTTATGACGCCTCGACCGACTGGATCCCGATTTATGACAAATCAGCTTTGCCTGGTTTCTACATGGCCTGCGGGACCAGCGGGAACCAGTACAAGAACGCGCCAATCGCCGGAAAGCTGATGGCAGGGCTGATCGACTATTGCGAAGGCGGTGTGGACCATGACGCTGCGCCGATGTCGTTCCGACTGCCCTACATCGACCGAGAGATTGATGCGGGCTTCTATTCCAGGCGTCGCGCGATCAATGAGGAATCGTCTTTCTCGGTTCTGGGATAGGTCCGGCTAAGCACGGGGCTGGCGCGGCTCGGGTCGCGCCGTCCCCGTTGCAAACACCCGGCGTATCGCCCACAAGATATCCGGCAGCACGGATCAAGTGCCAGCAGGGGACAGCAGGCCACATGCAGGAAGAGATCGCAGGCGTCATCGCCGGGGGCACGATGCTTGAACGCATCGCCGGTGGCTTCACCTTCACGGAAGGGCCGATCTGGCATCCCGAAGAAAACTGGCTGATTTTTTCCGATATCGCCGAAAGCATCCAGTACAAGTGGTTTCCCGATGGCCGGCTAGAGGTCTTCCGGCGCCCGTCGAACCAGGCCAACGGCAATGCTTTTGACCGCGACGGGCAGGTGATCAGCTGCGAGCACGCGACATCGCATCTGGTGCTGCACGATCATGGTGGCAAGCGGACGCGCATCTTGGCCAGTCATTTCGAGGGCAAGGAACTGAACAGCCCGAATGACGTTATTTGCGACAAATCGGGAAGGATCTGGTTTACCGACCCATCGTTTGGCCGCACACGCGAAGATCTGGGCGTCCTTCGGGATCAAGAGCTGGGTTTTCAGGGGGTGTTCCGACTGGACCCGGACGGGACCCTGACCATAGTTGCGGGCGATCTTAAGCAGCCCAACGGGCTTTGCCTTTCCGCCGATGAAACGGTGCTCTTTGTCAATGACAGTTGGGGTCCCACGATCCATGCCTTCGATGTCGGTACTGAGGGCACGCTGTCAGAGGGCAGGCTTTGGAGTGTTGTCGAGGGTGAGGGCCCCGGCGTACCCGATGGCATGAAACTTGATCTCGGCGGGCGCCTTTTCTGCAATGGACCCGGCGGCGTCCACGTATTTGCGCCCGACGCCACCCATTTGGGTGTGATCCGGACACCCGAAAAATCGACCAATTTCTGCTTTGGCGGGCCTGGTCGCACCCGGCTTTTCATCACGGCCAGCACCAGTGTCTACGCCATTGACACGCAGACCAAGGGCGCGCCGATGATCCCCGGCTGGAACGGGCGCGCATGAAGCCATTTCTGATCCTGCAACTGCGCCCCGAAACCGAGGCCGCCGATGGTGAATTTGCCGCTATTGTGGAAAAAGGCGGGATCGCGGCGGGTCGCGGCCACCGGATCCGGCTGGATCAAACCGATCTGCCGGATGATCTGCGACTGGACGACTATGCCGCCGTGATCGTGGGCGGCGGGCCAGGATGCATCAGCGATGCGCCGGACCGCAAATCGCCGATTGAGGCGCGCATCGAGAATGCGATCATGGGGCTGATGCCCGAGATTGACGCACGCGATCACCCCTACCTCGGGTGCTGTTACGGCATTGGTATCCTCGCGCACCATTTGGGTGCGCCGGTGACAAAGCAACGCTACTCAGAACCCGTTGGGGTCTCGGCCTGCAGGATTGCTGGCGACGATCCGCTTCTGGCCGGCTGCCCGCCCGCATTCGATGCCTTCGTCGGTCACAAGGAAGCCGTGCAAAGCTTGCCGCCCGACTGTGCGCACCTTGTGTCGTCTGAGGCCTGCCCCTTTCAGATGATCCGCTACAAATCCAATGTCTATGCAACCCAGTTCCATCCGGAAGCGGATGCCGACGAGTTTGAGACACGGATCCGGATCTATAAAGACAGGGGTTACTTCCCACCCGAAGATGCCGAGCGGCTGATCGCCGTGTGTCGCGGCGCGGATGTGACGGCGCCCGTCAGGATCCTGCGGAACTTCGTGGCGCGCTACGGTTAGCGCAGAACCGGTTCCGCCCGAAGACCGAACTTCCGGCCCCGGGCAGTACCAACCCGCCTTGCCAGTCTCTTCCCAAAAGCCATTCGCGGCGATAGCCTAGGATCTGATCCCGGTCCTGAGAGAGATTGCCAAATGCCATTTAGAACCTTCGCTCTTGCCGCAGCTTTTACGTTCGCAGCCCAAGCCGCCACCGCCCAGACGTCCATCACCATTGGGATGCAGCTTGAGCCCCCCAACCTTGACCCGACCGGTGGCGCAGCGGCAGCCATCGACGAGGTGGTTTATGCCAACCTATTCGAAGGGCTGACCCGCTACCGCGAAGACGGATCTATCGCCCCGGCGTTGGCCGAAAGCTGGACGATTTCCGAAGATGGCACCGAATACACGTTTGTCCTAGAGGACGGCGTGACGTTCCATGACGGGTCGGAAATGACGGCGGATGATGTTAAATTTTCGCTCGACCGGGCCCGGGCCGAGGACAGCACCAACGCCCAGAAGGCCCTATTTGCTGGTATCGAAGAGGTCGCGGTTGTCGATGATTTGACCGTCAAGATCACCCTTTCTGGGCCAAACGGTGGGTTCCTGACAAATCTTGCCTGGGGTGACGCGGTCATCCTTGCCCCGGAAACGGTCGACCAGGCGGCAACCGCCCCTGTGGGCACCGGACCGTTCAAGTTCTCTGAATGGGTGCAGGGAGACAGGGTCGAACTGGTGGCCAACCCCGATTACTGGGGAGAAAAACCGGCGCTGGAAAGCGCGACCTTCAAATTCATATCGGACCCCAGCGCCGCCTTTGCTGCGGTCATGGCCGGTGATATCGATGCGTTTCCGGGCTACCCGGCGCCCGAAACACTTGTTCAGTTTGACGCCGATCCACGATTTCAGCTGCTGGTCGGTTCGACCGAGGGCGAGACGATCCTCTCAACCAACAACAAGTCTGAGAAACTTACGGATATCCGGGTGCGGCAGGCGATCGCCCATGCGATCAACCGTCAGGAAATCATTGACGGTGCGATGTTCGGTTACGGGACGCCCATCGGCACGCATTTCGCCCCCCACAATCCCGACTACGTGGATCTGACGGGCATGTCCGATTTCGATCCCGAAAAGTCGAAGGCGCTGCTTGCCGAAGCCGGTGTAGAGAACCTGACGCTGTCCTTGAAGCTGCCGCCGCCGAGCTACGCGCGCCGTGGGGGTGAGATCGTAGCGGCGCAACTTCGGGCCGTTGGCATCGATACTGAGATAGAAAACGTTGAATGGGCCCAGTGGCTGGAACAGGTTTTCCGAGGCAAAGACTTTGACCTGACGATCGTCAGCCATACCGAGCCGATGGACATCGGCATCTATGCGCGCCCGGATTATTACTTTCAGTACGACAAGCCGGAATTTCAGGCGTTGATGGAGGATCTGACCGCTGCGGTTGAGGCCGGTGCCCGGTCCGATCTGCTAGCCCAGGCGCAACAGATGATCGCCGATGACTTTGTGAACGGCTATCTTTTCCAGCTTGCCCGGACCGGCGTTGCGGATGCCAAGATCCAGGGGCTCTGGAAAAACGCGCCGACCCAAGCCAACGACCTGACCGGGGTTAGTTGGACACAATAGCGTCGCCTCTTTTACAGTGATGGTACGGCCGCCGTCGGCAGGTGGCCGGCCGTTTTTCATTTGAGCATTCTAAAAAAGGGCATTTGCCATGACCAAGTATTTCTTCACGACCCGCGATATCAGAACCCGCGGCGGTCGCCGGTTCTTCGGCGACGAACCGGCGCCCCCATCCTTTCTGATGCTGCCTGAGACGGCCACGACGATGCACCCCGATGACCGTGAAAAAGGGGCAGGGCGACGGCGGCGATGGGCGCGTGCGATCCTGGCGGATGCGCTCGCCGGCGGTGATCCCGAAAAGAAAGATGGCGATATCGTCGTCTTCGTTCACGGCTATAACAACGATGCGCAGGACGTCTTCAACAACTACGGCGATCTCAGCACGAACCTGCGTGCTTCCGGTTTGGGCGGTGCGGTGTTCGTGTCCTATTCCTGGCCCGCCAAGGGGTCCTTTCTGAACTATCTCGAAGACGACAGCGACGCTCGCGCGAGCGCCATTGATCTGGTCAAATCGGGTTTAGAGCTGTTTGCGCGCCTCACGGACCCGGACTGTCGCATCCGGGTGCATGTGATGGCCCATTCCATGGGGTGCCTTGTGGTGCGTGAGGCGCTGCGCGCGGCACCGGGCGCCAAACCAACCCGGGATGGCGCCTGGGGCATTACGCAACTGATCACCTATGGCGCTGATATCTCCAAGCGTTCGCTTCGTCAGCCCGACGGCGAAGCGATGTTCGCGAAATCCCAAAGGTTCACCAATTACTTCAACCGGCAGGATCAGGCTTTGGCGACATCAAACGTCAAACGCTTTGCCACGGCACCGCGTCTGGGCCGCCACGGTGCGCCGAACGAGAGGCTGGATGACATGGTTGATATCGATGTCACCGATCACTGGCGCGACGTCGCTGACACCCAGGGTTTGCTTGAGGGCATTCCGGCCAGCCACAATTTCTATCGTCGCGACATGCAGTTCGCGCTCGATGTGGCCTTTACCATCAAAGGTGATCTTGACCGACGGCAAATCCCGACCCGCACAGATTCCCATGAACCCGGGCGCATGCGCCTTAAGCGCATCAGCGAAATGAACTAGCTCTGTAAGGTTTCACCGGGCCGTTTCGGCCCGGTGATGCCAGTCCTGCTTAGCCCGGGTAGACGGCCGCTACCGCTCGGTCGACGGCAAAGACCAGCCCCAGCCCTTCGTTGCCGGCCATCATTGCTGCGCGCAGCTCTTCTGCGCTGCTCGTCTCGGTCAGGGCCCTTTCCCACTGGTCCAGATAGGCCCGTGTATGGGCAAATGTCGTTGCGTCATTCGCCGTGTCGAAAAGGCGGTGGCCCGGGATGATCGCGCCCGCGCCGATGGCTTCGATCTGATCCAGACTTGCCCGCCATTTGGCAAGATCCTCGGCTGTGGTGTTCTCCGCCACCCACACATGGGTGTCGGCATAGACCAGATCGGACGCCACCACCGTATCAAGCTGCGGGATATGCACCCCTGCGACAAGACCCGTGTCACCGTGGAGCGGCCCAATGATGTCAAAGCGTTCGCCTTCAAGGCTGAGTGTGTCGCCGGGCAGGGCCTCTGGAATAACAGCCCGGTCGGCAAAGACACCCGGCCGCCCAGCGGCCATCGCCTCTAGCATGCCCTGCGCGCTTTTGGCGACAAGGGGCTGAACTGCACCATGGGCCACCGGCTTGGCAGTTGGAAATCGGTCCATCAGGACGGCGAGGCCCAGAACGTGGTCAGGATGGTAGTGGCTGATGAAGATCGTCTCTAATTCCCGGCCCGTGGCCTCGATCATATCGGCGAGCGCGGTCGCGTTCGATTTTGTGAACTGGGCGTCGATGAGCAGGGCCTTTTCATCGCCCAGGACCACGACACTGTCGACGTCTCCGCCCTGGCTATCGGAGGTGAACACGTCCGCGCCGGCCGTGGCGCCCGTGGCCCGCCCCGCAAAGCCGGTCAGTCCGGCTGTGGCGGCCGTCGTTGCAAGGAGTGTTCTTCGGTCAAGCAGCTGCATGGAAATGGTCTCCTTGGCATTTCTTTGGTTACGAATCATTACTTAGTTACTTATTGAGAGCCTTGGGGCTTGAGAAGACGGCACCTTTGGGGAACCAAGTATGGAAAAAGTTACCAAGAACGGTCTGCGCTACGATCCCGACATCTGTCCGGTGCGCCACGTGCTGGATGGGATCGGGGACAAATGGACCATTCTGGTCCTTACCGCCCTGAAACGGGGTCAGATGCGGTTCTCGGCGTTACGCCGCGACATCCCCGATATCTCTCAACGGATGCTGACCCAGACCCTGCGCAAGCTGGAACGCGATGGCTTTGTGTTGCGTGTTGTCACGCCACAGGTGCCACCCCGGGTCGATTACACGCTTAAACCGCTGGGCCTGTCCCTGGTTGAAGAGCTTGAGCCGCTGGCTGCCTGGGCGCTTAGCCGCCGCGAGGCAATAGCCATTGCGCGCGCGGAATACGATGCCCGCGCCGTTGACGGTGCCCAGTAAGACAGCGAAACTGCCCGAGGCCCCTGAAAACGTTCTGAATTTGCTTGAGTGACCCATAATGGGGTGGCATCCAAGAGCCATGGGGGCCAGCAGACCGGCAAGACTGAACACCGAGGCACAACACGGCCTTTTGCTGATCGCTCCTCCGCTGATCTACGCGCTTCTGCTGCTGGCAGCACCTTTGGGGATCATCCTGGTCATCAGCTTCTGGAGCCAGTCAGGTCTTACAATCGACCGCACGCCAACGCTTGAGAACTACCGCGAAGCCTTCACCGATCCGCTTTACCGCCAGTTGCTGGTGCGTTCGATCTGGGTGGCGGGCCTCGTGACGTTTGTAACCGTCGTTCTGGCCTTTCCAATTGCGTACTTTGTGTCGTTCCACGTGGCGCCGTCACGCAAGGCGCTCTGGCTTTTCCTGATTACGATTCCGTTCTGGACCTCGTATCTGATCCGCGTTTTTCTTTGGAAGGTGATCCTCGGCTTTAACGGTGTTCTGAATTCCTCTCTGCAAGCCATGGGTTTCATTGAGGAACCTCTGACGTTCATCCTGTACAATGTGAATGCTGTGGTGATCACGCTGGCCCATGCCTATGCGCCCTTCGCCATCCTGCCAATTTACGTGGCGCTTGAGCGGATCGACAAATCGCTGATAGAGGCTGCCATGGATCTGGGCGAAACGGCCGCCTCGGCATTCCTGCGTGTCACCCTGCCGCTGGCGATGCCGGGCGTGGTGGCGGCAACGTTGATCGTCTTTATCCCGACCATTGGCGATTACGTGACGCCGCGGCTTGTGGGCGGACCCGGCGGGCTGCTGATTGCCAACATGATCCAGACCCAGTTTCTGCGGCTGAACAACATGCCCATGGGCGCGACGCTTGCCATTGTCGCTATGGTCTCGGTCGCGCTGATTGCCCTGGCTTTCGTCTGGCTCAATCGCCGATACCTGAAGTCGGCCAAGCGATGAGACGTCGGTGGCTTGGCGTCTACGCGGTCGCCTATCTTCTGTTTCTCTATGCCCCGATCCTGCTTCTTCCGCTTTTCGCCTTCAACGCATCCACGATAATTGCGTTTCCGCTGCAGGGTTTCACGACAGAGTGGTTTGTCGACCTGACGACGGTCAGCGCATTGCATGATGCCGTGAAGAACAGTCTTCTTATTGCCCTTGTCACGGCAGTGCTTTCGACAGTCCTGGGCATTTGCGCGGCCCGGGCGGGTGCGCGTTACAGCTTTCCCGCGAAGTCGCCGATTATGGGTTTCATCATGGTGCCGCTGGTCCTGCCAGAAATCATCGTCGGCGTATCCCTGCTGGTGCTTCTTATACAGATACTTGGTGTATCCCTTTCTTCCCTGACCGTGATCCTGGGCCACGTGCTGATCTGCACGCCGTTTTCCGTTTCCATTCTGAACACCAGTTTTCAAAGCCTCGATCCGGCGCTTGAAGAGGCGGCGGTCGATCTTGGGGAAACACCCTGGTCCAGTTTTCGCCTGATCGTGTTGCCGCTGGTGACGCCCGGCTTGATTTCTTCCTTTCTGATCGCCTTCACGATCAGCTTTGACGAATTCATCATCGCTTTCTTCCTGTCGGGGGTCGAGCCAACCCTGCCGGTCTACATCTGGGGCCAGCTTCGCTTTCCGCAGCAATTGCCCGTCATCATGGCCCTTGGCACCATACTCGTTGGCTTCTCGATCCTGCTTCTTACGGTGGCCGAGATCTTCCGGCGGCGCGGTCTCGCGCGCGCCGGCGCCTTGGATCAGGGGGGATTTCTGTGACGGACCGGCTGATTTCACTGCGCAGTGTGGAAAAATACTATGAAAGCTATCATGCGCTTCGGGGCATCTCGCTTGATATACGGTCGGGTGAGTTCTTTTCGCTTCTGGGTCCGTCGGGCTGTGGCAAGACCACGCTCCTGCGCGCCATTGCAGGTTTTGAAACCCTGTCATCGGGGGAACTTTTAATAGACGGGACCGATATGGTCGGTGTTCCGGCCAACAGGCGGCCGACAAACATGGTCTTTCAGTCCTATGCCATATTTCCGCACCTGTCGGTGGCCGAGAACGTGGGCTTCGGCCTGCGACGGACGTCGCAGACACAGGCTGAGCGCATGCGCGCCGTCTGTGCCGCGCTTGAGATGGTCGGGCTCGAGGGGTTTGGCGGGCGGGCCGCCCATGCAATATCCGGCGGTCAGCGTCAACGTGTTGCCCTGGCGCGGGCGCTGATCCTTGAGCCCAAGGTGCTGCTTCTGGACGAGCCCTTGTCGGCACTCGACAAAAAGATGCGTGAACAGATGCAGGCGGAACTCCGGCGTCTCCAGCGTCAGGTCGGCATCACCTTCATCCTTGTCACCCATGATCAGGAAGAGGCACTGATCATGTCGGACCGGATCGCCATCATGTTCGACGGCGAGATTGCGCAGGTCGATCCGCCAGCGACACTGTACCACCGCCCGGCGTCACGGCGCGTGGCCGAGTTCGTGGGAATGATGAATTTCCTTCCCGCAGAGATCAAAGCCCAAGATGATCAGGGTGCGACAGTTGATGTGGCCGGACTTGGGCAGGTGAAGCTTTCGGATGACCAGATCATCGGCAACGGGCCAGGGGCCGAAATTGGGGTCCGTCCCGAAACGATGAGCCTGTTGAGCGGCGAAGCACCTCCTGACGGATCGCGCGTGATGTCGGGAAAAGTCGACGACCGCGCTTACTACGGCGACATGAGCTTTTATCAGGTTGCGATCGAAGGGACGGATCAAACGCTGACCGTGTCGATGAAAAACGTTATGGGCGGCGAACTACTTAACCCGGGCGCCCCGGCATCGGTCGCTTGGGATCCGCGCGCGCTTTTGCTTTTTCGCGCGTAGCAGCGCCGGACCTATGTGTCCGGCGGCACCAAGCCTAGCCCGCGCAGGTAGATGCCAATCCCGGATTCCAACAGCTCTTCGGGCGGGAAGGGCGCTTTTGCCCCGGGCGCCCCGCGCGCGAAGAGTTCGACCACCCCGTGGCTCATGGCCCAGATATGGGCTGAGAACATTTGTGGCGGTGGCCGGCGGTCGGCCGGGATATGTTCCGATAGCGCCGTGGCCGCACGTTCCAGAACGGCACTGGCCCGGGCTGCCACATGGGCCAATTCGGGCGTCCGGTTGACCGAGATACCACTTTCAAACATCGCGATGTAATGGCCAGGGTACTTGCGGGCGAAGGCCAGATAGGCCCGGCCCGTCGCCTCAAAGGCGGCCAGCGCCGACGGCTGGCCCTGATCATAGGCGTATTCCATAAGATCGGCGAAGATCTCATACCCCTGCCGCGCGGCCTCGGCGATCAGATCTTCGCGCCCTTCGAAGTGACGGTAGACGGCTGCCGGTGTGACGCCGGCCCGTTTTGCGGCCTCGGACAGGGTGAAACCCGTGGGACCCCGTTCATCAATCAGAAGAAGGGCGGCATCGACCAATGCGGCCTTGAGGTTGCCGTGGTGATAGCCGCGCTTAGCCATGCCACATCTCGGGGCCACCACAGATCTTCGCGTCGGGTGCGGCGGCGATATCCGGGTCCTTGCCCGGATAATCGATCTGGCTCAGAAGAACCCGGATCGCCGCGATCCGCGCGCGGCGCTTGTCGTCAGAGCGAACGACCGACCAGGGCGCGTCTGACGTGTGCGTGCGCGTCAAAGTCTCGGAAATCGCCTCGCTATAGCTGTCCCACCGATTGAGCCCTTCGATATCGATCCAACTAAGCTTCCACTGCTTTAGCGGATCCTTCTCGCGTTCCAGGAAGCGACGCAACTGTTCAGCGCGTCCGACATTCATCCAAAGTTTGACGAAAATGATCCCGTCTTCGACCAAGGCGGTCTCGAAGGCAGGTAACTGGCTCAGAAAATGTTCGCGTTGCGAGGGCGTGCAAAAGCCAAAGACATGTTCGACGACCGCGCGGTTGTACCAGGATCGGTCGAAAAGAACCATTTGTCCCGCAGCGGGCAGGTGGGCGATATAGCGCTGAAAATACCACTGGGTCGCTTCACCGTCCGTGGGTTTCGGCAAGGCCACGACGCGCGCCACCCTCGGATTAAGGTTTTCACGGAACCTTTTGATTGTGCCGCCTTTTCCCGAGGCATCACGCCCTTCAAAGACGATCACGATCCTGCGGCCGTTTTCCTTCACCCAGGCTTGCAATTTGACCAGCTCAATCTGCAGGGCCTTCAGTGTTTTTTCGTAGTCATCCTTATCAAGCCGTGTCTCATAGGGATAGCCGTTGGCCAGGATCGGACCTTTTCGGTTCTCTTCGACTTCCTCCCGAATGGCCTTGGGAGCACCGTTATTCAGGAATTCGGTGACAGCTCCGTCAAAGGGCAGGGTCATGTGAACCTCGTAAACATGACCGGCAATATGGAGTTCAGATGACCCTAGCGCAATGCAGCACGCCCCGCGGCGCGGTCGATTGCGTCCACGACTGCCTCTGGTGCAACATGGTGGGGCATATGCCCGATGCCTTCGAGCCGCGTAAGCACCGCGCCCGGAATGGCCTCGGCCAGAGGTTCGGAATGGATTTTCAGGGGGACAATTTCGTCTGCCGTTCCGTGAATGATCTCGACCGGCACATCGATGGATGGGTAAAGTTTCGACATTTCAATAACGTGCGGCTTCAGGCTGTTTATCTGACGTGCATTGGCACGCAAGCTTGCGCGCCGCGCCGAAAGACCCGGACCAAGCGCGTCCAGGTAACCTTCAGGCGCCTTCTGCGGGGCAAAAATGATGCCGACGACCCTGTCCATGCCGGTGCGTGGCGCAAATGCCGTCAAAAGGGGAACCACCACGCTTGCCCCGGTGCGTGAGGCATTGATCGGATAGATGGGGTTCAGCCCGCCCGGCCAAGGGTTCGAGGCACCTGAGACAATAACAAGGCCGGACACCGCATCGGGAAATTCGAGCGCCCAGGCAAGTGCAACCGACCCGCCATAGGACTGACCCAGGACCAGTGGCCTCACGGCCCCCAGTTCCGCCACGGCGCGTTGTAGCAAACGCGCCTGTTCGCGCGGGCTTTCGGCCGCCACGTTCAGCGCACCGCCAAAGCCGGGTCCGGCGCGGTCGGTCCATCCCAGCCCGGGCCGGTCGACCACAAACACCCGGTACCGATCCTTGATCCGGTCAACGAATTGAAAGGTGAACTCACGCGTGTTGCCACTTGCGCCATGGATCAGAACCAGATCGGGTCCATCGCCCTCCACGTGGACATGGACTTTCACGCCGTCCACTTCGACCAATTGACCCGTTGGAGGATATGCGGCTTCAGCGGCCGCCTCGCGCCGGCTTGCCTGCCAATGCACCACTGCCGATGAGATAAGCGCGGCGCCGGCAACGACCGTAAGGGTTTTAAGTGCCAATCTTGTCCATTTCATACGGCGTGGTCTGGTAAATCTGGTTTATCCAGTTGCCATATAGAAGGTGGGCATGGCTGCGCCAGCGGTTCTGGGGCATGCGCTCGGGATCGTTATCGGGATAGTAGTTGATCGGCACGTCGATTTCCGCGCCCGCTTCCACATCGCGGTCGAATTCCTGTTTCAGCGTGTCGCTGTCGTATTCGAAATGGTTGAAGATATAGAGCGCCCGGCGGCCCGGATCCTCGACTAGGCAGGGGCCAACCTCGGAACTTCCCAGTAACGTGCGAAGACCCGGCGCCCTTGCAATGTCGGACTGGCGCATTTCGGTCCAGCGGCTGACCGGAATGACGAAATCGTCTGAAAATCCCCTAAGAAAGGGTGAAGACGGATCAAGGTTCACATGCCGGAAACATCCAAAGGCCTTTGCCTTGAGAATATGTTTTGGCACGCCGTGGAAGTGGTTGATCATCGCCATGCCGCCCCAGCAGACGCCAAAGGTCGCGTGGACGTTGGTTTGGCTCCAGTCCATCACCTCCGTCAACTCTGGCCAGTAGGTGACGTCTTCGAAGGGCAAGTGCTCGATCGGTGCGCCGGTGATGATCAGCCCGTCGAACTTTTCGTCCCGAACCGCAGTGAAGGGTCGATAAAACGTCTCCATGTGCTCGGCGGCCGTGTTCTTGGTCTGATGCTCTGACATCCGGATCAGATGCAGATCGATCTGCAGCGGCGTTGCACCGATCAGGCGCGCGAACTGTGTTTCAGTCTGTATTTTCTTCGGCATCAGATTCAGCAGCGCGATTTTCAGCGGCCGAATATCCTGTCGAGACGCGGCGTCTTCGTCCATGACCATAACACCTTCGCGGGTCAGCACGTTGAACGCGGGCAGATCGGAAGGCAGTTTGATGGGCATAGCTCTGCTCAGGGAAATGGTTGGATCTGGCTAGATATTGCGGGCGTCAGTGGGCCGCAAGGGCGGTTTCGATCACGTCATTGAAATCGGTGGCGTCGCGAATCTTTTCGATCTCTGCGGCGCTGACCTTCAATCCCCAGTTTCTGGCCATCGCATCATAGCGCGGCTGTCGGTGGTCCATGGCTTTAGAGTAGGTCCAGCGCACAAAGCCGTCCGGGTCGATCTTGTCGGTTGCGCACCCGCTTTCGCGACCGAACTCTTCCCAGGAACGGGCAAGGAAATCCGGCTGGTAGTACATGGGTTTCGGGTCGCGGTCGAAGCGTGCGATCAGGTCTTTGGTATGGGCCGGGCTGCCTTCGATCCAGACGAGCAGCATGTCCCGGGCCAAAGAGCGCATCACAGGGTCTGCGGGATCATCGGGGTCGACCACCTCGCAGATCGACCCGCCGCTGTCGCAAACAAAGTTCTGGTACCCGTAAAGCGTCTGGGCGCGTTCGATGAAATGCGCCGTGTCCAACAGTGCAGAAACCTCGGCACGGCGGTGCTGTTCCTGGCGGCGCAGGTATTCGGCGAAAGCGATTCCACCCAGGTCGGGATCGCCGGGCTTGCCCAGATAGGTCGACAGCGGTGCCAGGTTGTTAAAGGTGATGTTCGACGCCACAAAAATCGAGTCCGTGCGCAGAAGCTCGGCCAGGAACGGCACCTTCATGGCCTCTGCCTTGAAGTTGTCGGCGATATGTTCGCCCATATATCTCGTGCCGATGCGGTAATCGACCGAGTAATGGAACCAGCCGCCGCTTTGCCGGAGCAGGTTCGAGACATGGGTCTTGCCCAGACCCGACATGCCGAAGAGCAGCACGCGCTTGTTCGTGGCTGCGCGCCAGTCCGCCGGTGACGCATAAATCATGAAAATACCGATCCTTACTCTGCTGCGCCTCTTTAGCGGGCAAGGATCGGCGATTTCAACGCATTATGCGCTAGAGTTCCGGCGGCGCGGCCCACGGCGCAGCACCCGGCCATCGATCAGCATCAGACCAGAGGCCAGAGCGGCAAATCCGAAAAAGGTGCCCGGCGTCAGCACTTCGCCGCGCACGAGGGCCCCAAGAACGATGGCAACCGGTGGGATCAAAAGCGTGCAGAGCAACACATTGCCGCTGCCGGCCATGGCCAGCACCCGGTAGTAAAGCAGATAGGCAAAAGCCGTCGAGATAAGCGCATAGTAAAGGATGGCCGCAATCGTGGCAGGTTCGCGGGGAACACCCGTCGCGCCGTCCATGAATGCGGCCAAAGGCACCAGGATCAGCGCTGAACTTGTCAGCATGCCTGCCGCAGCAACCATGGGATCAAGGCCGGCAAGGTGCTTTTTCGCCCACATCCCCGCCACGGCATAGGACAAGGCCGCCAGAAGTATGGCACCCTGCGCTGCAGAGCGCAGATCAAAGTTCAGAAGCTGGGCCGGACCAATCGCCAGGGCAACACCGACAAACCCGAGGCACACTCCCAGGCCCCGGTTCCAAGTGAGCCGCTCGTCGGCAAAGATCGCCGCCGCCAGCAGCACGCCGAAGATCGCGGTCGTGCCATTCAGGATCGACGTCAGACCGGTCTCGACCTCAAGCTGACCCCAGGCAAGAAGGCTGAAGGGGATCGCATTGTTCAGAACGCCCATCCCCAGCAAAGCAAAAATGGTCGCCCTGTCCTTTGGCAATGCCACACCGCGGACCAGAATGACGATCCACAGGGCAAAGGCCGCCCAGCCGACCCGGTGGGCCACAACGCTCATGACCGGAATTTCATCCAGCGCGGTCCGTATTGCCAGGAATGACCCGCCCCAAATGATGGAGAGCGCGATCAGTTCGCTCCAGGCACGCAGGGACATTTGGGCAGGCGCGGTCATGGCCTATGCCTAGGCAATGTGCAGACCTTCCGCACTCCGTTTTTTGCGCAAAAATACCATGCTGGACGGTGGCGCGGCTGGCTGCTGCGATGTTGGGATTTTCTCAAGCCAGTAGTTTGCCGCGTGCGGGGCTCGGTCGGGATAACCGACAGAAAAAAGGCGCTGCCCTCATCAACCGGTGCGTACCGAAAACGGTACTTGGTCAAGCTGTATCCAGTCAGGCACCAACAAGAAATGGCTTACGCAAAGCCGGTGGCACATATACTGTGGCATTCACCCGGCGGCGCGGTAGCCTGCCTGGGACCATGCGCATGTTGGTCGTTATCAACGCTCAGCGCGCAATTTTTCCGAAATTTCCACCCATAACACTGAGGCCGTGAAAGATGATTTCAGCCGAATATTGCCGACTTATGGCGCGCTACAATAGATGGCAAAATAGTTCGCTTGTCTCCGCATCTGACGGGTTGACCGAGGCCGAACGCTGGAAGGACCGAGGCGCCTTCTTCAAATCCATAGCAGCGACACTGAACCACCTCTATTGGGCCGATGCTCTCATGCTTGAGCGGATTAAAGGTGATGAGCGCCCACAAGACACGATCACACATTCACTAACCAATCCGTCAGATTGGCATGAATTTAAAGATTTGCGCGTAAAACGAGACGCGGAGATCGCACAGTGGGCGGCCAGTACAATCGATTCAGATCTCCTGGGCGCGATCGGATGGTACCCTTTAGACGGTTCTGCCCGGATTGAAGTGGCAAAAGCTGTCTGTGTCGTTCAGTTCTTCAACCACCAAACCCATCACCGGGGACAGATACATGCCATGCTCACCGGGACAGGGGCTAAACCTGAGCCAACGGACGTTCCGGTGATGCCGTAGAAATTGCTACACGCCAGCGTTGACAAACCCCCATATTAAAAAGGCCCCGCCGCCGGCGAGGCCATCGTTTCAGATCCGTGCGATGGACCTAGAAGCTGACACCGACGCGGAAACCGACGGTCACGGCGTCGTTGTCGCTGAAATCTGCGCGCGCCGTGTCGGGCGTGCCGGTTTCGGGCAGGGCGTCGCCCAGCATTGTGTAGCGGACACCGCCCGAGATGTTCACACCGTTGCCCACGTCATAGCGACCGCCGAGTGCAATCGATGTTTGCCCGTTGACGGGAGACAGGGGAGATACGAGCGAATCCGCGCCCTCGGATTCCCATCCCAAAGCGACCGAGCCCGAGAAATTCTGGGTCAGCTGACGGGCAATGCCAAGCGTGACGCCCGTAGAATCGTCAAGCTGGCTGATCGATGATCCGCTCTCACCCGGGTCCACGGCTCCGTCGAAGAATGCCGGCGAAATGATCAGATCGCTCCATTTGACATAGCGTACGTTGCCGAAAAGCAGGGTTCCTTCGGCAATGCCGGTCTGGAAATCCACGTTGATCGATTCCGGGCTCGAAATTTCGGTCACGCTGGTCGGTGCGACTGGGGTGCCGAAGACTGTCTCGGCCGTTTGAAGCTCGTGATCAACGGCCGAATTGTATGTGACGGCGACCCGAAGCGCGATTTCGGGCATCTCATAGGCTGCACCGATCACATAGCCGAACGCGCTGTCGGCGCCCAGGTCGACGTTATAGCCCGACAGCCCGCCGTAGGCCAAACCGGACAGCGTGATGTTGCCTTCAATGGTCTGCTGGCGCAGACCGGCGTGCACGCTAAAGTTGTCGTTGAACTTGTAGCGCCCGATAGCCGTCAACGAGAACGTATCGGCGAATGCACTGGTGCCGCCAAGGGCGGACGTGAACGGCGATCCGTTGTATTCGATGTCCGACCCAAACGGTTCTTCTGCGATCACCGACAGCGAAAAGTTCGGTGCCAGGTCGTATTTGATGGCGCCGCCAACACTGTTGAAACCGTTGCCTGCGTTATCGATATCCGCCGATGTGATCAGGTCTGTACCTGTCAGATCCGGCGCCGTCCGCGAGGCTGAAAACTCCAGGTAGTTTCCATCCTGGAAGATTACGCCGATTGGTTGTCCGGTGCGATCCAGGCCACCAGCTACCGCTGACGAAGCCATAAGCGCGCCTGTGAGCGAACAGGCTGAAAGCTTGCGAAGCATGTGTCTCCTCCCAACTAAGGGGTCGTGAGTTTGCGTTGCCCGTTTTCCGAGCTTGTGCAACATCGTTACAAGTGTGCTGCAAAATTGGTCAATTTCTTACGCTACGTTAGGCGCCGCCGACCTTACGTCATGTCTCAATTTTGTGACGCTTTTCGCGTTTCCACGAGTAAATTAAGGTAGTTCGCTCCGAATATTACAAGCGCTCCGGCCAGAACAAACAGGTCGATCCCTTCGCCATAAAGGACCATGCCAACCAGGGCAATTGCGGGCAGACGGGCGAAGTCGAGCGGCACCACGATCACGGCCGGCACCAGGGTAAGCGCGGTGGTCAGGCAAAAATGGGCGGTCAGACCGGCAAGGGCGATCAGTATGACCCAAGGCAGGCTGACGGCGTCGGGCAGGGAAATCTGACCGTCCCAGCCCGCAAAAACCAGGCCCATCACGGCCTGCATGGCAGTCAGCCAGAAAAGAATGCAGGTGATTGTGCTGGTGCGGGTCAGAAGCTTCGTGAAAAGGATCGAGCCGCCAAATCCGATTGCCGATGCGGCCGCCGCTGCCAAACCCGCATCAATGGCCGTGAAGTCCGGTCGCGCCACGATAAGGATGCCGACAAATCCGGCAATGGCCGCGAAAACGCGGGTTCGCGTCAGCCGTTCCCCCAGAAGAAAAGGCGCCAAAAGCGTGACCCAAAGCGGTGACGTGAACTCTAGCGCTACAACCTGGGCAAGAGGAATCACCGTCACGGCGTAAAACCACATGTTCTGGCCGAAGAAATGGCAAAGGTTGCGCGCGAAATGCAGCCCCAGTTTGTCGCGGTTTATCTGACCTAGGGTCCCCGCCATGGCGGCGACCGCCAACACGACGAAGAAGCCAAAGGCAGACCGGAAGAGCATGATTTCAAATGTATCGAGGGAACTGCCCGCCTCGCGCCCAGCCACACCCATGGTCGTGAATGACACAATCGCCCCGATCATCCACAGTCCCGCCGCGACGGGGCGGATGTGATCCGGGGCGTGAACCGGACCCTCAGACATATCTGGCATATCTGGGTGAACGAAGGCTCAATTGGTCACACAGCACCCGGCCAAAAGGATCGGCGTCTGACCGCGCTGGGTCAGGACCATCGCCGACATATCGGCGCCTTCGGCGCCACATTGCTGCTTATCCAAGAGAACAATCGCCGTATCGCGCGTGCTGACCAGCGTCAGGGCTTTCGGCCATTGCCGGCCCATGGCGTCGGTGGACAACTCAACGCTCATATCCAGGGGCGCTTCGACGGTTAGGCGCGCGTGGACATCATTTAGATCAAGGCGCCACGCGGGCGCTTCACCTTCGCAAGTCAGCGTCAGTTGGGTGGCGGGGGCAGGGGCGCCCGCAAAAATGATGCCGGCGGTGAGAATCCAGGCACGATGTTTTCTCGGTGCTTCCAACACAGAGGCCGCTTTGCCAGACCGTTGTCGTTCGCCCAATCTAACCATCAGTTTAATGTCCCGGTCATGCCTTCTTGACCAAGGCTATTCCCACTCGATCGTGCCGGGTGGTTTGGATGTGATATCATAGGTCACCCGGTTCACCCCGGGGACCTCATTGATGATCCGTGTGGCAGTTTCACCCAGAAACGTTTGGCTAAACGGATAGTAGTCGGCCGTCATGCCGTCCACGCTGGTCACAGCGCGCAGCGCGCAGGCGTAGTCATACGTGCGGCCGTCACCCATGACCCCGACGGTTCTTACCGGCAGAAGCGCGACGAAGGCCTGCCAGATCTCATCGTAAAGCCCGTGCTTGCGGATCTGGTCGATAAAGACCGCATCGGCATTGCGCAGGATGGCGAGCTTTTCCCGTGTAATCTCACCCGGGCAGCGAATGGCAAGGCCGGGGCCGGGGAAAGGGTGGCGACCGATAAAGGCGTCCGGCAACCCCAGTTCGCGGCCAAGCGCGCGCACTTCGTCCTTGAAAAGCTCCCTCAGGGGCTCGACCAGCTTCAGACCCATCTTCTCGGGAAGACCGCCCACATTGTGGTGGCTCTTTATCGTCACCGAAGGGCCGCCGGAAAAACTGACCGACTCGATTACATCCGGATAAAGCGTGCCCTGGGCCAGGAAGGTGGCCCCACCCACATCGGCGGCGTATTTTTGGAAGACGTCGATGAACAGCTTGCCGATGGTCTTGCGTTTGACTTCCGGGTCACTGACCCCGTCCAGCGCATCGAGAAACATGTCGCCTTCATCGGCATGAACCAGCGGCATGTTATAGTTGTCACGGAACATCGAGACGACCTCTTCCGCCTCGTTTTTCCGCAAGAGCCCGTGATCGACAAAAACGCATGTCAGTTGCTCGCCGATGGCTTCATGCAGCAGCACCGCAGCGACCGAGCTGTCAACGCCGCCTGATAATGCGCAAATCACCTTGGCATCACCGACCTGGTCACGAATTTTCGCCACAGCCTCTTCGCGGTAGGCGCCCATTGTCCAGTCGCCCTTAAAGCCCGCAAGCCGAACGAAATTGGCATAAAGTTTCCGTCCATTCGGGGTGTGATGGACCTCGGGGTGAAACTGCACCGCATAGAACTGGCGCGCGGGGTCGGCGGTGATCGCGAAGGGCGCGCCGGGTGACGTTCCCAGCACCTCAAAACCGGGCGCGATCTTGGCCACGTTGTCGCCGTGGCTCATCCAAACCTGTTCCTTTTCGTCGCCGAACCACCCATCGAGAAGAGGGTGGGCCATGTCTGTCGGTGTTACGAACGCGCGCCCGAATTCCGCTGTGCCCTCACCCTGTTCGACGCGCCCGCCAAGCTGCTGCATCATGACCTGCTGGCCATAGCAGATGCCAAGGATAGGCTTGCCCAGTTGCCAGAGCGCGTCCGGTGCGCGCGGGCTATCAGCGTCGACCACGCTGGCCGGGCCGCCGGACAGAATCACCGCGCGCGGGTCGAATCGGTCGAGAAATGCCTGGGTGACATTCTGGAACGGATGGATTTCGCAATAAACATTCAGCTCGCGCAGGCGCCGCGCAATCAGCTGGGTCACTTGGCTGCCGAAATCGACTATCAGAAGGCGGTCGTGGACAATCGGTTCCATACCGGCCTCGTACGCCCCGACCGGAACCAGCGCAAGGCCAGAGCCCGCGTCGCTATCCCAAAACCATGTCGCTTTCCGCGTTCAGGCGGCGCAATTCGGGCAGGGTGATGGGCAGCGCACCGTTAAACAGGCCCCACCAAGCGGCACCAGCTGAAGGAAGCATGCGATGGACGGTGGCGGACGCAGGCGCTCAAGAACTGGCGGAGGGGCGGCACGGCGGGCCGAACGCACGGCCGTGCGCGCCGAAGCGGTGCGCTTTATCGAGCGTGGCATCGGCACCCTTGATCTCCTGTCCACCGAAGCCCTGGAGGTGATCGAAGAGAACGCTGAAAAGGTACTTGCCGAGATCGGCGTCAATTTCGTCGACAATCCGTCTGCATTGCAACGCTGGCGAGACGCCGGTGCCGATGTGGAAGGCGAACGTGTGCGCCTGCCCAAGGGCCTTGCGCGCAAGCTTTGCAAAACAGCACCGTCGCGCTTTACACAAGTCGCCCGCAACCCCGAACGTAATGTCGAGATCGGCGGCAAAAGCCTGGTTCTCGCACCGGTCTATGGCCCGCCCTTTGTGCGCGACCTGTCGGGCGGGCGCCGTTACGGCACAATCGAAGATTTCCAGAATTTCGTGCGCCTTGGATACATGTCCAAATGGCTGCACCATTCCGGAGGGACGCTGTGCGAGCCGACAGACGTGCCGGTCAACAAGCGCCATCTCGACATGCTGCTTGCCCATATGACGCTAAGCGACAAGCCGTTCATGGGTTCCGTCACAGAACCCGAACGTGCCGCCGATGGCGTTGAGATGTGCAAGCTCTTGTTCGGTGCCGAGGCGATGGAAACGCAGACGGCGATGACTTCGCTGATCAACATCAATTCGCCCCTGACCTTCGATGCGACCATGATGGGCGCGCTTGAGGTCTATGCGGCCGCCAACCAGGCATCGATCATATCTCCCTTCATCGTGGGCGGCGCCATGGCACCGGTCAGTGTTGCGGGGACGCTGACCCAGGTCCTGGCCGAAGGTCTGGCGGGGATTGCCTATTCCCAACTGGTGCGACCGGGTTCGCCAGCGATCTTGGGTGCGTTTGTCACCTCGATCGACATGAATTCGGGGGCGCCAACGTTCGGCACGCCAGAGGCCAGCCAGATCATCTACGGCGCCGGGCAGCTGGCGCGGCGTCTTGGGTTGCCGTTTCGCTCGGGCGGGGGGTTCACCGGCTCCAAAGTGCCCGATGCTCAAGCCGGCTACGAGACGGCCAATTCACTCAACGCCGCCCTTTTCGGCGGGGTCAACTTCATGCTGCATGCCTGCGGATGGCTTGAGGGTGGGCTGGTGGCGTCTTTCGAGAAATTCGTCATGGACGCGGATCAGCTGGGAGTGCTGCACCGGTTGGCCCAGGACGTGCGGTTCGACGAAGACGCACAAGCGATGGACGCCCTGCACGAGGTCGGGCCCGGTGGCCACTATCTGGACTGTGCCCATACACACCGGAACTTCAAGGATGCGTTCTGGCGAAGCGAGGTTCTTGATTATCGACCCTATGAGACCTGGGCCGACGAAGGCGCGCCGGACACGGTCGCGCTGGCGAACACGCGGGCGACCCGGCTCCTGGCGGCCTATGAGGCGCCGACGATGGAACCGGCCGTCCGTGAAAGCCTTGAGGACTATGTGGCCCGGCGCAAGGCATCGATGCCCGACGCATTCGTCTGACGGCGGTCTCAGGCGGCCGATTGGCCCGAGGCAGCCCTTGGGCTGGCGATCACGGCGCTTGCCTCTCCCATGACCGCAACCATCACTTCGACATGGCGGCTGACATCATAGTGGCCGCCACCATTGCGGCGGTTGTGCTCAAGCAGTCTTTCTTCGTCCAAAAGCCGATAAAGCGCCTGTCGGGGTGAAGGCAGCGGCTGCGCCTTCAGGATGCGTTTCAAATCGCGGCTGCGGTTGTAGTCTTCCAGGCCGTGGCGGGCGGCGCGGACCAAAAGTTTTGGTCTGCGAAGTTGGGCCAATTGGCTGAGCACATCGTTCATTACATGTCACCGATCTTCGTTTTCCACAGACACTGTCGCACAACTTTGACGTGTGTTGCCCGACGGGACTTACTGGCGTTCGAAGGTTTCTCAAAGGTTTAAGGAAAAAACCTAATTCTATATGCATCGTAAATTATTAACCTTCAGGTAACCAATTCGCCCATAGGTTGTGGATAAATTTACGATCACTCGTCGTTTACGCCAATGGGGACGGATCGGAGTGTCGGAGAACTGCAAAGAGATCGACTTGGCGGCCATGCCGGACTGGGTTCCACCTGCGGCCCGCAACTATGTGCTGCACACAGAGGTCGGTCATTCGATCCGAGCGCTCGCACGGGCCGAGGCCTGTCATGCCTCGACCGTTTTGCGTCAGATCCGCCGCCTGGAAAGCCGCCGCGACGATCTGCTTATCGATGAGGCCCTAATGGTGATTGGTAAGGCAACTGAGACAAGAGGTACTGAAATGGATGCCGATCAGGCCGATGTTCTTTCCGCCGAGGGATCGGCCACGGGTCTTCCGAACGATGCCGATGTGGAGCGCGAAGCGCGCAGGATATTGCGACGCCTCTGCGAAACAGGAGCGGTTCTGGCGGTCGCACGGGAAATGGAAAAGGCCGTCGTCGTTCGCGAAATGCCCGATGGAAGAACCGTCAGAACGGGGGTCGTCGACCGCCCTGTGGCCCAGGCGATGGCCCTGAAGGACTGGATCGGATGCAAATCGAACGGCCGCATCGCGCGCTACCGCATCACCCAGGCGGGGCGCAGCGCACTTCAGCGCCTGCTATCCAGTGATCCCGACGCCCACCACGGCTTTGCCGAGGCGCCTGCCCATTTTTCAGACCAGCACCGTGTCTGGGGCGAAAAGAAAGTGGCAGAGCCAGGCGAAGATAAGCCCAAGCGCGTGCGTTACAACGTTGCTGAATCGCCGATTGCATTGCTGGCGCGCCGCCGTGACAAGGACGGCCGCGCCTTCCTCAATGATGATCTGGTGCGGGCAGGGGAACGCCTGCGCGAAGACTTTGAACTGGCGGCGATGGGGCCACGCGTGGCCCAGAACTGGGAGCGGTTTCTTATTGGCGGAGACCGGGGATCCTTTCAACCAGGCGCAAATATCGGCCAGGGCCCGGAAGCCGCGCGTAGTCGGGTGATGGACGCGCTGAAGGATCTGGGCCCGGGCCTTGGTGATGTGGCGCTGCGTTGCTGCTGTTTCCTGGAAGGTCTGGAGACAACCGAGCGCAAGATGGGCTGGTCGGCCCGGTCAGGAAAGATCGTGCTGAGGATCGCGCTGGAGCGCCTGCGCCGCCACTACGAAGAAAGCATGGACGGAAAAAGCCCGCTCATCGGATAACAAAGAAGCCGTCGAGCACGGAGCGGGGTGGCCGGTACCGGGCGCCCCGCCGCATTTTCAGCCCATGGGTTTGCCGACACCTGCCGCATCAGCTTTTTTTAGGGCAAGCACCGTTGCCGCGTAGTCGCCGATTGCGATGCCTCGAAAAGCAAAGGCACTGGGGTGCGCCGGATCGTATCGCGCATCGAAGCTGCCATTCACGAGCTCTGTCAGGTCGGCGGAAACCAGGGCCGGATCGACCATCGGTGTTGGACTGGATGCTTCCTGTTCGTGGTCATCAATGACCAGAGAAGCAAATGCGCTATTGCCGTCAGAAACCCACGGAACTGCCAGATCGGTAATCGCCGCAAAGGCGCCGGGTTTCATCTGGCGGGCATCAAGAAAGGGCGCCGTGTCATAGGACAGCGTGATCGAAGTGACTACAATATCGGCTTCCCGAAGCAGATCCTCGGGCGCCGCCGCAACGCGCGCGCCAAGGTCCTGTTCTTGCACATAGTCCCGAAAGCCTGCGACACCGGCAGGACTGCGGCCTAAGAGGACCGCCTGTTTTAAGGGAAATAGGGCACGAAAAGCCTGCAGATGGCTTCGCGCCTGCACGCCGCAGCCGACAAAACCGATCGTGGCCGAGGCCGGGTTGGCCATCCGGCGGGCCGCCACTGCGCTCAGTCCGGCCGTACGCACGGCAGTGATCCATCCTGCATCCATGACCGCCCGCAAAACGCCGCTTTGACTGTCCTGGACAAGGATCGACCCCGTGATGCCGGGCAATCCGCGCCCTGGGTTTTCGGGGCTGACCATGACGGATTTAACCACCGTCAGATCAGGATCATCTCCGGTGGACAGGGTGGTCATCATGTAGCGCCCGCTGCCCGGCAGCACCGCGGCCTTTGGCGCGACATTGATGCTATCGGCCGCTTTCCTCAGAAGCGCCGCTTCTATCGCCCTGCGGATGTCCTCGGGGCCGATATCAAGGCCGGCGAGGTCATCGTCCGACAAATAGACCGCGCGTGCGCCGATCATTGCGGTCGTGCCCTGGACGTGCGCGGCAGGTCGTTCCTGCCGCACTCGGCGCGTGTTGTGCCGGGCTTAGGCATCGGCAACGGTAAGGCCGGATTTGTGCAAGATTCCCGCCACGGCACCCCCCGCCAGCGGCGCAGCGATAAACAGCCAGAGCTGGCTCAAAGCCACCGTGTCGAAAATATTGGTCGCAATCGACCTTGCCGGGTTGACTGACGTGCCGGTCACATTGATCCCGACCAGATGGATGACAACAAGTGTCAGGCCGATGGCCAGGCCTGCGGCCTGTGTGGCGTGGCCGTCCTGGGTTGCGCCCAGAATCACAGTCACGAAAAGAAACGTTGCCACAAACTCAAAAATCAGTGCGCCGTTCAGACCCTGACTGCCTATGGTTGTTGAGGCATCGCCGGGATTTGCCGCCATGGCAGACAGAACCAGCGCCGCCAGGACACCGCCAATGACCTGGCTGACCCAGTATCCGACCATCTCACCGGCAGACATCTTGCCTGCCAGAAACACCCCGATGCTGACAGCCGGGTTAAGATGCGCCCCCGATATCGGGCCGAGACCATAGGCCATCGCAACGACGCTGAGGCCAAAGGCAAAGCTGATGGCCACATGGCGCGCAGCCTCGCCCGCCTCGGGACTGAGGAAAAGCGCCGTTCCGCACCCAAAAAACACCAGGGTGAACGTTCCGATGATCTCGGCAATGTTTTTTTTCATGATCGGCCCTCCCAAATTTGTCCCAATCGTTTCGGGAAGCGTATTGGTTTTTTTGAGCGACGCAATCGGCCCAAACACGAGTGGCCTGTTTTCCTTGCAGGCATGATGTCGGCAGCCGCAAGGCAGCTATGCATAGCGTCGCAGGGGTTGGACAGAGCCACTTGGGGACGATAGGTTGCACGCAGCAACGAGGAAGCGATGGCCCCGCGCAATCTGAAGATCCCCGGCGAGCGCCACCCCGAAAAGGCGCATAGACCGGACAACACGCAACCGAAGAAGCCCAACTGGATTCGGGTCAAGGCACCTGTCAGCAATGGCTACAAGGCGACCCGCGATATCGTGCGCGAACACCGGCTGACGACAGTTTGCGAAGAAGCCGGGTGCCCTAACGTCGGTGAATGCTGGTCCCAGGGTCACGCCACCATGATGATCATGGGTGAGATCTGCACGCGCGGATGCACCTTTTGCAACGTGGCCACCGGGCGTCCCGATGCGCTTGACGTGTTCGAACCTGGGCGCGTGGCCGATGCCGTCAAAAAGCTTGCCCTCAACCACGTGGTTATCACATCGGTCGACCGCGATGATGTGACCGATGGCGGCGCCGAACACTTTGCCCAGACCATCCGCGCGATCCGTCGTCAAAGCCCCGGCACAACGATCGAGATCCTGACACCGGATTTCATCAAATGTGATCCATCGGTCCTTGAGGTAGTGGTCCGCGCGCGTCCGGATGTCTTCAATCATAACCTTGAGACGGTTCCGGGACTTTACCCAGGCGTGCGACCGGGCGCGCGGTACTTCCACAGCCTGCGCCTTCTGCAACGGGTCAAAGAGCTTGATCCGGCCATGTTCACCAAGTCGGGTATAATGGTCGGGCTTGGCGAAGACCGCCAGTCGGTTTTGCAAGTCATGGACGATATGCGCGCGGCCGAGATCGACTTCCTGACCATCGGCCAGTACCTGCAACCCACGCCAAAGCATCACCGGGTGGATCGCTATGTCACGCCCGAGGAGTTCTCTTCCTACGAAAAGGCGGCCTACGGAAAAGGCTTCTTGATGGTGTCGGCCACGCCTTTGACACGGTCGAGCTATCATGCCGGGGATGATTTCGCTCAGTTGCGTGATGCAAGGCTGAAAAAACTCGGCCACGCCTGACACTGGGCGTCTGCAGGTTGGGCTCACCGCAGTTCTCAATCACTTCCGCATGCCTTAAGACGAAACGAAACGCGTTGGTACTGCGCGTTGCCGGGCGCGGGGGATTGTATTGGACCAGATGCCTGTGACATCGGACGCCGACGCGGTAGATCCAGAGGTCGGCACATTTGATCTGATTTTGATCGGTACAGGCATTGCCGGGCTGAATGCACTTTACGCCGCCACCTATTATCTGCCCAAGGGCGCCCGGGTCCTGTTGATCGATGAAAAGGATGGCGCTGGCGGCATGTGGACGGTGGCGTATGATTTTGTGCGCCTGCATCAACCGCACGGGATGTTCACCGTGGGCGATCTGCGCTGGAACTGGCAGAAACCGTCGGACTACCTGGCCGCGCGGGACGAAGTGCGAAACCATCTTGAAGCCGCCCTTGCCGTCGTCATGGAAAAGTTTCGTGTCTCAGTGAGATTTGGGCATGTGGCGACCTCCTGCGAAGAAGTTTCAACATCCGAGGGGTGGAAAGCGCGGGTGGCCTACCATCCGACGGGCCAGCCGAATTCTACGGCAACAGCGATGGCGGATCTCGCCATCCACGCGTCGGGCCTGAATTATCAGATCCCGG
Organism: Pseudomonadota bacterium; assembly: GCA_039026235.1. Lineage (GTDB taxonomy): Bacteria > Pseudomonadota > Alphaproteobacteria > Rhodobacterales > Rhodobacteraceae > JBCCMQ01. The sequence goes on from JBCCMQ010000001.1 coordinate 636,163, forward strand.
AACCTCTGGCTCTCTCCAGCGACCGGGTGGTCTCAATCCGTCCCCAGGATCTGACCGAGGCGCTGCAGAACCGGCCCGATGCGGCTGTCTGCGTCGTAGGCGGTGGAAAGACCGGAATGGACACCGTCACGTCCTTGCTGGATGAAAATCCTGTACGAGAAATTGTGCTGCTGAAGGGCAAGGGCACGAACTTTTTCAGTCGCGACAAGTACTTTCCAACCGGAATGAAACGTTGGTCGCAGGGCCAGGTGGTGTCGCGGGTTTTCCACGACATGGCGACCCATTTCGATGGCGACAACGAAGACGCGCTTATTGACCATTTCCGCCAACATCATTCTGTCGATGGCTCACCCGACAATCGATTGTTCGTCTTTGGCATTCTGTCGGAGGCTGAGAAGGCACGTATCGAGCGGGGCGCCACGGCCATCATAGGTGACTACCTGTCGGATGTCCGTGACACGGCAAACGGGCCCGAGATGGTTCTACGATCCGGCGCGACCAGGCAGGTCGCCGACGGCACGATCGTCGTCAACTGCACCGGCACCGTTTTTCGAACCGCAACTGTCTCGGACGCTGGATCTTGCGTCTCTCCGCACGACACGATCCTGACCATTGCGCCGCACCGCTCTGTGCATGTTCTCACCAGTGTCGGTGGCTTCTTTCTGACCCATCTGCACTTTCGCGGTCGGCTGCGCAGTTCGGGCATGTACGTTCTGGATCAAAGTGCGCTTTTTCTCGCGAATCGCATGGCTTGGGTTGGAGCGGCCTGCGCACAGTCGTATCTGAACCAAGTGCTTGCCGTGCAGACCTTGCCGTTCCTGCTCTTGAACCAATGCGGCCTGGATATGGACCGTTGGCATCCGTTCCCGCGCCGTGCGATCGCTTTTGCCAAACTGAAGCTCGGCGCGAAGAAAGACATCGCCCATTGCCAGCGCGCCCTTGACCGGGTGGCCGAACGCTTTGACGCCCATTGCCGCCCCGTCGCCTAAAGCCCGACGGGAGACGGGCGGCTGTGTCTAGCGCCCAACCCGGATACGCGTATTTCCGTCCCAGTTTTCCAAAAAGGGAAACGGTCCGAAAAGCCATTCCGCCCCGGCAATCACCAGACAGATTGCGATTGTCCCAAAGACCAGCGCGACCCGTCGGTTGCTTGGCGGCCTCTCGGCCAGCCGCTTCATGCGCAATAGGTGGCGCAGGTTCATTGGGTAATGAACCGAACCTTGCCGATATGCGGCAAGTTACGGTTACGCTGCGCATAATCGATCCCGTAACCCACGACGAATTCATCGGGGATCTCAAAACCGGTCCACGTGGCCTTGATATCCACTTCGCGCCGCGACGGTTTATCAAGAAGGGCAATGGTTTCCAGCCTTGCAGGATCGCGTGATTTCAGAAAGTTAACGACGTGTGTTAATGTGAATCCCGTATCGACTATGTCTTCGACGACCAGCACATCCCGCCCGGCGATCTCGCCGCGCAAATCCTTCAGGATACGCACTTCACGGCTCGATTCCATGCCATCGCCGTAGCTGGACGCTTCCAGAAAATCGACCTCGACGGGCAAGCTCAGCTCGCGCACCAGATCTGCGATGAAGACAAATGACCCGCGCATCAGGCCGACCACGATCAGCTTGTCGGTGCGCGCAAATGCGGTCTCAACTTCCCGCGCAAGCGCTTCGACCCGGGCCGCGATTGCCTTCGCCGTGATCATTTCGTCAATCACATAGGCTGGCTGCGTCATGCGGTCCTCCCTGTGGGCCCTTGATTTTCCACCCATACTCTACGACATGACGCGCCACTGTCATCCGAGAAAGGCCGCGCCTGCCAATGCCGACGCACCGCGAAGAACGAACGCTTCCCTATTCTGCCCAGCAGATGTTCGATCTGGTCGCGGATGTTTCGGCCTATCCTGAATTTCTGCCCTGGTGTGCCGCCGCACGGATCCGCCGGACTATCCCGCAGGACAGCGCAACCGTTCTTGAGGCCGATCTGGTCATATCCTTCAAGGTCTTTCGCGAACGTTTCGGCAGCCGCGTCACGCTCTGGCCCGGGCTTGGACGCGTGGATACTGAATATCTGGATGGACCCTTCAAGTATCTGAAATCTTTCTGGCAATTCGAAGAGTTGAAGGATGGTGGCTGTGCCGTCGAGTTCTTCGTGGACTTTGAATTCCGGAACGCCCTTCTGCAGACCGTGATCGGCGTGGTCTTCAACGAGGCTATGCAACGGATCGTACGGGCATTTGAACGGCGCGCCGCCGAACTTTACGGTTGAGCGGCACGAAACAGGAGCGCCAGCGCATGGGCGACAGTTGCGCGTCGGACCAGATCACGTCCCAGTGGGCCAAATTGAATGCATTCGGTTTGTGTTCTTTCCCAGCGCTGTGCCAATCCGAAGCAAACCATGCCCTCTGGTTTTTCGTCTGAACCGCCGCCCGGTCCGGCAATGCCGGTCACCGCTACGGCAAGCGTCGCGTCCGAATGGACCAGGGCGCCGTTGGCCATTTCCCAGGCAACCTCTTCCGAGACGGCGCCATGGGCCCTAAGCGTGACGGGATGCACATCCAGCATCTGCATCTTGGCGGCGTTAGAGTAGGTCACAAAACCCCGGTCAACGACATCGGATGATCCGGGCACATCGGTCAGCGCACCGGCGATCAGGCCGCCCGTGCAACTTTCGGCTGTTGCGATCATCCAGCCTTGGGCGCGTGCTGCCGACAGAACGGCCTCGGCAATCATAGTCTCAGCCCTCCATGGGCAATTGCGGCGAGCGCCGCCACGCCAATCGCTGCGGCAACGCCTGCGATCACGTCGTCCAGCATCACGCCAAGGGGTGTCTTCATCCGATCCGCCCAGCCGATCGGCCCCGGCTTCCAGATATCAAAAAGGCGGAAAAGCAGGAACCCGGCAACCCATCCGGGCCAGGGGAACGTGCCCGGTGCCGCGCCTGCCTGCCAGAGACCGAAGGAAAGCGGCCACAGCGCGAGCCACATGCCCACCAGCTCATCAACGACAATCTCGGACGGATCGGCGCGCCCGATACGCGCCGTCACGGCCCGGGTTGCCCACCAACCGGCCAGAAAGGCGACCCCGGTTGCCACAGCGAGACCGGGAAACCCGAACGCCGCATGAAGACCCCAGGCCGCCGGGATCGCCGCCGCCGAGCCCCAGGTTCCGGGCGCGGGTTTAAGAAGACCCACGCCGAAGACCGTCGCAATCAAATGCGTCACGCAGCCACCAGCGTGACCGTGGCCAGGGCGGCGATGCCCTCGCCGCGACCCGTGAACCCAAGTTTCTCGGTGGTTGTGGCCTTCACGCTGATCTGGTCGGGCAGCAGCCCCATCAGCTCGGCCATCTTGGCGCGCATGGCCGCGGTGTGGGGGCCGATCTTGGGGAATTCACACACAATCGTGCAATCGCAATGGGAAAACCTGTACCCACGCGTTTCAGCCAATTCGACCGCATGGCGCAGGAAAATGGCACTGTCGGTACCCTTCCACTGCGGGTCACTGGGCGGGAAGTGCTGACCAATGTCGCCCTCGGCCAGCGCGCCGTAGATCGCGTCGGTGACCACATGCATTGCAACATCGGCGTCGGAATGCCCCTGAAGACCTCGTTCAAACGGGATCTGTATCCCGCAGAGTGTCACGTGATCGCCTGGACCGAACCGGTGGACGTCCAAGCCGTTGCCGGTGCGGATGTCCAAAGGCGTTCCCCTTAAAAGCCTTTCAGCGCGGTCAAAATCGTCAGGTCCGGTGATCTTGATGTTGGCCTCATCGCCCGCGACGATGGCCACGTCAAGACCGTCGGCCAAGGCCACTTCAACATCATCGGCCGCGGTGCCTTCAAAGGCGGCATGTGCGGCCCGGATTGCATCCAGATCGAACCCTTGCGGTGTCTGGGCCCGAAACAGACCGCTTCGCGCCTGGGTGCCGATCACCTGGCCGTCGGCGCCGTGCCACAACGCGTCAGACACAGGCAGGGCGGGCGCCGCTGCCGGGTTGTGCCCAAGGGCATCGAGAACGCGATCGATCAGGGCCGCGCTGGCCAGCGGCCGGGCGCCATCGTGTATCAGAACGTGGTCAATCCCGTCACCAACGGCCGCCAGACCGGCGGCCACCGATGCGCTGCGTGTCGCGCCCCCTTGGACGCAAATGGCGTCTGGAATCTGCAATTCGGACCAGTGATCGGTATCGTCGGGGCCCTGCACAAGAATGATACGCAGAATTCGCGGATGGGACCGAAAAGCGGCAAGTGTATGCTCGATAACGGTCCGGTCCCCAAGGCGCTGGAATTGCTTTGGTTTTTCACCGCCAGCGCGGGTTCCCCGACCCGCCGCGACAATGACTGCTGCTGCCTGCATGCACACTCCTTTTTCTGGGGCACAGGTCTAGGGCCTGCATGCGTTGCTGACAATCGGCAAGAATCACATGCCGATACGCACAAAAAACAGGCAATTATTGCCTAGAATTAGGAACTCACCCGGCCCAAATTGCAAAGGGATACAGAGCGGGTTACGTGACGGGGGTGCCCAAGGATTAATCATGTGACCATCTCGCTGGCAGAAATTGATATTCAGCCTCCCGTTCTGCTCGCGCCACTGGCGGGCATCACGGACCTGCCGTTTCGGACCCTTGTCGGGCGGTTCGGGGCGGGGCTGGTCGTGTCCGAGATGGTGGTAAGCCAAGAGATGGTCCAGGCGAAACCAGGCGTGCGCGAAAGGGCTGAGCTTGGTTTCGGTGTTGACCGAACGGCGGTCCAACTGGCCGGGCGCGATCCCTACTGGATGGCCGAAGCGGCCCGAATGGTCGAAGCGAACGGTGCACGACTTATCGACATCAACATGGGCTGCCCGGCCAAGAAGGTCACCAACGGCTATTCCGGGTCGGCCCTGATGCGTGATCTCGACCATGCGCTAACGCTGGTGGATGCGGTCGTGGGAGCGGTGAAAACACCGGTTACGCTGAAAATGCGCCTTGGCTGGGACGACAGGTCGATGAATGCGCCCGAGCTGGCCCAGAGGGCCGAGGCGGCCGGTATCTCGATGGTCACGGTCCATGGCAGAACGCGCTGTCAGTTCTACAAGGGTGCGGCCAATTGGCAGGCGATCAGCGCGGTTAAGGACGCTGTATCGATACCGGTCATCGCCAATGGCGACATCAAGGGGCCGGCAAGCGCGTGGGCAGCTTTGACGGCATCGGGCGCCGATGGCGTCATGGTCGGGCGGGGCGCCCAGGGGGCCCCCTGGCGTCTGGCCGAGATTGCCGCTTCGGTCTTCGGCGCCCCCGCACCGGATGTGCCCACGGGCCCGGCGCTTCTGGACATGGTCTGCGGCCACTACGAAGACATCCTTGCCTTTTACGGTGCCGCACTTGGCCTGCGCACGGCACGCAAACATCTGGGCTGGTACATGGACGGCGCTCAGACCCCGTCCAAGCTTCGTCGCGAGGTCCTGACAGCCGAAGATCCAAGGGCCGTGATCGGCCTGTTGTCGGATGCTCTGATGGGCAAGCAGCGGTGCGCGGCATGACCGATATCGACGAAGATATGTGGAATTCGCTTCCCCTGCCGGCGCTGATCGTCTCTTCGAAGGATCGGGTTCTCGACATCAACAACGCCGCCGAGATGTTTCTGAACCTATCGCAAAAGGTTCTGAAGTCTGCGCCTGTCTGGGACCGGATCCATGTGGATGCACCGCTGGAGGAAGTGCTTGAGCGGGTGCGCGAGGCGCAGGCGACGGTACACATCAACGATGCGATGATCGGGACCGGTACGCAGCCGCCAGTGCCCTGTAACGTGCAGGTTGCGCCCATGCAACGCACCAGCGGCGCGGTCATGATCCTAATGGAGCCGCGCCATGTGGCAGAGCGGTTGGATCGGGCCAAAACGGTCAAATCGGCCGCCCGCTCGGCCATCGGCATGGCCGAGATGCTGGCCCATGAGATCAAGAACCCATTGGCGGGCATTACCGGGGCGGCCCAGCTTTTGTCCATGAACCTGAAAGGCGATGACCGGGATCTGACCGATTTGATCGTGGCCGAAAGCCGCCGCATCGTGAAGCTTCTTGAACAGGTCGAACAGTTCGGAAACCTGAGCCCGCCCGATCGCAAGCCGGTGAACATCCATGATCTTCTAGACCGGGCACGCAAATCGGCGCAGGTGGGCTTTGCCGCCGACATCGCGATCGAGGAAGACTATGACCCGTCGCTGCCGCCGACATTCGCCGACGGCGACCAGTTGCTGCAGGTGTTCCTGAACTTACTGAAGAACGCATCCGAGGCCTGCGGCGGGGCAGGGATCATCCGCATCCGCACCTACTATGAACTGTCGCTGCGGCTGCGCCACAAAGACGGGTCCGGTCGGGCATTGCCGCTTCATGTCGATATCATCGACAACGGTCCGGGCCTGCCGCCCGAACTGGGCGACCAGATCTTTGAGCCCTTTGTTTCAGGGCGCGAAAACGGCACCGGCCTGGGTCTCGCCCTGGTCAGTAAGATTGTCTCAGAACACGATGGCTGGATCGACGTGGACAGCGTGCCCGGGCGCACAGCGTTCCGGATTGCGCTGCCGATTGCCTCGAAAGAGTTGGAAGAGGAGAGCTGAAATGGACGGAACAGTCCTTGTTGCCGATGACGACCGGACCATCCGAACGGTCCTGACGCAGGCATTGACACGGGCCGGCTGCAAGGTCCACGCAACGTCTTCGCTGATGACGCTGATGCGCTGGGTCGAAGAGGGTAAGGGCGATCTGGTGATTTCCGACGTGATCATGCCCGATGGCAACGGGTTGGACAGCCTGCCGCAGATTGTCGAAAAGCGTCCCGGTCTTCCGGTCATCGTAATCTCGGCCCAAAACACGATCATGACCGCAATCCAGGCCACGGAGGCCGATGCCTATGACTATCTGCCTAAGCCGTTCGATCTGCCCGATCTGATGAAGCGGGCGGCGCGGGCGCTTGAGGTCAAGCGGCGCACGCCGGCCAAGGCGCCGGAACGGGCCCCCGAGGCCCAGGAAACCGATCTGCCGCTGGTGGGGCGCACGCCGGCGATGCAGACCCTCTACCGCCTTGTCGCGCGGGTCATGAACACCGATCTCGCGGTGTTGATCCACGGCGAATCCGGGACCGGCAAATCGCTGATTGCGCGGGCCATCCATGATTTTTCAGACCGGCGGACGCTGCCCTTCATCGTTGCGGGATCGGGCGATCTGTCCGGCGTGGACGGACCGGCCCAATTGGTCGCGAAAGCACGTGGCGGCACGATACTCTTCGACGAGGTTGGCGATCTCGACAGCGAGGCACAGGCCCGCGTCGTGCGACTGCTGGATACGATGGGTCAGAATGCCCCGCGTATTATGGCCACGAGCCAGACAAACCTGACCCAGGGTCTTGAGAACGGGGGGTTCCGGCAGGATCTTTTCTACCGTTTGAGCGGTGTTACCGTCGCGGTGCCGTCGCTGCGCGAGCGGGTCGATGACATTCCGCTTTTGGTCGAGCACTTCCTGGCTCGGGCGGACCGTGAAGGTGTGGCGCGCCGCCGGGTTGCCGATGAGGCGATGGATCTGATCCGCGCCTACACCTGGCCGGGCAATGTCCGCCAGCTTGAGAACGCCATTCGTCGATTGGTCATCACGGGCACGGAAGACGACATCAGCCGCGCCGAAGTGGAGCTCGTTCTGGGCAACCAGCCAGCGATGGAGCCCCTTGTGGGCGGCGGCGACGGTGAAAAGCTGATGGGCGCTGTGGCTAAGCACCTGAAACGCTATTTCGACCTTCATGGGGGTGTTTTGCCGCCGGCTGGCCTGTACCAGCGGATCCTGCGCGAGGTGGAGATCCCTCTGATCGAAATCGCGCTGGATGCGACCGGCGGCAATCAAGCGAAATGCGCCGATCTTCTTGGAATCAACCGCAATACACTTCGCAAAAAGATCACCGACCTCGATATTCGCGTGACACGACGCCGCAAGTTGATGTAAAAGGGCAACAATAACGTGGCCAATCGGCGTCACTGACGCAGACAGGCACACGAGTGGGCGGCAAACGCCCAAACTGGCGGTAGGCAAAGATCGAGGATACGCGTGAAGTCTCGCACGCGGCGCATGAACTGGAACCGTTTGCGACGGCTGGCGCGCCAAAGACGCGTTCAGAATGTTGCCACGCTGATCGTTGTGGCGCTCGGTCCCCTGCTTGCACTCACGACCATATGGATCATGGGGCCGCTCGATCAGGCCGGTGGAAACCGTGGCCTTCGTACGATCCTATTGATAGATCTGATCTATTTGCTTTTCGTTGCAGCGCTTTTGTTGCAGCGCGTCGTGCAGATGATTGCCGCTCGACGAGCGAAATCCGCCGGGTCGCGGCTGCATCTTCGTTTAACTGGCAGTTTCGTGATGATCGCGCTGATCCCAACCGTGACCGTCGCGGTCTTTGGTGCGGTGACAATCAACTTTGGACTTGAAGGGTGGTTTTCGGAACGCGTGCGCAACGTTGTCGGCGCGTCGCTTGCGGCGGCTGAGGCCTATGAAGAGGAACAGCGCCGGGACCTGTCACAGGATTCGCGCGCTTTAGCCAGCTTTCTGAACCGCGCGCGGGCGGTCAGTTCGCTTCTGAGCGATGGAGATTTGCGTCAGATACTGACCCAGGGTCAGTCGGCCATCCAGCGGGGGCTGAAAGAGGCTTACATCATTGATGGCACGGGCGACATCCGTGCCCGGGGCGACCGATCTTATCTGTTTGATTTCGAACATCCCGGTCCGGCCGCGCTTCAAGAGGCGCGCGACGAAGGCTTCGTGATCATTCAGGATTGGGACAACAACGAATTTCGTGCGCTTCTGCCGCTGGTCGCCTATCCGGATCGCTTTCTATACGTCTCACGCGAAGTCGACGGCAGCATCCTGAACCTTCTCGACGACACTCAGGTGACCGCGCGGCTGTACCAGCAGCTGGAACAAGAGCGGGGCCGCATCCTATTTGAATTTGCGCTTCTTTATGTGGGCTTCGCTTTGCTTTTGATCGTCGCTGCGGTCTGGCTCGGCTTTTGGTTTGCCGAGCGCCTGTCAGGCCCGATCGGACGTCTTGCGGGTGCGGCCCAGCGCGTGGGTGCTGGCGATCTTGATGTGCAGGTCATCGAAGGGGACGGAGATGACGAAATCTCGACCCTGGGCGTTCATTTCAACCAGATGACCCGCCAGCTGAAGGGTCAGCGCGAGAAACTGCTTGAAAACACGGCCCAGATCGAACGGCGGCGGCGTTTGTTCGACAACGTACTCAGCTCGGTTACGGCGGGCGTTGTGGGTCTTGATGCCGAAAGCAACGTCATGTTCGTCAACACTTCGGCTCAGCGCCTTTTGGACGTGGACGAAGCCGCATTGGGCCGGGTTCCGCTGGCGCAGGCTGTGCCTGAGTTTGCCGAATTGTTCGACGGCCTTGTCACTTCGGATACGCCCGTTGCCCAGGAAGAGATCATCATCACACGTCAGGGCAGCCAGGAACGGCTTCTTGTGCGCCTGGCAACCCGGCAGAATGCGGAAGGCAACCGCGAAGGATACGTTCTGACCTTCGATGACGTGACCGATCTTGTCTCGGCGCAGCGCATGGCCGCCTGGGGAGACGTGGCGCGCCGCATCGCGCATGAAATCAAGAACCCGCTGACACCCATCCAACTGTCGGCCGAACGCATCCGACGGAAATTTGCTGCGACCGACGATGACGATACGGTTGCACGGCTGACCGAGGTCATCGTCCGCCAGACCGGCGATCTGCGCCGCATTGTGGACGAATTTTCAAAGTTTGCGCGCATGCCCACGCCGGAACGGGCTGAGACCGATCTAGTGGCGCTTTTGCGCGATGCGGTGACGCTACAGGACGTGGCGCAGGAAGACATCACCATCCATGCGGACCTGCCACAGCTTCCTCTGATGGCTGATCTCGACGCAACCATGATAAGTCAAGCCATCACAAATTTGATTAAGAACGCCGGGGAAGCAATTGAAAGCCTTTTGGAAAATGGCGCGCCGAAAGGCTTTGACGGTCAGATCCAGGTCGGCCTTCAGATCGAGGACGGCGCAGCGATCGTAACCATATCAGACAATGGCATCGGGCTGCCCCAGGACCGGGCGCGCCTCTTTGAGCCGTATGTGACCACCCGCGCAAGCGGCACGGGCCTGGGTCTGCCCATTGTGCGCAAGATTATCGAGGAACACGGCGGCACGTTGGCGCTTGGCGACGCAGATCCATTTGAAGGGGCAACGCGGTTCGGTGCCTGCGCCGAAGTGCGGCTGCCTTTGCGTGAACAGAACTTGAAATCGAAGCAAACTGGCCGCGTAGCGGTCTGAAATTTTAGATGGGGCAAAAATGGGCGACATTCTGATCGTAGATGACGAGCGCGATATTCGGGAACTGATATCGGACATTCTGAAAGACGAAGGCTATACGACGCGTGTTTGCGGCACCGCGAAAGACGCGATCGATCAGGTAAAGGCCGATCTGCCGGCACTGATGGTCCTTGATATCTGGCTGAAAGACAGCGATCTCGACGGAATAGACATCATGCGGATCGTCAAGCGCGAGCATCCGGAAGTTCCCATCGTCATCATTTCCGGGCATGGCAACATAGAAATTGCGGTCGCTGCGATCAAGCAGGGCGCTTATGATTTCATCGAAAAACCGTTTAACATTGACCAGTTGACCGTTGTAATCGGGCGCGCGATGGAGACCTCGCGCCTCCGCCGGGAAAACACCGAGTTGAAGAAACGCGACAGCGGGCCGACCGAGATGCTGGGTGACAGCCCGGCCTTTAAGACGCTGCGCTCAAAGCTCGACAAGCTGGCGAAATCGAACAGCCGTGTGATGCTGACCGGACCGGCGGGATCGGGTAAGGAACTGGCGGCGCGCTACATGCATGCCGAAGGAGACCGTGCCCAGGGTCCGTTCGTATCCGTCACCTCGGCGGCCATTGAACCCGACCGGATGGAAGAGGTTCTGTTCGGACGCGACGGGGCAGAACACGGGGTGGTCCAGGGCCTTCTAGAACAGGCCTCGGGCGGTGTTCTGTACTTCGACGAGATTGCCGACATGCCCCTGGGGACCCAATCAAAGATCCTGCGGGTTCTGGTCGAACAGCGGTTTCAGCGGGTCGGCGGTTCAGAAAAGATCTCGGTAGACATTCGGGTTATTTCGTCCACAAACAGGGACTTGCAAGCCGAGATTGATTCTGGACGTTTCCGTGAAGAACTCTACCACCGCCTGAATGTGGTACCGCTTGCCATCCCGTCGCTGGAAGAGCGTCGGGAAGACATCCCGCTCTTGGCCGATGTGTTCCTTCGATCTTTTAATGAATCCAACGGCTTACCGCTGCGCCAGCTATCGGAAGAGGCGCAGACGCTGCTGCAGACGATGCTCTGGCCGGGAAACGTCCGTCAGTTGAAGAACATGATGGAGCGCATTCTTATCCTGGGCGGCGACGCACCGGTGATTGAGGCATCGGAATTGCCCGAGAACGAAGAAGGCGGGCTGGACAAGGGCAGAGTGGTCCTGTCTGGAGGTTTGGCGACACTGCCGCTGCGCGAGGCGCGCGAGCTATTTGAACGGGAATATCTTCTGACCCAGATCAACCGTTTCGGCGGCAACATCAGCCGCACCGCCAGCTTTGTCGGTATGGAACGTTCGGCCTTGCACAGAAAGCTGAAATCGCTGGGCGTGGTCACGCAGTCAAAAGCCGGAGGCAGGGTGGCATTTTTTGAAAGCGACGCTGCTGACGAAGCTGAACAGATGGCCAATCGCGCCGAGGCGTGATTGACTGCAACGCCGCTGTCTGCCAAGCCTCTTCGAACACGGCAAAGGGACCTGACGCATGAAGGTCATTATTTGCGGGGCGGGTCAGGTCGGCTGGCAAATTGCCCGGCATTTGTCCGGCGAACGCAATGATGTGACGGTCGTCGACAACGATGCCAGTCTTGTGCGCCGGGCTACAGACACGCTCGACGTTCAGGGCATCGCCGGTTTTGCATCCTACCCTGACATTCTGAGCCGCGCCGGGGCCAAAGATGCCGACATGATCGTGGCGGCCACATTCTCGGACGAGGTCAACATGGTCACCTGCCAAGTTGCCCATTCGGTCTTTTCGGTACCGCGTAAAATCGCGCGTCTCAGGTCGCAAAGTTATCTGAACGCGATCTACGCGGACCTTTACAGGCGCGATCACATGCCGATTGACGTCGTCATCAGCCCAGAACGCGAAGTGGCCGCAGCCGCCCTGCAGCGACTGTCCGCACCGGCCGCTTTTGATACAGAATTCTTCTTTGATCACCGGGCACAGCTCCTTGGTCTGGCCCTGGGGCCGGAATGTCCGGTCCTTGAGACGCCGCTGCGCCAGTTGACGGATCTGTTTTCGACCCTGCGCGCGCTGGTCGTGGGCGTGCGGCGTGAAGGCACGCTTTTTGTACCATCTTCGGGTGACCAGTTGTTTGACGGGGATGAGGTGTATGTCCTGTCGCAGGTTGAAGACGTCAAACGCACGCTCGAAATTTTCGGCAAAACCGAAGAAAAACAGGAACGTCTTGTGATTGTCGGGGGCGGCAGCGTCGGTTTGTCCGTGGCGCAGGCCCTGGAAAGCCGGGCCGAGCGCGTCAGAGCCAAGGTAATCGAAAGGAACCGCCACCAAGCAGAAGCCGTGGCGGAAGAGCTTGAGCGCACAATCGTGCTGCATGGCGACGGCCTGAACCACGAGCTGCTGTCCGAGGCGAATGTCGACCGGGCCGACGCGGTGCTCACGGTGACGGATGATGACAAAACCAACCTTCTGGCGGCCGTGCGCGCCAAGGCGGCCGGCGCCCGGATGGCAATCGCCTTGGTCAACGACCCGACCTTAACCCCGATGATGACGACGCTTGGCATAGACGCCTACATCAATCCGCGCGCGACCACGGTCAGTTCAATCCTGCGCCATATCCGCCAAGGTCGCGTGCGCGCCGTCTATTCGATTGGCGATGCCGAGGCCGAGGTGATCGAGGCGCAGGTCCTATCGACATCGCCCATGGCCGGTCAGCTTGTCCGAGATATCGATTTCCCCGAAGGCGTTATGATCGCCGGCATCCTTCAGGGCGACAAGCTGGTGAAACCCACCGGTTCAGCCCGGGTAAGTGAAGGCGATGTTGTGGCGATCTTTGCACTTTCAGCCGATGTGCCGGAAGTCGAGCGCCTGCTTCAGGTCTCGATCGACTTCTTCTAGGGCAGAAAGGCCATGGGCGCAGTTTCGAGGTTGCCGTTTTTTGTCACGCTGGCAGGGCTCAGTGCGCTGATCATGTTCGTGCCGGCGATCTATGCCTATGTCCTGCGCGATTATTCTGACATGCGGGTCTTTTCGCAGGTGGCCGCGTTGCTTTTGGTCCTGATCACCATTGTCGCATTGGCGACCCATAACCGTCGCCCGCGCAATCTGGCCCGCAGTCATCTGTTGACGATGGCGGGCGCCTATGTGGTTCTGCCGATCCTCTTTGCCGTACCGTTTCAGGCGTCGCTCCAGAACACTACTTTCTTCAACGCCTATTTTGAGATGTTGTCCTGTTTCACCACAACCGGTGCCACGCTTTATGAAGGCACCGCCCGGCTTGGGCCGCCGCTGGAACTTTGGCGGTCTCTGGTTGGCTGGATCGGCGGGTTTTTTATCTGGATTACGGCGGCCGCGATTTTTTTCCCGCTGAACCTGGGTGGTTTTGAAGTTACGGCCAAATCGGTGCCCGGGCGGGGCATCGGAGCCGATGTGCGTCCCGCGGACGGCGTTGAAACGTCCGAAAGGCTGGTCGGAATAACCCGGACGCTTCTTCCGGTTTACACCGGTCTGACGCTGGTGCTTTGGATTTGCCTGATCGTGGCGGGCGACCCGGCTCTGATCGCCTTTGCCCATGCGGCGGCCACCATGTCCACCAGCGGTATTTCTCCCATAGGCGGTGTCACCGGATCGCCGAGCGGTGTCACGGGCGAAATTCTTGTCATGCTATTTCTGGTCTTTGCATTTTCCCGCCGCACTTTTTCATCCGATATCGCCGGGGTTGATCGCCGGGATTTGCTTGAAGATCCAGAAATCCGCGTCGCGCTTTTTGTTGTCTTTGTGGTCTCGCTGGTCTTGTTCCTGCGCCACTGGGTCGCCGTGTTCGATACCCCCAACGCCCAGTATGGCGCCGACCGGATTATGGCGTTCTGGGGTGGCGCATTCACAACTGTGTCTTTCCTGTCCACCACCGGTTTCGTGTCGGCGGGGTGGGACGAAGCCCGGATATGGTCCGGTCTGGAAAGTCCGGGCATGATTCTCGTGGGTCTTGCGCTCATGGGTGGCGGAGTTGCCACCACCGCGGGCGGCGTCAAATTGCTTCGTGTTTATGCGCTTTACCTCCACGGGCGGCGCGAGCTTGTGCGCCTGGTCTATCCGAACCTGATGGGCATACCCGGAAGCACGACGGTCCGGATCCATTTTCAGGGCGTCACAATCGCCTGGATATTTTTCATGCTTTTCGCGCTGTCTATCGGCGTGACAACGCTTGCCTTTGGGCTGACGGGTCTCAGCCTCGAAGCGTCGCTTCTTTTTGCGATCTCGGCCTTGTCGACTGCGGGCCCCCTAGTGCCAATCGCCAGCGAGGGCGTTTATGCTTATGCGCAGTTGGACACTGCGGGAAAGGTCATCAGCATGGTCGCGATGGTGCTGGGACGCATGGAAACGCTGGCGCTGATTGCCCTATTGAACGTTCAGTTTCTGCGCAGTTAAGCCTCCCTATGTCGCAGTTTCGGGGTTCGTCACGTAACGGTTTGATTATGGGGCTGGAATCTCGGACGCGCAGACTCCATACTTAATTGGACAGTACAACCGCCAAACTTACGGCAGGGACAACAAAAACTAAGAAGGCAAAGAAAAATGGCTGCGGATAAGCAGAATTTACAAGACGCATTTCTCAACCATGTTCGAAAAACAAAAGTTCCGGTCACAATTTTTCTGATTAACGGCGTGAAACTGCAGGGCGTTATCACCTGGTTTGATAACTTCTGTGTGCTGTTGCGTCGCGACGGACAGTCGCAACTGGTCTACAAACACGCTATTTCGACGATAATGCCGGCTCAACCGATTAATCTCTACGACGGGGACGACTAGTCAGATGGAAGCCGAAGCGCGGGATATGACGCGCGCTTGGGTCCTTCACCCGGATGTAGCAGGGCGCGAAAATCCGCGTCCGCCCAAGCGTCAGCTCGACGAAGCGCTTGGATTGGCGCAGGCTCTTCCGGGATTGGATGTGGTCGGCACAACGCTAGTCCCGCTTCCAAAGCCGAGACCGGGGCATCTTTTTGGGTCCGGCAAGACGCAGGAATTGAAAGCGCTTTTCGCGGATAATGCGGTCGAGCTCGTTCTTGTCGACGGGCCCGTGACGCCCGTTCAGCAGCGCAATCTGGAAAAGGCTTGGAACTGCAAGCTTCTGGATCGCACCAGTCTGATCCTGGAGATATTTTCGGACCGTGCACGCACCAAGGAAGGTGTGCTTCAGGTTGAGATGGCGGCGCTGGCCTATCAGCGGACGCGCCTCGTGCGTGCCTGGACCCACCTTGAACGCCAGCGCGGCGCCCTTGGGTTTGTCGGCGGACCCGGCGAGACACAGATCGAGGCCGACCGACGGGCCATCGACGACCAATTGATCCGGCTCAGGCGCCAGTTGACCAAGGTGTCCAAGACCCGCGGGTTGCACCGGGCATCGCGTAAGAAGGTACCGTTTCCGGTGGTCGCGCTGGTCGGGTACACGAATGCGGGCAAATCGACACTGTTCAACCGTCTGACCGGTGCGAAAGTTCTGGCCAAGGACATGCTTTTTGCCACGCTGGACCCGACGATGCGGGCCATGGAACTGCCCGACGGCACCGACATCATTCTGTCGGATACGGTGGGTTTTATTTCGGGCTTGCCGACGCAACTTGTGGCGGCGTTCCGCGCGACCCTGGAAGAAGTGCTCGATGCGGATTTGGTCATCCATGTGCGCGATATCAGCCATCCCGAAAGCGAGGCCGAGGCCGAAGACGTCAAGCAGATCCTGGGCGATCTAGGTGTCCCGCAAGATGCAGCAATCGTCGAGGTCTGGAACAAGCTTGATGAGGTGCCAGCTGGCGAGCGGGCGGCGGTCCTGCGAAAGGCCGAACGATCGAGGGACGTCGTGGCCCTGTCCGCCTTGACCGGAGAAGGGCTGGACGCGCTCGCCCAGAAAATCGCGCATCAGCTTGCGCCCGGCAAACAGGAAGAAGTTCTGACGCTGACCTTTGGCGACGGGCGCCGCCGCGCCTGGCTTTTTGAGCATACGGAGATCCTGGCCGAAGAGCCCGGCGAAGACGGTCTTCAACTGCGCGTGCGTTGGTCGGATCGTACCAAGGCCGCTTTTTGCGCGCTCTAGGCGCAGCCTTGGCATTCACTTGAAAGGTGCTTACCGGCCCCAGGAAAAGAAGCTGCGCCGCACGTCTGGCCCGGTTCCAAGCCAGCCGGCATAAACACGTGCGATGTGGTCCGTCACGCGCACTTTCTGGGTTTGCCCTTCTTCGGCGGCGGCGATGGCAGCCGACCCAACCAGGGCTTCGAGATCAGCGATGATCAACTCGGGCTGTGTCAGGGGCGTGGTCCCATCGGCGCTCCAGACCTGGGCATTCATCTGGATGTTATGAACCGCGCCAGGAGCCGCGTTGATGGAACGTGGTGTCACGCCGTGAAAACGGACAATGCGGACGCCGATCGTGACCGGGACCGAACCGTTCAGACCCGACGCACCCCGTTCGACGCCTTCTTCGACGATCGCGGCGATCTGTTCGCGCCTGTCGCCCACTTCGTCGCCATGCCAAACGATGTCCGCACGCGGTGCGAAAGTGTCGCTTTCGCTGATCTCTAGGCTTTCCGGCACATCGACTGAGATGCCGACCACGTTCCAATTGCGCGTTGTTTCTGCCTGCAAGGGGACGCCGTAGTCCGTCTCAAAAGTGCCAGCGCAGGCACCAAGGCCGCCAAGCGCGACCAAAGCCAGTAACAGTCTCATTTCTTCTGCTCGCCTTTTGTTGCGACCGGTTCTTGAACCGACGTCTTATTAGTTGGCTTTGTGTACCATAAATAATCGATTCCGTGAAAAGTTTTAGGGAAAAGCAAGGAATTATTCGGGCGTGAGAACCGTCACGCCGACCGCCGCCGCGCGAGCCAGATTGGGATCAAGGCTCATCGGAATGTACTCGCCGCGCCGCCAAAGTTCGGCCAGATCGTCGTAGTGACGCGATAGGGCATGGCCGGATTGACCGGTCGCGATGACGAAGACGGAACTGTCCGGATCTGCGAAATCATAGACCGCCCGGTATCCGGCCGCGTGCACGTTGGCGAAAGGATCCTCGCCGCCGGACGTGGCGCCGCGCATCAGAGTGTTGTCGCCGCCACTGGTCGATTGACGTATGTTGACGATCCACTTGAGCACGGGAGCGGTCCCGAGAACGGGATGATCATGGCGCGCCTCATGGGCATCGCCCCAACGCAGGCTTTCAAGAGCGGCGCTGTAGGTCTCGCTAATCCACAAAATGGCATCATCCAAGGCGGCCCGAGAGATGTCAGTGCAGGTTTCAACCGGTGCCGATTGCAGTACATCGCACCAGGCTGCGGCGCCGTCGATGTCGCGGAACACACGTTCGATGAAAAGTGGCTCCAGACGGCTGAAGTCATCCGCCACGACTGGAATTTCATCCCGGATCAGCCGGTCCTGAAGCGCACGCATCCAGGCCGCATAGATCAGCGGTTCGGGAAGGTGTTCATTCATTTCACCGTTCCAGTCGGCCAGAAGATCAAGTGCGATCTGCCGCTGGCGGGCCGGGCTGCCCTCGGGCGCGGCTTCGGTGGTGAAAAAGAGGTCCCGGCCGACCAGGGGTAAGAGGACCCGTGCCGTGGGCGAAACGGTGTCAAGTTGGGCCTCGATAAAGCTCTCGCGGGTGTGAACCTCACGGCTGCCCATCAGCCTTTCCAGGCGTTGCACCCGCTGGCTGTCCCCCCAGGCGAAACTGACATGCCGCGGGAAGGGGCGATCGATCATCTTGTTGTTTGTGTTGCCGACTATTCCGCCGTCGGGGTCAAGGAACCCGGGGTTCTCGGTATAGCTCAGCCGACCGCGCCAGCGGTTTTCCAACACCCAGCCCGGCGCAGGTATGCGGCCCTGGCTTTGGTGCCTGATGTCGCGCCTGGGCATGGCGCCAATCAGCTTCATGCCCACGCGTTCCGCGTCCGCGAGGATGAGGTTCTGGCTCGGTGCGATATGGGCTTCGGCCGCCGCCACCGCCGCGTCGATACTTCCGGCACGCATCAGCGACATCGCGGCCGTCAGCGTCGTGTCGTTGGGCGACAGAAGCGTCCACCCGACCGACGTGACATGTCCCTTGGGTGTGACGCTGTCGAGCCCATAGAAAGTGCCCGGCAGAACCGGGCCGTTCTCGGTCCAGCGCAACGTCAGCGTCACCGGCTGAGATCCGGCAACTTGCACGATGCTTTGCCGGGTCGAAAAGGGCTTCATGCCGTCGGGCGTCAGGTATTCTTCAGGATTGTCAGGGTTGACGCGTTCGATAAAGACGTCCTGGTCGTCGAGGTATGAATTGGTCAGACCCCATCCCAACTGGTCACTTCGGCCGATCACAACGGCTGGCATGCCCGGGATCGTGCCGCCGATCACATCACCATCGGCCAACTGCAGACGCGCCAGATACCAGACCGTCGGCGCGCCCAGCGCCAGATGCGGATCGGTGGCCAGAAGGCTTCCGTCCTTGGCGGCTCGGGCCGGCGATGCGGCCCAGGCGTTCGAGGCGTGCTCTAAGCCGATCTCCGGGACGGGCGAAAGGAAATGCCCGCCAATTGCCGGCTCTTGGGTGGCCCGGCGCGGATGCTTCTCAAAAAGCCCGGTAAATTCGGGCAGGGCGGCAATTCCGTCCCCAACAACATCGGGCATCAGATCGGCCAGCCGTTCGTTTGAGAGCAAGAGCGACGCCCGTGCCCTGCGCACCTCGCGTGACAGATGGGCGGACAGGCGCACGCCCATGACCTTCGCAACGGCGATGCTGTCGGTGGGCGTCCAGGGCGCGATCTCGGGCGAGAACAGGAAGAACTCTGGCGCGCCACGTCCAAGCGCGGCTGAATTCACCCGGGCGATACGGGCATTCACCCCCCGGGCATAAGCCTCAAGCGCCGCCTGGGTGTAGGCGTCCTGTGCCTCAACCGAGCGACGTGCCAACCCATAAACATCTAGCCGCCGCATGAATTCATCGGTTTGAAGGGTCCGCGTGCCGAAAAGCTCGCTCAGCCGTCCTTGGGCTGTCCGCCGCAAAAGCGTCATCTGCCAAAGCCGGTCTTGCGCATGCACGTAGCCCAGGCCGAAATAGCTGTCGGCGTCTGAGGTCCCGAAAATATGGGGCACGTTTGCGTTGTCGCGGACGATTTCAAGCTCTGCCTCAAGACCCGCCGCACTGTGTCTTTCGTTGTAGTCCGGAAGCGAACCGGCCGCGAGGTAGTAGGCAAGCAAACCCGCCGCCCCGGCCAAAAAAACCAGTGTGGCGAAAATCCGAAAGAGCCACCGGAAAACCAGCGTCATGGGCTGCGCCGATTGGTTGGAAGAGATCGACAATCAGTCTGGCCCAAAGACTGCAAGGCGGCAAGCGCAGCGCGCGCAGTCTTCGGGCCGGCTGGCATCAGGGAATGATGCGGGTGTACTTTGTACCTTCCAGCGTCGCGCCGACAATCGCACCCGCCTGGGCGAATACATAGGCGATGACCGGCGTGTTGATCTGAGTGCTGTCAAAGCCGATGGTCTGACCTTCGGCATCGGCGGCATAACGGATATCCGCGCCCGCTGCCCAGCCGTCGGACGCCCGAAAGTTTTCCAACGCCGCGTCGCTCATGAAGAAAAGGGCGTGGCTGTACTGCTGTGCACCGATCGAAAGGCCCACAGTTGCCTGAGTTGCCGAATAGTAATCCACTGTCGCATCCTGAACCCGCAGCGAACCGGTTCCAAAGCTTCCTCCGAACAGGAAACTCGCCTCGGTGATCTGTGGCATGATCAGGATGCCAGAGGCACGGCTGGCGATGTTCGCTGCGTCTTGGTCCGATGAATACAGGAAGTTGATCGCCGCATCCGATGCCTGATCGATCTTGAAGGCGTTCTCGTTGCCCACACCATTTGCGCAGCCCGCCAGACCCGCAAAGGCAGCGCCCGCACCTAGGAATTGTCTGCGCGGCATCCCGCGCGGAATTTTGAAAGACATGCTCTCCTCGCTTTTGCCACCCGGTTGTTTGCCCGGAATTGCGTAGCAGTATACAGTGAGTCTCTCTGCGGGTCACCACCATATGTGGTTTGTAGCGCGGCTCCGCCTAGCCATTAAGCAGGCGCGCGGCGCGCGGCGCGAAATAGGTCAGAATTCCGCTGCATCCGGCGCGTTTGAAGGCCAGCAGAGCCTCGAACATCAGTTTTTCGCCATCAATCCAGCCCGCCTGTGCCGCGGTCTCGATCATCGTGTACTCGCCCGACACCTGATAGGCATAGGTCGGCACACCAAAAGCGTCCTTTACCCGGCGGCATATGTCCAGGTACGCCATGCCGGGTTTGACCATCACCATGTCGGCGCCTTCCTCTAGATCACGTGCGACGCACCTCAGTGCCTCATCTGCGTTTGCCGGGTCGATCTGATAGGTGGATTTGTCGCCCTTCAGGGCGCCCGAGGCGCCCACCGCATCCCGGAATGGGCCGTAGAATGAACTTGCGAACTTGGCGGCGTAGCTCAGGATCGTCACGTTGGTGTGGCCCGCAGCTTCAAGCGCTTGGCGCATTGCGCCGATCCGCCCGTCCATCATATCCGATGGTCCAAGGATGTCTGCGCCTGCATCGGCCTGGGCAAGCGCCATCTTGACCAAGGCCTCAACAGTCCGGTCGTTCACGATCTCGCCGTTCTCGACGTAACCGTCGTGGCCATTAATGTTATAGGGGTCGAGCGCGATATCAGTCATGACCGCAAGGCCCGGTACCTGTTCCTTGACGGCGCGTGTGGCGCGGTTGGACAGGTTGTCGGGGCTCCAAGCTTCGGCACAGTCTTCGGTCTTTAGCGCGGCATCGGTGTGCGGAAAGATGCAGATCGCCGGAATGCCAAGGGAAACGGCCTCGCGCGCCGCCTCGACGATCAGATCGACGGTAAGCCGTTCAACGCCCGGCATGGACGGCACGGGCTGGCGCGTTGCATGGCCGTCGGTGACGAAAACAGGCCAGATGAAATCGGCGGGCGACAGGCTTGTTTCGCGGGTCAGGTCCCGCAGGGCCGCCGAGGAACGGGTGCGCCGCAGCCTTGCGGCTGGAAAAGGGGCAGGGGTGTGTGGCTTTGGCAACGGGCAGATCTTTCTTTCGGAACGAGCGAGACCTGCCACGCAAACGGCGTCATCTCAAGGGTGGAAACCCCTGACTTTGGCCGCTAGAACGGCCTGAAACGTCCCCAGACGCCCGAAGAAGGACGCGTTTTGAGCCTCGAACAATCCGTTTTCGAACTGATCGACATGCGATCATTTTCGAACCTCTGGTACTGGATCGGTCTTGCGGTGCTGTGGTCGTCTTCCAGTCATTGGATCCTGGGTGTGCCCTATGACATGGTCCAACGGGCCCGCCGCAACGGCGGCCAGGCCGAGATCGACCTGGAAGACATGGTGCGCATCAATTGCAACCGGCTTCTCTATATTTCGCACATGGCCGGGCTTTGGCTGGTCGCCTTCACCTGTTTTGTGTTGACCGGTCTGGCGAGCCTTGGCTTTTTCTACAGCGTCGAGTTTGCCCAGGCCGTGTTCTTAATGGCCTTTCCCATGGCGCTTGTCGGTCTGATGGCATTGTCGACAGCCCGCCTGATCGAGCAAAACGCCCTGCGGGGCGAGGATTTACGCAAGCGAATGATCCGGCACCGGGTGCAGGTACAAGTCTTAGGCGTTGTTTCAATTTTTATCACTGCTGTTTGGGGCATGTACCAGAACCTGACGATCGGGGCGATCGGCGGTTGACACTGGCGTCACGCGACTTAGGCAGGCGCCATGCAACCGCCACAATCGATTGTTGCCGGAGGCACGCCCGAGGGCTTTGATACCCGCGTCGTGCTGGCCGAGCTGGAAAAGTCGGGTCTGCCCGTCGTGCATGTGGCGCGCGATGACAAGCGGCTGGCGGCCATGCGGGCGGCCCTGGCGTTCTTTGCGCCCGACTTGCCCGTCTTCGAATTCCCGGCCTGGGACTGCCTACCTTACGACCGCGTGTCGCCCAACGCGGATGTGGCCGCCGCACGGATGGCCACCTTGGCCACGTTGGTCAACGGCGGCCCCAGCACATACGTGCTTCTGACCACGCTAAACGCGATAACCCAACGTGTGCCCGCGCGCGACGTTCTGCGCGAAGCGAGCTTTACCGCAAAGGTTTCAAACCGCATTGATGAAGAAGGGTTGAAGTCCTTTCTGGTGCGTATGGGGTTTTCGCAAAGTCCGACAGTGATGGAGCCGGGTGATTATGCCATTCGGGGCGGGATCATCGACATTTATCCGCCGGGCGAAGGCGGCCCGGTCCGGCTGGATCTGTTCGGTGACATCCTGGATGGGGCCCGACGATTTGATCCGGCGACCCAGAGAACCACAGAGCGGCTCGAATCCCTTGAACTCGCCCCGGTCAGCGAGGTCATTCTGGACGATGCGGCCATTACCCGTTTCCGTCAGAACTACCGGATCGAGTTCGGTGCTGCCGGAACCGACGATCCGCTTTACGAAGCGGTCAGCGCGGGCAGAAAACACCAGGGTATCGAACACTGGCTTCCCTTTTTCTATGAAAAGCTTGAAACGCTCTTCGATTATGTCGCGCAGGCCACCCTGGTCATCGATGATCAGGTTACCCCGGCGCGGGCGGCACGTTGGGATGCGATCGAAGATCAATTCGAAAGCCGCCGTCATGCGATGATGCAGAAGAACCGGATCGACACGGTCTACAAGCCCTGTCCGCCGCAGCTGCTCTATCTAGATGACGGCGTGTTCCGGACAGCCGAACGAGGCCACCGCCGGATCCAGCTGAATGCACTGCCACGCGGCACTGGTCCTGGGGTCGTCGATTTTGGCGGCCGTATCGGGCGAAACTTTGCCCCAGAACGCCAGCAGGAAAACATCAGCCTTTTCCGTACCTTGGTCGACCATGTGAAGGCACGGCGCGCGGAAGGCAACGTCATCATTGCCAGCTACTCAGACGGCGCGCGCGAACGTCTTCAGGGTCTTCTTGAGGATGAGGGTCTTGCCGACACCCGGCTGATCGGCAACGCCCGGGACATTGAGGGCCAGCAAAACATGATCGGTCTGGCCGTCTGGGCCCTTGAGACCGGCTTTGAAGCCCCCGGCCTGACCGTCATCTCTGAACAGGACGTGCTGGGCGACCGGCTGATCCGCACCCCGAAGAAACGCCGCCGCGCCGACAATTTCCTGACCGAAGCCCAATCGCTTGGCCAAGGTGATCTGGTCGTCCATGTCGACCACGGTGTCGGACGTTTCCACGGCCTTGAGGTGATCACCGCCGCCGGGGCCGCCCACGAATGCCTGCATCTGGAATACGCTGACAATGCGCGCCTTTACCTGCCGGTCGAGAATATCGAGCTGCTCAGCCGTTTCGGGCATGAAACCGGGCTGCTTGATCGTTTGGGCGGCGGCGCCTGGCAGGCCAAGAAAGCGCGTCTGAAGGAACGGATCCGCGAAATTGCCGACCGGTTGATCCGTGTGGCCGCCGAGCGCGAGCTGCGCAGCGCCCAAATCATAGAGCCGCCCCAGCACATGTGGGAGGCCTTTGCCGCGCGCTTTCCCTATGACGAAACTGACGATCAACTGAAGACCATTGAAGACGTGCTGTCCGACCTGGCGGCGGGCCGACCCATGGACAGGCTGATCTGCGGCGACGTTGGATTTGGCAAGACCGAGGTGGCGATGCGCGCGGCCTTTGTCGCGGCCATGTCGGGGGTGCAAGTGGCGGTGATCGCGCCCACGACGCTGCTCGCGCGTCAGCACGCCCGGTCTTTTGCGGAACGCTTCCGAGGTTTTCCGGTCGATGTCCGCCAGTTGTCACGCTTCGTGGGCACGAAAGAAGCCGCCGCAACGCGCGAGGCCATCGCGCGGGGAACTTGCGATATTGTGGTGGGCACCCATGCGATCCTAGCGAAGTCTGTCCGCTTCAAGAAACTCGGCCTGCTGGTCATCGACGAGGAACAGCGCTTTGGCGTGCAGCACAAGGAACGGCTGAAGGAGATGCGGTCGGATATCCATGTCCTGACCATGACCGCCACACCCATTCCCCGGACATTGCAGCTCAGCCTGTCCGGCGTGCGCGATCTGTCAATCATCGGGACACCGCCCGTCGATCGGCTGGCGATACGAACCTATGTGAGCGAATTCGACGCAATCACGATCCGCGAGGCGCTGTTGCGCGAACATTACCGTGGCGGCCAATCCTTCTATGTGGTCCCGCGCATATCCGATCTGCCCGAGGTCGAAGATTTCCTGAAAGCGCAGCTTCCTGAGCTGACCTATGTTGTTGCCCATGGACAAATGGCGGCGGGCCAGCTCGATGACCGAATGAATGCCTTCTACGATGGCAAATTCGATGTCCTTCTGGCGACGACGATTGTCGAATCGGGTCTCGATATTCCGACGGCGAACACGATGATCGTGCACCGGGCCGACAAATTCGGCTTGGCGCAACTCTATCAGATCAGGGGACGGGTCGGGCGGTCGAAGACCCGGGCATATGCCTATCTGACAACGCGCCCGCGTATTCCGCTGAACCCGACGGCCCAGAAACGTCTTCGGGTCCTGGGCTCGCTGGACACCCTTGGTGCGGGTTTCACACTGGCCAGTCAGGATCTGGACATCCGAGGCGCTGGCAACCTCATTGGTGAAGAACAGTCGGGACAGATCCGCGAAGTGGGTTATGAGCTTTACCAGTCGATGCTGGAAGAGGCGATTGGCAAGATCAAATCGGGCCAACTGCAGGGCCTGTCCGAGGTTGATGACCAATGGGCGCCCCAGATAAATCTCGGCGTGTCAGTTCTGATCCCAGAAAGCTATGTGCCCGATCTGGATGTGCGGCTAGGGCTTTACCGTCGCCTGTCCGCCCTGTCGACAAAGGTCGAACTAGAGGGGTTTGCGGCCGAGCTGATAGACCGGTTCGGCGCACTGCCGAAAGAGGTCAACACGCTTCTGCTGGTGGTGCGCATCAAAGCCATGTGCAAACGCGCCGGCATTGCAAAATTCGACGGCGGTCCGAAGGGGGCAACGATCCAGTTCTGGAACGACAAATTCGCCAATCCTAGGGGCTTGGTCGAATTCATCGAAGCCCAGGACGGGCTTGCCAAGGTGCGCGACAACAAGATCATCGTGCGCCGCGACTGGAAGCGCGATGGCGACAAAATCAAGGGCGCCTTCGCGATCGCCCGCGATCTGGCTGAAAAGCTTCGCCAGCAAAAGAAAACCAAGGCTGCATGAAAGTCCTGATCACGGGAAGTGCCGGGCATCTGGGGGAAGCGCTGATGCGCCTGATGCCGGATCTCGGTTTCAACGTCGGCGGACTCGACCGGATCGCATCGCCCTTCACGCTGCATGTTGGCGACATCGCGGACGCGGATTTCGTGCGGCGTGCGGTGGCGGGCGCCGATGCCGTCCTTCACACGGCCACGCTGCACAAGCCCCATGTCGGAACCCATTCCAAGCAGGATTTCGTTCATTCGAATGTATTGGGGACGCTTTCGCTTCTGGAAGCTGCCACCGACTGTGGCATCAGCCGATTTGTCTTTACCTCGACGACCAGTGCCTTTGGCGCCGCCTTGCAGCCCGCCCCTGACGCGCCTGCAATCTGGGTAGATGAGACAATTGTCGGTGCTCCGAAAAACATCTACGGCGCCACCAAAACCGCCGCCGAGGATCTGTGCCATCTCTTCGCCCGAACGCGGGATCTCAGTGTCACGGTGCTTAGAACATCGCGCTTCTTTCCCGAGCCCGACGATGACCCCACAGCGCGCCGGATGTGGCAGGATGCCAACCTTAAGGCCAATGAATTCCTGCACCGGCGTGTGGATATTGAAGATGCCGCCATGGCCCATGTAGCGGCGCTTAAGCATGCTGGTGCGGAGCGCTTTTTCAAGTTTATCATCAGTGCACCCAGCCCCTTTCAGCGCACCGATTGCGCTGCACTGCCCGAGGACGCAGCCAGGGTGATTGCAAGGTACTTTCCGGATGCCCCTGCGATCTATGAAAGGGCCGGGTTCCGGCTGCCCGACTCCATTGGGCGGGTCTATGACAGCGCCGCAGCGCTTGCCGGCATTGACTGGTCACCACGGTATGATTTCGCCCGCATCCTGTCGCAGATACAGGAAGGCGTGCCGATTGGCAGTGACCTTGGCCGCCGCGTTGGGGCTAAGGGCTATCACGCCGTCACTTACACCGATGGTCTTTATCCGGTCACAGACTAAGGGCCGGAGGCGCCTGTATTTCATCGCCGGCCGCCAATGCGGTTGATTTTAGTACTGCGTAAACTGACTGTCCCGGCTCCAGCGCCATTTGCGCAACCGAACGCCGTGTAATTCGCGCCACGATGCGGCTTTTGCCGACCATGAGGCCAACGGCGGCGCCCGGGCCAGCGCCGGGATGGATCTCGGTTATGGTGGCGGGCAGAACGTTCAGGGCGCTGATATCGGTGGGCCGCGTCTTGCTGAGAATGATATCCCGGGCGGCGATCCGAAGCTGCAAGACGGTGCCCGGTGCATGGGTCACCTGGGGCAGGAACACCGGCCCGGCCGATGTGGCAAGCTCTGTCAGGCGGTCGGTCGGGTGGTGGGCGACGACGGTGGCGGGCAGGATCGATCCGGTTTCGCGCACCCCCAGCGCGTGAACAGCACGCGGATTGGACAGTACCTGCGCCGCCGGTCCGGAAAAGGACACATGTCCGTTGTCGATGACCGCAATCGTTGTGGCCAGCCGCGCAATCTCTGCCAGGCTGTGGCTGACATAAAGGATTGGCACGTCAGAGTTATCCCGCAGACGTTCAAGAAATGGCAGGAGCTCGGATTTTCTGTCGTTGTCGAGCGAGGCCAGGGGTTCGTCCATCAAAAGCATGCGCGGTGCCGATAGAATGGCGCGCCCGATCGCCACCCTTTGGCGTTCGCCGCCTGACAGCCCGGCCGGGCGGCGATCCAAAAGATCCCCAATATCCAAAAGCTCGGTAATCTGCATCAGATCCAGTGGCTTGGCGTCCGGCGGCGCGTATCTTTGCCCGTAAAGCAGGTTCTTTCGTACGCTGAGATGTGGAAAAAGTCGCGCATCCTGAAAGACATAGCCCAGGCGCCGCTTGTGGGGCGAACAGAAGATGCCGCGTTGCGTGTCAGTGAGTACCGTGTCGTCCAGAACGACCCGACCCACATCCGGACGCAGCAGCCCGGCGACGATGTTGACCAGTGTCGTTTTGCCCGATCCGGACCGGCCAAACAAAGCGGTGGTGCCACGGGGCGCCGAAATCTCAACGTCCATCCGAAACGGACCGAAGGTCTGCTGCGCCTCAAGCCTGAGCATCGGAAGGCTCAATCCGCGCGCGGGCGCGTCGGGTCAGGACCTCGGACAGGGCGAGCGCGCCCACGGCGAGGACAATGGACACAACGACAAGTCGGACGGCGGCGGCTTCACCGCCCGGCACTTGCAGAAAGGTGTAGATCGCCGAAGGCAGGGTCTGCGTCTGACCGGGAATATTTGACACAAAGGTGATCGTTGCACCGAATTCCCCGAGCGCCTTGGCGAATGCAAGGATGGCGCCGGTCAGGATATGGGGCAGGATCATCGGTAATGTGACCGACAGGAAAACCGATGCGGGCGCAGCGCCGAGCGTGGACGCCGCCGCGTGCAATCGCGGATCCACGGTCTCGAACCCAAGCCGAATGGCGCGAACCAGAAGCGGAAAGGCCATAACCGACGTGGCCAGAACCGCGCCGGTCCAGCGAAAGGCCAGGACCAGCCCGAAATAGGTCTCAAGAAACTGTCCAACCGGGCCCTGGCGTCCGAACAGGATCAAAAGGAAATAGCCCGTGACAACAGGCGGCAGGATCAGCGGCAGATGGACAAGCCCGTTCAGGATCTGCTGGCCAGGGAAGGGCGGACGCGCCAGAAGATGCGCCACCCATATGCCAAGGGGAAGGCTGAGCGCCGTCGCCCAAAAGGCGACCTTGAGCGACAGGGCAATCGCCTGCCATTCCTCTGGGCCAAGCCACGCACCCAATTCCCTAGGGCCCCCAAGCGTCCGAAAAGCCGTGCGCCCGAAAGACATCCATGGCCGACGGTCCGGCGAGATAATCCAACACGGCGGCGGCGTCGGGATCGGCCGCACCGATCAGAGCCGCCGGGTAGACAATGGGTTGATGGCTGTCAGCGGGAAATTCGGCGACCACACTTACCCGTGGCTCGGCCAGCGCATCAGTCGCATAGACGACACCCAACGGCGCTTCGCCCCGCGCCACCAGGGCCAGGGCGCCGCGCACGTTGTCGCTTTGTGCAACGCGGCCCTGAAGCCCGGCCCAGAGCCCGAGGTTCTGCAAAGCCTCGGCGCCGTAGATGCCTGCCGGGACGGCCTTGGTCAGTCCCATGGCAAGGGGACCGGATTTCAGTCGATTGATCAACGCATCTTGCCTCAGCGCCAAGGGGCGGGCCTCGGACGTTGGTGCAACGATCACCAGCCGATTTCCCAGAAGGTCGCGGCGCGACCCCGGCGTCAGCGCGCCGCGGTCTTCAAGGACATCCATCCAGGCAGGATGGGCCGACAGGAACAAGCTCGCTGGGGCACCGGCAAGGATCTGGCGCGCCAGTGTCGCGCTGCCGGCATAGGAAACCGATGCGGGCGGCAGGCGCAATGCGCCCGACAGCGCCGCATCAAGTGCGCCAGCCAGGGATGCGGCCGCAAAAATCAGCAACCGACCACGCGCCCGCGCCGCCAACGGCATCGAAAGGGCGCCCGCCAGACATGCTCTGCGTGTCAGTTTCACCGTCGGCGCACCTTCGATCCATCCGCTTGGCACAACTATGATGCGTTATCGGACCAGATTGGGCACGGGGCAACCGCTTTTCAGATACGCGCCGCTGCCGGTGGTCGGGGCGCCTGTGCGCCCCGGCGGCCGGTGCTTGCTAGGTCGCGGCGACGGGCAAAGACAGTTCGCCGGTATATTCCCCGCGTGCCGGGTAGGATTTGTCGATGGCGAAATCCACGGCTGATAGCAGTTCCGAGAAATGCGGCCGCACAAAGGGCATGGTCTGAACCGACATGTAGTAAAGCGTTTGATCGGGATTGACGAGAAACAGCCCCGGTTCGGAAAAAAGCGGCGGTTCTTCGATGCCGATGGACGTTTTCCCGCGCGATGTAGAGATATACAGGCCCCATTCACGGGCTTTGTCCAGAGCCAGGTCATAAGCGAACCGTAGATGTTCGGTCCCGACCTTTTCGGCCATCGCCCTGGTGCGGTCTTCGCCGTCGCTTGAGACGGCAACGGTTTTGATGCCGCGTTTGGCAAACTCTGGCGTCAGGCGTTCCAGTTCCTTCAGGTAATTCGCGCAGATCGGGCAGTGGAGGCCGCGGTAAAAGCAGACAACCGTGCCCCGTTCGCCCTGATCCGTTGCCAGATCAAAAGTTGAACCATCAAGAAGCGGCAGGGTGAGATCAGGGGTCTTTTGGCGGGGCGTCAGCATCGGGTGTCCTTTTGGTTGGATGTCTCGCGCGTAGCTAAGCCAGCCGTGCTCAAGTCGCACGTCACAGGTCAGTGACCGGCGAGCGCAGCGGCTGTGCGTAATTGAACATCATCAGAACAAGTGCGGCGGCGGCAGACAGGGCAACACCCGCCGCGGCGGACAGCGGTGTGCCGTCAAAGGCCTGTCCGATCGGTACTGCGATCAGCACGCCAAGAATTGTTGCCACTGAACTGACCACCGAGGCCGCGAGCCCTGCAATATGGCCCATGGGCTCCATCGCCAGAGCGTTCAGATTGCCCATGGTCAGACCCGCCATGAAAAACACGTAAGTGGACCAGATCAGATAGACCGCGAAAGCAATTGCAACGGGCAGAAGGCCCAGGAACGTCACCAGCGCCATGGCGGCCGATGACACAAGCTGTACCCAGAGGCTGGCGACGACGAGCCTGCGCATGCCCACGCGTTCCACAAGTTGGGCATTCAGGATAGAACCTGTTCCGGCAACCAGTGCCATGCCGGCAAACCAGTAGGGAAATTCCTCATGCCGCCCAAAGGTGACGTCAAAGATCGGCTGCACTGACACAAGCGTTGCAAAGAGCATGGCAAAACATAGTGCCAGAACCAGCGTGGTGATCATAACCTGGCGGTTGGCAAGAATTTCCAGACATCCCGCATAAAGGACCCGGGGCTGAAGCGGGCGCCGCAACTCTTTCGGCAATGTCTCGGGCTGCCGAAACGCCAGCCAGGCGGCAGAGACGACCGAGAATGCAACGAATGCAAGAAAAATGGCGCGCCAGCCCGCAAGCGCCATGATGCCCGCCCCGAGCAGCGGTGCGACGGCCGGAAAAAGTGTGAAAATCAACATGCAGAAGGACAGGATGCGGGCCATTGTGCGGCCACTATAAAGATCGCGCACCATCGCTATCGTCACCGTTCGCGGCCCGGCCGCGCCCAGTCCCTGGATCAGGCGCGCGGCAAGGGCTGCTTCGATAGACGTCGAATAGTAGGCCCCCAAGGCGCCGCAGATATAAAGACCCGCCCCCAGAAGGACGATGCGTTTGCGACCGAAGCTGTCAGACAGGGGCCCCGCTACCAGCGTCCCGAGCCCCATTCCAAAGACGAAAAACACGATGATCAGCTGCGCCCGGTTGGGTGCTTCGGGGGCAAGCTCGGCCGCGATTTCCGGCATCGCCGGCAGCATGCCGTCGATCGATACCGCCACAGTCGCAAACAGCATGCCCATCATCGCCACGAACTCTGGCAGTTTCAGGCGCTCTGCCTCTGGCGGATGGGACGGGGCGTTTTGGACCGACATGAATGGCTGCCCCAGGACACCGGTAAGGTTGGAAGCGACATTGGGAATGGAAGGGCGCACGCTTGATCACGCCGATGGGCGGACGCTACAGGCCAATTACGGGAATGACCATACGGGTCGGCCCAGTTGCGAACTCGCCAGATGACCCTGGGGTCATGGCGGCGGGACGCGCTTACTCGGCCGCAGCGATCTGGGCCGTCAGTTCGTCGATCACCTTCAGCCAAAGTTCGGTCGGTTGCGCGCCGGGCAGTACATGCTGGTTCGCGACAACGAATGTTGGGACACCGGTGACGCCACGCTGGCGCGCGTGGGCATCCCGGGCGCGGACATCTTCCGCGTCAGATGTGCCCTTTAAAAGCGTGCCGATCATGTCGGGATCAAGTCCGGCTTTCTCGGCGATATCGGTCAGAACACCATGATCGCCGATATCAAGACCGTCTACGAAATAGGCCTTAAACAGCATGTCCACCATAGGTCCCTGGCGCGCTTCGATCCCCGACCAATGGATCAGCCGATGCGCATCAAGCGTGTTGGGCGTGCGCCGGATCGCGTCGAAGTTGATGACAAGCTCGGCCGCCTTGGCCGTATCGGCGATGCGGCCATAGACACGGTCTGCGTTTTCAGGGCCACCGAATTTATTCTCAAGATAGGCCCTGCGGTCCATTCCTTCCGGCGGCATGTCAGGGTTCAGCTGAAACGGATGCCATTCGATCGTGAACGGATGGTCCGGATGGTCGGCCAGCGCACGATCGAGGTAGGTCTTGCCGATATAGCACCAGGGGCATATCGGGTCCGACAGGATATCCAATTTGATCATATGGGCGTTTCCATCCGTTTGCGCAGTCGCGCGCGCTGCAGCTTACCATTGGCACCCCTCGGCAAGCTCTCGATCTGCTTTAGGATGCGCGGCATCTTGTATCCCGCCAGACGGTCGCTTGCAAATGACGCCAGACTGGCGATGTCAATCGCTTGGTGGGAGACGAAATAGGCGGCAATAACGGTGGTGTCTGCCTTAACGGCCACCTCGACCGCCGCGGCTTCGGTGACCGCCGGGTACTGGCAAAGCACGGATTCGATATCTTCGGGGCTGACGCGGTAGCCGCCGGCATTCAGCACGTCATCGTTGCGTCCAAGAATACGGATTGCGCCGTCGTCGCGCATAATCGCGTCGTCGCCGGTCTCGTGCCAGGCACCCGACCGGCTTGGCGCGGCGCCCAGTTCGCTCAGGTATCCAAGCATCAAGCCGGGGTCACGGACGCCGATGACCAATCGCCCGGATTTCCCCCGAGGCAACGGAACGCCGCCGGAATTGACCACAGCGACCCGGCGGCCCGGCTGGGCGAAACCCGTCGTTCCTTCGGGCGCCGGGCGGTCGGGACACCCGGAGATCAGGGTTGAGCATTCGCTTTGGCCGTACGCCTCATGCAACTCAGTCCCCGTCGCCTTTCGCCAGGCCTCACGCAACCCATGGGGCAGCGTTTCACCAGCACAGAGTCCATGACGAAGCCGCGGTAGCTCCCACGCGGTGTCCGAATTCAGAAGTTTCCGGTACACGCCCGGTGCTGCGGCGAAAATTGTAGCGTCATAATCCTTCAGAAGGTCGGGAAGCCTGTCGATCGGGGTTCCACCGCCCGGGACCAGGGCCGTCGCCCCCGCCGTCCAGGGATCAAGAAGACCTGTGCCCAGGGTAAAGGTCCAGTTCATGGCGCCGGCATGCAGGACCCGGTCATTGCGGGTGAGCCCGTACCAACCCTTCCACATCATCCGCCGCGCATGGTGGGCGCGGTGCGCATGGGCCACGGCCCGGGGTTTGCCGGATGTCCCCGAAGTCAGGACGATGTAGGCCAGACGGTCCGGCGGACCTTGGGCAAACTGGACCTCCCCATCGGGTCTTGGGGCGCTGAGCACCCGCTTGTCAGATATCACCGGACGGCCGGGCGGCACCGAAACTTCGGGCGACGCGACCACCAGGCACGGCGCCAGAAAATCTGCAATGCCGGCGATTTCTGTCTTGGTCAACTGGGCAGATGTGGGCACCGGAATGAGGCCTGCCGTCACTGCGCCGAGAAAGGCAATCGGAAAGGCCACGCCGTTGCCAAGCCGCAGAAGGACGCGGTCCCCCGGGCGCAGGCCCTCGGCCAGCAACGCGGCGGCTGCGGCGCCAACGGCAGTGGAAAGGCGCCCGTAGCTCCAGAGATCGGGGGCGCCGTTTCCAATCACACACAGCGCTGTCTTGTCCGGAGTGCTCCGCCCGGCCTTCAGGACGTCTTCGGCCAGATTATAGGGCGTTGGGCAGGTGGGTGGTGCGCCATCGCCAGCGACCGACGGCTGGCCGGCGGGCTCAGTCATCTCCGGCTACGAAGAGCCGACGCGCCACGAATACGGCCAGGGCCGCGCCGATGAACTGCATCACGATGAACATGGGCGCGTGCGCGGGCAGGATACCCGAGAACGTATCGGTCAGGCTGCGCGCGATGGTCACCGCTGGATTGGCAAAACTCGTCGAGGCCGTGAACCAGTAGGCGCCGGTGATATAGCAGGCGACCAGCGCCGGAACGGCCTGCGGCCGCGCGTATAGCCCGCCAAGGATCGTCAGCATCAGGCCGAAACTCGCGATGATCTCGGCCCACCATTGTCCCGGCCCCGCGCGCGGGGTCTTGGACATCTGAAAAAGTGCTTCGTCAAACATCAGGTGGGTTGCCAACACGCCCAGAACTCCGCCCAGAACCTGGGCCATCATGTAAGACGGTGCCGCGCCAGCGCCGAGGTCACCCTTCAGGACAAAGCCCAGCGTGACCGCCGGGTTGAAGTGCGCACCCGAGACAGGCCCGAAGATCGAGATTAGCACGTAAAGTGCGGCCCCTGTGGCCACTGAGTTTGCGAGCAGGGCCACGGCGATGTTCCCGCCGGCCAGCCGTTCACCCATGATGCCCGAACCCACGACCGCGATAAGAAGAAAGGCGGTTCCGATCGCTTCTGCGGCGATTTTCGATGTCATGCAGCCTCCGCCTGACCCGGGTGCCTTCCTGGGCGGCGCAGTGCTACACCGTCACGGACAAAGCGGCCAGAGCTAATGCACCACCTGCATCGCCGGATGCGATCAAGGTCAAGGGAAGGCTATTCCTCGTACCACCAGACGTCAGGCTGAAATCCGATCCAGTCGCCATACATAGGTAGCCGGTCTGGGTATTTGAGTTCAGCCGCATGGGCGATCCGGCTGATGTTCCACTGGTAGATCGGAATGACATAGCGGCCGGCGGTCAGAATGCGGTCCAAAGCGCGGACGGCTGCCAGGAACTCTTCGCGGCTTGACGAGGTCAGCATGTGCTCGATCATGCTCTCGGCGGCCGGGGACGCCATGCCCATCCAGTTCCTTGTGCCCGGCTCGGTCACCCCGGCGCCGCCCCAGTAGAGCTTCTGCTCGTTTCCGGGGCTGAGGCTCAGACCACGTCGATAGAACGCCATGCCGAAGTCATAGGCCTGCGTTCGCTCAGTGTATTGGGCGCTGTCGACGGCGATGACATCGGGAAAGACGCCAAGCCGTTCCAGCGATTTCACGAACATATCGATGATGGCCTGGTTTTCGTTGGCACCCTGTTTCAGCACGATCTCGAAACGAAGATCCTCGCCGGCTGCATTTTTCCTTCGTCCATCGACGACCGTCCAGCCCGCTTCGTCGAGGAGCGTACCGGCCTGGCGTAGGTTCGCACGATTGCGTTCGCTGCCGTCCGACACGGGCAGCGCATAGCCTTCAAGCGTGCCGGGCAGAAGCTGATCTTCAAACGGAAGAAGCAGTTCGCGCACACGGCCCTCGGCCGGGCCCGGCTGCATCGCGAGAATGGAATTAGAAAAGTAGCTGGTGATACGTGGCTGCGCCCCGCCTGTCATGCGTTCGTTGATGAACTCGAAGTTGAAGGCGTGCAGCATCGCATCGCGCACCCGCCAATCCGCGAAGACCGGCAGACGGGTGTTCATGACAAAACCTGTGATCCCCGATGGACGCTGATTGGGCAGGATCGATTTGACCACCTCGCCGCGATCGACCGCCGGAAAATCGTATTGCTGTTCCCACTTGGCGGCGTTGAATTCCCGCTGGCTATTCAGTGCGCCGGCCTTGAAAGCTTCAAGCACGACACTGCCGTCGCCGTAATACTCTATCCTGATCTCATCGAGATTGTTGGTGCCGCGCCGGAACGGTAGATCCTTGCCCCAATAGTTGGGGTTGCGCACGAGGGAGATAAACCGTCCCGGTTCAAATTCACCAATTATATAGGGCGCTGAGGCGATGGGGATCGTATCGAGCCCGCTTTCGGTGATATCGATTCCATCCCATTGGGCCTTCTTCAGGATCGGGCGCATTCCCATGATCAGTGCCAGTTCACGGTCGGCTTCGTTGAACGTGAAACGCACCTTGCGCGGACCGGTCTGTTCGGCCGTAGCAACCTTTTCCCAGGCGCCCAGGTAACGGGGGTGGCCAACTGTTCCCAGTGTCTCATAGGACCAAAGTACGTCTTCGACGGTCACCGGGCTGCCATCGGAAAAAGCCGCCTCATCGCGCAGTGTGAATTCGACCCAGGTGCGCTCTGGATCGGTCTCAATCGATTCGGCAAGCAGGCCGTAAAGCGTGAACGGCTCGTCGTAACTGCGGCCCATCAGAGATTCGTAGGCAAGAAAACGTAGCTGCCAGGGCGCCGACCCCTTCAGAATGTGCGGGTTCAGACTGTCGAAACCGCCAACCTCACCGAGGACAATTTTTCCGCCGTTCGGCGCATCCGGGTTGGCATAGGGAAGCGACACAAAATCCGGTGGCAGTGCCGGTTCGCCATACATAGCTATGCCATGGCGGGGTTCTGCCTGTGCGCCAAGGCAGAAGATCGAAGCAACCAGTGCCGCTGTCACACGGCGGTAAACAATTTGTTTCATTCTGGCGACAATACCTCTGCTCCCTTTATTCTTTGCGGGCGAAGGTACCGAGGGTCCTGTGTGTTTTCAAACTTTTAACTTGGACACGGGCGGCTCTTTGCGTATAACAGGGTCACTGCTCGATAGGTTTCTTGCCTGTATGAAACCTGCCTCAATAACTTGCGCCCGCTTCGTGCGGGCGCTTTTTTTTGGGCAAATGGGCGTGCTGGCGAGCTGTGCGATGTGAAACAGGGGGTGCGAATCGAGGTCGCCCCAATACCGCCGTAACTTCAACCGGCGGTTGTCAGTTCCCGCGCCAGATCCAGCCTCCGCCAAAAACACGGCTTCCTCCAGGCTCATAGAACACACAGGCCTGGCCTGGGCTGACGCCATCCTCGGCGGCCAGAAGCTCAACCGTCGCTTCCGTCTGCGAGATCGGACGCAAAATCGCCGGGCGCGGCGGACGGGTAGAGCGTATGCGTACGGCCACCTCCCATTCGCTTTTTGCGCTAATGGGCTGGCTTCCAAGCCAGTTGATTTCACGCACGGGCACAGTTCGGGTGCTCAACAGGTCTTTTGGGCCAACAACCACGCGGCGGGCATCGGGATCCAGCCTGACCACGTAAAGCGGATCGCTCAGTCCACCGATGCCAAGGCCACGCCGTTGGCCGATTGTATAGTGAATGACACCGCTGTGCTGGCCAAGGACCTGCCCTGACATGTCGACAATATCGCCGGGCTCCGCCGCGCCCGGACGCAGCTTTTCGATGACGCTTGCGTAACTGCCGTTCGGTACAAAGCAGATGTCCTGGCTGTCAGGCTTGTCGGCGACCGTCAGTCCATGTTTGGTCGCCAGCGCCCGCGTGTCCGATTTGGACCGCAGATGCCCTAGCGGAAAGCGCAGGAAATTCAGCTGTTCCTGCGTCGTGGAGAACAGGAAGTAGGATTGGTCGCGCGCGGAATCAGCCGCACAGTGAAGTTCGGCGCCCGCCATTCCCAATTTGCGCTGGATGTAATGACCCGTGGCCATGCAATCGGCCTCAAGATCCTTAGCCGTCTCTAGCAGGTCTTTGAATTTCACGCGTTCATTGCAACGGATGCAGGGAACCGGCGTGGCACCGGCCAGATAGCTTTCGGCAAATTCGTCGATCACCGCCTCGCGGAACAGGTTTTCGTAGTCGAGGACATAGTGCGGAAACCCCATTTCCTCCGCGACACGCCGCGCATCGTGAATGTCGACGCCAGCACAACATGCGCCTTTTTTGGCCAGGGCTGCCCCATGGTCGTAAAGCTGCAGCGTTACGCCCACGACGTCATAGCCCTGGGATTTCAGTTCGGCCGCCACGACGGAACTGTCCACGCCACCCGACATCGCGACAACGACACGGGTATCCGCGGGGGGTTTGGCAAAACCCAGTGAATTCAGTTCTGCATCGCTTTGGGCGTGCGCCATGGTCTCATCCTCAGGGAAACGCGCGGA
The DNA here is from genome assembly GCA_039026235.1 of Pseudomonadota bacterium. Taxonomy (GTDB): domain Bacteria; phylum Pseudomonadota; class Alphaproteobacteria; order Rhodobacterales; family Rhodobacteraceae; genus JBCCMQ01. The sequence continues at coordinate 673,640 of JBCCMQ010000001.1, forward strand.
ATATAGGAAAATCCGAAACACTCTCAACCCCCTGTTTCATGTCCAGTTAAGGCAGTGGCCCGATGATCGGCTCGACCGCAAAAGAGGCAAGCCATGTTCCTCAAGAAAATAGAGGGTCCGCGCGCCGTCACGCTTCCCGACGGAACCGTCATGACCCGGGCCGATCTGCCGCCCGCCGAAACCCGACGTTGGGTTGCTAGCCGCAAAGCCGCCGTGGTGCGCGCCGTCCGTTCGGGCCTTTTGACGTCAGAGCAGGCGCTCAAGCGCTATGACCTGTCGGAAGAAGAGCTGGAAGGTTGGATGCACGCCGTCGCCTCCCATGGTGAAACAGCCCTAAAAGCAACAGCTTTGCAAAAATTCCGCAATACCCCGTAAGAATACACGTGCAACTTAAAGTTGAATGTGTCATATCCCGTTAAACGGTAACCCGCAGTTAACCATTCGCCGTCAAGGTTAATTTCGGTAAACCCATTTAGCGGAGTAATGATATGCGCGTGTTGCTCGTGGAAGACGACCCGACAACATCCAAGAGCATCGAACTGATGCTGACCCATGCCAATCTCAACGTCTACACCACGGACCTGGGCGAGGAAGGCATCGATCTGGCGAAGCTCTATGACTACGATTTGATTCTTCTGGATTTGAATCTTCCGGATATGAACGGGCACGAAGTGCTGCGGCAACTTCGCCTTGCGCGCGTTTCGACGCCCATTCTCATTCTTTCCGGAGCCGACGATACTGAAAACAAAATCAAGGGTTTCGGCTTTGGCGCCGACGACTATCTGACGAAACCTTTCCACCGCGAAGAATTGGTGGCCCGCATCCACGCAATCATCCGGCGGTCCAAGGGGCATGCGCAGTCCGTGATCGACACAGGCAAGATATCGGTCAACCTTGATGCGAAGACGGTCGAAGCGGCAGGTGACACCGTGCACCTGACCGGAAAAGAATACCAGATGCTTGAGCTGTTAAGCCTGCGCAAAGGGACGACGCTCACCAAAGAGATGTTCCTGAACCATCTTTATGGCGGCATGGATGAGCCCGAGCTTAAGATTATCGACGTTTTCATCTGCAAGTTGCGGAAAAAGCTGTCACTGGCAACAGGCGGCGAGAACTATATCGAGACAGTCTGGGGCCGGGGCTATGTGCTGCGTGACCCTTCTTCGGTTACACAGCAAGAACCGGTGGCGCTGCGCGCTTAAGCGCGCGGGTCACAAAGTAAAGCTGACAAGTGGCGTTGTCCGCGTATGAGGCGCGGATTTAGCCCGCCGTGACCGGGTCTGGACGCTCTGACTGCGGCGCCTTATCACTCCGATGAAGAAGCGGAGGGGCGCATGCACCGAGAAGATCCGGTCCAAAGCCTGACAGAGGCCGATGCCAAGGCTGAACTGGCCCGGCTTTCGGCCGAAATCGCGCGTGCCAATACGGCCTATCACACAAACGATTCGCCGGACATGGACGATGCGGCCTATGACCGGCTGAAGACGCGCAATCGCGCAATCGGGGCCCGGTTTCCGCACCTGGTGCGCGCCGACAGCCCCAGCGAACAGGTGGGCGCAGCCCCCGCCGAAGGCTTCGAGAAGGTCACCCACTCTGTGCGAATGCTGTCGCTGGCCAATGCCTTCGACCAGACAGATGTGGCGGATTTTGACGACCGTGTGCGGCGGTTCCTCGGCCTCGCGCCATCCGAGGCGTTGAATTATACGGCCGAGCCCAAGATTGACGGTCTGTCGCTGTCGCTCCGTTATGAGACGGGTGAGCTTGTGCAAGCGGCGACCCGGGGTGACGGGGCAACTGGGGAAGACGTGACGGCAAACGCCCGGACTGTGGCCGATATCCCCCACAGGCTGGCCGGGGCGCCAGACCTTCTTGAGGTCCGTGGCGAGGTCTATATGGCGCGGTCGGACTTCGCGGTTCTGAACCAGACCCAAGAAAACACGGGCGACAAGACATTTGCCAATCCGCGCAACGCAGCCGCCGGATCGCTGCGCCAGCTCGATGCGAATATCACGCGAGAGCGTCCATTGCGCTTCTTCGCCTATGCGTGGGGCGCCCTGTCGCAACCGCTGGCGGACACCCAGCATGGTGCCCTTGAGCGCCTTCACGCGCTCGGGTTCCAGACCAATCCTCTGACCGCGCTTTGTGCCGGGCCCGATGCACTGATCGCTCAGTACCGTAAGATCGAAGAGGCGCGGGCGACGCTCGACTATGATATCGACGGTGTGGTCTACAAGGTCAATCCCCTGGCACTGCAGGCGCGGCTGGGGTTTCGGTCCACGACACCAAGGTGGGCCATTGCCCATAAGTTCCCGGCCGAACTGGCATGGACACGTCTGGAAGCGATCGACATCCAGGTTGGTCGGACCGGCGCACTAAGCCCGGTTGCACGGCTCGCCCCGATCACTGTCGGCGGTGTCGTTGTATCGAATGCGACACTCCACAACGAAGACTACATCGCCGGCCGCGATGCCCAGGGCGGTGAAATCCGGGACGGCAAGGATGTCCGGGTGGGCGACTGGGTGCAGGTCTACCGGGCCGGCGACGTGATCCCCAAGGTGGCCGATGTCGATCTGGCGAAGCGGCCCGAGAACAGCACGCCCTACGTCTTTCCGACCGAATGCCCGGAGTGTGCATCGCCCGCACTTCGCGAGCCGGGCGACGCGGTGCGAAGGTGCACCGGCGGCGTCATCTGCCCGGCGCAAGTCGTTGAAAAGCTGAAGCACTTCGTAAGTCGCGCGGCCTTCGACATCGAAGGACTTGGGGCAAAACAGGTGGAACAGTTCCATGCCGACGGCTGGATCAACGAACCGGGCGATATCTTCACCCTTGAAGCCCGCTTTGGCGACGGGCTGCAACAGCTCAAAAATCGTGAGGGCTGGGGCGAGAAATCGGCCGAAAACCTGTTTGCTGCCATAGCCGACAAGAGACGTATTCCGCTGACCCGTCTGATTTTCGGGCTTGGCATCCGCCATGTGGGCGAAGCGGCGGCCGGTCTTCTGGCCCAGCACTACCGGTCCTGGGCAGCCTTTGAAACCGCAATGGCCGATGCCGCGGGCCAAGAGGGGTCGGCCTGGGCCGATCTTTTGTCGATCGATGGCGTCGGCGCCGTCATGGCGGCGTCGCTGGTGCAGACATTCGCACAGTCACAGGAACGCGCCGCCATTGACCGGCTGGTGGCACATCTTGATGTCGAGGACGCAGCCGCACGGGCGGAAATCGACAGTCCGGTTGCCGGCAAGACAGTCGTTTTTACCGGCACGCTGGAACAAATGACCCGTGCCGAGGCAAAGGCCCGCGCCGAAGCCTTGGGGGCAAAGGTGGCCGGATCGGTCTCTGCCAAGACCGACCTCGTCGTCGCGGGTCCCGGTGCGGGATCTAAGGCCAAAAAAGCCGAAGCACTGGGCATCGAGACCGTCGATGAAGAGGCCTGGATCAAGCTGTCATCGCTTTCATGAGCGGGCGGCCAGAAGTTCTCTTCCCACTGTTTTCCGCCATCACGGCATTGTCTGGCGTCGGGCCACGCACCGCATCTGCGCTTGAAAACCTGGGTGTGGCCCGCCCGCGCGATCTTTTGTTTTCCCTTCCGGGCGGCGTGGTAGACCGCCGCCGCCGTGAGACGGTGCAAGGTGTTCCCGCCGGCCAGGTCGCGACCGTCGAGGTCTTCGTGGGCAAGCATCAGCCGCCCAGGACCAAGGGGAGACCGTACCGGATCACCGTCGAAGATGCCCAGATCAGCTTTCAGGTCGTGTTCTTCCGGGCTCAGGCGGACTATTTGGCGCGTATTTTGCCCACGGGCGCCCGGCGCCTTCTTTCGGGAAAGATCGAATACTTCGATGGCATCGCCCAGATGGCGCACCCCGATCACATCCTGGACCCGGATGAAGTGGAAAGCATCCCGGCCTTTGAACCCCAGTATCCCCTGACAGCAGGCGTAACTCAGAAACAGATGGCCCGCGCAGTGGCGGGCACGCTCGAGCTCGCGCCGGAACTGCCAGAATGGATCGACAGGTCGCAGATGCAAAAGTCCGGTTGGAGGTCTTGGCACGCGGCCCTTCTGAGCGCCCATCGGCCGGAGGATCCGGCCGATCTTTCTGTCGACAGTCTGTCGCGCCAACGATTGGCTTATGACGAGCTATTCGCGCACCAACTGACGCTGGCTCTGGCCCGTCGGCGGGCACGGCGCGGCAAAGGGCGTTCGACACAGGGCGACGGGCGTTTGCGTGGCGGCGTCTTAGCCGCGCTGCCGTTCCAGCCGACCCATGCCCAAACTCGTGTGGTAGGCGAAATCCTTGATGATATGGCGTCCCAGCGCCGCATGAACCGCCTGCTGCAGGGCGATGTTGGATCCGGCAAAACTCTTGTCGCTTTGATGGCGCTGCTTGGCGCGGTCGAGGCGGGCGGGCAGGGTGTTCTGATGGCGCCGACCGAAATCCTCGCCCACCAGCACCTTCAGGGGCTGCGCCCCCTTGCAGAGCCCCAGCGTGTGGTTGTCGAGACGCTGACCGGGCGGGATCGGCAGGCAGAGCGGCGCCGGAAACTGGCCGCGCTGGCGAATGGCAAAATCGATATCCTGATCGGTACCCATGCGGTCTTTCAGGCCGATGTGGTCTTCAACGATCTTCGCCTCGCCGTCATCGATGAACAGCACCGCTTCGGCGTCCGACAGCGGCTGGAACTTGGCAGCAAGGGTCCCTCAACCGATGTCCTTGTGATGACGGCAACGCCCATTCCGCGCTCGCTGGCGCTGGCGCAATACGGCGATATGGATGTCTCAATCCTAGATGAAAAACCGCCGGGACGGACGCCTGTAAAAACGGCGATGATATCGATGGCACGTCTTGAGGAAGTGATCGGTCACCTACAGAGCGCGGTCCGGGAAGGACGTCAATGTTATTGGGTCTGTCCGCTGGTTGAAGAGAGCGAGGTTGTGGACCTGACCGCTGCGGAGGAACGGTTTCGCCTTCTAAGGGCGGTTCTGGGCGAAGGATGCGTAGGGCTGGTTCATGGACAGATGCCGCCCGCGGACAAGGACACCGCAATGGCCCGGTTCGCGGCTGGAGAGACCAGCGTGCTGGTCGCAACCACCGTGATTGAAGTCGGGGTCGATGTGCCCAATGCCTCGATCATGGTTATTGAGCGCAGTGAGATCTTTGGACTGGCCCAGTTGCACCAATTGCGCGGACGGGTGGGGCGCGGGGCGGCGGCGTCAAGCTGTCTTCTGCTCTTCCAGGCCCCCCTTTCGCCCAGTGCCGAACGGCGCCTGACGGCCTTGCGCGAAACCGAAGACGGCTTTGCCATAGCGGAAACCGATCTGTCTATGCGTGGAACCGGAGACCTCATCGGTACTGCCCAATCGGGATTGCCGAAATTCAAGATTGCGGATCCGGAACGCCAGACGTCGCTTATGGCAATTGCCCAATCGGATGCCCGCGCGCTGATCGAAACGGATGCTGGTTTGACCTCGGAGCGGGGACAGGCAGCCCGCACGCTTTTGTGGTTGATGGAACAAGACAAGGCTATCGGCCTAATCTCGGTCGGATAAACGGAATCCTAATTTGTTCACAAATGTTCTTAAAAAGTTCTTTACAAATCGTCGCTGTTTTGAGAACAATACCAGAACAATTTCCCGAAGGACCTGTTCTGATGCTTGCTGAACTGAAGACCATTGTCGCGCGCTCTGCACCAACGCTTTTGGCCGACACTCTTGGTGCCGCGGCATTGGTTGTGATGCTACTGGTGGCGCTGCATGCACCTGGTGTGATCTGACGATTTCTGCCTGCGGTTCCGGCCCGGTTCCCGCTGTTAACCAAACAGCCTGATCTGTGCTCTCTTGCCTGTCTTGAGCACTTTGCGGGGTTCCCCAAGCCCTGACAACCGGCCCCGAATGATCCGCGCCTTGCCGCCGTCTCTGACAAGAGGCGGCGGCCTTTTCTTTAGGCGGCTGCCTCGGCCGATGCGAAGGCGTCCACCGCCGCATCCAAGACAAGCATGATCGATGCGTGCCGGTTCTGGTATTCGCGCGCGGGCAAAAGTACCTTCAGCTCTTCAAAGGGCGCGTCCGGGGCAGATCCATTTTCTTTCAACATGGCGGATAGCTGATCACGCGCCGCCCGCAACTGGGTTCCTGTGGTTCCGACAATTTCCCGCCCCACGACCGATGCCGCCGCCTGACCAAGCGCACAGGCCTTAACGTCTTGCCCAAACCCGATAATACGGTCGTTCTCGATCAAAAGATCCACGGTTACGGCTGATCCGCACAGCGGTGACCGGCGGCGGGCCGTGGCGGTCGGATGCACCAGACGCTCTGTCTGCGGAATATCGGCCGCAAGCTCCAGTATACGACCGGAGTAGAGTTTGATCATATCCGTCTCGCCGCTCACCAGAGACCCTTTCTCCCACAGCTTCCATGGCCTAGATAGGCGCTAAATCCGACCTTCCAAAAGGTTTTTCACATGACCTTCGATACCGCAAGCCTGCGCTTTGATGACAAAGGACTAATTCCGGCCATCGCCCAGGATGCCAACAACGGCGATGTTCTGATGATGGCCTGGATGAATGCCGAAGCGGTCCAGCGGACCCTTGAAACCGGGCATGTCACTTACTGGTCGCGCTCGCGGCAGGAATTTTGGGTCAAGGGGGCCACAAGCGGCCACGTGCAAGAATTGGTCGACCTGCGGATAGACTGTGATCGCGATTGCATTCTGGTCAAGGTCCACCAGACCGGCGCCGCCTGCCACACCGGGCGACGCAGCTGTTTCTTTACGGCGGTCGAGGACGGGAAAGAGGTCGAGAAGATGCAGCCAATCGTCTAAAGGCCAACCATTTCGCGGATCTGATCCGGCGTCATACCCTCGGTCCGGAAGGTTTCAATTGCCCGGGCATCATCGCGCTTTGCCAGACGTTTGCCGGACGAATCGCGCACCAGACGATGATGGTGGTATTCGGGTGTCGAAAAGCCAAGAATTGACTGTAAAACAACATGAATTGGCGTTGCGCTGAACAGGTCCTCGCCCCGGATCACGCGTGTAATTCCCTGATCGGCATCATCGACAACGACCGCCAGATGGTATGACGCGCCGATATCCCGACGCGCAAGGACGACGTCACCAATTTCCTGGATCGCGGTGTGATCATCCGTGGTGATTACGCCCGATTGATCGCTGGGCCCACGGCCGCATTCGTTAAATGTCAAATGACCCGACGGTATCCTGTGCAGCGCAGCCGCCATATTAAGGCGTAGGGCCGCGTCGGTGGGCAGGGCGCCTGACGGCCGGAAAGCGTGGTCTGGTCTGCATGTTCCTGGATAGCCCGGCCCGTCGGGGCCAAAGTTGGGTTCTGCACCTTCCTGCGGGGCGGACAGCGCCATCGAGATATCGCGGCGGGTACAGGTACAGGGATACAGCAGCCCCATGCCCCAAAGCTGTTTTAGGACAGACTGGTAGCGCATCATGCGTGCACTCTGCCGCATCACCGGTTGAGGCCAGTTAAGGCCCAACCATGCAAGATCACTGTAGATCTGATGCTCCCAGACCTGGCGGCTTCTTGTGGTGTCGATGTCTTCGATCCGAAGCAGGAACGCTCCACCAAAATTTCGGGCGGTATCGAAGGCCAACATGGCCGAAAACGCGTGCCCAAGGTGCAGAGGCCCGGTGGGCGATGGCGCAAATCGTGTGGTCATCTACAGCCGACGAAGGATGAAAACCGTGCTTTCCATATTTTTTTCCGGAAGATGGGGCCCGTGTTCCCGAAACAGCATTTCAGCGCGTCCAGCGGCCAGTTCCTGCGCGAGAACCGGCTCGTACGTGCCCGCTTCGAATGTCGGGTCATTGAAGGAAAATGCCAAGAGTCCACCGGGTGCCAGATGGTTCAACACAATGGAAAGCGTTTCGGGCGGTGCGGCACCGATGCTGATCACGCCCGCCGCGACGATTGCCGCATAGTCGCCCGGCGTAACGCCTTTGACGGTACCAGGTTCCGCGTGTCGAAGGTCCCGGTAAAGCGCTTTTGGCCGGGCGAGCTCCAGCATCTCTTGCGAGATATCCATACCGTCGATGGTCTGAAATCCGGCCTGCTTTAGGGCCACGCCGGAAATACCTGTTCCACAACCAAAATCCAAAACAGGTAGCGTTGTATCGCCGATGCGGGGCGCGAGTGCCTCGGCAATCCGGCCGGGCGTCGCATAGCCCCATTCTGTGACGTCACTGTCGTAGTTCTCGGCCCAATCCGCATAAATTTTCTGGGTATCTTCGACCGATTTCGACACCCAGATGGCTTGGACTTTCTCTTTGCTCATGGCGAAACTATGCGCCTTTGGTCAGGCCGCGTCCAGCACTGCGGTGTCGAGCCAAGCCGTGAAGGCCTGTTTGGCGCGGGCGGTGTAAATCGCATAGCGCTCTTTCCGGTTGCGCCGCCCACCATGCGCATCCACGGGCGGGAACAGACCGAAATTGACGTTCATCGGTTGAAAGGTCTTGGCGTCCGCGCCGCCGGTAATGTGATTGACCAGTGCGCCCATGGCGGTTTCCGGCGGTGGCGGAGCGATTGAGGCGCCGCAGATGTCCACCGCCGCCAGCCGCCCGGCCAAGAGCCCCATGGCCGCGCTTTCCACATAGCCTTCGACGCCGGTGATCTGACCGGCAAAGCGCAAATGCGGCATCCGTCGTAGCCGCAGTTGATTGTCAATCAGGGTTGGCGCATTCATGAATGTGTTTCGGTGGATGCCGCCAAGTCGCGCAAACACTGCATTTTGAAGGCCGGGAATCATACGAAAAACAGCAGTTTGTGCACCGTACTTCATCTTGGTCTGAAAGCCGACTATGTTGTAGAGCGTGCCAAGTGCATTGTCCCGGCGCAGCTGGACCACCGCATACGGTTTCTTTTCCGGCGCGTGCGGGTTTGTCAGGCCCACGGGCTTCATGGGGCCAAATCGCAGGGTTTCCCGGCCCCGCTCGGCCATAACCTCGATTGGCAAACAGCCATCAAAGTAGCCTGCGGTCTCACCTTCGCGGAACGCCGTTTTTTCAGCCGCAAGAAGCGCGTCTATAAAGCGCTCATACTGGTCCCGGTCCAATGGGCAGTTCAGGTAAGCGGTGCGTTCTTCATGGGTGTGGCCCTTGTCATAGCGCGATTGGGCCCAAGCGTGGGACATATCGATGCTGTCGGCATGAACAATGGGGGCTATGGCATCGAAAAAGGCCAGGGCGTCCTGATCGGTGGCCTGTGCGATTGCTGCGCCAAGGGCCGGTGAGGTCAAAGGCCCGGTGGCGAAAATCCAGCGACCGTCTTTCGGAAGCGCGGTTATCTCCGCATCCCGAACGCGAATGCGCGGGTGCGCTCGAATGCGTGCCGTGACTGCGGCGGAAAACGCGTCGCGGTCGACGGCAAGCGCACCGCCGGCGGGCAGGGCATGGGCATCGGCCATTTCCATGATCAGCCCACCTGCCGCGCGCATTTCCCAGTGGAGAAGGCCGACGGCATTCTGTTCGTCGTCGTCCGACCGAAACGAGTTTGAGCACACCATCTCGGCAAGATCGCCGGTCTGATGGGCGAAGGTGCCGACCGTTGGCCGCATCTCATGCAGGACAACGTCGACGCCCATCCGGGCAGCCTGCCACGCAGCCTCGGATCCGGCGAGACCGCCGCCCACGATATTGATTTCCCGGGTCATTCTGTCCCGTCTAGCGCCTCGGCGGCCTGTTGGCCAGTGATGGCCTTATGCCCGCTCGATCAGATCCCACCGGTTGCCGTACAGGTCCTGAAATACGGCCACCTTTCCATAACTTTCCTGGCGCGGGCTTTCTTCGAAATGGACATCCATGGCGACCATCTTAGCGTACTGGCTGTCGAAATCGTTGGTGTAGAGGAAAAAGCCAACGCGCGTACCTGCGTGTTTTCCAACGAAATCCGCCTGATCCCCGACGGCTTTGGCGACCAAGAGTTGGGTGCCGCCCGCATCGCCAAGGCCCAGCCGCACCCATCTTTTTCCGCCGCCCTGATCCGTGTCCTCGATCAGTGAGAAGCCCAGCACGCGGCAGAACCAGTCAACCGCCTGATCATAGTCGCGCGCCAGATAGGTGATCAGCGCAAGGCGGTTATTCGGTCGCCTCGCCACCGGTGTCCTCTGTGTCTTCTGCGTCCTCGGCACCGGCCTGCTCGGCGATCCAGGCGACGCTGGCGACCTCTTCGCCTTCGCCGGTGTTGAAAACCCTGACACCGCCGGCGCTGCGCGACCGGAAAGAGATTCCGTCGACGGGCACCCGGATAGACTGACCGGTTGTCGTGGCGAGCATGATCTGGTCGTCCATCTCTACGGGAAAGCTCGCGACCAACTGGCCGCCACGCATGGCCTTGTCGATGGCGGCGACACCCTGGCCACCTCTTCCACGGACCGGATAGTCATGGCTGGACGACAGCTTGCCCTGACCACCGGACGTGATGGTCAGAATAAGATCTTCGGCCGCCGACATCTGCGCATAGCGCTCTGGCGTCACATTGCCGATTTCGACCGGTTCTTCGTCTGCATCGACCTCACCGTCATCGGTCAGACCGGCAACGGCCCGGCGCATTTTAAGGTATGCGGCGCGTTCGCCCGGCGTGGCTTCGAAATGGCGGATCACCGCCATCGAGACAACGCCGTCTCCATCGGCTAGGCGAATGCCCCTGACCCCGGTGCTGTCGCGCCCCTTGAAGACCCGGACATCGGTCGTGCGAAACCGGATTGCGCGCCCCAGGGCGGTCACCAGCATCACGTCGTCGTCTTCCGATGCGATCCGCGCATTCACAAGCTTTACGGTTTCGTCGGGCAGTTTCATCGCGATCTTGCCGTTGCGCATCACGTTCGTGAAATCCGACAAAGCGTTTCGGCGCACGTCGCCCGCACTGGTGGCAAATACGATCTGCAGCTGATCCCATTCCTCTTCATCGCGGTCGACTGGCATGATCGCCGCGATCGACACACCGGACGGAATAGGCAGGATGTTGACCACCGCTTTGCCTTTGGCCGTACGTCCGCCCTGGGGCAGGCGCCAGGTCTTAAGCTTGTATACCATCCCATCGGTCGTAAAGAACAAGAGCGGCGTGTGCGTATTGGCGACGAAAAGCGTGGTCACCACGTCTTCGTCCTTGGTCGACATGCCCGCCAGACCCTTGCCGCCACGCCTTTGCGCGCGGAATTCATCAAGTGCCGTGCGCTTGATGTATCCGCCAGCGGTGACCGTTACGACCATGTCTTCGCGCTCGATCAGGTCCTCGTCTTCCATGTCGCCGGACCATTCGACGATCTCGGTCCGGCGTGGCACTGCAAACTGATCGCGCACTTCGGTCAACTCGTTGGAAATGATCCCAAGAATTCTGTCCCGGGATCGCAGAATTTCAAGAAGTTCCAGTATCTTGTCGGCCAGCTCTTTCAGTTCGTCGGTGACCTCTTTCACGCCAAGCTGGGTCAGTCGCTGAAGACGCAGATCCAGAATTGCGCGGGCCTGCGTTTCGCTGAGGTAGTAGGTGCCGTCATCGTTGATCTTATGGGTTGGGTCGTCGATCAGGCGAATGTAGTCGGCGATATCTTCAGCCGGCCAGCGGCGCTCCATGAGACGCTCGCGCGCCTCTGCCGCATCGGCAGATGACCTGATCGTGGCGACCACCTCGTCAACGTTCGAAACTGCAACCGCAAGACCGCAGAGGATGTGGCTGCGCTCGCGTGCCTTTCGAAGCTCGAACGCCGTGCGCCGCGCGACCACCTCTTCCCGGAAATCGATGAAGGCCGTCAGAAACTGGCGCAGGGTCAATTGCTCTGGCCGTCCGCCGTTCAGCGCCAGCATGTTGCACCCGAAGGACGTCTGCAAAGGGGAGAACCGGAACAGCTGGTTCAAGACCACATCCGGCGTTGCGTCCCGTTTCAACTCGATCACCACGCGCACGCCAACGCGGTCCGTTTCGTCCTGGATATGCGCAATCCCCTCAAGACGTTTCTCACGGACCAGATCGGCGATCTTTTCCACCATAGACGCTTTGTTCACCTGATAGGGGATTTCATCGACGATGATCGCATAGCGGTCCTTGCGGATTTCCTCAATCCGCGTCTTGGCGCGAATGATGACGCTACCGCGCCCTTCGACATAGGCACGCCGTGCCCCCGAACGCCCCAGAATGACCCCACCCGTGGGAAAATCCGGGGCGGGGACGTATTCCATAAGCGCCTCGGACGACAGATCGGGATCCTTGATCAGCGCGAGCGTTGCGTCGACAACTTCACCCAGGTTGTGCGGCGGGATGTTGGTGGCCATACCCACGGCGATACCGCCGGCGCCATTGACCAGCATGTTGGGAAATTTTGCCGGCAGAACCGTCGGTTCGCGGTCCTTGCCGTCATAGTTGTCCTGAAAATCGACCGTGTCCTTTTCGATATCGGCCAAAAGCGCCGCCGCTGGTTTATCCATGCGCACTTCGGTGTACCGCATTGCCGCTGCGTTATCGCCGTCCATCGAGCCAAAGTTGCCCTGACCGTCGAGCAAGGGCAGCGACATGGAAAAGGGCTGGGCCATCCGCACCAGCGCCTCGTAAATCGCGCTGTCGCCATGAGGGTGGTATTTCCCCATGACGTCCCCGACGGGACGCGCAGACTTCCTGTAGGACTTGTCGTGAGAATTTCCGGTCTCGTGCATCGAATACAGAATGCGCCGGTGCACAGGCTTTAGGCCATCGCGCAAATCGGGGATTGCGCGGCTGACAATGACGCTCATCGCGTAGTCGAGATACGACGTGCGCATTTCGTCGGCGATGGATACCGTGGGACCGGAATGATCCGGCCTGTCCGGGCCGTTTTCGTCTGTTATTTCAGGGGGTTCAGGCGTGTCGCTCAACTCAATATCCGCCTTTCCGGCGTCGGTCTAGATTTTGTTGTTTTAACTATATCAGCGCCTGCATGTTGCGTGCAAGCAATGCTTCTTTGTTGGTCAGCAGCCACCGGCGCGATGTGATAACACACTGGATTTATTGATTTGTTAGCCGTTATCGGTCACCATTGCACAATCATAGGCAACCCATAGAGGTGCAGATGCAAGAAACCGAGCTGATGCTAAGGGGATACGGGCTGACGACGGCGGAATTTTTCTACCGTATGCCGGACTATCAAAGCGTGCTGAACACCTTTGTCTGGCAGGACTACGATCTGGCGCCCGACTATCCCAAGCTTTTCGATTTTATTGCGTTCTGGCAGAAAGATATCGAAGGCCCTCTTCACTCTGTGCGGTTCACCCATCGCAAGCTGATTGGACCGGGTGAGTGGCGCAATGTCGTGGGTGAGGTCAACCTGCACTAAGACGCCGGCGCAAGGCGACCGCCCACAGCACCGCGAGGCCGATGGAAAAAAGGGCGTTCCAGCTCGCCATGGACACGCCCATGAACGCCCAGGCGACCTCGTCGCACATAATGACGCCGGTCGGTCCGTCGGTAGACAAAAGATCGGCGCCGCCCATTTGGGTGAGGTCCATGCCGCCGCCGGCACAGCCCGCGGGACCTGGCCACCACGCATTTTCCACACCTGTATGATAAATTCCGATGCCCGCGGTCGTGATGGCTGACAGGAAGCCAGCGACCATCAATAGAACCCAAGGCAGGACCAGCAGCGCCGCACCCGCCGCAACCGCTGTGGCATGGGGCCACCTTTGCCAAAGGCAAAGCTGGCACGGAAGATATCCCAGGGCCTGAAAGACAAAGGCCCCGATCAACAGCAGGGCCGACCCCGCGGCCGCTGCAAGGGCAAGCCGCACACCCATCAGAGAACCCGCAACAGATAAAAGCCGCCGAAGAGCAAAACCACGAAGAGGGTAAACATCAGACCCAGGCGTCTTTCGATGAAGCTCCGGATCGGCGGGCCGAACTTCCACAAAAGTCCGGCAACGATGAAAAAACGAAGGCCGCGCGCCACGATGGACGACATGATGAAGACCGGCAAGGAAAGTCCGGTCCAGCCCGACATAATGGTGATCACCTTGTAGGGGAAGGGCGTGACCCCCGCGATGAGCACGGCCCAGGCGCCCCATTCGTTGAAGCGCGCATTAAATTCGGCCACCGCATCGCCTTTGCCATAGAAATCAAAGATCGGCTGACCCAGCTGCTCAAAGAGGACCGCACCGAGAAAATATCCGAAAAGCCCCCCCAGAACCGATGCGAACAGGCACACGGCTGCGATGCGAAAGGTGTGGGTCGGGCGGGCGATGATCATGGGGATCATCAGCACATCGGGCGGAATTGGAAAGAACGAGCTTTCCGCAAAGGACACCGCCGCCAGCACCCACATCGCATGCCGGTGCCCGGCCATCCGGATTGTCCAGTCGTAAAGTGCGCGGATCATTGTCTGCCCGATGTCTGCTTACGGAACTTCTGGCTTGACCGGTCGGGACGGTCAAGGGGTGGGCCGATTGACGCCGCCGTACAAGCTGGATAGACGGAGTGTTGGGCCCAAGTGGCGGAATGGTAGACGCAGGGGATTCAAAATCCCCCGCCTTCACGGGCGTGAGAGTTCGAGTCTCTCCTTGGGCACCAAATAAACTCCAAGTATATTATTATATTAAAAGGGTTAGCGGGGAACGCTGTTTCCGACCCACCTTTTTTAAAACCTTTAGAGTCGCTATTGAGTTGGTGGTCGCAACTTTGTGGCGTGGTCCGTGCGCACGGCATTGGCGACTAAGACGCTGCACTCTCTCTGTAAGTTGGCTGCCGCAGCGAATGGCCGTTTTGAGCCCTTTCTGACCGATGCTGCGCGGTGCATGAATGTCTGGTTGTTTGGGAGGTGGGGTACTCATCTTCATCGAACCACGGCGAACGGTGGTCTTAGGTTTCCTTTACCAGTCATGGATAGCAGCTGTTCCGCACCTGCGCGGATGTTTCATGCAACACAGTTTTACTGACTTCCTCAGGCATGGTGGTAATGGCCAGTACGTTTTTGCACGGCGCGATGGCCACATCGTTGGTCGCCGTCTGGGATTGTCACTCAAATCGACGTTCCCAAACTATTCTGCTTTGAGGGCCGATTTCAGCGAACGCCTCGACCAGTTGATTTCCGAAAACACCCGGATGCTTCTGAATGCGCTCACCCCACCCGACACGGTTCTAACTGTCACTGAATCTGATCTGCGGGATGTGTCGGACACGAAGGCCGAGGCACTCGAGGCATGGGACGTGTGTCTTGAGAGCATTTTCAGCCAATACCAGAACCACCAGCAGCGATTGCGGCCACTTCGAATGGCGATGGAAGAACGGCTGCTGCGTGCCTTCGCAGGCTGATCAACCAGCTCCGGCAAGAAGACCTCGGGATTGTGCAGTACATCTGGCGCTCGCGGGATGATGCCAAAGTTCGTGACAGCCATGCCGCTTATGATGACCGCGTTTTCCGTTGGGATGATCCGCCGGAAGGTGGGCATCCAGGCGAAGCACACAATTGCCGATGCTATGCCGAACCCGTGTTCCCCGGCGTCCAGAGCAATGTGTTGCTTGCTGATTTTGCACCCACGGCAGGTGGCGTCCCTGCTCTCGACCCCACTGATGCGATACGTGGCCTACGCGCTCTGAGTGGTGTTAGCGCGGCGCTCCTTGCGTCCGACGCGCTGCAAGACTGCACGGATGCCGTGCGGGATCGGCGCGTGGCTTGGGGTGGATGTCACGATTGTCGAGGGTCGCTTGGCCGCAACAGCCTATGCCCTCGTGCAGGAAGGGATCAGTAGCGGCGGATACCCCGTTCTACCCAAGAACTCTGAATTTGCTCGCATCGGCGCAGAGGCAGCAGCGCTCTACGAATTGCTTAACCCCGGCACCATTCTGGACACAGGCATTGGCGGCGATCCCGCGAAACAGCGCGCTTTGCAAGACTTCATTGGAGCCGCAGGAGAAGCGTTCGCATGCGGGGATTTACAGCTTCAGGAAGGCGAACTGGCACAAGGCTGGATCGAGGTCTTCCCGGAACTGACAGAGGATGGGCGCCGTTTGGGCGAACTACCCGGCTTTACACCGGAACGAATCGAGCAGTGGCTTGAAACATATCCCATCGAAGAACTGGGGCTGCCGAACAACACCGGCTCCCCCATTCCCGGCGATCCGACCGACAACACCGTTTCAACCCCGATCCCGGAAGAAGCGGGGCCGAGCATTGTAGCGTCGGATCGCACGCCGGAAGAGTTAGGCGCCTTGTCAAGCGATCCTGCCAGAGGCGGGATCATCGATAAGAAGGGCGAGCAAGAACGCAAAGTTGGACTTGGTGCAGAGCAAGCTGGACTGATAGCAGGGCCAATTATGAGAGACCCATCAGGCAACGCGGAATTCATTGATGACAAGGGTCAGGCATGGGATGTGAAGGGCTTTCGCAGCGATTTCCCCGCCAGTTCTGGAGGTTTTGACGTCGATCAGGATATCGCAAAGGCTGAGCGGGAGTTAGCGGCAGGCCACAATGTAATCATAGATACAGAAAACCTGAGCGAAGCTGACCCTGAAGTTCTCAGGAATGCAATTGAACGCCGAGGAATCTCAGACAGGGTGGTGTACTGGCCATGACAACGCTTGATCTTCAACAGCGCGTAGATGCGTTTAGCGATGGGCAGGGGCGTAACCTTGACCTTCGGGCTTACCTTGAAGAACTTGGGCTAGACTTCAGGGGTGTGTCTCTTGATACTCGCAACCTAGCTGGTGCAGTCATCCCTGGTTCGAATTTTTCCGGCATGACTTTGCAGAACGTTGGTTTTGCTGGCGCGAACCTGGGTGGAGCAAATTTCTCCCGGGCAGTCCTCAAGAATGTGGACTTCACGAAAGCGAACCTCGACAATGCCAATTTCAAAAACGCGACAGTCGTTGGAGGGAGCTGGTTCAGAGCTACTTGTGTAAATGCGCAGGTCGCTGGGCTTACCTTCTCCGGGACCGATCTAGAACGAACATTCCCCCAGCTTTCGTAACGTGATCATCGGACAGTTTTGGTCATGCCTCATAGGTTTTTATCAGTGAGAAATCGTTGAAGCCGACTTTGGCGCAGCCGCGGCGAATTCAGGCAAGGTCCGCAGTGCCGACAACTGTAGCTTTAATTCGATAGTTGGCTCAAACTGCGCTCGCCGTCACCACCAGGGGCGGATCCGCCGGGAAGCTGCGGATGTCGAACCACTTGAACCAGGTGCCGTTCGCATTCCGCTTGTTTCCGTACCGCAAGGGGTAGCCGTTCCGTGAGTGGCCTATGCCGGGCAGTGGATGGCCCAGACGTGGTTTGGATGCGTGGGTCTGAAGCGGATGACATAGCTGTCCTTGTGATAGACCCGCCGTTGCTTCTTGTGGCGGCGCGGAAGCTGCAAGCCTTCCTCACGCCAAATTCGTTCGACCTTCTTGTGGTTAATCTGCCATCCTTCGACGTAAACCAGCTCGGCAATCTTGCGATACAAATGACGGCCGCACTTTTTGGCCGGCCGGATGACTGCCAACCGCAACGCATCGTTGTCTCTCGGAGTTGGTCGGTAGTGCAGGGAGCTCCGCGCGAGGCCAATCGCCCGGCACGTCCGTCGCTCAGACGCCGCGGGCTTCTGGCGTGTATGAACGGCGACCTGACGACGCGATATCACCGCCTGCCGTC
The DNA here is from genome assembly GCA_039026235.1 of Pseudomonadota bacterium. Taxonomy (GTDB): domain Bacteria; phylum Pseudomonadota; class Alphaproteobacteria; order Rhodobacterales; family Rhodobacteraceae; genus JBCCMQ01. The sequence continues at coordinate 691,239 of JBCCMQ010000001.1, forward strand.
AGCTTCAGCCCCATCTCACGCAGCAGCGCCAAGATGTCTTCGTCCGAATGTCGCTTCCTCGCCACCCCCAATCCCCTTTTGCAGCTAATACACTGGCATAGATCTAGGGGAGATATGACACCTTGGCCGACGTAGCTACGCCAGTACTCGGCAGTTTCAGCGGCCTCTCTCAAAGTGATTTGTGGAGTTGGTCTGTGTCCCATTTCCCGCCGTCTTCCATGGGTTGTGAAACGCACGAACCACTTGGCGCCGCCTTCTTTGCGCTTGTGCAACCAAAGCCCGCCACCATCCGAATACTTGCCGGGCTCTGCCGCCTTGACGCCGGCCGCTGATAGCCTGTGAATTGCTCTGACCATTTCGTCCACCGCAACATAGGGGGCGCCGTGGGACAGGATGGAAGACCCTGAAGCAAGAAAAGCCGTGTATCTTCCTCGATCCGCTGAAAACCTGGCGACATTGGTGCATCAGGACAATGTTATTGGCCGCCTCATCGGGCACCAAAACAAGACGCAAGTGTCTGTTCGTAAGTGGTTACGTAGGGTCCAAGCCTTCTTTGAGGCTTTTGGTTTCTTTGCGCGCGCGACGGTGGATCACGCAAGCGGTCCCTGCGTTTCAGGCGGCAACGATGTTGGCCTCTGGACCGTAGGGGAAGCCGGTGATGTTTTCCGCGCCTGCATCGGTCAGCATAAGGATGTCGTGCTCGCGGTAACCGCCCGCGCCGGATCGATCTTCGGGAATCCAGAGCATCGGCTCCATGGACACCACCATGCCCGGCTCAAGCACCGTATCGATGTCTTCGCGCAGCTCCAGTCCGGCTTCGCGCCCGTAGTAGTGGCTAAGCAAACCGAAGGAATGCCCGTATCCAAAGGATCGGTACGCCAGAAGCCCTTCATCGGCGAAGAACCGGTTGATCTCGGCACATATGCCCGAACAGGTCGCGCCCGGCTTGATCAGGCTTTTACCCAGGTCGTGGGCGGCCACATTGGCCTTCCAGATGCGCAGGCTTTCGGGATCCGGCTCGCCCAGGAAAAGCGTGCGTTCCAGTGCCGTATAGTAGCCCGAGACCATGGGAAACGTGTTCATGCTGAGGATATCAGACATCTCCAGCCTGCGTGTTGTGACCGGGTTGTGAGCGCCGTCAGTGTTGATGCCTGACTGGAACCAGACCCAGGTGTCGCGCAGCTCGCTGGCGGGATGGGCGCGTCCGATCTCGCGCTCCATGGCGTCTCGCCCGGCCATGGCGACCTCAAGCTCGCTCACACCCGGTCGGATTGCATCGCGCACCGCGGCCCCGCCCAGATCGGCAATGCGGGCGCCGTCGCGGATCAGCACAATCTCTTCGTCCGACTTTTTCATGCGCGCCTGCATGGTCGCGGCCGCGATATCAACAATTTCAGGCGACCCCAGGAATTCCGCCACCTTTGCGGCAACTGTCAGTGTCATGTGGTCGCTCTCGACGCCAAGGCGTCCGGGCTGGCCAAGGCAATCGGCGACCGCGCGCCAGTAATTGTCCCGTTGCCAATCCGTGTAGATCACGTTGTCGCCGTGGCTTCGACGCCAGGGCTGCCCGGCATCGATGTTGGCCGAGACGGTGGTGCACCGGTCCTGGGTCACGACACAGCCGTAGGGACGGCCAAAACTGCAATAAAGAAATCCCGAGTAATAGGCGATGTTGTGCATCGACGTCAGCAATACCGCTGGAATGTCGGCTGCAGCCATGATGTCACGCAGCACGCCCAGGCGTCGCGCATATTCGGCATCGGAAAAGGGAAGGGGCGCTTTCTGCCCATTGTGGCTGACAAATGTCTCTGGTCGGTCTGGCTGCGCCATGGTCCGGTCACCCTGGTTGCGCCGGGCTTTTGGGGACGCCCGGACAAACATCCCGGCGTTCAGGACGGAAAACCACAGGTCTGTGGCCCAAGCACGCGTGATTGCAGCGACGCCATCGCCGCGCGCGCTTTGTCTTGTGGCTAGAGCGCCGGCGCGGCGCCGTCAATACGGCTCAGCCCGGGCTCATGCCCCGCAGACGCTCGGACCGCCGCCGCAGCAATTCGACCGTCGCAAGAAGGGCGATGGATATGGCCACAAGAATCGTCGCCACGGCCAGAATCGTCGGACTGATCTGTTCCCGAAGCCCCGTAAACATCTGCCATGGCAGGGTTTTCTGCCCGGCAGAGCCGACGAAAAGCACCACGACCACCTCATCAAAGGATGTGATAAAGGCGAAAAGACCGCCCGATATGACCCCAGGCAGGATCAATGGCATCTGGATCTTGAAGAATGTCGTCACCGGATCGGCGCCCATATTGGCCGCAGCCCGCGTCAGGGATCGGTCAAATCCCACCAGCGTCGCGGTGACCGTGATGATGACGAAGGGGATGCCCAATGCCGCGTGGGCCAAGACCACGCCCACATAGGTACCCTGTAGCCCGATCCGGCTGTAGAAGAAATACATGCCAGCGGCGGAAATGATCAGCGGCACGATCATGGGTGAGATCAGAATGGCCATGATGATCTGTCGGCCCGGCACATGCGGCTGGCTGAGCCCAATGGCCGCCAGCGTGCCGAATGTCACCGACAAGAGCGTCGCCGCCGGTGCAATCATCACCGAGTTGCGCAGCGCATTCTGCCAGTCCGAGTTGGTGAAGAAGTCATTGTAATGCTTCAGCGAATACCCTTCAGCCTTGAATTGAAGCATCTCGGGAGTGAAGGTAAAGAAGTCTTCCGCATTGAAGGAAAGCGGCATCACCACGATGATTGGCGTGATCAGAAAGATGAAGATGATCGCGCAGATGACCCGGAAGGAATAGTGCCAGAGCACCTGACCCGGTGTCAGATAGGGCACGAGGCCTGCCCGGTACCGCCCCTCGGCCAGCCAGAAGGTGAACCAGCCGAAGAACCAACCAAAGATGACGCCGACGATCAGGCCCGCAATCCCGCCGAGCACAAGGCCGGCCGCGGCGATGAACGCGAAAACCGCCCAACGGCCCAAGCGTTCCTGTCCCCAGAGAACCAAGCCATAGGCCGCCGCGCCCATGCAGAGCGCGCCCAGGATCAGTCCCATAAAAGCAAGACCTAGCGAATTGCCGACCAGCAACCCGGCCATGGCCCCGGCGGCGGCAACGATCGGGACATAGAAATTGGGCGCGGTCGGCTGGATCGGTGTGATAACAGACATCGCTCAGCCCCCCAGCTTCACGTTGTCGATGCCGACGATGCGGTCGTAAAGCCAGTAAAGCACAAGAACCACCGCCAGCAGGATCGAGCCAAGAGCCGCGGCAAGCCCCCAGTTGAGCGAGCTTGAGATGTGATAGGCGATCCGGTTCGAGATGAATGTGCCTGTCGTGCCCCCCACGATTTCTGGCGTGATGTAGTAACCGATGGCCAAAATGAAGACGAGGATCGAACCGGCACCGATACCGGGGACGCTTTGTGGGAAATAGACCCGCCAGAAGGCCGTCCAGTTGGTCGCGCCAAGGGATTTGGCGGCCCTGAGATAGGTCGGCGGAATGGTCTGCATCACCGAGTAAAGCGGCAATATCATGAACGGCAGCAGAATATGCGTCATCGCAACAATGGTGCCGAATTGGTTGTTGATCATGACCAATCTCGCGTCATCGGAGACCAGATTGAGCCAGACGAGAACATCGTTGATGACACCCTGTTGTTGAAGCATCACCTTCCAGGCGGACGTGCGCACAAGAAGCGATGTCCAGAACGGCAGCAGGACTAGGATCAGAAGAAGGTTGGCAACCCGCGTTGGCTGGTTGGCAAGAAGCCATGCCACCGGATAGCCCAGCAATATGCAACTGCCGGTGATCACCAGTGACATGAACAGCGTACGCTGAAAGAGTTTCAGATAGATCTTTTCCGTATCGGGCCGGGGCTCGACCCCTTCGGGCGTCTTCTTCAGATCCACAGCATTCAGAAAGTAGCCCGAAGTATAGCGCGGGGCGAAGGTCTGGATCGACTTCCAGACGTCCACGTCTTGCCAGTCTTCCTCTGAAGCGATGAATTGCTCTGCGAGGCTGACCGGTTCCCAGTCCGGAACCGCCGCCAGCGCGGCCTGAAGGCGCTGATCAGAGATCGCCGAACCATCCGCGCCCATCAGGTCGGTGTAGAGCGCGGTGAAAAGAAAATCCTCGATGTCCTCTTCGGCTGCGCTGTCACCCTCTGCTGCCAGCACGGCGGACCAACGATCCCAGGTGCGGGTGGTCAGGGGCAGTACGCCGCGCACGGTAGCGCCAGACATCATGTCCTGCCAGGTTGCCGGATCTTCCCAAGTCGGGTCGAGCGCTATGAAAGCTTCGGTATAAGCGTCAGTATCGAAACGCCGAACCGCCCGTCCGCCCTTTCGAAAAAGCGACGACATTCCCGTCGTCTCGTAATTCAGCCGCGATCCGAGGCGGGTATGAATTTTCTGTTCCTGGGCCAGAAAGATATCAATGTAAAACGCCGTGAACACCGCCTCGCCCGGAGGCGCGTCACCATCCGCCGTCCAGTCTTCCAGGGCCGCGATGGTCTCGGGCAATGTGTCTTCGACGATCTGGTTTTCGACCGACCGGAACAACATGTCGAAAATCGGCAAAAGAAAGGTGATCAAAACGAACAGAAGAAGCGGGGCGATCAAGGCAAGCGCCCGGATCTTTTGCATGCGAAGCGACCGGTTCAGGCTACGCTTCAGGGGCGTGCCATCGGCTGCGAGCATCGGGCCTTCGCGCACAATGGCGCCGTCTGCCGGCATATCGGTCATCTGTCCATGCTCCGCATTAGGAAAAGGGGCCGCTGTTGGCGGCCCCTTTGGTGTGTCGCTTACTGGGCCAGCCAGGCCTGAAACTTAGCGTCCAGATCGTCGCGGTAGTCTGCCCACCATTCATAGTTGAACAGGAAGGTGTTCGCGGCGTTGGCGGGATCGGTCGGCATATGCTGTGCCATTTCGATGCCCAGTGATGCGTGGGTGCCAACCAGAGGCGCCGAGGACGCGCGTGCCGGACCATAGCTGATGAACTTGGACTGATCCGCCAGACGCTGGGTGTCCGTGGCGAAATAAAGATAGTCCAGCACCCGAGCCAGACGCTCTTCCGACAGCCCGGCTGGGATGATCCAGCCGTCCAGGTCAAACACCTGCGCATCCCAAAGCATGCCCACTGGCTGATCCTGTTCTTCAATCAGCGAAAAAAGACGTCCGTTGTAGGTCGATCCCATGACGATCTCGCCATCTGCCAAGAGCTGCGGCGTATCGGCACCGGCAGACCACCAGATCACTTCATCCTTGATGGTGTCGAGCTTCGCCAGGGCCTGGGCCTGACCTTCTTCGGTCTCGAGCACATCATAGACGTCGTCCTTGGCCACGCCGTCACACAGAAGCGCCCACTCCATATTGTTGATCGGACGCTTCTCAAGCGCGCGCTTGCCCGGGTAGGTCGCCAGATCGAAGACAGCGCAGATATCGGCCGGCGCCGCGTCACCGACCAGATCCGTGCGGTAGCCAAAAGTCGTTGAATAGACGATCTGTGGAATAAAGCAGTCTGACACGATCAGGTCGCCGAAATCGTCCGTCGCCGAGGTTCCGTCCGGCGCGGGCGCCAGAACCTCGTCATGGTCAACTTCCATGGCGAGACCTTCGTCGCAGAGACGGATCGCATCCGCACCCACCACATCGACCAGATCCCAAGTGATATTTCCGGCCTCATTCATAGCGCGGAGTTTCGCCACGGCCTCGGCAGAGCTTTCATCGTTGATGATCGAGATGCCGGTCTTTTCGATATAGGGATCGTGATAGGCGGCCTGCTGGCTTGCGGAATAGGCGCCACCCCAGGACACGATGGTCATTTCGTCGGCCATGTGCCCGTCGGCGAACGCCAGTCCGGATGATGCAACCATAGCGCTGGACGCCAGAAGTGCAGTTGTCAGTTTCATGTAGGTCTCCCTGTTTGTTATCCTGTTGAATTTCGTTTGGTTACCGGCTTGCACCGGTTCGCCTTTTGGGTATGGGCGCGCAGGCCACGGCCCACAAACGCATCGGCCAAGGATCACGCATCCAAAGCACGACAGTCTTGAGGCAACCAACCAATTTCGATCTGTTCGCCGGCCTTCAGGCGCGCTTGATCCGGCGCATTGCGTGTTTTTACGACAAAGTCGTCATTGCCCGCCACGCGCAGACGCGTCCGAAAAATGTCGCCCATATAAATGAACTCCAGAACTTCCGCTTTCAGTGTGTGGGCGCCTTCCTGCAGGCGAGCTATGTTGAACTCCACACGTTCCGGGCGGATCGACACCTTCGTGCGGTCCCCCTTGCCGTTTACGTTGACCGGCTGGGCATCGATCAGATCGCCGTTATCCAGCCGGACCACGGCGGAATCGCCAGAGAGCTCTTCAACAACGCCCTCCAAGGTATTGTTTTCGCCTATGAATTGCGCTACGAAGCTGTTTTCTGGCTCCTCATAAAGCCTGTCCGGAGGCGCCAGTTGCTGGATGCGGCCATCGTCAAAGACCGCGACCCGGTCCGACATGGTCAGCGCCTCGGTCTGGTCGTGGGTCACATAGACCACTGTAATACCCAGATCATGCGCAAGGCGCGTTATCTCAAACTGCATGTGTTCGCGAAGCTGCTTGTCCAGTGCGCCAAGCGGTTCGTCCATCAGAACCAGTTCAGGTTCGAAGACCAGCGCGCGCGCCAGGGCGATACGCTGTTGCTGGCCACCGGACAGCTGGGCGGGGCGCCTGCCGCCAAAAGCGCCCATCTGAACCATATCCAAGGCCCGAGCCACTTTCGCCTCACGGTCCGACTTGCCGATCTTGCGGACCTCGAGCGGGAACGAAAGGTTCTCGGCCACGGTCATATGCGGGAAAAGGGCATAGTTCTGAAATACCATGCCGATACCACGCTTGTGCGGTGGAATGTTGTTGATCGGGCGCCCGTCCAACATGATTTCGCCGTAGGTGGCCGTCTCGAAACCGGCGAGCATCATCAGGCAGGTGGTCTTACCGGATCCTGATGGGCCCAGCATTGTCAGGAATTCGCCTTTCGGCATGGTCAGGTTCAGATCTTTGACGACCAGCGTTTCGCCGTCATAGCTTTTCTGCACCCGTTCAAATTCAACAAAAGCCGTGCTGGCAGTCCCGTCGGCCAAACTGTGTTCCCCATTGCAGCCACCGCAATCTTTGCTGCGGTTCATCCGGCAAGAGTAAAATAGCATTCTGCCTAGCTTGCAAGCACATGACGCATTCTTAACCCAATTAACCAAATCCCGCGCAATGCCATGCGAAGAGGGAACAGGCAGTCGGCAGGAGCGCCTTTAGTCTGCCCAATGTCTGAGCGTTTGGCGCACCTTACATTCCGTGGCTTCGGTCATAGGGTGAGGGCTCGGGAAACTGGATTGTGGTGAGCCGTTCAGCAGGTGCTTGAAAGACGTCGATCTGCAGGGGAAAGCACGCTGCATCATCTGACGAATGCGTACTGCCGCAATCGCCGCCAGGGCAGCTGGACAACCCAACGATCAGATCCATCTCGGCAAAAAATTCAATGAAATCATCGGGGCGAACCGGGCTTGCCTTCATGAAATACTGATGGGTGTCCCGTGTGAAGCCGGTACACATGAACACGTTCAGCACGTCATGTACCAGAACCTCGGCATCGGTTTTGTGCAGGTCGGCAAACCGCGTCAGCGCACGCGTCAGGTTGGAATGACAGCAATGGTGATAGTCGTGACCGCCAAGTAGACGCCCGGTATAGGGATCGCAGCGGGTTCCGATCACATCATGCACCGATCCGCCGTCGGAATCGAAGCCGTACCAATCCAGCGTATCGGTCGTGACCGTGGCCATAGGCCGCAGATTGGGCAGGCTCGACCAAAGCCTGTCACCGGTTGAGACATGGGTGCCGTGCAGGGCGCGGGTCTTGCCGGAAAAGAACCGCTCGGTCAGATCACGCGCATTCCAGAGGTTCAAATCGCCCACCTGCGGACCTATCACCGAAGTAATCCGAAAAAACGCGCCCTTGGGCACATAAAGGCATCTGGCGTCGCGCGGCGGAACCGTGACCCGATCGATAGGTTTTGCGGCTGTCCGCAGTGCATCAATGGCATCCAGATTTCTCTCGGGAAGCGTCTTGGGGTCATAGCAGATGACCGGGCGCACCGATCTGCGCACATCGGCATCGGCGGGCGCGGTGTGGGCCGGAGTGTCGGGTTTCAAAGCATTTCCTCTCGGTGGGCGGCGCGGATCACAGGGCCGGGTCGCCGCGCGCGGCGCGCCAAAGGGACCAGTCTTCAGGTGTGTCGAGATCGGTCACGGCATGGTTCCCGGGCAAGGGCACATGCACAAGTGCCGCTTGCTGCGCCAGAAGCACATCACGCGCACCCTGATCACCGATCAGCACCGCGAGCTTGGGAAAGTGCGTTCGGTCAAAACAGACAGGATGCCCGGGGCGGCCGTCTTCCGTGGCGCCGCGGCTGATGGTCTTTCCCTTATTGCGGTCAACTGCCGCCGACACACGGCGCATATCCTCCAAGGTGATATCGGGCATATCGGCAGGAACGACCAAGACGCGCTGCACCGGCCCGGCAATCAAGGGCAGCGCGGCGCGAAAACTGGCGGACATGCCTGTCTGGGCATCTGCCACGTCAACCAGCCGGACCTTATCATAGGCCGCGATTGCGCCGCGGCGCGCTTCGGCCAGGGGTCCGGGCGGCAAGGTGACAGTGACATCCGCTGTCAGACCCAATGCACGGCGCACCACTGCGGCCAAAACTGGTAACCCGCCGACGGTCTCCATCAGCTTGTCCCGGCCGCGCATGCGCGTCGATGCGCCTGCCGCCGGAATAAGCACGGCCAAATCCGTCTGCATAGTCGCGGCCCTATCCACGCATCATTGCGCCGTCCGGGTCGTAAAGCGGCGTTGTGATCATTTGGGCGCGTCGCATCTCGCCCAGTATCTCGATTTCCGCATGGAGACCCGGCGCCGCGGCCTCTCGTGGAATAAGACCCAGCGCGATCGATTTTCCGCTATGGTGCGAATAGCCGCCCGACGTGCAAAAGCCCCTGACCGCGCCGTCCATCCAGATGGGTTCATAGGCCACCACATCGGCATCATCGGCGGCAACTTCGAAGGCACAAAGAACCCGCGCCGGGGGTGTCATGCGTTCTGCCTCGGCCGCAGAGCGCCCGATGAAATCGGTACCCTTGTTCCAGGCAATGAACCGGTCAAGACCGGTTTCAGCGGCAGTGTAGTCGGGCGAGTACTCCCTCAGCCACGACCCGAAGAACTTGTCGAGGCGCAATGACATCATCGCACGCATGCCGAAAGGTCGGATACCGAACGCCTGTCCCGCCTTCCAGAGCGTTTCAAAAAGCGTCTGCTGGCTGGTCATATCGCAATAGATCTCATAGCCGAGCCCACCGGTGTAACTGACGCGTTGTACCAGACAGTCGACCATACCGACGGGCATGCGGTGCGCATCGAGAAATTTGAACGCGTTTCCCGAGACATCGGCTGATGTCACCAGGCCCAAAAGATCGCGCGCCTTCGGCCCGGCGATCTGAAATCCAGTCACCTCGTCCGAGATATTTTCTACCCGAACATCACCGGTCAGATGTTGTTCGAACCAGCGCAGGTGAAAGTCCTGGCTGCCGTAGCTCGCCGTCAGGCGAAAGCGGTCTTCAGCAAGGCATGTAATGGTGAAGTCACCGATCAGCTTGCCCGAAGGCGCCAGCATGGGCGACAGGGACAAGCGCCCGGGTTTCGGGATACGGCCCGCCATGATCCGGTCCAGCCAGGCCCGCGCATCCGGGCCCGTGACGGCGAATTTCGAGAAATTATGAACTTCGTTGATACCGACAGACCCGCGGACGGCGCGCACTTCCCGTGCGGCTGCATCAAACGCATTAGAGCGCCGAAATGTGGGTGTCTCGTAGCGCGGCTCATCACCTTCGGCGAAGTAATTCGGCACTTCAAGCCCGTAGGACGCGCCCCATACCGCGCCCAGCTCGGTCCATTTTCCGTACATGGGCGTGACGCGGAAGGGTCGCGCGGCCGGAAGTTCCTCGTTGGGATAGGCGATAGAGAACCGCATCTGATAGTTCTCGATCACCTTGGGCACGGTATAGCCGGGAGTTGTCCATCGCCCGAAACGCGCAACGTCCATGGCAAAGACGTCGCGCTCGGGTTCCCCCTCGATCATCCATTGGGCAAGGCTTAATCCGACGCCTCCGCCCTGGCTGAAGCCCGCCATCACAGAACAAGCCGACCAGTAGTTTCTGAGCCCGGGCACAGGCCCGACCAGGGGATTGCCGTCGGGCGCGAAGGTAAAGGGGCCGTGGATGACGTTCTTGACACCGGCGCGCTCAAGAACCGGGAACCGCTTGTAGGCAAAGGCGACGCTGTCTTCAATCTTTTCGAACGCATCGTTCAAAAGCTCGTGCCCGAAGTCCCACGGCGTGCCGTTCAGCGCCCAGGGTTCGCATTTCTTCTCATAGAACCCGATGCAAAGGCCGCGCCCTTCCTGGCGCAGATAGCTTTCGCCACTGGGATAGACCACATGGGGGAACTCTGTTGCCCGCTCGTAAATCTCGGGAATGTCGTCTGTGACCAGATACTGATGTGCCATCGGCAGCAAGGGCAGGTAAACGCCCGCCATGGCGGCAACTTCCCGCGCCCAAAGACCAGCCGCATTGACCACATGTTCAGCGATGACCGTGCCCTTTTCGGTCACCACATCCCAACCGCCGTCCGAACGCGGATTGGTCTCAAGCACCCGGTTGTGGGTGATGATTTCAGCGCCCTGCATCCGCGCCGCCCTGGCATAGGCGTGGGTGGTGCCGGACGGATCAAGATGGCCGTCCAGCGGGTCGTAAAGCGCGCCAAGCAAACCGTCAGTGTTCACAAGCTCAGCAAATTCCCGGATCTCTTCAAGGCCCAGGATTTCGGTCTCAAGTCCCATGTAACGGTGCTTTGCCCGCTCGGCCTTGAGCATGTCGAACCTTTCTTCCGTATCGGCCAGGATTAGCCCGCCCACATGATGCAGCCCGCAGGACATGCCTGTCAGCTCTTCCAGCTCACGGTAAAGCCCGATGGTGTAGCCCTGAAGTGCGGCCATATTGGTGTCGCCGTTCAGGGTGTGGAACCCACCAGCTGCGTGCCAGGTCGATCCGCTGGTCAGCTCTGAACGCTCAATCAACATGACATCCGACCAGCCGAGTTTGGTCAGATGATAAAGGACCGAACATCCCACAACACCGCCGCCAATCACACACACCCGCGTGGTCGTCTGCATTCGCACTCTCCCTGTCGTAGCGACACAAGGGCACAAGACCAAGCGCGGCCACAAGTCTGTTTGCGACAGCTTTGGAAACACAGCCTTTGCAATTGGACTTTGCCGCTCTTGAAAGCGCATTTGTGACGAAGGCATGGCCCGGTTTCAGAGCCGCGTTTCCGGATCGGGAACAATGTATTCGTCTTGGTCCCGAAAATAACTGTGCAGACGCGGTCTGAAAACCGATTGTCCACGATTTGGCGTGTCCTGCCACCTCGCATGCGCGACGGCTGTCTAAAAATGATCCCGAATTGGATTAATTCTGCCCAACCTTCGCCCAGCACCACCCCTACTGAGAAGCTGTTCAAGGTGCCGGTGCGTGTTTGCCGGATGCGTACAAGTTCTGTAGCAGTAGCGTCGGGTCGGCCGTGCGGGGTCGGCCCGGCGTCCTTTTTTGTGGATGCTGCATCAGTGCCTTCGCAGACTTGACCCACCGTCCTGCATTTCCGGAAACAGTTTGTTCTTGCTGCCACCTGCACAAGATTAAGGCAGCTATTGTGGCGCAATAGGAACCGATCTGGGCGCGGGATTGTTGCCGCATCCTGAACGCGTCGGTCAATTTTCCTGCCTTTGGCGCGCATTGTTGAGAACCCGGGATCGGTCGCCTAACTGTGCGGTTTTCCCGACAAATCGCTGCCCAATTGATTACCGTCGCCCATCTCAGAAACATCAAGTTTTCGAAGAATTCTGCCCAAGCCTTGCCCAGAACCGTCGCCAAATAGGGATGAGTAATCGGTGAGCGGTGTGTGTGTATGGCCGCTGAGAGTAGTTAGTGCTGTAGAGTAGCGTCGGATCGGCCGTGCGGGGTCGGTCCGGCGTCTTGTTTTTGGCTAGCCCTAGCGTTCCGGTATCAACCCGCGCGGGCTGAAGCGCAGCACCAAAAGCAGAATGACGCCCATGGTAAGAAGCCGCATATGCGCGGCGCTTTCCAGAAGACGGCCGCGCAGGTCGCTGTCTTCGGGCAGGCCCGACGTCATGGTATTGATCGCCCAAAGGCCGATCGGTTCCACCTGGATCCAAAGAAACCAGATCAGGAAACCGCCGAGGACCGCACCATAGTTGTTGCCCGACCCGCCAACGATGACCATTACCCAAATCAGGAAGGTAAAGCGAAGCGGCTGATAGGTTCCGGGCGTCAACTGACCGTCCAGCGTCGTCATCATCGCCCCGGCGATCCCGCAAATCGCAGATCCAAGGATGAAAACCTGCAGATGGCGCGCGGTCACGTCCTTGCCCATGGCTTCGGCGGCGATTTCATTGTCGCGGATGGCCCGCATCATGCGCCCCCAGGGCGAGTTGAGCGCCAGCTGCAGCAAAAGGAAAACAAGCGCCAGCACAACCGTGAACAGGACTGAATAGCCCAGCTTGACATAAAGCGTCGATGCGGACACCGGATCGAGCCCAAGGCTGTATGCCTGTTCGACAAAGCCGGGATCATTTTGGAGATCGATCTCGTAGGGCAGGGGTCTTGGAAGTCCGATGACGTTCTTGACACCGCGGCTCAGCCAGTCTTCGTTCTTCAGGATCGCAATGACAATTTCGGCAATCCCAAGGGTGGCGATGGCCAGATAGTCTGATCTAAGGCCCAAAGCGGTCTTGCCGATGATCCAGGCCGCGCCCGCTGCAAGAATGCCGCCAACTGGCCATGCGACAAGCACCGGCAGACCGAGGCCGCCCAGATACCCCGTCCCGGCCGGGTTGACGGCTTCGACCGCAGCGACAGACGGGTCGAAGACAGTGCGGAAAACCACGAAACCGCCGACCAGAACCGCAAGGAGTGACAGGCTGCGCGCTGGCCCCGGCTGCATCCTGCCCCAAATGACCATGCCGAGAACAATAGTGGCCGCCCCCAGCACCAGACCCAGTATCACGCCCAATCCGCCAGCGGCCCAAGCCTCGGTCGTGGGTGGCATCGCGACGATCACCGCCGCCAGCCCACCCAACGCCACAAATCCCATGACGCCAATATTGAAAAGGCCGGCAAATCCCCATTGCAGGTTCACACCCAAAGCCATGATCGCACTGACCAGCCCCATGTTCAGAAGAAGCAGTGCACTATTAGCGCCCTGCATGGCACCGGTAATCAGGATCAGGCCGAAAACGGCCGAAAACATGAGAACCTTCCGCCAACTATCGGTCATAGGGTCTGTCCCCTGAACAGCCCGGTCGGTCGGAACAAAAGCACGATCACGAGGATCGCGAAGCTGACCGCAAACTTGTAGTCGGTGCTAAGAAGTTGAGCCAAGCCGTTGATTTCAAGCTGTTCCGGCAGAACGTAGTTCGCAACCTTTTTGAAAGCATAGGTCACGGTGACTTCCGAGAACGCGATGACAAAACCGCCGGCAATGGCGCCCAAGGGGTTGCCCACGCCGCCCACGATGGCGGCGGCGAAGATCGGCAGAAGCAACTGGAAGTAGGTGAAGGGCTTGAAGGTCTTGTCCAGCCCGTACAGCACACCAGCAATTGTAGCCAGACCTGCCACGATGATCCAGGTCACGGCGACCACACGTTCGGGATTTATGCCGGACAAAAGGGCCAGATCGCGGTTGTCCGAAAATGCACGCATCGACTTGCCTGTGCGCGTCCGGTTCAGGAACCAAAACAGAACCGCGACAACGATGATCGCCGTGACGATGGTCAAACCTTGCGTGGTCTTGAAAGCGAGCCCCTCGCGCAGCCCGGTCATGGCCCTAAATTCGCGCGCCGAGATGATAAACCGCTCGCCATCCGCAAAGCGCTGTTCGCCAACGCCGATGATGAAGCGCACGACCCCGTTCATGATGAACATCACGCCCATCGAGACAATCACGAATATGACCGGAGAGGCGCGTTGTTCTCGATAGAACCGGTAGACGAACCTGTCCGTCAAAAGCAACAGCGCAGCGGTCAGCAAAATTCCGGCGGGCAGCGCCAAGAGAGCCGTGGGCAGCGGGCCGAGCGTGATACCGGCCGATTGCAGCCACCACGTGAGAAGGATCGTCATCGTGGCGCCGAACGCCATGGTGTCGCCATGTGCGAAGTTGGAAAACCGCAGTATTCCGTAGATCAAGGTTACACCCAACGCACCGATGGCCAGTTGGGCGCCATAGGCTGTTGCCGGAATGACGACGAAATTCATCAAGGCAACCAGCGCGTTCAGCAGATCCATGATTTGATTAAGTCCCCTGCACCTAAAGATCGGGCCGGGCGTCGAACAGCGTCTGCATGTTCGTGCATGAGCCTGTCAAAGTGGTCTGTTGCGGCGGATCCTCTTTGGGCTTGAAGACGTTGAACGCGGCGGCGCCGTCCTCCTGCAGTCCGACAGTCAGGAACGTGTCCGATCCCACGCGCGCTCGGACCATGATGTCGCGCCCGGGGGTCGTGGTGATCGGCTGCGCAACGGCGGTGAAGGCATCCGTTCCTTGCAGGCGCATCTCAATCGGAAACGGCCCGCCAGCCTCAAGGCCCGTGGGCCGGGGAATAAGCTCAAGCCGCAGTTCCGCGCGACCGTGCTGTTCTTGCGGGAAAGAGCATTCGACAGGATAGGGTGCCGGGGCGGCCTCGACTGCGCCAAATGCCGCCAGCAGAAGCACGAATTCAGGGATGAAGTTTTGTAAGCTCACAGATTTACTCTCCTAACCATCCCAATCGCATGCCCCGAGATGGGTCACTGCGACGGGACCCTCAAAGTGGTGTTTGGTGTAGCGTGCATCGCGCCCGTCGTTGGTGGTGAGCACGTGAACTGCCCGCTCGGAAAAACCGAGAAGGAAACCGCCAAAGTCGGATCGGCCCAGCCGCATCACAACGGCGCCTTCGACCGAGGTCAGTTGTACCTCGCCGGGGCGTGTTCCTTCTGTCAGGACAATTTTCAGGGGCGCTGCCGCGCAGGGCTCTGCATCGACACAGATCTGATCGAAGGAACAGATCGTAGCCCAGGCCGGCCCCCATGGCGCATTGAGCGTTGCCACAACAGTGGCCAGTCTAATCCGATTTACCACAGCCAAGAATTCTCACAAATCCGTCCAATACCCGAATGCCGCATTGTCGCAGCACGCTGGTAGGGATGACGCTGGCCCAAGATCATAGGGCAGGGACCAGATTGCGCGAGGTGGCTGCCATTCGGCTATCCCCCAAGAAAGCTGCGGCGGACTTCTTGGTCGGCCAGAAGATCACCGCCGCTGCCGGTGAAGGCGTTTCTGCCCTGGACCAGCACGTAGCCCTTATCGGCAATCTCAAGCGCTTGGCGGGCGTTCTGTTCGACCATCAGGATCGATATTCCGGTGCGTGCGACATCGATGATGCGGTCAAACAGTTCATCCATGACGATCGGGCTTACGCCCGCCGTTGGCTCGTCAAGCATCAACACCTTGGGCTGGGTCATCAATGCGCGTCCCACGGCCACCTGTTGGCGCTGGCCGCCCGACAGTTCGCCCGCTGCCTGGCGCCGCTTTTCCTTCAGGATCGGGAACAGATCGAACACCTGGGCCATGGTTCCGCCTATGTTGTCGCGGCGGAGGAAAGCGCCCATTTCAAGGTTCTCTTCGACCGTAAGGGACGTAAAGATGTTCTGGGTTTGCGGTACGAAGGCCATGCCCTTGGCCACACGCGCCTGGGGCGAAAGGGGCGTGATATTCTCGTCGTTCAGACGGACCTCACCTTCACGCACATCAAGCATGCCAAAGACCGCCTTCATCGCCGTGGATTTTCCGGCGCCGTTGGGTCCCACGATGACAGCGATCTCGCCCCTGTCCACGCCGATCGTGCAGCTATGCAGGATATCGGCTCCGCCATAGCCGCCCGTCATGTTGTCGCCGACCAGAACCGGGGCCGTCACGAAGCGGCCTCCGCAACGGTCTTGTTCTTCAGGCCGGTTCCCAGGTACGCCTCGATAACTTGTTCATTTGATTTGATTTCTTCAATTGTGCCTTCGGCCAGCACGTGGCCTTCGGCCATCACGATCACCGGATCACAAAGACGGCCGATGAAGTCCATGTCATGCTCGATCATGCAAAATGTGTATCCGCGTTCGCGGTTGAGCCTGAGTATCGCGTCGCCGATTGTATTCAGCAGCGTCCTGTTCACGCCCGCGCCCACTTCGTCCAGAAAGACGATGCGGGCATCGACCATCATGGTGCGTGCCAATTCAAGGAGCTTTTTCTGTCCACCGGATAGGTTTCCGGCTTTCTCATCCCTCAGGTGATCGATTGTCAGGAACTCAAGAACCTCATCGGCCTTCTCCCGCAGCGCATTTTCTTCGCGCGCGATCTGGCCGCGTTTGAACCAAGTGTTCCAGATTGTCTCGCCGCACTGACCGGCTGGCACCATCATCAGGTTTTCGCGCACCGTCATCGAGCTGAATTCGTGGGCGATTTGAAAAGTACGCAGCAGACCCTTGTGAAAAAGTGTGTGCGGTGGCAGCCCGGTGATATCTTCACCGGCCATCGTCACACGCCCGGAGGTCGGCGGAAGAACGCCGGCTATCACGTTGAAAAGGGTTGTCTTTCCGGCACCATTTGGACCGATCAGACCGGTAATCGTGCCAGCGCCGATCTCAAGGTTCGCCCCATCCACGGCGCGAAAGCCACCGAAGTGCTTGTGGACGTCTTCGACGACAATCATTCCGTGCGCGGTCCCCCACGTCCGCTTGTTCTGGCGCGGATCTTGTTTCGCAGGGGCGACCTGATCATGAACCGGGCCGCCCGTGCCGATGTGCTAACGATACTGAACAGTCGAGATCTCGCCGCCCTTTATTTCGATCTGGCGATAGTTGCCGGCGCTTTCACCGGGTCCGATGAGTTCGACCGCGGTCGCGCCGACATAGTCGATCTCACCGCCATCGGCCAGGATCTGCAGCGCCTTACCCAGCTCACCGGGGAAGATCTGTTCGCCCGGCGCATTGGCTACGTTCAGCACCTCACCCTTGAATTCAGCCGGATCATCGGATCCCGCCGCCTGCATTGCCAGCAGGATGAGCGCTGTGGCGTCATAGCTTTCCGGCGTGAAGGGTGATGTGGCATCGAATGCATCTCCTACCATTTCGGTGAAAAGCGCCGCGCCGTCACTGTCAGTGCCAGGATGCTGCCCGGTCGAGCCTTCGATTTCGTCACCGAAGTTGTCCTGAAGTGCCTGTCCGATCATACCGTCCGGGAAATGGAAGGTGTCAAAGGCGCCTGTGTCCAGCGCGGCCCGAACTATGCCCGATCCGCCTTGGTCCACATAGCCCGCTACCACCAGCCGGTCCCCGCCGGCTGACGCCAGGGCACCGACTTCGGCCGCGTAGTCGGCTTTGCCGTCCTCATGGGCGGCGCTGATCGTGACGGTGCCGCCTGCCGCTTCAAAGGCGGCCTGGAAACTGTCGGCCAACCCCTTGCCATAGTCATTGTTGGTGTAGGTCACCGCGACTTCTTCGATGCCCTGTTCCATCAGAACCTCGGTCATCACGACACCCTGGCGGGCATCTGACGGTGCGGTCCGGAAAAACAGATCATTGTCCTCGGCGCTCGACAGGGCAGGCGAAGTGGCCGAAGGCGAAATCATCACCACGCCGTTTGGCAGGGCGACGTTTTGCAGGATCGCACCTGTGACGCCCGAACAGTCGGCACCCATGATCGCTTTCACGCCATCGCCGGTGATCAGACGTTCGGCCGCTGCTGTTGCTGCGGCGGCATCAATGCACGTCGAATCGGCGCGCAGCCCTTCGACAGTCTTGCCGCCCAGAAGCAGTCCGGAATCCGACACTTCCTTCATTGCCATCTCGGCTGCATCCCCCATCTGCGGGGTGAGCGATTCAATCGGACCTGTAAAGCCGAGGATTATACCGATCTTGATGTCCGCGTGGCCGCCGGCCAAAGCGCCAGTGGCGGTTAAAGCTGAAGCCGAAACGGCCATTAGCAGCTTTCTCATGCGTGTTCTCCCTGAGATATATTTTTTATGGCAAAAACCGTATGCGCAGGCTTTGAGAAAGGGAAGCCCGCAAATGCCCTTAGGGTAAGGCATGGCGCAGTTGTGTGTGGAACCTGGGGTCCAGCGACCCTACGTACTGATGGGTGGCCTCAGAGATAGGAAAGCGCGCATGAACCTCATCAAAACACTGATGATCACGGCTCTTGGATTGAGTGCGAGCAGCGCCGCTGCGCTTGATACATCGGCGGGCAATCTACGCGTCGCCCCAATCGTCGAAGGGTTGGACGCGCCTTGGGGGTTCGATTTTCTGCCGGACGGCACGATCCTTGTCACAGAACGTGACGGCCGCCTTTTGCATGTGACGCCGGGCGCCTCTGTCAAAGAGGTGCGCGGAGTGCCGAGGGTGCGCGCAACCGGGCAGGGCGGTCTCTTGGACCTTACATTGCCGCGCGATTTTGCCGAGACGCGCGAGGTCTTTCTGAGCTATTCGAAGCCGCAGACGGGGGGCGCGGGAACAGCACTCGCCAAGGCGCGACTGTCGGCTGACGCAAGTCGGTTGGAAGACGTTGAGACGATCTTTGAGATGCGCCGGGGTTCAAGTGGCGGACGCCATTTTGGCAGTCGTGTCGTGGAAGGTTCGGATGGCACGCTGTTTCTGACAATCGGCGACCGTGGTGACCGCCCAAGTGCCCAGGATCTGACCAATCACAACGGAACTGTTGTGCGCGTCAATCGCGACGGCAGTGTCCCGGAGGACAATCCCTTCGTTGGTCGCAGTGATGTGCTGCCCGAGATCTGGTCCTATGGCCACCGCAATCCCCAGGGTGCCGCCTTGGATGCGGACGGGCGCCTTTGGACGGCCGAGCACGGTGCCCAGGGTGGCGACGAGGTCAACTTAGTCCAGCGCGGCGCCAATTACGGCTGGCCGGTCATCTCTTATGGGCGGCATTACTCCGGCGCGAAGATCGGTGACGGCACAGCAAAGTCCGGCATGGAGCAGCCCGAACATTACTGGGATCCGTCCATCGCACCATCCGGCATGATGATTTATTCCGGCAAGCTCTGGCCCGAGTGGGAAGGTGATGCCTTCGTGGGCAGCCTGAAGTTCAACTATATCTCGCGGCTGGAATTCGACGGGTCCGTCTCGGAAGACGAACAGATCGAGGGCGATGAGACGCTGCGTGTGCGCGATATCGTCGAAGGCCCGGATGGCGCCATCTGGTTTCTGTCGGTCGGAAACGGTGCACTTTACCGCATAACGCCCGGGCAATCGGGGTAGCGAGAGTTCATAGGCGGCGCGAAGCTGGGCCTAGATTGTCAGCCGTGCTGCCTGCGCGCCCCGCTCGCGGTAGGGCGTCGTGTTGTACTGCGCCCTGTAGCATTTGGAAAAATGCGATGGTGAGGCAAATCCGCAGGCCAGGGCCACATTTATCACGCTCATATCCGTCTGCATCAGCAGGTTGCGCGCCTTCTGAAGGCGCAGCTCCATATAGTACCTCTTGGGGCTGCGATTTAGATAGCGGCGGAAAAGGCGTTCAAGCTGGCGTGTGGACATACCCACGTCGCGCGCCAGGATCGACGGGCTGACCGGATCTTCGATATTGCCTTCCATCATTTGGATCACGGCTGAGAGTTTCGGGTGGCGCACACCGATGCGCGTTGGAATGGACAGACGTTGCGTATCCTGATCGGTGCGGATCGAGGAATAGATCAACTGGTCTGCAACGGAATTGGCCAGATCTTCCCCGTGATCGTCGGCAATGATCTTCAGCATCAGATCAATCGACGCGGTGCCGCCCGCCGTTGTCATGCGATTGCCATCAATCACAAAGACCGATTTTGTCAGCTCGACCTCATCGAATTCCTCGGCAAAACTGTCGTGGTTTTCCCAGTGGATTGTCGCCCGGCGACCATCTAGAAGCCCGGCCGTGGCCAAGGTGTGTCCCGCCGTGCAAAGCCCGCCGATTGTCACGCCGCGCCGCGCCTCACGGCGCAACCAGTTCAGAACCCGGCGGGTCGTCGCGGCCTGAACATCCAATCCACCGCAGACAAGCACAGTGTCATCCCGCCCGACCTCCATGAGATCGCCGTCAAGCTTGAAGCCCGTACCGGCCGAGCAATAGGCGACATCTCCGCCTTCACCAGTCAATGTCCAGTCGTAGAGATCTTTTCCCGCCATGCGGTTGGCAATTCTGAGGGACTCGACCGCTGCCGAAAAGCACAGCATCGTAAAATTGTTCAACAGCACAAAGACAAACCTTTTGGGTTTGCTCTGTTCCCCGTTTGCTACTGACCCAACAGAACGCGTTGCCATCGCCTCACCGAGTCTTCAGTGGCCTAAGTTAACGAACGGATACAGGTTTTAGGTGGCGGCGCAAGAGAAGACGGAGCGCATCTGACACGGGCGAGGGTAAATTGACTATGGTGCCGCGACAGGGGCTGCTGTAAAGCTGCCGCGGCGCAGGCCGCACCGGACGCGCATAACGAAAAGCCGACACGAATTGACAAAGCGGAGCAAAGCGATGTCCACGCCCTGGACCAAAAGCGATTGGCGCAAGAAACCAAGGGTACAAATGCCCGAATATATCGATGCGGCCCGCTTGGCCGACGTCGAGGCGCAGCTTGCAAAGTATCCGCCACTGGTTTTTGCGGGCGAGGCCCGAAAACTGAAACGTCACCTGGGCGCCGTTTCGCGTGGCGAAGCGTTCCTGCTGCAGGGCGGCGACTGTGCCGAGAGCTTTGGAGAGTTTTCGGCCGACAACATCCGCGACACGTTCAAGGTCATGCTGCAGATGGCGATGGTGCTGACCTTCGCCGCCAAAGTGCCAGTGGTGAAAGTCGGCCGTATGGCAGGGCAATTCGCCAAGCCGCGGTCGGCCCCGACCGAGGTTAAGGATGGTCAGGAATTGCCATCCTATCGGGGCGATATCATCAACGACATCGAATTCACGCCCGAGGCCCGCATTCCCGATCCGCGCAGGATGCTCCAAGCCTATACCCAGGCGGCGGCGTCGCTGAACCTCTTGCGCGCATTTTCAACCGGCGGCTACGCCGACGTCCATCAGGTGCATTCTTGGACCCTTGGATTCACCTACCGCGAAGAATCCGAGCGGTACCGTGAAATGGCGCGGCGCATCTCGGACACGCTTGATTTCATGCGCGCGGCCGGGATTACCCAGGACACCGCACACACGTTGCAATCGGTGGAATTCTACACAAGCCACGAGGCGCTTTTGCTGGAGTACGAAGAGGCGCTTTGCCGGATCGATTCCACCAGCGGCCTTCCCGTGGCGGGCTCCGGTCACATGATTTGGATCGGCGACCGTACGCGACAGCCCGACGGCGCCCATGTTGCCTTTGCGCGCGGGGTCCAGAACCCGATTGGTCTGAAATGCGGACCCAGCATGTCAGAGGACGATCTGAAACGCCTTATGGCTGATCTCAATCCCGAGAACGAAGCCGGGCGGCTCACGCTGATCGCGCGGTTCGGTGCCGGAAAGGTGGCCGATAACCTTCCGCGCCTGATCCGCGCCGTCCAATCGGAAGGCGCCAATGTGGTGTGGGTCACCGATCCAATGCATGGCAACACCATCAAATCGTCCACTGGTTACAAGACACGGCCATTCGATTCTGTTCTGCGCGAGGTGCGGGAGTTCTTTGCCATCCACAAGGCGGAAGGCACGATCCCGGGTGGCGTCCATTTCGAGATGACCGGCCAGGATGTGACCGAATGCACCGGTGGCGTACGCGCGGTGACTGACGAGGACCTGAGTGACCGCTATCATACGGCCTGTGACCCACGCTTGAACGCCAGCCAATCGCTGGAACTGGCCTTCCTGGTGGCTGAAGAGCTTCTGCAGCGTCAGGTCGCGGCGGGCGCGGTGCAAGCGGGCTAGCCGGTCGCACGAGGGCTTGCTCGCGCCGGAATTCGCGCCATTTGACCAAGAACGCCACGTGGGAGTGCCCCTTGCCTCAAGGTCAGGTGAAAATCGACCGTCTTATTGGTTGGGCCGCTTTGGCGGCCCTTCCGGTTATTGCGCTTCCGTTCATCTTGCACGCCATCGCGCTGGGATGGGCCGGACTGACGCGTGATCTAACGGGCGTGTCCCGTTTTTTCACGGCGGGTTCTACGGCGGCCAATACGGCCATTTTCGGCCACATGGTGCTCGGCGCCGTAATAACCGCACTCGCCCCCCTGCAGCTTATAGGCCCCATGAGGCGCCGCTGGCCCGCATTGCATAGGCTTACAGGCAGGCTCGTCGCATATTCCGCCCTGGCAGCCGGTCTTGGCGGGCTGATCTACATCATTGTGCGCGGTACGATCGGAGGCCCTTGGATGAGCATGGGCTTCGCAATCTACGGCTGCCTTACATGTGTCACGGCCGCGCAGACGCTGAGGTTTGGCCATTTGAGGCAGTTCGAACGGCACCGCCGATGGGCCGTTCGTCTTTTCGTACTTGCGATGGCGAGCTGGATTTACAGGCTGCACTATACGCTTTGGTACGTGATCACGGGCGGTCTTGGCACCACGGCCGCATTTACGGGCGCGTTCGATCGCATCCAGGTCTACGCGTTCTTTGTACCCTATTTGGCCCTGGCCGAGTACTTCCTGCGCAGAACATCGCGCAGGGTTGGCTAGTCCGCATCATCTTCATTGTTCTTGGTATCTTCGGATTTCACTAACCTAAGATGCGTGACATTGTTCTTGTCCCGAGTTGCCTCGCGCTTGAAAGGTGCAGGCGCTTCAGCAAAACCCGGCGCCTGGTCGGCCGGCGCAGGCTCGGCCGCCTCGGGCTGGGGTGTCTTGAAAGGGCCAAGCGCGCCATAGCGGATCGATGTGCAATTGAACCGGCGCGGCGCGCGTCCAATCTTGCCATCGCAGCTAAAGCAACCGAGCGCTCGGCTGATGTCGCCCAGATCGCTTTTGAGCGGATAGAGCGCCAACTTTCCGGAAAGGGGTGGTCGCCCGAGCCCGGTTTCCGAGGAAAGTGAGATCTGTGCGGTCTCCGGCGCTTCGAAAATCCGGTTCAGCACGTCCTGAATTTGTTGCCGTGCAGGCGGTGTGAACATGGATGTCAGGGGCATGCCGCGCACCTCCATCCCCATGATGTCTGAAATCCGTGATCCGGCCAGCCGGAAGCGCGCGAGACCGGGTGCAATCTTTTCGATCAGAAATGAGTACTCCAGCGCCCGTTCAAAGCCGCGCGGGTCCACCTCTGAGCGCAACGGGACCAGTCGGGAGCCGCGCAACGCTTCCCAATAGGCCTCTACTTCAGCAATGGGGTTATACGTCAATGCTTTGATGTGCCCCGCAAGCGATACGACTTCCGCCCCGTGTCCCCGCAATCTTTCCATGGCCATTCCTCGTGTCAAAGCTTCGACGCAAGCAGACATTGTGATGGCGGTGACCCTTACGTTAGTCTATCCGTCACAATGGTTACTCTCGGGTTAATATCTCATGGGTTGCGTAAACTTTCATAGGAAATCGTAGTAAATGGTTAACTCTATGACCGGATTTGCTGCAGCCCAGGGAGCGGCCGAAGGTGTCCGTTGGAGCTGGGAGATGCGCGGTGTCAATGGGCGGGGCCTGGATCTTCGGCTGCGGTTTCCCGAAGGCTACGGCGCTCTTGAGACCGAAGCGCGTGCCGCCGCTACCAAACGTCTGGCGCGGGGCAGTGTTACGATTGGTTTGCGTCTGGCCCAGGATGGGGGTGCCACGCTCGCAGTCCCGACAGAAGGCCAGATCGATACTGCGTTGACGGCCATTGCAGGGATTGAGACGCAGGCGCAAAAGCGTGGTCTGACCCTGGCGCCGGTCCGCGCCACCGACCTCTTTTGGCTGCGCTTTGGTGAAGGCTCTGGCGAAGACGCAGGCAAGAACGAGCGCCTGAATGCAGCGCTAGGCGCATCGTTCCGGGACCTTCTGGATGCGTTTTGTGCCATGCGGGAAAGCGAAGGTAAGGCATTGAAAGACGTCCTGGAAGAACGTCTCGGGCGCACGAAGATCTTGGTTGAACAGGCTCGGTCCGCCGCTGGAGAACGCGGCGCCCAGGTGCGGCGGGCAATTGACGCGGCACTTCAGCGGATCACCGAGGCCACGGACACCGTCGATCCGGAACGCCTGTCACAAGAGCTTGCCCTGATCGGGATAAAGTCCGATGTCGCTGAAGAGCTCGACCGCCTAGACACCCACATCGAAGCCGCCAATGAACTACTGGGCCAATCGGGGCCTATGGGTCGCAAGCTCGACTTCTTGATCCAAGAGTTCAATCGCGAGGCGAACACGCTGTGCGCCAAAAGTCAGGACAAGGCCCTTACCGCAATCGGGCTTGACCTTAAACTAGTCGTCGATCAGATGCGGGAACAAGCCCAGAATATGGAATAAGCGATGCTTGATCGGCGTGGCCTCTTGATCATTCTGTCCTCGCCATCGGGCGCGGGCAAATCCACACTTGCCGGCCGACTGCGCCGCTGGGATCCCAGCATCACTTTTTCAGTTTCCGCGACGACCCGCGCGCCGCGGCCCGGCGAAGAACATGGGCGGCACTACGAGTTTGTGACCGAAGAGCGTTTCAAGCGCATGGTGCGTGAAGGCGACATGCTGGAGCACGCCCATGTCTTTGGTAATTTCTACGGCAGTCCGATCGCGCCAGTGCAGGAAGCGGTGGATCGCGGATCGGATGTCTTGTTTGATATCGATTGGCAGGGCGCCCAGCAGATCAGCAATTCGCGCATGGCGTCCCATGTCTTGTCGATCTTCCTGTTGCCGCCTTCGATCGATGAACTGCAGCGCCGTCTGATCGCCCGCGATCAGGATGACGCATCGGTCATCCGCAAGCGGATGCAGCGTAGCTGGGACGAAATCAGCCATTGGGACGCCTATCACTACGTGCTGATCAATGACGATCTCGATGGCACCGAAGAGCGGTTGAAATCGATTGTGCGTGCCGAACGTCTGCGCCGCAGCCAGCAACCCGGCCTGAACGATCATGTCCGCAAGCTGCAGGAACAGTTCGAGGAAACGCAATGACCCTTTATGCCTACAAGGGGACCAGCCCCACGCTTCCAGAAGACGGCGATTGTTGGATTGCGCCCGACGCCAATGTGATCGGACAGGTCAGCGTCAGCTCCGGCGTCTCGATCTGGTTCGGCGCCACATTGAGGGGTGACAACGAGCCGATCATCCTGGGCGAAGGATCGAATATCCAGGAAAACGTTGTGATGCACACGGACATGGGGTTTCCGCTTGAGATCGGGGTCAACTGCACCATCGGGCACAAGGCAATGCTGCATGGGTGCACGATTGCCGAACAGTCCCTGGTCGGAATGGGCGCGACCATACTGAACGGCGCGCAGATCGGCCGGAATTGCCTGATCGGGGCAGGTGCCCTAATTGCCGAAGGCAAGAAAATCCCGGATGGATCCCTTGTCATCGGCATTCCGGCCAAAGTGGTGCGGCCTCTGGACGATACCGAGATCCTGCAACTGCGCGCCTCGGCAATCCACTACCAGGAACGGATGCGGCAGTTCCGCGAAGGTCTGAGCCCGGTATGACCGACCGCGCCGCAACGCCCCGCTTTGTTCCCTGGCCGGACAGCATCAGCCGTCCTCTCGTATCTCCAATCCAGCCTGCAGCCGTCTATGTCGCCGAAAGCCCGGACATGCTGGACGCCCAGTATGAGGGCCGGACCAGCGGATACACCTATGCCCGGGAAGGGCACCCAAACGCGGATGTTCTGGCCCGCCAGATCGACGCCCTGGAAGGGGTTGAAGGCGGATGGATATGCGGGTCCGGCATGGCGGCAATCAGCGCCGTGCTTCTCGGCTGCCTAAAGTCCGGCGATCACGTCATCGGCGGCGATCAGCTTTATGGTCGTACCCTGCGCCTCATGACCGATGAGTTGCCCCGTTTTGGTATCGAAACATCTCTTGGGGATACGACCGATGCAGACGCGGTCGCCCAGGCGCTGCGCCCCAACACCAAGATGATGGTCATCGAGGTGGTCTCGAACCCGACCATTCGCTTGGCGGATGTGGTCGCCCTGGCCGCACTGACCAAAGAGCGCGGGATCACCCTGGTTGTCGACAATACGTTCACCACGCCCAGGTCGTTCCGGCCCGCCGATTGGGGCGCCGACATCGTGGTCCATTCGGTGACCAAAATTCTGGCGGGACATTCCGATGCAACACTGGGGTATTTTGCGGCGCGCGATCCTGATCTGCAAACGGCATTGATCGCACGGTCCGTTACCATGGGGCTGACGCCGAGTGCCTTTGACTGCTGGCTTGCCGAACGCGGGCTGATGTCTTTCCCGCTGCGATTTGACAGGTCCGAGCAAAATGCGGAACGTCTGGCAACTGCCCTGGCCGAAATGCCGGGAGTGCGACGGGTGCTATACCCGACACGTCAGGATCACCCCGACCACAATCGCACCGGTGCGCTTTTGGGGCAGCGGGGAGGCCATATGCTCAGCTTTGAGATCGAAGGCGGACGCGCCGCTGCCAACCGGCTTACCAAAGCCGGCGCCACAATAGCTTTTGCGCCAACCTTGGGCGACATCGGGACGACCCTGTCGCATCCCGCCTCATCGTCGCACAGAGGTCTGAGCGCCGAGGGTCGCGAAAAGCTGGGCATCTCTGAAGGGTTCTTTCGCGTATCCGTCGGTGTCGAGGATCCAGATGCGCTGATTGCTGAATTCGCACACGCCGTTGCAGCCAGTCAGTCTGAGGTCTGAAACCTCGCGTGAGCCATGGCAGCCCTAGGCAAGGGGAACAATCGTGGCATTGCGACGGGATACGAGAATATCGAAATCCAGCTCGGGAAAGCGGGCTGCGACCTCATCGCGAATGAGTTGCGGCTTGGGCAACGGCGGGGACAGACCACGAAGGCGACCTGAAAAATCCACCTGCTCGAGAATATGCGCCACATCAAGGATATCGAACGACTGTCCGAAAAGCGGACTTAGCACCACATCAACGGACGGATTGCACTGCAGATCAAGGATCAGGGTGTCAAACGTCGTCAGCCCGAATTCATCGCCCAGCATCGCCTCGGCCGCGCCGTCTTGAGGGGACCCTTTATGGGACACCACCAGCGCGCGAAACTCCGTAGACGCTCTGAAAACTACCTGGCCCACGTTGCCCTCAAACCAGAGCACAGCTCGTAACCGATAAACACTTTGTCAATCTCACCCCTAGGAACTCATTTAACTACACGCCGACCGTGACGTCGTTTGTAAACATTCTCCTTTGACACGAATATGACCCGAAAGCGGCACGGTCAATCGCAATTGGCCAAAACGGGCGTTAACAAGGCACGAAGCGTAGCAAACGGACGTCACGACACTTATGCAAACGGAACAGCTTTCACCCATGATCGAGGCGCTTCCAGTCCCCGTCCTTTGGATTGGGCGCAATGAAAGGGTTCTTGCCAGCAACGACAGTGCGCGCCAGCTGCTGGGCCAGGTCATGGAAGATCGCCACTACATCAGTACGCTGCGCCAGCCGCAAGTTCTGGATTGTATCGAACGCGCTTTTCGAACAGGCGCCCCGCAGACCGCCAAGTATCTCAGCAGCAAACAGGGGCGCGACATCAGTTTCGATGTTCAGGCCGCTCCGGCGACGATGAACGGCGACGCAGGAATACTGGTGTCCTTTCTCGACATGACCCATGTGGAAGAAGCAGACCAGATCCGGCGGGACTTTGTAGCCAACGTTAGCCATGAGTTGCGCTCGCCGCTGACAACGGTTTCGGGATTTATCGAAACCCTGCGGGGCGCCGCGCGCGATGATGCGGACGCGCGCGACCGTTTTTTGGGCACCATGGCGCGCGAGACGGACCGCATGATCCGGCTTGTCGAAGATCTCTTGTCACTCAGCCGGGTCGAAAGCGCCGAACGGCAGCGGCCAACGGAAAGCGTTGATATCAAAGATGTGGTTCACAACGCCGTGGTGCATGTATCGGCGGTCTCAGAGGGTGCTGGCGTCGATATCATCACCGATTTGCCCGAAGCTGCCCTGGAAACACTGGGCGATTTCGATCAACTGATACAGGTCTTCATCAATCTGCTTGAGAACGCTGTAAAATATGGTGCCTCGGGCGATGCCGTCACGATCCGGGGCGTGGCGCTCGATTACGCCGCTCAGACCCGGGCGCCAGCCATTCGAGTGGACGTTATTGACAAGGGGGAGGGCCTTGACCCGATTCATCTCCCGCGTCTGACGGAACGTTTTTATCGCGCGGACGATCACCGATCACGCGATTTGGGCGGCACCGGTTTGGGCCTTGCCATCGTTAAACATATCGTCAACCGCCATCGCGGCAGATTAAAGATTGTCAGCGCACCCGGAGAGGGAAGCACCTTTTCTGTTTTCCTTCCCGTTCTTTAGATCAGCGACCTAACCCAACGTCAGGGCGCCTGTTACAAAACTTTAACACTACTGTCACAAAAGCATCGCTGCGTACTCCTACTGGGCGGTCAAGATCGCACGTCGCGATCCGATTCAGTGTCAGGAGATACACACCATGAAATCCGTGAAACTGACCGCCTCTTCTCTGGCGATCCTTGCAGTTTCCGCGGCCAGTGCCGCTGCCCGTGACAATGTTCAAGTTGCCGGTTCTTCGACCGTGCTTCCCTACGCTTCAATCGTTGCCGAGGCTTTCGGCGAGAATTTTGATTTCCCGACACCGGTTGTTGAATCCGGGGGTTCCTCGGCCGGATTGAAGCGCTTTTGCGAAGGCGTGGGCGAAAACACGATTGATGTGGCCAACGCATCCCGCGCAATCCGCGAAACCGAAATCGCGGCCTGTGCGGAAGCTGGAGTAACGGACATTATCGAAGTGCGGATCGGCTATGATGGCATCGTTTTCGCCAGCCAGTTAAGCGGTCCTGCGTACACGGCTTTTGAACCGGCCGATATCTTCAACGCCCTTGCGCCCAAGGTCCTTGTTGACGGTGAGCTGGTCGACAATCCTTATACCAAATGGTCCGACTTTAATCCTGACCTTCCCGATTCCGAGATCCTTGCCTTTATCCCGGGCACCAAGCACGGCACACGCGAAGTGTTCGAGGAAAAGGTCGTGGCCGCCGGCTGTGAAGCCACCGGCGCATTTGAAGCCATGATTGCCGGCGGCATGTCGGAAGATGACGCAGAAGATGCCTGCCTTGCCGTACGCCGTGACGGCCGTTCGGTCGACATAGACGGAGACTACACCGAGACGCTGGCCCGTATCGACAGCAACCCCAACGGCATCGGCGTGTTTGGTCTGGCGTTCTACGAGAACAATACCGACACGCTGAAGGTTGCCACGATGTCCGGCGTCGAACCCACAGTCGATTCGATTTCGACCGGAGAGTATCCGGTGTCGCGTCCACTTTACTTCTACATCAAGAAGGCCCACATCGGCGTCATCCCCGGCCTGAAAGAATTTGCCGAATTTTTCGTGGCTGACGAGATTGCCGGTCCCGATGGCCCTCTTGCAGAATACGGTTTGGTGTCCGACCCCGAACTGGCGTCCACCCAGTCACTGGTGGCAGGTGAAGACACATTGAACTAGGCCCTTGGGCACTGCGGGACGGCGTGCAAGCATGCCGTCCCGTGCGCATTTTTCGCTGCTGACAGTGTGGGGATCAGCATGCCACTTATCTGGCTTCTGGCCGTTGTTGTCGCCCTTGCAGTGATCGGCTATTTCGCGGGCCGCGCGCGGGCCCTGGCATCTGCCGGGGGGCAAATACAGAACCTGCATTCGCTGCCATTTTATTATGGCGCCAATGTCGCCTTCACGACGCTGCTTCCGGCAGTGGGCTTTGTGACAGTCTTTCTGCTGGCCGCCCCGGCTTATATCAACGGCTCTGTATCTGCGACCATACCCGACGCAGCGATCGCGGAGGGGTCGACCCGGAGTTTGGTGATGTCCGATGTGCGCCGGGTCGCCGATGGTCTGGACGGTGCGGTGCGCCAGGGTGCGATGACAGCCGAAACCGCCGCCTCCCTTCGGATCGACCATACGGACGTCCGCGCACTTCTCGGAGAGGTTGGTGTGGCCTTGGGCTCGGACGTGGACGCGACGGTCCTGGGGGCTGCCCAGAAGTACCGTGGGATGCGTGGGAATGCGCAATGGATCATGACCGTTTTGGCGCTTTTGTTCGCCGCGGGCGGCTTTGGATATGCCTACGGGCAGACCACCAAGGACTTCCGCGCCCGCAACACAGTTGAAAGCGGCATACTCGTCATGCTGATGACGGCCGCACTGGTTGCGATTCTCACCACCGCAGGAATCATTTTATCACTGATTTTCAACACGGTAGAGTTCTTTCGGATCTATCCGGCCACGGAATTTTTCTTTGGAACCGTTTGGAACCCGAGCTTTTCCGGCCGTGGCGGAACGCTGTCCGAGCTTGGCGTGATCCCCCTTATTTGGGGCACGCTTTACATCTCGTTCATTGCCTTGGCGGTGGCGGTGCCCATCGGTCTTTTTGCGGCAATTTATCTGTCTGAGTATGCGACGCCCCGGGTGCGGTCGATTGCGAAACCGGCGCTAGAGGTTCTGGCGGGAATTCCAACCATTGTGTACGGGCTTTTCGCGCTTTTGACCGTGGGTCCAATGCTGATGGGCGTCTTTGGGCCCGAGTCAATTGGCTGGATGAAGGGCGCATCGTCGGTCATGACGGCGGGCCTAGTGATGGGCATCATGCTGATCCCATTTGTGTCCAGCCTCTCCGACGACATCATCAACTCGGTTCCCCAGGCCATGCGTGACGGCTCGCTTGGTCTCGGCGCCACACCGTCCGAAACGGTGCGTCAGGTGGTTCTGCCGGCCGCGCTTCCGGGCATCGTGGGCGCCGTGCTTTTGGCAGCATCGCGCGCTATCGGGGAAACCATGATTGTTGTGATGGGGGCAGGGGCGGCGGCCCGGCTTTCGGGCAACCCCTTTGAGGCCATGACCACCGTTACGGCCAAGATCGTCAGCCAGTTGACCGGGGATAACGAATTTACCTCGCCCGAAACGCTGGTCGCCTTTGCCCTGGGGATGACGCTGTTCATCATCACCTTGGCCATGAATGTGCTTGCGCTTCAGATCGTGCGCCGGTTCCGGGAGCAATACGAATGACCGATGCGACCCTCCAACCCCCGGCGTCCACGGAAAGCGGCCCGCGGCCCAAAACCTCGCTACTGGCCGATGATGCGCGCACCAAACGCCGGAACGCGGCCGAGCGGCGGTTTCGCTTCTACGGCATCGCGGCAATCGGGATTGGGGTCGGATTCCTTGTCGTCCTTCTTTTTTCTATTGTTTTGAATGGTCTGCCGGCGTTTACGCAAACCTTTGTCACGGTTGAGGTCACGCTTCTGGAAGAAAAGCTCGACAAGAACGGCAACCGGGACCCCGCCGATTTGGCGAAGGTGTCAACCTTTGGCTATGCGCCCCTCGTCCAACAGGCGATTTTCGACAAGATAGCGGCCGGGGGCCACGATTTACCCTTCGAGAAACCTAGCAATATGAAGGCGCTTTATTCCTCGGGGGCGCCGGCCACCGTACGTAATGCCGTTCTGGCCAACCCTGACCTGATCGGAACAACGCAGGAATTCAAACTGGTCGCATCCAGCCGTGTAGACGGTTACATGAAGGGCCGCGTCAGCCGTGAGAGCATTGCGCGAGACAGAAGCATCGATCCTGAACACCTTGATCTGGTGGACATTCTTGTTGACGAAGGCGTGGTTGAACGCACTTTCAACATGAGCTTTATCACCGGGGCTGATGCCTCGGACTCGAGACCCGAGCAGGCGGGGATCGGTGTTTCCATGATCGGTTCGTTTTTCATGATGCTCGTTGTGCTCGGGCTATCGTTGCCCCTTGGCGTCTCGGCATCGATCTATCTGGAAGAATTTGCACCACAGAACTGGCTGACGGACCTG
This sequence comes from Pseudomonadota bacterium, assembly GCA_039026235.1. Classification (GTDB taxonomy): domain Bacteria; phylum Pseudomonadota; class Alphaproteobacteria; order Rhodobacterales; family Rhodobacteraceae; genus JBCCMQ01. The sequence goes on from JBCCMQ010000001.1 coordinate 723,347, forward strand.
ATCGAAGTGAACATCTCGAACCTTGCCGCGGTACCATCCATCGTTTTCGGCATTCTTGGACTGGCGGTTTTCATTCAGTTCGCCCATCTGCCACAATCGGCGCCCTTGGTCGGTGGTCTCGTGCTCACGCTGATGACGCTGCCCACGATTATCATCTCGACGCGCGCCTCGCTGAAGGCCGTGCCCCCATCCATCCGCGAGGCGGCATTGGGGGTAGGGGCCTCGAAAATGCAGACAGTGTTCCATCACGTCCTTCCGCTGGCTGCCCCAGGCATCCTGACGGGCACCATCATCGGCCTGGCCCAGGCACTGGGAGAGACGGCGCCTCTTCTGCTGATCGGGATGGTCGGCTTTATTGCCTCGAACTACCCTGAAGGGCTCGCATCGGGTTTCCTGTCGCCCAATTCGGCCATGCCGGCGCAAATTTACGAATGGTCCAAGCGGGCCGATCCGGCCTTCTATGAACGCGCCTGGGGCGGTATAATCATTCTGCTCGTCTTTCTGATGACCATGAACATCATCGCCATCATCCTGCGCCGCCGGTTCGAACGCCGTTGGTAAGTGAGTGCTTTAATGAACGATATCAAAGTATCAGCCCGACAAGTTCAGGTGTTCTATGGGCAAAACCACGCGATCAAAGACGTGGATGTGGACATCGAGGACAAGACGGTTACAGCATTCATCGGCCCGTCAGGCTGTGGCAAGTCAACGTTTCTGCGCTGTCTCAATCGCATGAACGACACCATTGCGGTCGCGCGTGTCGAGGGAAAGATCAAGCTGGACGACGAAGACATCTATCATCCCAAGGTCGACCCGGTTCAACTGCGGGCCAAGGTTGGAATGGTGTTTCAGAAACCGAACCCCTTTCCAAAGTCGATCTTTGACAATGTGGCTTATGGACCGCGCATCCACGGGCTTGCGCCAACGAAAACTGATCTCGACGAAATCGTTGAAAAATCTTTGCGGCGGGCGGCCCTTTGGGACGAGGTCAAGGATCGCTTGGACGCGCCCGGAACCGGGTTATCCGGCGGCCAGCAACAGCGCCTTTGCATCGCTCGGGCTGTGGCAACGCGACCTGAAGTGCTCTTGATGGATGAGCCTTGCTCGGCACTCGACCCGATTGCGACGGCGCAGGTGGAAGAACTGATAGATGACCTCAAACAAAGGTTTTCGGTAGTAATCGTGACCCATTCCATGCAACAGGCCGCGCGCGTCAGCCAGAAAACGGCATTCTTTCACCTGGGCAATCTGGTGGAATTCGGCGAAACGGGCCAGATATTTACCAACCCGTCCGACCCACGGACGGAAAGCTATATTACAGGGCGGATCGGCTAGCCATGAACGGAGCGGAAACCCAACATATCGCATCGGCCTTCGACCGCGACCTCGAAGCGATCCAGGCGTTGATCATCAAAATGAGCGGACTGGTGGAAAATTCGATCATCGAAGCCGCCCGATCGCTGGCGACACGTGACGAAGATCTGGCACTTCAGGTGCGCACAAGAGACCGCCAGATCGACGAGCTCGAAGAAAAAATCAACGAAGATGCTGCGCGTTTGCTGGCATTGCGTGCCCCAGCGGCCGGCGATCTTCGAACGGTGCTGTCTGCGATGAAGATCAGCGCCAATCTGGAACGCATCGGCGACTATTCCAAAAACCTCGCAAAGCGTACCGCTGTTCTGGTGCAGATGGCACCAATCGATGGCGCATCGAGTGCTATAAGGCGCATGGCACGGGAAACCGAAGACATGCTGCGCAACGCTATGGACGCCTTTGTCCAGCGCGACCTCGCGTTGGCAGAAGATGTGCGAATGCGAGATCTTGAGATTGACCAGATGTATAATGCGCTGTTTCGAGAATTCCTGACCCACATGATGGAGGACCCGCGCAACATAACGGCCTGTATGCATTTGCATTTCATTGCCAAAAACATAGAGCGCATGGGCGACCACGTGACCTCGATCGCCGAACAGGTGATCTATCTGGTCTCGGGCGAGGTGCCGGACGAGGTGCGGCCGAAAAGCGATGCCATTGGCATCGATTTGGGCACGACGGAGTAACGCAATGTCTACCGACCGGCCGACGGTGCTCGTGGTGGAAGACGAACCAGCCCAAAGCGAAGTGCTTACCTACAACCTAGAAGCCGAAGGGTTTGCCGTTACCCGCGCAGAAAGCGGTGACGAAGCCCTGATCTTGGTGGATGAGGCAACGCCAGACATCATCGTCCTTGATTGGATGTTGCCGGGCGCGTCCGGGATCGAAGTGTGCCGGCGGCTGAAGGCGCGCAGCGCAACGCGCGGTGTGCCGATCATCATGCTTTCGGCAAAATCAGAAGAAGCCGACCGGGTGAGGGGGCTTGAGACCGGCGCAGACGACTATGTCACCAAGCCCTATTCCGTCGCGGAACTCCTGGCACGGATTCGCGGCCAGCTTCGGCGCACAAGACCCGCGACCGTTGGTGAACGGCTCGAATTTCGGGGTATTGTCTTGGATGCGGAAACACACCACGTGAAGCGCGACCAGAAAATGCTGAAACTCGGTCCGACCGAATTCCGGCTTCTGGCCACCTTCATGGAAAAGCCCGAACGGGTATGGAGCCGCGAACAACTGCTCGACCGTGTTTGGGGCCGCGAAATCTATGTCGACACCCGCACCGTGGATGTCCACATCGGCCGCCTTCGAAAGGCGCTTTGCCAGCACGGCGGCGACGATCCGATCCGCACGGTCCGCGGCGCAGGCTACGCTTTGGGCTAACGGGTTCCTTACTGTTCAAGTCTTGAAAAGCCCGGCCAGAACCACGCAACAAGATGAAACATGGTGCGGTAACCCGGCGGACCCAGCGCTCTTTAACGGCAGGGCCGTGTACTTGTCGCGCTGCAGCTCTAACAATGCTAGGAAGCTATATCTGAAATTCTTATAATCAGTATTATGTAAATGACAATACTGATCCTGATCAGGCTTCTTGACCGATAAACCCGCATATTCGCTTGTAGCAACCCCTTGAACAGCCAACAATATTCTTGCAATCTGCGCCCGCACCCGCAGTGCGCGTGTTTTTAGTGAGTTTGTCGCGCTACAACTTTTCGACATGTAGACGTTGTGCGTGGCGCAGAGTACTCAGAAATCCCAACCGACTCTGCACGAGCCCATGTCTGAACAGACAAACATGATCACGCATCTAAATCGCGTGGTTGATTGCGCTACAATCGAGGAAGTTTGGAAGCTGCATACGGAACGTATGGCGGCATTTGGTTTCTCACGTCTGCTTTACGGCTACACAAGCTATCGGACCGGAAATTCCTTCGGTGACCGAGGCGACATGTTGATCCTGTCCAATCATCACCCGAATTACGTGAAGAAATTCATCGACGATCAGCTGTATTTTCATGCTCCGATGGTACGTTGGGCCGCTGAAAACGTAGGTGCCTGCAGCTGGAGCTGGATGCGCGACAACATGGATGCACTCTCAAGTTCCGAGCGTAAGGTGCTGGAATTCAACAAGATGATGGGTGTGGTCGCCGGGTATTCCATCAGCTTCCGAGATACATCACCACGCGCAAAAGGGGCAATTGCCCTGACTGCCCCTGAAGATACGTCACAGTCCGAAGTTGACGCCTACTGGCAGACGCACGGAGATGAGATCACTGTGCTGAACAAGGTTGCGCATCTGAAGATCACCACCCTGCCCCGGGCCACCCATTCGAGATCGCTGACCAAGCGCCAGCGCGAAGTGCTGGAATGGGTCGGCGACGGCAAGACCATGCAGGACATAGCTATTCTGATGGACCTGACGCCGGCGACAGTTGAAAAGCATTTGCGCCTTGCGCGCGAGGCGCTGGATGTTGAAACCACAGCCCAGGCTGTGCTGAAGGCATCGGTAAACCGGCAGATATTTGTGGTCGAACCCTAAAGCGCAAGCTTTACGTAAACGTGAGTAGGGAAATCCCTACTTTCTTTAAACAAGGTTAATTGGCACTCTGCAGATGTTCCGTGAGTGGTGGCAATTAGCCAAGGAACGGAAGCAGTCATCGCCGGCGATTTCCGGATAAAGCTGCTTCGCCGGGAAACCGGACGCCGGCACTGAGCAGTATAGTCCTGCCTCGGTGTCGGCACCTTACCTGTAGGCCCCTCTTGTGTTCCCCAACCCCGGGGGGCCAGTCGTGAGTGACTGGGCGCAGCCGGAGAGGCTGCGCCTTTTTTCAGCAGCCTAGGCTTGTGCCGCCTTCGCGACTTCAGCTGCAAAGTCTTCTTCGACTTTCTCAATGCCCTCGCCGACCTCCATCCGGATAAACCCGGTGATTGTCGCGCCGGCCTCTTTGGCCGCCGCCTCGACCGTCAGGTCAGGGTTCACGACGAAAGGCTGTCCGAGAAGCGTCACTTCCGACAGGAACTTTTTCATCCGGCCTATGATCATCTTCTCGATCACAGCATCGGGCTTGCCGCTTTCACGAGCGATATCGATCTGCACCTGCCGCTCTTTTTCGACGATGGCCGGGTCCAGATCGGCCTCACCCAACGAGGCCGGGTTGGCGGCCGCAATATGCATGGCCACCTGGCGCCCAAAGGCTTCGTCCGCGCCGCTGAGCGCAACGACGACACCAATCTTGCCCATGCCGTTTGTCGCTGCGTTATGGACGTAGGTCACAACTGTGTCGCCCGTGATCTTTGCCATCCGTCGCAGGGTCAGGTTTTCGCCGATCGTCGCGATCTTGTCGGTCAAGACGGCTTCCACGGTCTTTTCGCCAAGCGTAGAGGTTTTCAAAGCCTCGACATCGCCAGCATCTGCGGCGGCAGCGACGATATCGCCAACCATTTCCTGGAATTCGGCGTTCTTTGCCACGAAGTCCGTCTCGGAATTCACCTCGACGGCGACGCCGGTTCCGCCATCGACGCGCACCGCGACCAGACCTTCGGCAGCAGTCCGCCCCGATTTCTTGGCAGCCTTTGCCAATCCTTTGGTGCGCAGCCAGTCAATGGCGGCCTCCATGTCGCCAGCCGTCTCGGTCAGCGCCTTTTTTGCGTCCATCATGCCTGCGCCGGTCTTGTCGCGCAGCTCTTTGACCAATGATGCAGTGATTGCCATTTCAGGCTCCTGAAGATTTTTTAGTTTTCACGAAAAATGCCGAGGCTGCGTCCGCAGCAGCCCCGACTGTTGCCGGTCATATAGGGATGCAAATGCCCCGTGTCACGCCTCGGCTTTTTCCGGGTCTGTGCCTTGTTCCGGCTGCGCTTCTTCGCTTTCCTCGGTGGCCAGCGCCTCTTCGACGGTTCCCTCTTCGAAAGATCCCAAATCGACACCGGCCGCGCCCAGCTGCGCGGTCATTCCGTCAAGTGCGGCACGGCTGACGAGATCGCAGTAAAGCGTGATGGCACGCGCCGCATCGTCGTTGCCGGGAATGACGTAATCGACGCCATCGGGCGATCCGTTCGTATCGACCACGGCGACGACCGGAATACCCAGTTTGCGGGCTTCTGCGATGGCCAGATCTTCTTTTCCGACGTCGATTACGAACAGAAGGTCCGGAACACCACCCATTTCACGGATGCCGCCCAAGCTGGCCTGCAGCTTGGCCTGTTCACGTTCAATGCCAAGGCGTTCCTTCTTGGTCATGCCTTCGGCGCCGGATTCAAGCTGTTCATCAATCGCTTTGAGTCGATTGATTGAATTCGAAACGGTCTTCCAGTTGGTCAGCGTGCCGCCCAGCCAGCGGTGGTTCATATAGTATTGGGCGCAGCGCTCGGCCGCATCCGCCACGGGCTTTTGCGCCTGCCGCTTGGTGCCCACGAAGAGAACCCGGCCACCCTTGGCGACGGTTTCCCTGACAGCCATCAAAGCCTGGTCAAGCATTGGGACAGTCTGGGTTAGATCGAGAATGTGGATGCCATTGCGATCGCCGTAGATAAACTCGGCCATACGCGGGTTCCAACGTTGGGTCTGGTGACCAAAGTGCACGCCAGCTTCCAAAAGCTGACGCATAGTGAATTCAGGCAGCGCCATCTGCACGTATCCTTTCCGGTTTCAAACCTCGGCAAGACCTCAGGGGCCCTGCCCCAACCGGCGGACTGAAAGGATGTCTCCCCCTCAAGCCCATGTCCTGCCTGTGTGATGGCAGCGCGATTAGACCGTTTTTGAAACCTGCGCAAGCAATTGATTGGGCTGAGTGTGAACCAATTCACTTAAAGGTCACAGCAGTTGAGCTAAGCTATCTTTTGCAACTGTGTGGATTGGGGACATGCGGATACCTCTGCCCGTTTCGCCCGGCGAATTTGCCGACCGTCTGACGATGCTTCGGCTGAGACTGGAAAACGGTGCCGAAGGCGACCGCGCCCAGGCGCTTGTCAACGATCTTCGCATGATGGACGCCCAAAAGAAGCAATACTTTCCAAAACTTCCCCGACTTCAGACCCTTCTCGATGAGATTGCTGGCATCAATTCGGAAATTCACCGGCTTCAGGGTCGTCTGGCGGACCGAAAGAACATCGCTGCGGATGAAATCTCGGAACTGACCGAGCTCTTCTTTCGTCTCGACGACGAAAAGGCGCTGATAAAGGCCGAAATAGATCAGTTTCTTTCGCAGAGATCGAGCAGCGCGCGGGCCGAGACCTAGCGCTCCAGCCCCTTGCACTTGCCCGTCTCAACGCCATAAACGGCGCATATGGCGCGGAACACCACGGAAATCGTTTGCATCGGCTCTGCCCTTTGGGACGTGATCGGACGTACCGCATCGCATATGCGGGTCGGATCGGATGTCCCCGGCCGCATCACGCGTATACCCGGCGGCGTCGTACTGAACATTGCTATGACCTTGCGGCGCTTTGGATTGCGACCGGTGCTGCTCACGGCCATTGGCCGCGACAGCAACGGCACTGCACTTGTTGTCGAAGTCGAACGCATGGGAATCCGCACCGACTGTATTTACCGCTCGGACGATTTGCCGACAGATGTCTACATGGCGATCGAAGGTGCAAACGGCCTGATAGCGGCGATCGCCGACGCCCACTCGCTGGAAGCTGCCGGAAACAAGATTCTTGCGCCCCTAACCGATGGGCGTCTGGGCAGCCTGCCTGCCCCCTTCGATGGCACCATCGCGCTGGACGGCAATTTGACCGCCGCGCTTCTTACCGAGATTGCCACTCAAACGGCCTACGCTCAGGCCGATTTGCGGGTAGCTCCCGCATCACCGGGCAAGGCAGAGCGTTTGATGGCGCTGCTCGATCACCCTTCGGCAACCTTCTACGTCAATCTGGAAGAGGCCGGGCTGATCTGTCAGACGGTCTTCGATGGGGCCGAAGCCGCCGCCGCGGCGCTGGTACGGCGGGGCGTGGCTCGCGCGCTGGTGACGGACGGCGCGCGCCCTGCGGCCGAGGCGACGCCAGACGGAAGCCGCACGCGCGTGCCACCTGAAGTCCTTGTCACGCGCGTCACCGGCGCTGGCGACACCTTCATGGCCGCCCATATCGCCGCTGAACTTGACGGCGCGGCCCCCGAGACCGCTTTGAAGGCCGCGCTGGACGCGGCAGCCGCCTACGTGTCGGGAGAGACACCGCTGTGACCACCCTGCCCCTGACCTTTTCCCCAGAAGTTGCGGCAGCGCGCGACGCAGGCAGACCTATCGTGGCACTGGAATCTACAATCATCACGCATGGAATGCCTCCGCCCAAGAATGTCGAAACGGCCGAAGCAGTCGAAGCGGAGATCCGCGCTCACGGCGCGACGCCGGCCACCATCGCGGTCCTCGCAGGCCGTTTGCACATAGGTCTGACAAAAGACCAATTGCATCTTCTGGCAGCTGCGCCGGAAGTGGCAAAGCTGTCGCGCGCGGACATGGCCATATGCATCGCCCGGGGCGGTACCGGGGCAACCACTGTCGCCGCGACCATGATCGCCGCCCAAAGCGCCGGGATCGAGGTTTTTGCGACAGGCGGGATTGGCGGTGTGCATCGGGGCGCCGAGACAAGCTTTGACATCTCTGCAGACCTTTATGAGCTTGCCGCTACAGCGGTCACGGTTGTTGCGGCGGGCGCCAAGGCAATCCTCGACATTCCCAAAACGCTTGAGCTTCTCGAGAGCCTGGGCGTGCCGGTTATCACCGTTGGGCAGGACAGCTTTCCCGCCTTTTGGTCACGGTCATCCGGTCTGAAGACCCCTGCCCGTTTTGACACCCCGCGCGAGATTGCCGCGTCGCACCGGATGCGCCAGGCGCTGGGGCTGCCGGGTGGTCAACTGATTGCCAACCCGATACCCGCCGAGGCCGAAATACCCCGCGATGTGCTAGAGCCAATCATCTTGTCCGCACTCCAGGACGCCGAGCGGGCCGGTGTTGCGGGCAAAGACGTGACACCTTTCGTCCTGGACCGCGTCTTTGATTTAACCGAAGGCAAGTCGCTTGCGGCCAATATTGCGCTTGTGCTCAACAATGCGCGGCTTGCGTCTGCGATTGCCACTGAACTGAACATTCCCACGTGATTGTCAGAATGAGCGGCCGCCTTGATATTGTTACGTTGAGGACCGAGACTTACATAATAGGCCGACGCAGCAGCGAGGATTGGCGATGGATCCGAGGGATCCTCTGAATACGCAACCGAAAAAGCGCGGAGGCACATTCGCCGGTCTGCGCAACAGCTTCCTAACCGGTTTGGTTGTGATCGCGCCCATTGGTCTGACAATCTGGCTTGTCTGGACGGTTGTGGGCTGGATCGATAGCTGGGTGCTGCCCTTCGTGCCGGACACCTTCAAGCCCGAAGAATACATCGGCATCAACCTGCGCGGCGTCGGCGTCATCTTCTTTCTTCTGTTCACAGTTTTCGTGGGATGGGTCGCCAAGGGATTTCTGGGTCGGTCGTTCCTGCGCTGGGCCGAGGGGCTTGTGGACAGCGTTCCAGTCATCCGGTCGATCTATTCGGGCGTCAAACAGATTGCTGAGACAGTCTTTGCCCAGCAAGAGGCATCCTTTGATCGTGCCTGCCTGATCCAGTATCCGCGCAAGGGCATCTGGGCGATCGGTTTCATTTCCACCACCGCGAAAGGCGAAGTCAGTCGCAAGACACCGACCGACGATCCATTGGTCAGCATCTTCGTGCCCACAACGCCCAACCCCACGTCCGGTTTTCTGCTCTTCTTTCCTAAGGCCGATGTGGTCGAACTGGACATGACCGTTGAAGAGGCCGCCAAACTGGTGATTTCAGCCGGACTGGTTTACCCGGATGACAAGGACCCAGCCGACAACGTCACGCCGATCCGCAAAGCCTGACCTAGGAAAACATCGCCTGAAGATCGACGCTGCAGTTTTCGTTGATCTTGTCTCGGTGCATGGCCAGCCATCGGTCCGCCGCCCTTTGCCCGGCTTCTTTTAGGCTGGATAGCATATAAGGGATCGGGGTCATCTTGGTGGCAACAGAAAGGTCCGTCATCAAATCGTCGTCGGCGATCATATGAATATTGACGTCCTTCATGGCACCTTTTGCAATGGTCCCATTGGCCAGAAGACGTTTGACAAAACTGACTGCACGCAGTTCGCGCAGCAGTGAAGAATTAAAGCTTATCTCATTGATACGGTTCTGGATTTCCTGGGGTGTGACCGGCAGCTTCGGCCGTTCCAATGGATTGATGTTCACGATGACGATGTCGTCCGGCAGGTCTTTGCGGAAAAACGGGAAAAGCGCTGGGTTGCCGGTATATCCGCCATCCCAGTAGCCATCGACTTCTTCGCTGTCGCGGGCCTTTATCTGAACGGCCTGATAAATCGTCGGCAAACAGGCAGACGCCATGATCGCCTTTTGATCAATGTCAGAATTGTCAAAAACACGGATCTTGCCGGTGCGGACGTTGGTTGCGCAGACAAAGAACTCTGGGCTGGCGCCCTCGCAGATGGCGGCGAAATCAAAGTCATCCACAATGGCTTCAAGGGGGTTATAGGACATTGGGCCCCAGGCATAGGGGCTTGTCATGCGCGTCATGGTGTCTGTGACCATGTAGCCGGGCGACATTTCCAATGCATGGCTGATCATGGCCGGTGACGGAAGAAGATGCTCGAACCACTTTGTAAAGGCGTCGTCCTCACGCGCCCCGATGCTTTTCCATAGCTCGGCGAGCCTATCGCGGGCCCCCTGGTGTCCGCCCTTTACCAAGCCGGATTTTAGCGCCGCACCATTTAGCGCACCGGCTGAAGTGCCTGAAATAGCAACAATTTCCAGATCATCATCTTGTAGCAAGCGATCCAGAACACCCCAGGTAAATGCGCCATGGGCTCCGCCGCCCTGCAATGCAATGTTGATCCGCTTGGTCACGTGTCTCTCCATATCCGCTTTTGCCCAATAACTTTGAAGCCTCAGAGAGCCGTCCAGCCGCCATCGACGCTTATTGTCGTGCCCGTGATCTGGGCCGCTGCGTCCGAGGCCAAGAACACGCAAGTGCCACCCAGCTGTTCGACTGTTGCAAATTCCTTGGACGGTTGCCGATCAAGCATCACTTCACGGATCACCCGGTCGCGGTCCATGCCGTATTTCTCCATGGTCTCGGGAATTTGCGCCTCGACCAGCGGCGTCAGAACATAGCCCGGGCAGACAGCGTTGGCCGTGATCGGTTCTTCTGCCGTCTCGAGCGCCACGGTCTTGGTCATACCCACCACACCATGCTTCGCGGCGACATAGGCGGATTTGAAGGGCGATGCCGTCAACCCGTGGGCCGAGGCGATGTTGATCACCCTGCCCCAGCCCGCGGCCCGCATCAGGGGCAAAGCTGCCGCCGTGGTATGAAACGCCGAAGACAGGTTGATTGCGATGATTGCATCCCATTTTTGGGTCGGAAATTCATCGATGCCCGACACGAACTGGATCCCGGCATTATTGACCAGAACATCGCATGTCCCCGCTTCAGCGATCAGGTTTCGGCATTCGTCGCCCTTGGACATGTCCGCTTTGATGTAGCGGGCACCGGTGCCGGTTTCTGTTGCGATTTCTTTGGCAATCGCATGATCTTCGGGGCGGTCCGTAAAGCTGTTTAGAACCACATCTGCCCCGGCACGGGCCAGTTCCCAGGCCACTCCAAGTCCTATTCCAGAATTTGACCCGGTGATAACAGCAGTTTTTCCGGCAAGCGCGCCCATGGCTTCCTCCTTGCGACTGGATGGCCTTTTGTCGGACCATAATTGCTGCATCTGCAAAAGGAAGGGGGTAAGCGACCGCCGGGTCCACTCTCTGCCCGCTGAAAGCTCAATCGCTGCATGTTTGGCCCCTGGTGGCGCGTCAGTGGCTGGACCGGTTTCCGAGAGCGGACAAAACGGATTGTGCCGCGCGCACCCCGGGTGGGCTGTCGCCCTCGCCAAGGCGCTCCATGGTCAGTCGCATGGCGTCGATTTGAGCTTCTGGGTTCTGAAGAACGTCCAGCAAGGCCCTGGCAATCGCATCGGGCTGACACGCGGCGCCAAGAAATTCGGGCACGGCGCGGCTTTCAGAGACCAGATTGACCAGCGTGACCGTGTCGATTTTCAGCATCCGCGCGATAATATGCCGCGATATCCAGTTCATGTCATAGGCAATGACCATGGGCGTGGCAGCAGCCGCAAGCTCAAGGCTGACCGTGCCAGAGGCCGCAAGGGCCGCGTCAGCTGCGCCGAAAGCTGCGCGCTTTTCTGCGGCCGCATCCCCAGCCAGCATTTTCGTCGGATCCAGAACAATGGGTTCGCCGGGCCATCCTGAGGTGCCCTGAGAAACGCGTTCGGCCACGTTTTCCGTTGTCGGCAGAACGACGCGAAGATCGCCTCGCGCCGCAAAAAGTTGCCGGACACTTTCTCCGAAGACGGGAAGAAGGCGTTCAACCTCGCCCCGGCGGCTTCCAGGAAGCACGAGAACCAGCTTTGCTTCGGCGCCTATGCCGTGGCGCATGCGGAATTCTGCGCATTCATCGGGGTTCGCACGCGGTTCAGCCACGACGGGATGACCCACGAAATCGCAGCTCATGCCGGCGGCCTCCATATAGGGCGGCTCAAAGGGCAAAAGCGCCAGGACATGATCGATATGGCGGGCCATTTTCTCGGCCCGGTGCGGACGCCAGGCCCATACCGACGGGGCCACGTAATGGACTGTGGTCTGGCTGGGCTGCGCGGCCCGGACCCGGGCGGCCACGCGCAGGCCGAAATCGGGACTGTCGATTGTCACCAATGCATCCGGCGCGATCTTGATCGCGGCGTCACCGGTCTGGTTCTTGCGGCGGACAAGATGCGGGTAGCGCGGCAAGACCTCTGCCAGCCCCATGACGGACAACTCATGCATCGGAAAAAGACTTTTGAGCCCCGCGGCGGTCATCTCGGGGCCCCCGACGCCAAAAAACTGAACATCCGGCACAAGCGATACAAGGCCGCCCATCAACGCCGCGCCAAGGCGGTCGCCTGACGGCTCTCCGGCCACCAGAAAGATGCGCAGACCCACTAGAGAACGGCCCAGAGGCTGATCGAAGCGGCCTCTGCCGCGGCTTTGACCCGCTCGCGATGCAAGATCAAGCAACCCCCGGCAGCAATCTCAATCCCGCCGATACCCGCGGCGGCGGCGGCCTTGATCGTATTCGGACCAATGGTCGGCAGGTCGGCGCGCCTGTCCTGGCCAAGTTTGGGCCTCTTGACCAGAACAGGCCGCTGCCCCCGGAAAAGGGATGGGTCGCTCGCGCCCACGAACCGGATCATCGCATCGGTTCCCTGGGCCGTCTCAAGCCCAACACACTGCCCGCCAGCGACCACAACGCCCTGACCCACGTCCACCGCCGATAACGCGCTTAGGATTTCCCTGCCCCGTTCGGCATCTTCACGCATGGCCCGGTCAGGTGGTTTGCCCGCGATGACACCTTCTGCCGCCAGAAGATTTGGCGCCGCCTCTTCCACGGCGACCAAGGCAAAACCCTCGCGCTCAAAGATATCGATCACAAGGGAAAGAAGCGCGTCGTCGCCTTTTCCCAGTGCTGGTAGTACCCGCGGCACGACACTTAGCATCTTGGCGTCAAACCGCGCCGGATTGAGATTGGGGCGGCGAATACCCCCCGCAAGAACCACACGGCTCACATGGGCCACCTTCAGGCCCCGAAACAGCGCGCCGAGTTTTTCAAATGAAGCGGCTAGGTGATCGGCGCCCTGTGGGGCCACCACACCGGTGCCATCAATGGTCACAACCAGGGCATCGGGGTTTGCGGCCAGTATCTCACCCGGCAGATCACCGTGCCCCGCCATGATGGCCAGACGCGGCGTGTCAGGATCCCGCCCTGGTTCTTCTGATGTCTCGACAGAGGCCACTTGCCCTTAGCCTGGTGTCAGAAAGCGGCGTTCGGTATCGGCCAATATAAAGCTTGTGATGTCTCGAACATAGCTGCTTTCCGCTTCGCTTTCCAATCGGCGGGCCCGCTCTAGAAACGCACCGTCTCCCTGGGCCAGCATCTGATAGGCCGCCCGCAAAGCGGTTATATCGGACCTTTCGACGCCCCGGCGTTTGAGCCCGACCAGATTAAGACCGGAAAGCTCGCCGCGCGGACCCTGCACGAGGCCGTAGGGGATCACATCATTGGTCACCATCGTGACCGCCCCGATGATTGCTCCGCGCCCGATCCGGACAAACTGATGAATTCCGGCCAGCCCGCCCAGGATCACATCGTCTTCGATCACACAGTGTCCGGCAATCGCACTCTGGTTCGCCGCGATCACCCGGTCGCCGACCTGGGCGTCGTGGGCGACATGAGCCCCGGTCATGAAAAGACAATCGTCACCGACCCTGGTCACGCCGCCGCCGCCTTCGGTTCCGGTGTTCATGGTCACACCTTCGCGGATGCGGTTTCGTGCGCCGACCAAAAGCTCGGTATCCTCGCCCTTGAACTTCAGATCCTGCGGTATTTCTCCGATACTTGCGAAAGGGAAGACGACGGTCTCTGGCCCGATGGTCGTCCTGCCTGTGACCACGGCATGGGACTTGAGGATTACACCATCCAAAAGCCTGACATGTGGACCCACGACCGAAAACGGTCCCAAAACACAGCCGGCCCCGATCTTCGCCCCATCCTCAACAACAGCGCTTGGATGGATGCGCGCATCGGCATCAATTGTCATTGCGCATCCTGTTTGGGTACATCGATCATGGCCATGATCTCGGCCTCGGCGGCGACATCGCCGTCCACCTTGGCAGTGGCCTTGAGTTTCCAGACCCTGCCGCCCGGCCGAAGCGTTTCAAGATGCAACTCAAGCTTATCACCCGGCACCACCTTCTTGCGAAAGCGGCACTTATCGATGGACATGAAGTAGACCAGGGCACCCTTGCCGCGCAGATCCGTCGATGCGGCAACCAGGATGGAAGCTGTCTGGGCCATGCTTTCGACCACAAGAACGCCGGGCAGCACCGGTTTTCCCGGGAAATGACCCTGAAGGTGCGGATCGCTCATCGAGACCATGCGAATGCCAAGGGCAGACTTCATCGGAACAATGTCTTCGACGCGGTCGACCAAAAGGAATGGATACCTGTGCGGTATCAATTCCATGATGTCTTCGATATCCGCCCGCTGCATCACTTCGGTCATCGTCTGGCCTGTCCCGTTTGTGTCTTTATGTTTCGGTTAGCACCGGCGCCAAGACGGAGCAAGGCGCCGCATGGGCCGGGCCCGGCGGCTGTCACCGGTCAGTCGCCTTCTTCCTCAGCGCCTTCTGGTTGCTGAATTGGCGTGGGAAAGATCCCTTGTTCGGCAAAGACCCGATCAATCTGTTCAACCGCCCGTTCGGTGATATCGATGTTATTGACCGACAAAAGCGAGGTGCGCTTGTCTAGAATGACGACCGCGCCAGCGTCCCGCATGATCTGCGCGAGAACCGGTACAATTGCTTGAAAAAAAAGGCGCCGGTCTTCGTCGATCCGTGTAGCTATTTCGCTGGACTTGGCATCCTGCTCAGTCCGGATCGCTTGCACCTTGCTGTCGAAGGCGTCGGCGCGTGATCGAAACTCTTCCGGCGACAGACTGGGTCTTTCTTCGGTCAGCTGCCGTTCTTCAGTGACCAGTTCGGCCTCGATCCGGCGGTTCTCGGTCTGCAGCGTCTGACTTGCCGCCTCGGCGTTGCTTGCCACCTGGCGGCCAAAGGCACTGTCCGCAAAAAGCCGCTCTTGATCGATGATCAGGATGCTTGACGCCAAGAGCGGATCATCCGTTTGTCCGAGGCTCGTGCCTGGCCAAAGAAGCGACAGCGCCGCAAAGGCTGCAATGAGCCATTGATGGAGGCGGGCGAGTTTAAGCCGCCCTTGTCGCATCAGAATGTTGTCGACACGGCGAGGTCGAAGGTACGTGTGCGGTCAAATTCTTCCTTTTGCAGTGGCGTGGCGAAATCAAAGCGCAGCGGCCCTATGATCGTCGTCCAGAAAACCGACACGCCGATGGACGAACGCAGGCTGAATGCGTCGTCCACGGGGGTCAACCCGTCTGGACCGCCCCCGGTATTGTTGAGCGACCAAACCGATCCAACATCCAGGAATAGCCCTCCGGAAAGACCATATTCTTCGGGCAGGCCTATTGGAAATTCAGCGTCAAGACGCAGGCTCACGAACAGGTTCCCGCCGAGCGAGTCCTGGTTCGTTACCGCAAGATCGCGTGGCCCGAACCCGTTCGATTCAAAGCCGCGTACAATGCGCGTAGATCCAAAGTAGCGGTCTGTGGCACGGCTCGTACCACCAAGCATGTTGACGGCACCGCCGGAGAGAGTTGCCCGCAGTGTCACCTCTTCTGCGAAGACCTGCGCCTCGCCCAGCAGTGACGCTTCGGTTCGGACGTATTCGGTGTCTCCGGCCAGTCCGGCAAAGTCCTGGCCAAAACTCAGCACTACACCGCGGTTCGGATCGAGCCCGCGACCACGGGTGTCAAAGACATACTGGTATCCGACCGAACTGGTAATCAGTGTCCCCTCTTCTTCCCGAAGAATGGCCGAGGAACCTGTCGTCGGCGGTATCGCGGCCGGATTACCCTGATCGACGTTAAACACTTCATCCTGACTGATCCGATAATTCAGCTGCAGTCGGGAAAAATCGCCGACCGGAAACGTCAGCGACGGGGTAAAGCCCAGGATATCCGTGTCGAACGCGGCCGTGTCATCGTCGTTACGTTCGCTGAAAGCCGCCAGTGTTAGCGCAAGATCGCGGCCCAAAAGATAGGGCTCGGTAAAGGAAACGCGGATGCGCCGATCCTCTTCGGTCGTGTTGATCGTGGCGGAAAAGCGCTGCCCCCGACCCAGAAAGTTCCTCTCCGAAAATCCGATCGCAATTCCGAAACCTTCTTCGGGTGAGAAACTACCGCCAAAGCTCAGCGAACCGGTGGGTTGCTCAACAACGTCCACATCGACGATGATCCTGTCCGGGCCAGAGCCTTCGCGCGTGTTCACCTCGGTCGAGGCAAAATAGTTGAGCGCCCGGATGCGCTCGGCCGCCTGCCGAATTTCCCGCGGGTTGAACGGATCGCCCTCTACCACACGGAATTCGCGCCGGATCACCCGGTCCAGTGTGGACGTGTTGCCTTCGATGTCTATACGCTCCACGAAAACGCGCGGACCCCGGGTAATGCGAAAGTCGAGATCGAGCGTGCGGTCCCGGTCGTTGCGGGTGACCTGCGGCTCAACGCGAATGAAATTCAGCCGTTCCTGAACCGCCAACCGCTCAAGCCGTGCGATGGTGCTGTCCACCAGAACCGGAGAGAACACGACCCCCGGCCGCACCCGGATTTCATCCTGAAACGGTGCCGGGTCCACATCTGGCAGATCGGAACTGGCGGTCACACGCCCGAATGAATACTGCTGGCCTTCCTGCACATTAAAGGTGATGAAAAAGGCATCGCGTTCGCGCGTCAGCTGGGTCGTCACAGAAAGCACGCGAAAATCGATATAGCCGCGCGACCGGTAGAAATCGGTCAGAAGCTGCTGGTCAAAGGCGATCCGGTCCGAAATGAACGTGTCCGAACGAAGGACCTGACGGAAAAGTCCGGCTTGCTTCGTTTCAAGCACACGTCTTAGGCGCCGATCCGAGTAGGCGCGGTTGCCCACAATGCCAATCCGTTCGATTTCAACGATGGCACCTTCAATGACTTCAAAGACCAGATCCACGCGGTTGTCAGACCGGCGGATTATCTGCGGCGTGACCGATGCCGCAATCCGGCCCGCCTGCACATAGGCGTTTACAATCGCGTTGGCATCAACCTCGGCCAACTGGGGGCTGAACACGCGCCGCGACTCGGATTGAATGAGGGGCAGAAGCGCGTCGTCATTCAAAGATCTGTTGCCCTCGATGGACACCAGATTGATGGTAGGAAACTCAACAACGCTGATTTGTAGGGTGCTTCCAGAGGTGCCGACATCGACCGACTCAAAAAGCCCGCTTTCACGCAGCCTTTGGCCAACGGCATTGACGTCGCCGCGTGTGAGCCGCTGACCGATCTCGACCCCGGCGAAACTAAGTATCGTGGCGTTTTCGACCCGCTGATTTCCGCTGATTGCGATCTGGTTGATCGTGGTGCCGCCCAGACCCTGCGCGTCGGCTGACTTTGAAAAGGCCAGCAGCGCAATGCACAGCGCAAAGGCGCACAACATGAACCTACTCAGGAAGTCACTCTGCCCCGAAGGCCCGCCCGTCGTTATGGACATTATGGCCCGCTCTCCGCCCCTTATCTCGTTCCGTTTTGAGTAGTCGGAACAGGGCGAGATGTCAAAGCCGCTCGGTTAGGGGCACGCGGGTAAAGTAATCTGTCTGTCGGGCCTTAAACTTGGCCGCCCGCCGCAACCGAATGCAAAGCGGAAACCAGATACCCGGCGGCAACCAACGCAAGGAGCAAGGCGCCCGAACTTATCAAGCGATCCTTGTTAATACTAAAGAGCAGCGATAGGCCGTCATAGCTTTGGCGCAGGGTTTGCATATCATTTTCCCCGATATCAGCACCTTAGCGGTATCCGGGAAATGTGTTCCGAATACGGCGATCCTGTGGCGCCAAAATGCGCGCCAACCAGTGGGCGAAAAGGCGCCTAGGGGCAGAAAACGTCGTTCCAGAGTGCAAAAGCCATGAACGACATGATCAGCGCAAGGCCGGTTGACATCATCACCTGCAGGGCCCGATCGCTCGGCGGCCGGCCAAATGCGGCCTCGTAGGCATGAAAGACCAGATGTCCGCCATCCAGCACCGGAATCGGGAACAGGTTAATCAAGCCGACAGCCGTCGAAAGTACGGCGATCAGCCAGATGAAGTTTTGTGTGCCTTGGCTGGCCGCTTGCCCCGAAATCTCGGCAATGCCAATCGGGCCTTGTAGATTGCAGCTCGATATGGCGCCGGTGATCATATGATAAAGTCCCGACAGGCTGTTGCTGATCACGTCCAGTGTCTGTGCAGCACCGTAAGTCATCGCCTGGAACGGGCCCACAAATTCGGTTGCTGGCTCGAAGAGCAAGCCACCGGTCACACCGATCAACCATCGCGTCTCGAAACCGCCCTCTGCGGCTGGCAGATCCGTGCGCTTTGGAGAAAGGGTGATGTCGAAGATCTCGCCGGACCGCCAAACCTTCAGCTCTAGGGCGTTGCCGTCAGATGCGGCCACGGCTTCCCGCAACTGCCGGAATGCGGCAATCGGCTCGCCATCGATTGCTGTGATGACATCGCCGATCTTTAGTTTCGCAGCAATCGCCGCCGACTGCGGCTGGATCCCTTCGATAAGTGGCGGAAACGCGAATGGCGCCCGAACAGTCAGTTCACGGCCGTCACGGTCGACCAGATAGTCAAGCGCACTGGGTGGATCGATGCCATCCACAGCCTCGTAGAAAGCTGCATAATCCGGGGTCAGGATGCCGCCCACAGACAGGATCCGGTCGCCCGGCAAAAGACCTTCGGCGTCTGACACCGCCGGTGTGTCCTTCAAAACCCCCACTGTGGGTGTCTCGATGGCTTGCCCCTGGAACACCGCCATGCCCGCAAAGACGACGATCGACAGGATAAAATTGAAAACCGGTCCGGCTGCAACGGTGGCCGAACGTTTCCACAACCGCGCGCCGTGCATGGTGCGTTCCAGCGCCGATGGATCGATACTGTCCATCACCGCGCTGTCCTTGCCCGAGGCCGCATCGGCATCGCCAAGGAACTTGACGTATCCGCCAAAAGGAAGCGCCGCGATCTGCCAGACCGTGCCGCGCTTATCGGTCCAGCAATACAGCCGTGGGCCGAAGCCCAGAGAAAAAACCTCGGCATGGATGCCGCACCAGCGGCCAACGATGTAGTGGCCGTATTCGTGCACGGCGACGATCACCGAAAGGGCGACCACAAAGGCCACGATGGTGAAAGCGACATTTGAAAATGCCGGGAGAATGCTCAGGAGGTCCAAATCGCTTTCGCACCTTTACTACGCTTGCCCGGAGCACTTCCGGCCGTTGGATGATCCGGCCCGCGCGCATTCAGGTTTTCGGCAACGGCCTGTCGCGCCAGATGGTCCACGATGAGGACATTTTCAAGGCTGATCTGCGCCTTTGTGACAGCTTCGTTGCCCGCCAGACGCTCAAGCGCCTCTGCAACCAGCGTCGACATCTGAAGAAAACCCGCCCGCCCGCCAATGAACGCATCAAGGGCGGCCTCTTTCGCACCGTTGAACGCAGCACCGGCAAGCCCACCCGCCTCCATCACCTGACGCGCCAGCTCTAACGCCGGGTAGCGGTTGGG
The DNA here is from genome assembly GCA_039026235.1 of Pseudomonadota bacterium. Lineage (GTDB taxonomy): Bacteria > Pseudomonadota > Alphaproteobacteria > Rhodobacterales > Rhodobacteraceae > JBCCMQ01. Next base: position 743,034 of record JBCCMQ010000001.1, read on the forward strand.
GTCCGGCGCCTCGAATGAAAGAGTTCCGATGCCAGCAAGATCCAGCCTTTCGACCGGAAGCCCCTTTCGGTCGGGCCAATTCAAAGCGAACCCGATAGCATGGCGCATGTCCGGCGGCCCAAGGTGGGCCATCATCGCCCCATCGGCGAAGCCGACCAGGGCGTGCACAAGGGATTCCGGGTGAATTACCGCCTCGATTTGATCGGGGCGAAATCCAAAGAATTCTTTTGCTTCAATAAGCTCCATGGCCTTGTTGAACATGGACGCACTGTCAATCGTGATCCTTTGACCCATGTCCCAGTTGGGATGATGCGCAGCCTCAGCCGGAGTAGCAGAGCGCAACCGTTCAAGCGGCCAGTCACGGAACGCCCCGCCCGAGGCAGTGACGATCACACGTTCGACCGCCGCAATATCTTCGCCTGCCAGCGCCTGAAAGATCGCCGAGTGTTCACTGTCGACCGGCAAAATCCGGGCCCCGTGTTTGCGGGCCTCGGACATTAGGAGTGGCCCCGCACAGACAAGGCTCTCTTTGTTGGCAAGGGCCAGGGTCGTTCCCTGTTTCAAGGCAGCCAGCCCCGGCGGCAGTCCGGCAGCACCAACAATTGCCGACATGATCAGATCAGCCGGCACCATGGCCGCCGCAGAAAGCGCTTCGGTGCCCGCCTCCACACGGATATCTGTAGACGAAAGACGCCCTTTAAGATCTTGATAGCATTCGGGAAACGCGGTCACCGCGACCTCTGCGCCGAAAGCTTTGGCCTGTTTTGCCAAAAGTGCGGTGTTCCGTCCGCCGGTTAGCGCTGCGACCTGAAAGGCATCGGGTGTCCGCCCGACCAGATCCAGCGTGTTTTGCCCGATCGAACCGGTGGCGCCCAGGATCGTGACCCGCCGCATGGCTTCAAAGTGCTCCGGGAAGGCGCGGCGGGAAATTCGTGATCTGCTCGATGACCAAAAGGGCCAGGGTCGCGCCGACCAAGCCGTCAAAGCGGTCCAGAACACCCCCATGCCCCGGGATCAGGTTCGAGCTGTCCTTTACACCGCGCCGCCGTTTCAGCCAGCTTTCGGTGATATCTCCCATTTGCGCCGCGAACGCCATAAGCACACTATAGACGATCACGACCGGGCTGGCAGGTGTCAAAGCGGCAAAAACCGCGCCGATCACCGCGGCACCGATCCAGCCCGCCACCGTACCTGACCACGTTTTGGAAGGGCTGAGTGATGGCCAGAATTTTGGTCCGCCCAGAAAGCGCCCGGCGAAGTAACCCAGCACGTCCGACTGGACCACGACCGCCACCAGCCAAATCATCCAAACCAGACCAAAGTGGTCGCGCTGATTAAAAAGCCCCATGGCCGTCAGAAGCACAGCTCCGTAAAATAGCCCGAAAAGCCTCTGATCTGACTTGGTAATCAGCACCGTGCAAACCGCGGCGAGAAGCAGAAATGGCGCCTGCGCGATGAACGGCAGAAGGTTGGCCACAAACAAGGCTGCGATACCCAACAGGACCAGCACCAGGCAATCGCGTGGAATAAGCGATGCATCAATAAGCCGCGTCAGTTCCCAGATCATGGCCGCCGCCAGCACCACCACCAGGGCGAAGAACCACCAGCCTCCGGCCCAGATGGCACCGAAACCCACGGCCAAAAGCAAGATGCCCGATATCAACCGCTCTCGCAGATCGTCCCACCGGCCGGCCGGTGTAGACATCAGGCGATCGCACCATAGCGGCGTTCCCGCTTCTCGAAGGCGTTGAGAATGCGGGCGAACTCGGCGCTGGTGAAGTCCGGCCAGAGTGTATCGACAAATTCATACTCCGAGTATGCCGACTGCCAGAGCAGGAAGTTCGATATGCGTGCCTCGCCGGATGTGCGAATGACAAGGTCGGGATCCGGCAGAACGCAGGTGTCTAGGAAACCGGCCAATGTGGTTTCATCGACCGTCTCGGGATCGAGCTTGCCGGCGGCCACCTCTCGGGCAAGCCGCTGGGTCGCTCGGGCAACCTCATCCCTGCCGCCGTAATTGATGGCGATCGTAAGATGCAAAGTCTGGTTCTGTGCGGTTAGAGCCTCAAGTTCGTCCATCATGGCAACCAGAACGGGCTCCAACCGCACCCGGTCGCCGATAAAACGCACGCAGACGCCGTGACGCACAAGGCTTTCGGCTTCTTTGCGAATGTATCGTTTGAAAAGTGTCATCAGGCCCGAGACCTCGGCCTGGGTCCGCTTCCAATTCTCGGTCGAGAAGGCAAAGAGCGTCAGGTATTTGACGCCCAGTTCAGGGCAGCTTTCAACGATGTCACGCACAGCGCGCGCCCCGTTCTGGTGCCCGAATAGACGCGGTCGGCCACGGGCCTCAGCCCAGCGACCGTTGCCGTCCATAATAATGGCGACATGTTCGGGGTTTCGGATTTTATCTGGCACCGACTTTATCCTTTGCGGCACGCAGGTCAAACCTGCATGATTTCGCCCTGTTTTGCGTCGAGTGCGCGGTCAATTGCTGCAATTTGTTTGTCCGTAAGCTCTTGGACCTCGTCCGACCAAATCTTGTGGTCGTCTTCACTCATACCAGCCGTTTTGGCTTTTTTCAGTTGTTCCATGCCGTCTCTGCGCACATTTCTGACCGCAATGCGCGCATTTTCAGCATACTGCGCGGCGACGCGACTGAGTTCCCAGCGCCTTTCTTCGTTCAGTTCCGGAATAGGCAGGCGAATGATCGTCCCGTCCACCACCGGGTTAATCCCCAAGCCCGAATTTCGAATGGCCTTTTCGGCGGCGCCCACGAGGGATTTGTCCCAAACATTGACCGTCAACATGCGCGGTTCGGGCACATTAACCGTGCCGACCTGATTGATGGGCGTATTTGCTCCGTAGGCCTCGACCATGACGGGTTCGAGCATTGTCGCACTGGCACGTCCCGTCCGCAGGGTCGCGAATTCGCTGCGCATGGCGTTCATCGCACCTTCCATGCGGCGCTCAAGATCATCCAGATCAATGTCGAGGTCTTCTTCTGCCATAACGTCCACGCGTGTTTTTCTTGTTTTCGGAACTGCAAGTATCTTTGCGCAACTTTCGAGCTGCCCCTCGGGTTTCGCTCTTAAGCCAGAACAAACCCGTTGTATAGGCGCAGCTTTCTAGGTGTGGACCTGTGTGTAAGTTCCTTTTCCGGCCAAAATGCCCTGAAAGCCACCGGGCTCATTCAACGAAAATACAATGATCGGAAGTGCATTGTCGCGCGCCAATGCGATGGCCGATGCGTCCATGACGCCCAAGTGCTTTTGCAGGACCTCGTCATAACTCACCCGGTCATATCTTTTGGCATCGGTGTGTTTTTCCGGGTCCTTGTCATAGACGCCGTCAACCTTGGTGCCCTTGAAGATCGCTTCGCAGGACATCTCATTGGCCCGCAGCGTCGCTGCCGTGTCCGTGGTGAAATAGGGGTTGCCCGTTCCTGCTGCAAAGATGCATACCCTGCCCTTTTCCAGATGCCTGACAGCCCGGCGCCGGATATAGGGCTCGCACACCTGATCCATAGGGATGGCGGAAATAACGCGGGTGTAGACGCCGATGGCCTCCAGCGCACTTTGCATGGCCAGAGCATTCATGACCGTCGCCAGCATGCCCATGTAATCGGCCGTTGTGCGCTCCATGCCTTGCGCGGCACCAGAGAGGCCCCGGAAGATGTTCCCGCCGCCGATGACCATGCAGATTTCAACGTGCATTTCGTGCACGGCGCGCACCTCTTCGGCGATGCGCTGAACCGTTGGTGGGTGTAGCCCATAGCCCTGATCGCCCATCAAGGCTTCGCCGGATATCTTCAAGAGCACGCGGCCAAATTTTGGTTTGGAGCCTGGATCTCTTGTCTGGTCCATGCTGCGCCGCCCCCTTGCTCTTCCGTCGCGGCGCAAAATGTCCGAAAACCGGAAATGTTTCAACGCCTATCACTCTAGAAAAGAATGCTCACCGACAGAGAAATCAGCGAATTGCCGCCGGAGGCGCCTGTACTGTTGGCGGGGCCGACGGCAAGCGGTAAATCGGAGCTCGCCCTGCGCATCGCCGAAGGCACTGGGCGCACCATCGTCAACGCGGACGCATTGCAGGTCTACAGCAATTGGCAGGTGCTAACCGCCCGTCCTGACAGCGCGACCCTACAGCGTTGTGATCATGCGCTTTATGGCCATGTCGCGCCGGATGAAACCTATTCGGTCGGATCCTGGACACGCGAGGTTGAACCGTTACTTGGCGGGACGCCAGCGCCCGTAATCGTCGGCGGTACAGGGCTTTATTTTCGTGCCTTAACCGAAGGTCTCGCCGATATCCCTCCGGTGCGAGATGACATACGACAGGAGGCGGCTGCACGGCTTGCGGCCGGTGAGGTCGATGAACTTGCCAAGGCCCTTGATGCTGAAACGCTCCAGAGGATCGACATGTCCAACCCCCGGCGCATTCAGCGCGCGTGGGAGGTGCAACGTGCGACCGGTCGCGGCCTGGCGGACTGGCACGACAGCACGCCGCCGCCCCTTATCGCCCTTCCAGACACGCGGCCATTTCTCTTGGAAGCCGACCGCGACTGGCTTGCCGCGCGCATTGCTCAGCGATTTGACGCAATGCTGGCCGGTGGTGTGCTGGACGAGGTCGAAGCCAATCTTGCCGATTGGGACCCTGACAGACCCTCTTCGGCCGCCATCGGCGCACCGGAATTGGTGGCCCATATGCAAGGAAAAATGACCCTGTTCGATGCGCGCGAAGCGGCCGTCACCGCCACCCGGCAATATGCCAAAAGACAGCGCACATGGTTTCGGGCCCGAATGTCCGGCTGGGTGCCCCTGACCGTGCCGAGTTAGCGCTGTCCCCCGTTCGGCAGCCGCCGTAAAGTAAGCCTGCGTTGCGAAGGGTACGTATGATGGACGACTATTACGATCTTGGGACCTACAGTTTTCCGGTCACAACCCGGTCAGAGCAAGCTCAGGTCTGGTTCGACCGGGGGCTGAACTGGACCTATGGGTACAACCACGAAGCCGCGGTCATATGTTTTCGCAAGGCAATCGAGGCAGATGCGCAATGCGCCATGGCCCATTGGGGCGTCGCCTATGCATCGGGTCCGAACTATAATCTGCCCTGGTGGCTTCTGGATGACGTGGGCCGAACCGAGCAACTGGCCATTGCCTATGATGCGACGCGTGAGGCGATGGCCCTCGTTGATCAGGTGACGCCGCTGGAAGCAGATCTGATAAAAGCGCTGCGCGCGCGCTATCCCGAACGGGACCCGGCCCCCATTTCTGTCATGAAAACCTGGAACGACGCCTTTGCCGACGTGATGCGGGGCCTGCTACATGATCATCCGGCCAGTTTCGATGTCCGCGCCATTGCGGCCGAAGCCCTATTGAACAGAACGCCTTGGAAAATGTGGGATCTGGCTGCGGGCCAGCCTGCGGAAGGCGCCGACACGCTGGAATGCGAAAAGGTCCTTGAAGCTGCGCTCGACAACGACCCGGCCGCGTTGGCGCACCCGGGACTGACGCATCTTTATGTGCACCTGATGGAAATGTCGCCCTATCCCGAGCGTGCATTGCGGGCCAGTGATGCACTGCGCACGCTGGTGCCCGATGCGGGCCATCTCGTGCACATGCCGACCCATATCGACGCGCTCTGTGGCTACTACCGTGACGTCGTTCACTGGAACGAGGTCGCCACCAAAGCAGACCATAAGTACTGGGCCGAAGAAGGGCCCTATAACGTCTATACGGGTTACCGGCTGCATAATTACCATTTCATCATATACGGAGCGCTCTTTCTGGGTCAGATCGCGCCGGCCCAAGCCGCGCTTTCAGGAATTCGCGAAACGGTTCCCGAAGATCTTTTGCGGATCGAGTCGCCGCCGATGGCGGATTACTTTGAGAGCTATCTTAGTTTTGAGCCCCATGTGCTAGTGCGTTTCGGGCTTTGGGATGAGGCTAAGGCGCTCGAGCTTCCGGTCGACACGGACCTTTTTTGTACATTGACCGCAAACATTCATTATGCGCGGGGCGTGGCCCACGCGGCCACCGGCGACGTGGTCGCAGCCGAGGCGGAAGAAGAGCTGTTCATCGCCGCCAAGGCACGGGTGCCCGACACACGTCGGCTGCACAACAATCGCGTGAACGATCTGCTAGAGGTGGCGCTGAACATGCTACGCGGCGAAATCGATTACCGAAAAGGCGCCTATGAGGCGGCATTCGCCGCTTTGCGCGCAGCGGTCGCGGCGGATGAGGCGCTGGCCTATGACGAACCCTGGGGGTGGATGCAGCCGCCCAGGCACGCGCTGGGAGCACTTCTTTTGGAACAGGGACACACCGACGAGGCCGAGGCCGCGTTTCGCGCCGATCTGGGCCTTGGCGGAGAAGTGAGCCGTTCCCATGTGCACCCTGACAACGTCTGGGCCCTTCGCGGCCTTGAAAGCTGTCTGTCCGCGCGTGGCGAGACCTTGGAACGCCGCCAGATCTTAGACCGTTTGGCACGGGCGCAGGCCCGGGCCGACCGCACGGTCAAGGCCAGCTGCTTTTGCGCACAAGCGGCCGGAGCGGCGAAAGTCGCTTGACGCCCCATCACAAAGCGTTTGACGCTTGGGTCTCAATCGATAGTCTGCACGCTATCGCTTGTTGCTTGCTACTGCTCTAAATGACTGAAATTCCTGATGGGCCCGACGGCTTTCGCGCCGTGCCGATCCCGCATCTTGCGCGCCGTGGTTCATGGCGGGTCGAAGCGATGCGGGCTATGTCTCGCGCGCGGCTTCTCTGGTTCACCAAAGGTCAGGGACGCATCACCATCTCTGGCGTGACGCGCGGGTACGGTCCAAACAACGTGGTTTTCCTGCCACCACGGACCATGCATGGTTTTGAAATCAATCCGCGCGTTTTCGGGACGTCGATTGACTTTCCGCTGAACTTTGATGGTCGGTTTCTGGAAGATCCGGTGCATCTGCGGTTGCGTGATGTCTCTGCTCAGGCCGAACTCGCCACCCTGGTCGACCGTTTTCAGGCGGAACTGTCGGCCGACCGGCCGTTGCGCGACCGCGCCCTTGCCGCCCATGCGGAACTAATCCTCACCTGGCTGGAAAGAATGGCCGGCGGCGAAGCAGACGATCCGGTCTCGGTCGGCTCGGCCCGGCGCCTGGCCATTGCCTATGCGGCGCTGGTCGAGCGTGACTACGTGGCAGACAAATCGATCGCGGATTTTGCCGCCGAACTGGGCGTGACGCCAACGCACCTGTCCCGCGCCTGCCGTGCCGCCGGCGGGCGATCGGCCCACAAGGTGCTCAGCGACCGCGTCATGGCTGAGGCGCGCCGCCTCCTGGCAGATACCAATCTTCCGGTGAACAATGTCGCCGGGCGCCTGGGCTTCTCGTCCCCGGCCTATTTTACCCGCGCATTTCAGCGTCGTACCGGTCTGACGCCAACCGCCTTCCGGCAGTCCGCGTAACAATTGCTGTCAGGAAAATCTTGCCACATGTCGCAAATGGAACATCAAGGCGTCGTTTTCTGACAAAAAAATGATACCGTTATCATTGACGGCGGGGGTGGTTTTGTTGCCGAATGCAAAGCCAAGGGACGCGGGTAATGACGGTGGCGGATGGGGAACACTGCCACGCAGATCGCGTCTCACAAGAAAGCAAGAACAACCTAACTCAGGGAGTTAACCCAACAATGACCGAGATCACGACACGCAGCCAGGGAGTGCATCCCGCCGCAGCGATGTACGCCAGGGAATACAAGGCAGGTGAGCTGAGCCGCCGCGAGTTCCTGACGCGTACGACCGCGCTAGGTGTAAGCACGGCGGTCGCCTATGGGCTTATCGGCACTGCATCGCCAGCCAATGCCGGAGGCCACGCTCAAGCCGGCGGTACGCTGCGTATGCAAATGGAAGTGCGTGCGCTGAAGGACCCCCGCACCTTTGACTGGACCCAGATCGCGTATGTCACCTCGGGCTGGCTGGAGTATCTGGTTCAGTATAATTCGGATGGCTCGTTCGACGGCGCCCTGCTGGAAAGCTGGGAAGTCAATGATGACGCGACCGAATACGTTCTGAACGTCCGTCCTGGCGTCAAGTGGAACAACGGCGACGACTTCACCGCAGAAGACGTGGCGCGCAACATCGCCATGTGGTGCGACAAGTCGGTCGAGGGTAACTCGATGGCGGCCCGGATGGCCACACTGATCGACCCGGCGACTGACCAGGCGCTTGCAGGGGCCATCGAAGTTGTCGACAGCACAACGGTCAAACTGAACCTGCCGGCGCCCGATATCACGCTTATCCCGGGCATGGCCGATTATCCCGGCGCAATCGTCCACGAAAGCCACGATCCTGAAAACATGGGCATTGGCGCCGTTGGCACTGGACCATACGTGCTGGATTCGCTCGAAGTCGGCGTAAAGGCCGTTCTAGTCAAGAAGGAAGGCCACGCTTGGTGGGGTGCCGATGTCGAATCCGCCGGTGGCGCGTATCTCGACCGGATTGAGTTTATCGACTACGGCACCGACCCGGCTGCCTGGGTTGCCGCCGCGGAATCCGAAGAAGTCGACATGTTCTATGAGACAGTCGGCGATTTCATCGACATCATGGATGCCATCGGCTGGGTCCGTTCGGAAATCGTGACGGGTTCGACCATTGTGGTGCGTCCGAACCAACTTGCTGAAGTCGACGGCGTAAAGCCCTATGAAGATAAGCGGGTGCGCCAGGCTCTGGCCATGGCGGTCAACAACGATATCTGCCTTGAACTTGGCTATTCCAACCGTGGCGCGGTTGCCGAGAACCACCATGTCGGCCCGGTTCACCCGGAATACGACTCGTCGGTCGGACGCGGCAGCTATGATCCAGCGGGCGCCAAGGCGCTCATGGAAGAAGCTGGAATGGGTGATTTCGTCCATGAGCTGATTTCGATCGACGACGACTGGCGGAAAAACACAACCGACGCCGTGGCCGCGCAGCTGCGCGACGCTGGCATCAACGTCGATCGGACCATCCTGCCGGGGTCGACCTTCTGGAACGACTGGGCAAAATACCCATTCAGCTCGACCAACTGGAACCACCGACCGCTGGGCACCCAGGTTCTGGCACTGGCCTATCGTTCCGGTGAAGCCTGGAACGAGTTCGGTTTCGCCAACGCGGAATTCGACGCGATGCTTGCCGAAGCAAACTCAATTGCCGACGCCGACGCGCGCCGCGCCGTCATGGGAAAGCTCCAAGCCATCATTGTCGATGAAGGTGTAACGATCCAACCTTACTGGCGCTCGCTCTATCGCCACTACAAGGAGGGTATCGTTGGCGCGGATATGCACATCGCCTATCTGCCGCGCCTCGCCCATATCGGCTTCGCCGCCTAAGGCATACCAGACAGGGCGCCTTCCCATCTTCGGGAAGGCGCCAGCTGGTCCGGCGGCGCCAAGGGGCAAGATCCAAACCCCGTCGCGGACCACCCACCGACAGGGGCTTTAATGGGATTATTCATACTCCGCCGCGCAGGCATGATGATCGTTACGGCTTTGTGCCTAACCTTCATCGTGTTCTTCCTGACCAACCTCTATCCAAACCTCGAAAAGCTCGCCAAGACCCAGGGCAACATGCGGATGACCGACGAACAGGTGGAATCCTGGCTCGGCAATCGCGGATACAGCCGCCCGATGCTGCTGAAATATGGCGAATGGCTGGGCGTCGTGCCCGGCTATGTGATCGAAGGCGCGGACGGAGAATTGCGGGGACGGTGCATCCGCTCCGGTGTTGAGCCCGAGAATGCGCCCAGCTTCTGCGGCGTTCTGCAGGGCGATTGGGGCACATCGACGGTGTTTAAAGAGCCCGTTTCAGACATTGTTTGGAAACGGCTCGGCCTGACCGGCGTTCTAATGTTCTGGGTGCTGATGGTGATGGTGCCCGGCGCACTGATTATCGGGGTTCTTGCCGGTATGCGCGAAGGTTCACGGCTGGACAGGTCGCTGTCGACTTTTTCAATCGCCTCCACGGCAACGCCTGAATACGTCTCGGGCGTTATCCTGATTACGCTTTTCGCGTCATCGGCGGGCTTTGGAAAATGGTTCAAAGGCACGGCGACCAGTGCGGCCGACAACGTCACGTTTGAGAATTTCACGTTGCCGGTGCTGACCATTGCCCTTTACGGGATCGGGTACATCGCGCGGATGACCCGGGCATCGATGACCGAGGTAATGACCGCCCAGTATATCCGAACTGCGCGGCTGAAGGGCGTGAGCTTTCCGAATATCGTGATGAAACACGCGCTGCGAAATGCGCTGATCGCACCCTTTACCGTGATCATGCTGCAGTTTCCATGGCTGCTGAACGGTGTCGTCATCGTGGAGACGCTGTTCAACTACAAGGGCTTTGGTTGGACACTGGTGCAAGCCGCCAGCAACAACGATATCGAGTTGTTGCTGGGCGTCTCCGTTGTCTCGGTCGTGGTGGTGCTATTGACACAGCTGATATCCGACATCGGCTATGTCTACCTCAATCCACGCATCCGGATTTCGTAGGGGGGATCGAGAATGGAACCGCTAAGCGCATTCGAAATCATCCTACGCATCCTTGGGCAGTTCACGCCCGTGTGGATCGCTCTGGTATCAACCTTCGCACTGTCGATGGTCTATAAACGCAACCTTGGGCTTTACGGCAAACTCTTTGACAGCCCCATCGGCATGGTCGGTTTTGCCATTGTCATGTTCTGGGTTTTCACTGCCTTCTTCGGCGCAATGGACATGATCGTCACCCATGATGAACTGTCCCAGGTGTCCGGTATGAAGAATAAGGTCCCGGGAACCCCGATGGCCAGCGCGGAAGACGGCGAATATGCCTACTACCTTCTGGGTGGAGACAATCTGGCCCGCGACGTCTTCAGCCGGATGGTCAAGGGTGCCTGGATCGTCATGCAGGTTGCACCCCTGGCAACCCTTTTCGCCTTCATGGTCGGGATCACGCTTGGTCTGCCAGCAGGATACTACGGCGGATCGCTCGACACCGGGCTGTCGTTCCTATCGAACCTGATCCTGGCCTTTCCGGTCATCCTGCTTTTTTACCTGCTGGTTACCCCGGAAATCGTGGCCACGGGCATCCCGAGCTACATGGCGGCCGTGATGTTCATCTTCCCGATCATCTTTACGGCGGTGCTGATCAACAGCCGCTACCATACCCAGCCACAGCTTCGAAATATGCTGATGATCGGCGTACTTGGAGTGCTGGTCTGGCTATATCTATCCCTGATCTCGGAACGTGGCAGCCGGCTGGAGGTGATCCCGCAGTGGCTCGACGGCTTTGATGTGCCGGGCGGGATATTGGTGGTCTTTGTGTCGGTTGTCTTCGTCAACTCGCCCACGGTCTTCCGGATCGTGCGTGGCCTGACGCTGGACATCAAAACCCGGGACTATGTGGCGGCGGCGCAGACCCGCGGTGAAGGGGCATGGTATATCATGCTTTGGGAAATCCTGCCCAATGCGCGGGGCCCGCTGATCGTCGATTTCTGTCTGAGGGTTGGATACACAACCATCCTTCTGGGGACCTTGGGTTTCTTTGGCCTGGGCCTGCCGCCGGAAAGCCCGGACTGGGGATCGACCATCAATTCGGGCCGGCGGCTCTTGTCGCTCTTCCCCCACCCCGCCCTGGCACCAGCAATTGCGCTGATGACCTTGGTTCTGGGGCTCAACCTTTTGGCGGACGGGCTGCGCGAGGAATCACTGAAAGACTGATGACAAAGGCCGGGGGCCATGCCCCCGGACCCCGGGAGTATTTCGGGACCAAAGAAGGGGCGCCACGCGTCCGACACATAAGCTAGCCTCAGGAGAGCAAGCCAATGGCCAAATGGGACTACGATGGTCCGATTCTCGAAATAGAAAATCTGTCGATTTCCTTCTTTACCCGATTGCGCGAAATTCCAGCTGTCATGGATTTTTCATGCGTGGTGCAGCCGGGCGAGGCCATGGGGCTGGTCGGTGAATCCGGTTGCGGAAAATCGACGGTTGCCTTGGGCGTTATGCAGGATCTTGGGGTCAACGGGCGCATCGTTGGCGGGTCGATCAAGTTCAAGGGCCGCGACCTGAACAAGATGAGTGCCGCCGAGCTGCGCGATATCCGCGGGTCGGAAATCGCCATGATCTATCAGGAACCCATGGCATCGCTGAACCCGGCGATGAAGATCGGCAGGCAACTGATGGAAGTGCCGATGATCCACGAGGGTGTGGGTCAGGCTGAGGCGTTCCAGCGGGCGCTGGAGGTGGTGACGGACGTGCGCCTGCCCGATCCCGCGCGGATGCTGGAAAGCTTCCCGCACCAGTTGTCCGGTGGGCAGCAACAGCGCATCGTGATCGCCATGGCGCTGATGTCGAAACCGAGCCTTCTGATCCTGGATGAGCCGACCACGGCGCTGGATGTGACGGTCGAGGCTGCTGTGGTGGAACTGGTGAAGGACCTGGGCAAGAAATACGGCACGTCGATGCTGTTTATCAGCCACAACCTTGGGTTGGTGCTAGAGACATGCGACCGGCTGTGTGTGATGTATTCGGGCGAGGCGGTCGAGACGGGCTCGATCAAGGATGTCTTCGATAAGATGCAGCATCCCTATACGCAGGCGCTGTTCCGATCGATCCCCCTGCCCGGAGCGGACAAAAACGCCCGTCCGTTGAAGGCCATCCCGGGTAATTTCCCCCTGCCCCACGAACGCCCCGTTGGCTGCAATTTCGGCCCGCGCTGCGACTACTTCGAGGCCGGGCGTTGCGATTTGGGCACGATCCCCATGGCGGAGGTGGCCGGCGGCGACCGGCATGGCAGCCGATGCGTCAAGTTCAACGAAATCGACTGGGCCCAACCGCTGGTCGCCACCGAGACCAAGGAAAAGGCGGCCGTGGGCGATGTGGTTCTGAAAATGGACAATCTCAAGAAATATTATGAGGTTGCTGCGAATGCGCTGTTTGGAGGCGGTGATAAGAAGGTCGTCAAGGCCAATGAGACGCTGAGCTTCGAGGCGCGCGAATCTGAGACACTGGCTATTGTGGGCGAATCCGGCTGCGGAAAATCCACCTTTGCCAAGGTCTTGATGGGGCTTGAGACCGCAACCGAGGGCAAGATACTCCTTTACAATCAGGACATTCAGGACACGCCGATAGAGGCGCGCAACACCAACACGGTGTCATCGGTACAGATGGTCTTTCAGAACCCGTTCGACACGCTGAACCCTTCGATGACCGTCGGGCGCCAGATAGTCCGGGCGCTGGAGATATTCGGGGAAGGCAACTCGGACGCCGAGCGGCGCACACGCATGCTGGAACTTCTGGATCTGGTGAAATTGCCCCGGGCCTTTGCCGAGCGGATGCCGCGACAACTGTCTGGCGGGCAGAAGCAAAGGGTCGGTATTGCCCGCGCCTTTGCCGGTGGTGCGAAGATCGTCGTGGCGGATGAGCCGGTTTCGGCGCTGGATGTTTCGGTCCAGGCTGCGGTGACGGATCTGCTGATGGAAATTCAGCGCAAAAACAAGACCACGCTTTTGTTCATTTCGCACGATCTGTCGATTGTGCGCTATCTGTCGGACCGGGTGATGGTTATGTACCTCGGCCATGTGGTCGAGTTGGGCACAACCGATCAGGTTTTCGCGCCGCCCTATCACCCCTATACCGAGGCGCTACTGAGCGCGGTTCCCATTGCCGATACAAGCGTCGAGAAGAAGCATATCGTGCTGGAAGGTGACATTCCCTCGGCCATGAACCCGCCTTCGGGATGTCCGTTTCAGACACGCTGTGGCTGGAAGAACAAAGTGGCCGGCGGGCTCTGCGAGAAGGAGGTGCCGCCCGTTCGGCGTCTGGCCGGAGGGCATCAGATCAAATGCCATCTCAGCGACGAAGAATTGGACCGAATGGAGCCGGTGATCAAGATCGCCGCCGAATAGCGAAGAAGTCCGGCTTTTGAATGCCCACAGGGGCTGTGCGTGCACTGCGATTGCATGATCCTAAATTGGGCAGGATAAGCCCGCCATGTCCCGCTTTGCGCCTATGCCAGACCCGCCGTACTGGGCCGTGATTTTCGCCAATCAGCGCACAGATGGCGACGACGAAGGTTACGGACGTATGGCTGACCGGATGGCGGAAATGGCGATTACAAGCCATGGCTGCATCGGGCTCGAGTCGACCCGCGACACGGAAGGCCTTGGGATCACCGTAAGTTACTGGCAATCCGAGGCTGCGCTTCTGGCTTGGAAAGACGACGCGCATCACCTTGTGGCGCAGCAGCTTGGGAAAGATGCCTGGTACAGTCACTACCGCCTGCGCGTCGCCAAGGTAGAACGCCATTACTCTGGCCCCGAGGGACGCTAGACACTATCGCCCGAGGATGGCGACCACGTAGCCCTGCGTTTCGGCATAGGGCGGAACGCCATCATAACGTGCCACAGCTTCCGGTCCGGCATTATAGGCTGCCAAAGCCAGCCGCCACGACCGGAAGCGTTCGTACTGACGGCGGAGATAGCGCGCGCCACCTTCGAGGTTCTGCCGTGGATCTCGCGGATTGACGCCCAAGGCCTCGGCCGTGCCCGGCATCAACTGCGCCAACCCGATCGCGCCCTTGTGCGACACCGCACTGGCATTCCAAGCCGATTCCTGCTGCACCAGCCGCAGAAACAGATCTTCGGGGATGTCGTGGCGCCGCGCGGCCTGGCGTGCCATGGTCAAATAGGGCCCGCTGTAGCTGCCGCCGTAGCGGGGCAAGCTGGTCGCGCCGATCACCGATGGGGGAAGCTTCGCCTGGGCGCCCGCGTATTGTTTGGTCGCCCGGTCGTCCAGAAGACGGGTCTGGCTTTCGAAGATATGCAGACGGGACTTCGTCGACGTCCGGTTCTGGGCGTCGGCGGGAACAGCTAAGGCAGCAGCCAGCACCAGTCCAATCAAGGGCGTTTTCACGCGCGTTCCCACTCCTCTACCCCACGGGTATCTATAGCCAATCCAGCGGAATTGCCAAGTCTCGGCAACAATTAGGCCAATGTTAACCTTGCTGCCGCTGGTGTAGGGATATGGTTAACGCAGTGAGAATCGCGAAAGGGGCACCATGGCCGGGTCGGTAAACAAAGTCATTCTTGTGGGAAATCTAGGACGCGATCCAGAGGTGCGCACGTTTCAGAACGGTGGCAAGGTCTGCAATCTGCGGGTCGCCACATCGGAACGCTGGCGGGACCGCAATACCGGCGAGAACCGCGAGCGGACGGAATGGCACAGCGTGGCCATCTTTTCGGAACCGCTGGCCCGGATTGCTGAGCAGTATCTGCGTAAGGGCTCAAAAGTGTACCTGGAAGGCCAGCTGGAGACCCGCAAATGGCAGGATCAGTCGGGTCAGGACCGTTATTCGACCGAAGTGGTGTTGCGGCCCTACCGGGGCGAGTTGACACTTCTTGACGGCCGGGATGGCGGCGGCGCTGGCGCCGGTTTTGGCGATGACCGGGGTGGTTATTCGGGCGCGTCCCAGGGTGGAGACAGTTTCAGCGGCGCGCCCGCGGCCGCCTCCCATGGGGTCGAGGACGACGAAATTCCATTCTAGTTCGGGCGTCGCTTTCCGGCAGCGCTGGCAACTCAAAGGCTGTCTTTCAAGAGATCCAGCACGGCATTGGGCGGGACGTCCTCGGCCACAAACGCCTGGCCGATCCCTCGGGCGAGCACGAAACGGAGCTTGCCGTCAATGACCTTCTTGTCCTGCGCCATGAGGTCAAGAAGGGCCGGCGCGTCGGGCAGATCGCCGGGAATGTCGGCCAGATCTTTTTGCATGCCCATCGACGCCAGATGATGTCGGACACGGCTTGGATCTTCCTGGGCGCAAAGGCCCATGCGCTGTGACAGCTGAAAGGCCAATGCGCAGCCGATGGCCACGCCTTCACCATGCAGCAGACGGTCTGAATAGCCCGTTGCCGCCTCTAGCGCGTGGCAAAACGTATGGCCAAGATTCAAAAGTGCGCGGTCGCCCTGTTCGGTTTCATCCCGTTCAACGATATCGGCCTTCATCTGGACCGAGCGGCGAACGGCTTCTGTCCGCAGCGACCGGTCACCAGCCGCCATGGCCGGACCGTTTTCTTCGAGCCAGCTAAAGAAATCCGCATCACCCAGAAGCCCGTACTTCACGACCTCGCCGTAGCCCGCCAGAAAGTCCCTTTGGGGAAGCGTGTCGAGCACGGCAACATCCACCAGAACGAGCGCCGGCTGATAAAAAGCCCCGACAAGGTTCTTGCCCTGGGCGCTGTTTATTGCGGTCTTGCCACCGACCGAGCTGTCAACCTGGGCCAGAAGCGAGGTGGGGATCTGGACAAAGCGAATGCCGCGGCGGGTGATCGCGGCCGCGAACCCCGCAAGATCACCGATCACACCGCCGCCCAGGGCAATCACCAGATCCCGCCTTTCGATCCGTTCTTCCAGCAGCCATTCGACCGTCTGAGAAAGGCGCGCCCAGTCCTTGGTTGCCTCTCCCTGGGGCAGAACCAGTGCGGAACAGTCGATACCTTCGGACGCGAGCGCTTTCTTCAGTGGCTCAAGATGAAGTGTTGCGACCGCTGCGTCAGTTACAATTGCGACCCGCGGACGCTTGAGCAGCGGCGCAATTTCATGGCCCGCCCGGCCGATCAGACCGGACCCGATGCGCACTTCATAGCTTCGGTCGCCAAGGTCCACCTCAACGCTGGGCATTTCGGACCTCCTGAAGTACATCACTGCGGCCGGAAAGCGTGTGAATGACCTGGTTTGCCATGTCCTCGATCGCATAGTCGGATCGCGCATCCACGATCAAGTCGGCCAGTTCGTATATCGGCACCCGTTCCCGGTGCAGCTCGCGCAAGGCGCCATAGGGGTCCTTTGTCTGCAACAAAGGGCGTGTGGACTTTCCTTTAACGCGTTGCCACAGAAGGGAAAGATCGGCTCGAAGCCACAACGCTATTCCAAAGTCACTGATCGCCTTGCGGTTCTCGGCGGACATGAATGCCCCACCTCCTGTCGACAAGATCGCCGGCTGGTCGGTCAAAAGTCGCATCAGAACCTCGGCTTCGCGCCGCCGAAAGAAGGGTTCACCGTCGCGGGCAAAAATCTCGGCGATGCTCATATTGGCCGCACGCACAATCTCTTCGTCGGAATCCAGGAACGGCACGCCCAGCAAGCGGGCCACCGCTGTTCCGACAGCCGTCTTGCCCGATCCCATCATCCCGACGAGCACGACGGTCTTATTGAGCTGCCAAGCCACAGGCGTAGGTATCCTACGTTTCGATCCGTCGACTTCAATGGCGCGTTCCGTGAAGGAATGCTATATAGAAACACAAGAGCGCAGCAAAAGACTGCGCCTCAGAGGCAGCAAGGACAATCGGATCATGCGGGTTTTCAAGATCCTTCTCTACTTGGTGGTGTTTTTGGCATGTGTGCTCGTGGGTTACGCCTACCTTGGCGACCTGACGCCCGCGCGCGAAGATATCGTGGAGCCGGTAGAGCTTGATGCGGGTTAGGATTGCAGCAGTTCTAAAGTCAGCAGCAGTGGTGGCTACGACTGCGTCCGCGCAAGAGGCGCCGATGTCGGCGATCGACTGGCTCAATCAGTCCCTGCAGGCGCCCGCAGGCACCGAGGTCGGAGCGCGCGGAATCGAGATTGCACCGGTGGAGGTGGCGCCGCTTGCACCGCCTTCCAGCGACGCAGCCGGGCTTTTGTCACCCGACGTGACGGGGTTGCCGCGCACACTCTGGGCCGGGTCATCCGGCTCTGACATTGAGCGCCTTATCGAACGGCAAGGCCTGGACGGCCCTGCCGCCAGCCGTGATCTTCTACTTTTGGTCCTTCTGGCCGAAGCGACACCGCCCAGTGGCGTCGAAGACGGGGCATTCCTCTTGGCCCGTGCGGACAAGCTTTACGCCATGGGTGCGCTTGAGGCGGCATCGGCCTTGCTGGAAAAGGCGCCGCTGACGGATTCCCGCGTGT
The DNA here is from genome assembly GCA_039026235.1 of Pseudomonadota bacterium. Taxonomy (GTDB): domain Bacteria; phylum Pseudomonadota; class Alphaproteobacteria; order Rhodobacterales; family Rhodobacteraceae; genus JBCCMQ01. The sequence goes on from JBCCMQ010000001.1 coordinate 760,980, forward strand.
TCCAGAGGTGGTTTGACGTGAGCCTTCTGTTGGGAGCGCCTGCCGCTGCCTGCGAAATTCTTCTAGCATCGCCGGGGATCCGCGTACCCGATCCGCAGCGCATTTTCTGTCTGGCACGGGCTGGCGATTGGGCTGCGGCGAAACTGAGCCTGACCACGGCCGAGGCCTTGGGTCAAATCGCTCCGGAAAGTGGACGGTTGCTGGCAGAGTTCCTGGACGATGAGCTTGTTGGGGACGAAGCTCCACCCGATATCCCGATGCGCGATCTTACCCCCTTGAACTACAGCTTGTTTGAGGCGGTCGGCGCGCCGGTGCCAACCGAAGGCTTAAGCGTTGCTTTCGCCCATGCAGATCTTGGTCCGAACAATGGCTGGAAGGCACGAATTTCGGCGGCTGAACGTCTGGCCCGTGCACGAGCCATACCACCAGCCCGCCTGTTTGAACTCTACTTTCTGGGAAAACCTGCGGCATCTGGCGGCGTTTGGGATCGCGCCGAACACGCCGCCGCGCTGCACCGCGCGTTGCAGTCCAGAAATGCAAAACAGATCTCAAGCGCACTCGAAGCTGCCTGGCCGGCCTTCGCGGCGGTCGATCTCGAAGTCCAGTTTGCAGAATACTTCTCACCGTCACTGCTGGACATCGCACTTGTGGGCGATGCCCGGTGCGTTGCGCTGAAGGCTCGGCTTTTGACAGAGGACTACGAGGCGGCCGCGTTGGATCCAAAAACGAATGCCGCAGGAAGCAACGATTTTCTGCTGTCGGTCGCGACAGGTCAAAGCCAGACAGCCCGCACATCCACCCGCACCGAGGCGGCGGTAAAAAATGCCCGTTTCGACAATACTCTTCCGCCTCGCATAGAGATGTTGATCTCGACCGACCGTATCGGGGAAGCGATTTTAGAGGCAAACCTTCTGGTGTTGTCGGGCTTTGCCGGTGATCTTGAGGACCTGACTTTTGGGCTAAGCGCGCTGCACCGCCTTGGCCTGGAAGACATGGCCCGGCGCCTGTCCCTGCAGGCGCTGATCCTGGACAGGCGGGGCTAAGGCCTATGGACCGGCGTTGGATACCCGCGTTTCTTGATGCGCAGGCCGCGGAACTGGATGCGGCCAGAAACACGCTTTTGGCCTATGGCCGCGATCTTGACGCCTTTGCCGACTGGCTAGATCGCCGCAATACCACTCTGGCCGATGTGACAACGGCGGATATCGAGGCCTATCTGGTCTCTTGCGACGCCCAGGGAATGGCGCGCGCCACGCGCGCACGCCGGTTGTCTTCGATACGTCAGCTCTTTCGGTTTGCCTTCGAAGAAGGGTTTCGACCGGATAATCCAGCCATACAGATCAAAGGTCCGGGTCGCGACAAACGGTTGCCCAAGGTTCTCAGCGAAGATGAGGTGGATCGGCTTTTGCAGGCCGCAGCTACCTACGGAAAGACCGACAAGGATCGGATCCGAAATCGTTGCCTGATCGAGATTCTTTACGCTACGGGAATGCGTGTAAGCGAGCTTGTCTCGCTGCCCGTGCAGGCGGCGCGAGGCAACCCGCAGGTGGTTTTGGTGCGCGGCAAGGGTGGCCGCGAAAGGATTGTGCCCCTGTCTCCGCCAGCCCGTGCAGCTTTGGCGGAATGGCTCAGGGTCCGCGATGCCGCAGAAGATGTCATAGTGCAGGATGGCGCGGCGCGTTCCCGCTTTCTCTTTCCGAGCCCGTCAAAGCAAGGCTATCTCACACGCCACCGCTTTTACATCCTGATCAAGGACATCGCTCTGGCCGGTGGCGTACCGCCTGCAAAGGTTACCCCGCATACCCTCCGCCATGCCTTTGCGACCCATCTTCTTGCCGGGGGCGCTGATCTGCGCTCGATCCAGACGCTTTTGGGTCATGCCGATGTGGGCACCACCGAGATTTACACCCATGTTCTGGAAGAACGTCTGCGTGAACTGGTGCTGATGCACCACCCTCTTGCCCAAAGCGGCTAGCCTGCGCGCCTGAGGGTCGGGGGAAGGACGTCTTCGCTGGGCCAGACCCCGTCAATCAGGGTTTTGTCGTAGCCTTGGGTCAACCCGGCCGAATGCATCGACGCCTTTGCAACACCCCAATCGTACCGTAGGCGTTCAAAGACCACGCCATCAGCTGAAAGGCGCGCATAACGGGTCTCTGGCCGGCCATCATGGGGCGGCATTCCGATCGATCCGGCGTTTATCCAGTGAACACCTGCGACCTGCCTTTGAAATGCAATGCCCGCGTGCCCACAGACAATCCCGTCGACGTGGCCCATGATCTGACGGACCTGCGCCACCTCTTCCTCATAGACGGACGCCGGATCGTTCGGCCAGATGTAGCGGTTGATCTGGGTGGCGCCGCCGTGGATCACCGCAAAGCGGCCCCGGGCGTGGGTGAAGACACCGAATTGGGGCAATTCGGCCATCCATCGGCGCGCATCGGGCCCGAGCGATGCGCGGGCGTGGGCGAACCAGGCCTCTGACAGCGTGTCGCAAACCGACCCGGATACAAAACCACAGCCGCAGTCATCGGCGTCGCCGGCCAGTTGCACTTCGCAGTTCCCGGCGATCACAGGGCATCCAAAGGCACGCAGCAGGTCCACCGTTTCCGCGGGATTGGCGCAATAGGCCACCACATCGCCGGTGCAAATCGCCGACCGCGGCGAAATTCCTTCGCTCTCTAGCCGAGAAATGAATGCAGCCGTGGCTTCTCGGTTCGACACCGGCGCACCGAACAGGACAACATCGCCCGCGATATGGCCGAAATCCGCAAATGCCTCTTCCATGGCGCGCCCCAGCTCTGACTTGAAGTGGCCCCCTTAGATGCCCATAACACTGGCAGTTTTCCAAGGCGAAACTGATGGACACCGCAACGCCCACTCTCGACACCGCATTCTGGATCACGAGCGCGTCGATCCTGATCTTGCTTATCCTTTCGGGGTTTTTCTCGGGTTCCGAGACCGCACTAACGGCGGCCTCGCGCGGCAAACTGCGCACCCAGGCCGATAAGGGCAATCGCGGCGCCGCACGTGCCCTGCGCATTACCGAGGACAATGAACGCCTGATCGGGTCGGTCCTTTTGGGCAACAATCTGGTCAACATTCTTGCTACGTCCCTCGCGACCGCGCTTTTTGCGCGGGTGCTTGGGGAAAGCGCTGTGGCGTTGGCGACGCTAGTTATGACCCTGTTGGTGCTGATATTTGCCGAAGTGCTTCCGAAGACCTACGCAATCACCAATGCCGAGGTTGCCGCCGCACGCGTCTCGGGCCCTATTGGCCTGGCGGTGCGGGTCTTTGCCCCTATCGTCGGCGCCGTGCGTGTGCTTGTCCGCGGCATTTTGCGGATCTTCGGCGTTCAGGCCGATCCCGACAGTCAGATCCTCGCGGTTCGCGAAGAAATCGCCGGAGCCCTGCAGCTTGGGCATTCCGAAGGCGTGGTCGAAAAGGAAGACCGTGACCGTATCCTGGGCGCACTCGATCTCGGTGACCGCACCGTGGAAGAGATCATGCTGCACAGATCGGGCATCGAGATGGTCGATGCCGAAGACGAGCCCGAGGCGATCCTGAGCCAGTGCCTGTCATCGCCACATACCCGTTTGCCGATCTTTCGGGGGGATCCCGAAAATATTGTGGGCGTGATCCACGCCAAGGATCTCTTGCGGGCAATGCATCAGTTGCTGCGCGAAACAGATGCTGCACCCGAGGCACTGAAAAACTTCAATGTGCTCGACGTCGCCATGCGCCCCTATTTCGTGCCGGAAACGACGACGCTGGACGACCAGATGCGTCAGTTTCTGCGACGCCACACACATTTTGCGCTGGTGGTCGACGAATACGGCGCCCTTCAGGGCTTGATTACGCTTGAGGACATTTTGGAAGAGATCGTCGGAGAGATCACCGACGAATTCGACACCGAGGCCGATCTGCCGGTCAAGCGGCTGGATGATGGCGCGATCGAGGTCGAGGGCGGCATGACGATCCGCGACCTCAACCGGGCGATGGATTGGTCCCTGCCCGATGACGAGGCAAACACGATTGCCGGCCTTGTCATCCACGAGGCACAGATGATCCCGTCGGAAGGCATGGTCTTCAGCTTTCACGGCTTTCGCTTTGAAGTCAGCGAACGTCAGGACAACCGTTTGTCGCTGATCCGGCTGAAGCGGCTTTCCCTGCCCACGGCAGCAGACTAACGACCGCGAAAAAGCCCGCCCAGGATGCCGCGCACCATTGCCTGGCCCGACTTGCTGCCGATCTGGCGGGCAAAGGATTTTGCGAAAACCTCGGCCACGCTGTCGGAACGGCTGCTGCGCCGGCGCGGTTTGCTTGTCGATCGGCTGACCCGCTTGCCGCTATAGCGCCTTGCAGCCCGGTATTCTCGCTCTGGCGGGGCGGCTTCTTCCTCTAGCATTTCGGCTTCGTCCGCATCGCGTGCAGCCGCCGCGGCCCTAGCCTGAAGCATCTCAAAGGCCGACGTCCGGTCAACCGCCGTGTCATATTTTCCAGCAAATGGACTTGCGGCTATCAAGGCCGCACGGGCGCCAGCGTCAACCGGTCCCAATTGAGACGATGGCGGACGTATCAGCGTTCGCTCGACCACGCCGGGGGCACCCTTTGCTTCCAGCATCGACGTGACGGCCTCACCCGTTCCCACCTCACGGATCGCCTCTTCTGTGTCGAACCGCGGGTTTTCGCGATATGTCTCAGCCGCCGCCCGCAGATTGCGCCGGTCGCGCGCCGTGAAGGCGCGCAGCGCATGCTGAATTCTGTTGCCCAACTGGCCCAGAATGTCTTCGGGAACGTCGGCCGGATTTTGCGTCACGAAGTAAACACCGACCCCTTTTGACCGGATCAGACGCGCCACCTGTTCGACCTTGTCGACCAGCGCCTTGGGGGCATCATCGAAAAGAAGATGCGCTTCATCGAAGAAGAAGACGAGCTTTGGTCTGTCCTGGTCGCCCACTTCGGGCAGCGTCTCAAAAAGCTCGGACAGTAGCCAAAGCAGGAACGTGGCGTATAGTCGCGGCGCGGCCATCAATTCCGACGCCGCAAGGATGTTGATCTGGCCCCTACCCTCGGCCGAGACCGCCATCAGATCGGCAAGTTCGAGCGCAGGTTCCCCAAAAAAACCGTTGGCGCCTTCATTCTCAAGTACCAGCAGGCGACGCTGAATGGCACCGATCGATGCCGCCGAGACCGTACCATAACGCAACGATAAGCTCTGGCGGTTTTCACCCAACCAAACGAGAAGCGACTGAAGGTCCTTCAAATCCAAGAGCGGTAGACCGTCTTCGTCTGCCACCCTGAAAGCGATGTTCAGAACGCCCTCTTGCGCCTCGGTCAGCTCTAAGAGCCGGGCCAGCAAAAGTGGCCCCATCTCCGACAGGGTCGTGCGTACCGGATGGCCCTGACGACCGTAGAGATCCCAGAAGACCACCGGGAAGGCGCCATAGGAATACCCATGAAATCCAATGATTTTTGCCCGCTTCGTGAAAGCCTCGTGAAGCTTAAACTGGGCGGAACCGGCGGCGGCCAAACCCGACAGATCGCCTTTGACATCGGACAGGAACACCGGAACGCCCGCTGCGGAAAGACCTTCGGCGAGGATCTGAAGCGTAACTGTCTTGCCAGTGCCCGTCGCCCCAGCGATCAACCCATGCCGGTTCGCGTACTTAAGCGCCAGCACTTGCGCCTCAGCGTAATCCAATCCGCCACCGCCCAAGAAAATATCAGCCATGTTGATCGTATCCATTCGATTCAAATTGCCGTCATCGGCACATACAATCTTAACCCTTCGATGTCATTGTATCGCTGTTCCGAACGCAGACTGCGTTTTGGAACACTTCCTCCCTGTTAGACTGGGCCGCGGTTCGCGCGGCTCTTTTTTTTGGCTTTTCGTGCGGGCGTTTGCGGGATTTTTCCTGTTGACCGGTTGTTTCAAACCCCATAGCTTTCCCGCACAGAATAAGTCGGCCAGTCCGACAGGGAGCAAAAAAGAAAAGGGGCCTTTCGAGGTCCCTTTTTGATTTTTCGGTATGATGCGTGTGTGCCCGCGACGCCCAAAACGCCCCTGACAACAGGTACGGGCCATGTTACGCGTCTGCAAAACAGGCAACCAAACGGAACGATCATGAATTTTATTAAACTGGCCGGTGCCGGCGCTGTCGCGTTTTCGTTTTTAGCGTCGGGGCTTTCGGCTCAATCCACCGAAGAGCTGCCCATTGGAGAACCCGTTGAAGAAGCGGCGCGCCCGGGTCAGCCATATGTCGCGGACACCTTCGGCGACTGGCAGATCCGCTGTGTGACCACGCCCGAAAGAGCAGATCCCTGCCAGATGTACCAGCTGTTGAAACTGGCAAGCGGCAATTCCGTAGCGGAAATCTCGATCGTTCCGGCGCCGCCCGGCAATGCGGCCGTAGCGGGCGCGAACATCATCACGCCGCTTGGCACTCTGCTGGGGGAACAGCTGACTTTCACGGTCGATGATCTGCAGTCGAAACGGTATCCCTTTACGGTCTGCGCCCAAGTCGGTTGCATGGCCCGGGTCGGCTTTACAGCGAGCGATCTCAACAATCTGCAAAAGGGCAATCGGGCTATCGTGCGCATCGTTTCCGCGCAAGAACCGGATCGCGACGTGCTGATCTCGGTCTCGCTATCGGGCTTCACAGCTGCCTATGACGCTTTGCTCGCGGCCCAGGGGAACTGATCAGGGCGCTGTGCGCAGCGCAAGCACCGCATTTAGACCGCCAAAGGCAAAGGCGTTGGACAGGACAACATCGACAGGGCGTTCGCGCGCCGTGTTTGGCACGACGTCAAGCGCACACTCTGGATCAGGTTCCTCATAGCCGATGGTCGGGGCGATGATCCCGCTTCTAAGCGCCATGATTGCGGCCAGCAGTTCCACCGCACCGGTCCCCCCAATCAGATGGCCATGCATAGATTTCGTTGATGAAATCATCAGGTCATCGGCATGAGACCGGAATACCTGAGCGACGGCCGCACATTCCGTCTTGTCGTTGGCCGCAGTGCCGGTGCCATGGGCATTGATATACCCGACGTCGCTATAATCGATCTTGCCATCCGCCAGGGCACCTTCCATGGCCCGGGCGGCGCCCTGCTTTGATGGCATGACAATATCAGCCGCGTCAGAGGTCATGGCAAAACCAACCACCTCGGCCAGAATCTCTGCGCCGCGCGCGTGCGCATGCTCAAGCTCTTCAAAGACGAAGATCGCGGCCCCCTCGCCCTGTACCATGCCGTTGCGATTTGCCGAGAACGGGCGGCAGGCGTCCCGTGACATTACGCGCAGGCCCTCCCACGCCTTTATGCCGCCGAAGCAGAGCATCGATTCCGATCCGCCGGTCACCATGACCTGGGCCATGCCGGCCCGGATCATGTGAAATGCCTGACCCATTGCATGGTTGGATGACGCGCAGGCCGTGGCAACGGTAAAGCTCGGCCCCTTGAGATTGTACTCCATAGAGACGTGGCTGGCCGCGGCATTGTTCATCAGCTTGGGCACCACAAAGGGGTGAACCCGGTTCCGGCCAGCCTCGTAGACCGTACGATAGTTCTCGTCCCAGGTATTTACGCCGCCGCCCGCGGTTCCAAGGACAACCCCGGTCTGGGCCGACAATTCACCTGAGAACGCAAGACCGGATTGCCCAATGGCTTCGGCGGCCGCAATCAGTGTGAACTGCGTAAAGCGATCGTAAAGTGCAATTTGCTGGCGGTTGAACTGCGCCTCGCTGTCATAGTCGCGCACCTGTCCGCCGATCCGGATCGACAAGCGCTCAACATCCGGAATGGAAAGCGGGCCGATCCCGCAGGTACCTTCGCGCATTGCTTCGAGCGTTCTTGGCACGTCATGGCCGAGCGCGTTGATCGTGCCTTGTCCTGTGATGACGACACGCCTCATGCGCGCTGCTCTGCGATTAGCCCCTCAACTGCAGCCACGATGGTTCCAACCGAAGAGATATCGAAATCGGCCTGATCCGGCCGGTTGGCATTGTAAGGCACTGAGATATCGAAGGCTTCCTCTATGGCAAAGATCGCCTCGACAAGGCCCAGACTGTCGATGCCAAGCTCATCAAGTGATTGATCCCGGGCCACATCACCGACTTCCAGAACCGCCTGTTCCGCAATTATTTCGATTACGCGCTCTTGGACGCTGGCGGCCATGTCGTGTCCTGCCCTCATTCTGCGCCGGGACTGCGGTGCTGACAGAACGGTTCAGCGCCGGCAAATCGCTTCGATTATGTGTCTTTCGTGCCCTTGGAAACTGCATTTTGCAAGGCTTTGAAATCGCCCAGAAGGCGCGGAAGACGGCGCAGCGCCTTGTACATGTTTAGGTTGGTTTCCATTTTCGTCGCGGGATAGCCCATAACCATCTGGCCGGTTGGCACGTTGGACAAGACACCGCTGCCACCGGCGATCACCACGTCGTCTCCGATGACCAGGTTGTCGCTTATGCCGCCCTTGGCCCCGACCACGACGCGGTTGCCCATGCGGACCGATCCGGCCAGACCCGACATTGCGCAGATCAGGCAATTGTCGCCCACGATGACATTGTGGCCGATCTGAACGAGGTTATCGACCTTGGTGCCGTGGCCGATCTTGGTCGCGCGCAAAGTCCCCCGGTCGATCGAAGAGTTGACGCCTACCTCAACGTTGTCGCCGATCTCGACCGTTCCGAGCGAATGGATCCTCTGCCAGGTCGTGGTGTCGCCGGCGGTGGTTTCGGCCAGGTGATTGGTCTTGCCCAGGGACTTTCGTGCCTCTTCGAGGTTCAGCGTATCCGGTGTGACAAAGGAAAATCCGTCGGCACCGATCACGGCGCCGGTGTGGGCGATAAACCCGCGACCGATGTGAATGCGCGGAAGAAGATGTGCCCCCGGAAAAAGGCGCGCACCGGCGCCCAGTACTACCCCTGCACCAATGCCGCACTGGGCGCCTATGCGGCTGCCTTCGCCAATCCGCGCACCGCGTCCAATGACAGAGAAGGGCCCGACAGTGACATCCGCGGCCAATTTCGCCTCGGGGTGGATCACCGCACTGGGATGCAGGCCGTCCCATTCATCGGGACCAGGATCAAGCAGGCGGGTCAGAGGAACAAGAGCGGCGCGGCCCCTGTCCACGGTGATCGCCGCATCAAGGCCCAAGGCCTGCCAATCGGCACCTTCCCAGACCAGGGCCGCGCGGGACGTATCGGCGGCGAGGGCCTCGGCGTAGGACGCGTCAAGGGCGACAGCCAGTCCGTCTGCCCCGGCGTGTCCCGGCTCGCCCGCATGGGTTACGACAAGATCGCGCTGTCCCAGCGCCGTGCCGCCAAGCGCGCGGGCGATCTCGCCAATACTGTAGGGCATATGAGCGGTCCGATGGCAATTGGTGGGGCGGCGCAGAGCCGCCCCCTATATTGCCTAGCTGGCGTTGGCGCGAAGTTCCACCCCTGCCTGTTGCAGCGCGCGGAAGATACGGGCGTCACGGCCATAGATGTCACGGCGGAACTGAAGCTCGCCCTTGGGGGTCGTCAGCGCCGTTCTGTAGGTCAGATGCACCGGCACATGCTGGCTGAGTGGTATCGTAACCTCATTGGACTGTGCCAGCGCCCGCTTGAATGCGCCTTCGGGATCATTGCTTTGCCGCGCGAGAAGCGCATGGGCGAAACCAAAAGGATCCGCCAGACGGATACAGCCGTGGCTGTAAGCGCGGCGTTCGCGGGCAAACAGGCTCTTATGCGGCGTGTCGTGGAGATAGATGTTGTAGCGGTTCGGGAACATGAACTTGACCCGTCCAAGCGCATTGCCCTGGCTTGGCGGCTCCTTCATGGCAAAATCCCAGCTCGCCGGCGTGATCTGCGAAAAATCCACCCGGGACCGGTCGATCAACTGGCCGCCGGATGTGCGGATTTCCAGATGATTCACGGCAAAGGGATCTTCCTGCAGAAGCGGCAGATATTCCTTGGTCATAATCGAGCGCGGCACATACCAGGATGGGTTGACGACCATGAACTCCATTTCGTCAGAGAACTCGGGCGAGCGGTGATCATCGCGGTTGGCCCCAACCACTGTGCGCGTCTGGAAGGTCACCCTGCCACGGTCAACTATGCTTGCCGAATAATCGGTAATGCTGACCAGCACATGGCGTTCGCCGCGGTTGAAATTCATCCAGCGCTCACGCTCCATAGCCACCACGACCTGGGCCAGTCGGGTAGAGGGTTGCACGTTGATCTGGGCCAGGGTGCCCTCGCCCACAACGCCATCCGTCGCAAGACCATGGGCGGCCTGGAAGGACTGGACCGCTGAGGTCAGCTTGGCATCAAAGGTCTGGCTGGCACCGCGTTTCATGTAACCCATACGTACAAGCCGGTCGCGCAAGGCAACCACCTGGGGTCCGCCCATGCCTGGTTCCAGCTTACCCACCTTGATCTGGGCGCCCCAGCTTCCGCGGGCGATCGCGCGCTCAAGCTCGATCTTACCCTTCATCAGGTTGGCGTATTCGGGTGTCTGCGGTGGCAACAGGGCCATGTAGCGGCCCGGCGCGCTTTGCACAAAGCTGCGCAGAAGCTTGGCCGGATCGCGGCGATAGTTGCGACGTTTGATGTCTTCATCGACGCGCGACGGCACCAGTATGCCCGATGCGACACTGTCGGCATAGTCGAGGAAAAGCGCGCTGAGTGCCACGTCAAGCGCACCGCGCTCCGCCGGAGATCGGGCGGCAGCCAGTTGCGCTTCTGTCCTTGCTGCGTTGAATTTTTCGCGCGGCAGCCCGTGGTCCGGGGCGGCGTCAAGCGCGGATAGCAGCGCTTTGCGGCGTTGCCGGTCCTTTGGTCCGGTGCCCGTCCAAACCGACTGATAGCCGGTTTCGCGGTAAAAGTCGGCCAAAACGGCGTTTCTGGCGCTCGCCTCGGCGACGGCCTGTTTAAAGGCAAGCGGCTGTGCGGTTGCCTGGTGCACAAGCAGAATGAAGAATGACAAAGCGGCGATCGCCGCGATACCAAACCGACGCGCCCCCGAAACGTGTCGATCCAACAGCATTTATCTCCCCTATGCTGATAAACGGTTTCCAGCGGCCAGTTTCACATAACGAGGGCCGCCGCGTCCCAGAATTGTGCCCGGAAAAGATTAAAGCAAGCCTCACTGCGGCAGTTTCACATCACCTTTTCGCGCGCCCGCAGGCTAAAGGATTGGCGAGAAACCGCCGATTTCACCCACAGGTTGACCTGCGCGGCAACTGTGACTTGGTTCACATTCGCGAGTGTGACAAACATCACAAAGCGGGGGAAACCCGTACGCCGCCCCACTCAGCGGAAAGTAGATAAAGAACGACGGACAGGCACATGAACGAAAAAAACGAGGCGCGCCTGACGCGCCGGGGTCTGCTGGCCGCATTCGCTGCCACAACGTTTTCTGCTGCCCCGACGATGTCCAACGCCTTCGGATTCCTGCGTGGGGCTGGCGATATCCGACGGATTTCTATGTATTCGGGTCGCTCTGGCGAAAGCATCAATACGATTTACTGGATCGAAGGCGAATACATCGACGAGGCGACGGCCGAAATTAGCCGGTTCATGCGGGATTTTCGCAGCAACGAAGTCAAGCGCATCGACAATCGGGCGATCGACATCATGGCCGCATCGCACCGGCTGCTTGAAACTGACGAGCCCTACAAGCTTTTGTCGGGTTACCGGTCGCAGGCAACAAACAGTGCGCTTCGATCCCGGTCGCGGTCGGTGGCGCGCAATTCACTGCACGTGCAGGGTCAAGCGGCGGACCTCAGGCTCAAATCACGGTCGGTCGGACAGATTTCGCGGGCGGCAATCGCCTGCAACTCTGGCGGGGTCGGAAAGTACTCGCGCTCCAACTTTGTTCATATGGACTGCGGAGACGTCCGGGTCTGGGGGCGCTAGCGGCGCTAGAACAGAAAGTCCGCTTCTTCGAGCGTTGTCGCCAGCACATCAATCAATTTGACGGTGTCTTCGCCGTATTCGACGACGGCATCATCGCCGTCCTGCCAGATAATCAGATCGTCAAAGCTTGGCGCAGCTTCAATGTCGATTTTGTCGCCTTCCGCCGTGCTGAAGCCGAAAATGACATTGTCGCCGAAATCAGCGCCTCGGACGATCAGCGTGTCGGCCGCGCCGTCAGCGACGCCGAGGTTCACGACATCCGATCCGCCGCTGACGCGAACGATATCAGCTCCGGTGCCCGCCCAGACATAGTTGTTGCGGCCATTGTCGGTGACATCGTCTTCGAAGTCCGTCGCGATGATGCCTTCGATTGATATCAGCTTGTCGACAGTACCAAAGCCGTCAGTGGCCGTGCCCGCTGCCAAGTCCACTACAATGCCGGTGGTCCCGCCCTTCTGCGCATCGAGCGAATAGTCGGCTTCGTCATAGCCGCGCATTCCATCGATGGTGTCAGCACCTGCGAGACCGGTAAACCGGTTGTCAGAGTTGCTTCCGATGAACCGATCGTTTCGATAGGTGCCAACCACGGCTTCGACCCCAATGGCGAAATCGATATTGTTGTCAAAGCCCCTGATCGAATTGATCAGGAGATTGACCGCGATACCGCGCACATCGCGCATTTCCAATTCGGCCGAAGTCGAGTAGTCCAATGTGTCCCATCCGCCCCCCAAACGGTATGTGTCCCGACCCCCGACGTCGTATGCATAGTCGTCGCCAGTCTTGCCTTGTAAAAAGTCGTTGCGTTGGCCCGTCAGAAAGACGTCACCGTCATTTGTCGTGTCCGGACCCGAAGCGTCATCCGACCCAAAGTAGGAATGGCCGCCCCGGTTGATCTCACCGTAGAGATCTTCGAGGCCGACACCGGTCAGCAGCGCATCCGAGGCCAGAAGCAACTTGCCCTTAAGCTTGGTGACCGACATCAACTCGTCATTGGTCGCCGAATAGTATGTCATCGACACGACGTTCCCGTTTCGGAAGGCGTCATCGCCCGCGTCCGGTCCGGTCGATTTCGTGAAGATTTCCGCATCCGAAAACTGAAGTTCGACCCGCCACGCCCACTGGGTCGGATCAAAGGTGGCAAGGCCGGTATCAAACGTCAGAGTGGCGCCTTCGGCACCAACCGCGGTAACCTGATACATCCCCAGATCCCAATACCGGTCGAAACCCTGATTTCCGTCGCGCCAATTGTAATCTGCCATTTCAGTTTCTGCCCAATGACCCAGGCGTAAGTGATCAGATTATCAGAAACGAAGGGTTAACGTTGGGCGACAGATGCGATGCCGACCGACGACGGACCGACATCGACAATTCACCCCGCGACCGGTACGAGAAAAGCAGTTTGGATACACAAAGAGTGGCGCACCCGATAGGATTCGAACCTATGGCCTCTGCCTTCGGAGGGCAGCGCTCTATCCAGCTGAGCTACGGGTGCGTTGGCGCGGTCTTACCCGCCGGTGGAACGCATCGCAACAGCAAATGGCCGGTCGGTATGGGCGGCCCGGCCAACGCGGCCTGCGGGCAAAGCGTCAGGCAAACAGTTCCTGGCACAGCTCAAGCGCGTCGATCAGCGTGTCGACCTCTTCAACCGTGTTGTAGACACCGAAAGAGGCGCGGCAGGTCGCACTCAGACCCAGGTGATCCATCAGCGGACCCGCACAATGATGACCCGCGCGCACCGCCACGCCCTTTTTGTCAAGTACCGTCGAGATGTCATGGGCGTGGGCGGCCCCATCGAGCGTGAACGAAAAGATTGCAGCCTTATCAGAGGACTGGCCCTGAACCTGCAACCAGTTCAGCCCGTCAAGGCGGGATCGCGTGTAATCGCGCAGCCGGTCTTCGTGTTCCGCAATCCGCGTCATGCCCAAATCCATCATCCATTCCAGCGCAACACCCAATCCGATCATCTGCACGATGCCCGGGGTGCCCGCCTCGAATTTCATTGGCGGATCATTGTAGATGACAGCGTCCTTTGAGACTTCCTTGATCATGTCGCCGCCGCCCATGAACGGGCGCATTTCTGCAAGCCTCTCGCGCCGGACGTAAAGGGCACCGGAACCGGATGGACCATAGAGCTTGTGGCCAGTGATTGCGTAAAAATCGCAGCCAAGGTCCTGCACGTCGACCGGCATGTGAACGGCAGCCTGGCTTCCGTCGACCAGCACGGGGATACCCCTGTCGTGGGCCGCTCGGACGATCGTCTTGATATCGATCTTGGTACCGAGGACATTGGACAGATGGGTCAGCGCCACCAGTTTGGTGCGCGGACCCATGGCCGCGATAACCTTCTCGGGATCAAGATCGCCCCTAGCGTCCACATCCACCCATTTCAGCACCGCGCCCTGCCTTTCGCGCAGGAAATGCCAGGGCACGATATTGGCATGGTGCTCCATGACGCTGAGGATGATCTCATCGCCAGGCACAAACCGTGGCATGGCCCATCCATAGGCAACCGCGTTGATACCTTCGGTCGTGCCCGAGTTCATGACGATCTCGTCTTCCGAGGCGGCATTTAGAAACCGGGCAATGGTGCCCCGCACCGCCTCGTACTTTTCCGTGGCCAGGTTCGACAGGAAGTGCAACCCACGGTGCACGTTGGCGTATTCTTCCGCATAAGCCCTGGTTACCGCATCAATCACGACCTGCGGTTTCTGCGCCGATGCCCCGTTGTCGAGGTAGACGAGCGGCTTGCCATGAACGGTACGCGACAGTATCGGGAACTGCGAACGTATGGCCTGAACGTCCAAAGGTGCTTTCTGGTCAAGCATTGGGCAACCCTCCACTCAATGTGATACCGCTAAGGCCCATCAACAGCGACATCGCAAGGACAACGCCAACCGCTGCAATTAGGACCGCAAAGGCGGACGTACCAACTCCGTCAAATCCGTGAAGTTCAGAAACGAAGGCCAGAAGCATCCAGATCGCAAGCCCGGTAATGCCGAGCTGAAGCAATACACCCAGGAAAGGCGAAATGAGGATAACCCCCAGTTCCACAAGGCGCAGGCAGAACATCACGAACTGCCACCAAGACATGACAATCAACGATGCCGCCGTATTGCCGTTGCCGCCCAGTGCGCGTCCGGCAGGCGCGAGCAAATAGGCAAATCCCACCAGCACAAGACCCAAGGCGAAGGTCATGGCAAAGGGCGACCGCAGAAGCGGCGGTAGCATCTGATAGGCATCCGGCATCGGCAAAAGAACCGCCATAAGCCCTGTCCGAAGTCCGCCGAGCAACACCACGAGCGCCACAAGCATCCAAAGCTCGGACACCGAAAGACGCAAATTCAACGCCCACCTTGCGCCGTCACGCGGGGCGCGTACGGTCGCTGTAACCATGCTGATCAAGGAATTGAGGGTCAGATCCATAGTGTTCTCTCGCTCGGGCATGCGCACCCTATGACCCCGCGCCGGGTGTCTCAAGCGACACCGACCCAAAAAAGACTTCACGCAGTCCCGCGCTCCACAAATAAAGGAGGACGATCAGCAAAACCGTGCCGATCCCCTGCAAGGCAGGACCAGGGCCGATAAAGCCCGCCATCAGCCCATAAAGCGACCAAAGCGGTGTCGACGCCAGCAACCCCCAAAACAGCGCCACGCGCGTCTCATAGGCTGATCCGCGCTTAATCAGCGGTCGCGCAACGACGAAAATCAACCCTGCAAGACAATAAAGGATTAGTGGCATGATCAGTATCCAACCGAGCAGCGCTGCGCCAAGAAGGGCCTGCAAAGGGATCTCACCATCCAGGAATGCCTCACGCGACAGACGCGGCCACTGGGCGACGTAGATCACAAGGCAGGCTGCCATGACATAGGCCAGCGCCCGGTCTTCGCGCGGATCCGGACCGATCCGGCGCCGCACAACCTTGCGTGGGCGCCGGTAACTCTGGAGAATATCGCGCGTAACAGACACAGGTTGGCCTATCTGCGGCGCGCCAACCAGGCGCGAAGACGCGACAGGATATCGTCCGCCACCGCTTCATCTTCGATTTCGTCAATGGCCTCGGCCAGAAACGCCAACACCAGCAAATCCTGCGCTTCCTCTTTTGGCACCCCGCGTGACCGCAGATAGAAAAGTGCCGTTTCATCTATAGCGCCGGACGTGGAACCGTGTGAACAGGCCACATCGTCCGCGTAGATCTCAAGCTCTGGCTTGGCCAGAAACTGGCTGTCGTCATCGAGCAAAAGCGCCTGGCTTATCTGATATCCATCGGTTTTCTGAGCGCCGTTCTTGACCAGGATCTTGCCCTGGAAGACGCCCGTCGCACCGTTGCGCAGCACCTTCTTGAAGACCTGCCGGCTTTCACAGCCAACAGCATCATGTGTGACGAAGACCGTGTCATCGTGGTGGAACGCACCGTCGCCAAGTGCGGCACCAGCGATATGGGCAATCCCGTTGTCGCCGGTCAGCTCGATCACAGCCTCGTTGCGGGTCATGATGCCGTTGGCTGTCAATGTGAACGACTTGAACAGGCTATCTTCGCCTAAACGGGCAAATATATGTGTCGCCGCCTGGCGTTCGTGATCCCGGCCCTGGGTGCGCACATGGTGAAACGCACCTCCGTCAGCCACATCGACCTCCATGCACTTGTTGAAACGCGCGGCCGCCGGCCCGTTTTCCAGAACGGTCACATCAGCACCGGAACTGACTTTGATGCAATGATGCAAGATCGCGTCGGAACTTTCTGATTTATGGTAATAAATCAGTGAAATCGGCTTGCTGACCTTCCCCGTGGCGTGGATCAGTATGCCGTCCGTCGCAAAGGCCGTATTGAGCGCCGCCAAAGGGCGTTGAACGGGCTTTTGTCCCCGCTCTTCAAGCATACCGTAAAGCGATTTGGCCCAATGGATATCGGCCGATGCCACATCGGCCAGTCGCTCAATTGTCAGCCCCTCGCCGCTTAGGTCGTCGGAAGCTTCCGAATCAAATACACCATCCACAAAAACGATGCGCAAGCGGTCGATCGCCCCGAAAACCGGAACTTCATCCACTTCGAACAGCGCTGCCGGCTGCGCGCCTGGCTGAACCAGCAGGTCGGGTCGCGTGAAACGCCAGTATTCGTCCCGTCGCATGGGCATGCCCATGGCTTTCAGCCGCTCAAGTGCACTAGTGCGCGCGGGTGCGGTCCAGACACCTGCGGGCGGGGTTTGGTTGCCCAGTCGGGCATCCAGCAGATCCTGCTTCTGCTTTGGCAATGCCATCAGGCGACCTCCTCGATCAGATCACCGTATCCGTTCGTCTCAACCTCCAGCGCCAATTCGGGCCCGCCGGTCTTTACGATTTTGCCGTCAGCCATGATATGCACGAAATCCGGTTTGATGTGATCCAGCAGGCGCTGGTAGTGGGTGATCACCAGAAAACCGCGTCCACTGTCGCGCAGATTGTTCACGCCTTCCGAGACCAGCTTCATGGCGTCGACGTCCAATCCGGAATCGGTTTCGTCCAGAATGCACATCTTGGGCTCAAGTAACGACATCTGAAGGATTTCATTGCGTTTTTTTTCACCGCCCGAAAATCCGACGTTGACCGGGCGCTTGAGCATGTCGGCGTCGATCTTGAGCGCCTTGGCTTTCTCACGCACCAGTTTCAGAAAATCGGCAGCGCTCAGTTCTTCCTCGCCCCGGGCCTTGCGCTGGGCGTTT
This sequence comes from Pseudomonadota bacterium, assembly GCA_039026235.1. Taxonomy (GTDB): domain Bacteria; phylum Pseudomonadota; class Alphaproteobacteria; order Rhodobacterales; family Rhodobacteraceae; genus JBCCMQ01. The sequence continues at coordinate 778,579 of JBCCMQ010000001.1, forward strand.
GCGGCGGTACGCAGGAACGTCATGTTGCCGACGCCGGGGATCTCAACCGGGTACTGGAATGCAAGGAAAAGACCGGCGGCAGCCCGCTCTTCCGGCTCCATCTCAAGAATGTCTTCGCCGTCCAATGTGGCCGCGCCGTCAGTGACTTCATAGCCATCCCTGCCAGACAATACATAGGACAGTGTCGACTTTCCCGACCCGTTCGGCCCCATAATGGCATGGACCTTGCCAGACTCGACCGTCAGGTCGACGCCTTTGAGGATTTCCTTTCGCTCTTCTTCAAGTTCGACCTTCAGGCCTTTGATTTCCAACATCACAATACTCCTGGTGCGGCACCGCTAAAGCGGTTGGCCGAATGCTTCTATAAGGGCCGACAGCCCATCCGCGGGGAAACGGCCCGGCTGAATGTCAAAGCGTGCCATGCGACCGGCAAATTCGGTCGGCGGCGCGAATTTCTCGACCACATGATAGGACGGGCGATCGACGTAGTCGTCGAAAAGAACCGTGCAGGCACGGCGCAGGCGAAAGACGGCCGCCAGGAAACAGGCGACACGAAAACGTCCGTCGATCAAGATGACGTCCGGTTCCTGAAAATCCGCGCGGTCCCAGACGGAAAGCACATAGCCCGGCCATTGCCGCCACCCTTCGTCCGACAGAGGATGGCCCCAATTTTCCACGGGACCCGTTTCCGCCAGATGCAGATGCAATGTCGATCTTGGCGGGTTATTGCTGAAGTACGCCCTAAGACCCGCATGCCAATCCGGATCGTTTTCCACGGCAAATGTCGTCTTGTCCGGCATTTCGGCCGCCAGCGCGGTGGATCCGCCGGTACCATATTCCAGAATGACCGATGCGGCGGCGTAGTGCCGCCTTAGCAGCTCAGCCGCATCCTCGGGCATGGTCAGTTCAGGGCGCCCTGCACCGCTCTGCGAGATATTTTCGACCAAAGCCACGTAAGATCACCCCAATGTCGCCAGGCGCCAGCTGTCGCGAGCGCCAACTGTTAAGGCGTCGCAGTTGCCTCGACCTCTGACAGGTTCGGCCCTTGCCCTGGTTCCAATGGTGGCTCGGCCAAGCGTGGCAGAAGCGGCGCATCGGGATCCGATGAAAAGGTCACGCCACGCAGAAAAAGAGAATTCGCTTCGGTCGTCTCGATAACACGGGTCGCGTAGGTCTCTCCGAAAAGCGATGCGGTGGTCGTGGGATACCAGTGAAAAACATTGTGTATGGTCAGCATGACCGCGACCACGCCAAAGATTTGGGCCACCAGATACTCGCGACCGCGGTGATCCAGCATCGTCTGCAGCGCCATGGACCCGACGAACGCAAGTGCACCTTCGATCAGGTAACCCAAGTCGATCATCCATGTCGACGGAAGGTGGTGCTGCGTGTCCGAAACGAGCAGTGAGGCTGCCACAACTTTCAAGACCAATAGGGCCACGGCGCCGGTCACGAAGGCACCGATCACCGCCAACGGGTAAAGCGCGTTCCGGGCGTAGTTTGGCCTTAACGGGCTGTGTTTCCCGTCCCGGGCCGCGCGCGCCATGTCGTGACTGTCCGGCAATGACAGATCGAACCCCTTGGCAAAGCGCGCTGCGCTTTGGTCTGGAGGCGCCTGGACCACCTGCGCCGGACGCGCGCCCTTGATCCGCGAAATCCGGTCCTGAAAGGCCTTTTTCTGAGACGGATCCATAGCGCACCCGCGACTGCGAACGCAGTGTGCCTAGCCTCCAATTCGGGCGATAGTGGGGCGCGTTGCGCGCCCGGTTATGTGCCGTCATCTGCGGGCGCATCAGCTCAGCGACACCGCTGTGCCCGAGGCCGACACCATGAGCATATTGTTGATGACCTCATAGTCGAGATCGACGCCAACGACGGCATTGGCACCCTTATCGACCGCCCGCTCTTCTAGCTCGCGCAGCGCCGTTTCGCGGGCTTCGCCAAGGCTCGCCTCATAGGCGCCAGACCGACCGCCGATGATGTCGGTGATGCCGGCAAAGACGTCGCGAAAAACATTCGCGCCCAGGATAGCCTCACCAACGACCACGCCGTGATAGGCGCTGATTGATCGGCCTTCTACCGAGGGTGTGGTGGTGACAATCATCCAATCAGTTGCCCGGTTTCGTATTCATCGCCTTGATCTTGCCGTCGACCTCTTGCTTTGTAAGGTCCTGCTGGGCGTGTTTCAGGGCGCCATCAAGTTCGCGAGCCTGGCGAAGGCTGGGTCCCACGAAAACGGAGTACAGCGCGGCAAATGCGCACGATACTCCAAAGGAGGAAAGGACCCATACGACGATCGGTCGTGTGGTCATACTTTCAGCCACGGAAATCACCGCTGGCATGAAAAACATAAAAATCACAATCGCAACCAGTGCGCCGCCTGCCCATGCAATCAACGACACTTCGTTGCCGAGCGACCGGTGCGCGTTGCGCGCAATACGCTGCCGTTCGTCAATCGAAAACTGGGACGGGTCCAGCCGCTCCACCGCCGTTATCCCACCGAACCTTCCAGTGAAATCGCCACAAGCTGCTGCGCCTCCATGGCAAATTCCATCGGAAGCGCCTGAAGAACCTCTTTGCAGAAGCCGTTGACCACCAGAGCGACCGCCTCTTCTTCGTCCATGCCGCGCTGGCGGCAATAGAACAGCTGATCGTCATCCACCTTGGATGTCGTCGCTTCATGTTCAACCCGCGATGAGTTATTGCGAACCTCGATGTAAGGCACCGTGTGGGCGCCGCATTGATCACCGATCAGCAGGCTGTCGCATTGGGTATAGTTGCGGCTGTCCTTGGCCTTTGGATGCATCGAGACCAGTCCGCGATAGGTGTTCTGGGCACGCCCGGCGCTGATGCCCTTCGACACGATGCGCGACTTGGTGTTCTTGCCCAGGTGGATCATCTTTGTGCCAGTATCGGCCTGCTGGTAATTGTTGGTAATCGCAATCGAGTAAAATTCGCCCTGGCTGTCATCACCGCGCAGGATGCACGACGGATACTTCCAGGTGACCGCCGAACCGGTCTCAACCTGCGTCCACATCACCTTGGACCGATCGCCCCGGCAATCGGCGCGTTTGGTCACGAAATTATAAATCCCACCCCTGCCGTTCTCATCGCCCGGGAACCAGTTTTGGACTGTCGAGTACTTTATCTCGGCGTCTTCCAGCGCAACCAGTTCCACGACCGCCGCATGCAGTTGATGTGTATCACGTTGCGGCGCTGTGCAGCCTTCCAGATAGGACACATAGGCGCCTTTGTCGGCGATGATCAGCGTCCGCTCGAACTGCCCAGTATTCTCGGCATTGATCCGGAAATAGGTCGACAGTTCCATCGGACAGCGCACGCCGGGCGGGACGTAGACAAAAGACCCGTCCGAGAAAACCGCGGAGTTAAGGGACGCAAAGTAATTGTCAGTCTGTGGTACGACCGTGCCGAGGTATTTCTTAACCAGTTCAGGATGTTCCCGAACTGCTTCAGAGATCGAGCAGAAAATGACACCCGCCTTCTGAAGCTCTTCCTTGAAGGTGGTGCCTACTGATACGCTGTCGAACACCGCATCAACCGCCACCTTACGGCCATCGGTCGGCGCCGTCTCGGCACCTTCGACACCTGCAAGGATCATCTGCTCTTTCAAGGGGATGCCAAGCTTTTCGTAAGTAGCCAAAAGCGCTGGATCGACCTCATCCAGCGACTTGGGCTTTTCGGTCATCGACTTGGGCTTAGCGTAATAATATTGTTCCTGATAGTCGATCCTCGGGTAGTTGATCATCGCCCAGTCAGGCTCTTTCATCTGCAGCCAGCGGCGGTACGCCTGAAGGCGCCAATCTGTCATCCATTCAGGTTCGCCGTTTTTGTCAGAGATCAGCCGCACAATGTCTTCGCTAAGCCCCTTGGGCGCGAATTCCATCTCAATTTCGGTTTCCCAGCCGTACTTGTATTTTCCGGCCATGCTCTGAACGGTTTCAACGGTCTCTCGGTCAACGCCTTCGCGGACATTTGTATCGAGTGCGGTCATGTCACCTTCCGTATCCTGTTCCATTATGCTGCGCGCGCCCGGTAACGGGCGGCTTTCTGCCGCCAGACTTCGGCAAAGCGCAACACGTCTTCCCTTTGCGACCCTGGGCCTAGCGAGACCCGGATTGCCGCGCCCGCCACATCGGGGCCGTACCCCATCGCGGCGAGAACGCGGCTGGATTTCACTTTCCCGCTCGAACAGGCTGAGCCCGCAGAAACCGCATAACCTGCAAGGTCCATCTGCATCACCTGCGTTTCGCCTTTCCACCCCGGCAGGGCGAAGCAAGACGTGTTCGGCAACCTGTTCGAACTATACCCAACAAAAATAGTATCCTTGGAACCATCCGCCAGAGCACTTTCTAGAATTTTTCTAATTTCAGCAACATTTTCCCAGACACCGTCAGCCAAATCCCTGCTTGAAGCTGCGGCTGCAGCCCCAAACCCCGAAATTCCCACGATATTTTCGGTTCCGGACCGGCGCCCCATTTCTTGTCCACCGCCCTTGAGGACCGGTGAAATATCGGTACCGCGTCGGACAACCAGCGCCCCCACCCCCTTGGGGCCCCCAAGCTTATGCGCACTCAGAATCGCCATCTGCGCGCCACTCCAAGCGAAGGAGAACGGAATGCGACCGACCGCTTGGGTGACGTCCAAAAGGAGCCAGTCAGCATACCGTCCAACACCCAGCGGCCACCTTCCGCCTTCGGGGTCCGGCGGCGGGGTGATGATGCCTGTCTCTGAGTTGGCAAGACCCATTGCAAACACAAGGTCGCCATCAGAGTCTTGCGCGGCGTCGGATTGGTGACTGTTGTGGACCCAAAGCGCATCATGGGCGGTGTCCTGCACGACGATGGCCCGGGTCTTTGCCAGCTCGGCCAGAATCGATGCCGCCTCGGTCGCCCCCGAGGTGAAGATGATTTCATCGGGCTGACAACCCACCATTTCGGCCACTTGGCGGCGGGCGTTCTCGACAATGCGCTTGGCGGCGCGGCCTTCCTTATGGACGCTCGCTGGGTTACCGACGATGTCCATGGCCTGAAGCATCGCCAAGCGCGCTTCGGGACGAAGCGGCGCTGTGGCGTTGTAATCCAGATAGACACGCTCAGCCAAGCGTTCGGCGACCCATCTCGCTACACCTCATCAACGATATGAAGGATGTTTGGCACCGCCGGACAGGGGATCAGATCGTTCCCAACGACGTCCGACAGCCGGGTCTGATGCAGAAAAACATATACGTTCGCTGACAGGCTTTCCCAAAGCCTGTTCGCCATGGACTGCGCCCGCGTACCAGATAGCGCGCCCTGGGCGCCGGCGCCGGTGTGCATAGCGCTGACTGTTTCATCAACCGCTTCCAGCACTTCGGCAATCGATATCTTGTCGGCGGGTTTGCCCAAACGATACCCGCCCCCCGGCCCGCGCACGGATTCGACCAGCCCGGACCGGCGCAGTTTCACGAACAGCTGCTCCAGATAGGGAAGTGAAATATCCTGTCGTCGGGAAATTTCAGAAAGGGCGACCAGCTTTCCCGTTTCGTGCAAGGCCAAATCGGCCAGCGCGACAACCGCATAGCGCCCTTTGGTGCTGAGCTTCACTTGGGCCGCCTCCTTAAGTTATTGACCTCTGCCAACATGTTGCTTACGTCCGGGGAACGCCGCGCGTCCAACGCCAGCGGTTAAGTTAGAACTATTCTAAGGATTGCTACTGTCCCGGTCAACGTTTGCCGGACGTGGCTGTCGAATGACCAGACGTACCAAGGACGCCCGATGCCAGAGGTTATCTTTCCCGGCCCCGAAGGCCGCCTCGAAGGCCGCTACCACCCCCAGAAGGAAAAAGATTCCCCTATAGCGATCATCTTACACCCTCATCCACAGTTTGGGGGCACGATGAACAACCGGGTCGTCTATAACCTGCATTACGCCTTCTTTAACATGGGTTTTACGGTCCTGCGGTTCAATTTCCGCGGCGTCGGCCGAAGTCAGGGCGAATACGACCAAGGTATCGGCGAACTCAGCGATGCCGCCAGCGCGCTGGACTATCTGCAATCCCTGAACGCATCGGCCAAACACTGTTGGGTTGCGGGCTTTTCGTTCGGTGCCTGGATCGGCATGCAACTCCTTATGCGGCGGCCGGAAATCACCGGCTTTGTAAGCGTGTCACCGCCGGCCAACATGTATGATTTTTCCTTTCTGGCCCCCTGCCCGTCTTCAGGACTGATCCTGAACGGATCAGCCGATCGCGTTGCCCCGCCCAAGGATACCCTTGCTCTCGTCGACAAACTTCACGAACAGAAGGGTATCACCATTACCCATACGGAAATCGACAGCGCCGGGCACTTCTTCGAAGATCCTTACATGGATCAGATGATCGGTACCGTCGACGACTACGTGCGGCGGCGTCTGACGGAAAAAACCCGCTAGGAGAAGCGGTTAATGGCGCCACGCGCAGCGGACGCAACGCCGCTGTAGATGCGGTTGAGGATCGACCGAAGGAACCACGCCGTGATTTCGGCCGCGCTTCGGACGCCGGTGGCCACCTGGCCGAGAAAGTGCATCGCTGCACGGACGAAACGCAACAGCAGATCGCCCACCAGCGCGGCAACCCGGGCGGCGTTTACCAATATCTCGGCAAGTGTATCCAGCAAGGTCGCGCCGGCTATAAACACGATACCAAGCGCGGCTTCAGCCAGCGCGAGAATCCCCTGGAGCGCCTTTCCAAGTGCCCAATACCCAATGGCGGAAAATGGACCACTGGCCGAGTTTGCACGCTGTAGCCAGTAATCGACATTGCGATAATTCGGCGTCCGGTCAGGAACCGGCCAGCCGCCGTCGGGCATACGTTTCAGGTAAACCTCATCCATGCTGTGGGCCGCCTTGGTGATCGATCCGAAGTTGGCGTCCACCGCGTATTCCGCACCCGGAGGATGGGAAAACGGCCAAAGTGGAACCATCGGAACAGGGTCGGCCAGGGTATAGACCCTGCGCATGTTGGCATCGCCCAGCTTGCGGGCCAGCGAATGGCAAAAGAAAAGCGGTGCGGGACGCGGTGCCCCAAATGTCGCCAGCTTTACATCGGCCTTGTTGTTAAAGGCGAATTCGGCGGCAAACATCGTCGCAAGTGCGCCGCCCAAGGAATGCCCGCAGATATGAAGCGTCGTGATGTTCTTTCCGGCCAAGGCCTCGTTCACGGCGCGGCTCATGCTGCGGTAGACGCGGTTGAAGCCCGCATGAACGGGCCAACCTCCGGGTCCGCGATCCAGCGTCACGTTGGCATTGCTCAGCCAATCGGAGACTGAGCTGAATTCCGTTCCCCGGATCGCCAGGGCGTACTCGCCCTGATTGGCCGCACCCTTGCGGCGAAGCAACATGCCAAAGCCCGTGGCCGGGCGGTAGACCGCGCCCGATCGGCCGATCACGCGCTTGGCCGTATCGTCGACGTGGAACATGTCAAAAAGCGCTGTCCCTTCGCCAGATGCCGCCAGAGCCGCCTGAACGTTGCCGTTCAGCCGCAGGGCATAAACGCTTTGCGCCAATCGCGCCGTTGTCTTTCCCGAAAGCATTCCTGTCATCTTTGTCACTCAAAACGGCACAACAGACCACGTCATTCCGCGGCTTGGCACGTCCCCCAAAAAAATCCATTTGCGCCAGGCTCTTGATCCGCCCGGCACTGAATGTTCAACGCTTTGCCATCGCGTTCGCCGTTCAGGTTATAATTCTGCTTGTAGATCAACAGTATCTGCAAAGGTCCGTTTGCCAGTTGGGCAGAAAAATCCTGTTCAATATTCGGCTGATGCGGCAGAACGCTCGCCCAAAAGTTCTGGCCGTCGACCTGGGGCAAGGAAAACCTGCCTTCAGCGTCGGTCGTCACGGTGTCTTCGCCCTCGCGCTTGCCCCATTTCCATGTGCGCGTGATCTCTATGCCCGAAGCCGGGGCATTGCCTTCGCCCAACAGCAAACCTTCGACGGGCGAACAGATTACGAATGTTTTGCCGACTGCCATGGACTGTCCCACCCACAGAAATATGCCCGCCAGAACGATAACGCATAAGAGCGCCTGTACACGCAAAGGAGCACCAAATGCTGCCAAATCCCGAAACTGATGGTGGGTTATTCCGCAACCTATTGCAACTTCATTGGGCATTCGGGCCGAACGGACGCCTAGGTCTGGCGTTGCTGCGTGATCCTGCACGGCAGTAGACACGCCGAATGCGCGCCGTTGAAAATGCTATTGGAAAGGTCCGTATACAACGGCATACCACAGGGGTTTTCGCAGGTGTGGAATCGCGTTAGACGGTCCCAAATCCGCAACAAACGCCATAGGAGGCCCCATGTCCAAGATTAAGGTCGACAACCCGATTGTCGAGCTCGACGGTGATGAGATGACCCGGATTATCTGGGATTTCATCAAGAAAAAACTGATCCAGCCTTACCTCGACGTTGACCTGCTTTATTATGATCTTGGGATTGAGGAACGCGATAACACCGACGATCAGATCACGATCGACGCCGCGGAAAAGATTAAGGAAGTCGGCGTCGGTGTAAAATGCGCCACGATCACGCCCGACGAAGGACGGGTTGAGGAATTCGGCCTCAAGAAAATGTGGCGCAGCCCCAACGGCACGATCCGAAACATCCTTGGCGGTGTCGTCTTCCGGGCGCCGATCATCTGCCGGAACGTGCCGCGCCTTGTGCCCGGATGGACCGAGCCGATTGTCATCGGACGCCATGCCTTTGGCGACCAGTACCGGGCCACTGATATGAAATTCCCTGGCGCGGGCACGCTGTCGATGAAGTTTGTGGGCGAAGATGGCGAAGTAATCGAGCACGAGGTCTTCAAGGCCCCCGCATCCGGTATCTACATGGGCATGTACAACCTCGACCAGTCGATCATCGATTTTGCCCGCGCTTCGTTTAATTACGGCCTAAGTCTGGGCTGGCCGGTTTACCTGTCCACCAAGAACACCATCCTGAAACAGTACGATGGACAATTCATGATCCTGTTTCAGAAGGTTTTCGACGAGGAGTTTGCCGACAAGTTCAAAGCGGCCGGCATCACCTATGAACATCGCCTGATCGATGACATGGTGGCGGCCGCGATGAAATGGTCCGGCGGCTTCGTCTGGGCCTGCAAGAACTACGACGGCGATGTGCAGTCCGATACCGTGGCCCAGGGTTTCGGAAGCCTGGGGTTGATGACCAGCCAGCTAATGACCCCGGATGGCAAGATCGTAGAAGCCGAGGCGGCCCACGGCACCGTGACACGTCACTACCGCCAGCATCAAAAGGGCGAAGAGACCTCGACCAATTCCATCGCATCAATCTATGCATGGACCGGAGGTTTGAAGCACCGTGCGAAGCTGGACGAAAACGCAGCGCTCGATAATTTCGCCGCAACGCTTGAACGTGTAGTGGTCGAAACGGTCGAATCCGGTGACATGACAAAGGATCTGGCGCTTTTGGTTGGGCCAAATCAGAAATGGCTGACCACCATGGGCTTCCTCGACAAGGTCGATGAAAACCTCAACAAGGCGCTTTCCTAGCACACTTCCGCGCTAGGGCGTTTGCACAGTATACTTGCATCCGTTCATTCGGGTGCAAGGAGCCTGGTTTGGGAATTTTAGATAGAATTGAAGTCGTCCACGGCGACATTTTGGACGTTGAAGCCGATCTTCTGGTCATGAAGCACGCGGATGGCTTTTATGGAGCGGATCTTGCCGTAGCCCGCGCACTGGCACTGAAGGGCGGACCGGCAAAGGGCGCTTTAGAGTTCCTTCCAGGCAGATCCACGGTGCACGCGCATGAGGTCGCGTTTCTAGGTGTTGGGGTCCTTTATGACTTCCGCTATCAAGAGATATTCGAGTTCGGGCAGGACCTTTTGAGGATCGCGACCGAAGAACGGCCCGACAGCGCCGTCATTGCCACGACAATCCACGGCCCGGGGTACGGGCTGGATGAAACCGTCTCTTTTCTTGCCGAACTGCGCGGTATGCTTGAAAGCCGCTATTCAGAGGATGCGACCGCCGCACGCATCGTCTTTGTCGAGATGTCGGAACGGCGGGCTTACCGGCTGCGCAGGATCCTGGCGAATTTGCGCGACGATGTGGCGGAAGACATGGCGGCAGAGGCCTCGGTCGAAACGACACCAGAAGAAATCGAGGCTGAGGCACAGATGTTCGCCGGCGGCCGACCTGACAATGATCCGCGCATGCTGATTGTGGCCATGCCATTCGCCGACAAGTACGAAGACGAATACCACATCGGCTTTACCGAGGCGGCGCATCCCAACAACTACATCTGCGAATGCCTGAAGTACGAAAAATATACCGGTGATGTCGTTCGCGAAATTGAGCGGCGCATACGGTCGGCCAAGGGCATCATCGCCCTTCTGAACGACCGCAACCCCAATGTTTTCCTGGAAATCGGCTATGCCATGGCGTTGTCGAAACCACTGATCCTTGTCGCCAAGGAAGGCGAAACCATACCCTTCGATATCCGCAATCTGCGGCGCATCACCTATACTGGCATTCGCGAGCTGCGCACATTGATGACGGATGAAATCCGCGAACTGTCAACCCAGGGCGTGCTCTAGCCTTCTACCGGGGCGGCATCCGCAGCCGGTCCTGACCGGTTCTGGGTGCGATGATACAGTTTTGCAATAATACCACTGGCCGTTTTTTCAAAGGCGGCGGGAATGATCGCGTGGATTAGCGCAGCGCCTGCGGCCAGGAACAGCCATCCGGCAAACCAAAGTGCGAAGGCGGCATGTTCGAGGTATGTCTCATCAACGCTGGACGGGTGGTCGAGGAAGATTTTGCCAAGCATTCTGCGCTCCTTGATGAAAAACCGATTGGGTTGATCTTGTATCGCAGAGACGCATCCTAAATTTGTCCTTTTCTTATGGAAATACGGCGATTGTCCAGGATATAATTATGAGGACTATCGCTAATGAGGGATATTTTCCCCATGGATACCATGGATGCGAAAATACTGAATGTTTTGCAGAAGGACGCATCGATCGGTCTCGATGCGATCGGAGATCGCGTGGGGTTGTCGCGCAATGGCGTCTGGCGCCGCGTGCGCGCGCTTGAAGACGCGGGCATCATCAAAGGACGGGTTGCCTTGTTGGATGCAGATCGCCTGGGCCTGGGGCTAAGCGTTTTCGTTCTGATCAGAACCAACCGCCACGATGCAGCTTGGACCGAAGACTTCCGCCGGGCGACCCGCGCCATTCCCGAGATCTTGGGCGCCTACCGAATGACCGGAGAGCTTGACTATCTCATCCACGCCCGAGTGGCGGACATGGCAGCCTATGACCGGCTCTATCAGCGGCTGACCGCGATGGTGGAAATGTCGGACGTCTCGGCCAGTTTCGTAATGGAAGAGCTGAAGGAAACGACGGCTTTTCCCCTTTAATTCCCACGGCGCTAGGCCGGTCCATGAAGGAGGCCCGCGATGCCATTCCACTATGTCTATCTGTTCTTCGCCATTCTAGCTGAAACGGTCGGCACCACGGCGCTTCAGGCCAGCCAGCAGTTCACCCGACCGTTGCCCACGATCCTTGTCGTAGTGGCCTATGGCGCTTCGTTCTATCTGATGTCGATAACGCTGAAATTCATGCCTGTCGGGATCGTCTACGCGATCTGGTCAGGGCTTGGCATTGTCTTTATTGCCGCCATAGGATTTGCGGTTTTCGGCCAACGGCTGGATTTTCCGGCTGTTGCCGGTATCGCACTTATCGTCGCGGGGATTCTAGTGATCCACCTGTTTTCAACGACTTCTTCGCACTAGGTGAGGTGCGCCGCTCAAACCTCTTCGACAACCACCACGTCGCGTTCGGACGACGCCTTGGCGAAGGCCAGCGCTTCGCGGTAGCGCGGGGAGTTATAACAGGCTTCGGCATCGGCCACTGAAGGGAACCGGGCCACCACATTGCGCGCCCTGTCGCGGCCTTCAAGCTGTGTGTATTTTCCACCGCGCGCAAGAAACACACCGCCATGGGCCGTGATCGCCTCGGTCGCGATGGCCGCGTATTTGGCATAGGTTTCTTCATCGGTCACATGGACGTTGGCGATCCAAAGGGCACCCATCTTAACCTCCAATAATTGCTTCTGCTGCCGCGATGGCTGCCTGGGCGTTGGCAGCATCGCGGCCGCCGCCCTGGGCCAGGTCAGGGCGACCGCCCCCGCCCTTTCCACCGAGTTCTGTAACCGCCGCGCGCACGAGGTCGACCGCCGACACCCGCCCGGTCAGATCCTCCGTCACGCCGGCCGCAACCGCGGCCTTACCGTCCGCATCGGCAATCAAAAGGATCGCACCGGACCCGATACGCGCCTTGTGCGCATCGATCAGGCCGGGAAGGTCTTTACCTGACACGCCTGCGATGACTTGGCCCAGAAAAGAAACTCCGCCGATGTCGCGGGCTTCGGGCGCGGCCTGTGCGCCATCGCCCGCCAGCGCAAGCTTCCGGCGCAATTCGGCAACTTCATTCTGCAGGTTCTTTCGTTCGCCGAGCAACGCCCGAACCCGGTCGGTCAGCTCTTCGGGCTGCGCCTTCATCGTCAGGGCCAGTTCCGCCACGCGCCGGTCCTGGGTGGCCAGATAGGCCATGGCGGCCGGACCGGTCAGCGCCTCAATCCGGCGCACACCTGCCGAAGACGCGCTGTCACCCAACGTCACGAAGGCACCGATATCACCCGTCCGGCGCACATGCGTGCCGCCGCAAAGTTCGATCGAATAGGTGTCTCCACCCGCCCCTTTTCCGGTGGCATCCTTGGTCCCCATCGAAACCACGCGCACCTCATCACCATACTTTTCCCCAAATAGCGCCTGGGCACCGATGGACCTGGCGTCATCGGGTGCCATTATGCGCGTCTCGACAAGGCTGTTCTGGCGCACATAGGCGTTCACTTCGGCCTCGATGGCGGCAATCTGATCCAGATCCAGCGCCCTTCCATGGCTGAAATCGAACCGCAGCCTGTCAGCATCATTCAGCGATCCCCGCTGGGCCACATGCTCGCCAAGATGTTGCCGAAGCGCTTCGTGCAGCAGGTGTGTGGCCGAATGGTTCGCCCGGATCGCGGTTCTTCGACGGGCGTCGACGGCCAGTTGCGCGCCCTGGCCCACGGCGATGCTGCCGGCATCAAGCAGACCATTGTGAATGACCACACCGGCCTGTTTTCGGGTGTCGGTGACGGTCACACTGCCGGTATCGGTCTTCAGGCTGCCCCGGTCGCCGACCTGACCACCGCTTTCGGCATAAAACGGTGTCTGGTTAAGAACGATGCGCACTTTGGTGCCGGCCTCGGCCGTGTCGACCTCTGATCCATCGATGACAAGGGCCAGGATCTGACCTTCGGCGATTTCAGTCTCATAGCCAAGAAAGTCCGTCGCGCCGTGGGTGTCCGCGATGTCGAACCAGATGGTTTCGTCACCCTCCGCGCCGGAGCCTGCCCAGGCCGCGCGGGCCTTAGCCTTTTGCTCTGCCATGGCAGCGTTAAAGCCGTCGACATCGACGGCCCGGTCGCGTTCCCGCAGGGCATCCTGGGTTAGATCAAGTGGGAACCCGTAAGTGTCATAAAGCTTGAAAGCCGACGCACCGGGCAAGTCCGCGTCAACGGGCAACTGACCCAGTTCTTCATCAAGCAGACGCAGCCCCCGGTCCAGCGTGGCCTTGAAACGGGTTTCTTCCTGAAGAAGCGTGTCTTCGATCACCGCTTGGGTCGCCGGCAGTTCCGGATAGGCGCGCCCCATCTGGGCCACCAGTTCCGGCACGAGACCGTGCATGACCGGATCTCTGGCACCCAAAAGATGCGCATGACGCATGGCCCGGCGCATGATCCGACGCAGAACATAGCCGCGCCCTTCGTTCGAAGGCATGACACCCTCGGCGATCAGGAACGAGATCGAGCGGATATGGTCGGCGATAACCCTGTGGTGGGTCTTTCCGGGGCCGTCCGGATCCGTAGCCGTCAGCGTTGCGGACGTCTCGATAAGGGCGCGCATGAGGTCCGTGGCATAGTTATCGTTGGTGCCCTGCAACAGCGCCGCCACCCGTTCGATCCCCATGCCTGTGTCAATGGACTGGTTCGGAAGATCCTTTCGGCTGCCGTCTTCGAACTGTTCGTACTGCATGAAGACCAGGTTCCAGATTTCAACGAACCGGTCGCCGTCTTCTTCCGGACTGCCCGGAGGGCCGCCCCAAATATGATCGCCGTGGTCGAAGAAAATCTCGGATGATGGGCCGCAGGGTCCAGTCGGGCCCATCATCCAGAAATTGTCATCCGTGGCGATGCGAATGATCCGGTCATCAGAGAAACCGGCGACCTTCTTCCAGATCTCGGCTGCCTCGTCATCGGTGTGATAGATGGTGACCACCAAACGGGACGCATCGATCCCGAGTTCCTTTGTCACAACATCCCAGGCAAACGGAATGGCATCGGCTTTGAAGTAGTCGCCGAAGCTGAAATTCCCGAGCATTTCAAAGAACGTGTGATGGCGTGCGGTGTAACCTACGTTGTCGAGGTCATTGTGCTTGCCGCCCGCGCGGACGCACTTCTGGCTTGTGGTCGCACGGCTATAGGCGCGATGTTCGAGCCCCGTAAATAGGTTCTTGAACTGCACCATGCCGGAGTTGGTGAACATCAGTGTCGGATCATTGCGCGGCACGAGAGGAGAGCTATCCACAACCTCATGGCCCTGACGGTGGAAATAGTCGAGAAAGGTCGACCGTATGTCGTTCAGGCTGGTCATCGGTGTCTCCGGACGAATTTCGGTCGGACAGATAACGGCAGGCGCCATGGGTGTCGAGAGGCGGAAGGCCCCAGCAAAGCCAATCTTATGCGGCGCACCTGCACAGTCGCCGGCAAGGGCGCCACGGCCTGTACGACCGCATGGTTTGAAATAGCTCAAGAGCTTGCGTCACAGCCCGACCGCCGCAAAGCGCTTTCCCGGGACGCACCGAGATCAGACTGAAGGCACCCAAGCAACGTCCGACAAGTAAAGGCACTGCGAAAACTGTGGGTCTACCATAACGCCTGACGGAGAATTGCCACCGGAAACCACCCAGTACCAAGAGACCCCCTCGCTCTTTCAAGCGACGCCCAACTCGGGCCGGTGGGCAATTCGTGCACCGCAACCGCTATGGTCGATCCGTGCCAGTCCAACGCAATCGGCCGCGCACATCGCGCGGCCGCAGTTGTTTTGGTCTTCTAAGGCACTGCAACCCAGATAAGGGGCCCGATCTCTATGCCTCTAGAACGTCATCACCCTCGGGCGGCATTTCAAAATCCAGGCCATGGGCGGCTCTGATCTTGTCTTCGATTTCCAGGGCGATGGCGCTGTTTTCCTTCAGAAACCCCTTGGCATTTTCGCGTCCCTGACCGATCCGTTCATCTCCATAAGAAAACCATGAACCCGATTTCTCGACCACGCCCGCTTTGACCCCGAGGTCGAGCAGCTCTCCGGTTTTTGAGATCCCCTCACCGTACATGATGTCGAACTCAACCTGCTTGAAGGGCGGGGCCACCTTGTTCTTTACGACCTTGACGCGGGTGGCGTTGCCCACGACCTCGTCCCGGTCCTTGATCGCACCGATCCGGCGAATGTCGAGACGGACAGAGGAGTAGAACTTGAGTGCGTTTCCGCCCGTGGTGGTCTCGGGGCTGCCGAACATGACGCCAATCTTCATGCGAATCTGGTTGATGAAAATCACCATGCAGTTCGATCGGCTGATCGAGGCGGTAAGCTTGCGCATGGCCTGGCTCATCAGACGCGCTTGGGCTCCGACCTGGGCATCGCCCATGTCGCCTTCAAGCTCGGATTTCGGCGTGAGCGCCGCAACGGAGTCGACCACGACCATGTTCACCGCACCCGAGCGCACCAGCGTATCGGTAATCTCAAGCGCCTGCTCACCCGTGTCCGGCTGGCTGATCAGTAACTCGTCAAGATCGACGCCCAGCTTGCGGGCGTATTGCGGGTCCAACGCGTGCTCGGCGTCCACAAAGGCGCAGACACCACCCTTTTTCTGCTCTTCCGCGACGCAATGCAGCGTCAGCGTGGTCTTGCCCGAACTCTCTGGTCCGTAGATTTCAACGATCCTGCCCTTCGGCAGGCCGCCGATGCCAAGCGCAATATCCAGGCCAAGCGATCCGGTTGATGTGGCCTCGATCTCTTGCACGGCGTTCTCGCCGCCGAGCTTCATGATCGATCCCTTGCCGAATTGCCGCTCGATCTGCGCCAGGGCCGAATCGAGCGCTTTCTGCTTGTCCATGTTGCGTTTCCCGTCGAGGTCCAGAAGATTGACCGTCATGTTACCACTCGCTTGGTTATTTCACAGTGCCTGCCCGGCAGCAATCGCCGCCGGTGATCTTGTTTTGTTCTTGTCGCTATCTTGAGAATAAAACGAGAACAAATCAAGTAAAATTCTCAATAACTTTGACATCGCCATCTTAACAAATGATTACGATTGTTCGGACGGTTCCCGGGGTGCCCGGTTTTTCTCAGTGCAATTGGTTGTGCACTGTGGTGGCCAACTCACTCAGTGAAAAAGGCTTGGGCAGGAAAACGGCGTTGGGAATCCGCGCCTGCTGTTCGGACAGCGCCTCTTCCGCGTATCCCGAAACAAAGACCACGCGCACGCCGGGGCGCTTTTTTAGCGCCTCCGCCACCCAGGTGGGACCGTCAAGGCCCGGCATGATGACATCGGTGACGAAAACATCCACCGCAAGGGCGCTGTCTTCAAGCGTGGCCAGCGCTTCTTCGGCGTTGCTGGCTTCAAGAACGGTATAGCCGCGCATGCGCAGCGCACGCGATGCGAAGGCGCGCACCGGCGCCTCGTCTTCTACTAAAAGCACAACGCCTTCGCCGCGCTGCGCAGTCGAAGCAGATTTGCGCGATGGCAGCGTCAATGCCGGCGAAGCACTGGCGTAGTGGATCGGCAGATAGATCGAGAACACCGCGCCCTGCCCCGGGGTGCTGTCGGCAAAGATAAAACCGCCTGTCTGCTTCACGATGCCATACGCCGTCGAAAGACCAAGCCCTGTGCCCTCGCCCGTGCGTTTTGTCGTGTAGAACGGCTCAAATATCTTACTGATCTTATCAGGCGGAATGCCCACACCTTCGTCGCTGACCTTGACGACGACATATTCGCCGGCTGGAACCCGGGCGCGGTCCCTCTCGACGGGGCCTTCAAGAACGGTCCTTTCGGTCTCAATGGTGATCGTGCCGCCGGATGGCATGGCGTCGCGCGCATTAACCACAAGGTTCATCAGAACCTGTTCTAGCTGACGTTTGTCGGCACGGACGGTCAGCGCGCTGGGGTCATGCACCAGCGACAGCCGCACTCTCTCGCCCACAAGACGGTTCAAAAGATGGGTCAGATCGCCCAGAGTATCGCGCAGGTCAAGTGTCTCGGGCTGCAGGTTTTGCTTGCGCGAAAACGCCAGCAGCTGCCCCACGAGACTGGCGGCCCTGTTCGCATTCTGGTGAATCTGCACCAGGTCGCCGTATTCTGGATCGCCTTGGTCATGGCGCAGCAACAACAGATCACAATGGCCTGATATGGCTGTCAAAAGATTGTTGAAGTCATGGGCCACGCCGCCCGCGAGTTGACCGATCGCCTGCATCTTCTGGCTTTGGACAAATTGCGCCTCGAGCGTTTTTAGTTCGGTCGCATCGTTTAACACCGCCAAAAGGCCGGGCCCCTTTGCGCCCTCGACCCGTGCCAGGGCAACTTGCAGGTAAATCTCTTTGTCCGGGTGCTGCACCTTGAGCACCTCGGGTCGTCCAAGGCCCCGTCCCTCTTGCGCCTCTTTCAGCCAGTCACTCACCGAACGTCCAAGGCCTTCCAGTAGATCCGATACAAAAATCCCCTTTTCGGCCGGACGGTCAAAACAGGCCGCTGCCAGGCGGTTAATTTCTTCAAGCCTGCCATCCGCATCTATGCGCATCATTGCAACCGGCAGCGCCTCGATCATCGGATCGTGGGCGTGATCGTCGGCAACGGTGTTGTCGGCAACGGGCAGACAGTAAATCTCGGACCGCCCGGCAGCCCCTTCAAGTCGTGTCACAAAGACCTGCTTCTGCCCGTCTGCGGCAGAAAGCGTGGCCACAGTGCCGCTTTTCACCGGGAGTTCGGTGAAAATCCGATCAAGCGTCTTCACTCGACTGCCCAAAAGCGCGCGGAACGCTTCGTTCATGAAGAGAACCGTTCCGGCCTTCGATACCGTCAGCATGGGAAGGCTGATCCCGTCCATGCCGCGACCGGCATTGCTCCTCTCGAAAAGATCGTCCAGACGCCACAGAAAGGCACCTTCGCCAATCCGGTGCACCGAAAGGCGCATGTGGGACCGACGTGTGACGACATCTTCCCGGGCAGAATCCTCAGACGTGGCCCGATTCTGAAGCCGGAACAATACGGCAGAGGGGTTGGCGAACAGACCGTCGAGCGCGCGTGCCATGGTTTGGCCAGTAACGGCGCCAAAACGGTCTGTCGCGGCGGGGTTCATGTAAGTCACCTTCCCGTCCCGGTCGGTGGCAAGATGCGGTGTAGTGTCATGTTGAAGGACGCGGTCCAGCGATCCGGCCCGCCCGGTTTTTGAGATCCGGGCCTGTCCCGTCAGCCCGACGACCAGCAGACCGATGAGGCCGAAGACACCGCCGGATATCAAAAGCCCCAGGGAATAGACCGGATCACCGATCACCAGCCCCGTGCCGCTGAAGCCCACGCCCGCCAGCAGGAACCATGGCGCGGTCGGCGCCAGAATTGCGCCAAGTCGGTTAACCGGTCTGAGTACTGTGAAAGACTGCACCAAACTGCGTTTCCAAAGTCGATTCGCTTTCGCGAGTTTCGGAGCCGAATGGTTAATTGCCCATTAAGCACGAATTCAATCTTTGGTTGAGTATTGCACGCTCTGCGCGCGCGTCAAGTGCGCCGTGTAGAAGCCGTCACCGCCCGAAGTGGGCAGCAGTCGCTCTTGGTGGGTCACTTTCCAGTCCGGATGACGTTCGGCAAAAGCCGATACTCTGTCTTCGTTCTCACAGCGAAGAAGTGAGCACGTGACATAGGCCAAAACGCCCTTGGGCGCCACGAGGGAAGCCGCTCGATCAAGCACGTGGTCCTGAACTTTGGCAAGCTGATCAAGACGTTGGGAATCTAGACGCCATTTTGCGTCAGGGGACCGGGCCCAGGCGCCGCTGCCCGAACAGGGGACATCGCAAAGCACCAGATCAAAGGGCGCCACTTTGTCCAGCTTGTCCGCTGCGATCTGGTACAAACGGGCCCCAGCGCGGGTGGCTCGTACTGCAATATCTCCCATCCGGTTTGGTGCTGCATCGTGGCAAAAAAGCTCCAGACCGGGCGCCCGCGCGGCGATGGCGAGCGCCTTGCCGCCACCGCCTGCACAAAAGTCCAGAACGCGCGCCGCATCCGTCAGCGGAAGCATGTCGACAACTTTCTGGCTGGACACATCCTGTAGTTCAATCAAACCGCGCTGGAAGGCACCGCTCTGACGCAACCGGCGCGCGCCGGACGTGACTTCCAACGCGGTGGCCGAAACGGGCGTGGCATGGGTCGAAATCCCTTCAATGGCGAGTGCCGATTGCGCTTCGGCGACGCCCGCCTTGATCAGATTGACCCGCAGCCAGACCGGCGCCCTTTGGCGCAGCCGTTCACAGACTGCGGCCAGATCCGAACCGAGTGAGCGGGTAAGCTCCGGCAAGAGCCAATCCGGCATATCAAGCCCGTCTTGCGCGTCCGGCGTGCCGGCAGGCCCCTGACTTTCACCGGGATCCAGCGGTGCCGGCGCATGGCGACTTCCGTTGAAAAAAGTGTCGATTTCCACGCCAAGGGAATACAGAAGTCCCAGCACAAGCGCGCGACCAGACGTGCCACCGCCAAGAACAGCCAGACTGCGTTTCTGTCGCAGGACCTGAAACACGTGATCGCGCACTGCCGCCCGATCTCCGGAACCGGCGTACCGTGCACTACGCGCCCAAGCGGTTAGTGCGCGCTCGGCTGGCACACCCTCGTTGATTTGGTCCAATACAGTTATCGCCGCCTGATAACGTGCCGCGGGCGTCATGACATCGGTCTACATCACGCGGTAGTTCGGGCTCTCACGGGTGATCTGGACATCATGGACATGGCTTTCCTTCAACCCCGATCCGGTGATCCGGATGAAGCGGCAGTTCTGGCGCATGGCCTCGACCGTTGCGTTGCCGGTATATCCCATGGCCGCGCGCAGACCGCCCACGAGCTGGTGAAGCACGCTTGCGACGGTGCCCTTATAGGCGACCTGTCCCTCGATCCCTTCGGGCACGAGCTTGTCGCTTGCCGCATCCTTCTGAAAGTAACGATCGGCCGAGCCCCGTGCCATTGCCCCAAGGCTGCCCATGCCGCGATAGGATTTGAAAGACCGTCCCTGATAGAGAATGACCTCACCGGGTGCTTCATCCGTGCCCGCGATCATGCTGCCGACCATGGCACATGATGCCCCGGCGGCAATCGCCTTGGCAAAATCGCCTGAATACTTGATGCCGCCGTCAGCGATGACCGGAACACCCGAGGTGCTGGCCGCCTCGGCGCAGTCGATGATGGCGGTCAGTTGGGGCACGCCCACACCGGCAACCATGCGGGTCGTACAGATGGATCCCGGGCCGATGCCGACCTTTACGCCATCCGCCCCGGCGCCGATCAATGCATGTGTCGCTTCAGAAGTTGCCACGTTTCCAGCCACCACCTGCACTTCGTTGGACACTCTTTTGATGCGTTCGACCACATCAGCGACAGCACTTGAATGGCCGTGCGCCGTGTCGACAACGATCATGTCGACGCCTGCGTCAATCAGCGCCTCTGAGCGTTCAAAACCCGCATCCCCGACCGTCGTGGCAGCCGCGACGCGAAGCCGCCCCAAATCATCCTTGCAGGCCTGCGGGTTTAGGACCGCCTGTTCGATGTCCTTCATCGTCAGAAGACCGGTCAACCGGCCCGCGCCATCGGTCACAAGAAGCTTCTCGATACGGCGCGAATGCATCATGCTGCGCGCTTCGCCAAGATCGGCAGGCTCCACCAGCATCGCCAGATTGTCCGAGGTCATCATGACCTCGACCGGCGTGGTATCATCGCGCGCAAAACGCATGTCTCGATTGGTGACGATGCCGACGACCAAACCAGTATCGTCAACCACAGGGAAACCAGTCACGCGGTAGCGTTCCTGCAGGGCCTTGGCGTCGCTTAGTGTCTGATCCGGCCTTAAGGTGATCGGGTTAAAGACGATCCCGGATTCAAAACGTTTGACCCTGCGCACCTGCCCCGCCTGCGCTTCGACATCGAGATTGCGGTGAATGACCCCCAAACCGCCCGCCTGGGCCATGGCTATCGCCATGCGATCCTCGGTGACCGTGTCCATGGCTGAGCTGAGTAGCGGAATATTCAGCTCAATCGAACGGGAGACCCGCGTCCGGGTGTCAGCATCGGCCGGCAGAACCGACGACGCGCCGGGAACAAGCAATACATCATCGAAGGTCAGAGCCTCGCGAATCTCCATTGAACACCTCTTGGGGGAGCCTCGTTTGGCGGGTCTCTATCGCACGGGTCAGGCGCGGTTGAAAGCCCATTTAGGGCCATCCAGCTTGCAAACCGCAATTTTTGGGATCAGCCTGCCCCACATGAGCGGACATGGTTATGATACCGGACGCCTTGATCTGCCCTTTACGGGGATCTGTACGTTCGGCAAGAGACCCATTGCAGCAGATTGGTCCCAGATACGGGCCGACGCGGCCATCCTGGGCGCTCCGTTTGACGGCGGCACCCAGTGGCGGCCGGGCGCGCGCTTCGGACCGCGCGCCGTGCGCGAGGCATCAACGCTTTTCAGCTTTGGCCATGCCGGCGCCTACGACCATGAAGACAATGTGACCTATCTGGGAAGCGATGTTGAGATTGTCGATATGGGCGACGCCGACATCGTGCACACCGATACGATCCAAAGTCACGCAAACATCCGTGAAGGTGTCGTGGCGGCCCTGTCAGCAGGCGCCCTGCCGGTGACCATCGGCGGTGACCACTCGGTCAATATCCCCTGTATCGAGGCATTCGAGGGAACCGGCAACAGCATACACGTCCTTCAGATCGATGCCCATCTGGATTTCGTCGACGTGCGCCACGGCGTACGATTTGGCCATGGCAATCCCATGCGGCGGGCTGCCGAAAAGAACTGGGTCAGCGGCCTTACCCAGGTCGGCATTCGCAATGTGTCGAGCACAGCCCGAGAAGGCTATGAGCAGGCCCGTGAGATGAGCGCCGACATAATCTCGGTGCGCCAGGCCCGCAAGATGGGTTCGTCTGATGTGGCCGCGCGGGTCCCGGCTGGTGCGAAAGTCTATATCACGATCGATATCGATGCCTTTTGCCCATCCATCGCGCCCGGCACGGGCACGCCAAGCCATGGGGGGTTTCTCTACTACGAAGTTCTGGAGCTGTTGCAGGAGGTGACGCGCCGGAACGATGTCGTGGGCATCGATCTGGTTGAGGTGGCGCCGGATTATGACCCGACGGGTAGTACGGCCACACTTGCCGCCCAGATACTGCTCAACCTTCTTGGCTTTGTGTTCCACGCCCGCGCGGCCGGCGCCTGATCTGGTCTTACACTGCCAATGCGGCCGACAAGCCGTGTTGCAGTGCCAGACCATCGGCCGCGACCGCCATGAACTGCACGCCAAGCTCGCGGTACCGCGTGATGTGAGCGGGGTCGAAGGTGATGATACCACTGGCCTTGCCGGCGGCATGTATGCGCGCGATCGATGTCTCAATGGCCGAGATCACCTCTGGCGCATTGGGATTTCCAACAAATCCCATATCGGCCGACAGATCCGACGGACCTATGAAAACTCCTCCCACGCCTTCAGTTGCGGCGATTTCATCAATATTCTCAATGGCCTCGCGGCTCTCGGCCTGGACCAGAAGCAGGACTTCATTATTCGCCGATGTATCGTAATCGGTCACGCGGCCGTAACGTGTCGCCCGTGCGCCGCCTGCCCCCATACCGCGCCGTCCCAGCGGCGGATAGCGGGTGGCGGCAACGATATCGGCGGCAGCGGCGGCGTTGTGAACCATGGGTACAAGCAACGTCTGCACGCCCATGTCCAAGGCTTGCTTGATAATCCAGTCATCGGCGACCGGCACCCGCAAGGCCGCCTGACAACGGGCCGCATCAAGCGCCCGCAACCGATCGAGGACCAGCGTCGGGTTCCAGGGGCTGTGCTCACCGTCGATCAAGCACCAGTCAAAGCCCGCGTTCGCTGCAATCTCGGTTGTCTCAACGGATGAAAGCGACAGCCAGCAGCCGGTGGTCATTTCGCCACCTTCGAGCGATGTCTTGATTTGGTTGGGTGGCAGTTTCATCGATCTTCCCCGCGCAATTGGGCGAACGGACGGCGTTTCAGTTGTCGAAGCGCGGCAGTCCGCCCCTCACCCATCGGAAAAAAGGGCCCAGAGCGCAAGCTTTCCCAACTCCGAAATCTGTGAAATGACCGGACCAAACCAAAGGGGGACGCGCAATGTTCGTTGTGACCGTACATTTCAAAGTGACCGATGGCGGTTGGGAGACCTTCTTTCCGGCCATGATAGAAAACGCCCGGACGTCCAAGGCAGACGAACCCGGGTGTCTGCGGTTCGATGTCTGCACGTCCCCCGACCGGCCCGGCGAGATCTTCCTTTATGAGATCTACGCAAATGAAACAGCCTTCGAAGCCCATACAAAAACGGCACACTTCGCCGACTTTTCAACCATCGCCGATCCGCTAACAGCGGAAAAATCGGTTGCCACCTATTGGCTTGAGCAGGATTAGGTCAAGCGTCGCCTCAAGCCGCTGCAAGCGCCCCGTCTCGGTAAAGCATAGACTTGCCGTTAAGGAAGACATGCACTTTAGAGGGATCCGCCGATAGCGCTACGGACTGGTGCTTCATGTCCGAATGGATACCAGGCAACTTTGCGATCACCGGATCCGCATCGCCTTGAGGTGTGTAATAAAGGAGCGTGACCTCGCCCAGGGCTTCGGTGATATTCACTTCTCCGGTAAAGATATGGCTGTCGCCTTCTGCAACGTTAAAGTCTTCTGGTCTGACACCGATATTCACCGTGGCCCCCATATCGGCGTCCGTGGACGGATAGGCGGATACCGCGGTCCCGCCACCGTCCAGCGCTACGGTGGTCTGAGCGCCCGTACCGGTGATGCGCCCTGACAAGAGGTTCATTGACGGAGATCCGATGAACTGCGCTACGAATTCATTCTCAGGCCGTTCGTAGAGCTCAAGGGGCGATCCAACCTGGCTGATGCCACCTCCCGCAAGAACCACGATCCGGCTGGCCAGTGTCATGGCTTCGACCTGATCGTGGGTGACGTAGATCATCGTCGACTCCGGCATCGATTCCTTAAGCTGCGCGATCTCGATGCGCGTGGCGACCCGTAGGGCCGCATCGAGGTTCGACAGGGGTTCGTCGAACAGGAACACTTTCGGGTCGCGCACAATCGATCTGCCGATCGCAACGCGTTGCCGCTGACCGCCCGAGAGGGCCTTGGGCAACCGGTCGAGATAGGGTGTCAACTGCAGGATCTCGGCCGCATTCTTCACCGCCGCATCGATCTCTGATGCAGATTTCTTTGCCAGTTTGAGCGCAAAGCTCATGTTCTCGCGCACGGTCATATGCGGGTAAAGGGCATAGGACTGGAAGACCATCGCGATGCCGCGCTGGGCCGGTGGGACGTCATTGACGACCGTATCGTCAATTTCCAATGCGCCGCCGGTTATGCGTTCAAGGCCTGCGATCATCCGAAGCAAGGTGGACTTGCCGCATCCGGATGGACCGACAAAGACAATCAACTCACCCTGCTTAATGTCGAGGTTGATATTCGACAGAACTTTGACCTCGCCATAGGCCTTGGCCACATCGGTTAATTTCAGGTTGGCCATGACTGTCTCCTATGTGTCGTCGTTTGCGGTGAGATACGCCGCCTGCCAGGGCGCCAGGACAACTTTCCGTCCATCAACCAGGGCTTCAAAGGGCGCCGCGCGGTCAAGCGTCCAGTCGCCATCGGGTAAGCTGACCGCCTGTTCGTCCAGTCCAAGATTAAATATGCAGAACAGGCGTGCACCATCGTGCGTTCGCATGAAACTGAGCAGCGTTTCCTCTGCCGCGACGACTTCAAAGCTGCCGAGTGCCAGCGCAGGATGCGATTTTCGAAAGCCAATCATTGCGCGGTAAAAAGCGAGCATGCTGTCCGAGGCCGTTTCCTGACGGTTGGCGGCACGTTCGAGGTGCTCTACCGCGACAGGAAGCCAAGGGCGCGTTTCCGAGAAGCCGCCGGACCGATTGTCAGCAACCCAGGGCATCGGCGTTCGTGCACCGTCGCGGCCCTTGAACTTGGGCCAGAAGCGTTTGCCGTAGGGGTCCTGCAGGTCTTCATAGGCGACATAGGCTTCGGTCAGGCCCAGTTCCTCGCCCTGATAAAGACAAGGCGTCCCGCGCAGCGACAAAAGGAGCGCGGCATAGGCACGCAGCCCCGGCTCTTCCAGGTTCCAGCGTGACGGATGGCGGACAACATCATGGTTGGAAAACGCCCAGCACGCCCAGCCGTCCGGCGCCGCCTTGTCAAAGGCGGTTACGATGCGTGCGATCTTCTGCCCGTCGGGTTGAGGGCCAGACAGAAAGTCGAACCCATAGCACATGTGCAGCAGATCATCGCCTGAGGTGTAAGCCGCCTGGGTCTGCAACCCGCGCTGGTCATCCCCCACTTCGCCAACCGATGTGATACCATGGAAGTCATCCATGACGCCCCGCAGCTTTCTAAGAAAGTCCAGGTTCTCCGGCTGGGTCTTGTCGTAGAGGTGATCCTGCCAGGTGTAGGGATTGACCGAAGGCGCAATGGCATCCCGACGCTGCGCGTCATCCAGCGCCGGGTTGCTGCGCAACGCTTTGTCATGGACGTAAAAGTTGACCGTATCCAGACGAAAGCCGTCGACGCCGCGTTCCAGCCAGTAGCGCGCCACGTCAAGTAGCTCACTCTGGACAGCGGTGTTGTGAAAGTTGAGATCGGGCTGTTCGGTCAGGAAGTTGTGCAGATAGTACTGCATCCGTTCGCCTTCCCATTCCCAAGCCGGGCCGCCAAAGATGGACAGCCAGTTGTTGGGCGGCGTGCCGTCTGGGTTGGGATCGGCCCAGACATACCAATCGGCCTTGGGGTTGTCCTTGCTCTGACGACTTTCCCGGAACCACGGGTGCTGGTCAGAGGTGTGGCTAAGCACCAGATCGATCAGGACCTTCAGGCCCAACTCGTGTGCCCGACGCACCAGCGCGTCGAAATCTCCCAGACTTCCGAACATCGGGTCGACGTCTCGGTAATCGGACACGTCGTACC
This sequence comes from Pseudomonadota bacterium, assembly GCA_039026235.1. Classification (GTDB taxonomy): domain Bacteria; phylum Pseudomonadota; class Alphaproteobacteria; order Rhodobacterales; family Rhodobacteraceae; genus JBCCMQ01. The sequence goes on from JBCCMQ010000001.1 coordinate 804,996, forward strand.
CGAAATCCAACATCGGCGAGGTAAAGAACGGCGACACCCAGATGCAATCAACGCCAAGTGCCGCGATGTGCGGCAGGCGCTGAATGATGCCCGCAAGATCGCCGATGCCATCGCCGTTGCTGTCTTGATACGAGCGCGGATAGATCTGATAGATCACCGCGTTGCGCCACCAGTCCGGATCCGGCGAGGACGCATCCATTGCCGGTGGTGCAGCAGTTCCAGGTTCAAGGAAGCTCATCGCTTTGTTCCTATTTGACAGAGCCGGCCAAGAGACCGCGCACGAGGTAGCGTTGCATTGCAAAGAAGACGGAAAGCGGGACAGCGATCGACACAAAGGCCGCCGTGGCCAGAATTTCCCAATTGCCGCCTCTCGTACCCAAGAGTTCGACAATCTGTTTTGTCATGACGGTGGTCTCGCCGGTTGCATCGATCAGGAACACCAGCGCGACCAGCAGATCATTCCAGGTCCAAAGAAACTGAAAGATCGCGAAACTGGCCAAGGCCGGGAAACTGAGCGGCAGGATGATGCGTGTGAAGATCTGGAAGTCCGTTGCGCCATCGACCTTGGCGTTCTCGATAATGTCGCGTGGCAGGCCGACCATGTAGTTTCGCAAGAGATAGATTGCGAGCGGAAGACCGAAACCGGTATGGGCCAGCCAGACGCCCAGATATCCCTTGCCGATCCCGACGCCCAAATGAAGTTTCAAAAGCGGGATCAGCGCCAGTTGCAGCGGCACGACCAGAAGGCCGACCACGGCCGCAATCAGCAATGCCCGACCCGGAAATTCCATCCATGCCAGGGCGTAGGCGGCGAAGGCCGCAATCAGGATCGGTATGATCGTGGCCGGTATCGACACTGTTAGCGTGTTGAAGAAAGCCTTGGCCATACCCCCGCCCGACCCTTCGGTGAAAAGAACAGTGCGGTAATTATCGAGCGTAAACTGCGGTGGCGATGCGGCGGTAACGAATATACGCTGGCCACGGCCCGAGATCTGGTCGTCGTTGCCGCGCCATTCATAAGCACCGTCCGCGCTGAGCGTGATGGTCTCACCATCGCCAAGATCGGCCACATCACCGGCCTGATAGGCATCAATGGCGCGGGACGAAGTGCCCCAGACAATCACTTCCTGGGGACCCGGTTCGCCAAAGACATTGCCACTGACGACAAAGGCGGCGCCATCAGCCACGCGGTTGTCATCGGGATCAGCGGCCCGGTAGACCTCATTCAGTTCAGACGGAAAGAGGGCCGCCCACCAGCCAGAGCTAGAGATCTGATCCGCCGTCCGGAAGGACGACACGAAAAGCCCAATGGTTGGGAAAAGCCAGAGTAAAACCAGAAAAAGAACACTCAGATGCACGGCCCAGGTCAGGGCGGATTTCTGGCCCGCCATGCCTTCCTGAACCTTGGCTTTGCCCTTGAAGAGCCCCGCGATGAACCCCTGAGAGCCTGCAACGATTGTGCCACGATCAGCTTGGTCAGCCATCAGCGCATCTCCTTCCGGGCATTGTAGACATTCCAGATCAGGATCGGTGACACCAAGAGCATGATGACGACAGCCGATGCCGAACCGACGCCCCAGTCACCGGCGCGGAAAAGCTTGTCATACATGTAATTGGCCAGAACCTGGGTTTCCCACTGTCCGTTGGTCATGGTGAAGACGATGTCGAAGACCTTGAGCACCGTCAGCGTGATCGTCGTCCAGACCACGACTATGGTGGGCATGATCTGGGGCACCTTGATCTTAAAGAAGATCTGGAATGGCCCCGCGCCATCGATGATGGCGGCCTCGACGGTTTCTTCGGGGATGCCCCTCAGTGCCGCCGAAAGGATAACCATGGCGAACCCGGTCTGTATCCAGACCAGCACGATCATCAGGAAGAAGTTGTTCCAGAACGGAATTGTGAGCCAGGTCTGCGGCTCTCCACCCAGTCCAACAAGGATGGCGTTGATGATACCGATCTGTGAAACATCGACGGGCCGGGTCTCATAGACCAGCTTCCAGATGACGCCAGCGCCCACGAACGAGATCGCCATGGGCATGAAGATCAGCGATTTTGCGATGCTGCCCCATGAGATTCGGTCGGTCAGCTGGGCCACCAGAAGTCCCATGGCCGTTGACATGGCGGGCACAACGATGAGCCAAAGCATATTGTTACGCATGGCTTCCCAGAATTTTGCCTCGCTGGCCATCTGGGCGTAATTCGCCAGTCCGACGTAGGCATTGCCCTGCGCACGGTCGAGCAACGAAAGCCGAAGCGTCTCAAAAACCGGATATGCCAGATAAAGGCCAAGTGCGAAAATGGCCGGAAACAGGAAGATCCAAGGCCGGATCATATTGGCCGAATTTATGTTGCGCCCCGCATTCGGTCCGCGCGCCGGGAAAAGTACCTTATCGAGAAACAAGTTGGCGAAGTAGAAATACCCGACGCACCCGCCCACACCGATAACGATTGTCAGAATGCCTTGAATTGCCGGATTCATCGGCCAGCCCTCCACCTGGAGACGTCAATGGCACGGCCCGGCGAAATCCGGACCGCGCAGTCGCTTTAGGCTTTATTTTGGCCAGCTGGCGTCGATGGCCGCGGCCACTTCTTCGGCCGACTTGCCACCGGTGTAGTCGACCATGCCGGTCCAGAAGGTGCCCTGTCCAACAGCGGCGGGCATCAGATCAGACCCATCGAACCGGAACGTAGTCGCGCTAAGAAGGATCTCACCCTGCTTGCGCAGCGTTCCGTCCTTATACGCATCCAGATTGACGCCCAGATGCGGCGTCAGGAAACCGGTCTGGGCCATCATGATCTCGTGGGCCAAAGGAAGCTGAAAGAACGTCATCAGCTCACTGGCTGCCTCGGAGGGGTTGGTAATGGCGAGAAGCGTTCCGCCCCCGAGAACCGGGCTGCCGAGATCCTTGTCCGAAAATCCGGGAAGATAGAAAAAGTCTGCATCTTCGCCGACCACCACGTCTTCAGGGAAGAAGGCCGAGGCAAAGGATGCCTGACGGTGCATGTAGCATTGCGGTGGCGAGGCAAACATGCCCTTGGGACTGTCGCGGAAGTCGGTCGAGGCAACCGCCGCCGAGCCGCCCGATACTTTGGCGTCATCCCGTGCGAACCAGCCGAATTCCTCGATGGCTTCCAGGACACGCGGGTCGGAGAACTTGACCTCGTTCACAGTCCAGGCGTCGTAGACTTCTGGAGGCTGGGTACGCAGCATCAGATCTTCGACCCAGTCGGTCGCCGGCCAGCCGGTGGCGGGACCGGATCCCAGGCCAATGCACCAAGGCGTTTCACCGTCGGCCACGATTTGCTCGGTCAGGGCCTTAAGATCTTCAAAGGTTTCCGGCACTTCATAGTCGGCGTCCTCGAAGTTCTCGGGGCTGTACCAGACGATCGACTTCAGGTTCACGTTGTAGAAAAAGCCGTAGCCCTGATCGGCACCGTTCGCATCGAGGTACGTGCCCAGATCGACCCAGGATTGGCCCGCGGCATAGTTGTCGCGCACCCAGTCCATCGATCCATCCGGCAGTGGTGTCAACTGACCCCGCGCGGCCATGTCAGAAGCCAGACCCGGTTGTGGGAAAACAGCGATATTGGCGGCCGAACCCGCCTCGGCATCAATCTGAATCTGCTGCTCGAAACCGTCTGATCCGGTGTAGATGACCTCAGCACCCGTGGCCTCAGCGAAATACGCGAGCACGTTACGGAAGTAATCATCTTCCGGCACCAGCCACGGTCCGAACACGGTCACCTGCTGGCCGCTAAGGTCCGGCGCGCTTTCGGCCCATGCATTGTAACTGTCCCAGCTAAATGCACCCTCTCCGTCAGCGAAGATCAGGTGCCCGCCAGCTGTTGCCATTCCTGCACTCAACGCAAAAACAGCCGTACCGGCGTACAGCGAATTCTTCATTTGGTTGTCCTCCCATTGTCGCACCGTGTGCGTACATTCTTTCCTTGACGCATGAGTCTTCTCAAAGCGCTTTGGATAGACTAACCCTCTCTTATCGGGGCCGTTCTGTCAATCTTTGCGTCATCCATTTATCCACTTTCCAAAGAAAATGTTCGAAAGCCTTTGGGATTAGGCGGTCGAACCGCCAAAAACGAACCTTTGACGAATTGCTGGCCAAGGGCTAGTCTTTGATTGGTTATCAAAGCGCTTTGGGTACCTAAACCTCATGAATCTCAAAGAGTTGTCGCAAATTCTGGGCCTGTCACAGACAACTGTGAGCCGAGCTTTGAACGGCTATCCCGAGGTTAATGAGACGACCCGGGCCCGTGTGGCATCGGCGGCCAAGACCTACGGCTACAGCCCCAATGTGCGCGCCAAGGGTCTTGCAACCGGACAGGCCATGGCTATCGCGCATGCGCTGCACGTGAGCGGTCGGGACGAGATCATGAACCCGATCTTTGCCGATTTCGTGGCTGGCGCCAGCGAGGTCTACAGCGCGCGCGGCTACGATATGATGCTGACGATTGTCGAGGACAGCGAAGGTCCGGAGGCGCTTCGGAACCTCGCCAGAAAGGGATCCGTCGATGGCGTTATCGTTCAGGCACCCCGTTTTCATGAACCAAGGCTGGATCTGCTTCGCGAGACGGGCCTTCCCTTTGTCGTCCATGGCCGCACGTCAGAGCCCGAAGATAGCTATTCCTGGATCGACATGGACAACCGCCGCGCCTTTCTGCGCGCCACCGAATTCCTTGCCGACCTTGGCCACACACGTATTGCGCTGATCAATGGTGACGAACAGATGGATTTTGCCCGACGACGCCGTATTGGCTATGAGACCGCGCTCACACGGCGCGGTATCCTGCCCGACCCGACCTTGATGACGACCGGTGCAATGACCGAGGTCTATGGGTATGAAAGTGCAAGACGCTGTCTTGAGACACTCGACCGGCCGACGGCGTTTTTGGTCGCATCACTGATTTCCGCCCTCGGCGTCCGGCGCGCCATCGAAGATGCAGGGCTACGCATCGCGCGCGACGTGTCGGTTATCACCCACGATGATGATCTGAGCTATCTGCGCAACGGCGACGCAACGCCGATCTTCACGGCCACCCGTTCACCGGTCCGTCTGGCAGGCCGGAAGGCGGCTGAACTGTTGCTCAAGCTCATTGAAGGCCGCGACAGCGCACCGTCAAACGAACTGCTTTATGCTGATCTGACCGTTGGGCGATCCACCGGTCCGGCGCGCGCACCGGAACTGATCCAACCCTAAATCGACTTGCAGGGGCGCCCCCGGAAAGGCATGGGGAGCGCGAATTCTACAAGCAGAACCTGGACCGACCCATGACCCTTCACCTGAGCCGTGACAGCTTTCCCGAAGATTTTCAGCTCGGTGTCGCGACCTCGGCCTATCAGATCGAAGGTCATGCTTTTGGCGGTGCAGGTGCCACCCAGTGGGATACCTTCGCGGCCACACCGGGCAACGTTGTGCGCGCGGAAAACGGTGCACGCGCTTGTGAGCACTATCATCGGATGGACGAAGACTTGGATTTGGTTTTCGGCGGTGGATTTGACGTCTATCGATTTTCGACCTCATGGGCGCGGATCCTGCCCGAGGGACGCGGCGCGCCAAACCCAGAAGGTCTGGATTTCTACGACCGCCTGGTGGACGGGCTGCTTGAGCGGGGCATCAAGCCAGCGGTCACGCTCTATCACTGGGAACTGCCCCTGCCGCTTTTGGATCAGGGAGGATGGAAGAACCGCGATATCGCCGATTGGTTCGCCGACTTCACTGAGGTTGCCATGGGTCGTATTGGCGACCGAGTGTACAGTGCCGCGCCGATCAATGAGCCTTGGTGCGTTGCCTGGCTGAGCCACTTCCTGGGCCATCATGCCCCGGGATTGCGCGACATCCGTGCGGCCGCGCGCGCCATGCACCACGTTCTTTTGGCCCATGGACGCGCGATCGAAGTCATGCGCGGATTGGGCATGACGAACCTCGGCGCAGTCTGCAATCTTGAATACGCCCATCCGCAAGACGATACGTCTGAGGCGCAAGCCGCCGCCGCACGCTATGACGCGATCTACAACCAGTTCTTTCTGTCGGGAATGTTCAAGGGCAATTATCCGCAGTTGGTGCTTGACGGCCTGCAAGATCACCTGCCCGACGGTTGGCAGGAAGATTTTCCGACGATCCAGGCGCCCGTCGATTGGATCGGTCTCAATTATTATACCTGCAAGCGCATCGCCCCCCTGCCCGGTCCCTGGCCCGCGTTGGACGAATGTGACGGGCCACTTCCGAAGACCGCCATGGGTTGGGAAATCTACCCAGAGGGTCTTGGGCAATTCATCGACATGGTGCGCGGCAACTACACGGGCGATTTGCCCATCTACATCACGGAAAACGGCATGGCAGCGCCAGACACCCTGGGTCCGACCGGTGTCGATGACCAACACAGGATCAGATATCTCAACGATCATTTGCAAGAGGTAAGGCAGTCGATAGACCGCGGTGCGCCGGTCAAGGGCTACTTCGTTTGGTCGCTTCTTGACAACTATGAGTGGGCGCTTGGATACGAAAAGAGATTTGGACTGGTCCACGTGGATTTTGACAGCATGAAGCGGACGCCCAAGGCGTCCTATCGCGCGCTGGCGGACGCGTTCGGACCGAGGAGCGAATGATGCCGACTGCGCCATCCTATGCGGTTGTCGCCGATGTTGGCGGGACAAATACAAGGGTCGCCCTGGCCGAGGGCCCGAACATACTGCCGTCGTCCGTGCGGAGGTTTCGCAATGACGAACACCCCGACCTCGAACAGATCCTGCGCGCATTCGTTGCGGGCGCGGGCAATGTCGTCTGCCACGCCGTCTGCGCGGCAATCGCCGGGCCCGTACGCGATGGTCAGGGCAACCTGACCAACCTTGACTGGAGCATCGACGGCGCCAGCATTTCTGCGGCCACCGGCGCAACACGTGCGGCGATTTTGAATGATCTGCAGGCCCAAGGATATGCGCTTGGCCACATCGACAATGCGAATATCCGGCCCATCCTTGGGCGGACCAAAGCACCGCGTCCGGGTCCGCAACTGGTTGTCGGTGTCGGCACCGGTTTCAACGCAACGCCGGTTTACAACACCCCGGCCGGCAAGCTGGTTGCAGCCTCCGAAAGCGGTCACGTGACCCTGCCCACGCAATCGACCGCCGAAGAGCGTCTGAGTGCCTTCATCGCCCGTTCGCACGGGTTTGCAGCGGTCGAAGAGGTCATCTCTGGCCGGGGCCTCGAACACATCTACGCCTGGCAAGCGGAAGAGGCGGGAAGCGACCACCGGCTCAGTGCCGCCGAAATAATGGCCCAGACCGACACCGATGAACTGGCAGCCGAAAGCGTTGCAACTTTTGTCCGCGTCCTGGGGGCCGTTGTGGGCAACCTTGCGCTGACTTTTCTGCCCTTTGGCGGGATCTATCTCGTGGGCGGCGTCGCGCGGTCGTTTGCTCCGCGGCTGAGCGAACTTGGCTTTGGCGAGTCGTTCCGCGCCAAAGGTCGTTTCGCCGCGTTTATGGAAGACTTCTCGGTGGCGGTAATCGAGGATGACTTTGCTGCGCTCAGCGGATGCGCAGCCCATTTGGCTGATATACCGAAAATCTGACCAAGTTTGCGTTCGCGTAAGCCATTCTTAAGAGACCTGCTCTTATCCCTTGCTCAGACATGGGCAAGCATTGGGAAATTCAAGTGTTGCGGAAGGTTTCTTGTCACCTTGGGGTGCAGTCATGAACAGCATCGTTCTCGGGCAAAGGCTGGACTTTGCAGCGGCCACTCCACTTGAACGCGGTCTGGAATCCGCCTTGGACGAAGATTTTTCCGTCGACGCGTCAGGCGTCGAACATCTCGGCGGTCTGTGTCTTGAGATCTTGCTATCCGGCGCAAAGTCGGCCGCGCAGGGCGGACGAATATTCAAATTGCTCGATCCGTCAACAGCGTTCCTAGAGGCGCTGAACGTCTTCGGAGTTGAGCGCCATGAAATCGAATCCACGGAGGGGGCAGAATGACGGTCAGCGTGCTTGCGGTCGACGACAGTCGTACGATCCGCGATATGCTCAGCCTAACGCTTAAACAGGCGGGTTTTGACACCCATTTGGCAGAAGATGGCCAGCACGGGCTTGAAGTGCTGGAAGACATGCAGCCGCAGGTCATCATAACTGACATCAATATGCCAAAGCTCGATGGCTTCGGCTTCATTGATGCAGTCCGCGCCCAGGAAAAGTTCGATTCCGTGCCGATACTTGTGCTGACGACAGAGAGTGCACCCGAACTAAAGGCCCGCGCCCGCGATGCAGGCGCCACAGGCTGGATCGTAAAACCCTTCGACCCGGCCAAACTTGTCCGGGCGTTGGAGCTGGTAAGCGGCTGAACCATGTCCACATCCGAAGATCCCATGGCCGAAATCAAGGCCTCGTTCTTTGTGGAATGCGAAGAACTCCTAGAAAACCTGGCGGAAAGCCTGCAAATCATCGACGATGGCCAAGACGATGAAGAAACCATCAACGTTGTCTTTCGTGCCGTTCACTCGATCAAGGGTGGCGCCGGTGCGTTTGGCCTTGATGATCTTGTCGAGTTTTCCCACAGCTACGAAACCGTTCTGGATCAGGTTCGTTCGGGTGATCTGAAAACCGACAAGAACGCCCTCCGCCTGTTTTTTGCCGCCGCGGACATGTTGTCCGACATTACCCGCGCCAGCCGGGACGGAACCGAATTTGACCGTACTCGCAGCCAGTCCATTCTTAAAGAACTGGGGGAGCTGATTGGTGCCGAGGAAAGCAACGAAGAAGAAGAGGGCTCTGCCGCGGCAAGTTTCGCGCCGCTGACACTCCGCCTCGATCTGCCCGGCCTGTCGGAAGACGCTGCAAGCGATGGTCAGGACGCGCAAGTCAGCGAAGACAAAGACCCGAACGACCAAGAAGACACCGATGGCAGACACCACTACAGGATTTTCTTCCGCCCGCACCATTCGCTCTATGCCGCCAACAATGAACCTCAATTCATTCTTCGCTGCCTGCAAAAGCTTGGCCCGACCAAGATCAAAGCCGACATAGACGCGGTCGTTCCATTGGACGTCCGTCCGCCGGACAGTGCCTCAATCGCCTGGAATATTGATCTTGAGACCGACGCGGACCTAGCAGAAGTACAGGAGATCTTCGAATTCGTAGCAGATCTCTGTGATCTCGAGATCGAAGAGATCGGTGCCGCACAGTCCGATGTCGCTAGAGCGCCTGCGCCCGAGGAAGACATGGCGGATCTGGCGCCGATTGACGCCAGCGCGCCAATGACGACGCAGGCGATTGAAGCGGGAGGCACCCGCGACCAAAATGCACGCACCGGCGGAGAGGAACAGGTCACCACCCGCATCGCAAAAACGGTGCCTGCCGTGCCCGAGGGACCGGCGGCAAATCCAGCCACATCGAAGCCCGCCCAGGTTCAGGCTGCAAAGCCAACTGAGACCGCTGGCCCCAAAGCCACGGTCCGTGTGGATCTGGAAAAGATTGACCGTTTGGTCAACCTTGTCGGTGAGCTTGTGATCAATCAGGCAATGCTGTCTCAAAGCGCGGAACAGGCCGGAATTCCGGCAAACTCTGCCGTGATGCAAGGGCTCGAAGAGTTCATGCAGCTAACGCGCGACATTCAGGAAAGCGTCATGATGATCCGTGCGCAACCTGTCAAAAGCCTGTTTCAGCGTATGGCACGTATCGCACGGGAAGCCTCGGCGGCCATCGAAAAAGATGTACGCCTGAAGACCTTCGGCGACACCACGGAGGTGGATAAAACGGTCATCGAAAGGCTGGCCGATCCACTAACGCATATGATCCGTAATGCGGTCGACCATGGGCTTGAGACCAAAGAAGGCCGCGCGGAGGCTGGCAAGCCGCCCACCGGAATAGTCAGTCTGACAGCGGCACATAGATCTGGTCGCGTCATCATAGAAATTACGGACGATGGCGCAGGTATCGATCGCGAACGGGTTCTTGCACGCGCGGTCGAACGCGGCCTTGTTCCAGCCAGCGCGACCCTGTCAGACAGCGAAATCGACAACCTGCTTTTCATGCCGGGTTTTTCGACGGCCGAAGCAGTCTCTTCCCTTTCAGGCCGCGGCGTCGGAATGGACGTGGTGAAGACCGCGATCCAGTCGCTGGGTGGCAACATCACGATCACTTCGGAAAAAGGTCGTGGATCGACATTTTCCATTTCGCTTCCGCTGACACTCGCAGTGTTGGACGGCATGGTGGTGCAGGTTGCGGGCGAGACGCTGGTCATCCCCTTGAATGCCATTGTCGAGACATTGACCCTGTCGGAAGACAATCTGCGTTCGCTGGGCGCCCAGGGATTTGTCGTGGAAATCCGGGGCGGCTTTGCGCCTTTGATCGACCTGGGCGTCGAACTGGGCTACCGGCAGGTCCAACGCGACTATGCGGGATCCATCGTGCTGGTTATCGGCCTCGACGACGGGCGTCGCAGCACACTGGTTGTGGATGCGATCCAGGACCAGCGGCAAGTGGTGATCAAAGGACTGCAACAAGGCTTTGGAGACATACCGGGCATTGCTGCGGCCACAATTCTTGGGGACGGGCAGATCGCATTGATCCTGGACCCGGTCGGGCTGACGCGGCGGCACCACGCAGCCTCGGTGCTAGAGAACTCCCTCGACAGAAAGGTTGGATAGGCCATGCAAGAAGAGCGTCACATTGCCGAGGGCTCCCTGATCGAGCTGCTCTCGTTCTCCGTTGGGCAGCAGAGCTACGCGATGGAAATCATGTCCGTACGGGAAATTCGCGGCTGGGCCAAACCCACGCCCCTGCCCCATGCACCGCATTATTTGCGCGGTGTCATCAACTTGCGTGGAACGGTTTTGCCAATCATCGATCTTGCCGGCCGCCTTGGTCTGGGCGAGACCGAGGTAACCGATCGAAATGTCATCATTGTTGTGCATGTGGGTGGGCGGACCGTCGGCCTTCTGGTCGATGCGGTGTCGGACATTTTGACCCTGTCATCAAGCGATCTACAGCCGCCGCCCGACATGCGCGAATCCGATGACGCGGACTGCATTGCGGCCCTGACAATTGTCGGCGAGAAGATGATCCGTATTCTGGATCTGCCTGCACTCCTGCCCGAAAGCGATGAGGAGGCGGCATGAACCAATCACTGGCCTCGGCCGGGCTGTCACGCGATCACTTCGATAAGATCGCGCGACTGGCGCATACTGAATCGGGCATTCTGCTCGAACCCAAGAAGATGCCGATGGTGCAGTCGCGCCTGCTCAAACGGCTGCGGCACCTCAAGCTCGACAGCTTTGAAGACTATATCAAACTCCTCGGGTCGGATGATGCCGGCGCCGAAAAGCGCGAGCTTATTTCAGCGCTTACGACGAACGTCACGCAGTTCTTTCGCGAAGGTCATCACTTTGACACCCTTTGCAAAACCGCCTTGCCGGAACTGATAAAGAAGCGTGGCAAACAAGCGCGTATCCGGATCTGGTCAGCGGGCTGCTCATTCGGCAATGAACCCTATACGATTGCAATGGCCTGCAGCGAGTTGCTGCGCGATCACCCGCAAGTGGACCTTCGCATCCTGGCCACGGACATCGATCCAAAAGCCATCTCTGGCGCACGGCGGGGCGTCTTCAGCGCATCGGAACTAGAGCCCGTCCCCCAGGAAATGCGACAGAAGTACACTGAAGCTACCGAAATCGATGATCAACTGCGCGTTTCCGCCAAACTGCGTTCTATGGTGACGTTTCAAGAACTCAACCTGCTGCAACCATGGCCCATGCGCGGCAAGATCGATGTGATCTTCTGCAGAAATGTGGTGATCTATTTCGACGCGGAAACTCAGGCCACGCTGTTCCAGCGTTTCCATGATGCAATGAGCGACGAAGCCTGGCTCTTTATCGGTCACTCGGAGCGGCTTGCGCCGCAGAACGCCGGGCTTTTTGCCCCGGCCGGCCTCACGACCTATCGTCGGGATGGCGCGACCGCGTCGACGATGCAATCAAAGAAAAGAGGGGGCTAGATCATGTCTTTGCGGGACCAGCTACGCATCCTTGTTGTCGATGACATGTCCACCAGCCGCGGGTTGCTGACCCAGGCGCTCGACGCGATTGGTATCACAAATGTCGCCTCCGTCGCGGACGGCCCTACCGCCCTCGCGGCGTTGGAAAAATCCCCCGTCCATCTCGTCATTTCAGATTTTAACATGCCTGAAATGAACGGTCTGCAACTTCTGCATGCCTTGCGCTCCGCCGAGCGGACCAAGCAAGTCGGATTCATTCTGATCACCGGCTTGGCTAACAATGAGATCATTGAGGGCGGCCGGCACTTGGGCATGAACAACTATCTTAAGAAGCCCTTTGAAGCGGTAGAATTGCGCACTTGTATCGAAGCGGTGGTCGGACGTCTTTAGGTGATGACGACACAGGCCAACGGGCGACATACCTATCCTGCGAACGAAGCGGCCGCACGGCCGGTCGATCTGACCGTTCTACTGCGCGCAGTCGCAATGGAGCTCAGCCATCTCGCAGCCACCACCCAGACGATTCAGCACGCGCTTGGCCAGTTTCTGGAAAGCGGAGGTCTGCCCGGACCGACTGAGGCGACCAGCCTGCAAGAGCTGGACCGGCTTCACCAGATACAGGCAGATCTCGGCAGTTTGCTTGAGGCAATTGCCATCCGTGTGACACACACGCCAAGGATGTCCGAAGCGGAGCTGCGCAAAAGCATGCACTTGCGCGAGCTGCATGAAAGGCTCGGGCTTTCGGATATACCCGGAAGCGCTGCTCAAGCCAAGGGTGAGTTTGACCTATTCTGAACTTGCGATGCGATCCCTTTGCGCGCCAAAAACGTAGCCGTGTGCAGCACCGCCAACTGTCAGCTCACAAGCGTCCGGTCCAGCTGGGATTCCGTAGGCTGAGGACCCATAGTTTTCTGTTTGGCGGCATGGTTCACGGTTCCAAAAAAACGAGCCGTGAATGTGTCCGATCCTTCCCGGCTGTGCAATGCGCAGACGGCGCGTATTCAGTGAGATTATCTTCACTACTTGCGATGGTTTAAGGTGGTACGATTCCCGGCCCCGGGCACCTGTGGGCCGCACAAGACGCTCTACAACCATTGGAAACGATAGAGCAATAAGGCCGTCGTCGCCCGGGTGCTGTCCGCTCTGGCCGCCGAATACGGCGAACAGAAGATGGTCGTAACTGACGCCACAACCTCAAAACCCATCGCACGGCGTTGAGCCTTGCGTTAAAAAAGTGGCACTTGGTCGTCAAAACGGTCGAACGAAGGGCGGCATGAACACGATGCTGGCCTCCAGCTGCTACAACCAAGGCGACCCTGAAAGCTCTTTTTTAGTCCGATCAGGTCGACGATTACATCGGCGCAGGGACCATTGTGCATCATCTGCCGACATTCGATTGTCTGCTTTGGGGATCGAGGTTACGACGCCGGCTGGTTCCGAGAAGCGTCGAAAGACAAGCAACTAAGCGCCTGCATCTCTGGTCGAAAGCGGCAGAAGACAGCAGTCAGGTACGGCAAATGCCGCCACAAACTTCGCAATAGGATTGAGGTCATGTTCGGCAGGTTGAAGGATCGAAGGATCGAAGGATCGAAGGCAGGTAGCGACTGGATACGACAGATGTCCAAAGGTAATCCTCTCCGCCATTGCCCTCGCTTCCCCCGTAATTTGATGGCTATGGCTCCTGAGGTTCCGCAGGCGCTCGCGGTTGTACCCTGTCGCACAGATCAACAACTTAAGTAAAACTCGGCAACGCGAAAAACAGCGCGGATCCAGATCGGTAAAGCCGTGACGAACAAAGATCTAGAGCATTAAGAAATCGCGCAGCACCAATAGCGTCGCGAGCCCGCCGTAACGCCTAAAACAGTTCGAAGTCGCTGCTTGAGCGGTTTGGCATGGGCGGCTTGACCGACACCGGTTCTGCTGGGCTGTCGCTGACCGTCCGCACAAGGACACGGCCACTTTCCGGATGAAACCGCACCCGCCGCGCGCGTGTGCCACCGGTATCTTGCGACGTCACATGGATCTCCTCGTTTTTGAGAAACGACATCACGCCCTGTACGTTTGCATGCCCGATGGGACCCAGTCTTTCCTCCATGTTTGCCCCGCCGACAACGCTGGCCGTGAACCGGCTTTTGCGCGCGCCCGCCTTAAGGAGCGAATTAATCAGGATTTCCATTGAGGCGGCCGCCGAAAAATCCGGCCTGTCCTTGATTGCGCTACGGTGCGAAAGGAGTACGTGGTTCATCCCGCCGATACGCGCCTGTGGATCGTAAAGGCAGACCGAGACGCAGGATCCGAGCACAGCCATCATAACGACATCGGGTGCCCGCTCAACGGCGGTTTCGCCCTGTGCCACGTAGATCGAGCGCTGTTTTCCCAAGGTCGTGCTAGGCATTCTGACCGGTCCTTGACTTTGCACAGCATCGGTCAAGCAATGCACCGGCCATTTCAGTAATCCCCAACTGGTCCTCGACGCCGCCCTTTTCCCAGGCCGCCTTTGGCATGCCGTAGACAACGGAGCTCTTGGCATCCTGGCAAAGAGTTCGCGCCCCGGCCCCGCGCAATTGCGCCATGCCCTCGGCACCGTCGCGCCCCATGCCGGTGAGGACGGAGGCAACCACTCGGCCGGCCAGGGGAACAGCGGCCTCGAACATGACATCGACGGATGGTCTGTGCCCGCTGCGCGGCGGTGTGTCGATCAGAACGATCGAAGGATTTGTTCCTCCGCGCAAGCTCATGTGATAGTCGCCCCCCGGTGCCAGATAGACATTGCCTGGTTGCACGGGCATTCCCGTTTCGCCGACCTGAACAGTCAGAGGCAGCATGCCATTCAACCTTTCAGCAAAGCTGCGCAGGAAGTTTGCCGGCATATGCTGGGTGATCAGAGTGGGCGGGGCAGCAGCAGGAAAGCCGGTCAAAACCCGTTCCAGTGCATCGACTCCGCCAGTCGACGATCCGATCAGAATGATTTTGCCGTTCCAGCGAAACTCGCGCGGCGCGGTGTCGACCGAAACCACAGGCGACCGCCCCTGAACCTGGGCGTTTGCCGCCATGCGCACGCTGCCACAAAGCTCACGGGCAAAGGCGCCGCCCGTCAACTCTGCCGCGTTGGTCGGTTTGCCGATACAGTCCACCGCACCGGATGCGAGCGCTTCAATCGCTACGTCACTTCCCCGTTTGGTCAAATGCGACAGCATGACCACCGGCATCGGCCGTAGCTCCATGATCTTCTTCAGAAATTCGGTTCCGCTCATCCGTGGCATCTCCACGTCAAGCGTGATGACATCGGGGTTCAGCGCCTTGATCGCCGAGCGCGCCTCATAGGCGTCCGCCGCCTCACCGACGACCTCGATATCCGGTTCCGCTGCCAGAGTGTGCCGGATTATTTTCCTGATGGTTTGGGAATCGTCGACGACAACCACTCGCACTTCGCTCATTCCAGCACACCTTGTTTCTGCCCTTGAACCCAGTCACTGGCGCGACCCTGCAATGAAGCCATGAACATCCGCTTAAGGCGTCACGGCATGATTTTGCGCGCGCCGTATTGTGGCTTCCTGCGCATTGGCTCATGGTCGTGAAGAGAACATGATGACAGAACCAGACGAGCTTCTTATCAGCGGCGGCAGGGTCTACGCCGACGGCGCGTTGCGCACCGCGGATGTGCGCGTGCGCGACGGCGTGATCGTCGAAATCGCTCCGGGCCTGACGGGTGCGCCCAGGGTTCTTTCCGCCGACGGGTTATTAGTACTTCCGGGCGGGATCGATCCGCACGTCCACATTGAACAGATGTCGGGCATGGGGCTTTGGAACGCAGACACATTCGAGACGGCGTCGTGCGCTGCCGCACTTGGGGGGACCACTGCGCTTATCGCGTTCGCGGCGCAGCAGCCGGGGCAGCGGCTGGCCGAGGCGGTCAGCGATTATGCGGTTCGCGCAAACGCCGGATGCTATGTTGACTACGCATTCCACTTGTCGGTCAGCGATGTGGGCGTACCGGACTTCGCGACAGATCTGATGGATCTCGTGGCGGCCGGGCACCGGTCAATTAAAGTCTTCACCACTTACAACATCGGCCTGTCGGACCATGCCCTTATCGACGTCCTGTCTTTGGCGCGCCGGTCCAAGGCGCTTGTTTGCGTGCACGCCGAAAATGACGGCATCGTCGGCTGGATGCGTGAAAGCCTTGTCGCCTCCGGGAAAATGGAACCCTTCTGGCACGCCGTATCGCGCCCACGCCTCGCCGAGGTCGAAGCGGTCTTCCGGCTTTGCACAATGGCCGAGCTTCTCGCGCAGCCGGTGATGATCTTCCACGTGAGTTGTGCCCGCGCGCTTGCAGTTATCGCCGAGGCGCGCAGCCGCGGCGTGCCCGTCTGGGCCGAAACATGTCCACACTATCTGCTCAGCACCGCGGACGTGCTGGCGGCACCCGGACTGGATGGCGCCAAGTGGATGTGCTCGCCACCCCAGCGTGACGCGGCGGATGTGGATGCGCTTTGGGGCGGGATCGCGGATGGGACAATCGATCTGGTGTCGTCCGACCACGCACCTTACCGCTTTGACACAACTGGAAAACTTGCCGCTGGATCTGCTCCACCCTTTACCGAGATTGCCAACGGTCTTCCCGGCATCGAACTGCGCCAGCCCCTTTTGTTTGACGCGATGGTCAGCCAGGGCCGCGGCGGCCTTGAGCAATTCGTAAGAACCACGTCCGAGCGTCCTGCCGAGATATATGGCCTGCGCTCAAAAGGCAGGATCGCGCCGGGCTACGATGCCGATATCGTGCTTTGGGACCCGGACACGCAAGTGACCTATTGCGATGACGATCTGCACGACAATGTGGGTTACAATCCCTGGTCCGGGCGGACGATCAGGGGCTATCCGCGGTCTGTGTTGGTCCGCGGCCAGACAGTGGTTTCGGACGGCAAACTGACCGACGCAACCCCAAGCGGCCGATGGATTGCGCGTCCGGACATGGGCGTCCGCGCGCTTCACCCGCCAGCACCCGAAATTCAGGCAATGGAGGCAAACCCATGAACCCCTCAAGGCCCGATGGCGCGTCTCTCGCGATAACATTTCTCTATTATAAGGACCTCGCGGGCGCGATGGCCTTTTACGAAGATGTTCTGGGTCTCACATTGGCGATCGACCAGGGGTGGTCAAAAATCTATCGGATCGCAGATGGCGCCCATGTCGGCCTGGTCGACGAAAGCCGGGGCATGCACAAGTCCGCCGAGACAAAGCCGGTGCAGCTTTGCCTTCGGGTGCCCGACGTGGATGCCTGGCGCGACTGGTGTATCGCCCACGAGGTCGCGGGACTGTCCCAGATGTTCCAAAACGATCAGCTCGGCATTCGCGCCTTTGTATTCGACGATCCAGAAGGCTATCAGATCGAAGTGCAGACACCCACACGCCCCGGCGCATGATGCTGCCCGTCCGCGTCATCAATCCCAACTCGTCAACCCATGTGACCCGGGCCATTGGAGAGGCCACTTCGGCATTGGGTTCGCTTGGGATACCTATCGCCTGCGAAACACTCAGCGAAGGCCCGCCCGGCATCGAAAGCCAGGCGCAGGCGGATGCGATCATCGTTCCTATGTTGGACATGGCAGACACGCTTCAAAGCCAGTCGTCGGGCTTTGTGATCGCCTGTTTCGGGGATCCCGGCGTCCACGCCTTACGGGAAAGGACCCCGCTGCCGACCCTAGGCATTCAGGAAGCTGCTATTGCAACGGCCATGACGCTGGGACATCGCCTGGGCGTCATATCAATCCTTCCCGGATCGGTGCCCCGCCATTGGCGATCCTATGGCGCGATGGGCGTCACCAGTCGGATTGCCGGTGACAGGGCTCTTGGGCTGGGTGTGGCCGGCCTGGGCAACGATGCCCTGCCGCGCATGGTTGAGACTGCCAAGGCCCTTCGCGACCAAGACGGCGCCGATGTTCTGATCATGGGATGCGCAGGCATGGCCTGGGCGCGCGGTCCCCTGGAAGAGGCGACCGGCCTGCCCGTTGTTGAGCCATGTCAGGCGGCCGTGTCGATGATCCTCGGGCGCATCGCCATCGGCCAAAGCCATCGGATCAAAGGACCGGACCATGATTAGCGAAACGACGCGCGGCGTCTTTACAATCGCCGCCACACCTTTTCTTCCGGATGGCACCCTGGATCTGAACAGCATCGACCGGATGGTGGCGTTTTATACCGACAAAGGCGCAAGCGGACTGACCATTCTGGGCATGATGGGCGAAGCCGGAAAGCTCAGCGCCTCTGAATCGCTTTCGGTGATCAGGCGCGTGACAGCAGCGACGGATCTACCCGTTGTCGCGGGTGTGACCGCGCCCGGACTTGCGGCGATGAAGGCCCTGTCTGTGGATGCTGTCGAGGCGGGCGCCGCAGGCGTCATGGTGGCCCCGTCCGGCGCCTTGAAAACCGACGCCCAGACCACAGACTACTTTATGAACGTTGGTGAAACACTGGACGGTATCCCGTGGGTTTTGCAGGATTTTCCGCTATCCACTAATGTTGTCGTACCGGTATCGGTCATCTTGAAAGTGGTCGAGGAATGCGCCAACTGCGTGATGCTCAAGCATGAGGACTGGCCAGGGCTTGAGAAGATCTCTGCCCTGCGCGCCGCGTCCGACGCCGGGTCGCGACGCATTTCCATCCTGACCGGAAACGGCGGGCTGTTTCTGCCGGAAGAAATGGCGCGCGGCGCAGACGGCGCTATGACCGGCTTTGCTTATCCCGAAATGATGGCAATGGTCATTGCGGCAATGGAAAAAGGCGATCCCGACCGGGCGCAGGATCTATTCGACGCCTATCTGCCGTTGATCCGGGTGGAAAATCAGCCCGGCCTTGGCCTCCCCGTCAGAAAGTACATTCTGGCAAAGCGCGGGGCCATCGCACACCCGACGATCCGCAAACCGGGGCCGGCGCTCAGCGCCGTCGCAATCTCGGAAGTTGAACGCCTGATCGCACGGTTGGACAAGCGTTTGGCCGAACTTCATTGATTGACGCACCTACCACGACTTGCCAGACGACAGTAGTTAGTCTACCCAAAAAAGACGCGACGGGAGAATCCGGATCCAGTCCGGTGCCGAAGGAGCAACCGCCCCGGTAAACTCTCAGGCTCATGGACCGTCGTGTTGAAGCACTCTGGAGAGAGATGCGCGCGCGCATCCGCCGAAGGGATAACGATCTCAGGCGAAAGGACAGAGGGGGCATCGTCGGGCGGCACGGTCGCTGTCCGGTAACGGTGCCGGTTGGCCTTGTGCCCCGGTCAGACAAGGGGACGACATGGCCACGGAAACCGCCGCCTCGTTGACACCAACGCCACTTCTGGCCCTGCACGAAAGCCTGGGTGCGCGCATCGTGCCCTTTGCGGGATATGCCCTGCCCGTCCAGTATCCGGCCGGCGTAATGAAAGAGCATCTCCACACGCGCTCAAACGCAGGACTGTTCGATGTCAGCCATATGGGTCAGATTCTGTTGCGGGCACGGTCGGGGAACGCCGAAGATGCCGCCGCCGCGCTTGAGACGCTTGTACCGGCAAACTATATCGGGCTGGGCGAAGGCCGGCAGCGGTACGGTTTTTTCACCAATGACGCCGGCGGGATCGAAGACGACCTGATGGTGGCCAACCGGGGCGATCATTTGCTCTTGGTCGTCAATGCCGCCTGCAAGGCCAGCGATCTGGCGCATCTCAAAACCCGGATTGGTGACCGTGTCGAGGTCACTCTTGTCGAAGACCGCGCCCTACTGGCACTTCAGGGTCCGAAAGCGGAAGCGGCGCTTGCCGATGTGGCACCCGGTACCTCAAAGATGCGCTTTATGGACAGCACATCCTTTGACACCGATTTCGGCACGCTCTGGGTGTCCCGTTCCGGATACACCGGTGAAGATGGCTTTGAAATCTCAGTCATGGAGGGCGCGGCCGAACCGTTCGCGGGTGCCCTTTTGGCGAACGCTTCGGTCGAACCGATTGGGCTCGGCGCCCGCGACAGCCTGCGGCTAGAGGCCGGTCTTTGCCTTTACGGCAGCGACATCAACGCAGCGACCAGCCCTGCCGAGGCCGATCTCGGCTGGGCAATTCAGAAAATCCGGCGCAAGGGCGGTGCAAGTGCCGGCGGATTTCCCGGAGCGGAACGCATTCTCGAAGAGCTTGAGCTTGGAAGCAGCCGAAGGCGTGTCGGTCTGCGCCCGGAAGGCCGCGCACCTATGCGCGCAGGGACCCAACTTTTTGCGTCTGAGACAGGCTCAGAGCCCATCGGTCAGGTGACATCGGGTGCCTTCGGCCCCTCTCTGGGCGCGCCGGTGTCGATGGCATATCTGCCGGCAGAACAATCGGCGCCCGACACCCGTATCTGGGCCGAGGTTCGTGGCAAAAGACTGCCCGCAAGGGTGGCGCCGATGCCATTTCACCCCCATTCCTACAAACGTTAGTGCCCAAGGAGACATCTATGAAATTCACGGAAGATCATGAGTGGTTGCGCGCCGAAGAAGATCTGATCGTCGTCGGGATTACCGAGCATGCCTCAACCCAACTGGGCGATGTTGTTTTTGTCGAACTGCCAGAGGTCGAGACCATGGTCGCCAAGGGCGATGAGATCGTGGTCATCGAAAGCGTTAAGGCGGCATCCGATATCGCCGCCCCGATGGACGGTGAGATTGTCGAGGTCAACGAAGCGCTGGCCGACAACCCCGGCCTCGTCAACGAAGATCCCATGGGCGCCGGCTGGTTCTTCAAGCTGAAGGTCGAAGATACCGGCGCACTAAACGCCTTTCTGGACGAAGACGCCTACAAGGAACTGATCGACTAACTCCGCCACCGCTGGACCCGTGCCAAGGAACCTGCCCATGTCTTTCACGCCTACCGACTATCTGCCCTATGATTTTGCCAATCGCCGACACATCGGCCCGTCTCCGGAAGAAATGGACGAGATGCTGAAAGTTGTCGGCGCCGAAAGTCTTGACGGGCTGATCGACGAAACCGTCCCCGCCTCGATCCGCCAGGCGGAGCCGCTGGATCTTGGCCCCCCTCTGTCCGAGCGTGAACTGCTGTTTCACATGCACAAGCTCGCGCAGCAGAACAAGGTCTTCGTCAGCTTGATCGGACAGGGCTATCACGGCACCGTCACTCCGCCGGCCATTCAGCGTAACATCCTTGAGAACCCCGCCTGGTACACGGCCTACACGCCCTATCAGCCCGAGATCAGCCAGGGGCGGCTCGAAGCATTGCTGAACTACCAGACGATGGTTTGCGATCTGACCGGGCTGGATATCGCCAACGCATCGCTTTTGGATGAGGCGACGGCGGCAGCCGAGGCCATGACCATGGCCCTGCGAAGCGCGAAATCAAAGGCCAAGGCGTTTTTCGTCGACGAAAACTGCCACCCCCAGAATATTGCCGTGATCGAGACGCGGGCGGCGCCACTGGGGATCGAAATCATTGTTGGCGCACCCGAGACGCTGAACGCGGCAGACGTCTTCGGCGCCGTGTTCCAGTATCCGGGAACGCAGGGGCATCTTCGCGATTTCTCGACGGAAATGGAGTCGCTCCACGGCGCAAAAGCAATCGGTATTGTGATTGCGGACCCACTTTCACTGACCATCCTGAAAGAGCCAGGCGCCATGGGCGCGGACATCGCTGTGGGTTCGACCCAGCGCTTTGGTGTGCCCATGGGCATGGGTGGCCCTCATGCGGCCTATATCGCCTGCCGCGATGCGCTGAAGCGCGCCATGCCCGGGCGTATTGTCGGCGTCAGCCTCGACAGCCATGGCAAGCCCGCGTACCGGCTTTCTCTGCAGACGCGCGAACAGCATATCCGGCGCGAAAAGGCCACATCCAACGTCTGCACCGCCCAGGCGCTTCTGGCCGTCATGGCGTCGTTCTACGCCGTCTTTCATGGGCCCAAAGGTCTCAAAGCCATCGCAGAGATCATTCACCGAAAGACAGTGCACTTGGCACAGGGTCTGGAAGACGCCGGTTTCACCCTGGCCTGCCCCCATTTCTTTGACACTATCACCGTCGAGGCCGGTGCGATGCAGGGCGTGATCCTTCGTGCGGCCGAGGCCGAGGGCGTCAACTTGCGCGCCTTTCCCGGCGGAAAGATCGGCATAACACTGGACGAATGCACGCGGCCCGAGACAATTGAAGCGGTCTGGATGTCCTTCGGCATTGCGGACAGGAGCTTCGGTGTTGCAGATGACCACCGCGTGCCGGATGCGCTGATCCGTCAGAGCACCTATCTGACCCATCCGGTCTTTCATATGAACCGGGCCGAGACGGAAATGATGCGGTATATGCGGCGCCTGGCAGACCGGGATCTTGCCCTTGATCGCGCGATGATCCCCCTCGGATCCTGCACGATGAAACTGAATTCTGCCGCTGAAATGATGCCGGTCACATGGCGGGAATTCGCGATGATCCATCCCTTCGCGCCTGCGTCCCAGACCGAAGGCTACCGGAAGATGATCGATGCGCTCTCAAAAAGCCTCTGCGATATAACCGGTTACGACGCGATGTCGATGCAACCCAATTCGGGCGCCCAGGGGGAATACGCCGGGCTTCTGACCATCGCGGCCTATCACCGGGCACGGGGCGATGCCGCGCGCCGGATCTGCCTGATACCGGTAAACGCCCATGGGACGAACCCTGCATCGGCCCAGATGGCGGGCATGGATGTCGTTGTGGTTGCCTGCACGGACAGCGGTGACATCGATCTGGATGATTTCCGGGCCAAGGCCGAGACAGCGGGCGATGCGCTTGCGGCCTGCATGATCACCTACCCTTCGACCCACGGCGTCTTTGAGGACACGGTGCGCGAGGTTTGCGCGATCACCCACGCCCACGGCGGGCAGGTCTACATGGACGGCGCCAATCTAAATGCGATGGTAGGTCTGGTGAAACCGGGTGAGATCGGCTCTGATGTCAGTCACCTGAACCTGCACAAGACGTTTTGCATCCCCCATGGCGGCGGAGGTCCGGGCATGGGTCCGATTGGCGTCAAGGCGCATCTGGCACCCTTCGTGCCAGGCCACCCGGAAGCGGGCGGACGCGAAGGCCCTGTCAGCGCCGCACCCTTTGGGTCGGCTTCGATCCTGCCGATCTCTTACGCCTATCTAAAGATGATGGCCGGCGACGGTCTGACCCAAGCCACCAAGGTGGCGATCTTGAACGCCAACTATATCGCCAAGCGGCTCGAAGGCGCCTATGACATCCTTTACCAGGGCGATCAGGGCCGGGTGGCGCACGAATGCATCCTCGACACGCGCCCTTTCGCCGAGACCGCCCATGTCAGCGTTGACGACGTGGCAAAGCGCCTGATCGACCACGGCTTTCATGCCCCGACCATGAGCTGGCCCGTGGCCGGCACGTTGATGGTCGAACCGACCGAATCCGAGACCAAGGCCGAATTGGATCGCTTCTGCGATGCAATGCTGGAAATTCGCGACGAAATCGCGGCGATTGAACGGGGTGAAATCGATGCGGAAAACAATCCGCTGAAGAACGCCCCCCATACGGTTGACGACCTCGTGGCCGGCTGGGACCGCCCCTACAGCCGAGAACAAGCGTGTTTTCCCAAAGGCGCCTTCCGCGTCGACAAATACTGGCCGCCCGTGGGCCGGGTCGACAACGTCTATGGAGACCGCCATCTGGTTTGCACCTGCCCGCCGCTAGAGGACTATCTCGAAGCGGCGGAATGACCGTGCGGCCGGTTTGGTTCGAGAGATCTTTGGCGGTGGGCCGAACCGGCTTCAGATGCAGCGGCCCCCATCGACTTCCAGCGCGACGCCCGTGATCATCGACGCCCGATCCGAGCAGAGGAAAACCGACGCCTCGGCGATATCCTGGGGCGTCGAAAACCGCCCCAGAGGGATGGTCGCCAGAAATTTCTGGCGAATGGCCGGTGTGTCTTCGCCCATAAAGCTCTTCAGAAGCGGCGTCTCGCCGGCGACCGGGTTCAATGCGTTGACGCGCACACCGTGCGGCGCCAGTTCAACCGCCATGGCCTTGGTCGCGGTGATCATCCAGCCCTTCGAGGCGTTATACCAGTTCAAGTTGGGCCGCGGGCTGACCCCGGCGGTCGATGCTATGTTCAGGATTGCCCCGGACCCCCGCGCCTTCATCGCCGGCACGACGGCGCGCGCCGTCAGATAGACGGATTTGGCGTTGACCGCCAAAACGCGGTCAAAGTCGGCCTCGCCCACGTCTTCCAGGGCTGTTGGCAGATGGGTGACCCCGGCATTGTTGACCAGAATGTCCGGCGGCCCGAAATGCCGTATCACTTCCTCGGCCAATGCATCAACGCTTTCGCCGGATGACACATCCGTCTCAACCGCGTGGCCCGAGATTTCGGTTGCGACCCGCTGAGCCGCAGCGCCGTTAATGTCCGCCAGTACCACTCGGGCGCCGTTCCGGGCAAAGGCTTCGGCGATACCCGCACCAAAACCCGATCCCGCCCCCGTCACTACGGCGACCTTGCTATCAAGATCCATCGCTTGCGCCTCCCACGATTGCCGGTGATGAACCGCCTTCAGTGGCCCTATGGCCTACCGGCAGTACTGAGTATTTTTGTTCTGGGTCATTTGACAAGGCGGTAACGGCGACAAGACGTTTTGGCGATACGCCAACGACGCGGCATCGTTTCAGTCGAGCAACCAGGCTAACCGTGCAGGTTGGCCACGGTCTTGAGCGTTGAAAACCCGTAGAGTGCCTCAAAACCCTTTTCGCGGCCATGTCCGGACTTGCCGACGCCGCCGAAGGGCAGCTCTACACCGCCACCAGCGCCGTAGTTGTTGACAAAAACCTGGCCGGCGCGAAGCGACTTCGCGACCCGCATCTGGCGGGCCCCGTCCCGGCTCCAGATGGCGGCAACCAAACCGTAGTCGGTGGCGTTGGCGATCCGCACGGCCTCTTCTTCGCCGTCAAAGGGGATCAGCACCTGAACGGGGCCGAAAATCTCTTCCTGTGCAAGCCGGTGGTCAGGTTCAAGACGACCGATAAGATGCGGGGCCACGTAGTGCCCATCTGCTGGAAGATCCTCCGGCAATTCGGCCCGTGCCAGAATCTGGCTTTCCTCGGCCAAGGCAAGGTAACCGCATACGATATCCTTCTGTCGGCGGGAGATGAGCGGCCCGATGTCCAGATCTTTTTCTGCCGGGCCGACACGAAGGGACCGGTAGTGGCCAGCCATGGCTTCGGCGACCTCTTCATAGCGGGGTCTTTCCACCAGGATCCGGCTCGCTGCCGAACAGGTTTGCCCGGCGTTCTGCAAACCCGCCCGCAGGAGATATGGAAGGGCCGCCTGAACATCGGCGTCGGCAAAAACAACTTGTGGGGACTTGCCGCCAAGTTCCAGCGTGACAGGCACGACGTTTGTCGCCGCGGCTGCCTGAACACGGCTGCCAGTTGCGACCGACCCGGTAAAAGACAGATGGTCGACGCCGGGATGGGCGGAGAGCGCCGCACCGGCTTCGTCACCGAGACCCGGCACGACATTCAGCGCACCGGGCGGCAGACCCGCCTCAACTGCCAGGGCCGCAAAGGCGAGTGCGGTCAGGCAGGCCTGCTCTGCCGGTTTCAGAACGCAGCTGTTGCCCATGGCAAGCGCCGCGCCGACCGAACGCCCAATGATCTGCATGGGATAGTTCCACGGAACGATATGTCCCGTCACACCGTGGGGCTCGCGCAGGGTATAGACCGTATAGCCGTCGAGGTATGGTATGGTCTCACCCATCACCTTGTCGGCCGCCCCGCCATAGAATTCCATGTACCGCGCCAATGCCACAGCGTCGGCGCGCGCCTGCGACAGCGGCTTGCCGACATCGGCCGCTTCGATCCGGGCCAAATCGTCAAGGCGGTCCCCAACCAGTCGTCCGATCCGTGTCAGGCAGCGACCCCGGTCCACCGCCGACATTCGCCCCCAATCGCCCGCCTGTGCGGCACGGGCTGCGGCTACGGCGGCATCGATCTCCGCCGCCCCACCCTGCGCGATGGACCCGATTTCCTGACCGGTTGACGGATCTTCAAGCGTCAGATGGCGTTCGACCGGCTGCCACACGCCGCCGACCATGATCCGGTCGGTTGGAAACCAGAGCGGTAGATCGTTCATGCCGTGTCCTCTCTTAACCAGTCATCCGGGATCTTGGGCGTCGCCGCGATCAGCTCTTTCGTGTAGGCCTCGCGCGGGACCGAAAAGACCCGCCAGGTCGGCCCTTCTTCCACGATGCGTCCAGCCTTCATGACATAGACCCTATCGGTGATCGCCCGGACCACAGATAAATCGTGGCTAACAAAGAGATACGACAGGCCATAGTCGGACCTGAGACGCGTGAGAAGATCCAGGATTTGGGCGCGCACCTGCACGTCCAGCGCCGAGACTGCCTCGTCAAGCAGGATCAGATCAGGCCGCGTTATCAGGGCCCGGGCAATCGCAATGCGCTGGCGCTGACCGCCTGAGAACTCATGGATGTACTTTTCCATATCATCCGCAGTCAATCCCACCGCCCTGAGCACGTCGCCAACCAGCTTGCGATGATCGCCCATGGCACCGCGAAAAAGATACAGAGGTTCTGCCACGAGGCGCAGCACCTTGTGGCGCGGATTAAAAGAGCCGAACGGATCCTGAAAGACGACCTGCATCTTGCGCCGCATGGCCGGTCCGACGTTTGCCGGCTTTGGCACCTCTTGGCCGTCCAGGACGACGCGGCCGCCCTGCAGATGCTCCAGCCCCAGTAGAGCGCGCGTCAGGGTGGACTTTCCACAGCCCGACTCCCCGACCAGCCCGACGCTTTCGCCTTTGCCGATGGTCAGATCGACACCGTCCACCGCCCGGAAAAGCGGGCGCCGAAGGCCCTCGCGCGGAAGCCGGTAACTGCGGCGGACACCCTCGGCCGCTAATATTGGCGCCCCGGGTTCCGCCAAAAGCCGGGGCGGAACGAATGCGGACGCGCGGATCAGCTGGTCGGTATAAGGGTGATGCCGGCGGCGAAAAACCGGCTCGGTCGGGCCCGCCTCGACGATCTGGCCGTTCTGCATCACCGCCACATGATCGGCCAGTCCGGCCACGACGGCCAGATCATGTGTGATCAGCATGCAGGACATGCCGCGTTCACGCACAAGCCCACGGATCAAATCGAGTATCTGGGCCTGGGTGGTCACATCAAGCGCCGTGGTCGGCTCATCGGCGATAAGAAGCTGCGGCTCAAGCACAATGGCCATGGCAATCGCCACCCGCTGACGCTGCCCGCCAGACAGCTCATGGGGGAACCGTGTCAGGGGGAACTTGTCATCAGGTAGACCGACGCGCGCCAACGCCGCCCGGGCAAGATCACGGGCCTGCCGGCCACCGGCCGCACCATGGATGACAAGCGTTTCGGCGACCTGATCGCCAATTGTCTTCAGCGGGTTAAGCGCCGTCATCGGTTCCTGGAAAATCATGCCGATTTCGCGGCCGCGCAGCGCGCACATGCCGCGTTCGTCCAGTGTATCGATGCGGCGCCGTTCCAGCGTAATCGACCCAGCGCGCTGCATTCCTGACGGCAACAGGCCCATGACCGACAAGGCGGTCAAGGACTTGCCAGAACCGCTTTCTCCGACCAGACCGAAGACCTTTCCCGCACCGATCGAGAAACTCACGCGCCTGACGAATTCCTGGCTACCCAAGGAAACGGACAGGTCCTGCGCTTCAAAAAGGCTCATCTCGCGCGTCTCAGTCGGGGGTCCAGCGCATCGCGCAGCCCATCGCCGAGAAGGTTCAGCCCCAGGACCATGGCAACAATCGCCAGACCCGGCACAATCGCCATATGGGGCGCCAGCGCAACCATGGTCTGGCTGTCGGCTAACATGCGTCCCCAGCTTGGCACCGGGGGCTGGGCACCGAGCCCCACATAGCTGAGCGCTGCCTCCGCAAGGATGCCAAGGCTAAACTGGATGGTCCCCTGCACGATCAAAAGGTTGGCCACATTGGGCAAAACGTGTTCGGCCGCGATCCTCCGGTTGCTCTTGCCGGCCACACGGGCCGCCAACACATAATCCAGCGTCCATATTGGTAAGGCGCCGCCCCGTGTCACACGCGCAAAGACGGGAATGTTGAAGATGCCGATGGCAATGATCGCATTGAGTGCCGACGGACCGAAAATCGCCGTGATCAGGATTGCGATGACCAGCGATGGGAACGCAAAGATCAGATCGTTGCCCCGCATGATGATGTCGTCAAGCAGTCCGCCGTTCTGGGCCGATGCCCAAAGCCCAAGCGGTATGCCGATGGCCATCCCCACGCCGACCGCCACGAGCGCGACTGCAATCGATGTGCGGGCGCCGACCATCAGCATTGACAGGATATCCCGCCCCAGATGATCGGTTCCCAGAAGATTGGCCGCATCGGGCGGGCGCATACGCTCGGTCACCGCCAGCTGGGTCACGTCGAAGGGTGTCCAGAAGAACGAAACCCCGGCTGCAGCCACGAAAATCAGGCTGAGCGCCCCGCCGATCCAGATTGCGGCCCTGCCCTTCACGCCCGCATCATCCCCTGCGCCGCAGCCTTGGGTCGATCGCCGCATAGGCGACATCGACCAGAAAGGTCACGGTGATCACCGAAAAGACCAGAAGCATGACAACGCTTTCGACCACGACCAGGTCGCGCTGGGTAATGCCCTGAAAGATCAGGCGGCCGAGGCCCGGCAGGAAAAAGACATTCTCGATGATAACGGCACCAGCCAGCAGGAATGAAAACTGTAACCCGAGGATCGTCATCACCGGTATCAGCGCATTGCGCAGGGCGTGGCGGGTGATGGCGCGTGGCCAGGATAGGCCCTTGGCCCGGGCGGTTCTGATATAATCCTGACCCAAGGTTTCCAGAAGGGCCGAGCGCATGACCCGGGCAAGGATGCTGGCCTGCGGAAGGGCCAGTGCAATCGCGGGCAGCGTCAGTGCCTTCATCGCCGGGCCGACCCCGGCATCCCAGCCGGGAAAGCCACCAGCCGAAAACCACCTTAGCTGGACTGAGAAGATCAGCACCAACAGCATTGCAAACCAGAAGTTCGGCATCGCGATGCCCAGCTGCGTGACACCCATGATGCCCAGATCGGCCGGTCTACCGCGGCGCGCTGCAGCAATCAGCCCAAGCGGGACAGCCAGTGCGGTCGACAGGACCAAGGCATAGATCGCCAAGGGTAAAGACACCCAAAGCCGCGCCGCGACCAGTTCGCTGACAGGAACCCGATAGGTATAGGACGTGCCGAAATCACCCCGAAGCATGCCCGTGACCCAAGCGTAATACCGTTCGATCACCGAACCATCGAGGCCCAGTTCGCGGCGGAGCGCAGCGACGGTATCCGGCGCGGCATTCAACCCCAGCATGAAGGCCGCCGGATCGCCCGGAATGATCTCGATAACGAAAAAGATCACCAGGCTGGCGGCGATCAGACTTAGACCCAGCGATACCAAACGACCGAACAAATAGCCAAGCATGCCCGCAGGTTAATCGGCGCCATTGCGGCGCGCCAGTGGGTTCTTGGATCTTGGGCTGACCCCTCAAAGAAAAGGCCGCCCAGGGGGCGGCCAGATCGCAGTTATTGTACGTATATCAGCGTTTGGAGAACTGGAAGCTCCGGCGCGCCTTGCGGCGGCCAAACTTTTTGCGTTCAACGACACGGCTGTCACGGGTCAGGAAGCCGGCCGCCTTCAGTGCCGGGCGCAGGCTGGGCTCGTAAAGCTGCAGCGCTTTCGAGATGCCATGTTTGACCGCACCCGCCTGACCCGAAAGACCGCCGCCCTTTACGGTGGCCATGACGTCAAATTCGCCTTCGACACCGGCCACGCTGAACGGCTGGGCTAGGATCATCTGCAGCACCGGCCGGGCAAAATATTCGTTCATCGGCTTGCCGTTGACGACGACCTTGCCAGAACCGGGCTTGATCCAGACGCGCGCCACGGCGTCCTTGCGCTTACCGGTGGCGTAGGACCGGCCGAGACCGTCCCTCTGCGGTTCAGCAGCGATGACCGTCTCGGTCACCGCTTCAACCGGCGCCGCGTCGCCTGCAACCTGGTTCAGCTCTTCCAGAGATTTGATTTCTTCGGCCATCTTCAGCCCCGCGTATTCTTGGAATTCATGGATTTAACATCCAGCACTTCAGGCTGCTGGGCGTCGTGCGGATGATCGCTGCCGGCGTAGACACGCAGATTGGTCATCTGCTTTCGGCTCAGCCGGTTGCCCGGCAGCATGCGCTTGACGGCCTGCGACACGACGCGCTCGGGGTGGGCCCCTTCAAGGATCTCGCCAGTGGTGCGTGATTTGATCCCACCAGGGTAGCCGGTATGCCAATAGTTTGGCTTCGCGCGCTTGTTGCCGGTCAGCTGAATTTTCTCAGCGTTGATCACGATGACATTGTCGCCCATGTCCATGTGCGGCGTATAGGTGGGCTTGTGCTTGCCACGCAAACGGTTTGCCACGATGGCGGCAAGACGGCCCAGAACGACACCTTCCGCGTCGATCAGGATCCACTTCTTGTCGATATCCGCCGGTGTTGCGGTAAAGGTCTTCATATCGGTGCCCCGGTGAATGAGGGAGAAACTCTTGCGGCGCCCTGGGGCGCGGATTGCAGGGTTGTACAGCCACCAGCCGCACAGTCAACGGAAAAGTCAGCTATTTTATCACGCATAAACAACAGGATATATTTTAGGTATTAAAATACCCCATTGCAATCCCTCATTGTGGCGGAATGGAATAGGTTAAGCTTGCACGGGCAACGAGCTCTTCCCCACCCTCGGATCTGATGTGCACATCGCCCACGGCCAAAACCTTGCCCAGTTTCAACAGCCGCGCCCTGGCGATCAGGTTTTTCCCCGCCGCAGGCTTGCGCATGAAATCGATGGAACAATTTGTGGTCACGGCCATGGCCTCGGGTCCGATCATAGCCATGATCGCGAGGTAGATCGAGACATCCGCCAGCGCAAACAGGCTTGGCCCCGAAACCGTCCCGCCCGGGCGCAGATGCCGTTCAGCCACCCGCATCCGAACGTTAATCTCAAAGGGTTCAAGCGCGACGATCTCAAAATCGCCCCGGACCTGAGGAAACACCTTTTCCAGAAATCCCATCAACTCTTCCGCTTCGATCTTCAATTCCATCGGACTTCCATTGAAACCATGTCCGGCGTAGTTAGAACTGGACGGTCGGAAAGGACAAGAAGGCGATGGCTGACGACTTCGTTGAGCGCGAACAGACCGGCAGCGTAGTCACGCTGTCGCTAAATCGCCCCGACAAGCTTAACCCGCTGTCGATGCCTGTGATTGCGTCCCTGTCCGCCCATTTTGAGCGGATAGAGCTCGAAAGCGATGTGAAGGTCGTGGTGCTAAAGGCCAGGGGCAAGGCGTTTTCTGCGGGCCATGATCTGCGGGAACTGACCGCCGCACGTCAGGCCGAAGATGGCGGGGCGGCCGCGCTTGGCGCGCTTTTTGACGCCTGCTCGGCCATGATGATGAAGATCCCCGCCCTGCCCCAGCCGGTCATTGCCGAGGTTCAGGGCGTCGCTGCGGCTGCGGGCTGCCAATTGGTCGCCTCTTGCGACATGGCTGTGGCGTCCGATACCGCACGGTTCGGAGTGAATGGCGTCGACATGGGCCTTTTCTGTTCCACACCCATGGTCGCCCTGACCCGCGCCATTCCCCGCAAAAAGGCCTTTGAGCTTCTGACCACAGGGGATTTTCTGTCGGCATCGGAGGCTTTGGAACAGGGGCTTGTGAACCGGGTGGTGCCCGCCGAGGCGCTGGCGCAGACCACGCGGGACCTGGCCGAAAGGGTCGCTGGCAAGCTGTCGGCGGCGGTCCGGATCGGCAAACAGGCGTTTTATGAACAGATCGGTATGGACCTAGCTCAGGCCTATGCGTTCACCGGCAAGGTCATTGCAACGAACATGATGCGCGAGGATACCACCGAAGGCGTGACGGCTTTCCTTGAAAAGCGCGCGCCCGACTGGTCGCCATGAGCCCTTTAGACGCCGTTCTGGCACGCATCCCGGACCCCGCAAGGCGGCATGAGGCGCAGCGACTGGACAGGCTGTTCCGCGATGTGACGGGCTGGTCGCCGAAGATCTGGCAGGACAGGATCATCGGCTACGGACAATATAGCTACCGAACCAAAAGCGGACATGAGGGCACCTTTCTGGCCACGGGCTTTGCTGTCCGCGCACGCGATCTATCGCTGCACATTCTGCCCGGCTATACCTTCTTCCCGGAAATCGCGGCCCGGCTTGGTCCGCATAAACACGGCAAATCCTGCTGGTACATCAAAACGCTCGACGCCGTGAATGAAACCGCCTTGCGCGACCTAGTTCGCGCGGGCCTGAGCAATCTGGCAGAGCACGCCAGTATCGAGCCGACCTGACGCCGCCCGCGCCGGCCCAATCGGGCGACCCTAAAGCGCGTAGATCGTGCCGAATTTGGCCTCAAGGTAATCCAGCAGCGGCCCCTCTGTCGGCACAAACCCGCACGCATGCTGAATGGTCGATCTTGGATCACGACGGCCGCCGTGGCGCTGAAGCACCTCGGCGAGCCAAGCAGTCGCAGGCCGCGCATCGCCTTCTGCAAGGGCATCCGCGTGATCGGGCACGGCCGCGCAGAGGGCTTTGTAGAGGCATCCGGCATAGACGTTGCCCAGCGAATAGGTCGGGAAATAGCCAAACAGGCCGACCGACCAGTGCACGTCCTGCAGGCAGCCGTTCGATGGCCGGTCCACCGCGACGCCAAAGTCAGCCAAAAAGCGGTCGTTCCAAGCCGCCGGCAGATCGGCAGCGCTGAGATCACCGGAAATGAGTGCCCGCTCCAGATCGTACCGCATCATGATATGCAGATTGTAATGGACCTCATCCGCCTCGGTGCGGATAAGGCCCGGATCCACCCGGTTGACCGCGGCAAAGAACGCCTCCGCATCCTTCAGACCCAAGTCGCCAAAGCGGTCCGTCATCTTGGAAAACAGCCAGCCCGTAAAGGCACGGCCCCGGCCGAGTTGATTTTCGTAGATGCGGCTCTGGCTTTCATGGACCCCCATCGAGACACCACGACCCAGTGGCGTCAGCAGGAAGTCCCGATCGATGTTTTGTTCATAAGACGCATGACCGACTTCGTGGATCGTCGAATAGAAGCAGTTGAACGGGTTATCGAGCGCGGTCCGCGTCGTGATCCGGACATCAAGGCCAGATCCCGATGAAAACGGATGCACGGCCTTGTCGATCCGGCCCCGGTCGAAATCATAGCCGAAGGCCGCCGCCAGCTCGCGGCTGACCGCCATTTGCTCTGCCTCGTCAAAGGTGCCGGTCAAAGCCTGCGGCGCCGGCGCGCCCAGGATCTTTTCGCGCAGCGCCACGAGACGCGGCCGCATGGCGCCAAATATCTTATCTATTTCGGCGCCTGTCGCGGCGGGCTCGTAGTCATCCAGCAAAGCATCGTAAGGATCGCCGCCCCCGGCAAGGGCCGCCGCCTCTTGCTGGCGCAGTCCAATGACCTGCTGGAGCGTGGGCAGAAACGCATCATAGTCTTCGTCAGCGCGCGCCTCGGTCCAGATCCCCTGGGACAGGCTTGTGACCCGCGCGATTTCCGCCACAAGGGCGGCGGGCACTTTGGATGCCCGTTCAAAGCTGCGCCGCACCTCGCGCACCTGCGCCTGCTGTGCCGCATCCAGCGCGCCTGTATCAACGGCTTCCAGCCAGTCTCCAACGGCCGGATTGGTTCTTTTTTCGTGCAGCACACCTTCCAGCGCGGCCAGTTCCTCGGCGCGCTGGGGTGCCGCTCCGCGCGGCATGACCGTCTCTTGGTCCCAACTGAGACGCCAGGAGACAAGCCCAAGGGCGGTGGTCTGTCGGACATGGGCCATCATGTCGTCATAGGCGGTCATTGGCTGGCTCCTCGGACGAGCTGTGCAAGGGGATAGCGCGACAGGAAACGCGCGCGCAGGATAAGCGACCAAAGAACGACCGCCCCGAACTGGTGAATGATCGCAAGCGACAGGGGCGCGGCGTAAAGCACAGTGCCGATACCCAAAACGATCTGGCCGAAGCTGATCACTAGCACCCAGTCAAAGGCGCGCCGGGTGGCCTCATTGCCTGATCGCCGGGACGCCCGCCACACAACCAGGGCATAGATAATGAAAAGGTAACCCGTCACCCGGTGCACAAACTGTACCAGACCCGGGTTTTCAAAAAAATTGCGCCACGCCGGCGAAATGTCGAAGGCGTTTGGCGGCACAAAGCTGCCCGCCATCAAAGGCCAGTCCGTAAAACTGCGCCCCGCATCGATGCCTGCCACCAGCGCACCCAGCAGGATCTGCAGAAAGGCGAGATGCAAAAGGCCTGTCGACATGCCCCAAAGCTTGCGTTCGCTGTTTCTGCGCGCCTGCAAGAGATCGACGTTGTCCCGTGACAGCCGGTAGACGAACCAGGCGATGACGCCCAGAATCACGAAAGCAAGTCCCAAATGAACCGCCAGGCGGTAGCTGGCCACATCCAGCATTGTACCGGTCAGGCCCGAACTGACCATCCACCAACCGATCGCCCCTTGCAATCCACCGAGGCCACCGAGCAATAACAGCCGGCCTGTCCAGCCGGGTGGCACCCTGCGCGCCAGGGTCAGCCCCAGAAAGCCTGCGGCCCAGACCAGACCAATGAACCTTCCCAGTTGCCGGTGCCCCCACTCCCACCAGTAAATGACCTTGAACTCTTCCAACGTCATACCGCGGTTCTGCAGCTGGTATTCCGGGATCTGGCGATACAATTCGAAGGCGCGATCCCAGGCGGCTGCGTCCATGGGCGGAAGCGCCCCGGTAACGGGTTCCCATTCAGTGATCGAAAGCCCACTGTCGGTTAGGCGGGTCAGCCCGCCAAGGGCGATCATTGACACCACCAGAACGAAAAGGACGATCAGCCAGGCCCGCGTCCAACGGCGGGCGGGCGCAAGATCCTTGGAAATTAGGCCGGTTCGAACATCAGGCCGGGTCGGTGTCTGATCTCCAACCTCTTCAAAAAGCTTGCGTTTGTCAGCCATTCCACCTGTTCCGTCCTGCCCAGTACCTAAAGCTGCGGGCCCCTATCGACAAGTCAGTCACTCTGCTCTTTCCAGCGCACCAATTGACGCAGGACACCGTGGAAGACCTGAACGTCCGCCCGGGTCAAAGGCATGCGTGACCAGAGATTTCTAAGGTTGATCCGCATGCCGGCCGCCTTGGTTTCCGGAAAAAAGAATCCTGCCTCTTCCAAGCGTTGCTCATAGTGGTCTGCAAGCTTCTCCACCTCTTGCAGCGTCGCCGCCTCGGTGCCAGCCATGACCATATCGTGGGCGGACACATCGGCGGTGACGCGCCGCCATTCGTAAGCGACGAGCAGGACGCACTGGGCCAGGTTGAGCGAAGGAAATGCGGGGTTCACCGGGACCGAGATGATCGCATTCGCCAGGGCGACGTCATCATTTTCCAGCCCCGCACGCTCTGGCCCAAACAGAACAGCGACCCTTTCGCCCGCACCGATGCGCTGCTTGGCATCCTGCATCGCTGCTTCGGGCGTCATGACCGCTTTAGTCAGATCCCGGGACCGGGCTGTGGTTGCGTAGACGAATGTGCAATCGGCGACGGCCTCGGCCGTCGCCTGGGCAACCTGTGCAGCATCCAGCACACGGCCAGCACCCGAGGCGAGCGCCACAGCCTTCTGATTTGGCCAACCGTCGCGCGGTGCTACAAGCCCCATGCGGTCAAGCCCGAAATTCCACATGGCCCGCGCAGCCGCACCGATGTTCTCGCCCATCTGAGGACGCACAAGGACGAATTTTGGCGCGAGGTCTGACTGATCATGCATGGCCACGGCCTGATAAGCCCCCGGACCACCTTGGGCAAGGCACTCCATAGTCAAATCCATCACGCTTCGCTATGACACGCTGAAACCGACCGGAGCCCATCACTTGGCTGATACCGACACGCCTCAGATCTATCTGATTTCGCCGCTGGAATTCGAAATGCAGAGCTTTCGCCGGCAGCTTGAGACCGTGCTGGATGCGGCACCCGTCGCGTGCATGCGCCTGAGCATGGCAAGCCAGGACGCCGACCGAATATCGCGGGCCGGCGACATGCTGCGGGAGCTGACCCACGCCCGTGACATCCCGCTTGTGATCTCGGACCATGTGGCACTGGCCGAGAGGCTGGGACTCGACGGGGTACACCTGACCGATGGGGCGCGGGCGGTGCGCACAATCCGGAAGGATCTGGGCAAAGAGGCCATAATTGGCGCCTTTTGCGGCGCGTCACGCCATGACGGGTTGAACGCTGGGGAGGCGGGCGCGGACTATGTGGCCTTCGGGCCCGCGCGCGCCACCGGTCTGGGGCACACAACCCCGGCTGACCCGGAACTCTTCGGCTGGTGGTCCGAGATGATCGAGCTACCGGTGATCGCCGAAGGGGCGCTTGACCCGGACACCGTGTCATCCCTACGCGATACTGTCGATTTCTTTGCCCTGGGCGACGAGATCTGGCAATCCGAGGCGCCTGAAAAGGCGCTCAGCGACTACGCGCGTCTGATTGACTAGCCCGCCCCCCCGGGAAGACCCGATCGGCAGTCGGCCTCTAAGGCCGCAGCGATGTCTTTTCTGCCCTCAAAATCGGCGACTTCGCGCCTGGGGTGAAAGACAACCGCAGCGGATCCGTTCCTGGCGGTTGCAAGCACTCTGATCAGATGCGGCCCAAAGGCCATCGACCCCCACCATCCGTAAAAGCTTGGATCCGCATCTTCCGGCGCGCGGTAGGCCAAGGTCACCGCCTGCAGCGCCATGCCCAAAGGCGCACCTCGCGTGAAGAACGCTGCAAAAAGCGTTGGTTTAAATGAAAGAACCTGCCTTCCGTCGGTGCTGGTTCCTTCCGGAAAAAATAACAGCAGATGGCCGTGGGAAAGCCGCGTAGCAAACTGATCCCGCTGGCGGGAAGCATCGCGCGCTTCGCGAGAAATAAAGACTGTCCCGGTCGCCCGCGCCAGCCAACCGATGCCGGGCCAGCCCGCAACTTCGGCCTTTGAAACGAAATAGACGCGCTGGGTTGCGTTCAGAACGAAGACATCCAGCCAGGACACATGGTTCGAAACCAGCGCCCCAGGCCCCTGAAACGGCTGGCCGATACGATCAACGCGAAGACCCATGATGAACAGGGACGTTTTGCAGACGGCCTGTGTCACAATGGGTGTTATGGGTCGCCTGTTGCGAAAGACCGGCGCCTCAATCAGGCGCAATGACAAAAGCAGCAAGAGCCCGCCAAAGACCGTCACGGCCAAAGGAACCCCGCGGGCGGCAACCCGGATCCAACCGGCCAGTGTGATTTTCTCCAGGGCAGGCTCGGCGGCGCCATACCAGGTTTGACTCACGCAACACGTCCCTTGGTATAGTACGCCCGGTGCTTGGCACTCATCTGCGCGGTATCCATCAAAAGACATACGTCCACGGTGTTGAAGTCGTGGTCGATGAAGGCTCCTTCACCAACAAAACCGCCAAGGCGAAGGTAAGCCTTGATAAGTGCTGGCATCGACACCATCGCCCGCGTCTTATCAACCGCATTCTTAGCCATCAGATCCATGGTCTGAAAATGCCCCGGCTGCACCCGCACCCGAATCTCTGGCGGCGCCAGGTAATGGTGGTGCAGGTATGCGAGAGGCTGACGCAGCCGGTCTATATCCGTTCCGTGAAAACTCGCCACGCCAAAGAGGACATCAATACCGTGGCTCAGGACATAGTCGGCCAGCCCGTTCCACAAATGAAACATCGCGGTCCCGCCACGGACCCGCGAATCGACGCAGGATCTGCCCAATTCCACCAAACGCCGCCCCGTGGCCTTAAGAGCTGAAAGATCGTATTCATCCGCCGAATAAAATCCGCCCGCCCTCTGGGCCTGATCGTCGCGCATGAGCCGGTAGACACCCACCGCACTGTCAATGTGATCGCCTTCCCAGGCTTCGTCGAACAGGACCAGATGGTCGAAAAACGGGTCAAATCGATCGCGTTCGAGGCGCGCATCGTGGTCGACCATGGGGCCGTCACCTTGAAGTTCTTCAACAAAGACACGATAGCGCAGACGCTGAGCCGCAACGATATCTTCATCTGACCGCGCCAGGCGAAGCACGAATTGACCTGTCCGGCCGGTCACGTCAGATAGGCTCCTTTTTGCTGTGTCGCGGTTCTAGGGATCGATCAGACCGAATGCAACACAAGCAAACGGGCTGATCGGGCGAGTTGACACACCCTAAGGTTGTGTTACGACTACCTCATGGTAGAGGGCGGCTACACATCGAAAACCGGAATGAGTGAAACGACGCGCGCGTCGACCACGACCTTGCCGGCATCTTCAAAATTAACGGTTACGCGATCGTCGATGTTCGATTGCACCTGGCCCAATCCCCAGTCGGGGCGCGCCGGGTTGCGAACGAACATGCCGGGCGACAGCAACGAAGACGTCATGAGGTCAGGCCTTATTCCTTACCCGTAAAACTAGGTTTGGAGTCCACCTATGCCATCCGCAGCCATAGATCTACCCGCGCTTCTCGGTTCGCGCATCTGTCATGATCTGATCAGCCCACTTGGTGCAATCGGCAACGGCGTTGAGCTTTTGCATATGTCCGGATCGACCGTCGGTCCCGAAGTGGCGCTGATTTCCGAAAGTATTGAGAACGCCAATGCCCGCATTCGGTTCTTTCGCATTGCGTTCGGATCCAGCGCGCCCGGCCAGACAGTCGGTCGCAACGAAATCAACGGCATCCTGAACGACATGCTGCAGGGTTCGCGCCTGAAAATCACCTGGTCACCGGACGGCGATCTTCCCAGGGGTGATGTAAAGCTCATATTCCTCTTGCTGATGTGTCTTGAGACATCCCTTCCTTACGGCGGGCGTATAGACGTGACACTCTCCGAAGGGGCCTGGCGGCTTTCGGCAACGGCGGACAAGGTTCGGCTGGATCCGGCGATATGGGCACTGGCCGCGGGCGGTGGAGCAGAAACGGAAATCACCCCTGCCCTGGTGCACTTTGCGCTAGTGGCGCCGTCGCTTACCAGCCAGAACCGGACCCTCAGCACCGATTTGACCGATCAAAGGATTGACCTGCGGGTCTAGTCGGTCGCGGGGCTGTCTAAGGTCGGGTGGTCCCGCTACCCTCGACGAGATATTTGAAGCTGGTCAACTGCGCCGCGCCCACGGGGCCGCGGGCGTGCATCTTGCCCGTAGCGATGCCGATCTCGGCGCCCATGCCGAACTCTCCGCCATCCGCAAACTGGGTCGAGGCATTCCGCATAAGAATGGCGCTGTCCATCCGCTGGAAAAAGTGTTCGGCCGCCAAATCATCCTCGGTCAGGATGCAGTCGGTGTGATCGGACCCAAACTGCCGGATGTGGGCAATCGCGTGGTCAATGTCATCGACAAGCTTGGCGGCAATATCCATATCCAGGTACTCTCGACCCCAGTCTTCTGACGTTGCGGGGATAACACCCGGAAATTCCTGCAATTCTTCGGCACCGTGCACACGGACACCCGCGTCCTGCAGCGCTGCAATCAGATCACGCCCTAGGCCTTGGGCAAGCGACCGATGGATCAGCAGGCATTCCGCCGCGCCACATATTCCAGTACGCCGGGTCTTGGAATTCAGGACAACATCCATCGCCTTCTGTGCGTCGGCGGCCGCATCGACGTAGATGTGCACGATGCCCTCAAGATGGGCAAAGACGGGCACGCGCGCTTCGCGCTGCACAAGGCCAACAAGCCCCTTCCCCCCGCGCGGCACGATCACATCGATGGTGTCCGTCATTGTCAGCATCTCGGAAACCGCGGCACGATCACGCGTCGGCACCCGCTGCACACAGTCTTCGGGCAAACCGGCTTGGGCCAACCCGGCGCGCAGGCCTTCCAGGATCACGCCCGCCGAATGATAGCTTTCAGAGCCGCCGCGCAGAATAACGGCGTTTCCCGACTTGATGCACAGCGCGCCTGCGTCCGCTGTCACATTGGGCCGGCTTTC
Source organism: Pseudomonadota bacterium (assembly GCA_039026235.1). Classification (GTDB taxonomy): domain Bacteria; phylum Pseudomonadota; class Alphaproteobacteria; order Rhodobacterales; family Rhodobacteraceae; genus JBCCMQ01. Next base: position 845,016 of record JBCCMQ010000001.1, read on the forward strand.
GTATATCACGCCGATCACTCCAAGCGGTGTACGTACCCGCCGGATGCGCAAACCCGATGGCTGGGTCCATTCCGCCATGACATCACCCACCGGATCGTCCTGGGCAGCGACGCTGCGCACACCATCGGCCATGGCCGAAATCCGGTCTTCGGTCAGAAGCAGACGATCAAGCATCGCCGCCGACAGACCCTTGTCGCGGCCAAAGTCCATATCCGCGCCATTGGCCGCAATCAGATCTGCCTTGCGCGCTTCCAGCGCGTCGGCGGCCGCGTTCAGTGCGGCGGTTTTTACCTTCGACGTCGCAAAGGCCAGCGTGCCAGCGGCGGCCCGCGCCCGCGCCCCCAGATCAGCCATGGTGGCGGAGATGTCGAGAATGTCCTTCATAACACCATATCGTCCCGGTGGATCAATGCCGCACGACCGGGATATCCCAAGATACTGGCGATGTCACCGGATTGACTGCCTGCAATGGCGCGGGCTTCGTCAGAAGTGTATCTTGTCAGGCCGATACCGACCTGTCGCCCGGTCAAATCCCGGATCGCGATCGGATCGCCCCGGCCGAAGGCACCATCGACCTGACGCACACCCGCAGGCAGAAGCGATTTGCCCTGGGCTAGCGCGCGTCCGGCGCCTTCATCGACACGCACCGCCCCCTTCGGCTTCATGGCGCCAATCCAGCGTTTCCGCGCAGCTTGCGGATCGGTTTTCGGCAGAAACCAGGTGGCGGGCGCGCCCGAGGCAAGGGCGCTGAGCGGGCGGTCGACACGGCCTTCGGTAATGGCCATGGCGGCGCCTGCGGCAGTTGCGGTCTTTGCTGCCATAACCTTGGTTTTCATGCCGCCTTTCGATAGCCCTGAACCGGTGTCGCGCGCCATGGCTTCAATTTCCGGGGTGATCTCCTCAATCTTCTCGAACCGGCGCGCACCGGGGTCGGTGCCGGGATCGGCCGAGTAGAAACCATCGACATCGGACAAAAGGATCAGTTGATCGGCACCCACGGTCACTGCGATTTGCGCCGCAAGACGATCATTGTCACCAAAACGAATTTCGTCCGTAGCAACGGTATCGTTCTCATTGACGATTGGGACGACGCCAAGACCCAGCAAAGTCTCAAGCGTTGCGCGAATGTTCAGATACCGTCTGCGGTCTTCGCTGTCTTCAAGCGTCAGCAGGATCTGCGACGTTGGAATGCCGAAGGGCGCAAGAGCCTCTTCATACGCACGCGCCAGGCGGATCTGGCCGACGGCCGCCGCCGCCTGGGACTTTTCAAGCGCCAGGGTTCCATCGGGCATCGAAAGCGTGGCGCGGCCCAAGGCAATGGACCCGGACGAGACCAGCACGACCTGGGTGCCGGCCTTTCGCGCATCCGCAACGTCCTGGGCGAGCCCACCCAGCCATTCCGACCGCAACCTGCTGGTCTCGCGATCAACCAGAAGTGCCGAACCGATTTTGACCACAAGGCGGCGAGCGTCCGTTACGGCTGCCATGGAGCGTCTTCCTCGGTCACAGTCGCCTTCGCGCGCCCTTGGTCAACAAGCCTCCGCAACGCCCTCAAGACATCCTCGATCCCACGCCCGCTGACGCCGGACATGGCAAACACTGGCCCGCCGGCGGCTTCGTCGAGCGCAGCCATCTGGGCGGCAACAGCATCCTGATCCAGCGCATCGATCTTGTTCAGGGCGGTGATGCGGGGCTTATGGGCCAGCCCGCCGCCGTAGGCTTCGAGCTCGCCGATGATTGTACCGTAGTCAGCCGCGATGTCTTCGCTGGTGCCATCGACCAGATGCAACAGCGCCTCGCATCGCTCCACATGGCCCAGAAAGCGGTCGCCGATCCCGCGCCCTTCGTGCGCCCCTGCGATCAGCCCCGGAATATCAGCGACGACCATCTCGGTCTGATCAATTCCCACAACACCCAGATTGGGGTGCAGCGTTGTGAAGGGATAATCGGCGATCTTGGGGCGCGCATTTGATGTGGCGGCCAGAAAGGTGGACTTACCTGCATTGGGAAGCCCAAGCAGACCCACATCGGCGATCAGCTTTAGACGCAGCCAGATGGTCCGATCGACACCGGGCTGGCCGGGATTTGCCCGCCGCGGCGCCTGATTTGTCGAGGTCTTGAAATGAAGGTTCCCGAAGCCGCCATTGCCACCCTGGGCAATCTCAAAACGCTGGCCAACCTCGGTGAGGTCGGCGAGAACCGTTTCCTGATCCTCATCCAGAATTTCTGTGCCCACCGGAACCTTCAGCAGTACCGATTTCCCGTCGGCGCCCGTGCGCTGTTTGCCCATTCCGGGCACGCCGTTCTTGGCAAAGAAATGCTGCTGATAGCGAAAGTCGATCAGCGTGTTCAGCCCCTCCACCGCCTCGGCGACCACGTCACCGCCGCGTCCGCCGTCGCCACCGTCCGGGCCGCCGTATTCTACGTACTTCTCCCGCCGAAAACTGACGCAACCCCCACCGCCACTTCCCGAGCGCACATAGACTTTGGCGAGATCCAGAAATTTCATGTCTTGTAACCGTAGGCAGACCCCAGAAGCCGATACTTCCAAACGGACTTGGGCTCAAGGCGCGCTCGAGATTGGCATTCCTTCAAAAGGGCGAAGCACACGGTTCCCATGTTGGCAGCCAGGTTGTCCGACGGGCGGCCGGCGCAGTCCGCCCGTATCAGGTGGTTAGTGCCACCATCCAAGAAGAACGTCGCATGCCGCTCTTTCAATTGGAGACGAGGTAACATCGCGCTGCATCAGTCGTCCATCTTGCGCAGGTAAGTCCAGGTTGGAACAGTGGCGCCACGCGCAACGCTAAAACCTTCTGCGTCACCGACATAGGCAAATCCCGCACGGGTCAGAACCTGGGCCGACCCTGGATTGTCCTGAAACACCTCGGCAAAGATCGTTCTGTTTTGCAGCGGGTTCGCCTCAACCATGGCCTTAACCGCGGTGCTGGCGATGCCCGAATTCCAGAATGCCGGCGCAACCCAATAGCCTATCTCGGACTGGTCATTCTCCATCCGCTCAAGGCTGATGACCCCCAGCACTTCGCTCAGCCCATGGGACAGGCCGTCGATGACCCAGACATCTTCGGTACGGTCCGGCGACTGGGCACGCGATATGAACGCTTCGACCGCGCCGGGGGGCAACGGGTGCGGGATGTCACGGGTCATGCGCGCGACCCGCACATCGTCGGCGTAGAGTGCCAACAGACCGGCGTCCGATGTCCGCAACGGACGCAGGACAAATCGATCGGTCTCGATCGTGACCTGGTTCAAAATTACGTCGTGTTTCATGCCAGCCTCCTCTGACCTCGCATGACGGTCGCCAAGGGCGACCTGACTGATCGGGCGCTGCGTCCCATTCCCGACCTGGGAAAGGCAACGGACGCCCAAAAAACTTTAAGGGGGACCGGCTTGTTGCCGATCCCCCTTTGATTTCTTAAAATCTCCTGGGTCGGCTATTCGGCGGGCCCTGCCATTGGAAGGACCGAAATAAAGGTGCGCCCTTTGAGACCTTTGTGAAAGGTAACAGCGCCCTCGGCCGTGGCAAAGATCGTGTGATCCTTACCCATGCCGACACCTTCGCCTGGCCACCACTTGGTGCCACGCTGGCGAACGATGATATTGCCCGGAATTGCGTGCTGGCCGCCGTAAAGTTTGACGCCAAGGCGGCGTCCGGCGCTGTCGCGTCCGTTGCGGCTTGAGCCGCCTGCCTTCTTGTGTGCCATATCAGATTACTCCTTCTCGGCTACCAGCGCCTTGGCTTGGTCAACCCAGCCCTCGCGCTCGATCCGGCCTTTGAACGAGAGCTTCTCGTCAAAGTCGGCGATGTCCTGTTCGGTCCACGCAGCAATCTGGGCGAATGTCGTCACGCCAGCCGCAAGGAGCTTCTTCTCAAGAGCCGGGCCAACGCCCGACAGTTTCTTCAGATCGTCTGTACCCGCCTCTGGGGCAGGATCGGCCTTGGGCGCCGCTTTCTTTTTTTCCGCTTTTGGCGCGGCTTCTTTAGCTTCGGCCTTGGCAGCAGTTTTTTTAGTCTCTGCCTTAGCGGCTTTCTTTTCAGTCTTTGGCGCTTCGACCGGCGCCGCCACGGCAGACGCTGTTGCGGCGCCAACGGCTGCCATCACGCCCGTCTTGTCCCCACCCTTTTCAAGGATCTCGGTAACCCGAAGCAGTGTCAGCTGCTGTCGGTGACCCTTTGTGCGCTGGGACGAATGCTTGCGCCGTCTTTTGACGAAATGGATGACCTTTTCGCCTTTGATCTGGTCCATGACCTCGGCCTGCACGGCAGCACCTTCCACCAGGGGGGTGCCGACGTTGCCGCCAACCATCAGTATTTCATTGAACTGGACTTTGTCGCCCTGGGTTGCTGCAAGCTTTTCGACGCGCAGAACGTCGCCGGTTTGAACCTTGTATTGCTTGCCGCCGGTTTTTAGAACCGCGAACATTGCATTTTCCTTTTTTATCCCGCGTTCTCTGGCCCCGGTTGCCCGGCGTTTCGGCTGTGCGCCGCCGCGAACTGCGCGCCATATGGCTGTTTGATCACGCTAGACCGGACCCAGCTGGACCGGAGCCGCGCTTATGTCGCGCTTCGCACACCAAGTCAAGCTTGGCATTTGGATGGCGGAAAACCGGTTGCGGTAGCCCGGACAGAAGGCTAAATGCCCGGCACACTCCAAGTGCGGAGAGGTGCCGGAGTGGTCGAACGGGACGGTTTCGAAAACCGTTGTACTCGCAAGGGTACCCAGGGTTCGAATCCCTGTCTCTCCGCCACCCACTCGCCCCAACCCTCAGCCTCGCGCTTTCGAACGACGCGGCACCTGCCTGATTGTGAGAACGGATGGCCGGTGGACTTGGAGGCGCGGCCGCGCCTTCGAGAACGGGTCAAGTCGAAAGAAGACACAAGGGTCCGGTTGTCGCCATGGACTGCCTTGGCCTTTCGTCTTCTGATTTGGGCTGTCCCGGGATCTTCGAAGAGTAACCTACCCCAAATTCAGAGCGCCGACTGTACAGTAAATCGCCAAGCCTGAAACCCCCGTGAAACGGGCCGCAGGCTCAGGAGCTTGCGCCAAAGCCCCGCTTTTGGTAATTTTCTTTCGGTTATTGGTTGTGTTTAAAGAGATTACTGCACCGTGTTTCGACAGGTTAGCGATGCAGACTACAGCAGGATCGTCGAGTGTATCGTGGCCATGGGCCGTGCGAAGTCACTTGAGGATGCCGCGCATGCACTTATCGACGCAGCCATGGATCTCGTGGCCTGCGATCACGGCGGCTACGCCGAGATCGACCTTCATTTCGGCAGAACCAAGCACTTTGCAAGCGAACCTGAGGTCGAGGAATGGGTCGAGCGCCGCGCCAGCACATGGCGCCATTTCATGCCCAATCACCCGGTCCTAAAGTTTCGCAATGACAACCCGCACAGTTCCGTCGTTCGCCTGTCCGACGTGGCCGACATGTCCGATTTTTACCAAAGCGGAATCTACGCTGAGCTTTTTCGCGAGGTTGAGACCAATCATCAGCTGGTCATGCACCTGGGCTTTGATCCCAAGGAGGGGTTTTCAACGGGCGCGCTTCCACTGACGCTCGGCGTCCCCCTGAACCGCAAGGGGCGCGACTTTACATCGCGCGATATGGACGTGCTGTCGATGTTGCAGACCGCCGCGCGCCCGGCGCTTCGCCGAAAGCGGGCCGAACACCAACTGCGCCTGCTTGACGCTGCCGTTCTCACCCCGGATCTGAAGCGCAGCCTGATGGGGTTGGGGTTGAGCGGCCGCCTGGCCGAGGTCGCGTTCTGGATGCTCAAGGGCAAAAGTAACCCCGACGTGGGCGAGATCCTGGACATAGGCGCCCAGACCGTGCGCCAGCACTCGATCGCTATATACAGAACACTGGGTATCACGGGTCGCCTTTCCCTGCAGCGCAAGGTCATTCGCACAATCACCGATTTCAACTAAGCGCTCCCGCGCCAGGAACATCAACGGCCCAGGCCGGTGCACGGCGTGCGGGCGTACAAAAACCGTCTGTCAATAGACCGGTTGGTGGATTGCCGGCGTCTTTCGAACATGCATCTGTTTCCCGACTTCGGTCGCGTTTTTGACCTTTTCCAGATTGGTCCGGTCTGGGCGCGCAGGACCAACGCAACAAAGTCGGCACGGCCGAAGTGACGACCAGTATCAGTAAGTTTAATTTGGGGGAAATGCGATGCTAGGAAAACCAACGGCGGCAGCAGCCGGCCTTTTGATGTCTTTTGCCGGGCCCTTGGCCGCAGCCACAACCAACTACTTTGTCCAACCGATCATCTTTTACGGTGCCGGCGTGATCAACGGTCTTGACGTGAACGGTGCAACCTCTTCCACGCAAAGCTTTTTCAATGCACCGGTCGGAACCGAAGCGCAGGCAAACCTTGCCGACGGTACTTTGAAGGGTTTTGCGGGCACGCAAGGGGGATCAGCGGCGACCTTCGTTCAACCCCGTTTCGGCGAAACCGTCACCGTGCAGGGCGGACTGGGGTCAAACGCGACCTTTAGCCTTGCCCTCGACGGCTCGGTGGTCTCAGATCCTAAGGACGAAAATCTCAACTCCACCCTTCAGGTCAGTGTGGACGCCTATTTCGCGGTCTACGACGGCGACACGGACGTCGACGAGCTGAATTGGGGCTGTTTTCTGGCCACTTGCAGCGGTGGATCGAGCGGGATAACGCCGCCGTCTGCGGGACCGCTTGGCACGGACCGTTTCACAGTGAACTTCGACAACCATCTAAACCCGGTGGATGAAGCTTTCGATGAACTTCTGTCTGTGGTTCTTCCGGTAACCGAGAACAATCAGACCTTTAAGGTTTTCGCCAACCTGACTCTGATCTCGAACCGCAATTCAAATCCGGGATCAACAACTATCGACTTTCTCAACACGGCAACGTTCGGCATCTCTGGTGTGGATTTCACCTCGGCGTCCGGCGTTTTCCTGAGCGAAATCGACGGAAGTCCATCCGTTATACCACTTCCGGCAGCCGGATGGATGCTGTTGGCGGGTGTCGGGGCAATGGGCTTCGCCGCCCGACGACGGGACCGGGAAAATCGTTAAATCTGGGGAAGAGGTGCGAATGGGTCAACGGACAAAGCCCACACCCGGTTTGCACACACCTCGGCCCGTGGACGCCGGTGCTTCTTTGAACCGTGCGCTCTAATGGGTTGGAGCTTAGGGAGATGCGTTCTGCGGGTTTCGGCTCAACGGGCCCTAATTGCTCCGATGGCTTCTGCAAAGATACGCGCCGTGTCGTGCCAATCGGGCAACTGCGTGGATCGTCTAAATGAGCGTTCCGAATAGGTCTGCGCCGCCACCGGATCCTTGAGAATCCGCAGAAGCGCATCGGCAAAGGCGGTGGGGTCATTGGCCGCGACAAGAAGGCCCGCGTCACCCACCGTGTCGGGCACCGCACCCACCCTGGTCGATACTATCGGCAGGCCGAAAGTCATGGCCTCACCCAGCACCATTCCATAACCTTCATAACGGGTGGCGAGCGCAAAAATCGAAGCCGACCGAAACCGATTATGAAGCTCTGGGCCGTCAAGCTCTCCGGCGAAAACCACGCGGTCCGCAAGGTCCAACGTCTCTGATTGTCGGCGAAGGGAAAGGGCGACGGCGGGATCGTGGGTCTTGCCCACAATCTGGGCCTGCCACGGTAAGTGGCGGATCTGGCCGAGCGCATCCAAGATTACATCGTGCCCCTTCCGCGCGGCCAGAAGACCGACCGACAGGATTAACGGCGGCTCTACGGGGCTGCGGCCGACAGGTTGTTTTTCGAAACCCGGCGGCGCAATGGTGATCATCGCGGCATCGGCTTCGAAGTCGCGGACCAGAATACGGGCTGTTTCGGGGCTTGGCACCATAACATGCGCGACATGCCGCAGGGCCGCCGTTTCGTTCTCTAAAAGGAACCGCGCACGGGCTTCGCTTAGCCCCGTTTCCAATCCGAGCGGATGATGGATCATGGCAATGACCGGTGCTGGCACCTCGGCAAGACCGGCAGGATCGATGGCGCCGAAGACGAGACCGTCGAGTATGATCGGGGTGTCAGCCGGTACGGCCCGCAACGCGGCAAGCGCGGCGGCCATATCGTCCCGGTTCGGGTCGGGAAAACTGGCAGGCAATTCCAGGTGCCGCGTTTTGCAGCCGATTTCGTTCAGCACTCTTAAAACGGTTGCCTCATAAATGAACCCCCCTGTGCGACGGTCCTTGTCGCCCGGGATCGCGAAGACGGCGGCGGTCATACCACCTGCTCGCTGGCATAGACGCGCAGCAACGCGCGTTCGCAAAAGGACAGAACCGCATAGGATCCGGCCGAGACCACGCAGAGCAGGACGACACAGGACCAGAGCATGTTGTAATTCGACGTGCTGGCCGTCAGCGCCATGAGAACACCGATGCCCTTGCCGGTGGCGAGCCATTCGGCGGTGGTGACGGCAAGAAGGGCGGCCGGTATCGCCATGCGGGCCGACGCGAAAAAGGCCGGGAGCATGGCCGGAATCTGTGCAAAGACCAGAAGCCGCAACCTGCTGGCGCCATAGCTGGAGAAGACATCGGCGATCTGGCCCGGTGTTTGCCTAAGGCCCTGCAGACAGGCAACAAGGGTGGGAAAGAATATCATTACGGCGACCACGACAATTGTTCCCACGGCCCCGCGGCCAAAAGCCAGCAGAAGCAGAGGCGCTGTTGTAATGATGGGCACCGATCTGAGTGCCACCGCGACGGGCATGGTTGCCGTCGCTGCAGCAGGCACCAAAACGAGAAGTGCGGCAAGCCCAGCGCCCAGGAACAGCCCGGCAATATAGCCGGGCAGCGCAAGGACGAGGGTCTGTCCCATCGCGGCAAAGAGCGTCTCGCGATGCGCCGCCTCACGCAGGAACATCCAGATGTCCCCGGGCCGCTTGGCGAAAAAACTGTTGAGCCCAGCCAGATCCATCGACAGCTGCCATATGGCAAGAACAAGGAGAATTATCAGGGGCGCTTCGATAAGGCGCATAAGGCGGCTGCGACCACCCGCTTCATTGGGTGGCGACAAAAGGATGACGGGCCTGTAGCCCACGACCCAGTCGCGAAACCGGCCCAATGCGGCATAGGCGAGGATCGAAATCAGCGCCGACAGGCCGGCAAGCGTCCAGGTCGCGTCCGTTTCGAGCCCCCGCATGGCGCGGAGCGTCAGTACACCAAGGCCGCGCTCGGCGCCCGTAAACTCGCCGATCATAGCGCCGAGAAACGCGGCTGGCGCAGCGATCTGAAGCCCCGCAAAAAGGTAAGGCAGGCTGGCGCGCGCCCGCACCTTCGCCAACGTGACAAGCGGGCCATGACCGTAAATCGCGACCAGATCGACCCAACTGCGGGGCACGGCGCGCAGGCCAACCAAAAGGGCCAGGAACGTCGTGTAGTAGACGGCGAGGGCCGCGAGCGTGACTTGCGGCCCGATGCCGGGCCCATAAAGGACCCTTAAAATCGGACCGGACGCGATGAGCGGGACCGAGAACACAAGTAACGCGACCGCCGATACAAAACGGCCGGACGACGGGACCACAATTATACAACCCGCCAGGATAACGGCCGCCAGGTTTCCCCAAAGAAACCCCAGACCTGCGTTTTTCGATGTCTCAAGCGTCGCGCGCGCCAGCACGACCCGATGCTCTGCCAGATACTTCAGGATCGCCATTGGACTGCTGATAAGCAAGTTGTCGTCGCCTGCTCCTGCCAGCACTTGCCAGAGCACCAAAACGACCAGAACGAGACTGCCCTGCCGGACCCGCTGCATCAGAACGTCTCTTCCAGCGCATTCAGGACGCCTGATCTGATTGCCCGGTAGGCCTCTGCCTCGCTGTTGCGCTGATGTGCGCCGCTGGGAAGATCGACCGGGATGTCCGAGACGATACGCGCGGGTCGCGCCGACAGAACAAGGATCCGGTCCGATAAAAGCAGCGCCTCATCGACCGAATGCGTCACAAGGATGGCCGTCGCTCCGGTCTCGGACCACACCGGCGGCAGGTCGGCATTCAGCCTCCGCCGGGTCATGGCATCCACTGCGCCAAAGGGTTCGTCCAGCAGCAGGAGATCGGGATTGGAAATGAGACTGCGGGCGATGGCCGCCCGCTGCCGCATCCCACCCGACAGTTCCGCCGGACGATGGCCGGCAAACCCGGACAGACCAACAAGATCTATCAAGTGCTCGACACGGTCGGCCGGCTTGCGCGCCAGTTCGGCTCCCAACGCAATGTTGGATCTGACCGAACGCCAGGGCAGCAGCGACGGGTCCTGGAATGCCATGGCCAAACCGCCCCTTCTGGCAACCACCTTTGGACTTTCGCCACCAATGGCGATACGCCCGGCATCTGGTCGCTCTAACCCGGCAATCATTCGCAGGATAGTGGACTTCCCGCAGCCGGACGGGCCGAGCAGAGCCGTTGTGCTTCCCGCCGTGAAGGTAACCGTAAATGGGCTGACCGCATCGGTCGCCCCGAAACTCTTACGGATGTCTTCGCAACTGACTTCGATGCCGGGCATCGGCGTTGTCTTAGCTGTGCACCTCTTCAAGCAGCGAACGATCCCATAGGTCGCGCGTTACCTCGCGACCGAGCAGCGCCAGCGTCTCTATATTGGCGGCGACCGTGTCTTCGGTAAACCAACCGAATCCGTTCTCAGCCGTCAGGTCCGAGAACATCAAGGGCACCTGGCGCGCGGCCTGAAGTTCCTGCGTCTCAAGCGACAGACCCGCATCCGGAAACATGTCGACGGTCAGTTCCGCGGCCGCATTGGTATTGGCGAAATAGTCGTTCCAACCCATGACCTCTCCCTTGAGAAGGGACACAAGCTCATCCCGGCGGTTGGCGATCGCATCCTCGGTCGCGATATAAGTCTGCGAATGCAGCGCATATCCATAGTCCGCCATCAGCATAGTGGTATTCTCAACGTCCTGTACGGTCATCGCGACAGGCAGGTCGGTTTCCCAACAAAGCAGACAGTCGACCTGACCGGCAACCAGAGGCGCGGGATCGTACTGTGTTGGCACGATCTCGATTGCATTGATGTCGACATCATTCAGCGTGCAGAGGGCCTGAAGAACCGGCGTGTTCGCAACGGCCATGCCTATGCGCTTGCCTACAAGATCGGACGGCGTATTCACCGGGTTCGAGGCAAGCGACGCGATGGCGAATGGGTTTTTCTGCATCGCCACGGCGATGATTTTGAACGGGGCCCCTTGCGCCACGGCTGCGGCGGTATAGTCGGCGGCCGAAATCCCGACAAGGGCGGCGCCTGAGACCACGGGCGGCTCCACCGGCGCATTCGGTCCGCCCTGACTGAGAGAGACATCCAGTCCAAGATCGGACCAGTATCCCTTGCGAGATGCAATATAGCTTCCTCCAAACTGCACGGAATGCAGCCAAGACAACTGAAAGTTAACCGGTTGAAGATTGGCGGCGAGCGCCGGCAGGCCCGCGCCTGCGGCGGCGAAGCCCGAAGCCGTTGTCTGAAGGAAGAAACGGCGGGTCAGGTGAATGGGTTGTGTCATGGGTAGCATGGGTCCTTTGGCCAGATTTGTCCGCGCGGGCAAGCTGTCCAAGAAAGACCAGCCCCGCGGGGAAAGTTGCGACAAGTAGGACGGCACCGTAGACAAGCCCGCTGGCGATCCCGGCATCCGCCGATGCACCGATCAGCGGGAACAGGGCCGCTGCTGCGGCTTCACGCCAGCCCCATCCGCCGATCGAGAGCGGTATGAGCATTGCGCAGAGGATTAAGGGGATCAAGGTCGTCCATGCCGCAGGCGGGATCAGCGTACCAGTGGCCCGCGCGCTGGCGTAAAACCCGAAAAACAGGCACCCGGCGATCAGTGCACCATGAAACAAAAGTTCTGGTTGGCCGCAAAGCCTCAGCACCAGGGCCGCAATCCGTCCAAGCACGGAAGAGCTGCGCGCAAGGGCAACACCGCCCACGGCGCCGGCTGCAAGTCCGATAACTCCAGCCCAGGCCCAGACTGGCCAGACGATGCCGCCGGGAAGGATTAGCGCCACCGCAAAGGACACGGACATGATGGCCAGAATGGCGATCTGGCCCAACATACGCTCGACCAAAATGGACTTTGCCGCGAGCGCCAGGTTCGCTTCTTGCCTGACCCGCACCGCGCGGGCCACGTCGCCCGCAACGCCACCGGGAAGAACCGAATTTCCCAGTTGCGCAATGTAGTATTCGCCAACCGCCCTTCGGTAGGAGATCTTTATCGAACAGGCGCGGGCCACGATTTGCCAGCGACGGGCCATCAGGAACGTTGCGATGGTCACCGCAGCGAAGGCGCCGCCGACCCAGACCGGATCCATCCCCCGAAAACGCACCCAGACGTCGCCCGCACCGGCCCACCAGAGGACCGCCGCAAGAACCCCGAACGAGACGGCAAACTTGGCCAACCGAGCGATCATTGCGTGGCCATCGCCGATTGCCCGGATGTGGTGAACGCATCAAGGAAATCGCCACGAAACGTATCCATCCGCCGAACAGGTCCGTCGCCCGCCGGGACCAATCCGTCCGTCCAGTCCCAATCGCTAATGAACTCGAGAACGTGGTCTGGCCCGATCATGTGGACGGCCACATCCTTGTTTTCGCTTCCCGCCACGAAACCTGCTGCCTGATGGTCTCCGGCAACAATGACAAGCGGCGCCGCACTGCCAAGCTGGGCGACGTGGGAAAAGGCCGCGCGCAGGGCATAATCAACCGACCTACGATAGGCATCGCGCACGGCATCACGATCCTTCCAAAGCACGTTGGGCGCAGGCCCGGCCGCGGCCATTTCATTGAATATCGTGCCGTCGCCCACATCCTGCCAAGGCACCATTCGGGCAATCGGTGTCCAGGGCGCGTGGGACGAAATCAGGGCCACCTGTACGAAATCCGGGCGCGGATCGGGCGGTAGAAGTTCTGGATAGACCGAAAGCGTGAACTGGTCCGGCATCGTCACCCAGCGGAAACGGTCCCCCTGGTACGTCATGTCCGCGGCCGGAATGACCAGATCGAAGCCCATGGCGCTGCTTTCGGGCCAGCCCACCGTTATGGCCGGCATGACGGCCGCTGTTCGGTAACCGGCTTCTTGCGCAAAATGGAACAGCCATTTGCGCCCACTGGCCAGCATCGCATTGTAGCGTCCCTGATCATTCGTCCAGAGACCACTGGCAAAAGCGCCATGTGCCAGCCAGCTCTGCCCACCCGCTGTGGGCGAGGTCAGCCAGCCGCTTTTCATGGCAAAGCCCGCAGCCGATATCTCTTCCGCCGCGCGGTTCAGGGTTGCAAGATGCGTCGGTGCATAAAGTGGGTTATCAAAGCTTGCGCGGCCGTAACTTTCAATCCAGATCAAAAGCACGTCGCGCCCGTCCAGCCGGTCAAGCATACCGCTGCGCTGCGCGTAAGGATCGGACCGGGCGGCGTCGCCGAAGCTTATGAGTTCGGACGCCGTCGCCCGCATTTCCATCCCGCGTTTGAAGGTAAGTCTGCTCGTCCACGCACTGCCCGGCGGGCTCCGATCAAAGCTCCAGTACTTCAGATGATGCCCGACATCGGCAACGGCCCAACCCGCCGCGCCAATGGCAGTGACAGCAGCCAGTCCACGGACAAGTCCCGGTGCATTCAGACCCGACCAGACGCGCAGGCTTTGGAACAAGGCGAGATAGAACAACGTGAGTAGCAGCAAGGCGGCGATGACGGTCAAGACGGCCACGGCACCGCCGATGCTGTCCCGCAAAAGCGAAAATCCCGCTTCGATCAGAAACAGATCGAGGATCGGATTGAATGGCCGGTTATAGGCGCTGAACATCACGTAGTCGGCCAGTTTGATGAAAATCGCTGCGACAAGCACCAGAGTGAGCACATGGATGACCGCCAGCCGTCGCCCAAGCACGACCATGGTCAGGATCAGCACGGGAAGTTCCAGCGGCCAGCGGTTCAGCGCACTCCACTTCATGGTGCCTGGATGGTTTGGCAGAACAAGGGCGGCGAAGATCACCCCTGCCCCGAGCGCCAGGAAAACAGCGCGCTTCATTTGCTGCGCCGCACAAGCCAGACGGTGTCGACGGCAAACGACATCAGCACAAGGACCGCCGCCAATGCTGAAAGTGGCGGCGCGATCCACGGGGGCGTGACGGGCAGGACAAGCGCCATCAGCGTCCCGATCTGGAACACACAGATCGCCTTTCGCCGGAAAGCCTGCGGAAGCTCTCTTTGCAAAGCAGGGAGCGCCAAAGCCGCGACAACGAAGACGTATCGCGCAAAACCCAGCACGAGGATGTCGGGTCCGGTTGTGCCGCCCATCAGGATCCACAGCGCCAGGACGGCCGCCAGGGCAGCATCGGTTTCCATGTCAAAGCGCGCGCCGAAGCTTGATACAAGCCCCGATCTCCGCGCAAGCCACCCGTCGAAGCCGTCGAGCGCGAAGGCGACAGACGACAAGGCAAAGAATAACCAGACGGAAAATGCCGGATCGAACAGCGCGCCCAACAGAAAGGCTATGATCGCGGCGCGAAGCAGCGTTACAGAGTTGCACAGGCCGAAGTCGCCGTGGCGATAGTGCTGCACCGTGCATTGGCAGACGATCAGCACCACAACAGCAAAGACCGCTGCGGGCAGCCAGGGCAGGCTCAGCGCGGCAAAACCGGCAAGCGACAGAATGACCAGTAGACCGGCAGAGATGCGCAACGCCTGAGCGGCCGGCGAAGACCAGTCCGCCGGGCGTGTCAGAACTCGTGTTTCACTTCGAAGCATTGCAAAATCCGCGCGCAATTCGTGATACTTAGCCTTTGGTCGGGGATGTCAAACCACCGAGGCCAGTGTTGCTGGCGATATCTTATCGGCTCCCGCGATTGTGACCTCACCAAAGAGAGGCAAGTGGTCGGATGCGGCAGCGATCCGCCCACCGGTGACAACCTTTGCTAAAGATATCTGGCTGCCGCCGTCCGAGAGAATTCGGTCAAGCGGCAATAATGGCCGCCTGCTGGGAAACGTGGCCAAGGATGGTCCGCGAAATTGGGTGCCAATAACGCGTTCGCGGAACATCCAACCACCCCAGGGCCGCCATTCGTTGAAGTCACCCAACAGCACAGTCTGCATGGGTGGCCGACGGCACATGTACTGACCGATTGTCCGCATCTGGATAACCCGTAGGGCTTGCGAAAGGGAAAGATGCATCGACATGATCCGTACAGTCGTTTGGCCTGAACCGACCTCGACCGAAACCGCACCGCGGTGGCAATGCCCCGGAAGGTCGATCACTTCCGCATGGGTTAGGCTTAAGGCAGGACTGAGGAACAGAATCGTGCCGAGAAAGCCATCGCTCTCATCTCCCCAGCGAAGCTGATCGTCGTCTTGCGCGTAGCGGAGCCCTGTCACTGCCGAAATCCGCCCAACATCCAGAATGCGCCGATGGGGGCGGGTCTCTTCGTCAGCCTCTTGCAGGGCCAGAACATCGAGCGACAGGGGTGCAAGCGCGGTTTCTATGGCGTCCATAATGCGCCCGGGGTCCACACGCCCATCGGTGCCGCGCGCCCGGTGAACATTCCACGTCGCACATCGCAATGTCGTGAGAGTGGTCATTTTATTGAAAGCCCGCGCGCACCCGCCCTATCTTCATTGAGCAGGAAGTAAGGCATAGGGTGTAACGGTCTAGTAGTGGGACCGTTTGGACCCAACCGCCACTGATTTTGAGAGGAGATATTTTGCGCCACCTTATTGTTTCCGCGTTGCTTTGTTCCACCGCAACGGGCGTGCATGCCGAAATGGGAAGTTATGAGCTCGATCCCGAGCATACCACCGTCTACTTCACCATCGATCATATCGGTTATGCAAAGACCCTCGGGGTCTTTACGGATGTGAGCGGACAATTCAGTTATGATGCCAGTGCACAGGAATTGGGCCAAGTCGTCGTCACAATTGACGCCGCCTCAGTTCTGACCTTCAACAACGCCCGGGACGGCCATGTAAAGAACCGCGATTTCCTAAACGTTTCGCAGCATCCGGAAATCACATTCGTGGCGAACAGCGGCACGCCGACAAGCGACAGAACGGGCACTGTCACCGGCGAATTGACGATCCTTGGGCAAACCCAACCGGTGACATTGGAGGTGACGCTCAACAAAGCTGCCCAGTATCCTTTCGCACACCGCAAAGAGGTACTTGGACTGTCGATGACCGCGTCCATCCAGCGCAGCGCCTTCGGGATGAGCTATGGTGTCGGGAACGGGCTTGTGGGCGACGAAGTGACCATCAACATCGAAACCGAAGCCATAAAGATGGACTGATCCGCTTGCCTTTACGGGCCGGTTGACGCCGCTCAAATGGATCTCAGGCCGGCCGGATGACATCGGTCGGGCCCGCAACCGCGCAGGTCACTACCCGGTGCCGACGATCCGGGTCACACCCGCCGGGCGTAGACGTCAAATGCGTTTGTGTCATGCGGAAGATCGATGATCCTTTGGCGCATCTCACCTACTCCGACCCAGTTCCTGAACTGCATGACATGGTCTTCGCCAACGCTCATGTTGAAGCGATAAGCGCCAAGCATTGACAGCCGGTCGATGCATTCGTCTCCTGCCGCCCGCTGGATCGTCGTCACTTCAAACGACAAAAGCGGAAGGGCGATCGAAACCCCTTTCAAGACTTCCGCTTCGTAACCTTCTACGTCGATCTTCACAAAATCCGGCACCCCGTGTTGTTCGATTAGCGTATCCAGGGTCGTGACGCGAACCTGTGTGAGGCCATCCCAGGTCTGACCCTCCCAACCGGCCGCCCCGCTTGCCGCGGAAATAAATTCCCTTGCGGCGGTCGCGACCGTCGGATTTCCGGGGTTCAGAAAGAAGTCGAGCTCCCCTTTCCGGGCGCCCGCTGCCATGGGCAGCAGCGTCGCGCGCGGGCATCGCCCGTAAATCCGTCGCAGCGCCCGAAACACCAGCGGCTGAGGTTCCAGGGCCACAACCGTCGCGCCAAGTCTCAGAAAGCTTCCGGTCCGGTCGCCGACATGGGCGCCGATATCGAAAACAACGGACCCCGGCGCCACCAGCGCCGCATTCAAGCGATCCATCCGCGCCGTACGGTCGTGATCGCGGTAGTAGATGTCAAATGAACGGCGCAAGCCGCGCAGCGCGTTCGGGGCATGTCGCGGGCCCGCGTAACCGCCCTCGTATATGCCCTGGCTGGCATCGTCCCTGGTCCTGGTCTTATGCGGTGGCAAGGATCGGACCATCCAGCAGACGCATGAGATCGCCGAAGTATCCCCCCGATCTTGCGGGGCGGGTCGGATCGGACGTTATGGCCACGGCAAGATCACGCTCGAAATGGGCGGCAATCACCTGGCCACCATAGCCCCGCGCCAATACGTAACCCGACGAAGACAGGAACCAGCCGTAGCCATAGCCAAGTCCCGACCAGGGAGAGCGTGCGTAGGGGCGTGTTGATGCGTCAATCCAGCTTTCCGGGATGACCTGGGCGCCGTCAAACCTGCCACGGTCGCGCAGCATCGTTGCGATCTCAAGCATCGCACTGGGTCTCAGCGCCATTTCATTGCCGCCAAGGTAGTAGCCCTGGGGATCGCGGGTCCATGCGGGGATTTCGATGCCCAAGGGATCGCCGATCCTCTCACGGGCTTGGGACAGCAGGCTCTGTCCGGTGGCCTTGGCAAGGACCGCGCCCAGGATATGTGTTGAACCCGTCGAATACAGCATGCGTGTACCGGGCTCTGCCACCATGGGCCGCGACAGGGCATCGGCCACCCAGTTTCTCGAGCTGACCCAAGTGCCATAGTTGGCACCCGATGTCCGTTCCAGGCCCGCGCGTAACGTCACCAGATCTTCCATGGTGATGTCCCGGGCGCCAGCTGCCGCCTCTCTCGGCAGAATGGCCGGTGCCACATCGCCGATAGTTGCGGTTACCGACGGTATCTCGCCCTTCTCAATCGCGGCTCCGAGCAGCAAGGCTACGATACTCTTCGAACAAGATTTGATATTCGCCGGTCTGTTGAGACCTGGACCGCGCGGCGCTTCGGCAAAAACGGTGTCGGCACCACGCCGTATCTGCAGCGAGTGAAGCTGCGGCAGGTTGCCGACAGCATCCGTCAACGGATCGCTTTGCGCATGCACCCAAGGTGCGGCGGCAAGCGAAAGCCCTGATCCTAGAACAAAGTCTCGGCGCGTAACCATACTCATACGATGTGGATACCGCGGCGCATTTGTCCAACCCTTTGGCGCTCACTTTTCCCTTATGATCCTGTGTCAAATTCGTCGGGGGCTTGCTCTAACTGAATTGCGGACGCTTGGGGCACAAACCGGCATGTTTCCGTACTGGCCCGAGGGTTTGGCAAACTCAGGACGGACACATGAAACTTGCACGAACGAAAAAGGAATGGGCCGCGCCTCTGCGGTCCATAGAAACAAGAAACAGTACTGCGACTGGCAAGGGAAGCGATGCCAGTGCCTATGGTAATATCAATTGACTTCAGTCGGCATGGTAAGTCGCATCCTGCCAAAGCCCCTAGTCTTCAACGACGACCCTAATGACCGCACCGGACGCATCCCGACGTATCTCAAGACCCGGAACTTCGGCAACGCGGTCCCGCCGGATGTGAGAGTATGTGGACACCATGTAGGGCTTTCCGCGGAACTCAATGGGAACATACAATTGTTCAAACGTTCCTGTCTCAAGAAAGCCGGAACGCGCTGCAAAGTTGTGTGCACCAAAGATAAAGTCCGGTTCCCGCTGATTGAGTACATAATCCTCAAGAAACCCTGCATCCTTCATGTTCTTGGCAATTTCGCGATCTACGAGACCCCCTAAATCAACGAGCCGAACGCTCCGCTCGTAAGCTATTGCGCCGGCATCATGATGCGCCAGCAGCGGATCTTCGACGCCCAGCCTGTTTCCGACGTCTCTAAACTCCCGACCAATCGTGGCGACAACAGAAAGTGGTGTTGTTGGGTTTGCCTTGAATTCGTTCAGAGCGAAAACGGTGTTCACCGACAGGATGAGAAATGTGATCAAGGCAACCAATGATGCGCCCACGGAAGGCACTCTTGCGGCAAAGCCAGACGCGACCAAAATCGCGAGTATTGGCAGAACCGGCATGATAAAGCGATATTGTCCCATCCAATCGCCATTTGCCCAGACGACGAAGAGCAAATGCCCGACCAACACTGCTACAAGGTAAGAGGTTGGTTGCTGTTTTCCTTTGTCCTTGGGTTGCAAAAGAAACGGAACGACAATTGCAACCAGGCTGCTGGACAAGAAGGCGAACACATAGCTCCAGCCTCCACCGAACGGGTTCAAAAGGCCGAGTGATCCGGAACCGGATGCTTTCGCATAGAAGGGGTTGGGCAGCGGGTCACCGAAGTAGACAACGCGAAAGATCATTAATCCTAGGAAGGCAATGAACGGAATGACGGCAATCGGCAGGTTCCGGAGCAAATCCATCCCGCGTCCCTGCCTGTGACTGATCACCAAGGAAGCAACAAAGCAAGCTGCGACGATAAGTGGCGCCTCGGGCCTGACGAGCACGAGGGTGGTCAGCCAAAAAATGCCGAGACGATGAAACACGGGATGCCCAAGGCACAATGCTGCCAACAACAAAAGCAATGCCTGAAGCGCATGCTCTTGGCCCGACGCCGACCAAACAATGAACGGCGTTGTTGTAACCACTGCCAGAGCAACAGCTGCCGAAAGCAGGTCATTCGTTCTGTATTTGATCGCAAGAACCGCTGCGATGATCGACAGGCTACCACAGGCAATGCCCAGGGTTTTGGCGGCCAGCGGAATATCGAACCCTAGACTTGCCGCAGAAGCCAAAGCTAGCATCCAGAGGGTACTGGAATACCCCTCTTCGGCCGGATGCCAAGGCTGGAATGTCAAGCCATCACCATCCGACAAGGACCGAGAGTACGCGAAGGTAATTCCAGCGTCATCGATCCACCAATCGGACAGTTGGAAGGTCTGCAGGACGAACGCAGTGATCGAAATGGCGGCAAAAAGCGCCCACCACATTGCATTCTGCCGCGGACGAACGACCAGCGCGAGCGCAAGGCCAACAAAACCGGCCGCAAGCCCGAAAAGCGCAAACCTTCCTTGCTCTGGCGGAAACGGCATCACCGAAAACCGAGTTAGGAATTGAAGCGGCTGCAAAAACATCGCGATCGCATAGGCAACCAGCGCAAGGGCTACGAGCGCCTCTAGCCTCGTTGTCAGCATCCGACTTATCTCCTTTCGATTGCGCGACAATCGACCAACTCCAAGCCCAGGCACAGGGAACACGATAATTTTACGCTCCGGCAATATCGCCGTAGACCCGAGAGGTCACTAGTCACGATCAGACATTCTTTGTCGAGGCGCTCGTTTAGGGTTCATCCACCTTGCAAAGCCACACGCCCGTCATTCCAATGACGTCGCCGGCGGATTCAGGTTTGTTCATGCTGGCGTAGACGACCCATTCCGGGATAGACCTCGCGCCAACGAGGAAAAGATCCGCAATGTCAGTCAAACCGATCAATCTGAACCGTGTTCGAAAGACCAAAAAAAGGGCCGCAGAACGGGCCGAAGCGGATGTCAACGCAGTCAGATTTGGCCGCACACGACACGAAAAGGCCGCTGAGCGCATTGAGAAAGAGCGGTTCAACCACGGTCTGGACGGCAAGCGGCTCAAATGACCGAACGGCCCATCAAACGGTCGCTGACCCTGAAAGGTCACCGGACCAGCGTGACGTTGGAGGATGTGTTCTGGGATGAGTTCAGGGCAATCGCGGCAAAGCGTGGGCTGCCGGTCAACCAGTTGGCGTCGGACATCGACGCCGCTCGCGGTCTAGAACTTGGCCTTGCCTCGGCAATCCGAAAGTTCGTGGTCATGGATCTGAAGGCGCGCCTGGAGGGCACCGAGAGGCTCTAGACCTCTCGCTCTGGTTGGCACCGAGGCGTTATCCGCAGCCATATCCCATCCCGAGAACGCACCGTCAGATAGGCGATGGGCATCGGTCGCTGGCGCGGCACATCCCGAAGACGAAAGGCCGCTAGGATGCGACATAGGAAAAGCGGCCCTTCGGCCATGGCAAAGCCCGCCCCAGGGCAAACACGCGGTCCGGCGCTGAACGGAATGAACTGTCCCGGGGGGTACTGACGGGCCGGATCAAACTCATCGGGCCGGTCCCAAAGATCAGGGTGGCGGTGCAGATGCCAGGGTGAGACTACGATCTGGGCGCCTGCCGGAATGTCCCGGTTGCGAAAACGCTCTTTCTGGACAGAAGTCCGAACCATCATCGGAACCGGCGGGTAAAGCCGCAACGCCTCACGCCAGACCCCCCGGATCGTCTGCAGTTTCGCCAATGCAGCGAAGCTCGGGTCGGCGGCGAACCTATCGGCTTCCGCTGCAGCCTCTTCCTGCACCTCGGGGTGGCTGGCCAGAAGAAAAAGCGCCCACGCCAGGGCGGCGGCACTGGTCTCATGGCCCGCCAGGAAGAAGATCGCGACCTGATCAATCATCTCATCCCGGTCGAAGGACCCGCCGGTTTCCGGGTCCGTCATGGTCATGATCTTTGTGGCCAGATCATCCGGCGCGGTACCAGCGTCGATCTCTGCCAGACGTCGCGTGACCAGATCGCCAATGGCACCACGGATATCGGCCGCCGCCCGTCGCGCGCCCGGACCGATCAGGCGCGGCACCCACCGCGGCAGAGGAATGAAGGCCCCTAGGTTCAGGATCGGCTGGCGGCGCTGATAGGTCTGGAAAGCGGAAAAGACGCGGGCGGCCAGCGTATCCTCAATGGGTAGCGAAAACAGCGTCCGAAAGATCACATCGGCTGCGCCATGCGCCATCAGCGCCTCTACCTCAACGGGCGCGGGGGAGCTTTCGGTCAGCCGCGCAACCACGCCGTCCGCCGCCGCCTGCATCGCCGGAAACTGTTCGCGAACACGGCCCCCTTCAAAGGCCGGATTGATGATGCGGCGCTGCCGCGCCCATTCATCCCCATTGGTCAGAAAGACCGATCGGCCGAGGAGCGGCCGCAAGCCTTCCGAGATCCGCGCCGATTTCGGAAAAAGCTCGGGCCGGTCGATCAGAATCTGCCGCACTAGGGCAGGCTGATTGAGAAGGAAAGACCGGAAGAAGGGCGTTCTGAACTCCGCCATCTTGGCGCGGTAAAGGTGTGCGGGTTGGGCCGACAGAATGTCACGCCGAAAAAGGCGCACATAGCGCGCCAGTGACACATGCCGGGGTCGCGCCTCTGGTTTAGGGGGCATATTCATGCGCCCCGATCCACGAAGGCGGATACTGGCGCAACGATCCGGCTAGGTGAGGACCGGCGCCCACCGTAGCGCCGACCCAGGGTCAATGGGCCCGCAGTAACAGCAAAAAAGTCATAGTTCTTTGGTCGGTCGAAAGCGCAGATATACTGAAAATGGCGCCGAAAGAAACGCCACCGCATGGACTTGAGACGCTCTGCCGACAGCGATCTGGAAAAGGCCGCCGATAGGATCAGCGGCTGAATCTGGCCCGACCCGCCCTGCCCGCTGATGGCCACCGGATCGCAAAGGGCGAAGGCACAGCCATCGGCAGGCGCCGAAACGTCCACCCAGTCGACGCGCGGGCTGCGCGCCAGAATATGAAGATCGTCACGCAATGCATTGGCATTCGGCAGAAAACTGATCATTGGAACAACATGCCCAAGACTGAGCAGGCCAATCGCAGGCCCAGCCTCGGCAAGCGCGTCGCGCCGCAGCAGTCGACCCAGCAGGCTGACCGCGATATGGGCGCCGGAAGAATGCCCCACCACCAGAACCTCGTCCGGTCTTTCGGCCAGGGCATCGGCGACCTCTTTGACGAACCGATCAATCCGGGCGTCGAGATCAGCCGGATAAGCGCCCTTTGCATGGGCCGAATGGGCAAAATCATGCATCAGGTAGTAGACAAAGAAACGACGGTCTCTGCGGCGACAAATCTCAAGCAATGCCGCCCCAAACGCCAACCCGACGATCAGCCGCAAGACCATGGGCCCGGGCAAAAGCAGGATCACCGCACCTGCAAGCAAGCCCGCGACAGCCAGTTGCACCAACAGACCGCAGACCGGGTAGAACATGGCCAGAAGCGGCCCCTTCCTGAGCCGGGCGAGGCGCCACATCGCGCCGGTCGAGGCATAGATCCATGCGGTACGGACCAGTTGCCCGTAAGTGGCCGCCACGCTGGCGCCCATGCTATCGCGAACCAGGTCAGACCAGACCAGCACATCAATCCGGGTTTGAATGCGATCCTGTCCGAACGTCGCATCGACCCGCCATGCATTCATAGCGCCATCGGCCAAAGTCTGCTTCAGACTGTAGCCGGCTATGGCCGCCTGCTCTTGGCCTTCCGAACGATAAAGTTCCCGATACCGCCGCGGCGGAAAGGGGTCATAGCCGGGTATGTAGAATACCCGCCGGGTCCGTACCACGGCAGGGTCTTGCCTGTTCATGGCGCGACACTAATCCAGCCCGGCCCTGAACTTAATCGAAAATGTTGTCGTTGATTTAACCAAGCGCCTGCATGGCCGGAAACTTCTCTAAGAGCCAGAAAGAGAAGGCGGTGAACTGCCCGGTAAGCATGAACAGTCCAACGGTCCACAAAAGGAGCCCCATGATACGCTCGATCCGTTCCATGTGCCGGCGCATCCAGGCGATGGCACCGCTGAGGCGGGGGAAGTAAGCAGCGACCAAAAGAAACGGGAGGCCAAGGCCCACAGCATAGGCCGCCAGCAGCGTGGTGCCGCGCGATATTGAGGCCTCGGAGGCTGCGAGCGACAGAATGGCGCCCAGGATAGGCCCGATGCAGGGTGTCCAGCCAAAGGCGAACGCCAGCCCCAGAATGAACGCCCCAAGAGCCGAACCGCCGCGATCACCGGCGTCCATGCGCATCTCGCGGTCCAGGAACCCGAACCTGTAGACCCCCAGAAAATGCGCGCCAAAGGCCATCACGACGACCCCCGCCCCGGTCACAAACCATTCTTGGTTGGTTAAAAAGAACCGACCGAACGCCGATGCCGTAAAGCCGAGAAACAAAAACACCACGCTGAGGCCCAGAACGAAGAAAATCGCTGGAAGCATGGTACGGCGGCGGGCTGAGGCACTGCCCGACATATCGCTAACCGAGATCCCGCCCATGTAAGCGAGGTAAGGCGGCACGATGGGCAAGACGCAAGGGGACAGGAACGACAGGACGCCGGCCGCAAGCGCAATTGCCATCGCCGGTAAGAGCGCGGCGTCGAATATATCGATACCCATCATTGATCCACCTGTTAGCGCATGCAACCGGGCCGGTCACGGCCTCAAATGCGCACGTGCCGTCACATATCCGTGGACATTCTGTAACACAGGAAATAGGTCCGGCACGCCATGACTATCGATGCCACGCTGGATGCCCGCGGTTTGCTCTGCCCCCTGCCCGTGCTTAAGGCACGTAAACGGCTGGCATCGTTGACATCCGGCCAGCGCTTGCGTGTTCTGGCGGACGATCCGGCGGCAATCGTCGATTTTCCGCACTTCTGCCAAGAGAGCGGCCATACGCTGGATGACCAATCGCAAAAAGACGGCATCCAGACCTACGTCATCCGAAAGAAATAGGCGCCGGACCGAATGCCCGGCGCCTATTCAAGCGAATGTGCCGGCCCTGGCCTAGCTTCCCAGGTTCCACCAACCGCGACGCTTGGGCTTTGGCGGTCCCGCATCTTCGGTAGAAGCGGTTGCCATTACAGGTTCTTCCGGGGGCGTTTCGACGGGTGGTTCGGCCGGCGCAGATGGCTCAACGGGTTGGGCCACCTCGGCAACCGGTTGGGCCACTTCTGCCGGCTCGGCCGTGGCGACCGTCTCTTCGACCTTGGGCACAGGGGCCGCTTCTGGGTCAGGTGCTGCTTCTGGCTCCGGCGCTGCTTTCGGGTCAGGTGCTGCGGCGGCGTATTCGGGCTGCTCGACCGGCGCTTGATCTTCAAGCCCTGCCTCGACTGCGGCCGCATCCGTATCGGTTTTTGTTGACTTTGACCGGCCCCGCGATCCCCGGGACCCGCGGCGGCGCGATTTCGCCGGTTTAGTATCCTCGGTCAGGGATGTGTCTTGGGCTGGCTCGGTCGGCCCGTCTTCACCGCCCATCTGAACGTCCTCTGCGGCAGGCTTCTCTTCGCCTTCATCCGCTGTTGTCGCGATATCGCCGTCTGCGCCGCTCTTCCGGCGCCTGCGGCGGCGGCGTTTCTTCTTGGGCTTGGCGTCACCGTCTTCGGTCAAAACGGCCACCTCTTCAGCCGCCTCCTCTTCCAGCGCTTCGTCCAATTCGCTCATAATAGCGGCGTCGACTGACACAACCGGCGCCACGGCATCAATCATACGCGTCTGGGTCTTGAACCGTTCAAGCGTGTAATCCGGGCTGACGAGATGACTGTCGGCCTCGATACGCACCGAAAGGCCGTAGCGCGCCTCGATCTGAGCGATGTGTTCGCGCTTTTGGTTCATCAAGAAGTTGACGACATTGATTGGGGCTTTCAGCAGCACCTCGCGGTAGCGGCGGCGCACACCCTCTTCTTCCAGCTGGCGCAGGATGGAAAGACCCTGACTGTCGTCGGAACGGATCAGACCCGTGCCATGGCACGAAGGACAGGGTTGCGTGCTTGCCTCAAGCATGCCTGGCCGCAAGCGCTGGCGCGACATCTCCAGCAAGCCAAATCCAGATATCCGGCCGACCTGAATGCGCGCACGGTCCGTCTTGAGCCTTTCCTTCAGGCGTTTTTCCACAGCAGCGTTGTTGCGCCGCTCTTCCATGTCGATGAAGTCAATCACGATCAGCCCGGCCAGATCGCGCAGCCTAAGCTGGCGCGCCACCTCTTCGGCAGCTTCAAGGTTGGTCTTGACCGCCGTCTCTTCGATCGATCCTTCCTTGGTCGCCTTGCCAGAGTTCACATCGACAGCCACCAGCGCTTCGGTCACACCGATCACGATGTAGCCCCCCGATTTCAGCTGAACCGTGGGGTTAAACATGCTGCTAAGATAGGTCTCGACCTGATAGCGCGCATAAAGCGGCAGCGGATCCTGATAGTGTTTCACGTTCTTGGCATGGGACGGCATGATCATTTTCATGAAGTCCTTGGCCACCCGGTAGCCCGCTTCGCCCTCGACCAGAACCTCGTCAATCTCGCGGTTGTAAAGGTCGCGGATTGAACGCTTGGTCAGATCACCTTCTTCGTAAATCTTCGCCGGTGCGATCGATTTGAGTGTCAGTTCCCGTATCTGTTCCCAAAGACGCTGCAAGTATTCGTAATCGCGCTTAATCTCGGTCTTGGTGCGTTTGGCTCCGGCGGTTCGCACAATCAGACCCGCGCCATCGGGCACTTGGATAGAGCCGGCAATTTCCTTCAGCTTCTTGCGGTCCGCCGCATTGGTGATTTTGCGGCTGATACCGCCGCCCCGGGCTGTATTCGGCATCAACACACAGTAGCGTCCGGCAAGGCTTAGGTAGGTCGTCAGTGCCGCGCCTTTGTTCCCCCGTTCTTCCTTGACGACCTGCACCAACATGATCTGGCGAACCTTGACCACTTCCTGGATCTTGTAGCGGCGCGGTCGTGGCTTCCGGGGCTGGCGGATTTCTTCGCTGACATCTTCTTCCGCGACCGATTCGATGTCTTCGTCGCGTTCGGCGGCGTCGTCGGCCGCGACATAGGGTTTTTCCTCGTCGTCGTCCTCGGCCTCTGCCGAGACCGCATCCGCCGCGTCGTCGCCGCCATCTTCGGCGTCCGCCTCTTCCTCGGACGCCTCGGCCTCAGTGCCTTCGTCCACAGCATCCTCAACACGCGCGGCATCGGCGTCTGCAGACGGCTCTGACTGTTCGGGCGAGGGCTTTGCTACGTCGTCCGTTGGCGCGCCTTCGGTACCTGGGTCTTCTGCCTCGACCAGATCGACCGGATCCATGCCCCCTTCGGCCTCGGGCCCCAGATCGACCACATCCATGCTGCCAATGGGCCCGTCTTCCGCCGGTCCCTTGACAACGGCATCCTTCGATTTTGCCGACGCCGCCTTGGGCTTGCGCCGCGACCGGCGCTTGGGCTTGTCTTCGTCGTCTTCTGCGGCCTGTGCCTCGGCATAGGCCCGTTCTTCCGCCAGAAGCGCTTCTCGGTCAGCGACCGGTATCTGGTAGTAGTCCGGATGGATCTCCGAGAACGCAAGGAAACCGTGCCGGTTGCCGCCGTAATCGACGAAGGCCGCCTGCAGCGACGGCTCGACCCGCGTAACCTTGGCTAGATAGATATTTCCTGCAAGTTGGCGCTTGTTCTCAGATTCAAAGTCAAATTCCTCGACTTTCGCGCCGTCCACCACAACCACGCGCGTTTCCTCGGCGTGGGTGGCGTCGATAAGCATTTTCTTTGCCATGTGAGCTCTTTAGATCCCAAATCGCTGCCCCGGCCCGGTGGACCGGCAGTACGTATGGGATTTTCGGTAGAGGCGATGGCGCCCACGTGCACAAGCCCGGTCCTGTTCGTGACAGACGGCTGGGTGCTCGCTGTGGCAGCACTGTTCATCGCGTTTTCGTCTCCGGCATCGCCCGAATCTGAACGACACCCATTCCTACCCGGTACCGCTGGGTCACCCGGGCTTTTGCTTTGGCCTTTCGGCACGTTGCCTGATCGAATAATCCGGTCCGGGCAGATCACCCGCGGGGCTTTCGATGAGGCGAAACCATCAAGACGCCCTAAACATCGGGCGTCTTCGTGGAATGTAGTGCCTAGCTCTATGGAATTACAATCGCTTTTTTTGGTACCGCGCACTGCCCGTGCTGCTGCGCACGCTTTTGAGTACACATTTCGAGACCCGCTGAACCTTGTTATCAGAGGTAATCTGACCGGACCAATCCGTATTTGGCCATCTTTTCGTTCAGTGTGCGCCGCGGCAGTGACAGCTCTTTCATCACGTTGACGATGGATCCCCGATGTCGCCGCATCGTGTTGTCGATCAGCATGCGTTCAAAGGCTTCGACATATTCTTTCAGGGGCTTGCCCTCTGTCGTCATGACCGGCTGCGTGTCTTCATTGTCGGCCATCAAAAGCGAGGCGATCGTGCCTGTACCGCGACGGTTCTGAAGCACTGCCCGCTCGGCCACGTTGATCAACTGCCGCACATTGCCCGGCCACGGCGCCTGCAGCAACTGAGCCGCTTCCTGGGCGGTCACCTCTGGCGCATCGCAGCCGTATTCCTCGGCGAATTCTTCTGACATCCGAGTAAAAAGCGTCAGGATGTCTTCGCCCCTTTGGCGCAGTGGGGGCAGCACAAGCTTAAGCGCAGCCAAACGGAAATAGAGATCAGGCCGAAGCACGTCCTCACAGGTCTTGCCGGCCTCTTGCAGGTTGCAGATGGCAATGATGCGCGCATCCTCGGGGCCTGCGCGTTCGTGCATCATCGACAACAGCCTGGCTTGCAGGGTCTGGGGCATGGCCTCGATATCTTCCAGAACCAGCGTGCCCGCGCGGGCCTGCTCGATCAGAGGCACCTCGCTGCCATCTTCGACGGGGCCAAACAGAAGCTGTTGCAACGTCTGTTCGTCGTGCATCGCACAGCTGAGCAGAGTGAACTTCCGCCCTGCCCGGGCACCCACGGCATGGAGCGCGTGGGCCACAAGTGTCTTTCCGGTGCCCGTTTCCCCTTCAATCAACACATGCCCATCGGCCTGGCCAAGATCCAGAATATCCTCGCGCAGGCGCTCCATATCGGGCGACGAACCGATCAGTTTCTTGATGATCGTGGTGCCGTCGGACAGCTCTTTACGCAAGGCGCGGCTGTCCAGGGTCAGGCGGCGCGACCGGGATGCCTTTTTGGCAAGCTCGGTCATCCGGTCGGGGTTGAACGGCTTTTCGAGAAAATCATAGGCGCCGACACGCATGGCCTCGACAGCCATTGGCACGTCACCGTGACCCGTGATCATGATGACCGGCAGCGCGCTGTCGACGCCCATGAGGCGCTTCAGAAACTGCATCCCGTCCATGCCGGGCATCTTAATGTCGCTGACAACGACACCGGGGTATTCGGGACCGAGCGTGCGCAGGGCATCTTCAGCGGTGGCAAAGGTCTCTGTCTCAAACCCCGACAAAGCAAGCCATTGGCTGATGGACTGGCGCATGTCCTGCTCGTCATCAACGATCGCAACTTTCACCATTTGACCTCCGTCTTATTCGGCAGCCTCCTGACCGCCGAGCGCCAAAGGAAGCTGAACTTCGAAAACCGCGCCGCCGCCTTGTCCGTTGCGCGCGGTCAGCCGTCCACCCAAGTCGTTGACGATCCCGCTCGAGATGGCAAGTCCAAGCCCGACGCCCTCGCCGGGCGCCTTGGTGGTGTAAAAGGGCTCAAAAAGCGCATCAAGATCCGCGATCCCCGGGCCGTTGTCACGCACCGTCAGAACAGCCGTCTCACCGCTGGCAAGCAGCACGTTGACCATCGGATAGGCCTTGTTCCGGCTGGCATCCAGGGCGTTTCGAAGCAAGTTTACAATGACCTGTTCCAGCCGCAAACGATCGCCATTTATCGGCACAGGCAGGTCTGGAAGATCCACTTGGATACGGGCGGAATGGTCCCGCAACTGTGGTTCCATCAGCGTCACAGCAGCGCGCACGCTTTCGCGTACGTCAATGATATCAAAGGCATCTTCGCCCTTCCTTGCGTAGCTTTTCAGTTGCCGTGTGATCGCGCTCATCCGCTCAATCAGATCGTCAATACGCTGAAAGGACGACAGCGCCTCATCAGGTCGCTTGCGCTGCAGCAAAAGCTTGGCACCGGCCAGATAGGTCTTCATGGCCGCAAGGGGCTGGTTCAGCTCGTGGCTGACGCCGGCCGACATCTCGCCAAGCGCCGCCAGTTTCGATGACTGCGCAAGGGTCTGTTCCGCCACTTCCAGCGTCTTTTCCACCTTCTGGCGTTCAGCGACTTCCCGCTGCAGGCGTTCGTTCAAGCGGCGAAGATCCGCTGACTCACGCTGAAAGAACATTGACCGCGACAGTGCGCGGCGGGACAGCACGTAAAAGGCTGTGGCCAGGATTATGGCAAATGCCATGATCTCAAGCGCCAAAACGCCGTTCACCCGCTCGCGCACCGACGCGTAGGTAGTGTAAGACACCATCCTCCAGCCCTGAAAGGCGATCCTAGTCTCGGACCGCAGAACCGCAGTGCCTGTCAGAAGTGACTCGACCGGCAAAGCGGTCCAATCAATGGTCACCTCGATGGCGCGGCGGATGGCGGAAATCGGGCTGCGAAGCGCAAGCGCTTCTTCCTCGGTGAGGCCCCGCCAACGCGGTTCGGTGGCTAGGATGATCTCACCAGCGCTGTCGACGATCATCACGGCGTCGGATGTGCCCTGCCAGCGATCCTCGAACTGGCGCAGATCGACACGCACGGCAATAACGCCGGCCACGGCGCCGCCCGTTTCGATCTTACGGGCGTAGTAGAATTCCACGGCACCGCTTTCGTGGCGCGCCTGGGTAAACACCGTCTCATTGGACCGGAACGCTGCGACGACATAGTTCTGCTGGCGATTGTCGGTGCCGATCAGGGCCCGGTCGGTTGCCGCGACAACCCGCCCGTCGCGGTCCATCAGCAAGAGTTCTGCGGCACCGATCTCTTCCTGATAGGAAATCAGTCGCTGGCTCGACTGACTGTAGTCGCCGGAATTCAGGGCGCCGATCAACGCGGGGTCTCGGGCCAAAAGCTGGGGTACAATCGCGCTTTCCTGCAGCTCTGAGGTCACATTGCCCGAATAGAGGGCCAGTCGCACCTCGGCCCGGTTCTTTGTTGTCTCGGTAAAGCGCTGCGTCAGCAGCTGGTTCGTGGTCCAGATGACCGCCGCCGCCACTGCGAAAATCGTGATTAGGGCAAGCCGGATGCGCCAGTTAAGACCGACGGGACCTGATCGGTCGTCGGACTCGTCAGTTTTCACGTCAGCGGGCTCTGCCATGGCAAGAGCCTACGCCAGCGCAAACGACGGCTCAAGCCGCCTGCATTGCGTCAAGAAGACCTGAAAAGACGCCGCAACCGTCGGTGATGCCGTGATCGGCCTCTACGGCGCGCTCTGGGTGCGGCATCATTCCAAGAACCCTGCGATTGGACGACAACAGCCCGGCGATGCCAAGGTCGGACCCGTTGGGATTATCGATGTAGCGGAAGGCAATCCGGTCTTCATCGGTAACGCGGATGCACTCCTGATCGTCCAGGGTGTAATTTCCGTCGTGATGCGCGATGGGCAGCGTGATTTCCTGTCCCTTCGTAAACTGCGCGGTAAAGGCCGAGGCCGTCGTCTCGACCCGCAGCTTCTGTGGCCGGCAGACAAAGCGTAGTCCGGCGTTCCGGATCAGCGCGCCCGGCAGCAGCCCGGTTTCCGTGAGGACCTGAAATCCGTTGCAGACCCCAAGCACATAGCCGCCCTTGCCCGCGAAAGCCGCGATCGCCCGGCATATCGGCGATCGGGCCGCGATTGCGCCGCAGCGCAGGTAGTCGCCGAATGAGAACCCGCCCGGAATGCCGACGATATCGATGCCGGGCGGTAAATCGGCATCCTTGTGCCAGACCATCTGCGCCGGGCGCCCCGTCGCCTTTTCAAAGGCAACGGCCAGATCGCGGTCGCAGTTCGATCCGGGAAAGACAATGACAGCCGCTTTCATAGGTCTATTACCCCCTGAAATCTGTGATGACGGCAACACCGGGCGCCGTGGGACCATTCATGGCCCGCAGTTCACCACTGGCATCGGACAAGGCGATTTCGCGCGCGATCAGCGGGCTCAGATCGACGGCGCCCTGCGCAATGAATTCCAACAATGTGGGATACTGCCATGCGGGCATGCCGCGTGTGCCGAACAACGCCAGATTGCCCATATAGACCGCGTTCATGTTGATCTTCATCTCGGCGGTGTCCCCGACCGGCATGCCCACCTGAACATGGCGTCCCAGCGGACGTAGGCAGGCAATGCTGCCATTCGTGGTCTCGGGGATACCCAGCGCTTCAATCGACACATGGGCGCCGCCGCCGGTCACATCGCGGATTGCGTCGGCCACCGGCGTGTCCCGGGCATCAAGTGCCACGTCGGCACCAAGCTGGCGAGCGTGTTCGAGCTTTTCAGGCACCACATCGACGACGATCACCCGCGCGCCCAGCGCTTTGCCAAGAAGCATCGCGGACAGGCCAACGCCGCCCGTGCCGTGGATCGCCAGCCACTCACCGGCAGCAAGCGCAGCCCGGCCGGTCAACGCATGCCAGGCCGTCGTGACCCGGCATCCCAGGCCAGCCGCCAAAGTCGCCGGCATTGTTTCTGGCAGGGGCGCAAGATTGTGGTCGCGCGGCACCGGGACAAATTCGGCAAAGGCACCGGGTTCCACAAAACCCGGCAGACGCTGGTCGGGACAGGTGTTCGACCGGCCGGATGCGCAGGACGTGCAACGTCCACAGGCCAGAATGAAGGGTGCAACCAACCGGTCGCCCACCGCATAGCGCGCGTTCGGGCCCGCCGCGACCACCTCGCCACAATATTCATGACCCTGTATCTGGCCTGGTTTGACGCGCGGATGTTCACCCCGCCAGCCGTGCCAGTCCGACCGGCACACGCCGCAGGCTTCGACCTTTAAAACCACGCCATCCTGGGGGCAGTCCGGCTCGGCAACATCCTCGATCGAGAGATCTTGGTTGTAATCGCGCAGGACCGCTGCGCGCATCAGGCGACCTCGATCCGATAACTCTCGATCACCGTATTCGCGAGCAATTTCTGGCACATGTCGTCAACCGTATCGGGATCGGTACCGTCGTCCAGATCCAACTCGATCAGTTTGCCCTGCCGGACCCCGTTGACACCTTCGAAGCCCAGCGTCCCGAGCGCGTGCTTGACCGCCTCACCCTGGGGATCGAGCACCCCGTCCTTCAGCGTGACGAAAACCTGTACCTTCACCGGCGCCTCCACCGCTTTTGCGTTTGCTAATCCGCCCTGTGCCTCAGGGCAAGCATCATTCAGGTGCGGCGGTCGCGCGAAGCTTAATTGATTAGCGTCGGTTTGGTCGTATGGGTGACGTTCGATGGCAGCACACCAAGGCGCCGCGCAACCTCGGTGTAGGCATCGGCCAGATCGCCAAGATCCCGGCGGAATACATCCTTGTCCAGCTTCTGACCGGATTCGATGTCCCATAGCCGGCAGCTGTCCGGGCTGATTTCATCCGCAATAACAAGTCGCTGATAATCACCGTCCCAAAGACGGCCGACCTCAATCTTGAAATCCACCAGTCGGATACCGACCCCCAGCATCACCCCGGACAAAAAGTCGTTCACGCGGAGCGCCAGCGCCACCATGTCGTCAAGATCCTGCTGGCCGGCCCATCCGAAAGCCAGGATATGTTCCTCGGCCACAAGCGGGTCGTCCAGGGCGTCATCCTTGAAATAAAACTCGATCACCGGACGCGGCAGGGCGGTGCCCTCTTCGATCCCCAGCCTTTTGGACATGGAACCAGCAGCCAGGTTGCGCACGACCACCTCGAGCGGAATCATCTCCACCTGACGGATCAACTGTTCGCGCATGTTCAGCCGCTTGATGAAATGCGTGGGCACACCGATGTGGTTCAGCCCCTTCATGAAAAACTCGCTCAGGCGGTTGTTTAACACGCCCTTGCCATCAATGACGTCTTTCTTCTGGGCGTTGAAAGCCGTGGCATCATCCTTGAAATACTGAACAAAAGTGCCCGGTTCGGGGCCTTCATAAAGGATCTTGGCCTTGCCTTCGTATATCTTCTTTCGGCGCGCCATCGGTTGCTCCGGTACGGGGGTGGGCGATACGCCCTTCCGGGCAGGGCTTGGCTATAAGCCAACCCAGTGCCGGTCGCAAGAAGACCCTGCAACACGCCTGCGGCGCTGCGACCCAAGGGATTGCGAAAACGCCATATTCCAACCATATGAGTGAAGGCAGAGACAGGGAGCAAGGCACTGCGATGAGTACATTCGACGACCGCGAAAACGCGTTTGAAGCCAAATTCGCGCATGATGAAGAGATGAATTTTCGCGCCGTTGCCCGGCGCAACAAATTGGTGGGCCTTTGGGCGGCCGGTCTTCTGGGCAAGTCCGAAGGCGAAGCCGAAGATTACGCCAAAGAAGTAATCCGCGCGGACTTTGAAGAAGCCGGTCACGATGACGTGGTACGCAAGCTGATGGCCGATCTGGGCAGTCATGCGTCCGAAGACGAAATCCGCGCCCAGATGGACGCCATGCTCAGCGAGGCCAAGGCACAGCTGGCCGCAGAGGCCTGAACACAACCCAAACCCACCTCATAATCTTTATTAGGATTATGAATTTGATTACCTGAAGCTGCCATGCCAGCAGACGATTGGCGCGCCCGCCGGTGCGCCGACGCTGCAGGTAGTGACATGGCAAACGCCCTTTCCCGTCTTCTTGAAGCCCGTGACTGGCTCCTGGCCGATGGCGCCACGGGCACCAATCTTTTCAACATGGGCCTTGGGTCGGGCGACCCGCCAGAGTTTTGGAATGAAGAACACCCCGACCGCATCCGCGCGCTATACGCCGGCGCCGCAGATGCCGGATCGGATCTTTTTCTGACCAACAGTTTCGGTGCCAACGCCTCGCGCCTGAAATTGCACGGCGCCGAGGCGAGGGCGCGTGATTTGTCGCGCATCTCGGCCGAACTTGGGCGCGAAGTGGCGGACCGGGCGGGACGTCCGGTTATCGTGGCCGGATCCATGGGCCCTACGGGCGAGATCATGGAACCGATGGGCACACTGACCTACGATGTGGCAGTCGAAATGTTCCATGAACAGGCCGAGGGGCTGCGCGAAGGCGGCGCGGATGTGGCATGGATCGAGACCATAAGTGCGCCGGAAGAGCTGAAGGCTGCAGCCGAGGGCGCGACGCTCGCAGGTCTCGACTGGTGCGCAACGATGAGTTTTGACACTGCCGGTCGCACCATGATGGGCGTCACCAGCGCCAATATGGTCGACCTGATCAGCGGTGAGACGCCGCAGCCTGTGGCCTTTGGGGCCAATTGCGGCGTGGGCGCATCGGATCTCTTGCGCACGGTTCTAGGCTTTTCGGCCCATGGAACCGAAGTGCCGATTATTGCCAAGGGCAACGCGGGCATACCAAAATACGTGGATGGGCATATCCACTACGACGGGACCCCGGAACTCATGGCACGTTACGCGACACTGGCCTATGACTGCGGCGCGCGCATCATTGGCGGGTGCTGCGGCACGACGCCCGAACATCTTGAAAAGATGCGGCGCGCGCTTGAGGTGCACAAACGTGGTCCTCGCCCTTCGCTGGAAGAGATTGCCCAGACCCTTGGCGGGTTTTCATCCGGCAGCGATGGAACGGACGGTGCGGCGCCAGAGCCAAGGCGCAATCGCCGCCGCCGCCGGGCCTAGAACAGTCGCAGCTGATCGCCCGGTCGCGCGGGCACCCGAAACAGATCCGTCCGCAGTTCGGGCAATTCTTCAGCGAGACCAAGACGCCTGAGAGCAAGCTTGAACCGGTGCGATATCATCGCCGCGTAATTGCCTTCACCCCGCATCCGGTGACCCCAGCGCGCATCATAGATCTTTCCGCCATGGGCTTCGCGCACGCGTGCAAGAACCTTTGATTTCCTGTCCGGCGCATGGGTGTCGAGCCATTCAACAAAAAGCTCGGACACCTCAAACGGCAACCGCAATAGAATCCAGCTGGCCGCCGTTGCGCCAGCACTTTGGGCGGCGGCGAGGATCGCTTCAAGTTCGTGGTCGTTCAGACCCGGGATCATTGGACTGGCCATAACGCGGACCGGAATGCCCGCCTCTGCCAAAGCGCCGATTGTATCCAGCCGGCGCGATGGGACCGGAACACGCGGCTCCAGCCGTCGCGCAAGACCCGGATCAAGCGTCGTGACCGACACGCCGACCTGCACCAGCCTGTCCATGGCAAGCTCGGCCAGAATGTCGATGTCGCGCGCAATCAGCGCCCCCTTGGTCGCGATCGTCACGGGATGGCGAAAATCGCGCAGGACCTCAAGGACGGCCCGCATGATGCCCATATCCTTTTCGATCGGCTGATAGGCGTCGGTGTTGGTACCAATGGCAATCGGCGCCACCCGGTACTTTGGCCGAGACAGCTCTTCGGCCAGGCGCTCTGGCGCATCTGGCTTGGCGAAGAGCCGCGATTCAAAGTCGAGACCAGCAGACAACCCAAGATACCCGTGGCTTGGCCGCGCAAAGCAATAGACGCACCCATGTTCGCACCCGCGGTACGGGTTGATCGACCGATCGAATGAGATATCCGGCGACTGATTGCGGGTAATGATCTTGCGCGGACGTTCGATCTGAACCTCGGTTCTTAAAGGCGGAAGATCTTCCTCCAGGTCCCAGCCATCGCTTTCGGCCACCTTTGAGAACGTCTCAAAACGCCCCACTCGGTTCGTTTCGGTGCCGCGCCCGCGCGAACGTGTATTCAGGGGATCAGGCATATCTAAAAAATAGAACATTTAGTGAACATTTACCAGTCACAAGTGGTCCGTTTTCGCATCGGCCGCTGAAAAACCGTCCGCCATCGTCGGTCTGAGCGCTGGCCATGTCGCTATTGGCTAACAATTTTTCTCGCTTTCGACCCATCAAACAGTCAGTATCAAGCGGTCCGGTACAAGGAAGTCAGCCATGTCCGAGGAAGAAGACGACATCATTCTGGCGGAACTGCCAGACGACGAACTTGTCCAGCAGATGTTTGACGACCTCTACGACGGCCTGAAGGAAGAAATCGAAGAAGGCGTCACGATCCTTCTAGACCGCGGATGGATGCCTTATCGGGTGCTGACCGAAGCGCTGGTGGGCGGGATGACGATTGTCGGCAACGACTTTCGCGATGGCATCCTGTTTGTGCCCGAGGTTCTTCTTGCTGCCAACGCCATGAAAGGCGGCATGGCGATCCTGAAGCCGCTCTTGGCCGAAACCGGCGCCCCGCGTGTGGGCAAGATGGTCATCGGGACGGTCAAGGGCGACATCCACGATATCGGCAAGAACCTCGTCAGCATGATGATGGAAGGTGCCGGTTTCGAAGTCGTGGATCTTGGCATCAACAATGCCGTTGAGTCCTATCTTGAAGCCCTTGAGACGGAAGAACCCGACATCCTGGGCATGTCTGCCCTGCTGACGACGACTATGCCCTATATGAAGGTCGTGATCGACACGATGGTCGAGCAGGGCATTCGCGACGATTACATCGTGCTGGTTGGCGGCGCGCCACTGAACGAAGAGTTTGGCAAGGCGATCGGCGCCGATGCCTATTGCCGTGATGCTGCCGTTGCGGTGGAAACCGCTAAGGAGTTTGTCGCCCGTAAGCACAACCAGATGGCCGCAGGCTGATCCCCGACAGGCGCAGAAACCCTTAATTTTCCACAGATCGGCGGTTTGCCGCTTAATTGTCTCGCGGTAGGCGCCAATCGCCATGCTATGGCCACATTTGCCCGTATGTTCCTCAATATCGCAGCTATGGGGCCCGTTATGGGTAACGAACGATTGACAATGATGTTCGGAACAGTCGCTGCCAGTGCCGGGATCGCACTCTGGATGTCGATCATGGCGCAGGCGGCGTTTCAGGTGCCGGTCGTCGGATTTCTGGCACTGATCCCAGCTGCACTGGTCGTGTTTGTCGTCGCAAAATCCCTTACCGGGTCGCACGAAGACCGGGACTGTCCTGACCTCTTTATCTGACGCACATCGAACATCTGACGTCGCCGCAGCGCTTGACCACCTGGCCCGGCTGACGCAAGCCTTCTGCCATGAGCTTTGATGATGCAGACCTGACCGAGCGTGGTATGCAGACGGCCCCTGCCGATATGCGGCCCGGTCGTCTGCTGCTTTTGGCCTGCGGCGCCCTTGCGCGTGAAATCCTGGCACTCAAAAACGTGAACGGGTGGAGCCATGTCGATCTGACCTGCCTGCCGGCGAAACTTCACAACCGGCCGGATCAGATACCGGATGCGGTCGAAGAAGCGGTGCTGAAACACCGTGACAGATACGATCGCATCTTTGTTGTTTATGCCGATTGCGGAACCGGCGGACTGCTGCAGCAAAGATGCGAGGCGCTTGGGGTCGAGATGATCGAGGGCCCCCATTGCTATGCATTCTATGACGGGCTTGAGATATTCGACCGAAACGCCGAACACGAAATCACCGCCTTTTACCTGACGGATTTTCTTGTGCGCCAATTCGATACTTTGATCTGGCGCGGCATGAAGCTCGACCGTCATCCCGAGTTGCGGGATATGTTCTTCGGCAACTACACGACCCTGATCTATCAGGCCCAGACCGACGATCCGGCGCTGAGCGCACAGGCAGAAGAGGCGGCGGCGCGACTTGGCCTGCACTATGAGAGGCGATTTACAGGGTACGGCGATCTTGCGCGCGCGCTCACGCGCGCAAGTGCTTCGTCAGGCTGACAGAAGTCCGATTTCAACCAGCGTGTTGTAGGTCTTCGCAGCGGTCTGTTTCAGCGCTTTCTTCTTGCCATCGTCCATTACGGCATTTCCGGCCAGATAGGCAGCCAGCGTGGGCAATTGCGTCTCGACCAATCCGGCATGGTGGCTGTTGACGTAGAAACGGTCCTTGCGGAACGCATTTCCCACCACGTTTTCACGATACTTTGACGCGCCAAGCTTGTTACCGTTCTTGTCCGAGAAGGCCAGACGGACATCAGCGTAGATCTCTCGAACCGCACTATCGGGGTAGGTGTAGCTGGCCGCGAATTTCGTTCCGTGGCCCGTGAGAAACTGCTGCGCAAGATGCAGCCCGATCCGGCCCATGGGCGCCATGTCGAGACCACCTGTAACCGTACAACTGTCGGCGTGGCCGCCCGGCATTGGGAAGATCTCTTGCTCTTTGCGCAGTGAATTGGACCCCGTGTACTTTGGCACGACACAGACAAAGTTCTTGTCCTTGGGGATCACCAACACCATCCTTTTCTTGATGTTCTCGTGCACGATGGACCGATAAGCGGTTACGCAAGGCGCCAGTTCGTGCGGTGTTCCAACTCTGCCGGTCGAGTCGAAGTCGCCCTTTACGGCAAAGTCGTTCTTGCCGCCGGGAACCGGGTCAAATGTAAAGATGTTGACCCGCAGATTGCCGGCTTCCCGGGTGAAACCCGCAGCCTGGATCGCATGGGCAAGCATGATGCATGTGACGCCGCCGCGGCTCCAGCCGACCAGATTGATGGTCTTGAATTTCTTTTTGTAGAATTGTTCCCATAGCCACATGATCCCAACGATAACGTTGTCCTGGCTACCCAAGCCGTAGGCTTGGTTGTACTTCGCACTGATAAGCCCGGCGCCTCGCTTCTTGCGAAATAACTTCTCCTTGACGTCGCCGCCCTTTTCGACGGCCTTCAGCACGTTTTCTGTCTTGGGGATCTTCGCGCCACCCGGTCCGTCCAGGATGAACTTTCTTCCGATACACTCGTCAAAGAGAAAAGGAACCGCGTAGGTGCCGATTTTTTGCTGGTTGCTCGCAGTACCGCAGCAAAAGATCGTTACGACATCTTCGTCCATGGAATCCTCATGAGAAAGGTGCAAATGATTTCGCAGACACTAGCACAAATACTTTGTCCAAACTGTGGTCTACTTCACGTTAAATGGTATGTCCGCCCCGGGCCATCAGGATATGGCTTAACAGTCAAGAAAATCAGCCTCCCAAGGCGCGCGACGCAAGGGTCCGGATACGCTCGACCATCGCCCTAAGGCCGTTCGATCTCTGGGCCGACAGGTGGTCATGAAGGCCGAGACGGGCGAATTCCGCCCGGGAATCGACCCGGGTCACATCGTCCAGGGGCAAGCCGTCATAAAGCGCGCCAAGAATGGCTATCAGCCCCCGCACGATCATCGCATCGGAATCGCCGCGAAAGTGGAAAACCGCTCCTGATCCCTGCCCGTCGATTTCCGGATGCAGCCAAACCTGGCTGGCGCATCCATCTACCTTGGTCGATGCCACGCGCAGCTCGCCTTCAAGCGGCGCCATGGCCTTGCCCAGATCGATCACGTGGCGGTATCGATCCTCCCAGTCCTCGAGAAACTCGAAGGTGTCGACAATCTCTTCGAAGGCGGGTGTGGCCATGGGGGCTCCTTGCGGCGGCAACGGGCGAGAGGTATGTCGTCTGAAAGACAAGGTCCAGCGCCCGCGCAAAACTTCTTGGCAAGGGCGCACGGGACGGACAGCGCGCGTGTTTGGCGTGCAACGGGGGGTTTATGCGGCGCATTCTTTGTTTGGTTCTGCTTCTCGCGCTCGCTGGCTGCGAAAGCCGGTTCAATCCGTTCAATTGGTTTTCGGGGCGGGATGAACCGCTGCCATCGGCCGAAGCGACGCCCGACCCTATCACCCTTGACCGGCGTCCGATGATCGCCCGAGTGGACACGCTGCAACTTGAAACAACCCGGGGCGGTCTGATCCTGATCGCCTACGGCACGGCGCCCACACCCGGCTACTGGGCCTCGGCCCTGCTGATCGAGAACCGCGGCCTGCCCCGCGATGGCGTCTTGACCTATCAGTTTCGCGTGGCGCGCCCACCGGAAGGCTCAGTGCCACCTGGCGCCCAGCCTGTGCGGATAACCGCTGCGACGCTGGTTGAAAACAGGCAGCTGGCCGGCGTCAGCCAGATTGTGGTGCGGTCCCAGTCTCAGGCGATCTCGGTGCGGCCCTAGCCGCCATACCCAGCGCAAGTCCTTGCGCGCCTAAATGTCGATCAATGCAACGCTGCTGCCATTGGCCGTAAGCGCCACCTTGCCTTCACAAAGCCGAATGGCGTCACTCCCAAAGACTTCCTTGCGCCATCCGCCCAGGGCCGGGACATCGCGGATGCCCGATGCGATAAGATCCAGCTCGGCCGCAGTGGCCACAAGTTTCTGGGCCACGCCGGCCTGTTCGGATTTCGCCTTTAAGAGAACCCGCAGAAGATCGGCCAAAGCGGCATTGATTTGCAACCTATCGCGGCTTTTGTCGGGAACCGGCTGCTCCTCAGGCGGGCAGGCAAGACCGGCTTGCACTGCCTTTAGGATCCCATCCGCAATCTCGCCCTTGCGAGCCTCGCGCATCAATAGCCGCGATCTGCCAAGATCCTTGACGCTACCCGGTTTCGTCGATGCCAGCTCAAGCAGCGCATCATCCTTGAAGACCCGGCTGCGCGGCACGTTGTGGGACTGGGCATGGTGTTCGCGAAACTTGGCAAGCTCGCGCACGACCGCCAGGAACTTGCCTGAATTCGTGCGGGTCTTTACGCGCTGCCAGGCCACTTCAGGATCAATGACGTAGGTCTCGGGCGCCAGTAGTCCGGCAAGCTCTTCCTCGACCCATTTGGTGCGTTTGGTCTTTTTCAGCTCGGCCGCCAGTGTCTCGTAGATCTGGCGCAAATGCGTGACATCTGCCAGCGCATAGGTTTTTTGCGCATCGCTGAGCGGTCGCCGCGACCAATCGGTAAAGCGCGATGTCTTGTCCAGCGGCTGGCGGGTGATCCGGCGCACCAGCGTCTCATAGCCCACTTGTTCACCGAAGCCGCAAACCATTGCGGCGACCTGAGTGTCGAAGAGCGGTCGCGGCAGCACGTTGCCTTCGATGTAGAAGATCTCCAGATCCTGGCGTGCGGCGTGGAAGACCTTGACCACCTTCTCGTTCCGAAAAAGCTCGTAAAGCGGCGTAAGATCCATATCCCCCGCGAGAGGATCGACCAGCACCGCGTCAATTTCCGTGTCCGTGCCGGGCAGCGCCAATTGCACCAGGCACAGCTTGGCGTAATACGTACGCTCACGCAGGAATTCGGTGTCGACGGTAACGTATGGGCCTTGTGCGGCACGTTTGCAAAAGGCGGCCAGCGCGTCGGTTGTGTTCAGGGTTATCATTCAGCGGGCGTGTGATCTGGGTCTTTGCTTTGTTCGTTTTTCCCCCACCATGACGGTGTAGGTTAGTCCTTTGCCAAAGAAAAGACCGTTATGCGGACAAGTCAAAACGGTCGCGCTGTCCAGACGCAAAGCGACGCAGCGTTTCCGGGTAAAGCCGATGTTCCAGGGGCAGTATCCGCCGGGCCAGAGAAACCGCATCGTCATCCGGCAGGATCGGCACCTGCGCCTGTCCCAGGATCGGCCCGGCATCAAGATCGGCAATCACCTCATGAACCGTGCACCCGGCGACGCTGTCGCCGGCATCAAGCGCCCGTTGGTGCGTGTTGAGCCCCGGGTATTTCGGCAGCAATGACGGGTGGATGTTCAGCATCCGCCCGCTCCAGCCTTCCACGAATTCACCCGTTAAGACGCGCATGAAACCGGCCAGACACAGAATATCCGGCGCCCAACTGTCAAGTACGGACCCCACCGCATGTTCAAAGTCGTGGCGATCCGGATAGAACTTGTGGTTGACGGCAGCCACCGGCACATCCCGCTCCCGGGCCTTCGTCAGGCCCACGGCCGCAGGATTGTTGGACAAGACCCCCACGGGCACGGCAGGAAAATCCGGCGCCTCCATGGCATTCAGCAACGCTTCCATGTTCGATCCGCTGCCAGAGATCAGAACCGCGACGCGAGCGCTCACCGCAGCGCCCCGATATAATGCACCCCCAATCCTTCGGTGATGTGGCCCACCTGAAACACGGTCTCACCGGCATCACGCAGCATCCCGGCGACGCTCGCTGCCGCGTCCGGTGCCACCACCAACGCCATCCCCAGACCGCAATTGAATGTCTTCAGCATCTCCTGCCCGTCCATTGCGCCGGACGCCTGCAACCAGGCAAAGACAGGCGGCATGTCCCAGGCACCGAGGTCGATTTCGGCGCCGCAGCTTTCGGGCAAGACCCGGGGCAAGTTTTCAGTCAACCCGCCGCCAGTGATATGCGCCACTGCGTGCAGACCCTTGAGGCCGCGGAGACCGATCAGGGATCGGACATAGATGCGTGTCGGCGCGAGCAATGCCGCCCCGAGAGAGGTCTGCGCAAAAGGCGCCGGCGCATCCCAGCTTAACCCGGCCCGCGCCACAACCGAGCGCACCAGCGAAAAGCCATTCGAATGGACGCCGTCCGATGCCAGACCCAGAATGATATCACCCGGCACCACCCCGGCGGGCAGCGCTGCACCCCGCTCCATGGCGCCTACGGCAAAACCGGCAAGGTCATAGTCTCCGGCACTGTAAATGCCCGGCATCTCGGCCGTCTCTCCGCCGATCAGCGCGCATCCCGCCTGACTGCATCCCTCGGCAATCCCTTCGATCACCTCGGTCGCGGCATCGACGTCCAGCTTTCCCGTGGCGAAGTAATCCAGAAAGAAAAGCGGCTCTGCCCCCTGGCAGATCAGGTCATTGACGCACATGGCGACAAGATCGATGCCAACCGAAGCGTGCTGGCCCGTGTCGATGGCTAGTTTCAGTTTTGTGCCGACACCGTCCGTGGCCGCGACCAGAACGGGATCTT
This sequence comes from Pseudomonadota bacterium, assembly GCA_039026235.1. Lineage (GTDB taxonomy): Bacteria > Pseudomonadota > Alphaproteobacteria > Rhodobacterales > Rhodobacteraceae > JBCCMQ01. The sequence goes on from JBCCMQ010000001.1 coordinate 888,478, forward strand.
CGTATCCCGCGCCCCGCAGATCGAACAGCGCGCCAAACCCGCCCAGGGACGACATGACGCCCGGTCGCTTGGTCCGCGCAGCAGCCGGTGCTATGCGCGCGACCAAAGCGTTCCCCGCTTCGATATCGACCCCTGCCGCCTTGTAGGTCAGTCGCTCGTCCTGCGCCATTTGCCCGCCAGTTCGTTGCCTTGCCGCTCCGATAACGCCTCATCAAGGCCACTGCAACGCCCCTGCCCGCGCGCATGCTTGACCGCACGGGCTGGTCTGGTAAGCGGTGCAGACGGCGGGCCTGTAGCTCAATTGGTTAGAGCAGAGCGCTCATAACGCTTTGGTTGGGGGTTCAAGTCCCTCCGGGCCTACCAAATCTGAACAAAAATCTGGCCGGCTCCGGCCCAATCCTTTTGGCGTCGAAGGGTACCCAAGCTGCACGCGGCATCATGACTGGTGCGCCCAAAGAGGCGACCGGAGAGCCCCGCAGTTTATGGGCAAATCTAATGCAAGCGTTCACGCAGGTCATAGCCATGCAAGCGCTTGCAGCACCGAAATGCATGGGATCGTGGAACATTTTGTGTACTGTGAAAGCGGACTGGTAAAGATTGGGCACGGGGGGCCTTTTCATGAAGCGCCGGACTTTTATTGCATCCCTGGCAACGCCGTTTTTGGTTGGCTGTGCAACGACATCCGGAACGGTCTTCCAGAATTCCGCAGGTGACTTCGATGAGTTGCGCGAGGAATTTAGAGAGACGGGACGCGTTGAAGGTCTTTCGCTCAGACAGGTGCGGCAGCAGCGCGGAATAGACATCGGCGCCACACTTCCACACACGTTCCATGCCTATGGCCGAAGCATGCCCGAGGGCGCCTGGAATACTGTCCAGAACGAATTCAGCTTGGCCACTCCCGAGATAAATCTCGAGTGGTGGGAAGAATGGCGGTATCCCGAAAATCAAAGGGACATTGTGAGGCTTGCGAATTCCGGGAAAAAGATACGCGGGCACAATCTGTACTTCTACTTGTGGCTCCCCGACCCCGTGAAGCAAATGGCCCAGGATGGGAGTGTATCTGCCGGCCAGTTGGGTGACTACATTTACGAGAAAGCATCGGCGCGCGTTAGGCGGTGGGGTAATCAGGTTTCGTATTGGTCAATCAACGAGACGATGAACTTTGGTGGCGGACCCGGTCTCAGAATAGACCCAGTGACGCGCAAGCTGGGCATGGACACCTTTCGGATACTCGTGGCTGCTGTAAAAGACAGCTATCCCAACAAACCTGTAGAGTTAAACGACTTTGCAGTTGAACGTTCGGGTACGCAAATGGACCGGCATGTTGTGAATGTCGTCGATTACCTTGACAACTATGGCCTGTCGATTGACCGGGTCGGCTACCAGTGTCACATCGACTGGCGCGGCGGTCGAAAAGATTTCTCTGCCGCGGCCGTCGTGAGTTCCGCACAGCGCATGCAGCGCCTGGGCCTCGATATTGCCATCACAGAGATCGACGTGGATGATCGAGGGTTTTCGGGCGACGCGCCCGGTCGAGATGAGTTTGTGGCCAGGTCCCTGTACAACGAACTGATGCGACTGCGAGAGGTACCAAGCTTGGTCGAAGTATCCACCTGGTCACCATTCGACATCGACAACTGGATCCGAAGAAATGACAAAACGAGCCCTGGTTTTTCGGATGCGCGTTCTGCTCAATCCAAGTGCGGGTGGTTTGACGAAAACTACAATCGCAAGCTGTCCTATTACGCCGTCTGCAAAGCACTCTCGTAAATTCACTCGATCTAACGGCGGCGCTTTCAATGGCGGGAGCATGGGTGGCGAACCCTCGCTGCCATGTGTCGCCGCCACCGAACGGTCGGTGCCATTGGCTACCGGCTGCCAGGCGGCGGTCATGCATCAAGCCTGTTACGGATGACTGTCGTCGTTGACGCGCTGTCCTTTCAAGCCCTGCCGGTTTTACTTGGCCAAGCCCGCGACGTCGCGGCATCTTTCGCGCACCAATCGGCCCAGTCACGGGTCACACGCCGATGGGTTTGCCTTTGGTCTCGACCTCAGTCCTGGCCATAGCCGTCGGGGTCCGCTGGCGTATTCAGCAACGTGCCTTCGTATTCGGTAAGGTCGTCATGCAGATGAAGCCATGGCAGTTTGCTTTGCCGGTTGACGTGAAACGTCGGCTCAAAATCTTCCGGATTTTCCATCGATGCCGCGTAGAGATGCATACCGCCGGGATAGTGATCAGCCTCGAAGCCCATCGGTGATCCGCAAGTGCCGCAAAAGTGCCGGAAAACACCCTTGGAGCTTTCGAATATGCGCGGTTTGTCCCCGGTCCACTCAAAACTGGAAATCGCTACGCCCAGCCAGGCCACGACCGGTGCCGCACAGTTACGACGGCAATCGTCGCAATGGCAATAGCAGGTCCAGCTTGGGTTGCCCGTGAAGGTCCAGCTTGTGCGCTTGCAGAGGCAATGACCTCGTGTTGTCATGCGTTTAAACCCTTTAGTCCCTGCATCCTGGCATGCCACGAAAGCCCGCCCGACGATGCTGAATTTTGGACCGATGAAGGACAAAAAACGTCAGCTGATCCGCGTCCCGACCAACTTTGCTTTGTGTGCGGAAGGGCGCGCCTACCGTGCCAGGATCAAATCCGCCTGCAGGCCGCCCAGAGCATCGCTTTCACCCAGGCGCAGGGTTCCACCGTGGCTACGTGCAATATCGATCGCAATGGACAGGCCAAGGCCGACGCTGGTACCCCGGTTCTGATTGCGGGCGGGATCGAGTCTCGCAAAGGGTTTCAGCGCCGTTTCGCGGTCTTCGGGCGGAATACCGACACCGTCATCTTCAACCCGAAAGCGCACGGCCCGCTCAAACAGGGCGACACTGACACGGCAGGATTTGGCATAGCGCACGGCGTTGACGATCAGGTTGTCGATCGCGCGTTCAACGGCCATGGGCCTGAGCGAAACCAGCGTACCATGGGCGCCGGCGGCCAGCGACACGTCATGGCCGGACCTTCGGGCCTTTTCGACAACGTTTTCGGCCAGCAGAACCGGGTCCACATCCTCAAGCGCGTCCAGAGCATTGCCGCGCGCAAAGTCGAGGAAGGTGTCAAGCAATTGCTCCATGTCCTCGACGTCGCGCATCATGGGTTCAGCGTCCTGTTCGTCGATCAGCGACAGACCCAGTTTGAGCCGCGTGAGCGGCGTCCGAAGGTCGTGGCTTACCCCGGAAAGCATCAACGTGCGTTGGTCGATTGCCCGCTCGATCCGACCCCGCATGTCCAGGAAGGCATTGCCGGCAGAGCGCACCTCGATCGCACCCGATGGGCGATAGCGGACCGACTGACCGCGCCCGAAGGCTTCCGCCGCCGCCGCCAGCCTTTTGATCGGCCGCAACTGATTGCGCAGAAAAATGAAGGCAATGATCGTCATCAAAAGCCCAAGGGTGATGATGATGACGATCAGCTGGTGGGGGTTCGAGGCCGACACCCGCCGCCGATTGAAATCAAGTGTCACCAGCTCGTTTTCGCTGGCGAGCATGACGGTGACCCTGCGGCTGTTGCTTTCAAGGTCGATCCCCTGGACACCCACGACGCCTTCGCGCAGCGTCTTTATGACGATCCGGCCCGAAAGATCCCAGAACCAGCGGGTGTCCACGGTCGGCCCCTGACCGTCAAAACCCACCTGGATATCCAGCGGGCTGGCAAGACGCGCGACCCGCTGCTCGGCCACCTCAACCGTGTCAGAGGTCGCGACAGTTTCCAGCAAAAGGTTGATCTCCAGCACAATGTTGCGGGTCATCAACTCAGTGACACCCTCAAAGTGGCGCTGTACAAAAACAAATGACACGACCAGCTGAATGGTCACGACCGGCACGATCAGGATCAGCGCCGCACGGCCATAAAGGCTTCGTGGCAACAGCAGTTTCAGCCAGTTGGATCGCATACCTTTTGGTACCCGCGCAGGCGGGCAGAGGGAAGATGAAATGGACGAGCCGCGGATTGAGGTGCTTGAGGACGGATTGCGCCGGCTGGTAGCCCCGAACCCGGGACCGATGACCTTTCGAGGCACCAACACCTATCTGGTGGGCTGGCACGAACTGGCCGTCATCGACCCCGGCCCGGACAGCGCCGCCCACATGGAAGCCATTCTTGCGGCCTGCGGCGACGGTGCGCGCATCACCCATATCCTCGTGACCCACAGCCATCTGGATCACAGCCCCCTCGCCCGCCCCCTGGCCCGGGAAACCGGTGCGAAGATCCATGCGTTCGGGCCCCACGACGCCGGGCGCCGGACGGTGATGAAGGATCTCGCCCGCACCGGCCTTGCGGGCGGCGGCGAAGGGATCGACGCCGATTTCCGGCCCGATGAACGGCTGGAGGACGGCGGCCTAATCACCGGGGACGGATGGCAGATCAGCGCACTTCACACGCCGGGGCATCTGTCCAACCACATGAGTTTTGCCTGGCGGGGTGCCCTCTTTTCCGGCGACCATATCATGGGCTGGTCGACTTCGCTGGTCTCGCCCCCCGACGGTGATCTGAGGGCCTTCATGCGGTCCTGCGATCGCATCGCGGCGCGGACAGACCGGATCGCATATCCCGGACACGGTGATCCGGTTGCGGACCCCGCCGGCCGCGCCCGAGACCTGATCTCTCACCGGAAGGCCCGCGAAACCCAGATCCTTGCCGCGCTGACCCGGGGGCAGACCACGCTAGAGGGGCTGACGCGTACGGTCTACACCGACCTCGACCCGCGCCTTTTGGGTGCCGCGACCCGCAACGTGCTGGCCCACCTGATCGATCTCTGGGAAGGCGGCACCGTCACCGCCACCCCCACACTCGGCGCATCCGCGCGATTTGCCCTTGCGTGATCCGGGCCACGGCGATTTTTTCGACATCGCCCTCTGGACGGCCAAATCCGGTCTTGCTATAGGCCGCCGGTGTTCCGGCGTAGCTCAGCGGTAGAGCAGTTGACTGTTAATCAATTGGTCGTAGGTTCGATCCCTACCGCCGGAGCCAAAAACTCCAAAGTCTCGGTGCGCTAGTCGCGCGCGCCTTCATTTATTTGGCAGCTTGCGTGCACCTCCAGCACGCAACAAGGTCTCTACCGTATTCGTACCTTTTGGCACAGGTTGCGCCACTTTCTGCGCACAGCGGACAGCCGTTCTTTGGCGGCCACCTCCTAGGATGAATTTGTCATGTTGAACCACAAAGGCCCTTTTGCATTTTTGCACTCACAGTGAAGTTCCCGTGGGCCCATAACGCCTGCCACAACTCCAAGTCTCCCCCGTCCTTCACACGGCTTCGTGCGTCTCTGCGAGTTGACTTTCGTTGACACCGGGCGGGACCCGCGACTAAGCCGCGCTGGCATTGAAGGAGACGCCATGCCTGCCCCCCTGGACGGAATTCGGGTTCTTGATCTGACCAATGTCCTTGCCGGACCGTTCTGCTGTCACCAGATGGCCCATCTGGGGGCCGAGGTCATCAAGGTCGAGGTGCCCGGACGGGGCGATCTGGCCCGCAACCTGGGCGCGGACGCGGACCTGAACCAGAAGAAGATGGGCATTTCGTTCCTTGCCCAGAACGCCGGCAAGAAATCGATCACGCTGAACCTGAAATCAGATGAGGGCAAAGCCCTGCTGAAGACGCTGGTCGGCACCGCGGATGTCCTGGTCGAAAACTTCCGACCCGGTGTCATGACCCGGCTGGAGCTGGATTACCCGGTGCTGCAGGCGGTCAATCCGCGCCTGATCTACTGCGCGATCTCGGGCTTTGGACAGGACGGGCCCTGGGTCGACCGACCGGCCTATGACCAGATCATCCAGGGCGCATCGGGCGTCATGTCGATCACCGGCGATGCGCATTCCGCCCCCTTGCGGGTGGGTTACCCGCTGACGGACACGGTGGGCGGGCTGACGGCGGCCATGGCGATCACGGCGGCGCTGAATGCACCGGAACGCGGCACCTTCATCGATATCTCGATGCTCGAGGCGACGGTGGCGACCATGGGCTGGGTCGTGTCGAACTATCTGATCGGCGGCGCGTGGCCCACGGCCAACGGGAATGAAAACCTGACGTCCTCGCCCTCGGGGACCTTCGAGACGGCCGACGGGCTTTTGAACATCGCCGCAAACAAGGACGAACAATGGACCATCCTGTCGAAACATCTGGGCCTGGCACATCTGCAAGAGGATCCCCGCTATAAGACGCGCGAGGACCGCAAGAAAAATCGGGCCACGCTCAAGGCCGATCTTGAGGTGGTGCTTCGCCGGCGCACGGCCGAAGAATGGGCCGACGAGTTGAACCGTCTGGGCGTGCCTTCGGGCCTGGTGATGGATCTGCCGGATGTTCTGGCCCACGAACAGATCACCGAACGCGGCCTATTCGAGACATTCCGGGACGTGCCCGGCGCGGACCGGGACATCAAGGTGATCCGGACCGGGCTCAAGATGGACGGCGTGGCGCCCAGGGTTGCTGATCCGCCACCCGTTCTTGGCCGCGACACCAAAGACATCCTGACCGAGCTGGGATACACCGAGACCGATATCGACGGCATGCGGGACCGGGGGGTGGTGTGAGCGACGTTTCAGATTGGTGGCAGACGGCCATTATCGACATGGAGCCCGGACGCATAGATCTGCGCGGGCATCCGATCCAGGACCTGATCGGGCATATCTCTTTCGCTCAGATGGTTTGGCTGATGACGCGGGGTGATGTGCCGTCCGAAGGCAAGGCGCAGCTGCTTGAGGCCGCTCTGGTGGCGGCGGTCGATCACGGCCCCCAGGCACCCTCGATCGCTGCGGCGCGCATGGCCGTGACATGCGGCCTTTCCCTGAACGGCGCCATGGCAACGGCCGTCAACATGCTGGATGACGTGCATGGCGGGGCCGGCGAACAGGCCGTGACGCTGTTTCATGAAATCGATCAAGCCGTGAGCGACGGCGCCGCGATAGGCAGCGCCGCCGCGCGCGGGGTGGAACAGCTGCGGGCCGCTGGCACGCACTATGTTCCGGGCTTTGGCCACCGGTTCCACAAGCCGGTCGATCCGCGCAGTCCACGCCTTCTGGCGCTGGTGGACAAGGCTGCCGATCAGGGCATCGTATCCGGACGCTTTGCCAAGATCGGAAAAGCAGTCGAAGTCCACCTGTCATCGGAAAAGCCGGTGCCCATGAATATCGATGGCGCCACCGCTGTCATTTATGCGGAACTCGGCTTTCCGCCGGCGCTGGCGCGGGGGCTTTTCTGTCTGTCCCGCTCGGTCGGCGCAATGGCCCACGCCTGGGAACAAATGCAGCGGAACGAAAGGAACAAGGGCCCGACACCCCCGGCATACCGATGGACCTACACGCCTGACGCGTCAGCCGATTGACCCCTTATCCCCGAGGATCGGTGCGAAGGCGCCATGGGCCCGCGTGAAGATGTCTGGCGTGCGCGCAACAAGCAGCCGCCCTGACCGCATCACCGGGTCATAGGGCCGCCCGTCCAGCATTTGAACGACGCCGCCCGCCTCTTCCATCGCCAGCACACCCGCTGCGTGGTCCCAAACGTTGAGCATACCGTTCATCAGAAAGTCCGCGCCGCCCGTCACAAGCTGCCGGTATTCTTGGCAAGAACAGCGCAGGGTCGAAAACCGGTCGAATTCCAATGCCGCGGCGGCCACATCGGCCCGAATCTCACGCGGGAAAAGAAACAGCGGTACATAGCCGGTGACCCTTTGACCGGGGGCCTGATCAAGGACAAGCCTGACAGGATCCTCGCCCGGGCGACCAAACCACGCGCCGCCGCCACGGAATGCCATGACCCAGTCGTCGAGCAGTGGATCATAAAGCAACCCAAACACCGATCGACCGTTCTCGATCACTGAAAGAATGACGCCGAAAACATTGACACCATTGGCATAGTTTGATGTGCCATCAATCGGATCGATGATAAATGTGACCCCCGGACTGGCCACTTGATCAAGCACCGACGGGTCGGCGGCAACCGCCTCTTCGCCCACGATGCGGCAGCCGGGAAAGGCCGATGTGATCGCCTTGGTCATGGCCTCTTCGGCGGCCAGATCAGCTTCGGTCACCAGATCGTCTAGCGAAGATTTGGTCCGAATGGCGCCCGCACCCAGCCGCCGGTAGCGCGTCACAATCTCTGCGCGCGCCGCCGCACGGACAATATCGATCACTTCCTGTGCGTCTTGTTGGGCGAAACTCATTGAAGGCTCCCGATCTGGTCAAAAGGTGACGCGGTTGCCGCCCTTTGAGCCTCGTTCGGCCTTAACCGGGGTTTCGCGAGCCGTCAAAGTGCTTTTCCAGATCACTCCAGCATCCGATATAGTCGTCCTGCAATGGTGCTTCGCTTGCGGCAAATTCCGTAAGATGCTGTGGAAATCGCGTCTCGAACATGAACGACATCGTGTTGTCCAGTTTCTCGGCCTTCAGATCGGCGTTCGTCGCCCCTTCGAAGGCGGTTCTGTCCGGCCCATGGGGCAGCATCATATTGTGCAAACTGACGCCACCCGGAACAAAACCCTTGGGCTTTGCATCATAGATTCCGCGTATGTTTCCCATGAGTTCCGACATGATGTTTTTGTGATACCAGGGCGGACGGAAGGTATCTTCCGCCACCATCCAGCGTTCCCGGAACAACACGAAATCGATGTTTGCCGTGCCTTCCTGACCCGAAGGCGCCGTCAGCACCGTGAAGATCGACGGATCAGGATGGTCGAACAAAACAGCGCCGACCGGGCAATAGGTGCGCAGGTCGTATTTCAGCGGCGCATAGTTGCCATGCCAGGCGACGACATCCAGCGGGCTCTGATCGATCTCTGTCCTGTGAAACTGACCGCACCACTTGATGGTCAGCTCAGAAGCAACCTCTCGGTCTTCAAAGGCCGCGACAGGTGCCTTGAAGTCCCGCGGGTTCGCCATGCAATTGGCACCGATCGGCCCCCTGCCCGGCAGTTCAAATTTTTGCCCGTAGTTTTCGCAGACAAACCCCCGCGCGGGGCCCTGAATGACCTCGACTCGATATACGAGGCCGCGCGGAATAATCGCGATCTCTTGCGGCTCGACGTCCAGAATGCCCAGTTCCGTGTGAAACCGCAGCCGACCGTCCTGGGGCACCACCAGCAACTCGCTATCGGCGGAATAAAAGTAGCTGTCGACCATCGACGCGGTCACCAGATAAATATGGGCGGCCATGCCCACCTGGGTGTTGACATCACCCGCCGTGGTCATCGTCCGCATTCCGTTGATCCATGTCAGCGCATCATTGGCGTGGGGCACGGGGTCCCAGCGATACTGGCCCAGGCTGGTAACGTTTTCAGGCACATGCGGCGCCGTCTTCCAGTACGGTACGTCGATGCGCCGGTAGTCCCGCGAATGTTTCACCGACGGCCGGATACGGTAGCACCACGTGCGCTCGTTCTGGTGGCTGGGCGCCGTGAAGGCCGTACCCGAAAGCTGTTCGGCGTAAAGTCCGTAGGCGCATTTCTGAGGGCTGTTCATCCCCTGGGGCAACGCGTCGGGCAAGGCTTCGGTTTCGAAGTTATTGCCAAAGCCCGGCATGTAACCGGCCGAGGTGCCGTTGGTGGTAGTTTGCTGTATGATTGTGCGATCGTCCTGGATGGTCATTCTGTTCTCCTTTCGGGCGCTGCCTCGGCCGCGACGTCCAGAGCCGCGGTCAGGACGCTTTGAACACCGATGTGGTTGGCCAAAACCAAAACCAGCCGGGCGTTATAGGCTTGGCTTTGCGCATCGCTCAGCCCCGCATGGGCGGCCAGAAGCGCGGCATAGAAATCATCCGCTGCTTCAAAATTCGGGTCTTTTATCAGGTCACTCATCATTCATGCTCATGCCGCTGGCCCGCTTGAAAGCAGTTTCGATTGCGACCGCATCAAAGGCTGCCCAGCGGGCTGCCACATGTTGGTCAGGACGCAGCAGATAGACCGCACCTTTGGCAGTGCCGAGGTATCGTTCGGCCAATGGATCGCCCGGTGACGCGGTTCTCGTAATCACCGGAAGCGCAACGTTCTGCGGAGCCTCTTCATTGATGAAAAGAAGCTCAAAACGTCCGCCCAAATGATCCAGCAAAAACCCGTCGTCTACCGGCGCGTCAGGACAGGGCGCTCCGGGTCGGCTGCCTTGGGGACCCCCTGGCAAAGCGTCCGCACTGTTCAGAGGGGATCCATCGTAGACGCATGGCAGGGAAAGCCGGCCAGAGTTGACCATGGCCCGGGCAAAGGGCTGCGTTTCCGAAAGGTCGAGAACCGCATCACGAAACAGCGCATCTGCCCGATTTCTTGGCGTCAAGAACGTCGCTGTACGCGTTGAATTTAATATATTCTCCTTGGCACCAATATGTCGTTCGTGATCATAGCTGTCCAGCAGCGCCTCGGGCGCGTCTTCCGCGATGACCATGGCCAGTTTCCAGGCCAGGTTATCGGCATCCTGGACACCGCCGTTGCAGCCGCGTGCGCCAAAGGGAGACACCTGATGCGCGCTGTCACCGGCAAAGATTACGCGTCCGTTGCGGTAGCGCTCCATCGAGCAGCACTGAAAGGTGTAGATCGACGTCCATACCAGTTCGAACTCTGTGTCGTTTCCGATCATTCCCATGACCCGCTGGCGCACACGGTCCGGCGCCAGTTCCGCCGCACGGTCGATCCCCCAGCCCAGTTGAAAGTCGAGCCGCCAGACATCATCGGGCTGTTTGTGCAAAAGCGCGGTCTGGCCGGGGTTGAAGGGTGGATCGAACCAGAACCTGCGCTCTGTCGGGAAATCGGCCTTCATCCGGATATCGGCAATCAGGAAATTATCTTTAAAAACTTCACCCTGGAATTCTAGGTTCATGTAATTTCGAACGGCAGAATTCGCCCCGTCGCAGGCAATCAGCCAATCGGCCTCAATCTGGTAGTCGCCTTCGGGTGTCGCGATATCCAAGGCGACATAATCATCAAATAGCGCGATCCCGTTAACTTGGTTCTGCCCCCTTATGTCGACCGGCGCGCCGTCCTGTTCTGCCGCACGCAGGGTATCGACCACGAAGCGTTCAAAATAGGGCTGCTGCAGATTGACGAAGGCCGGCCGGCGGTGACCTTGCTCTGGCAGAAGATCGAAGTCGTAGATCTCGCGCGCGCCCCGGAAAACCCGGCCCACGTTCCAAATCACACCCTTGTCGACAATGGCCTGGCCGCATCCCAGACGGTCGCATATCTCAAGTGTACGCTTGGAAAAACAGATCGCACGGGATCCTGCGCCAACCCCGTCGTGGTCGTCCAGCACCACGCAGGGGATGTTCTTTTTTGCCAGATCAAGCGCAAGAACCATGCCAATCGCGCCACCGCCCACGATCACAACAGGGTGGCGCACGGCAACGGCTGCGTTCTGATCCGCCACACGGCGGTATGGGTAGAGCGTGAACTCGGTCTTATAGCGCGCCTTGGTCATCCGTCCCCCTGCAGCGCCGCCCACATCTCCAGATCCCGCGCCGCCGTCCAGATGAGTGGCGTGTCGATGCCGCGCGCTTCGTCATAGGCGCGGGCCACATTGAAGGGCAGGCAGTGTTCGTAGATGGCAAAATCCCTGAACTTAGGGTCACAAACGCTGCGCACCGCGTCCCAGGCGTCCTCGAGCGTGCCGCCCCGGGCTGCCACCTGCGCCGCAGGCGTGTAGGTGGACCCGACAAAATCCCGTGTAGAGGCCAGGGCGGCATCAACCATCTCGGCCCCGACCAGTGCATTGCCTCGCCCCGGCGCAATCGCCTGCGGGTCAAAGCCCTTGACCCGGTCGAGGGTGGCACCCCAATCGCGGAAATGCCCGTCACCGCAGTAGCAGGCCGAGTGATATTCGACGATATCGCCGGTGAACATGACTGCTTCGTCCGGAACCCAAACCACACAGTCCCCAGCCGTATGGGCCCGGCCCAGATGCATGATTTCGACCCTGCGGTTGCCCAGGTAGACGGTCATCGACCGGGAAAAGGTCGTCGTGGGCCAAGTCAGGCCGGGAATACTTTCGTGACCTTCAAAGAGACGGGGAAAGCGCTGGAACTCACTGTCCCAGTCTTCCTGCCCGCGTTCGACCACCATAGAGCGCGCCTTGTCCGACATGATCATTTGCACGCCGCCGAACGCAGACGCACCCAGAACCCGAACCGCATGGTAATGCGTCATGACCAGATGCGAGATCGGCTTGTCGGTGACTTCACGGATTTTCTCGATCACCTTCCCGGCCAGCCGCGGCGTTGCCTGCGCCTCGATCACCATGACGCTTTCATCGCCGATAATGACACCCGAATTCGGATCTCCTGCCGCTGTGAAAGCCCAAAGGCCGCGGCCAATCTCGGTAAAAGAGACTGGTTTCTCGTCCAGATCGCTTTGTGACGCGAAGGCTTTTGACATTATCTGCAAACCTCCCTGAAAGTCCTTTTTTTGTGGGCTGTACAGCCGTTTGGAATTTAGTTACATCTTTGACAGTTGATTTTGTAACTATCAAGAGGCTCGATGAGCTTTTCCCTTGAGGCCTTTTTACCCTATCGGCTGACGCGTCTTGCCGAGGCTGTCAGCCTGCATGTGCGCCCGGTCTACAAGGAAGCCTTTGGACTGAACCGTCCCGAATGGCGCGTGCTGGCCGCCCTGGCCGATCTGGGCGAAGCCACCGCCACCGAAATCGGCCGCCACAGCACCCAGCACAAGACCAAGGTCAGCCGGGCGATCCACGCGCTTGAACAGCGGCGCTGGCTGGTTCGACGCACCGATCCGAGCGATAGGCGGCACGAAATCCTGCGCCTGACGGAACCGGGCAAGCGCGGCTTTGCCGCGCTGATCGCGCCCATGCGCGTGCGAGAGACGGCGATCTTCGAAAAGTTGTCGCTTGAGGAACGGAGGGCTTTGGATGTGGCCTTGTCCGGGCTTGAGCGCGCGATGGACATGGACGGCGCCCGGGAAGACTTCTGACCCGCCGGCGTTTCGCAGAATGGTGCGAAGGATGAACCGGTTGCGCTATGGTTTGCACCCATGCAGATTGGCGCGGCTTGTCGACGGATCGGGGTTTCATGGACGCGCCTCTCTCAAACGTATCAGCGACCCGAGCGGCCGAAGCTATCCGCGAAGGCCGTCTGACAAGTGTTGATCTGGTGAATGCCTGCCTGGACCGGATAGACGCGACAGACCACGATATCCACGCCTGGGAATACCTGGATGAGAAAGGCGCATTGGCGCGCGCTGAAGAGCTTGACCAGATGGCGGCGTCGGGTGCCAAACCCGGTCCGCTTCATGGCATTCCGATTGGCCTAAAGGACATCATAGACACCGGAGACATGCCAACCGAAAACGGCAGCGCGGCCTATGCCGGGCGCTGGCCGCTGACCGACGCGGCCTGCGTCAAGGCCCTGCGCAGTGCCGGCGCGGTTGTCCTCGGCAAGACCAAGACGACCGAACTGGCCTATATGTTCGCCACCGACACGCGTAACCCCCACGACCCGGGCCGCACGCCGGGTGGATCTTCCAGCGGGTCTGCCGCGGCCGTTGCAGCGGGACATGTTCCTTTGGCCATGGGGTCCCAGACCGGGGGATCGATCATTAGGCCCGCCGCCTTCTGCGGTGTGGTCGGTTACAAGCCCAGCCGAGATATGATCCCGACTGAAGGGGTGCTTTGCACGTCAAAGACGCTGGATCATCTCGGTGTCTTCGCGCGGACGTTGGAGGATACTGCGTTCCTGGCGGGTGTGCTTCGTGATCCTGCACACCAAGGGGCCGAGCCCCTGCAGGATGCATCTTGGGACCGGACCGGTCCCACCCCGCGGCTTTGCTGGATCGACTATCCATTCCTCGACCTGCTGGAGCCGGACGCCCATGCGGACCTTCGAGCAATACTGGACAAGCTGGGCGGACACGTCACGAGGCTCCGTCCTGATGATCTACCGGATACTATCGCCGCACATCACACGATCTATGACTATGAGCTGAACCGTAATCTAGGCCACCTTAGCACCACCCATCCCGACGACCTCAGCGACACGGCTAAATCGGCCTTCGCGCGCGGCGCGCGGATATCCGACCACACCTATGCCCAGGCGCTTGCCGAACGCGCGCGCGCGCAAGAGGTTCTGGGTGACTTGCTTGAACAGTTCGATGCGGCGATCGGACCCGCGGCGCCGGGCGTCGCACCGGCTTTTGGGCCGGGAACCGGAAATTCCGTGTTCTGCCGCACCTACAGTCTGACCGGTTTTCCGTCGCTGACCATTCCCTTGCAAAGACCGGCCGGGCAGCTTCCACTCGGCTTGCAGATCACGGGCGGCGCGGCGGCGGATGATGCGCTTCTGGCTACTGCGGCTGCAATCCAGCGGCTGCTTTAGCGCAGCTGATGCCCAGAAGCCGACATTTGGGTTGCTGAGACACCGGCCCCCGACTAGGCCTAGGTAAAGGCGCAACGAACCGGGACTGCACCACGCCGCCCCCGGGGCACGTAGGAGGACACGAATGGCAAGGGTGAGTTTTATCGGTTTGGGTGTTATGGGTTTTCCCATGGCGGGCCATCTTGCCAGCGCCGGGCACGATGTGACGGTCTACAACCGAAGCGCCAACAAGGCGCTCGACTGGGTCGAAAAACACGGCGGGAAAAGCGCCGCGACACCGCGCGCCGCCGCCGAAGGCGCCGAATTCGTAATGGCCTGCGTCGGCAATGACGACGATCTGCGTAGCATATGCCTGGGCGAGGACGGTGCCTTTGCGGGCATGGCAGTTGGCACTGTCTTTGTGGATCACACCACTGTATCGGCTTCCGTCACCCGTGAGCTTTACGACGTGGCCGGCGGCCATCAGATCAGCTTTGTCGACGCGCCCGTCTCGGGCGGTCAGGCGGGGGCGGAAAACGGCCAGTTGGTGGTGATGTGCGGCGGTGACGATGGCGCTTATCAGCGATCCGAGCCGATCATCGCGGCCTATTCCAAGCTGTGCAAACGCCTGGGCGAGACGGGTGCGGGCCAGCTGACCAAAATGGTCAATCAGATCTGCATCGCCGGTCTGGTCCAGGGCCTGTCCGAGGGTCTTCACTTTGCTGAAAAGGCGGGGCTCGACGGGCGACAGGTTGTCGAGGTCATCCAGGGCGGCGCTGCCGGGTCTTGGCAGATGGCCAATCGCTACGAGACCATGCTGGACGACCATTTCGAGCATGGCTTTGCCGTCGATTGGATGCGAAAGGACCTGGGCATCTGCCTGTCCACCGCCGATGATACGGGCGCTTCGCTGCCGGTCACCGCGGTCGTCGATCAGTTCTACAAGGATGTCCAGAAGATGGGCGGCGGACGCTGGGACACCTCCAGCCTGTTCAAGCGCCTCAGACAACTGGGCTAGGCCATGGGGCGGAAATCGGGTCGGATCGCAGCATTTGCAGTGGGCCTTCTGGCTGGTCTGCCCGGCATTGCAGGCGCAAACACGCTGACCGTGACTGCCAGCGACCTTTTGCCGTTTGGCACCGGCAGCTATTGGGCGCCTGGCGTTGCGCCACCGCCCTACGAAGGCCCGTCGATTAAAGTGCGTGACCGGGATCCCGTTTCCGGCTGGTTGGCCGAACGAATTTCTGACGGCCGCGCTCATGGCTTTGCCGACATGGTCTATGACAATCGCGACCGCCTGCATTCGTCGCTTCTGCCGACGGACTTTCCGGCGCTGCCGCACCTAAAATACGGACCGGAATTGGTTCAGGCGGGCATCGACTACGGCATTGGTGGGCGTGTTTTGCTGCCGACCGTGACCTTTGGAAACTCTTCAACGGCCATCACTGGCGGAAACGCACCGCGCAGCTTGCCCCGCTTTGCCATGACCGATCCGGAATGGCCCGATCGCCTGTTCACGGGCTACCGTCGCAACCACATCTATATCTACCCTGAACACCGCGACCACGACCTCATCGATCTGTTTCCCGCGAATTGGCCCTATACAGTGATCAGCCAGGGGTCGTCCGGATCGGATCAGGCTTTTATGAAGGGCTTTGCAATGAGCCTGGCCGCCCTCCCACCCGAAACCTTTGCCAAACTGCGCGAAGAACGGCTGGTGGCGCCGACGTTACAGATGCTTTTGCGCCAAAGCATGGGTCCAGGATACACCGGCACGTCCTACCTGAGCGGCCCGGCCCATCCGGTGGTATTTGATGGCAAGGCCCTCGACCGACGCGCGATGGTGCGCGCTGCGGCAGAGCTCAAAGCAGACGAAATCCCACCCATGGTGCAACTGACGGTGCTGGACGAAAGCTTCAGCGAAACCGCAGGTCTTGCAAATCAGGACGAACGGCTTTTCTCGACCCCGTCTGCTATCGCCCGGCTTTGGCACTCGCCCATGCCCCGTGCGTGGCTTGAGCTATCGGCAGAAACCACCCGCGACCCAAACGGACGGGCGCTTGAATTTCACTGGCGCCTTCTCAATGGCGATCCTGCGTTCGTGCAGATCGAGCCGATGGGTGAGGAGGCGCATAAGGCAAGAATAACAATCGATTGGCACGCGCCGCTCATGCGGCTTGCACCGATCGATCAAGGCGCGGTCCGGATGAGTTCGCGCGTGGATGTTGGCGTCATCGCCTGGAATGGCGTCAACTTCAGCGCGCCCGCCATAGTCTCGGTCGACCTGCCAGCCCATCAGAAACGCACCTACGAGCATGGCCCGGATGGCGCACTGACCTTTGCGCAGATCGATTATGACGCGGTCGGGCGCAGGATGGCCTTTGACCCATTGCTTTATTGGACAGCGCCCTGGAGCGACCGTTTTGTCGACGGCCGCTGGCAGCGGCGCTTTCACGGAACCGCCGAATGGCGCGACAGCAATCCCGACTTTGTGCATCCGATCGACCGGAGCGATCCAAAGCGACCTGTGCTGCAACTTTGGCGGCCCTAAGGGGCGGTTTCGAACCCGGGGCTTTCCCATAGGCCCCTCCGGCTTATGTCTTCGGACAAAAGCTGAGGCAGAGTATGAACAATCACAGCCCACTATCGCGTCCCCTGCCCATTCCGGCCCGGCGCATCAGCCGGCTGGCCGGTTTCGGACGGATGGCAACGGGCATCGCCGGGGAAGTCGCGCTAAACCGGCTTCGTGCCGTGGCGGCTGGCGAATCCGTTGATTATCAGGATCTTCTGCTGACACCTTCAAATGCAGCGCGTCTGGCCGACCAATTGGCAAAGATGCGCGGTGCGGCCATGAAAATGGGACAGCTTCTGTCAATGGACGCCGGTGAGTTCATTGCGCCAGAGCTGGCCCAGATACTCGCCCGCCTCAGGGCCGAAGGCCACTATATGCCGCCGAGCCAGCTGAAAAAGGTCCTGACAGCAGCTTGGGGGGCGGATTGGCTAAAGAGCTTTCGCAAGTTCGACGTCCGGCCCATTGCCGCGGCCTCGATTGGGCAGGTGCACCGCGCCCAGACCCGCGACGGCCGCGATATCGCGCTGAAGGTCCAGTATCCTGGCGTGCGCAGTTCGATTGACAGCGACATCAGCAACTTGGCCGCGCTAATACGCCTGTCCGGCCTTATCCCGCGCGAGATCGACTTGTCGCCCCTTCTGGAAGAAGCACGCAACCAGCTTCACGAAGAAGCGGATTATGCGCGCGAAGGGCGCTACCTGGACCGGTTTTCAACCCTGCTGGCGCAAAGCGACGATTTCGCCGTTCCAAAGCTCCACGCCGATCTAACCGGAACGGACGTGTTGGCGATGGATTATCTGCCGGGCGTCCCGATCGAAGACCTGTCCGAGGCGCCTCAACAGGTTCGCGACGGCGTCATTGCCCGCCTCATCGATCTTGTCTTCCGCGAACTTTTCGAGTTCCGCCTCATGCAGACGGATCCGAACTTTGCCAATTACCTCTATGACAGTGACCGCGATGTTATTGTTCTTTTGGATTTTGGCGCCGCGCGAGAACTGGACGAAGGGCTTGTCGGCAGCTTTCGACGTCTATTGCAGACGGCGCGATCCGGCGACCGGCCTGCCTTGGAAAAGGGCATGATCGATCTGGGCTTTTTCGATGAGACGGCCAAGCGTCATCACATCGAGGCACTTGTCGACATGGGCGTCATGGCGCTTGAGCCGATTGCACATGGCGGCACCTTCGATTTTGCCGATCAGAGCTTTGTTCAACGCCTTCACAAGGCCGGCCATGCCTTTGGCAAAGAACGTGATTTCTGGCACTTCCCGCCCACTGAGGTGATGCTGGTCCAGCGCAAACTCGCGGGGCTCTATCTGCTGGGCGCAAGACTGAAGGCCCGGATCGATCTTGATCCGCTGCTTGACCGTTTCGTCTAGGGTGTGATTGCGTCGACCGCTTTTTCCACGGCGGCCTCCATCAACCCAAAGTCATCTTCAGTAACGGCGAGGCAGGGATAAAGCTTGCCTGGCGCTTTGAAGATCCCTTCGGCCCGCAGGACGGCATTGTAACGGGCGTTCATGGCGTGGTCCGCTCCGAACCAGTCGCGGTAGGTACGCACCTCGCTGGGCGTGAAGACGATATCGAAAAGGGTGGGATCGCCGACAACCTGATGGTCAATGCCCGCCGCGCTCAGCTTTTCGGACTGGATGGCCATCAGACGCCGCCCGATGTCGCGCAGGCGATCATAGCTGCCGTCGCGGCGCAGGATTTCCATGGTTTTCAGCCCCGCCACCGCGGCCACGGGGTTGCCGCTCAGCGTGCCGAGCTGCATCAGCCAACCCTCGGCGCCGACAGCCGCCTTGTCGAAGTGGGCCATGATGTCGGCCCGCCCGGCAACCGCGGCCAGGGGGAAACCCCCGCCAATGATCTTGCCAAATGTCGCGATATCGGGCGTGACACCGTAAAGGGTCTGCGCGCCGCCATAGTCAAACCGGAACCCGGTCACCACCTCGTCAAACGCCAGGACCGCGCCGTGACGTGCGGCGATGGCCTTGACGCCTTCCAGAAAGCCGCGTTGAGGCGGAATGACACGCTGCAGCGGTTCAAGAATGATTCCCGCCACGTGATCGCCGTGTTCGGCCATCAGGCTTTCCAGAAAGTCCAAATCGTTGAAAGGCGCCACCAATGTCTCTTCGGCCACGCTTTGGGGAATGCCGGCACTGTCCGGTACCGCCTGGGGGAAATTGACCATGCGTGCGGGCGCAAGGCTCATCTGCGCCTCGGCGCACATGCCGTGATAGCCCCCTTCAAACTTGACGATCTTCTCGCGCCCGGTGAATGCGCGGCAAAGCCGGATCGCGTACATGTCGGCCTCACCACCCGACGCGGTATAGCGGACCTGTTCGGCGCAGGGCACGGCACGGATAATCTCTTCGGCCAGTTCAACGCCGGATGCGTTGTTGGCAAAGAAGGTCATGCCCTTGGGCAGCTGTTCCAAGACAGCCTCCATGACCTCTGGGTGACCGTGGCCCAGCAACATCGGTCCGGATCCGATCAGGAAATCGACGTATTCGCGCCCGTCCTCATCCCAAACGCGCGACCCCTTGCCTTCGCGGATAAAGATGCCTGGATCGAAATTCCCAAACCCGCCCGCGGGCAGCACGTCCCGCGCGCGATCGATCCACTCTGACTGCGTTTGAACTTTCAGCATCGGTGTTCCTCGTCGAATGCAGCAACCGGCGCGCCCAGCACATCCGGGTCAGGGGTAATTCCAAGCCCCGGGCCTTCGGGCGGTCGGATACGGCCATTCTGCCTGACTGGCGCGTCCTGTGCCAGCCTTGGCGCGACATAACCCGACAAGTCGCAGGTGTTCAGGAGCGCCCCGGGCGGTGTCGCCGCCGCCAGATGAAGCCCGGCCGCCGTGGCGATGTCAGAACCCCAGGTGTCTTCGATGCACATGCGCGCGCCCAGATGCAGGCAAAGGTCACGCGCCCGCCGCAAGGCGGAAAGGCCGCCGAATTTGGACAACTTCAACGCGACGGCGTCGAGACAGCCCAGCCGGTGCGCCTCTAGCAACGTTGCCGTGTCATGGGCCGTTTCATCAAGCTTCATGGGCAGGCCCGTGGCCGCCCGCACGGCGGCACAGTCGGCAATGCTGGCGCAGGGCTGCTCAATCATGACATCCAGGCCCGCGACAGCCCGCGCGACCCTTGTCGCGGTCAGCCGGTCGGTCCCGCAATTCCAGTCCCCATAGACCAGCGGGCCGTCGCCCACGGCCGCGCGCACCTTGAAAAAGCGCGCGACATCGGCCCGCCAGTCGGCGTCGGCCCCAAGCTTCAGCTGGAACTGCACGATGCCCGTCGCCTGGGCCTCAAGCGCGATCTGGACCATCTGCTCTGGATCGGTGCAGGTAATCGAATGGTAAAGCGGCAGCGACACCGCCTGCCGACCGCCCAGAAGGGCATAAAGCGGCAGGCCCGCCGCCTTCCCCGTGAGATCCCAAAGTGCGATATCAATGGCAGACTTCGCATATCTGTGATCGGGCAAATGGGCATCCAGCCGGGCCATCACGGCCTCGGGCCCGATTGGATCGCTGCCAATCAGATCACCAGCCAATTCGGCCACGGCCGGGATGACACCGCCCGCATAGGCCGGCAGGTAATGGGGGATCGGGCAAACCTCTCCCCAACCGGTCAGGCCGCTGTCGGTATCGACCGCAAGAACCGTCGTGGTCACGGTGGTGCAGGCTTTGCCGGACGCCATGTAATAGCTCACGTGGCTGGATAGTGGCACCTGCCAGAGGCGAAGTCCGGTGATCTTCATGAAAAAACCGCGACGGGTAACCCCAGCGCATCCTCATCAGGGTGAACACCCAGGCCGGGTGTTTCCGGCAAATGCAGGAAACCATCCCGGTTTCGCGGCCCCCTGCCCCCGGCCACATCCACCGTCAGCATGTCCTGACAGGCCCAGACCCCCAGCCGGTTGCTGTTGGGAAACGTGGCCGACAGATGCAGGGCCTCCGTATCTGCCAGCACGCTGCCGCCCGTGGCCATGACAAAGGCGTCGATCCCGTAGCTAAGCGCAATATCACGCATCCGTCGCGCCCGCGTCAGGCCACCGACACGGTTTAGTTTGATGCCGAAAACCTCGGCCAAACCATCCCGCGCTATGCGCACGGCATCGTCGAGCGTAACCAGTGTTTCATCGACGCTGATGGGCGCAGACGTCTGGCGGCGGATCGCCGCGATGTCATCCAGTGTCTCGCCGGGCTGTTCCACCATAATGCCCAGATCACCGGTCGCCGTGAGCACCCGGAGCGCCTGCTGGCGCGTCCAGGCACGGTTGACGTCGTAAAGCAGACGCTCGCCTTCGCCCCTGTGGGCCTCTAGATGCCGGATGCGCGCGATATCGGCGTCGACGTCGCCGCCCACCTTGACCGAGTGCACGCGGTAGCCCCTGTCGCGATACTTTTGCACCGTCGCCAACATCTCATCCGGCGAGCCTGAGGACACCGACGACGCAATGGGCGCCGGTTCCCGCGACCCGCCGCCCAGAAGATCCGCGATGGGCAGTCCCGCCGCCTGCCCGGCGATATCCCAGCAGGCCATGTCGATCGGCGCCTTGGCGTAAAGATGCCCCGGCAGACAAAGGTCCATCGCCCTCTCGACGTTAAGTGTCAGGCGCGGATCCTGCCCGAGGATGACCGGCGCCATGGTCTCGATCCCGGCGCGAATCCCGGGCCCGTGGGCGGGCACATAGGTATGGCCCCAGGGCGTTCCCTCACCCCAGCCGGTCAGTCCGACGTCTGTCTCCATCTTTACGAAGGTCGCGTCCAGCACTTCGAACTTCAGGCGCCCGCCCGACAGCCAATAGGGATCGGCCAAAGGCAGATCGACCTGAAAGACCGAAAGGCGGCTGATCTTCATTGGGCGGCAACAGCGACCGCATCGGTGCGGGGCCGTTCGGAATTCGGATCATAGACCGGCGCCGACAAAAGGCGCGCCGAGCGCGGTTGCCCGTGGACCACCACCTGCATGGGTGTTCCTGGTCGCGCAGCTTCGGGCTTGAGGTAGGCAAAGGCCAGAACCGCCCCCACCGTCGGGCTGTATGCGACCGAGGCCGTAGAGCCGACCACCTGTCCGCCCGTCATCACCGCTTCACCGCCGTGCCCATAGATATCGTCCTGCGCGTCCCAGGCCAGATAGGCGCAGACCCATGGCATCTGGTCGCCCGTGATCCGAAGACTTTCGGCTTTGCCCAAGAACTCTTTGTTCTCATTTACAAAACGCATCACATCTGCTTCGGGCAAGGTGACCTCATTCGTCAGTTCACCCGCCCCCTTGAACGCCTTTTCCATGCGCAGGACGTTCATTGCGAAAGATCCGTAGTTGGCTATTCCGAATGGCTGACCTGCCGACCAAAGCAGGTCGTAAAGGTCAGCGATTGCCGCCTGCGGCCCGTGAAATTCCCAGCCAAGTTCACCGGCATAGGACATCCGCATCGCCCAGACGGGACCTGTGTCAAAGCTCATTTCCTGAACGGTCAGCCAGCGAAAACGCGCGTTGTCCGTGGGATGGTCGGTGACGGTGCCCAGCACGTCACGCGACAGCGGTCCGTTCAGGGCCAGCGCCGCCCATTCGCCTGAAAGATTATCAATTACAACATCTTCATCATCGATATTGAAGTTAAGATGATCGATCAGCCGTTGCTCAAAGAAGGCGGCACAGACGACGTAAAAGCTGTCTTCGGCCAATCGCGCAACCGTGCATTCCAGCTCAATCCGGCCTCGCCGATTGAGCATATGGGTCAGGGTGATGCCGCCCACCTTGCCCGGCAGCCGGTTTGCGCAAAGCCGGTCGAGCAGGCGCAACGCGCCTGACCCCGACACGCGAATCTTGGAGAAGGCCGAGACGTCCATAATGCCGACACGCTGCCTGACGGCTGCAACTTCGGTCGCGACGATCTCATCCGTCGGGGTTTTGCGAAATCCGTAGCGGTCCCGAGCTTCGGTGCCTTTCGGCGCGAACCACCGTGGGCGTTCATGGCCATAGACCTCTTCAAAGATCGCGCCCCGGGCTTTCAGCCGATCGTAAAGCGAAGACGGCTTGACAGGCCGTCCGGCCAAACGGTTGAAGTGCGGAAAAGGGATCTCATGTCGAAGACAGTAATCTTCTTTGGCTTTAATGACTTGCCAGTCCTTATTCGCGTAATCTCCAAAGCGGCGCGGATCAAATTCGCGCATTGAGATGTCGGCAGAGCCGTGCACCATCCACCGGGCCAGTTCCCGGGTCAGCCCCGGACCCCAGCCGATGCCAATCTGGGTGCCGCAACAGCACCAGTAGTTACGAACGCCGGGTGCCGGGCCGATCAATGGGTTGCCATCGGGCGGATGGCTGATAGCGCCGTGGACATCGCGGCTGATCCCTAGATCGGCAAAGATCGGCATCCGCTCCAGCGCGGCCTCAAGCCATGGCAGGACCCGGTCGTAATCCGGTGCGAAAAGCTCATTCTCGGCCTCCCACGGACAGTGATCTTCCCAGACCGTGTTCGGATTGGCCTTCTCGTAAATCCCGATCAGGCCCTTCTTCTGCTCCATCCTTATATAGCCCGAAACCAAACGGTCATCGCGTACAACGGGCAGTTCGCGGTCGAGATCTTGAAATTCGGGCACGGGATCGGTGACGAAATAGTGGTGCGTCATGGAGGTCATCGGCAATTGCAGACCCGACCATTCACCCATCTGACGCGCATAGGTGCCGCCTGCGTTTACCACATGCTGGCAAAGCACGGTGCCGCGTTCGGTCTCAACCCGCCACTCGCCCGAAGGTGTCTGTGTGATATTCGTCGCCCGACACCGCCGGATAATGCGCGCACCCAGTTTCCGCGCGCCGGCCGCCAGAGCCTGGGTGACACCAGAAGGATCCACGTGTCCGTCTTCAGGCGTGTGAAGCGCGCCAAGGACGCCGTTGAGGTTATAGAACGGATGCAGGGCCCGCACGCGCTCGGGCCCGACGAGTTCGATGTTAAAGCCCAGCGACCGCCCGACCGAAAGCGTATGGCGCAGCCAATCCATTTCATCTTCGGTATAGGCCAGCCGGAATGACCCGCATCCGTGCCAGGTGACAGATTGGCCCGTTTCAGCCTCCAAAGCGCCGGAGTAAAGGCCGATATTGTAGTCCACGCATTTGCCAAGACCGTAGCTGGAGGTCGAATGTGTGATCTGTCCGGCCGCATGCCAGGTCGATCCGCTGGTCAGTTCGGCTTTCTCAAAGAGAACAACATCGTCCCAACCTTCATGGGCAAGATGGTAGGCCAGACCGCATCCCATGATGCCGCCGCCGACAATGACGACACGTGCCTGGTTTGGAAACGCAGCGCTTTCAGACATGGCAGCTCCGGCTTTTTGAGCGGTTTTCTGGTGGACAGCGTTAGGGAACAAATATACGCTCGTCAATCATGAATGGGACAAATGTATCATCTGAGCTTTTGGCACGGCTGGCCGACGAACTTCCCGGATTCCCGACCGAGACACGGAAGGCCGCGACCTATGTGCTGGAAAACCCCCAGGACGTGGGGGTCTCGACCGTGCGCGAGATTGCCGAGGCCGCGCGGGTAAAACCCAATACGATGGTGCGCATGGCCCGGGCCATCGGTTTTGAAGGCTACGACGACTTCCGCGCCCCGTTCCGGGAAGAAATCCGCAATGGCACCGCCAGCCTGCCCGACCGTGCGAAATGGCTGCAGGACCTTGAGGCGCGGGGCGAAATGGGCGCGCTTTACGCCGATGTGGTGGGCAGCGGGCTGCGCAACATAGAAGAAACCTTTGCCGCCATTTCCGAAGAGGAACTGCGTGCGGCGGCACATACGGTCTGGCACAGCCGACAGGTTTTTGTTCTGGGCGTCGGCGTGATGAACGCCAAGGCCCGCTATTTCACCGCGCTGGCGGCCACCGGCCTGAAGGATCTGCATGCCGTGCCCCGCGCTGGATCGACCCCTGCCGATGATTTGGCGTGGGCAGACGAACGGGACGTTCTGATCGCCATGACGACGCACCCGTTCCGGCGCGAAATCGTGGATGCGGTTGAACAGGCCCGCCATCAGGGGGTCAAGGTCGTGGCTTTGTCGGACAGCCTGGCCTCACCCATATTCCACGGCGCCGCCCATTGCTTCCGCGTGGCGGTTGACAGCCCCCAGTTCTTTCCCTCTTCCGTGGCGCTCACCATGCTTCTTGAAACGCTGCTGAGTTTCGTGATTGCGCAAGCGAGCCCGAATATCGTCCAGCGCGTCCAGGCTTTCCACGACCGGAGGCACAGGCTGGGTATCTACGCCGAGAAATCATGAACGACGCGTCGCCGATCACTCGTTCGCTGGAAGCACGGTACTATACTGATCCGGCGATTTTTGCCGCGGAAGAAGCCGGGCTTTTCTCGCGCACATGGATGTTTGCCTGCCACGCGTCTGAACTGTCCCAAGCAGGTGACTACCACGCATTTGAGATTGCCGGCGAAAGCCTGTTCAGCGTCATGGGGCGCGACGGAGAGATCCGGACCTTTTACAATGTCTGTCAGCACCGGGCCCATCAGTTGGTCCGCGGCAGCGGACGGGCCCGTGTGATCGTCTGCCCCTATCACGCCTGGACCTATGAGCTTACGGGCGCACTTCGCGCCGGCCCCAACATCAAATCCGTGCGGGGCTTTCCGCGTGACGAGATCTGTCTGACCGAAGTGCGCACCGAGGTTTTTCTGGGTTTTGTGTTCGTCAACCTCGATCCCGATGCCGCGCCCATGGAAGCCTCGTTTCCCGGCGCGCGGTCAGAACTTGAAGCCTTCGTGCCCAATTGGGACCGGCTAAAGCCGCTCGAATGGGTCGAGATCCCTGAAAAGTGCAACTGGAAGGTATCGGTCGAAAACTACTCGGAATGTTATCACTGTTCGATCAACCATCCGACGTTTTCAACCGGGGTCGTGCGGCCCGAGACCTACGACATTCAGGCCCAGGGGTATTGCCTGCGGCACACGACCGAATGCCAGAACCTGGATCAGATGACCTATGGCATCGACACCGAGACGGCCCATGCCACCGATTATTCGTCGTGGTTCCTCTGGCCGATGTTCTCATTCCAGGTCTACCCGGGCAACGTGCTGAATACGTACCACTGGCGCCCGATTGACGTGGGCCAAGTGGTGGTCTGGCGTGGCTGGTACACCGCCGAAGGCGTTGAAGATGAAGCGGTGCGATCCCTTGCACGGCAGGACCGCGAGACGACCGTGGAAGAAGACATCCACCTTGTCGAATCCGTTCAGCGCGGTCTTCGCAGCCGCGGCTACCGCCCCGGACCGCTGGTTCTGGACCCGGGCTGCGGGGTGAATTCGGAACATTCGATCAAATCGCTGCAGTCCTGGATGCGCGATGCCGTCGATCTGACGGCTAAGGCCGGGTAGACCGCGCAAGTACTGCGCGCAGACCGCGCGTTTGTCACGTGCAGCCCCCCACCGAAGAGCGTCCAAACCGGAAACGCATTGTTGCGCAGAACACCCCAGTGCTCAGGTAATCTCCGCAGAAGTGTCACGTTTGTGCCCCAGTTATCCGGCAAACCAGCGTCACCAGAGGGTACGTGACCCGGGAGAGTAAAATGGAACTGTTGTCCGCTATTTCGTTTGATCAGGTTGCTCTGAGCTTCTTGGCCTGTTTTGTCATTCGTGAAACCATGATCCGCACGCTACCTGACCATATTGCCGGTCCCGGCGGATGCCTGGTCGATACGGGCGAAGAAGAGGCCTAGGGCACGGCTTCGGGCAGAACCTTCTTCCCGACATCACCACGCTGGGTGGCGCGCCAGAGGCGCAACAATCCTTTACAGATATCGGGATACAAGGTTTTCCAGCCGCTCTTGGCGGCCGGAAACCGGGCTCGGGTTGATCCCCTGCCCGCGCACCCGTTCGGCGCAGGCCTCAAGCGTCACGTCGGTCAGAAGCCCGGGCGCATCGCCCTGATCCCATTTTGCATAGCGTTCGGCGCGAAGCCGCTCTAGCGCGCCGTCCTCAAGCATCCGCGCCGCCGCCTTTAGCCCGGTCGCACAGACATCCATCGCGCCCACATGGGCAGCGATCAAATCCACCGGATCCAGCGACTGGCGCCGCAACTTGGCATCGAAATTCGTGCCGCCCGTGCCAAACCCACCGGCTTTCAGAACCTCGTAATAGGCCAGCGCCACCTCGGGCACCGAATTCGGAAACTGGTCGGTATCCCAGCCGGACTGATAGTCATTCCGGTTCATGTCGATGGAGCCAAGAATACCCAGCGATGCGGCGAGCGCCAGTTCATGCTCAAAGCTGTGACCGGCCAGGATGGCATGTCCCTGCTCGATGTTCATCTGAATTTCGCCTTCAAGGCCAAATTCCTTGAGGAAGCCGTAAACGCTGGCCACGTCGTAATCGTACTGGTGCTTGGTCGGCTCCTGCGGCTTCGGTTCGACAAGGATCGCACCCTCAAAGCCAATCTTGTGCTTGTAGTCGACAACCATCTGAAGCATGCGGCCCATTTGCTGGCGTTCGCGCGCCAGATCGGTGTTGAGAAGCGTCTCATACCCTTCGCGCCCGCCCCAAAGCACATAATTCACGCCGCCCAGCCGATGCGTTGCGTCGATGCAGGTCTTGATCGTCGCTGCGGCAAAGGCAAAGACATCCGGGTCGGGGTTAGTCGCGGCACCGGCCATATAGCGGCGGTGCGAGAACAGGTTCGCCGTGCCCCAAAGCAGTTTGGGCCCGCCGGCTTCGATCTTCTGCCCGATATAGTCGACCATCTCGTCAAGATTGGCGGTATTCTCGGCGAAATCGGCGCCTTCTGGCCGCACGTCCGCATCGTGAAAACAGAAGAACGGCTGTCCCAGGATCGCGAACATCTCAAACGCCACATCGGCCTTCATCTTCGCGCCGTCCATGTCACGGTCAAACCACGGCCGCTCAAAAGTGCGCCCGCCGAATGGATCACCGCCTTCCCACGCAAAGTTATGCCACCAGCAGACGGCGAAACGCAGGTGATCTTCCAACCGCTTGCCCATCACGACCTGGTCGGAGTCGTAGTGGCGGAAGGCCAGTTCGCTGTCGCTGTCCGGTCCTTCGAAACCAACGGGGGCGATGTCGCCGAAAAAATCACTCATGATATGTCCTTCAGTGCCGCATAGGTGGCGCGATACCGGCTGTGGGCCGCGTCAAACGCGTCTGCCATGGCATAGTCGGGCTCAATGGTGCCCAGGATCGGGGGCGGTGTCGCGATGCCTGGCGGTGCGCCGGCGGCCATCATTGCAAGTCGTGCCGCGCCAAAGGCACCGCCATAGTCCCCGGCAACGGGCACATCGACCGGCAAGCGAAGCGCCGTCGCGATGGCCTTCAGCCAATAGCCCGACTGGCTGCCCCCGCCGAGGGCGATCAGGCGGTCGAGCCGCGTTCCGGTCGAGGTCAGGGCATCAAGGCTGTCGCGAAATGCGAAGGCCACCCCTTCAAGCACCGCGCGCGTCCCGGCGTCGGTGTCGGTCGCATGCTCGATCCCGATCAGGGCACCGCGGACACCGGCGTCATTGTGGGGTGTCCGCTCACCGCCGATATAGGGCAGGAAGAGTGTCCTGCCTGGCGGTTGCAGATCGCCGAGGGCATCGGTCAGTTCCGGTGCCGATTTACCGGTGGCGCCAGCATACCAGTTGAGCGCATCGGTTGCGGCCAGGATCACCCCCATCTGATGCCAAACGCCCGGCAGGGCGTGGCAAAAGGTGTGCACCGCCGTCTCGGGTGCTGGTTGATACGAAGGCGAAGCGGCAAAGAGGACGCCGGAGGTGCCGAGTGACACGAAGCCCTGCCCGGCACTGACAACACCTGCGCCAACGGCGGATGCGGCGTTGTCGCCGCCGCCGCCGGCGACCATCACGCCCCGGGGCAGACCCCAGTGATCGCAAAGCTCGTCACGCACTTGCCCCGACGGTTCCGAGCCTTCGACAAGGCGCGGCATCGCCGCCCGGCTAAGGCCGGTTTCGGCTAGTAACGCATCGGACCAGTCACGGGCGGACGTGTCGAGCCAGCCGGTTCCCGCGGAATCTGACATATCGCTGACCGCTTCGCCGGTCATCCAAAGCCGAAGCGTGTCCTTTGGCAGCAAGACCATCCGGGTGGCGGCAAAGACCTCGGGTTCGTTACCTGCGACCCAGACAAGCTTTGGCGCGGTAAAGCCCGGGAAGACGATATTGCCGCTTACCGCCCGCCATTTGGGCTCGGCGTCCATGACCGCCGCTTCTTCGGCCGAACGGGTGTCGTTCCAAAGGATGCAGGGTCGCAGGACCTGGCCCTGTTCGTTGAGAAGCGTCGCACCGTGCATCTGGCCGGAAAGACCGATCGCCTGCACACCGCCCAGATCCTGCTGTTCCTTCAGCGACAGCATCACGGTGTTCGCAGCCTCAAGCCAGTCGTCGGGGTTCTGTTCTGACCAGCCCGGATGCGGGCGCGATACGTTCAGCGCAGCGCTTGCTTCGGCCAGAACCGCTTGATCCGCCTCGATCAAAATGCCCTTTAGCGCCGATGTCCCGAGATCAAGGCCAATGAACATCAGGCGGCCTTTTTTGGGTTCTTGCCTAGAATGATCATGCTGAGGATGTCGTCTTCGGTCACATCCTCTACCCGCTCTGTCCCCACAAGCTGGCCGTTTTTCATGACCGACACGCGGTCGCAAAGTTCCATCATCTCACGGGTGTCGTGGCTGATCAGAAAGATGCCGAGGCCCTGGTTCTTCAGCTCTTCGATCAGTTCGGCGACCATCTTGGTCTCATGCACACCCAGCGCGGCGGTCGGTTCGTCCATGATCAGGATCTTGGCGTTGAAATAAACCGCCCGGGCAATGGCGACCGACTGGCGCTGGCCACCTGACAGCGCCGAGACGGGCACACTGAACTTGGCGAAATTCGGATTGAGGCGCTTCATGATCTTGCGTGTCTCGGCCTCCATTCGCGCCTCGTCAACAAGGCCAAGGAAGTTTGTCAACTCTCGGCCGAGAAACAGGTTGGATGCCGCATCCAGATTGTCCGCCAGGGCGAGCGTCTGGTAAATCGTCTCAATGTTATAGCGGCGTGCATCGCGGGGGCTGTTGATGTTGGCAGCCTCGCCATTGATACGGATCTCGCCTGAATCCATGCGGTAGGCACCGGACAGGATCTTGATCAGCGTCGACTTACCGGCCCCGTTGTGCCCCAGCAGTCCGACCACCTCACCCGGGTTCAGATTGATCGACACACCGTCCACAGCACGCACACCGCCGAATGCGATAGAGATATCCTTCATTTCAACCAGCGCTGTCATGACTGACCCCCTGTCCGTCTGCGGTAGATGATGTCGATCAGGACCGCGACCACCAGAACCGTTCCGACGACGATGTTCTGAAACGGCGCGTCCACGCCCACCATGGCCATGCCCGATTGGAGCGATTGCATGATCAATGCACCCAGGATCGCACCATAAATCGTGCCGATGCCTCCCGAAAGCGCCGTTCCACCAATCACAGCGGCCGCAATGACGCGAAGCTCGTCCAGCGTACCGATGTCGTTGGAATGAAATGACAGACGCGCCGAGGCGACAACCGCCGAAAGGGCGCAAAGAACACCCACGATCATGAAGATCTTTACCGTGAGCATCCGAGTGTTAATGCCGGAAAGCTCTGCCGCATCCGGATTGCCACCGGTCGCGAAAATATAGCGGCCAAGACGTGTCTTGCGCGCGATCACGGTCATGACGATGGCCACGACGATCAGAACGAGCACCGATATGGGCAGACCGTAACCTTGGGAAAAACCTTCGGGCATGACCTCACCCCGCGCTTCGAACATGCGCTCAAGCCGGCGGGTCGGGATCTGATAAGCGTTGAGGATGGCGACGAAGCCAAGAATACCGCCAGCGGCAATTGCGCAAAGCACGCCCTCGGCCCAAAGCGGCTTTACCGGAAAATCATGGCCAACCTTGTTGCGGCGGGCGGCAAAGATGCCCCAGATCGCGGCAACCACCGCCAGGGCGCCGACGACCCAGCTGGCGGTTTCGCCGAGCGTGCCGCCAATGCCGCCGAACCTCTGGTACGTCTCATCCAAAGGCCCGATCGTCTGGCCTC
Source organism: Pseudomonadota bacterium (assembly GCA_039026235.1). Lineage (GTDB taxonomy): Bacteria > Pseudomonadota > Alphaproteobacteria > Rhodobacterales > Rhodobacteraceae > JBCCMQ01. Next base: position 919,452 of record JBCCMQ010000001.1, read on the forward strand.
GGGTCAGGTACCAGGCTACGTTTCGCCATACCAGCAGCCCACCAAGCGTCACGATGAAGGCCGGTATGGTCAGGTAGCCGATCATCCACCCGTGAAAGGCGCCGATGATTGCGCCTGTCAGGATGCCCGCAGCAATGGCGATCCAGGGGATCAGCGGATGCCCCAGCTCAAACCCGAGCCACTGGGGCAGCACCTCGGTCTGGGTCATGGCCATTACGGCAGAGCACGTGGCCAAAAGCGAGCCGACACTGAGATCGATGTGACGGGTGACGATTACAAAGACCATCGCCGTCGCCATGATCGCGACGCTAACGGTCTGAATCGTCAGATTGAAGATGTTGCGCGGGGTGAGAAAACGCCCGTCGGTGATAACGTTGAAGACCAGGCAAACCAGAACGAAAGCACCAATCATCCCAAGTAGACGCGTGTCTATTTCTAGGGCTTGGACAAAGTTCCGTCGCGGCGCGCCGGATGGCGTATCCGTTGTGTCTGACATTGGTTGGCTCCCGAAAACGAGTTGCGGATCTGGTCGGGCAATTTGTCCGCGCCCCTATCTTAGGGCGCGGAACCTTGGCTTTGAAAGGTCAGATCAGTTGCAGGGTGCCGGTCCGCCCGACACACCCTGACACAGCTTGTCCTGGGCAATCCATCCTGCATCGACCACCACGCTGAGGTTGTCGGCGGTGACCGGAACCGGTGCGAGAAACTGCGCGCTGAGCGTCGTGCCGCCGGGGCTTGTCCAGTCGGACCCACCGGCGTCTTCGCCCTTGGCGAGCTTAACGGCGATCTCGCCTGCGGCCTTGCCCAGTTCGCGCGCGTCTTTCCAGACGCTTACCGTCTGGGTGCCCTTGGCGACCCGGTTCAGCGCGGCATGGTCACCGTCCTGGCCCGATACCGGGATTCCGTCCATGCCCTGTGCTGTCAGCGCCGCGACGACACCGCCGGCGGTGCCGTCGTTCGATGCGACAACGGCGTCAACCTCGTTGCCCTCAGCGGTCAGGATCTGTTCCATATTGCGCTGGGCGTTCGCGGGCAGCCAGCCATCGGTGTAGGCCTCGCCGACGATGGTGATCTTGCCGCCGTCAATGGCCGCTTGCAGGATTTCCTGCTGTCCGCCCCGCAGGAAGTCCGCGTTGGGATCCGTAGGCGAGCCCTTGATCATCACATAGTTGCCTTCCGGCTGCGCTTCCAACACTGCACGCGCCTGCATGCGGCCGACCTCGACATTGTCGAAAGTCAGATAAAAGGCGCGGCTGTCTTCGATCAGGCGGTCATAGGCAATGACCGGGATGCCTTCGTCCGCCGCTGCTTGCACGGCAGGAATGATGGCCTGCGTGTCCTGGGCCAGAACGATGAGAACTTCTGCTCCCTGAGCAATCAGGCTTTCAACATCGGAAAGCTGTTTGGCCGAAGAGGACTGGGCGTCTGACGAGATATACGTGGCGCCAGCGGCCTCCAGCGCACCCTTGATCGCAGCCTCATCTGTCTTCCAGCGTTCTTCTTGGAAATTAGACCAGCTGACGCCCACTGTCTGAGCAGCGGCAGACGTGGCAAATCCGGCCGCCACAATGGCCGCCGTTACAAATGCTTTGCGCATGTTTTCCTCCCGGTTATCGGCTTCTGAGCCGTGGAATCATTTTCGTGTTTCCGAGCATGCCATTTTTATTTCGACTGTCAAAATAAATTATAGCAACGTGAAAGCAACTTTCGATCGTTCCTTTGGCTATTTGGCTCTTATTTGACTTTTTTCTAGCCAAGGCGCGAATCAGATGTCATGAATATCGGACCTTTATTCAGGCATTAAAATAAATGAACGCGCCCGAAACGCTCCATATTCAGAACGGTCTTGGATGCGGTCCCATGCTGCTGAATGAGCTAAGCCCGAACCGAACGCACCGTCAGCAGGTGTTTGAATGCGTGCGTGCCGCCGGGGCGATTTCGCGGATCGATGTGGCCAAAAGCCTTGGGATCAGTCCGGGCAGCGTAACCGCCATTGTGACAGATTTGATGGAAGCCGAGCTTCTTTACGAAACCGATGAGACCCGACGGGACAGCGGACGGGGCAGGCCGCCAGTCGCGCTTTCGGTCTCGCCCCGGGCGCGCTATGTGGTGGGCGTTAAGCTGAGCGACCACAGCCATACCGCCGTGGCCACTGATTTCGCAGGCAACACGCTTGGATCCGCAAGCTTGCAGACCACGCCTAAACGCCGCCCCATGGCCGAGGCGGTTGCTGAAACCCAAGAGCTTCTTGACCGGGTGCTTCGTGATGCCGGCCTTGCGCCCGCTGATATTTCGGCCATGGCCATTGGCCTGCCCGGTATTGTCGACCATGCCTCAGGTCGGGTCCCCTGGTGCCCCCTGATCGCGGAAGAAAATTGCGCCATGCGCGCTGCTCTTGAAGATGCGTTGCCCTTCGCGGTTCATATCGACAACGATGCGAACATGGTCACCATTGCAGAGCTCTGGTTCGGCGCCGGACGCGCTCGGTCTGATTTTGCCGTGGTTACCATCGAGAATGGTCTCGGCATGGGTCTGGTGACACAGAACCAGGTGTTCCGGGGCGGTCAGGGACAGGGCCTTGAGTTGGGCCATACGAAAGTTCAAATGGACGGAGCGCTCTGCCGCTGCGGTCGGCGCGGATGTCTTGAGGCCTATGTGGCCGACTACGCGCTTGAGCGAGAGGCTGCGACGGCGCTGTTGACCAAGGCCACGGAAGAAGATGGTGACAGGCCCGTGTTGCAGGCGCTTTTCAAATCCGCCAAGGCGGGCCATGCGCCGGCCCAGGCGATTTTTCAGCGCGCCGGGCGGTATCTGGCCGCCGGTCTTGCCAATATAATCCAGCTTTTCGATCCGCCCCTTATCCTGATTTCTGGCGCGCGTATGCAGTACGACTACCTTTATGCGGACGAGGTGCTGGCCGCCACACGCGAGATGACCGCGCAGGCCGGGCGGGCACCGGTCGAAATCGAAATACACACATGGGGTGATCTGGTTTGGGCCCAGGGTGCCGCGGCGCTTGCCCTGCAGAACCTGACAGATGAGCTCTTGAGAAATCAGAGGGTTACGGCATGAAGCTGAAGTCACCAATCATTGCAACCTTGATCCTGTGCAGCGCCATGGCCCATGCGGATACCGGCGCACGCTTTGTAGACCGCGGATCCGAATTGGCCGTCAGCCATCGTTATGACGGAGGGTGGGAACACTTCGTGGGCGGCGGCGTTGCGGTGATGGACTGCAATGGCGACGGCTTTGCTGATTTCCTGGCCGCGGGCGGCGACAACAGGGCGCGTCTTTTCATCAATACGACCGGCGGCACGGGCGAACCTCTGCAGTTCGATGCGCTGGGAATGATCCCGCGCACCACGGGTGTGACCGGTGCCTATCCGATCGATATCGACAGCGACGGGCATCTGGACCTCGCGGTCCTGCGTGCCGGCGCGAACCAGCTTTGGCGCGGGCTGGGCGGTTGCCGGTTCGAAGATGCCTCGGAGGCATGGGGATTTGACGGTGGCGGCGAATGGTCAACGGCCTTCACCGCCACGTGGGAACCCGGTGCATCCCTGCCGACGCTCGTGTTTGGCAACTATGTGGACCGCCTTGATCCAAGCGGACCCTTTGGCACCTGCAGCCCAAACAGCGTTTTCCGCGGAAATGGCGAGACCTACGACCCGCCAACACTGCTGGAGCCGGGATACTGCGCACTGTCGATGCTGTTTTCCGATTGGCAGCGGCGGGGCACGCCCGATCTGCGGATTTCAAATGATCGCCATTACCACATGGACGAAGGCGCCGAACAGATGTTCCGTATGCCGGATCTGGCAGCACTGGATGAGGCGGACGGTTGGGAACGGTTGATGATTTTCGGTATGGGCATCGCAAGCCGGGACATCACTGGCGATGCAAAGCCCGAGGTCTTTCTGACGTCGATGGGTGATCAGCTGTTGCAGTTGAACACCGGTGACGGGTGGAAGGCGGCACCCTACTCTGTCGGCACCTACGCCCAAAGGCCCTACACCGGGGACGCGTCGGGCGTGTCGACGGGCTGGCATTCCGAGTTCGGCGATGTCGACAACGACGGCCGGGCCGACCTGTTTATCGCCAAGGGCAACGTGGACGAGATGCCCGAAGGCGCGGCGAGCGACCCCAACAACCTTCTGATCCAGAAGGCCGACGGCACCTTTGCCGAAGCTGGAGACATGGCCGGTATCGGCAGCGGCGCGCGGGCACGCGGCGCATCACTGGCCGATTTCAACAACGACGGACTTCTTGATCTGGTGGTTGTGAACCGCCGTGCCGCTGTCGAGCTTTACGAAAACCAGTCAATTGGCCGGGGCGGCTGGATTGGCGTGTCGGTGTCCCAGGACGGGCTGAACCGCCGTTCGGTCGGCGCCTGGGTCGACATTCGCACGCCCGACGGACGCATCCAGACCCAAGAGGTTACCATCGGCGGCGGGCACGCTGGCGGCAGTGCCCTGCCCCTGCACTTTGGTCTCGGACTTTACGACCGCGCCATGGTGCGCATCCATTGGCCGGACGGGGCCGTCTCGGCTTGGCGCCGGGCCACTGCCGGCCGTGTGGTTGCGGCCCAACGCATGGGCAGCGGCGCCGATATGGTCCTGACGGACCGCTAGGTGCGGACGTCGGGCGCGGCGCGCCCGGTCAGATCTTTAATTCCGGCCAGCGCATCCGCAGCTTCGATAACCGGTGCCAGCGCCTCTTGCGGATCCATATCCATCGCGCCCGGATCGGCTTCGTGTCGTTCCAGATAGACGCGCAAGGTCGCGCCCTGGGTTCCAGTGCCGGAAAGACGGAATACGACCCGTGCACCACCCTCGAAAACGATGCGCAGCCCCTGATGTTCCGAGCGTGACCCATCGACCGGATCATTATAGGCGAATTCGTCGGCCCGGGCCACTGTCAGTCCAGCGACGGTTTGGCCGAGCAGGGTCGGCAACCGGTCTCTGAGACCCGATACCAATCTATCGGCGGCGGCGCTGTCGACCGCCTCGTAGTCATGGCGCGAATAATAATTCCGGCCGTAGGCGGACCAATGCGCAGCAAGCAAGTCATGGACAGATTTACCGGTCTCGGCCAGGATGTTTAGCCAAAGCAGCACGGCCCAAAGCCCGTCCTTTTCCCGGACGTGATTGGACCCGGTTCCGGCACTTTCTTCACCGCAGAGCGTCGCCTTGCCCGCATCGAGAAGATTGCCGAAGAACTTCCAACCCGTGGGCGTTTCAAAGCAGGCAAGGCCCTTGGCCGCCGCCACACGATCGACCGCCGCGCTGGTCGGCATTGACCGGGCGACCCCGGCAAGACCGGCGGCATAACCGGGGGCCAGATGGGCGTTTGCGGCAAGCACCGCCAAGCTGTCGGACGGCGTCACATAGGCCCGCCGCCCGACGATCATGTTCCGGTCCCCGTCACCGTCCGAAGCAGCACCGAAATCCGGCGCGCCGGGGCCCATCATCACATCCATCAGATCCTTGGCCCAGATCGGGTTCGGATCGGGATGGCCGCCGCCAAAGTCGGGGCTGGGCGTTCCATTGACCACCGTACCCGACGGCGCACCCAGCCGGTCTTCCAGGATCGCCTTGGCATAGGGCCCCGTCACCGCATGCATGGCGTCGAAACGCAACCGGAAGCCAGACGCGAAAAGGGCTGATATTTTGTCAAAATCAAAAAGCTCTTCCATCAGACCGGCGTAATCGGCCACGGGATCCACCGTCTCGACGACGGTCGCCCCAAGTTGGGTTTCGCCCACGTCCGAGATGTTGACGTCATCGGCCGCAAGGATCGTGTACCGGGTTACCTGTTTGCTGGCCTCGAAGATGCGGTTCGTGACGTCTTCGGGCGCCGGCCCGCCGTTGGATGTGTTGAACTTGATCCCGAAGTCTTCGTCAGGGCCGCCGGGGTTGTGGCTCGCCGATAGAATGATGCCGCCGTCAGTGCCCCGCTTGCGGATCATGTGGGACGCCGCGGGCGTCGACAGGATACCTCGCTGGCCGACAATCACCCGGGCCGCATCCTGGGCGGCGGCCATCCGCAGGATCACCTGTATCGCGCGGTCGTTGAAGTAACGCCCGTCGCCCCCCAGCACCAAAGTCTTGCCGGCCACACCGCCGATGCCGGTAAAGATCGCCTGGACGAAATTCTCCAGATAATGCGGCGCCATGAACTGTTGCGTCTTTTTGCGCAGGCCCGAGGTTCCGGGTTTCTGACCGTCTATGGGTTCGGTAGGAACGGTTCTGACCGTCATTTCGTTTTCCTTCGGCAAAGCAATCTGATGTCCGCGCCCGGCATCTGCCATGATCCTGGCCGCGCCGCGCATGCGTGGATCCCGCGCCATCTTTTGATAGTCGATCGGCAGCCGCTGGCGCCAGTTCGGGTAGTCATGGATCGTTCCCGGCAGGTTCGGTTGGTTCGGCATTTCAAGTATATCTTCGGCGGAAAGCGCGGTCAGCCGCGATGCGCTTTCCCCAAGAAAAGCATTCAGCCGTTCGGCAGAACCCGGCGCCGCGCCTTGTCCGTGGCATTCGGATATTGCGTCGAATGCAGCAACCTCTTGGCGCCGATGTTCCATGGCTTCCGGCGCGGCGTCCCTTGAGTTTTCGGACACCTCTGCCCGCGCCGCAATGTCGTTGCCGCGCCGCCAGCCAATCCAGGTGGGCAAGTCGTGCGTGTTGAACGAGGAAAGCGCTTCAACTGTATAGTCCGCCGGATCGCGGAACGCGCCATTGCCGTACTTTTCGAACATTGCGATACGACAGCCAAGGATCCCGGACGAGGCCAGCGCGTCGCGCAGACCTTCGGGCACATTTCCCAGGTCTTCACCCACAATCACCGCGCCTGCGCGGTCTGCCTCCAGTCGCGCAATCGCCAGTAGTGCGGCGCGGGGCATGGTGACATATGAACCGGGAAGGCCGCCATCGGGCACCCAGAATGCGCGTTCAAACCCAAGGATGTGATCGATCCGCAGCGCCCCCGCATGCCGAAGCTGCACGCGCAGTGTTTCGGCGAAGGCGGCGAACCCGTCTGCGACCATAGCCCTTGGGCTGAACGGCGCAATGCCCCAGCTTTGACCATCGGGCGAGAAGGCATCGGGCGGCGCGCCAAGCGATGCGCCCACGCCAAAGAGATGACGCTCTGACCAGGTTTCCGCACCGAACGGGTGCGTTCCCACCGCCAGATCTAAGTAAAGCCCCAGGTCCATGCCAGCCCTGCGCGCCTGCGCCTGAGCCTGGGCGAGCTGGCCTTCGGCTTGCCATTGGGCCCAGGCATGGAACCTGATCTGTTCGCGGTTTTGCTCGGCGAAGCGCCTGACGGTCGCGGTGTCGGGCGTCCGGTATTCGGCGGGCCACTGGTCCCAATAGGGTCCCAGGCGGGCTGACAGCGCCTGATGCGTGGCGAAATCCCTCAGGGGCGCGCCGCCTTCGACGAAGAAGCGTTCGAATTCTTCCGGCAGTCCCCGCGCCGAGAGGTCTTTGAACCGTTGTCCCAATGCCGCAAGATAGTTGGGGATCTCGGTCCCGTAGCGGATCAAGGGGCCGGGTTCTTGGGGCGAGCGCCCAACGCCTCCGATATGAAGCGTACTGAAGCGCCGACGGTGCGATGGGGCATAAGGGCTGAACGCGCCGGTATCCTGGGGAAACCCCGCGTGCACCGGATTTATGCCCAGAAACCGTGCCCCGAGCCCACCAAGACTTCCGGCCAGATCGCCGAGATTAACGTAGGTGCCCATGCCGCTCTGAGCCTCTTTCCAAAGGCCGTAAAGCGGTACCGTCACGCCCCAGCCCCGGTCCGGCGAGGGCAGCCGCGCAGGTGCCGAGATCAAAATGGTTTGCGCTCCGGCAAAGGACAGCCGGTGCAATCCGAGCGGCAGCGGTGGCAAATCGAGCCGGCCCTGCGCCCGGCCTTCCATCTCTTGCCCGCTTTCAAGGCTGAGATGCCAAACCCCCGATAAATCCGACACCGACATCGGTTCAGCGGCCGCATCAAGGACAATCCAGTCCGGCAAGACCCGGGCCGCCGCATCGCCATCCAGAGCATCCAGGGTTTCCTTGGCCGCACGCTCGGTCGCTGCCGGCAGGCCCATGGCGGCGAGTATTGCGCGCAGCGCATCTTCACCCGGGCGCCGAATTTTGCCGGAAACATCGGTGTATTCGGTCTGCACGCCAGCCTTTCGCACCAGGGCGCCAAGGCTGTCCATCACGGGGATTCCAACACAAAGGCAACCACGGCGCCGGCCGGAATGGACACGGTCGCATCCCGGCACGGGCGCGCCGAGGCGCGCGGATCAGCGGTGTCGATCCGCCGGGTCCAGACCATGCCTTCCGTGGGCAGCGGCAACTTGACCTCGACCACCTCTCCCACATTGAAGACCGCGAAAATCGCCGTCTCTCCGTCGGCATAGGCCGGAGTGTCGCGCGCCATGCGCAATTCGGCACAAAGGACGGAAAGATCAGGTGTGTTCCAGTCCGTGTCCCCCATCGGCAGACCGTCGGTCCGCCACCAGAACAGATCTTCGCGACCATCGAGCGACCGTTCGCGGGCATGCAGGAACCGCTTTTGGCGCAGGATCGGATGCGCCCGCCGAAACGCGATCAGTTTCTGGGTAAATGACAGAAATTCACTATCCACCGCCATCCAGTCAACCCAGGCGATGTCGTTGTCCTGACAGTAGGCGTTATTGTTGCCGTGCTGGGTGTTGCCGAATTCGTCCCCGGCCAGGATCATCGGCACACCCTGGCTCAGCAGCAGGGTTGCCATCATGTTGCGCTTGCGACGGGCGCGCGCGGTCAGGATGGCCGGATCATCGGTTGGCCCCTCGACGCCCATATTGTCCGAGAAGTTGGCGTTGTGTCCGTCGCGGTTGTCTTCGCCGTTGGCCTCATTGTGCTTTTGGTCGTAGCTGACCACATCGGTCAGGGTGAACCCGTCATGCGCGGTCAGAAAATTGACCGATGCCCAGGCCGTGCGGGACGAGTGATCGAATTGGGTGGCTGAAGCCGACAGACGATCAGCAAGGTCAGGCGCCTTGCCGTAGTCACCCCTCCAGAACTGGCGCACGCCGTCCCGGAACTTGTCGTTCCATTCGGAAAACGGCGGCGGAAACGCCCCGAGCTGATAGCCGCCCGGGCCTATGTCCCAGGGTTCGGCAATCAGCTTGACCCGCGAAAGGACCGGATCCTGTCGAACGGCAGCGAAAAATGGCCCACTGCGGTCAAAGCCCTGCCGCGTCCGCCCCAGCGCGGCACAGAGATCAAAGCGAAATCCGTCAACGCCCATCACCTCGACCCAATAGCGCAGACTGTCGAGCACCATGCGCAGCACCATGGGATGTTCGACGCGCAGGGTATTGCCGGTACCGGTGTCATTCACATAGTACCTGCGGTCACCTTCGAGCCGGTAGTACGAACAATTGTCGAGGCCGCGAAAAGCCAGCGTTGGGCCGCTGTGGTTTCCCTCGCCCGTGTGGTTGTAGACCACGTCCAAGATCACCTCGATCCCGGCCTCATGGAAACGGGCAACCATCTGGCGGAATTCGGCGATATCGCCCGCGCCCAGATAGCGCGGATCGGGAGCAAAAAACCCGATTGTCTGGTAACCCCAGTAATTCGTCAGCCCCTCATCGACCAGAAACCGATCATTCAGAAACGCCTGCACCGGCAGAAGCTCGATGGCCGTGATGCCAAGTTTGGTCAGGTGATCAAGAATCGGATCTTCGGCAAGACCTAGAAACATGCCCTTTTGGCGAACTTCGGGGTGGCGGGCTGTCAGCCCCTTCACATGCGCCTCATAGATCACGGTCTCGCCGCGCGTACGCGCCGGTTTCCGGTCGGTAAAACGTCCAAACACAGGGTCCGGCACGATACATTTGGGCATGAACGGTGCGCTGTCGCGCCGATCAAAGCTCAGATCGCCCCGGCCGTGACCCACGGTGTAACCCATCAAGGCGTCATTCCAGATCGGATGGCCACTGAGGTGCCGAGCGTACGGGTCGATCAAAAGCTTGTTGGGGTTAAAGCGGTGGCCATCGGCCGGTCGGTAGGGCCCGTCCACGCGCAACCCATAGCGTTGACCAGGCTGCAGACCGCCCACATGGCCGTGCCAGATCTCGCCTTCATGCTCCGGCAGGTCGATCCGGGCAATCTCTGTGCCGCCATCCTCGGAAAACAGACAGACCGTGACGCGGGTCGCGTGCTGAGAAAAGACGGCGAAGTTGACGCCGCTGCCGTCAAAATTCGCACCCAGCGGCCACGGGCGACCCGCCGTTAACAGGAACCGCCCTGTCATGCCGAGACCACTAACTCTCTGTATATCATTGCATATTCCGAGGCGGAGCTTTGCCATCCGACCGGGGCCGCCATTGCATTCCTTTGGATTGTGGCCCAGTCATCCGGGTTCCGGAAAAGACGGTTGAGCCGGTCCAGCGCCTGGGCCAGGCCGCCCGCCGTGACGGGGTGAAATTGAAGCCCGGTTGCGACGCCCGCCTTCAAAGCCGCCGGATTGGCATCGATCACCGTATCGGCCAATCCACCCGTCAGGGCCACAACCGGAACCGTTCCGTAACGCAACCCCATCAGCTGGGTCAGACCGCAGGGCTCGAACCGCGACGGAACAAGGATTGCGTCGCCGCCTGCGATCATGCGGTGGGACAGCGCTTCGTCATATCCGATGGTTACCGACACCTGGGACGACCCGGCGGAAAGCTCTTTGAAAGCTACTTCGAATTCCGGCGCACCCGAACCCAGAAGTGCCAGTTGCCCGCCCTCTTCGAGAAACGACGGAACCGCCTCTAGCAGCAGATCCAAGCCCTTTTGCTGCGTCAGCCGCGAGATCAGAACGCAAAGAGGTCCGTCCGCCTCTGGCAGTCCAAGTTCATCCCGCAACGCCTTCTTGTTCTTGGCTTTTCCCCGTATTGTCTTGTAGCGTCCGGCAATCTTGGGATCGCGGGCCGGATCCCAGAGGGCGGTATCTATGCCGTTCAAAATGCCCAAAACGTCGCTGCCCCGCGCAGCCAGAACACCTTCAAGTCCCATGCCGAAGTCCGCAGTCGCAAGTTCGCGTGCATAGGTGGGGCTGACGGTCGACACCCGGTCGGCCGTGACGAGGCCCGCCTTCAGCGCGCTGATCTGGCCGTAGTATTCGTAACCCGCGGGCGTGAAACCTTCCGGAGGCAGGCGCAGCGCACCAAGTTGCGTTGCAGGCACAAGACCTTGAAAGGCGATGTTATGGATAGTGAGCAGTGATGCGGGGCGCGTACCCGGCGCCATTTGCGACAAATAGACCGGCGTCAGGGCCGCCTGCCAGTCATGCAGGTGAAGAACCTGCGGCCGCCAGGCGTCGCCATCTTCTGCGGCCAGACGCGCCGCCATCCAGCACAGCGCCGCAAAGCGTACGGCGTTGTCGGGCCAGTCCCGGCCGCTTGGATCCGCATAGATCGACCCCGGGCGATCATAGAGATGCGGCGCATCCAGTACCAAAAGGTCAAGACCGTCCGTCCGTTCGAACAAAAGACGACCTTCCGCGCCAAAAAGGTCCCATTCCACCAGGACCTCGCTGGGCGCGCTCAGGCGTTCCGTGACCTGCCGGTAGCCGGGCAGCAACGTGCGGATCTCTACACCTTCCGCGGCAAGCGCGCCGGGCAATGCCCCGGCAACATCCGCAAGACCGCCAGTCTTGACCAGTGGCACGCATTCCGAAGTAACCGATAGTACCCGCACCGAGCTATCCCAATGCCGCTTCCCGCGCTTCCAGCATCGCCCGGGTCACCAGGGTGACACCGCCTTCGGACACCCGGAACCACTTGGCATCCTCTTCAGGATCTTCGCCCACAACCAGGCCTTCGGGAATGACAACGCCCCGATCAACGACTGCATTCTTAAGGCGTGCGTGCCGGCTGATATAGACGTAAGGCAGCAGAACGGCGTGGTCGAGACTGGCGAATGAATTGGTGTGCACCATCGTAAACAATAGGGAATTGCGCACCTCGCTGCCCGAGATAATACACCCGCCCGACACCAGGGACGACACCGCCGAACCACGCCTGTCGGGCTTGTCGTGGATGAACTTTGCCGGTGGGACCGCCTCGGAGTAGGTCCAGATCGGCCAGTCCCTGTCCCACATGTCGAGGTCGGGCGTAAAATCTGTGAGGTCAATGTTGGCCTTCCAGAAAGCATCGACCGTTCCGACATCCCGCCAATAGGCGGGCGCAGTTTCCACATGGCGGACGCAGCTTTCTGTAAAGCGGTGCGCCATGGCTTTTCCGCCCGAGACGATGGCCGGGATCAGGTCGTTTCCGAAATCATGGCTGGAGTTCTGATCGTCCGCATCCCGCAAGAGAAGATCGCGCAGAAACGGCCAGGAGAAGACGTAGATGCCCATCGAGGCCAGGGCCATATCCGGGTTGTCGGGCATGCCCGGCGGATCCTTGGGCTTTTCCAGGAAACCGGTGATCTGGTCGCTGGCATCCACCGCCATTACACCGAATGCTGTGGCCTCTTCGCGTGGGACCGTCAGGCACCCAATGGTGACGTCGGCATCGTTGTCGACATGCTCGCGCAGCATCACTTCGTAGTCCATCTTGTAGATATGATCGCCAGCCAGAATGATCACATGGTCCACATCGTAACTGTCGACGATGTCAATATTTTGGGTGACGGCGTCGGCGGTGCCCCGGTACCACATATGTTCGCTGACCCGTTGCGATGCGGGCAGGATGTCCAGGTATTCGTTTCGTTCTGCCCGAAAGAAGTTCCAGCCACGCTGACAGTGGCGGATGAGACTATGGGCCTTGTATTGCGTGGCGATGGCCATTTTCCGAATGCCGGAATTCAGCGCGTTGGATAGGGCGAAATCGATGATCCGGGTTTTGCCGCCGAAGTAGACGGCCGGCTTGGCCCGCCGATCCGTCAGCTCTTTCAAACGGCTGCCACGGCCGCCAGCAAGCACGAACGCCATTGAACGGCCCGCCAGCCGCGTCGAATGCTGTGTCATTGTTTCCTCCCGGCGCTTTTTTCCTGTCTTAGCACAAGCCACGGATGACGCACCGAGTTTTCGGCCTAGCGATCTATCGCACTGTGGGCGCGCCAGATGTCGGCCATATAGCCGCGGATCGTGCGGTCCGATGCGAACCAGCCGCTGCGTGCCGTGTTCAGGGCCGCCGCACGCATCCAGCTTGATTGATCCAGGAACGCGGCATCGACCGCCCGCTGGGCGCGCCAGTAGTCCGAGAAGTCGCTGCAGACGAGGAAGTAGTCTTCCTTTGAGAGGTTAGCGGCAATACCGGAATAGCGGCCGGGATCACCGGGACTGAAGACGCCTTTGCGCACAGCCTCAAGCGCGCGCGCCAGACGTGCGTCAGTGGCAATCGCCTTTGCGGCGTGGCCTGATATCTGGCGCCGGGCGACCACCTCTTCGGCCGTCATTCCGAAGAGAAAGAAGTTCTCGGCACCCACAAGATCACGGATTTCGACGTTGGCGCCGTCCAGGGTGCCGATGGTCAGCGCGCCGTTCAGTGCGAACTTCATATTGCCCGTGCCGCTCGCCTCTTTGCCGGCGGTCGAGATTTGCTCGGACAGATCCGCCGCCGGGATCAGCCGCTCGGCCATGCTGACGTTGTAGTTCTCTGGATAGAACACGCGCAAAAATTTCGACGTGACCGGATCATCATTAAGTATGACCGCCACGTCGTTGATAAGGTGAATGATTTCTTTAGCGAAGACATAGCCAGGTGCGGCTTTTCCTCCAAAGATCTTCACCCGCGGTGTCCAGTTACCGGTGGGATTATCCTTGATTTCCTGCCAGAGCGCGATGGTCTCAAGGATGTTGAGATGCTGGCGTTTGTATTCGTGGATGCGCTTGATCTGGACATCGAACAGAAAGTCCGGGTCCAGGTCCATGCCCGCGCTTTGTTCGGCCCATTCCGCAAGCGCCAGTTTGTTCGCACGCTTCGCCCCGGCATAATCGGCTGCAAAGCCCGCGTCGTCGAGCAAGGGCTCGATGTTGCGCAGGCTTTCCAGATCGGCGACCCAGTCTGTTCCCAAACGGTTGCTCACCGCCCCGGACAGGCTCGGGTTGCACCCCAAGATCCACCGGCGCGGTGTCACGCCATTGGTTTGGTTGACGATGCGTTCGGGATGAAGGCTGTGCAGATCGGCGAAAACCGTTGATTTCATCAGCTCGGTGTGCAGCGCCGAGACACCGTTGACCCGGTGCGCCATGATGAAGCTGAGTTCGCCCATGCGCACTTCACCATCCGCCTTGGCGGTCACCTTTCGCGCCGGATAGTGCTGGGCATGGTCGCTGTCGATTCTGTCGATAAGCTGCACGTGGCGCGGCAAAAGCCGCAGCATCAGATCTTCGCTCCACCGTTCCAGCGCTTCGGGCAAAAGGGTATGATTGGTGTAGCTCAAACACGCCCGAGCCGTGGCAATGGCATCATCAAGATCCATGCCATTTTCGTCGTGCAGCAGTCGCACCATTTCGGGCCCGGCGATGGCCGGGTGGGTATCATTCAGCTGGATCGCAACTTTTGCAGGAAGCTTTGAAAGATCGTCATACTCGGACTGAAAACGCCGCAGGATGTCGCGCAGACTGGCGGCGGTGAAAAAGAACTCCTGCTTCAGGCGCAGTTCTTTGCCCTCGGGCGTGGTGTCATCGGGATATAGCACCCGGCTGATGGTGCGTGCGGCCGCCTCTTCTTGGGCGGCGGCGGTATAGTCGCCCCGATTAAATCTTTCCAAATCGAACACATGGACCGGTTTCGCCGCCCAAAGGCGGAGCGTATTGGCCCAACGGCCCTGCCAGCCGATCACGGGCGTATCAAAGGCTTGGGCCACTACGGTTTCTTCGGGCGCCCAGGCCGCGCTTTGACCTGATCGGGCAACGGTCCCGCCGAAGCCGATGGCAAAGGTCGCTTCGGGTCGTTCAAATGCCCAGACGTTCGGCTGGGTAAGCCAGTCTTCGGGGTATTCGACCTGGGCACCATGTTCAAAATGCTGTCGGAACAGCCCGTGTTCATAGCGTATGCCGTACCCATAGGCCGGGCACCCGATGGTTGAGAGCGATTCAAGGAAACAAGCCGCGAGCCGCCCAAGCCCACCGTTTCCAAGGGCCGCATCCGGTTCATCTTCAAGCAATGCGTCAAAGGCGATGCCGAAGCCCTCGCAAGCCTCGCGCACCTCATCCAGAAGGCCAAGATTGACGATCGCGTCGCCCAAAAGGCGACCGATCAGAAACTCCATGGACAGATAGTAAACGCGTTTGTGTCGGCCGGCGTAGGTCTGGCGAGTTGCGTCAAACCACACATCGGTGATGCGATCGCGCACGGCGTGGCTGAGCGCGATCCGCCAGTCGCGCAACTGCGCATGTTCAGGATCCTTGCCCTGCGCATAGCGCAACTGATCAACGATCTTGCCCGAAAGGTCCGTCATGGTTTTGGCCTGCCTGTCGTTCTGCGCCTGCCCGGGGCGCTCGCAGCCTTATTCCTTACCGCCTGTGGGCTTTCAAGGCAGTTGCTGGTTCACGGCGCGTCCTGCGGCGGTTTGCGGCGCTTTGGCGGCGCGGGCGCCTAGTAATCACGCTCGAAGAAGATGCCGATAGAATTGGTGCCAGTGGATTCGACAGCACCTCTTGCGGTCAGCGAGTCGGTGATGCGGAGGTTCAGATTCAACTGCGTCCCACCTTCCGCATCGACGCCGAGCCCGGTGTAAATATTGTCCGAGATGTATTTGCCCGCCCGCAAAGACAAAGCGTCATTGTCGTTGGTGTCAATGTCGAGATCATCGATGCCAAGTGCCGCACGTGCGGTGCCGCCCAGATCGGTGCCACCGCGACCGGACAGTATCAGCAGGGAGTTGGCCAGCTGAGCGGCCTGAAAAGCGCTTAACTCACTAATATCCCTGTCAAAGAGGAACCGGGCCAGCACCTCGTCATCGGGCAGAGAAGGCGACGAAGTGAACTCAATCTCGGGATCAAGCGCCGGGCCGCTGACCCTGACAAAGATGTCCGCCGTCGAGGTTTCGCTGGTCGCCTGAAAATCCACCCAGGGAATGAAGGTTCCCTGCATGCTGACCGCGCCCTCATCGAAGTCGAGCCGGCGTCCCAGGATGTCGAAACGGCCCCGTTCCATATCGAGCTGACCGATCGGGATGGTTTCGGCCGTGGTGCCACCCACCTGAAGCGCACCGCCAAGCTCCACGTCAAGGCCCCTGCCCCGAATGAACAGCGGGTCGCCAGTTGATATCCCAATATCCAGGGCAAAAGGTGGCGGCGGGTTCGGAGGCGGGCCGCTGTCATCCGGCACGACGCCTGCCCTTGTGCGCGTCACTTCACTGCCTGCCGGTTCGCCAATATGGCGGATATTCTCCAAAGGTCCTGAAAACGACGCCGGTATCTCGGAAATCCTGAACTCGGTGTCCAGAAGTTGTAAGTCACCGGCAATTGTGGCCCCACCGGTCAGCGGCCCATTAACGGTGAGCTGGCCGGACAATGTGGTCTCGTAAAGCGCACCGTCTGTCAGGCGGGGATTGTTCAGCGCCACCGCCAGGCTGCCGCGATAGGGCGCCCTGAGTACTATCGGGCCTGCGACCGTGATGCCGCCGCCAGTAGAAAGCCCCGCTGCGGCGTCAATTCGAGCCCGACCACCTGCCAGTTCAACGTCGGCGCCGATACCGGACAGTGAAAACGGCAACGCCGGGATGGCAAGCTGCGCATCGCGCAGCGAAACAGACCCACCCAAGGCGGACATCTCAGGTGGTCCGTTCAACGAAAGATCAAGGGTGGCATCACCGCGGACTTGGTTCGGGGACAGAACGCCGTTGGCCAGCGCCAGATCCACAATGCCCGTTAGTGTGGCATCCGCGGTTGAAAAATCCGTGGGCGCCGTGCCGCTCAGTTCCAGCGCGCGCAGTCCGGGCCCCGCCATCGCCAGTTCAAACGCATTCTGACCGCTGGCCCGCCGTGCCCTGCCCGTGGCTTCAAGCGGTCCGTTGAAACCGGGCGCAACGAGACCAAGATTGCGGACGGCGATTTCAAATTCGGCCTGGGCGTCCTCGCCAAGCACTTCTCCGCTTGCTTTCGCATTTACTTCGCCGGTTTCAATCGTGAACAATGTGAGCCGTGCGATCTCACCGATGCGATCCGCTTCGACACGCAAGGCACCGGCGCCGCCGATCAGGCGATCTACCTGCGTCTGACCAACGCCCAGACCGGTCGTATCGGCGCTTAGGCGCAGGTCACCGGATTGATCGGCCAGATCGCCCGTCGCCTCAAACTGCGCGTCGATGGCGCCCGACAGCGCCGTCCCTGCGAGCGCCGCAAAGCGCGACAAATCTTCTGCAGTCAAAAGCGCGGTCACCGAAACCGGTTGTTCGCGGTCGCCAAGCGCAAGGTCAGCCGCGCCGGTCAGCTCAAAATCCGTGCCGCCGATGCGCAGATCGCTCAAAACAAGACGTTCGTTGGTGGCAAAATCGACGTCAAATCCGGCTGCGAGATCGGCACCGAGTGCCGCTGTGAGAGCGGGCGCGTTGCTGACCACGTCACTGAGGCTGCTGTCGAGGCGCGCGCGGATAGCCGGCACGGGCGGCGCGCCGTCGGGCGCGGCGACAAGGCCTTCGGCGACACCGCTCAGGCTTGTCGATGATGAGAAGCCAAGTTCCGTCCCCTCACCAGTCAAAACAGTGGCATCGCTCACCTCAATACGACCGTCAACCGATGTGCTCTCCACCGGGCCGTCGAAGGTTATGTCTATGTCCACGGCGCCACCCATTTCGGTCGGCGCCACAAAAGCATTGGCGACCGCGAGATCAATATCGCCTGCCACTGCGGCGGTCAGGGTCGAAAAGTCGGATGGGGCGTTGGCGATGACCGTGATGCCCGGAATTCCGGGCCCCTGGGCTTGGAGGTCGACGTCGAGCCCGGCCGTGCCAAACAAAAGGCGGCCAGCTGAGTCAAATGGTCCGGTAAAGCCCGGTGACAGGACGCCAAGATCGCGCAAACCTGCCGCGAATTGAAAGGCCGCGGCGTCTGGCGCGATAAATCCGCCTGCCGTCGCTTCGATCTCAGCCGTGCGCAGCGTGAATTCGTCGACCGACAGCCGAGGTCCTTCGCGCCGCAACCGTGCGGCCAGCCGCCCCCGCCCACCGATAACGGCATCGGCCTGGGCAACGCCAATGGCCAGATCATCGGTCTCAGCCGCTAACTCTGCCTCTAATGCACCGTCGCCCAGGGCACCGCTGGCCACCGCTTCAATAGTCGCGGCGCCGGCAATGTCCTGACCGGCAAGCGGCGCGAAACGCGCCAGGTCCGGGGCCACAACGGAAAGATCCGCGTCCAGCACGGGCGCGGTCCCTGCCAGTTCCAGGTTCAGGTTCCCGGCCACGGCGACACCGACAAAATCCGCCACAAGGTCCGAAACTGATAGGCGTTGACCGGCCGTGAATTCCGCACGCATCGCCGCCTCGGCCGCGCCGCCCACGGCCTCGGTTGCCGCCGGGTCGGAAAACTCAAGTCCGCTGAGGCGGGTCTCAAGCGCCCCTGCGAAACCGATCGGCGCGCCCGGTCCATCGGGCGACTTAACGATATTGGAAAGTGTGCCGTCCACGTTGGTGGCGGCTTCAAACGCCGTCAGCGACAGGGCCGGTTCCGGTTGAAGCACGGCGCCATCGCGGACCACAACGCTCCCCTCTATGCTGGCGCCCTCGACCGGCCCGACAAGCGCCAGATCCAGGTCCGCCACACCCGCCAGCGCAAGCGGTGCCGCAATGCCGTTGGCCAGCGCCAAATCGATGGCCCCCTGAACCGCGCCGTCCAAGCGTTCGAAATTCCGGGGCGCCGAGGCCCGCAAACTGACACCGTCCAGACCCGGCCCGGACAAGCGCAAGTCGGTACTGACACCTTCTGTCCCGATTGCCCCTTCGCCCACGGCCTCCAGCGGCCCGGAAAAGTCCGGCGCCAGCACACCCACATCCCGAAGTCCGGCCGTGAAATCGAACCGCGTATCACCGGTTGCCACCTTCGCATCAGCCGTCGCGCGCAGTTCGTTGGTCGTTAGATCAAGGCCGTTCAGGGACAGGCCCGTCTCATCGCGCACGACCTCAAAGCGCAGCGCGCCCTGCCCGGCCAAAAGAAGGTCGGCCTGCGGTTGCCCGATGCCCAGATCATCGGTACCCGCGCGCAGATCGGCGCGGAAGGTCGCGGCCCCCAAATCGGCCGCACCGGTCAATCCCGCATCCGCCGCGCCGCTGAGCGGCATACCGGCCAAAAGTGAAAACCGCGACAGGTCGTCAGCCCGCACATCGAGATCGGCGGTGACATCGACGGTTTCACCCTGCCAGTCGATCTCTGCGCTGCCTTCGGCACCGTATTCTTTACCAGTGATGACGAGAGCTGGCAGTCTCAGCGGAGCGCCGGTTTGAAAGGTCAGGTCAAGCTTGGCCTGAACATCCTCGCCCATTGCAGCTGCAAGGGCTGGATCGGCCAGCGACAAGCCTTCGACATCGGCATCCACTTTCGCGGTGACCTCGCCGGCAAGGCCGTCGGCCGGCGTCCGCAGGATCCCCGATGCGCTGAGACCAGCGCGTGTTACACCAACCTGGGAAGTAGTAAGTTCGTCGATCTGAAAGGTGCCAACCCAACCGTCACGGCGACGCTGGTCCAGAAGAATTTGCAAATCTACCCGGCCGACGCGGACCGGATTGCCGGTGGTCGGCAACAGCACTGGCGATCCGTCCTCGGCGGCAACGACCCCGTTCAAATCCGCCGACAGCGGCCAGCGATCAGCCCCCAGCGTCAGGTTTCCACCAAGGTTAAGAGCCGCTGACGCAAGGCCGATATCACGCAGCACAAGGCGGCCGTCATCAAGGGATTGCCCCTTCAAAGACAGCGCCACATCGGGTCCAAAAAAGGCCTGATAGGCCGGAAGGAATAGGGGTGTGACATCGCCTGACAGATCCACTTCGAAGCCGCGTCCTCCGGCGCCATTTACGGCCGGGATATCGGTCAGCGCCACCTGCCCGGCGATCCGGGGGGTGCCATCGGTAGACAGGTTTATGTCGGCAGCGAAATCGGACAAGGGCCCCCGGCCCTTGACGAAAAGGGAAAGCGATGGCGCGCCTACGATACCCAGTTTCCGCCCTATCAGTCCGCCGGCCGCCTCATCGAGGCCTATGTCGACGGACAGAATGGTCGATGTGTTGTCGAACGAGCTGCGGATCGCCGCCGAAAGGGGCTGATCATCGGTCCGTTCCAGGGTCAGCTCCGCCAACCCGGCACCTTCCGCGAGCTGAACAATCCCGCCAAAACGCGCCTCGACCGCTTCGCCCAGAACCTCTTCGCCCAGTTCCAGCCTCTCAAGTGCAACCTCGGCCACATCAATCGCCACTGGCAGGTCCGGGATGGAAAAATCAAATCCTTGGGCCTCCGGCGATGGAGGCTTCGCGGGATCCGGCACCGGCGGACGCAAGAACGCGACCCGCCCGATAGACAGGCTGTTGACGTCCAGGCGTCGGCGCACCAGGGCCAGGCGGTTCCAGTCGAGTTCGACGTCCTCGACCCGCAGGAATTCCCCATCAGGATCGGAAATGATGATCGCGCCGATGGTGGCGGTCGAGGACAACGCGCCCTCAAGGCCCCGGATCACAACGGTCTGACGGTCGCTGGACAGCAGGTTCTGAATGGTTCGCGCCAGAAGGCCCCGGTCACCTTCGTCTTCCTGGGCACCGGCCGGAAGACCCAACACCACAGCCGCAACCGCCGCGCGTATGGTGCCCCGCCATGCCATCAGAAAGCCTGTCCAATGCCGATGTAGAGCTGAAAATTGGAACTCGGTTCCGGGGCACTTCCGGTGATCGGCAATCCAAGGTCGGCACGCAGCGGTCCAATCGGCGTGGCATAGCGCACGCCCAGGCCGAAGCCTCCGTGCCAGAGTGAATCGTCGCTCGGCGTGGCATCAGGCCCGATCAGGCCGGCATCAACAAACCCTACGATGCCAAGTGCATCGCTCATACGGTAGCGCGCCTCCAGATTAACAACCGCCAGACTGCGGCCGACCCTGACACTGTCGCCAGAACCAAAAATGCCAAGTTCTTCGAATGGCTGGCCACGAACGGTGCCGCTGCCCCCTGAATAAAGCCAGAAATCCGGCTGCACGTCCAAACCATCGGGTCCGACAATGGAAGCATACAGAAATCTGCTGGCAATGATGACATCCTGTTCCGGCGTTAGTGGAAAGTACTTTCGGGCATCGAACTGGAACCGCACACCCGGTTCGGTATCGTTGATACCTTGCCAGGGCTCGACATCGAGGCGCAAGAATGATCCCTCTTCCGGGTCAGTAATCAGTATGCGCCGGGCGTCACGCTGAATAAAGAGTGGTACCGAGAACAGCGTGTATTCCCGCTCAGAAGTTCCGAAGTCGGCATCGACGTAGGTAAGCTTAAGCGCGGCCCCTGCATCCACCGTCTTTGAGATCCGACGTGTCAGGCCCGCTTCGACTTCACCCAGTTGGTAGAGGCTGAAATCATCATCTTCCTGTTCAATCTTGGCGCGCAGGACAAGCCGGGTCTTTGAATCAATTGTTGCTGGTCGGGTCAGGCTTGTTCCGATCAGGTAATCTATGTTGCTGTTTGTTGCCCCGATGTTGCGAACCTCGGCATCAAAGCGCAACTCTTCCGAGCCGCCGAAGAGATTACGATGCAGCCAGTAACCCGACACGGTGCCGCCTTCATCAGTCTCAAACTCGGCGCCAAATCCGAAGCGGCGCTTTTTCTCTTCTTCCACGTCCAGCGTGAAATCGAGGGTGTCATCGGGATTGGGCGTATCGGCTTCCCGAAGAACGATGCTGCGAAACGCGCCGGCCTCGGCCAGACGTCTGCGCACTTCATCAATCCTGTCGGGGTCATAGATTGCACCGGTCGGCAGATCGGCAATCGCGGCGACCCGCTCGGCGCGTACGTCTTCGTTGCCAGACACTGTCAGATCGCCAAACTTCAGCTGACGGCCTGGGTCGATGCCGATGTCGACATCAAGGCGCGCCTCGGGGTGAATGGCGCTAACCTGCTCGCTGTTGATCCGAGCCTTGGCAAAACCGTTGCGCCGCCAATCCGAAAGCGCCGCATCGGCGGCATCCAGGATGACAGGGCTGAAAGCGGGCTTTCCCGGGGCGAAACCTTCGGGCAGACGGGCGTCTTCCGGCAGTGGCGTAATCCTGGCGCGTCCGAAACTGAACCGCGGTCCTGGGCGCACGGTAACATCGATCTGGCGCACGGCTGTTGGCGAATCCAACGGCGGGATCAGCGCAACTTCGCGGCCATCGGCGCGAATGCTGACCTCGGTCGAAAAATACCCAAGTTCGTAGGCCGCACCCAAAAGAACCGCATAATCCGATCTTGCGGCGGCCAGGACCTCATTGGCCTGAACGTCGTCGCCCGCGA
The DNA here is from genome assembly GCA_039026235.1 of Pseudomonadota bacterium. Taxonomy (GTDB): domain Bacteria; phylum Pseudomonadota; class Alphaproteobacteria; order Rhodobacterales; family Rhodobacteraceae; genus JBCCMQ01. Next base: position 941,888 of record JBCCMQ010000001.1, read on the forward strand.
TGACGTTCCTGACACTGGCCGCTTCACGAAAGATGTCCGCTGTTTCTTCCGAGCCTCCGGGAACGGTCACAGTAAGGGCAACCTGGGCCGACACGGACTGTAGCGTCGCGACCATAAGACCAAAAATCGTGACCGCCAGCCGCCGCATCAACGCAGTCAAACAACGCGCCCCGCTGTTTCGGGTATCGCGAACTGTGCGAACCCGTTTTCCCTTTTGTCACTGCTAAGCGGGTCGGCAGGCTAATGCAAATGCGCTTGTTGGATCGCCAGGCCAAGCCGATCATCGCGTGACCTGCACATAAGCCATTTGGCAGGACTGCCCAGGCTTCAGTGTTTCCTTCCCATGGGATCATGAACCAGCCTCAAGACTGCGCGCCAAACGGTTGCCGAGGAATGTTTTTTCTCTAAACGAGATGTGCAAGCTCAGCGCTGGGCCGTGCGAAACGGGCCGCAAGTCAGGACATCCCCTCTATACAACGCGAACTCGAATCGCTACCGTGGTGATTGCTGGGAATTCGCTTTCCGGTTTAGTTTAATCTGTTTTGACGTATTTCGCTGAATGTAACATATCGTTTTTTAGTACCAAATAACTGTTTCTTTTCGTCCACTTAGGACAAGCCATCTCAGTATCGGCGCTTCGTCATTGTTCCCCTGCTGTTGGGGGCGCATCTAACTAGCCAGACCCTTTCGAGGGGCATTCCCGCTATACGTGTGGCCGCTTTGCGGTCCGATCCTTGGAATTGATCCGGCATGGGAGTGCGACGGACATGTATAAACACCCTGGCGTCTATATTGAACACGTCCCTTCAAGCGTCTTTGCGATCGAAGCCGCTTCGACATCGGTCACGGCTTTCATCGGCGAAGTCGGGCGCGGCACCGGCGTTACCACGACAAGTGGAGAGCCCGCCTTTATCACATCTCAGACCCAGTATGCGCAGCAGTTCGGACCCCTGGGCGGCGGTGCCGGCGGCATTCGCGACATGGGACAGAATGTGGATGCCTTCGGACATGCGGTGTCGACCTTCTTCGCCAACGGCGGCTCAAAAGCTTACATCGTGCCGGTCGTCTCGGCCACATCGCTCGGGTCGTTCTCGACAGTCGATATTGCCGTCGACGAAGGGACGCTGACCTTCACCGCCACATCGCGCGGTGGCTGGGCCGAGGGCCTGGTCGTGCGTCTGAGCCAGGACATCGAGCGGGTACCGGACACCAGCGCGCCGGGCGATCCGTCCAATGCAGAACCCGGTGAATACACGCTCACGCTCGGCACCGACACGGGCCAGACCGAAAAGATCATCGACTCTACCGATACCGAAGTGGACGCCACTGTTCTGAACGTTATCGAGACCTTTGCGGGGCTGCGCCTTGATGCCAATTCCGGGGCTTTCATCGTCAACCGCGTGACGGGATCGTCGCTTTTGGTTACGGTCAGCTTTACGGCAGCGGGCAGCCCGCCGGCGACGCCCACGGCCACCTATCCGGTGGACGCTTCGATGTCGGCGGCCACCGATCCGGGCTCACCGGGCGATACCGATTTTCAGGCTGCTTTCGACCGGCTCCGCGATTACCGGGATATTTCGATCATTGTCCTGCCGGGGCTCGATTGGGCGACAGATCAGGGGGTCTACGAGCGCGCAATCAGCCATTCGGAGTTCATGCAGAACCGCATGGTGCTGGTGGATCCGGAAAACCCCAGCACGCTGTCCACCCAGCTGCGGACGCCGACCAATGTGAAATCGGCAGGCTTCCCGACCTCGCCCTATTCGGCACTCTACTACCCCTGGCTCACGGTCTCGAACCCCTACTACGACCCCGAAACGGCCGCCAATCTGCCAAAGACCTTTGCGGTCGGTCCGTCTTCGATGGCCGCAGGCATGTGGGGCCGGATCGATTCCGCGCGGGGCGTCTGGAAGGCGCCGGCGGGGCTGGAGGCGACCGTGCGCGGCGCCCTTGGACCCAATGTGATGATCGGCAATGCGCTTCAGGACAACCTGAATGAATGGGGTGTCAACTGTCTCCGGGCCATTATCGGACCGACGGTTGTTTGGGGAGGGCGTACGCTGGCCACCAAATCCCAACCCCAGTACCGCTATATTCCGGTGCGACGCACGCAGAACATGATCGGCGAAAGCCTTTACGCCGCCCTGCAACGGGTGGTGTTCGAGCCCAATGACCACAGGCTTTGGGGCGGGCTGCGCGCAAGTGTCGGCAATTTCATGGACGGTCTCTACCGGGCCGGTGCGTTTCAGGGCGAAAAGGCATCCGACGCCTACTTCGTGAATTGCGGCCTGGGGTCGACAATGACCCAGGGCGACATTGATGCGGGAATTGTCCGCGTCGTGGTCGGCTTTGCGCCTCTGAAGCCCGCGGAATTTGTCGTCGTCCAAATTCAGCAAATCGTTGGCCAGACCGCCTGATAGGCGGCCCCGCCCCTGATATTTTAGAACGATAGGAGGCTGAGATGCCCGCACCGATGTTTCCCGCCAACGCGCACCGTTATGACCCTTACAGAACCTTCAAGTTTCAGGTTGTCATCGCCGGCCAGACCGTGGCGGGCCTGTCCAAGATGGGCGCACTGAAGAAAACGACCGAAGTGGTCAACTGGCGCGCCGCCGGCGACCCGTCCATGCAAAGGTCGATCCCCGGAGGCTCAAAAGTCGAGAACGTATCGCTGGAACAGGGTCTGAGCCACGATCCGGTCTTTGAAGAATGGGCCAATTCAGTCAACAACATAGCCGATGGGGACGCGGGCATGAGCCTGGTCAACTTTCGGCGCGACATCATCATCAATGTGTTGAACCTCCAGGGTGTTCCAGCGATCAGCTATCAGTTGCGCCGGGCCTGGGTCAGCGAATATCAGGCTTTGCCCGAGTTTGATTCCAACAACATGAACACAATCGGGATTCAGTCGATCACGATCGCCTACGAGGGCTTCGTGCGCGATGCGGCTGTCGCCGAGCCGGCCGAGAGCTGATCCAAATGGAAGACCGCGCGCCTTCGACACTGGCGGTCGCGTTTCCATCCGTCAGTGCACGTCCGGTAACGGGCAACGTTGAGTTTTCCGTGGCCGAAGCGCTGGGGCCCGGGCGGTCACGCCCGGCCCAGGTGACTGGCGTTTTGACGGCCGTTTTCGACAGGATCGGCGGCGTGGCCAGCGATATCGAAGACGTCCGGGCCTTGTCATCAGGGTCTCGCGAGTGGCTCCTTCAGCGTGCAGCTTCTTACTTTTGGATTGGCTCGGGATGGTTTTCGGCCACCTGCCCCACATGCGATGCGGATTTCGACGTCCCGGCCGCGCTGACCGATGCGCCAAGAAAGCCCGCCGGCGACGATTTTCCAGCGGTCTTGGTCGACACGAGCCTTGGGCAAAGGCGTTTCGAAGCCCCGAACGGGCGCCACGAAGAGCAACTGGCCCAGTCCGAAGTGGACCCGGTCCGCACATTGATCGGCGCCTGCGGTCTTAGCCCGACGGCCACCGAGGATGCGCAAGCCTTCACCGAGGCCGATCTCATTCGGATCGAGGACGCATTGGACCGCGCCAGTCCCGAGGTCGCAGACCGCGTCAGCACGTCCTGTCCGTCCTGTTCAACCGTCACCGAAGTCCGCCTTGACCCACTGGCATTCGCCTTCCCGAAGGCCCGCCAAATCCTGATGGAAGTGCATACAATCGCCAAGGCCTATCACTGGAGCGAGGCTGACGTGCTTGCCCTACCGTCCAGCCGCAGACGTGCCTATTGCAGCATGATCCGCAACGGGGGCGGCGGCAGGTGAGCCTCTTTTCCCATATCCTGGCCCGCGCGGCCCATCCCACCGCCCAGATCGTCTCGGCGCGGCCCAAGGGCATGCTGCATCGTCAGGAAGACGAACCGGATCAGGCCGACCTTCTCCGCCGGGCGCCGACCGAGGACGAAGACAGCTCGGCGCAGGCCCTGCGCCGGCAGGAGATTACGGAAGGCGAAGACGACTTGCGGACGCTTCGGCGTCAGGAAGAAGACACCGAGGAGTCCGCACAGACCCTTCGACGCAAGACGGCGGGATCCGACGAAGAGATTGAACCGCTGCGTCGCCAGTCGGAAGACGAAGAAGAGATGCAGACGCTACGCCGGCAGGAAGACGGCGAAAGCGAAGACGAAATGCAAACCCTTCGCCGGAACGAGGATGAGGGCCAGGAAGACGTCCAGGCAATCCGCCGCGAGGAGGACGAAGAGCAAGAAGGCAGCGCCCAGCCACTCCGCCGCGACGAGATGGAGGAAGAAGAAGAGACGGTGCAAACACTGCGGCGGCAAGAGCAGGAAGAGGAAGAAGAGCTTCAGATGCTCCGGCGCGCCGAAGACGAGGACGCCGAGGAGCCTGCCCAGACCCTACGCCGAGCGCTGACATCGCCTGCAGGCGATCTTGATGCCGAGAACAGCCCACCTATGCCCGAAGACCCTCCGGGCGGCCCGCCGCCGGACTTGCGTGCCTTGCGCCGTAATTCGGCGGCGGTGTCTCTGCCCGTTGAGGCGACAGCGCCCGGTGCCGTGGCACCCGCTGCACCACCCGATCCGAACGCAGTGGCGGCACCGACCGATTTTGGAATGGGCGTGCCTGAATTCTGGCCCGGTCCGGAACCAGCCGAAAGCATGCAAAAGGGTCAGGAACGTCCAAGCATCACCATCGATCAGATCGACGTAGTGATCCACGAAGAGACGCCCACGGGTACGCGCGGGGCCTCCGCCGGCGATATCGGTGCAGCCCTTGGCCGGTCGATGCGCACCAAATACCTCGGGGGGCTTTAGAAAATGCCACTGCCCGATAGCGCCCTGTCCGTCGCCGTTCAGTCCTTCGCGGACTTTCTTGACACGCAGTCGCCATCGGACGTGGCCGTTTCGGTCGATACCCCGAACCAAGCGCAAAAGACGGCCGACGATTCAACAAGCGATTTTCTGAATGTGTTCGCGTACCGTCTGTCGCCCTCGGGCTTCCACCCCGAAGTAACATCTAACGAGCCCTTTTTCGTGCGCGTTCAGGTCCTTTTGACAGCGTTCCCGCGCGGCCAGGGCACCGCCGATCCAGATGCTGATCTTAGGGTTCTGGGCCATGCGGTGCGGGTTCTGCATTCGACACCGGTCATCCCGGTGATCTTGCCGGGGCCGTTGCCCGGCGGGGCTGAGCCCGGCGATTTTCGCGAAGGTCCGACGACCGATTACGCGCTGCAGGCCGTTATGCAGGCGCCCACGATGGAGGAACTAAATCACATCTGGACGACCCAGGGTGGTGAGCTCGCCTACCGTGTCTCGGCCGCCTACGAGCTGGCCGTCGTGCCGATTGATCCGCTTTCGCGGGCTGCGCCTGCGCCGGCTGTGCAGGTGAGCGAGTTGGTCGTGGCCCCAGGGATCCCACGCCCGACCCTTCTGTTCCGAGACGGCGCGCGACTGACCACTATTTTCGAAGCGGCCGCCGGGGCCGCCGATGTCCCGGTTGTGGTGACCGGAAGACCCATGAGCAACGCGGTGCTGATCGTCGACTGGCGGCGGGCCGACGGGAGGGTCGAACGGCAATCGCCTCAATTGGTGCAAATCCAGACCGATGACATCAACGCGCCCGGCGCACAGTTCGCGGTCACACTTGATAGCCCGGCAAATGGAGACCGTGCAGATATCGCCGCCGTCCCGTCGGATGCGTCCGGCACGATCCTGCGCGAAGCCAAACCCTCAAACCTTCTGACGTTGACCACCGGACCATGACACCATGAACGAGCTTCCCAAAGACGGCGATCTTGGACCTGCGATGCTTGACGCGGAATGGGCGCGCATTGCCCAGTTGCTGGCCCTGGCCGAGGCCCAGCGGACCGGACAGTTGGTCGATGATGCTTTCTCTGACACATTCGATGAGGTCAATGACGCTGTTGAGGCGGGCCGTGCCCAGGGGTCCTGGCACAATTTGGCCGCCGTTGTTCCAGCGGTGTCGCTTGAACAGCTGACCCGCCTGGATCTGGACATCCTCAGCCTTGCGCTGGCACCGGTTGCGCGGCCGGTATTGGCCCCGCGCATCCACGCACTTCAACCGCAGATGGGAACCGCATGGCCGGGCGTCCCGCTGGCGCAGGAACTTCTGATGCTCGACGGCGCTGCGGATATGGCGGTCTTCTTTGCGGCGCTCGCGCCCACATCTGCCCTGGTGGGCAGCGGCCTCCTGCGGGTTGAGGGCGAAAGCCCCTATCAGATCCTGCGGCCCGGTCCACTGCCGATACGGGCGCTTCTGGGCCGTGATCCGGAACTGGCGCCACCGCCAGGCGCCACGCTGTCGGCCGCCCGGGGCGATTGGGACGATCTGATCCTGCCCAGCGCGGCACGCGCCAGCCTGCGTGACCTGACCGCCTGGATCGCCCAGACCGACCGGGTTCGAAGCGCCTGGGGCGGGCGCCAAACCCACGGACCGCTGGCACTGTTCTGCGGCGCCTCGGGCACCGGAAAGAGCTTTGCCGCCGGCGTGATTGCGGCCGCCCTAAGCGAAAGAACCGGGGCGCCATGGGCGCTCTACACGCTCGATCTGGGGCGTATCATGTCGAAGTACGTGGGCGAGACCGAGGCCAACCTGAACGCGCTTCTGGACAGCCTGGATGGGCGGCGGGCGATCCTGCAGATCGACGAAGCCGACGGACTTTTGGGCAAACGGGGCGAAGTCAGCGATGCCCGCGACCGCTATGCCAATCTGGAAGTCAGCCACATGCTCAGCCGGTTCGAGCGCCATAACGGACCGGTCATCCTGACCACCAACCTGCGCTCAAACGTCGACAGTGCGTTCCTGCGCCGCTTTCAGCTGGTGGTGGATTTTCCTGCGCCGGACGGACCGGCACGCGCGGAACTTTGGAACCGGTTGCTGCCGCCCGGCGCACCGCGCGGCCTGGATCTGGATCTCGATCTCGTCGCGGGGGCGGTGCGTATCTCGGGCGGCGCAATCGCCAACGCGGCCCATTATGCGGCTATTCTTGCGGCTGAGCGTGACCGCTCCATCGGCCTGGCTGAGGTTGCCCGCGCCGTCCATGCCGAACTGATGAAGGACGGCCGCCAAGTGCGCAAAACCGAAATCGGTTCACTGGCCGACCATTTGGGTGAGGCGCCATGATCGTCCGTCGGATCAAGATATCGCTGCCCGCCCGCCTGAAGCAAAGCGCGGCAGCGGATGCGCGCATGATTGCCGAGGCCATCGCCCAGGCGACCCATGCCAAACAGGCCAGCGGCCATCTGTCCCTGCGCCTGCCCGGCAACGGAGAAGCCGGCGCGCCGATCGCGCTCCGCGCAGGGCTGGCCGCGAAAGGAGGTCGCCATGGCGGTTGAGACACGCGGCGTCCTTTTCGAGTACGGGCTGACGATCCCGCCCTTGGCGCTGGTCTTTCAGTTCAATCCGCAAGAAATAACCCGGTCCCGCACGGTCACTGTGAAGACCGGCAATGCCCCGGGCGCGCGCGGCGGATACGACTTTCTGTCGCCGCTTGAGACGGCGCGCGTCAGCCAGGGCGTCGAGATGCAGGCCGAGAGCTTTTCCATCGACATCATGCTCGATGCGACCGATGCCCTGAACGATGGCAACGGGGTTGCCGGTACCTTCGGTGTCCAGCCGCAGATCGACACGCTGCGCGCCATGGCCGAGCCCAAGACGCAGGGACCGGGTGGCGTGAAGGTTCTGTCGAGCCTTGGATTGGGCGGAACGCGCGCCTTTGAGCGCCAGGAGGTGGCGAGCGTACTGATTTTCGCCTGGGGCATGCAGCTTCTGCCGGTCTTTCTAACTGGCGTCGGTCAGAAAGAGGCTCTGCATCTGCCAAATCTGATGCCCTACCGGGCGACGATGAGCCTGACCATGCAGGTGATCGAAAGCAAGAACCCGTTCTTCTTGGCCGACAAGGTGCGCCAGACGGTGGGCAGCGCGCTGAACGTGGCGACCGGATTTCAGACAGGGTAATCGCATGGCATTTTTCAAAGGCAGCTACTACGAAACCTTAAGGACATTCGACCCGCCCGAGGATGCGCGCCCGCCGTTCAAGGGCGTCAGGGCACGGCCGATCCCGGCACTCGACCCGGTGCTCGAACACAGCGTTGCCATCGGTGACCGGCTCGATTCCCTCGCCCAGCACTATTACGCGAACCCGCGCGATTGGCGCCGCCTGGGCGACATGAACACCGAATTCCTGTTTCCCGAGGACCTGATTTACGACCCCGAAACTCCGATTGAACGGGACGCACTGGTGCCGCAAGTCGGACGGGTTCTGCTTGTGCCGCGCAAGAAAGAGGGCCGCTGATGTCGCTTCTCGGCGCCCTCCTGGACCCCGGTTTTCGTCAGGCGGCCAGCCTGATCATTGAGGTTGGGACAGCCAAGACCGATATCGGCGACCTGGCGGTGCTGATTTCATCGGTTGAGGTTCAGACGGCGCGCACGGAAGCCTCGGCCGGCCAGATCATCTTTGATGACAGGCGGCGCGAAGACGGCCTCTGGATGGCAGCCGATGCCTCGCCCGGCGTGGGGGGATCAACGCTCTTCGCCCGCTGGGAGCCGATCGTCATTTCAGCCGACTTTCAGACCCACACCGAAGAGATCCTGCGTGGCTATATCGTGGGCCTGAAGCCCGAAGCGCCCCAGAACGGGGGCGAGGCCAAGCTGACCATCGAGGTGCAGGACGAAGGCGCGGCCCTGAACCGGGAACAGATGCGCCGGGTCTGGGGCGAAGACCAGCCGATGACCGACAAGGCCATCCTGACCGATCTGATCAGCCCGCTGCCAGTCAGCGTCGACCCCGCGTCCGGCGATGGCCAGGCGGCGCGCGCGCTCAGCCAGGATGCAACGCCGATCCAGTTCCTGCGCGAACGGGCCCTGGCCAACGGCTATGAGATGTATTTCCGCGAAGGTCAGGTCTACTTTGGGCCCCTGCGTTTGGAAGGCGACGCCCAGTCGCCCATCATGGTCTACGCCGGAACAGCGACCAACTGCCTGAACTGGTCGGTGACCGATGATGCGCAAAAACCCGATGCCGTTGGTTTCGAACTGGCGCCACGCACCGAGGGCGCCGATCCGGTTGTCGAAGTGGTGGGTCCCGACCAGCCGCTTTTGGGCAGTTCCGCCGCCGGCGACGAAGGGGCCGGCTTGGGTACGCCTTCGATCTGGCGCCTGTCGCGTGAAGGCGACGAACCGGAAGAGGCCACGCGCGCCCGCGCCCAGGCCCTGGCCAATGAGAACAGTTTCAAGATCCGCGCCACCGGCGAACTGGACGGCACCGCCTATGGCCATGTTCTGAAACCCGGTGCTTTGGTCCGCGTCGATGGCACCGGCACCCGCAATGGCGGACTTTACTACGTGGACAAGGTCCAGCACCGCTTTTCGCCAGACGGATACCGCCAGCAGTTTGAACTGATGCGCAACGCCACGGGCGAAACCGAAGGCGTGGGGGCGCCGCCGCTGTCCGCTGCATTGTCCGCGCTCGGCGGGCTTTTCTGAGGGAATTCAATGTCGAACGGTCTTGAAGCACTTGAAAAGACGATACGCAAACAGCGGGTCAGCTATTTTGCCAAGTACCGCGCCTTTGTCAGCGACAACCAGGATCCGGAAAATCTCGGGCGCCTCAAGCTGACCATCCCCAGCGTGTTGGGAGAGGCGGCATCAGACTGGGCACTGCCTTGCGTGCCCTATGGGGGAGGCGGCGATTTCGGCATGCTGGCGGTGCCGCCCATCGGCGCCCAGGTGATCGTCGAATTCCTTGAAGGCGATATCTCGTCGCCGGTCTGGACCGGCACGTTCTGGCGTCAGGCAAGCGAGATGCCGGCGGAATACGCCGCAACGACCACCAAGATCCTCAAGACCGAAAGTGGGCATGTCCTGACGTTCGAGGACGAAGATGGGGCCGAACAGATCACCCTGCAAAGCACGGCCGAAGCCGAGCTGGTGATGGATCCGGACGGCGGCATTCAGCTGACCGACAGCCAGGGCGCGACGGTCACGCTGGACGCCTCGGCCGGAGAAATCACCGTCGCCGATGCCAATGGCAATTCGATGGTGATGGGCGCCTCGGGCATCACCTGCACGGATGCCAATGGCAACGAGATCAAGACCTCTGGCGGCGGTGTCGACATCAAGGCATCAGCCATCGTGAACATCGAGGGATCCATGGTGACGGTGGCGGGCTCCGGCGGCGAGCCCCTCATCAAGGGCACAAGTTTTCTGGCCATGTACAACAGCCACACCCATGTCACTGCGCTCGGGCCCTCTGGCCCGCCGGTGCCGCCGCTCACCCCGTCCGTTCTAACAACCAAAAGCACGGCCCAATGACCGTTCCGCGCGAAAGCACCCTGCCCCGTGTGGCCTATCTGGCGTTTCCGTTCCGGATGACCCGTGATGGCGGCGCCCGTGTGGCCCGTTTCGCCCATATCCGCCAACAGGTGGAGCAGGTCCTGTTCACCTCACCCGGTGAACGGGTGTTTCGACCGGAATGGGGTTTTGGCGCCCGCCGCCACGTCTTTGAACCAAATTCGGTTGGGCTTTGGGAATATGCCCAAAACCGGCTTTACGGCGCCCTTACCGAGGCCCTGCAAGGCGAGGTCGACCCAAAGACAATCCGCGTGGAGGTGGGGCCCGGTCCCGGGCAACCCGAAGTGCTGCTCGTTAAAATCTCTTACGTCATCGCCGCAATTCAGCGCGAGGAAACCCATGAATTTGAGGTCTGAGCATGGCTGAACTTGCCCCCGCAGAACTGGTCTTTGATGCCGGTTGCCCCGATTGTGGCCAACGCGTCGCGGTCTTGCCGCTTCCTCTGCCCGGGGTAGAGGACGATTTCGACTGGGCGGTGCGCGACTATGACAGCTTCCGCCTTTTCATGATGCAGGAACTGGCCAGCCGCTTTGCCGATCGCAAGCGCTGGACCGTCGCGGATATGGAAGTGGTCATTGTGGAGCTTCTTGCGGCCGCGCTCGACAGGGCGAGCCACGCAGTCGACCGGGTTCAGGCCGAGCGGTTCCTGGCCACGGCACGGCGTCCGGAAAGTGTTCGCCGTCTTCTGAAGATCATCGGCTACGATGCGACACTGCGCACACCGCAGGATGTGCTCGACGCCCGCCCCGAGCCGGACCCGGGATCGAAGGTCGAGGGTTTGTGGCGCGATCAACCGGGCCTGATGGAGGCCGCGCGTCTCGCCGGTCCGCGCCTGATCGGGGAACAGCTGCGCATGGTCACGCTGGATGACCATGCGATCATGTTGCAAGGCCATCCATTGGTGGCACTGGCGCGTGCGCGCCTTGTCTGGACCGGTGCCTGGCAGACAATCCTGGTGTCGACCCTGCTGGAGGATGACCTGCCCATCGACGATCCGCTGGACAGCGGCGTGGCGGGCGAATTTCCCGACGGCCTTAGGCGCGAGCTTTGGGAAGAGATCGTTGCCTTCCACCGGGACCGCCGCCTGCCGCTCCCCGCCATTGGACAGCAGTTGAACGGGCGGCGCGTTCTCAGGGTCATGGTCGAAGACTACCGGATGGTCGGCACCGAGGTCTTTCTGGAAGAGGCGAAGCCGGCGGCGATCACCGTCACGCTGTCGGTGCGCGCAAAGCCGGGCTATTTCCGGTCAGAGACCCGGCAGGCCCTGGCCCAGGTCTTTGCCCCCGATCAGGGCGCTTTCTTCGAACCCGGGCGCCTTGGTTTCGGGCAGCCGCTTTATGCCTCGGACATCATCGAGGCCGCGATGGCGGTCGAAGGCGTGGCGGTTGCCTGCCTAAACCTGTTCCGCCGGGTCGGCACCGGCTACGAGGACCAATCGGCCGATGGCGTCATTCGCGTGGCCGAGGACGAGTTCATTCTCTGCAAATCCGACCGCCGTGCGCCAGAAAAAGGCAGCTTCCGGATTGTCGTGAACGGAGGCGAAGCAGGATGAGCCGCCCGAACCCCAACCGCCCTGATATGCGCCTGGACTTGACCCGCTGGAACCGCGCGGGGCTAAGCCGGTTCGATTATGTGGATGGGGACGCCGCTGTCTGGCTGGAAGAACTGCGGATTGCTTTTCTGGGCCTTTACCTGCGCGGTGGCGACGATGTTCAGCGCACGCCTGAATTCTGGCGAGACCTTTATCTGGAACCGGTCGAAGACTGGCCCGATACGACCAGCGCGGCGGCCCGTGTCGCCTGGGAACGGCTGGCGCCGGTCTTTCCGGCCCAGCAGGAAACACGAGGGCGCAGGAACGAACGGCTGCTGTCCCAATACGGCGAACGCACAGGCGATCAAACATGGGAAATCGCCCGGGCCTTTGCCCGCGCCTCACATGTCCTTCTAGGCCACCTTAATGCCTATGCCGGCGAAGGCTACCTGCGGACTGCAACCCAATGGGAAAATCTGCGGCGACTGGCGGAGATGGTGAACTATCAGCCCGCGCCACCGGCCTCGGCCACGACCACGGTGGCGCTTGGCCTGAAAGACGGCGCGGGCGCCGTCGAGATCCCACGTGGCCTGGCGATGAAGCACACCCCACCCGAAGGCGGCGCGCCCCTGATCTTCGAGACGCTCGCGCCCCTAGAGGCCCACGAGGCATTGAACGCCGCCCGTTCCGTCGACTGGAACGTCAACAGCACGCCGATGAAACTGGGCGGCACCGATCCGCTTTCGGCCAAATGGCATCTCGATGCAGGCGAGACGCTGGCGCCGGGCGATCTGGTGCTTCTGTCCGGATCCGGCGGCGCAGAGGCATTTGCCATCAAGGATGTGATCCATGACATCGAGGCGGAGACCGCAGAGATCCAGCTGTCCGCGCCGCCAACGAAGACCTATGTGCATCACTCGGCGCGCCTGAATGTGATCCCGGCGGACATCCGTACCGGCGTCCAGCGTTCAAGCCCCGGTTTCGGCGTGCTGAAACTCGCCGAGGAACTGGCCGTGAACATGGGCGACATGGTGGTCCTGCAGGTCAATGGCGCCGACACGATCGTCGAGGTTCTTGAGGTCAAAGGGCAAACTCTGGTTCTTGACACCACCCTCGCCGATGACGCCCAGGTCTCGGTCGCGGCAATGACCGCGTACGCAGTGGATTCCGTCGGCAGCGTCAGCACGGATGGCCAGATCGACACCCTTTACTTCTACAGCACTTCCGGGATCGAACCCGAAACTGGATCGCCGCGCACCGATATCTCGGGCGAGACCTTTGCCTATGATTTTAACGTGGGCTACGCGCGTGATAGGCGCGGGTACCGCTTTGATACCACTGCCCCGCTGATCAAGGCCAATGTCAGCGTCTCCGCTCCGGTCGCGCTGCCGGGTTCAAACCCGCAGCCGTCGCAGCTCGTGACCTTCGAAGGTAAGCCCCCCAAGGGGCTTGGCGCCGGCGACTGGTTCGTGGCCCGTGACATGGATGACGATAGCCTGGTTGCCCTTCAGGTCGAGGCAGTGCGAACCTCTGCCGGCACCTATCACGTCCAGTTCGACAAGAAACCCAAAGGTTTACCGCAGGATACGGAATTTCATGGCCCCATGCGCCAGGCCCTTCCGCCGGTGGTCTACCAGCGCAATCCGGAGAATGCGATTGTTGGCGGTCAGGCGCATCTGCAAGACCTGCCTGCCGAGGCGGCGGATCTTCTGAAACCGGGACGGACGGCCATCTTTTCGAATGTTCACCCGGATTTCGCCGGCGACCAGCGCGTTTCGCTCACCTCGGTAACGCGGGGCACCGACGGTGTGACCTCGCTCACCTTTACACCGCCCGAGGCCGGCGCGGGCTGGGCCGCCGGGGACACGGTGTTTCGGCTCAATGCCGCCGCGATCAGCCATGGCGAGACCAAAGGCCCCAAGACGCTGGGTTCCGGCGACGGCGAGACGTCGCGCCAAGCGTTCCTGCTTTCGGTGAAGGAAATCAGCCATGTGCCCAGTTCCCGTACCGAAGCGGGCGTTGTGCCAGACATCGACGTGATCGTGGACAACGTTCTTTGGGACTACGCCGATCTGACCGATCCCACCGCCGAGGACACGCCAAGCTGGTCCAGTGCGCTGACCGAAGACGGGGACCTGCGGCTCATCTTCCGGCGCCGCCTTGTTACGGGCACCAACAATGTCGTCGTTCGGCGGCACCGCGTGGGCGTGGGCCTGCAGGGATCGGGCGTGCCTCCATTCTCTTTCGACAAACCGATGAAGAAAGACCGCTATGTGGAAACGGTGGTCCAGCCTTTTGCCACCGCAGGCGGCGCAAACCGCGAGGCCGTGGACAAGCTGCGCACATCGGCACCGTCGCGGCTCGCCGCGAATGGACGCGCCGTATCATTGAAAGACTTCGAACGTCTGGCGCGGCGACAAAGCTCGGTGCTGGCCGCCCACGCACAGCTTGTTCCGGGCCAGCGCGCCGACCGGCATGTTCTGCTGACCATCGCGCCCGTGGGTGGTGGAGCGCTTTCGGACACGCTGAAAAGTGATCTGCGCCCGGCGATCCTGAACAAATCGTTGCCGGGTATCCGTCTGTCCTTTGCCGAATACCAGACGCTTCCGCTTCATCTAGGCGCCACGGTGCGGGCGGATCTGGCGGTCTTTGACGAAGCCGACGTGAAGGCGGCGGCGCAGGAGGCGCTGATCAAGACCTTCGCTTTGGAAGCCCGCACATTCGGCCAGACAGCCTATGTCAGCGAAGTTTTGGCCGCGCTTGAGACGGTCGAGGGCATTGAGACCGCGATTGTCACCCGCTTTGATCTTGGGCCCGACTATGACCTTCTCAACCCGAAGCCGCCTGGCTTCACCGAGCCCTGGCCGAAGAATGTCGCGACCCGCGACGGTGCGGTGGCGGCAATCTACCCCGAAGAGACGCAGATCGCGCATCTCGGCTCGGAAAGCGCGGGTTCGTCCGCCCAGCGGATCACGATCCTGGTGGAGGATGCCTGATGGCCATGCCCGATGATGTCCTGACCCAGGCCGGCGCAATCCTCTATGCCGAACTGCCGGAAGAATACCGCTATCGCGACGATGGCCCGGACGGTGATCTGAAGGATCTAGAAGCCTATCTTCACGGCTTTGGTCACCTGCTCGACCTGATCCGGGGCACAACAGAGCAGGCCTATGCCGACGGCTTCGCTGAACCGGTGGGCGATCGGAGCATCCAGCCCTGGCTGATCCCCTATCTGGCCGATCTTGTGGGCGCCGAACTTGTGGCGCCGGACCCGGAACGCCGGACCGAAGAGCTGAACAATGCCGTTTTCTGGACCAAGACCAAGGGCACGCTTCGGGGCGTCGACCATGTGGGCGACGTGGTCGCGGGCACCGAGACGGTGACCCAGGAGGGTTGGCGCAAGACGCTGACCACGCCGCGCATTAGTCTTCCGCCTTTCACGGTGCCGAACCCCGGCGATGGCAGCGATCCCCTGGGCCGTACGCCACTGCCCCTTGGCACCCCGGATTTCCGCAAGCTCGACCGGGCGGTTCTGGATCCGGGTGGCGCCAGCCCGCTGTTCCGGCTGCGCCGCCCGGCGCGCGATTCTGACGGCTTTCCGATCCCGGGTGGCGAGACGGTCTTTTGGCGCCACCGCGCACGGGGCGGTGTGCCTTGCTTTCCTGGTGCCTACGACGATCAGTCGGTGCGCTGCCCGGACTTGCGCGATCCGGACCAGACGGCGGCCGTGGGTCCCCATCCACGTCGGAACATCGTGCTTGTGCGCCCGCCCGACGGGCTCTTCGAGGCCGGACTGCGTGAGGTGACCCTGCCGACGACCGGCGCACTTGGTATCACGACCGGCGGCCCTTCACAAAGGATCGGGCCGCGCGACGTCTTGCTTGCCTTGGGCGAGATCACCGAGGATCAGCCAGCGCCCGACCGCATTCGGGTGCGCCTTGAACGCGACCTGCAGATTTCATCCGGGGCCCGGGTCATATTTGAGGACCTTCTCTTCGTTGGCACCGTCACGCCCGAAGGCGGCAGCGAACGGCCCGTCCGGATTCGGATCATGGGTGGCGCCGAGCTAGAGATGTGGCGCTGCGCGGCCGAGGACGTCACGCTGCCAGGCACCGGTGCCAGCGATGGCGATGAGCCTGTTTTGCGGGCGCGGGACAGCCTGATCGGCGCCATCACCGGGCCCAACCGCTTTGCCGAACTGATCCACGCGACGGTGCTGGGCGAAATCGACGTGGCCCGGCTGAACGCCTCGGATAGCCTGCTGGGAACGCTGAGCTCGAACATCAATTGCGCTGATGGCGACAGTTGCCTGCGCTTCTCGCGGTTTACCCCGCCCGATGGCAGCGCTTGCCTGGGCGGCAAGCTGTCGACCAACACCGGCGATGCTGCACGCTTTGTCCGCCGCTGGTTCGGCACCGCGGGCGACTGCACGTTCCGCCTGCCGAATTGGGGAGAGCCGGGCCTGGGCGTGCTCGACGCCATGACACCCGAGACCATCGCGACCGGTGCCGAGGATGAGGGCGAGATGGGCGCCCATCATCACATGTACCATCTGGCCGAACTCCGCGCCCTTGCGGTCAAGCTTGCCGGCTTCCTACCGATCGGCCAGCGCATTGCATTTAGCTACGACCCGATGCTGGCCCTGACGCCGCCCGCATTGGTCGAACCGGAAGACACCCCATGACCAGGGAGAGAGTAAGATGAAAGGTTCCAATTCACGGCTCAGCCACCGCCCCGCGCTGCGCTATTCGAACCTCGCTCAGGAACAGGGGACCATGGTCACGGACGCCGACCTGACTGAGGCGGGCCAACTGCATCAGGCGCGGGACGAGGCGCAGGGCATGGTGACCGTGCGCTCGGGCACACCGGCCATGGACGGCGCGGTCAACCTGGACGACGGCGAACCCCTTCTGGCGCCCGGCTGGGTCATCGCCGAAGGCAAACAGGGCCTTCTGGAAAGGGCCTCGGGCGGCACCGGTGCCGGCATGGATCTCTTCACCGATCAGGCCGATCTGCCGCTGGGTCCGCCACTGCCGGAAGGCCGCGCGTTTCTTTATGCCGATCTCTGGGAACGCCCGGTTTTTGCCCGCCAAGACCCTTATCTGTCCGATCCGGGCCTGCATGGTGCCGAGACAGCCTATCGCACGCGCACAATGGTCCAGATCAAAGCCATGCCCGTGGGCGATGAAACCGACGCCGATATGGTGCAGCGGATCAACGCGGAAGACGGCCCGTTCTTGCGCAAGGGCACGGCGCAGGCCAGCGTCAGCCCAAAGGATCCGACCATTGCCGTCGACGATTGCGACCCATGCGCGGATCAGGTCGATGTCGAACAGGATGTCCCGAACGCGTTGTTCCGTGTGGAAGTCGTGGCCGTGCGCCGCAATGCGGCCGGGACACCGCTGCGCGTGACCCTTGCCTGGTCCTATGAAAACGGCGCGGCTGTGGAAACGGCGGCCGCTTTGGAAGACGAAGGCGTGCGCGCGGATTTTTCCCGCCAGGGCGGCGTCTATGAATTCTTCTCGGACGCGACCGAAGCGCAGATTGGCGTTTTCTCAAGCGGGCATGACGCCGAGCGGCCCGTCCTGACCGATGTCATTCACCCCGCGCCTCCGCCCGCCGCGGGTGCAAACGGCGGCGCGGCCTACAGCCACGTGCGCCGCTGGTTCGGGTCGGGCACGGTTATCCTGAGCTCTGGCAACACGACCGACGATCTTGGTGAAGGGGTGCTTGGCTATGCCAGCGATGGCGATGCGATAACCCTGACGCTTGATGAGTTTACCCTGCAGATCGGGACAGATGGCGCACAGTTCATGGCCGGCGATTACTGGCTGGTCGAAATGCGCCGCTATGCGCCCGAAGCGCTGCGCATTCGCCTTGTGGGCGGTGACGGGCTTACCGGCGCCCCGCCCTATGGCATCCAGCACCATATCTGTCCGCTGTTCTTCGTGGATGGAGACGCCACTCTTGAACTTGAAGACGCCGCTCGCCGCAGGCTCTGTTTTCCGCCACTCACGGACATTCCTGCCAGCCATGTATCCTACGATCCGGCCTGTTCGGATCTGTTTCACGGTGCTGAAAATGTGCAAGATGCGCTGGATGCGCTTTGCGATCTGAACGCGACCGAAGTCACCTATGATCCATCCGACGGCTGCGAACGCTTTGAAGGTGTTACGACCGTCGCCCAAGCGCTTGAGCGTATGTGTTCGGTTCAGGATGAGACCGCCGTCACCCGTGTCCTGCGCCTGATGATGGATTGGGGCGTCGTTTGCGGCATCAGTGTCGCGCGGGCATCGAACTTTGACACACGCGTCAACTGGTCGGCCGGGACACTACTGGACCGCCGCGGCCGTCTGATCGATGTGGCCGCGGGCAGTTTCGATTTGCGCAACCTGCCGGAAGAAAACATCCACGGCGATCTTGGGCGCATTATGGCCAACGACCGGGAAATCTGCCTATCCATGGCGGCAGGCCCGGACGGCGCGCTTCAACTGCATCTCTCCGACCGGGCTTTTGCCTTTGCACCTGCAGATCCCACGTTCGAAGAGGCCGTCCGCGCCTGCAAGGAAGGGCGCCGCAAAATCGATTTCGGCGGCATCTATCGCCCCCTGGGCACCGCCGAAGTGCAGGTAATCGACGATGTGGTGTCGGTCTGGTCGAACTGGAAGGCCCTGGGCGGTGCCGTGCCCATGAGCGCCGAGAACGAAGCCGTCGCAATCGCGGTCAACAACAGCCTTCTGGAGGCCTACCGTGAAACGGCGACGCCGGAAAAGGTTGCCGGTGTCGAAGCTTTGTTCGCGCTGGCTGAACGCGAATATGATCCAACGGCCGTGCGCGGTGCCGCACGCGACAAGCGCAGGATGCAGAAAGAGGCCGCCAAGCTTGGCATTCTGGCCAACGCTGACGTGCAGGATTCGCGTGACTGCGAATGCATTCATGGTCTGCCACCCTGCCCGCCGGATCTGGACGGCCGACTGCCTTTGGTGCCCATTGCGGGTATCCGCATGGATCCCTCCGGCGACCGGCCGGGACCGATATCAATGGTCTGTCCCTTCACCTGCCGCAAGCAGGCCCACACCATGCGATCTGTACGCTATTACGAAGGCGACATGTTCCGGCGGCGGTTCGAGGAACTGGCCAAACAGTGCTGTTCGTCCTTCCGGGACCCGGACAACCCGCCACGGCTCGATCTTGGCGACTATCTGGACAACTGGAACGATGAGCTCTTTATTCCCTATGAGCCCGTGCCAATTCCGCTGCCAGAGCCCGAACCGGGACTTCCCTGGCCGCCGAAGATTGACCCGTATGACGTGTTCGTGCCCGGCGCCGGCTATCCACAGACCGGAGCGTATGGGCCCTTGATCAACCCAAAGCCGGACGTCCTGCGCCTGCCACCCCAGGCGGCCAATGATCTGCTGATTGGTAACGGATATGCCGTTGTCGGTACGATTGATGCAGGTGCGGACGATCCGTTGACCGAGATAAAATCGCTGGTCGGTGATGGTGTAACGCTGACCGGCAAAGATGTGGCCGAGCCGGGTGACAGCGTCGTCATGGTAGCCCGCGAAGGCCAGGTCATCGACACCATCGTGGTCTCGAAAGGCAGCGGTCGTTTGCCGTTTGAAACGGAATCGGAAACGGAGGCTAAGGTTACCAAGATCATCGAAGGTCTTGATCTTGGCCGGGCTGCGACCGAAACGGCGCCCGGCACCGACACCGCGACCGGCGTCTTTCAGCCAGGCATCGCCGCCGAACCGCGGTTTGAGCTTCCCGACCTAGATGTCTTTGAAAACCGTCTGGCCGAGTTGCTTGAACGTCAATCGGCAGCCGAATCCAATCTCACCCGGATGACCACCGAAAGAACCCGCCTTGCGGGCGATCTGACGAGCCTTGAAGGTCAACTCTCAACGCTGACGACCGCGCGTGCCACGACCGAAGCCGATCTGACGCGGCTGTCCCAGAACCGGGACCGGCTGTCAGGCGAAATCACCAGCCTCGAAGGCCAGCTCGACACGCTCACAACCTCGCGCACATCGGCCGAGGCAGACCTGGGGCGCCTCGCCGAGACGCGCACGAGACTTTCGGGCGACGTGGCCAATCTCGGCCGCGAGATCGAGACCCTGGAGGCACGGCGAGTCACCGCGAATACAGAATTGACTGCTCTGGTCGAAGCTCAGGAAGAACTGGTCGTCAATATCAGGCGCGAACAGCCGATCGAGGCGGTGGTCACAGACAACCCGGCCGCGGCCGAACGACTGCGGGCCAGCGGCATTACCACGGCCGGTGCACTTGAGAATGCTGACACCAATACGATCAGCCGGGCACTCCGGAACACCGGGACCAACACGCGAAATGTTCGCAACCTGAATACCAACTTCCTGCGGAACCGGTAGGATGCGAAAAGTTCGGCGCAAGATCAGATCCAAGGTCAGGCGCAAAACCCGCGCCGTCCGAACAACTGCGCGCGCGCCGCAGTCGCCAGCGGTCAAGGCGGCACCGGACACGGCCAGTTCTCTGAAAGTGGGCGGGGCGAAGGATCCGGCCGAGAAAGCGGCCGACCGGTCCGCTGCTAGGGCGCTGGGCGTATCTGCGGGATCCTTTGGGCGCGGACAGGCACCGCCACCGGTACTGGCGCCTGGAACCGCGGCGGCCCATGCCCCGGCTGAGGCGGCCGAGCGCGTCGCGGGGCTGGGCGCCGGGCGCGGTCTCAGCACCGGCGAAAGGTCGCGATTCGAGCCCGCCTTCGGTCGCGACCTGAGCGCTGTGCGGGTGCATGACGGTTATTCCGGCGCAGCGGCATCCAGGTCCCTTGGCGCGCGGGCCTTTGCACACGGTAATGATATTGCTTTCGACAAAGGTGCGCGGACCACCCGGACCATGGCCCATGAACTGGCCCACGTGATCCAGGACGGCGGGGCCGGAAAGGCCATGCTGCGCCGCGACCTGGCCATTCCGCCGCCCTTCCCCGACGCCCAACCGAATGTTCTGACCGAACGGCAACGCCGCTCGGCACAACGATATAACGAACGGCGGTTCGAAGACCCTTTCACGATCAAGATCATTCGCGACGTCTATGGGTCTATCCCGATGTATCCTGCGGTCATCGACGATGACTTCATCAACGCCACCGTCGCCTGGCAGGCCCGGCGCGGCCTGCGCCAGACCGGAAAGTTCAACATTTCGACCACGCGGACGATGGTGCGCGAGTTGCGGGCTGAAGGTCAGGGCCGGCTTGCCCGTCTTTTGCGTTCTGATAACTACGTCCGCGTCCGCACCATCGCCGGACCCACTTTCGTGCCAATGGGCACGCCAGCGGCCCTGAACCGGCGCTTTCGATGGGATGTGGCCTTTCGAACGTCCCTGCGCAGTGGTTTCATCGTTCAGCACATTCAGGCCACCAAAAATGAAACCGCCCGATTGCCGGGCATGACGAATTCAAGCTTTTCCTTCGACTTCCACGAACGCTGGGTGGTGGATGGGCGCGGCAATGTCACGCCTCTTTCGGGCGGCGGCATCAACGATTTCTGGCGAACCACCATGCGCGTTGGGACACGGGGCCACTGGCGTGCACGCGGGACGCTTTACACGGTTCTCAACCTTCCGGCGGTCTTTGGCGGACCAGGCGCGCCGAACCACGCGCAGGCCAGCGGATCTTTGCCTTCGCATAACTCATTGAACCCCGCCCAGCGCGACAGGCTGGGTCTTCCTGAAGGCAACAGACGCATCCAGAGCGACGAAGGCCCACGCACAATCGGCGGCGAATGGAACGCCATGGGGCCGGCGGCAACCTGGTTCAACCGGCGAAGGTAGAGGCGTGGGCGCCGAAAAGGTAAAAGCCAAGGCGCCGCCCCGCGTGGTGCGTACGCCGCCCGCGATTGCCGTCAGTCACGCCCCGGTCATCCTGCCCGCGCTTCGCGTGGGCGCGGTCAACGACCCGGCCGAACGCGAGGCCGAGGTTATGGCGTCGCGCGTTGTGGCCAGCAGCTCCCCCGACCTGGCTCCGCCTGTTTCCACTGCGGCCAACAATGCGGCAGCGCCGCTGCGCCGATCGACCGAGGGTCAGCCGAACCTCGACAGCCTGACCGAACCCCCCGTGCCCGAGGGGCAGCAGGACATCACGGTCGAGCCGGCAGAAGACGTTGCCACCACGGAACTGGACGGCGATGACACTTCAGAGCTTGACGGCGGCACGCCCATCGACACTTCCGGTGATCCGGTCCCACCAGAGGAAGGCGGCGAAGATGACGGCGCGCCCGCCCAGCCTCTGCGCCGCGCCGAAACGCAGGCGGTCGTGGGCAGGTCCGGCGGCGCCGCGCCGCGCGATGTGGCCGCAATGGTCGCTCACCCCGGTCCCGGCCGCCCGCTGCCGCGTGCC
Source organism: Pseudomonadota bacterium (assembly GCA_039026235.1). Classification (GTDB taxonomy): domain Bacteria; phylum Pseudomonadota; class Alphaproteobacteria; order Rhodobacterales; family Rhodobacteraceae; genus JBCCMQ01. The sequence continues at coordinate 964,129 of JBCCMQ010000001.1, forward strand.
ACGCGGCAAAGGATCGAACCCTTCTTCGGCACATGCTTCAAGGATGTCCGCCTGCACGACGGACCCGCCGACCGGCGCGCCGCTGCGCGGATCGGCGCACGCGCCTTTACGCATAAGGCGCATATCTGGCTGGGCGAAGGCGAAAGCGCCACCAACACCCGTCTGATGGCGCACGAGCTGACACACGTGGTCCAGCAAACCAGCGGCGCAGAAACACTGCCGATCAACCGCGACGCTGTTCTGAGCCGCTTTCCGGGCGAAGGATGGATCGAAGACAGGGCACGTCATATCCCGGGCTACACGCTGATGACGGTGCTTTTGGGCCGCACGCTGGTCTCTGGCGAACGCGTGTCGATGACCGCCGAAAACCTGCTGGGCGGCTTTCTCGGACTTCTTCCGGGCGGCACACTTCTTTTCGACCGTCTAAAAGAGACACGGGTGCTTCAGGACACGTTCTCTTGGGTGCGCGGACGCCTGTCTGACCTGAACCTGACCGGAAGCCGCATTCGAAATGTGCTGGACCGGATCCCCGGCGATCTGTCGGTTACATCCCCTTTTGAAAGCCTGAAGCGTATTTTCGGCCCACTTGTTCGAGACCTTGTGACCTTTGTGGGAGAGATCAAAGACAAGATCCTTGAATTTATCATTCGCGGCGCGCTTAAGCTTGCCGGCCCCTATGCCGACAAGGTCTGGGGCGTCATCCAGCAGGCGCGCGACACCCTGGATCTTATCCTGTCCGACCCGCTTGGCTTTGCCAAGAACCTGATCAAGGCCGTCGTGGGGGGCTTCCGGCTTTTCGCCACCAACATACTGACCCATCTGAAAAACGGTCTTCTTGGCTGGCTATTCGGTGCGCTGGACGGCGCCGGCATAACGCTGCCGGACAAGCTCGACTTCAAGGGCCTGATGTCGCTGGTCATGCAGATCCTCGGTCTGACATACGCAAAGTTCCGCAAGATCCTGGTCAAGCGCCTTGGTCCCAAAGGCGAAAAGCTTGTCTCGATGATCGAAAGCTCGGTTGAGATCGTAAAGGTGATCCTGCGCGAAGGGTTCGCCGGCATCTGGCAGAAGATGCTGGAACTGATCGAGAATTTCAAAGAAACCCTGATCGGCGGCATATCCACCATGGTGATCACGACCGTCGTGCGTGCAGGGCTCAGCTGGCTCGCCGGTCTGGCCAATCCGATCGGGGCGATCGTCAAGATCGCGCTGGCGATCTATGACATGATCGTTGCGTTCCTTGAGCGGCTGGAACAGATCGCCGCCGTTGCCCAATCGATCTTCTCATCGGTGGGCGCGATCGCCCGGGGCGCGGTTGAAAACGCCGCCCGCTTTATCGAACAGACCATCGGGCGCTCGGTCCCCGTGGTAATCTCATTCCTGGCCGCGGCACTGGGGCTCGGCGGCATCCCCGGCAAGATCATGGGTGTGATCCGCAAGCTGCAACGGGCCGTTGAACGCGCGCTCGACAAGCTTGTCCGCTTCATCGTCAAGAAGGCCAAGAAGCTCTTTTCGCGTTTGGTGAAGGCCGTGAACGGCAAACGCAAACTGCCAAGCCGCAACTTCGAAGACGACGGCGTCACGCACCGCATATTCGGTGAGATCAAGGGCAATTCGGCCGATGTGATGTTCGCCTCGCGCAAATCCACCGGTCAGCAGGTGGATCAGGCCCAAAAGAAGACCATGGACTATATCAAAAAGCGCGAAGGACCCGCCGTGGACGCCGCGCTGAAGATCGCGCAGCAGATCAACAAACGAACGGCGGCCGTTCACAAGGCGGCGCAGAAACTCGCCAGCGCAATCAAGCCAAAAAGCAAGAAGAAGCCGCAGCTTAAGGCGATCAAGGAGTTGGATAAGGCGCTGCTTAAGGCCGCCAAAGACATGCAAAGACTGGTTGGGACGAACGCGAAATCCCCGGTCCTGTCCACGGATAAATCGGTTGCCTTCTTTCGTTATGTAGAACCACGTCTTGCCGATGTTGAAGGTGAATGGGGCGACCACAACGCCTTGAAGAAAAAGACCTCGGGCAATGTACCTGACACGCCGGGCTACAAGATCAGCTCGTTCTATGAAGCCGACCACACTATTGAAAAGCGTTTCCCGAAGGCGGTCCTGGAAAATCTGCACCTGCTGGACAGCAAGCACCCGGATCACGACCCGAATGCAGAGGTCGTCAAACCCAAAGACCGTGAGTCCCGAGGACCAGACTTCGAGAAATGGCAAAAGAACTTCCAAAAGAAAAATCGCCGCGAAATCGGGACGGAAACGGCGGTTGCGAACAAAGGTGTGCGCCCGCTTGGAGAGCTTGGCAAAGGAGATTATCGCAGCATCGGTAAAACCGCGGGCAGGTTCCCTGCGATCATCGTCTATCGGCACAACCACATCGACGACAAAGGGCTCGCCGACCATCTAAAAATCATTGACGATGCAAGGAAAGAGAACAGCCCCTATACCGCCGTGAAGAAAGCGCTTCGACAGCAGCTTGACTTGGAAAAAAAGGAAATCCTTGCTCAGTACAAAAAGGATGTCACGGTTCCCAAGAACATCATGGCCAAGGTCGAGACGAATTTGACCAAAGTTGTTGAAAGGAACATGGAACTTTACCGCCTTGGCAATGTCAAAGCAGACACATCATTGGGTGGATCCACCAAGACCCCGAAACATGTCACATCCGTCCTGAGTTTCGAAGGCGGCTCCGGCGTACCGAATTTCCTGACCAAAGAAGGAAAAGGTGGGAACTTCAGCACATTGACCGGCATGACGGAGCACTTAGAGCGCGACCATATCGTTGATGACGCCTACGTTACAAGTGCGCAGCCTTTGGAGCTCTTGAAGAAGTCCGAACAGCTATTGCTTGACCAGGAATTCGACAGCTATTTGCGCAAGAACAACAAGAGAACCTCGCCCAAGCGGCGTGCGAACCTAAGCAGAATAAAGACTGCGCTATTGTTCGATCCAACGTCCGGGATCGGAAAGTACAAAACCAATGACGGCTACGCCATTCCATTCTACAAGCCCGTCGCGCGGAAAATTACCAGCACGACCGGAGCCTCAACCGCCAAAACCGACATACCGGCGGCCATAACAGGAGCGCCGGCCATCGCGCTTGAAGAACTGGCCAAGGACGCTGTTGAACATACGAATGACGGATTGAATTCGGAGCGTAAGAAACGACAGAAACCCATCACGAAGATCATTGAAACTAGATCCGACAAGCACATCGAGGCGGCGGCGGAGGCCTACAAAAAAGAGTTGGAGCATGTGCCGAGCTTACACCCGGCGTTCTCCCGCAAGCTGGCACGCGCCAATATGATCAAAATCGTCAACCGGGTCAGCAAGTCTTTGAGCACGGCGCGTGCGCGCACGGAAAAGCTATTCTAAAACGTTAAAGAAGACCCTTAAGGTATTGCCCGTAAGCGTTTTTCCCGAAGACGGCGGCGCGTGTCTGTAGCTGGTCGGCCGTGATCCACCCCATCGCAAAGGCAATCTCGTCCGGGCTGCCGGTTTGCAGGCCTTGCCGGTCCTGGAGTGTGCGCACGAAGTTGCCCGCATCCAGCAGCGACCCATGCGTTCCGGTATCAAGCCAGGCATAGCCGCGACCCATGGTTTCAACCGTCAATTGGCCGTCGGCCAGGTACATCTCCAAAAGCGATGTAATCTCTAGCTCGCCCCGGTCAGATGGCGCGACCTCGGCCGCCCTTTCGGGCGCCGTGCCGTCCAGAAAGTAAAGCCCGGTGACAGCGTAGTTAGACGGGGCCACCTTTGGTTTCTCGACAATGGCCTTGACGGTATCGCCGTCGAAGTCGACCACGCCATAGCGCTCGGGATCGGCAACGCGGTAACCGAAGACCGTGCCGCCGGGTGTGCGTTGATCGGCACGCGCCATCAGATCCGGCAAGCCATGGCCAAAGAATATGTTATCGCCGAGAACCATCGCCGAAGGGGCACCGGCCAGAAAATCGCGCGCCAGCAGATAGGCTTGGGCCAGGCCATCCGGCGAAGGCTGTGTAATCCATTCCAGCCCCAGACCCCACTGGCTGCCATCGCCCATCAGGCGCTGGAACTGGCTTTGATCGTCCGGTGTGGTGATCACTGCTATGTCACGAATGCCCGCCAGCATAAGTGCCGACAGCGGGTAATAGATCATCGGCTTGTCGTAAATCGGCAGAAGCTGCTTCGATACGCCCTGAGTAATCGGATAAAGCCTGGTGCCCGATCCCCCGGCAAGAATGATGCCCTTGCGTTGCATCCGGTCTGGTCCCTTCGTCGCAGCGCCCGCTAATGCAGGCCTTCCCTTATCATCTTTGTTATGCCGCTTAGCTTATCTTCCAAAAGCGCGCGATCGCCACGGGTCTCAAGGTTCAGACGCAACAATGGCTCCGTGTTGGATGCACGCAGGTTCAGCCGCCATTCGCCGAAATCCAGGCTGGCCCCGTCCAGACGGTCGATGGAATCGGCGGCCGTGGCGTATTCCGCAGCGACGACCTCGACCACAGCTTTGGGGTCGGCAACCTTGAAGTTGACCTCACCCGATGACGGATAGCGGCGCCGCAGATCTGCCACCAGTTCGGACAGTGGTTTGCCGCTTTGACACATGAGTTGGATCAGCATGACCCAGGGGATCATCCCGCTGTCGCAGAAGTAGAAATCGCGAAAGTAGTGGTGGGCCGACATCTCACCGCCGTAGATCGCATTCACTTCGCGCATCTTGGCCTTGAAGAAGGCGTGTCCGGTTTTCGAGGCGACGGCCCGTCCCCCGGCTGCGGAAACGGTCTCGGTCGTGGCCCAGATAACACGCGGGTCATGCACGACGGCGGCACTCGGTTCGCGGCCCAGGGCAGCCTGAGCGATCAGAGCCACGATGTATTCCCCATCGAGAAAGGCACCGGTTTCGTCGAAGAAAAAACAACGGTCGAAATCACCGTCCCAGGCGAGGCCGATATCGGCGCCGGCTGCCCGGACCGCATCGGCCGTCGCGGCGCGGTTCTCGGGCAAAAGCGGGTTCGGGATCCCGTTCGGGAAGGTGCGATCAGGATCAAAGAACTGTCGCGTCACTTGAAGGTCCGCGCCCCGGCCCGCCAGGGCCCCAAGCACCGCATCAAAGGCCGCGCCCGCCGTCCCGTTGCCGGCATTCGCCAGGATGTGAACACCCTTCAGGGCCGCCGCATCGACCATTTGCGCAATATGGGCTGCATAGGCGGCGCGCGTGTCGGCCACCTCAAAATGGCCCATATGGGTTGTGCCTGAGAATGCCCCTTTCTCTGCTGCCAGCCGTATCGCGGCCATTTCGGTGCCCGGATCAATCGGGCGGCTGCCACCACCCACCATCTTCATGCCGTTATAGTCGATCGGGTTGTGCGAAGCAGTCACCATGATGCCACCGCCCTTGTGCAGGTGAGCGGTCGCGAAATAAACTTCCTCTGACCCGCAAAGACCAATATCCGAGACGTTGACGCCGCCCGCGCGCAACCCTTCGGTCAACGCAGCCTTCAAGGCCGGGCTCGAGTCACGCGCGTCATGCCCCACCACGACCGAGCCGATCTGCATGACGTCCGCAAAGGCCCGCCCAATGCGTCGGGCGATGTCTTCGTCGAGGCTTTCGCCAAGCTTTCCGCGAATGTCGTAGGCCTTAAAGCAGTCGAGTTTCATCGGCTTTCTCCCAGTTCTGCAAGGACGCCGGCCAGACCCACCTTCCAGTCGGGGCGTTCCAACCCGAAGGTCTTGGTCGTCGTGCTGCAGTCCAGCCGCGAATTGAGCGGCCTTTTGGCCTTGGTTGGAAACGCTGTGCTGGGGATGTTTTCCACAGCGACACTACGTCCCGAAAGTTCAAAGATGGCCCTTGCGAAATCGGCCCAATTCGTGTCCGGCGCCCCCGAAAAATGGTAGGTGCCACCGGCCTTCTGATCAGACATAAGCACCTTAGCAATGGTCAGACAGGCATCTGCGATTGCCCTTGCGTCTGTTGGTCCGCCGGTCTGATCGGACACGATGGTCAGGTGATCCCGGCTGCCGGCAAGGCGCAGCATTGTTTTCACGAAATTCGATCCATGGGCGGAAAAAACCCAGGACGTGCGCAGGATCGCATGGGTGCCACCGGCGGCACGCACGGCCTTTTCCCCTGCATCCTTGGAACGCCCGTAGACCCCAAGTGGCGCCGTCGTGCCCGACGCTTCAAACGGACTGTCACCGCCGCCGCCAAAGACGTAGTCGGTTGAGATATGGACGAAGGGGATTTCAAGTGTCGCCGCCGCTTGGGCCATCGCCCCCGGCGCCCTGCCATTGATCATCGTTGCCAACGCCTCTTCGTCTTCGGCCTGGTCAACGGCGGTATAGGCGGCCGCGTTGATAACAGCGGTCGGCCTTTGATCACGCAGCGCTGCCGCACAAGCGTCCGGATCGGACAGGTCCGCCTCTTGGCGGCCGAGAAACGTGGCTTCCGGTGCAAGCCGTGCCAGTTCGGTCGCGACCTGACCGGTTTTGCCGAAGACCAAGAGGTTCATGCAGTTCCCAAGCGCTTTCCCACGCCGTCCCGGTTCAGCAGGTTCTGCCACCAGTCCGTGTTCTCAAGATACCAGTCGACGGTTCGCGCCAGACCGGTCTCAAGCGTCACGCTGGGGCGCCAGCCCAATTCATTACGCACCCGACTGGGATCGATCGCATAGCGCATGTCGTGGCCCGGCCGGTCCGTGACAAACGTGATCAGCCGGTCATGGGGCGCGGCATCGGGGCGACGTTCGTCAAGAAGCGTGCAGATCATTCGCACAAGATCGATGTTGCGCGCCTCATTCTCGCCGCCGATGTTATAGGACCGCCCCGGCTGTCCTTGCGCAAGAACGCGCAACAGGGCATCGGCGTGGTCTTCGACGAACAGCCAGTCACGGACGTTTTCACCCTTGCCGTAGACCGGGATCGGCCTGCCTGCCAAAGCGTTCAGAATAACGACCGGTATCAGCTTTTCCGGAAAGTGATAGGGGCCGTAGTTGTTCGAGCAATTGGTGACAAGCACAGGCAGACCAAAGGTTTCTCCCCACGCCCGCACAAGGTGATCGCTTGCCGCCTTTGAGGCGGAATAGGGACTGCGCGGATCATAGGGCGTGTCTTCGGTGAAAAGGCCGGTCGCACCCAGGCTGCCAAAAACCTCATCGGTGGAAATGTGATGGAACCGGAACGCGTCCGGTCGGCCCCGGCCTTCCCAATGGGCCCGGGCGGCCTGAAGCAGCGTATATGTGCCGTTCACATTCGTGTCGATGAACGCGCCCGGTCCATCGATCGAGCGATCGACATGGCTTTCAGCGGCCAGGTGCATCACCGCATCCGGGCCGTGATCGGCAAAGACCTGTCCCATGGCCGCGGCGTCACGGATGTCGGCATGAACAAAGCTGTAAAGCGGACTGTCGGCAACGGGCGCCAGGTTGTCGAGACAGGACGCATAGGTAAGTGCATCCACGTTCACCACCGATATGTCGGCGCCGATGGCCTGACGCACCACGGCGGAGCCAATAAAACCTGCGCCGCCGGTGACCAGTAGTTTCACGTCTCACTCCATTCAAACGGGCTTTGCCATACGCCGAAATCGGGCGCGGCCGCGTCTTTGTCGGACAGAACCGGCGTGCCATCAAGCGGCCAGGGGATGTTAAGCTCAGCGCTGTTCCATTTCACCGCACCATCGGAAGGGCCGTGGTAATGACCGCTGCACTTGTACAGCACTTCAGCGTCGGGTGTCAGGGTCAGAAACCCGTGCAGAAACCCTCCGGGCACCAAAAGCTGCTTGCCGTTCTCCGCCGAAAGCTCGCAGGCGGCCCATTGCCCATAGGTCGGGCTTCCGCGCCGCGCATCAACGGCCACGTCCCAGACGGCGCCGGCGGCGCAACGCACCAACTTGGCCTGTACGTGTGGCGGTGCCTGGTAGTGTAGCCCGCGCAGGACAGCCTTGTCCTTGCTATAGGAATGATTGTCCTGCACGAAATCCAGATTGATCCCGTGTTGCGCCAGGGTTGCCTTGTTCCAGACCTCACTGAAATAGCCGCGTGCATCGCCAAAACGGCGCGGCGTCAAGACAACCACGCCGGGAAGATCCGTCTTTTCAATCTCCAAATGCCTGCTCCGCTAACTTCAGTCCAAGGGCCTGCTGACCTTCTGGACGCGTGCCTACATCATGCGCGACGCGGCTTACAAGCTTGACGGTGCCGTTCAGAGTCGGGCCAGCACGCCGCGCTGAAAAAGACCGGCGATTTCAAGCCCTCGGTCCGGTGCGCAAAGAAGGCGAATGGCAAAATCACTCAACCCGGCCTCGACAATGCCGGTGCCCTTTTCGTCAAAGGCAAGAACGCGCACATAGGCCTCAATTGCGCCCTGCCCGATCACTTCGTCGGTTTGTTCCCATTCGACCTGATCGCCGATCTCTTCCAAAAGATCCAGATCGCCGGCCTCTCCACCTGTCGCGGTCTCAGATGACCGTGCCTCGATCCAGGCGATAGACAGTGGTTTTGCCGCAGACGAGAACGCCTCAAACATCGCCTCCTCGTCGAATTCGGTGGCTGCGTAGAGATCGAGATCCCAGGCAGCGGCCATACGCGCCGCAGCACAACCGACAATTTCGGCCGGATTTTCGACAGCGACGCGGTCCGAGCGCACACGAAGGCTGGTGGCGCCGCCCAGAAACGCATCGAACACATCGCGCAGAAGATCCAATTCCGTCTGCCCCGGCTGTTCCAGTGGCATATCAACGATCTCACGGTGATCGGCGGTCGCTGCGCGAAACTCAACGGCGCGGACCACCCGAAGGCGCCTGTTGGACACGTCAAGCGCCAGTTTACCACCAAGATCGGTGCTGAAGCTGAGCCTGCGCGCCAAAACCGTTTCATCGATTTCCTGCAACAATGCGACCATCAGCTCGTCGGGCGGTACGGCGAAAAGTTCTCGCGAACCATCGGGCAATACCCGCACCGAACCACGGAGCCGCGATAGCTTGGCGGAAAGCCGGCTCTCATCGCTCATGCGTCCTGCTCCATCCGGGACAGTCTCGCACGGGCCGCATCGGTAAAGGTGCGCAGATCGATCCCCAAACCGCAGCGCAGGCATAGCGCCTCGGCGGCATAGCTTGTCGCCCTTAGAAACACCAGAAACCCCTGTGGCGTTGCCCGGACCGCGACGGCGGGAAGACTGTCGGACGCTTCCGTTTCACCCAAAGCCGAGACAGCCTCGGCACAAAAGGCGTCCAGCAATTCCTGTGGCAGTTTTTTGTCGGCGCTGACGCTGAGTATCATGCCCGAAGATAGATCCGCGAAGGCGGCAATCTCGCAAGACGGGAAATCCGCGCGTAATTCGGAAAGCTGATCAGATACTGTCATCGGCCTGTCTTTAAGCGCGGAAAGCGGCCCGAACCGCCACCCGATTTTTCACATTGTTCGCTTTCGACAGCTTTACCGCGTTTTCTACCGCGACGGTAGACGAAATTAGTCGCCGTTCCTGTGATGGGTTCGCCGTGACGCCCCTTAGATACCTCGGGCCTGTCTTTGCAGGGCAGCGGCCGCCATGGGCACGTCCGACGCAGTCGGGCGGCGCGGCAAGGCGCCCATGGACGCGCTTGAGACCCGACGCGGCACGATACGCGGCTTATCTTCTGACGGATCGACGGCAGAGGCATCCTTCGGAGCGATCCGGCGCCCGGCGCCCTTGAGCGCAAGACCCGGCCAATCGGTCGCCCGCGACGTCGATGTGTCGAGACGTCCGATAAGACCAAGCAAGGCCTCGACAAATACGTCCGCGCCGCTGGCCTGCCAAAGCTCCGGATCATCTTCGGCCGCCATCGCCTTGATCAGCGACACGGGCAGCACGTCCGCAAACAGTTCTTCGGTTTCGCGGCGCACGCGCTGCATCAGACGGCGCCGGTCCTTGTCCGAGGTGATCTTGTCGATACGGGTGACCAGAAGCAGGCTGTTTTCGGCGAGGTCCGGCGCCAGCTGATCCCAGACCGCCGCCTCGCTCTGGCGCCAGGCCTGGGTCGCGTGGGTACACCAGAGAACGCCGTCCGCTTCAGAAATCACGTTCTGCCAAACCTCGGCCGGCATATTCGGGTCGGAAATTCCGGGCATGTCGATCAGATCGCACAGCTCAAGAATGTCAGCTTGCAAATAGATCCGGATCAAGGCCGTATTGGCCAGATCGACGGCTTCCAAACGGTCGAGGTCGACCGGAAAGGCGTTCCCTTCCAGATCTATACCGTGCGCATCCTCGTCGCCATGCGATATCCAAACCGGCGGAAGCTGGGTTGCCGTCACCTTGACCGGCAGCGGGTTTGATCCGATCAGCAGATTGGACAGCGTGCTTTTGCCCGCGCTGAATTCGCCCATGAGCGCGATCCTCGGACGTCTTTTTTCAGCTTCGTCACCATCGGACACGAGGTCGGAAGTCGGGCTTACCAGATCATCCATTGGTTCATTTCCTGTTTATCAAGCGGCCGCGCGGGACAGCGAAGCGACAATGCCCTCGATGGTCTGCTTCTGTGCCAGACTGTCGTCGCGACCGAGATAGCTGGCCATCTCATCCGAAGACAGGTTCGACCGGTCGGCAATACCCAGCAGGATATGGCGCTGTTCGGCCATGAATTCCTCAAGCGACTCGAGCGCGCCAAGACGCACGACCTCGGCATGGCTTTCCTTTAGGTCTTCCACGATTGGCTGGGTTTCGGCCCTTATCAGTTCGAAATAGCCCGCCGCGAAGGCCTGATAGCCCCGCCGCCGTTGCCACCAGTTCTTCCACCATCTTCCCTGAAGATCGAGCGCGATGGTTTGACCCAATGCCACGGGCGGTGGCACACGCCGCGGCTCGGGCGCGACGACCTCATAGCCCGACACCTGCCCCCCAAGCAGCTTCGCGGACAGTTCGCCGTAGTCGTTGGCAGCCGTCTCGAACAGTTCGCGGGATGCGGTCTGCGATTTGGCGCCGAAGATTTGATAAGCCGAACGCAGCAAGAGACGCAGACCAGCCGGACTGTACTGCCAGACCGATTGCTCTCCATAGTTCTCAAGATGCGAGATCAGATTGGCCAGCGCCCGGTCGACAAAGCTCTTGTGCGACCGGTCCATGCGGACGTGGAATGCCGCCACAAGGCCGTTCAAGGCCTGTTCAAGACCATCGCGACTGCGCGCTTCTATGGCGCCAATCTCGCGCACCAATTCGTCGCGGTCCAGCTCGATCCCGCCAGCCTCGGCAGCCTCGACGACCCGAAGCCCGGCCTGAACGCCATTAATCAGGTTGGTCGCGCTCCGCGTGACCTTGGCCAGGATTTCTCCGCCCACGCCGCCTGCAATGCGGTCACCAAGCGCGCGGTAAAGCGCGGGAAGCCCCGACAATTCCCAGATCATCGCTTCCGGCGTGGTCGAATCCGGCATGAGCTCAAGCTCTGCCTCGGCCCAATTCAGAAGCGCCTGGGCACTGTCATTTTCCATTAGGCTGAGTTCGCCTGAAAGGGCCATCTCGGCCCAATAGGCGCTGCCAAAGAGAATCTGCACCCCTTCGGGACCATCGTGTGCCTTGAGCGTCTTGGCGATGCTGGCCTTGATTTCCGGCACCTGCCGGGCCGGATCGCTCAATTCGTCGATGCGATTGACGAAGATTACGACGTCCCGCGCTTTTACGTTCGAAATCAGCCGGATCAGCGCCATGTCCATGGTCGAAAGGGCCTGATGGGCCGACAGCACAACCACGCAGATACGGCTGTCACGGATCGCCCGAATTGTGATCTGCTCACGCATCATGAAGGTGTCGTTGACACCCGGAGTGTCGCGAATGCAAAGCGGCAGCGGCAGTCCCGGACGGGCAAACGTCAGATCGGCAGACTTTGTGATATCGGCAAATCTGCCCTGGGTATCGTTGCCGGCGTCCTCTTCCTCATCCTCAAAGTCGTCGCCCAGACAGACGTATCGCTCGATCAGATCCTTGTCGAAATAGCCGTAGTCGTGTTCCTGGCCCAGAAGCAACTCGAACTTGCGACCTAGGCGCGACTGGGACTTTTCGCGCATGCGCGCGACCTGCTCTTGGATCTTCTCCAATTCCTGGTCGGCACCGGCCCGGCTGGCCAATTCACCTATGCGTCCGCCTGAATCGACCAACTTGGCCCATTCGTCTTCGCCGAAGAACTTAAAGCTTGCCTGCATTTCAGACGACGCGGTGTCCGCCTTGACGTGCAAGGATGTCACCACCGATGTCCATGGGTTCACATCGGCCGGCAACAGTCCCGGCCAGCCCACCATGGCGTTGACCAGCGAAGTCTTGCCCGCCTTTACCTGACCGATCATCGTGACGCTTGGTTCAAGCGCATCCAGTTGTTCGATCAGTTTGCGGGCCGAACGCGCGGTGTCGGCATGGCCAAGCGATTGCAGGCCCAAAAGGCATTCGCGCAACGCCGACAAACGTTCAGTAAAGTCCGAAAGACCCCTGAAGCCATTTGTCAGCAGCGTCGCGTGCGGTGCGGGCGCATTCGTGAAGCTGGGTTCTGCGTTCATTTTTGTTCCAACGGTTTCGGGCGCTTGACCTGCAATTCCGCTGCACGGTGACGAGTGTCGGCCTACAACAAACAAAAACCAATCAGCGCCGTACTTTCTGCATCTTTTCCGCCGATGATGGCGAAACTAAGGCGTCTCTTCGGCCGGGATTTGGTGCTGCGCGGAATTTTTAGGCAGCCAGAACCTGTTCGACCTCCCGGCGCAGTTGCAACAACAGACAGGCCGCATCGGCTGCGGGGCCAGCGGCGTTTTCCAGCTGCATCAGCAGCAGCATTTCGGACGCGTCCTGAAAATCTTCGGCCAGCGACTGAACGGCCTCGGCCCGGCCGCCGTTCTCGACCAATTCTTCGGCCAGTTCCTCGGCCAGCCCAGAGGCCCTTTCAAGGATCGTCGACACCAACTCTTCCGCGCCCGTGTCGTCGCCTCCGGCAATATCGGCGGACACGGCCTCAATCCGTTCCAGCACGGAATGCAGCGTCTGTTTGTCGGCAGGGTCCAAGCGGGTTTTTTCGGCCTCGGCGGTCGCACGCGCGTCCTCGATGTGGGTGATCGTCGCGCCACCCGCGCTGGCCACCGGCTCAAACCGGCTCAGAAGCATCAGCGCACTGTCAAGATCGCCGCGGCGTCCCTGGGTCATCTCGGCATCAATTGCATCCAGCAGCGCCTGTCCGCCACTGACACCGAGCGCGTTTGCCCCTTGCGTGTCAGCGTCCATTATCGCCGCAAGCGCCTGTTCGGCCGCCAGCGGCATGATCGAGTAAAATTCGTGCGAGCCGGTTTCCGCCAGCGTATCCAGACGCTGGCGCAGATTTCCAGCGGCGGCGAATTCATCGGCGCGGGTCAGAAGCAGGAAACTATGATCCTTGAGCCGGTCTGGGGCGCTGATCCAAAGCCGCTGCTCTGCGTCGTGGAAGGAATGGGTGCACCAAAGGGCGATGTCAGCCCTTTTAGATGCCCAGGTCAGGGCGGCGCGCTGATCGCGCAGACTTTCTTCGGCCACAACCTCGAGCAAACTGATCGAGCGCAGGCGTTCAAGCGGTGTCTCGACCCGCAAGAACGCGGGCTCCATCGCCAGAAGATCCGCATCGGGCAGACCGTTGGTCACATGCTCACCGCCATCGGGCAAAGTTGCCATGGTGCGCGCCTGCTTGCCATGGGTGACCTCGGTCGTTGGAAGCTCAAGTGTCGGGTCAAGTATCCGGCCACCGGCCAGAAGATTCAGGACGGTCGATTTGCCAACGCCCGGCATCCCAAAGATGGCGATACGCACGGGTGCCTCGAGGCGCTCTAGAAGCTGGCTTGCACCGGTTCTGACATCCTTGGGAAGACCGCCCGTGGCACAGAGATCGCGCAGTCTTGTCAGAAGGTCGTCGGTTTCAGCTGCGTCCAGCATCACTTACCACCCCAGGCAAAAGCCGCCGGCTTCAAAAGCATTTTTGGCATGGAAATCAGACGCGTTGTCGATGACTTCTGCACCTGCGCCTTCTTGGCGGGCGGCGGCGGTCGCTGGCTGATCGCCTCTTCCTTTTCGGATACTTTGATGACGCAGATCGAGATGTTGTCCTGATCCGGGTCCTCAAGCCGTTCGAGCGCTGTCAGAAGCGTCTGGGCAATGTCCGCGCTCGGTCGACTGGCCCGAGCTTTCAGCAGCGCTGCAATCTCGTCGTTCGAAAGAAACTGAAGGCCATCGCTGGCCAGAACCACCATATCGCCCGAATGCAACTCAAGCGGTTCGCTGGGGCAATCGATCTGGGCGATCGCCTCGCCAAAGATGACCGATGTCAGGGCGTTTCTGTCGGGGTGATTGCGGGCAACCTCGGGGTCGAGCATGCCAGATGCGGCCATCAGATCGATCTGCGGCGCCATCGAATGGTCTTCGTTGATCTGCTCAAGGATGCCGCCGCGAAACAGGTAGAGCGGTGAATCGCCCACCGAGACCCAAAAGAGTTTCGACCCGAAGATCACCGGCGCCACCAGGGTCGCGCCCATACCGTGGGTGTCCGGGTTCTTCTCGACGTGCGACTTCAGACATTCATTGGCCGCATAGGCGACACCGGTCAGTATCTCGGTCGAATGGGCCTCAAACTCATCGGGATCGGCGGTGCGAAACATAAGCTCGCTGAAGACCTCGGTGACAACGAGCTTCGACGCGATATCACCGGCGGCATGCCCGCCCATGCCATCGGCAAGCACGGCAAAGCCACCGTCGGAACCGCAAGGGAAGTCGGCGACAACGGCATCTTCCTGATACTCACGCCGTCCTACACTCAGGGCAACGGATGCATCGAGGCTTAGCTGTGTGACCGGCTCAGGTTTCGTCATTTGCATCGTCGTCCTCGTCGTCCCAGGTAAAATGTGGGCCACACAGGGCGACGAAACGCAGAGTCGTCTCGCCGATACGAATTAAATCACCATCTGAGAGCTCTTCGGTGCTGAGCACCGGCTGACCGTTCAGACGCACCAGGTTACTCTTGCCGCCATGGCCGAGGAAGAACTTCCGCTGCTCGGCGTCGTAGGCCACCGCAGCGTGGTTCGTGCGTGAGATCGAGTTGTCGCCGAAATCCAGACGGATTGCCTGATCTTCGCCGCGGCCGATCTGAGCCACGCCCGTGAAAAGCGTGAACGAGTTGCCGCGACCGGGACCGTCAACCAGAAGAATCCAGCCAGCGGGAAACATCGCCTCGGCACTGCGCGTGCTTGGCTCGGCTTGTTCAAATACACTCTCGGTTGTCCCGTCGCTATGGGCAAAGCCCAGCAGGCGGGTTTTGACCCGTCCGCCCGCTCGGCCGGCCCTCGGCTTGGGCATCGCGGTTGAAACAGGGGCGGCACCGGGCGAAGGTTCTTCCTGCGGCGCGGGGGCAACGGGGGCAGCGGCGGTCGCCGTTGCGGCGACCGGACCGGGCGCGTCTTCGGCATCTGGCGCCGCGGGCCGCTGGATGGCTGCGCGCAGTGCCGCCTCGTCACGCGGACGCAAACCGCGGCGCGGGGACGGGCTGGGGGTCGGCTGCGGCACAGGCGCCTGAGCGGCGTCGGAAGCCATGGGGTGCTCTTCGGCGGCCACAGGCGGGGCGGCGGCTTCAGCAGCCGTCCTTGGACCATCACCATCCTGCTGCATGTCCCAGATCTTGCGCTGCAGTTTTGTGGGCGCCTGCGGATCCATCGGCTCTGGATGACTTGACGGCACGCGCGTGTCCG
Organism: Pseudomonadota bacterium; assembly: GCA_039026235.1. Lineage (GTDB taxonomy): Bacteria > Pseudomonadota > Alphaproteobacteria > Rhodobacterales > Rhodobacteraceae > JBCCMQ01. The sequence continues at coordinate 979,830 of JBCCMQ010000001.1, forward strand.
GCAGTGGCACGTTGCGCAGCGATTGTTCTTCGGGCTCGGGCGGCGCCTGTTGCGCCTCGGCACCTTGAACCGCGCGCATCTGCGCTTCGGTCAGGCGCAGAATGCGACCCGCGTCCGGTTGCTGGAACGCCTGCTTGTTTTGGCCCGCCTCGTCGGCCGCCACCTCGTTCAGGTCGCTATTGTTTGGGCTGCCACCGCCAAATTCTAGCGACGACATATCGTCCATTTCGCCGGGATGCGGCGGTACGCGCAGTTTGCGGCGTGATTTTGCCTTCGGCGGGACCACCGGGGCCTCACCGTTCTTCGAGATCATGTCTTTGATGAACTTCATAGCTCGGCCTCTTGGAAGGATGTGTTGAAGTCGTTCACAAGTCCGGTCACACTCAAACCCGCCTGCTGCAGCATCTGGCTGACAGCGACGATGCTAAACACCATGAAAATCGCGATTCCGACCAACGCCAGCCTGCGTGGGCGCGCGGGCGACGGATCGCCGGCATCCTCGGGCGTAAGCTCGTATATGTTCATGTCGGCGTCTTCGAGCCCTGTGGCCTTGGCCTTCTCCGAAGACCGCGCCCCATGGCCACCTTCTTCGGCAACCATCGCTGCGGCGCGTTCGGCTTCCAGGGCGGCTTCGCGGGCTGCGCGCTTTTTGCTGTGCCGGGCTTGGACGGCCTCAATCGGCGACCAGATCTTTTTCTCGGGGGCGGGCAGCGCGGCCTCAGCGGCGGCCGCCGGTCTCGCGTCTCCGTCGTCCTCAGCATAGGGGTCAGGCGGAATGACCGGCCGCGTGAGATTCCGACGCTTTACCGAACGACCGCGGCGTGACCGCTCCATCGGCTCATCATTCTTGCCTTCCGCCCGGATCTTTTCGATATCGCGGTTCGTGGTCTCGACGAGATCGGTGACGACGCGGTGTATCGATTCATCCATCCGTGCCTGGGCGATCATCGCTTCATTGCGGTGAAGGGTCTGGACCCGGTCGATCCATTCCTGCGCCGTGGCAAATCGGTCCTTAGGCAGTACGTTCAGCGACTTGTCTATCGATTCAAGGAACCCGATTTCGTAGCCGTCGACACCGATCACGGAAAGCGGCAGGTAAGGGTCTTCATCGGCCGCGGCGATTGCTGCCAGACGCGCCTGACTGTTGGGCGGCACCTGGCCCGTGATCATGTGATAGAACGTGGCCCCCAGCGCATAAAGATCGCTCGAAGGGTTCTGTGCGCTGCCAGCAATATAGAATTCCTGGGGTGAATAGCCGTCCTTGACCACAAGCATGGTCGACAGTGCACGACTCTTCCGCGTCGCCTCTTCGCGGGCGGCGCCAAAGTCGATCAGTACCGGGTTGCCGGAACTGTCGAGCAGGATGTTGTCGGGCGAGATATCGCGGTGCAAAAGGTTGTTTTGGTGAACAAAGCCAATCGCTTCCAGCGACTTCAGAAGAAGGTTGTTGATCTCTTCCGGGGTAAAGGGATCTTCTTCCTCTTCGATGATATCAAGAAGGTCCCGACCGTCCACAAAGTCGAGCGCCATGTAAGCGGTGTCGTTGTCTTCAAAGACCTGATGCACGCCGACAATGCCAGGATGCTGAAGCTTTGACAGGTTCCGGGCTTCCTGGACGAAGAGGTTGACGATGGCCCGGAACTCATTCTGATGCGAACGCGAGCGTGGGCGCACGATGGTGTCAGCCCGACGGCAGAACGAGCCCGGAAAACATTCTTTGATGACCACGACACGGTCCAGGCTGTCGCGGGCCAGATAGGTGATCCCGAAGCCGCCGCTGTTCAGATAGGTCTCGATTGTATACTGGCCGCGCAGCAGCGTGGTGCCGGGCTTTAACTCGTCGGAAAAGCCGACTGCATGGCTGACGTCTTCAGTCTGGACCATTGAGTTCATCTTTCAGCCGCCGCATCCGAGCCAGTCGAATTCGCCACAAACATCTCATTACTTCGAAATTGTTCCCGAGAACTGTGGTGAAAACATGGAACTAATCCGGCATCCCCATGACGGGTGAACAGCGCGATACCATCAATTCGATTGTTTCTCGGACGGCGACTGCCTAGGGTTGTGTGAAATCCCGGGTGTTTTTTTAGCGCCGGATGTGCCAATGTTTAAAGCCTTCGGCGCGGGCCGGTCCTGATGTTTCAACAAACGCAACTGAGTTGAACTGAGCAGAACTTTTGGGCCAGCGCGTACCACCGATCCGTCCCAATGGGCCGGCTGAGCGCACCAGTGAATTCGGATTTGGCCCGGTCGTGTTCACAGGGCGTTCGTGGCAAGCTCCAACAAACTCAGCCGCTTTGTCACAGACATCGCGGACAGACTTGTCCAGAGGCGCATCGGCAACCGACTTCGGCCGCGCAACCGACACTGCTAGGTAACGGCATGAAAATCCTGGTGACTGGAGATTTGCACTACGCGCTCAAGCAATTCGATTGGCTGCTTCAGGTGGCCGATGATTTCGATCTTGTATGCATTGTCGGCGATCTTCTGGATGTGGCCTCTGCCGTTCCCATCAAAGCTCAGGCGGTCGTCGTCGGCACCTACCTGTCGAAGCTGGGTCAGAAGTCGCAAGTTGTCGTCTGTTCCGGAAACCATGATCTGATGCAGCCCGGCAACCGGGCCGAACGCGAAGCTGACTGGCTTCGCGACTTGCCCCATATGGGAACTGCGGGCGACGGCACCTGCCTGGACATTGGCACCACGCGCATCTCCGCCTTTCCTTGGTGGGACGGGCCCGACACCCGGAACGGAATCCGTACCCAAATCGCCAGAGACGCGGTTGGCAGCTTTGCCACCTGGATCTGGCTTTATCACGCCCCACCCTCGGAAAGCCCGACGGCCTGGGGGGGACATCGGTACTTCGGAGACACCACGGTCCGTGAATGGATCGAAACCTATCAGCCCGATTTCGTGCTTTCCGGCCATGTCCACCAGGCGCCCTTTGTCCGCGAAGGTGGCTGGGCCGATCGGCTGGGCAAAAGCTGGATCTTCAATATGGGCCAGCAGCCGGGCGCATCGCCCAGCCATATCATCCTGAACACCCATGCGCGTGAGGCACTCTGGTTCTCCATTGAAGGCGCCGAGATGCTGGATCTGGATCAGTCCGCGGCCTTACCCCGACCACTGACCACCCTGCCCCGCTGGCTCAAAGCCGAGGATCATCCGGCGTAGGATCTGACCGGCTTTCGGAAAGGTCTGTTTCCTGATGCTGCATCAGGCTGTCCAGAACCCGGTCCATCATGCCGAAGTGCCCTTCATGATCGGCGTATTGCGCTTTTATGTCAGCGAGATAGGTCGTTGCATGGTGCAGGCGCAAAGCCAGGGTGCGCGCGGTGTGCCAGGCAAGATCCGGTCGGCGGGCGAGAAGCGCGGCCGCCTCGGTAGAATGATGCGCGCGCACGGTGTCGAGCGCGCGGACCGTGGCACTACAGGGTATGTTCAACAGGGCGGACATTTCGCCGAAGATCGCCGCACGCTCTCCAATTCGGGCGACCTCAACGGTTCCCTTCAGGATAACGACCGTCCCTTCCAGAAGTATGAAAAGGTCGGTCTGGTGCGCGCCTTCGTTTAAAAGAAGCGACCCTGGCGCAAATTCGAGAACCGGCAGATCGGCGCAGGCGGCAAGGACCGCTTCGGATGGGAACGGGTCTTCGGCCACGCGGCGGGGCGCCTAAACCGCAGCCGCGGTCGCGTTGACGGTGACATCGGCGTCCACGCCCACGGTTGCCAGGACCGCATCCCCCGTCCCCACAAGCTCGTAAATCATGATGGTGTTACCGGCCCCGTCGTCGATACCCACGCCGCCGTTGGCCAGTTGGAAGCTGTTCGTGCCGTCGCCACCCAGGTTCAGCGTGTCTTGATCATCGCCGTATATCGTCGCACTGTCGCCAAGTGCAGCGCCGAGCAGCGCCTCTAGGCTGCTGTCGGACGTATCGGACAGACCAAGCACGTCTGCCAGGTCGAGCGCCAGCGTGTTGGCCGCGCCATTATCCATGTCAATGGCTTCGACACCGCTCAGATCAATGGCTGACAAGGCCGTTGCGTTGACATCACCGGCGCCGAGAAGCTCCAGCGTGTCGCGACCGGCACCGCCGTCAACGATGTCGCCCGCTTCGGCCAGTGCCACCCGGATCACATCATCACCGGCACCGGCCAGCACAGCATCAACCCCTGCCCCGGGCGTCAGGATGTCGGCGCCGCCATAGCCCAGAATGACGTCGTCACCGCCTGCCCCGTCCAAACTGTCGGACAGGTCGCTTCCAAGCAGCAGATCATTGCCGTCGATGCCGATTAGCGACTGAGCGGCATCGGCCTTCGAGACGGATGCGGACGTAAACAATGTCACCTGATCGTCCGTCGTGGCGCTGTCTCCGTCCACATCAAAGACGGCCGATGCGGAGAATATATTCTGTTCTCCAAGCAACGCCTCAAGTCCGTCGAGATCGGCAAGTGCAAGCTCAAAAGATAGGCCCACCGGAAGCAACTCTGGGCTCGATTCGTTGGCAATCTCGCCCAGATCGGCACCATCCACTGTCAGCGTCAGCGAAAAATCGATCAGTTCAGCCGCGAAAAGCGGGGTTGCGGCGAAAGCTTCGGTCAGGCTTTCGACACTATCGACCTGCTGCGAGGCGCCGTCGCTGTCGATCTGGTCCAGCAACACCGGGTTATACCCCGCGCCCACGCCGAATGTCTGCACATCGACGCTGTAGCCATTCGCCACCTCGTTGGTCAGGCTCTCAAACGCGGCCTGCCAGGGTTGGCTCGAGGGCACCGGGTTACCGTCGGTGATAAAGTACAGGATATTCTCTTCATCGGTCGGCTGGCCGTCAAAGAAGGTTTCGGCCGTTGACAGGGCGTCGGCCCAATTGGTCAATGCACCCTGAAACGGCAGGGCTTCGATTGTCGCGACAAGGCTGTCGAGCTGGGTCAAAAGATCAAAAGTCGCCGTCGCCTGCACTGCGCTGGAATAGCTTATGACCTGGACATCAATCGATGTCTCGCTGCCCGCGAATTGGCTGGCCAGAACGGTCAGCGCCGCGACCACCTGGGCTTTCTGCTCTTCCCAACCGGCAGCGCCAATGCTGCCCGAACTGTCCAGCGCCACCACCAAATTCACGTTGCCGCCGTCAAACGGCGACAGTCGTATCACCACGCTGCCAGCGGGGTTTGTCTCGGTCGGGGTCGTAATGATCGAGACTGAAATGGATTGGCCACCCGGCGCTTCGAACTGACCGCGTTCAACGCCTACGAATACGGTTGCGGATGCTGTTGCACCCAGCGCGTCGGTTACCACGACCTCAAAGCTGTCGGGGCCGGAATAGTCTTCGTCGGCGGTGTAGGTGAAACTTCCGTCGGCGTTGACGATGACGGTGCCGTGGGCCGGGCCGGTATCACCCAGCGTGAAAACCTGTGTATCGCCCGTGTCGGGATCGCTTGCCACGACCTGTCCGGACACAGTCTCACCCGCCTCGGTCTGAACAAAAGCATCCACCGCGGCGGGTGCATCGTTGGCGCCGGTCACCGTAATCGTGACCGTCTGCGACAGGGTGGCCCCGTCCGCGTCGGTGGCTATCGCCGTGAAGGTTTCTGTCACCGTATCGTCGGCGGCCAGGCTGTCTGCCAGTGACTGGTCAAGCGTGTAGGTCCATGCGCCATCGGCCGCGATCAGGAACGCGCCCAGCGCACCGGCGACCGACCCGCTCCAGCTGATCGGCCCCTCGGGATCCGTTGCAATCAACTGCCCGGATGCCGATGGTGTCCCGTCGTCGGTACCGGCTTCGGTGACCGACCCGGCGTCCGTGCCCGCGCCCAAAACGGGCCCGTCGTTTGACCCGGTCACTGTCACGGTCACCGTCTGTTCGACCACATCGCCATCGGCGTCTTCGACATCGATGCCGATCTCGACATCACGCGTTTCTCCTTCGGAAAGATCGTCGAAATCACCGTTCGGGGAAAACCGCAGGACCGATCCATCGATGCTGACGTCTCCCCGTTCCGGTGCCGATCTGATCGAAAACGATAGTCCTTCGGGCGCATTGTCCGGGTCGTTGGCGAATTCCGCCAGATCCACGGTGAAATCTGATCCATCCTCGCCGACGCCGACGCTGACATCCTCGACAAGCGGGCTGTCGTTGACGCCTGTGACGTCAAGAGAGACGGTGATCGTGTCCACCCCGTCCGCACCGTCGGAAACGGTCACTGTGAAACTGTCGCTGCCGAAGAAATCGGGATTGGGCGTATAGGAATAGCTTCCGTCCGAGACCAAAACGACGGTGCCGTTCTCCGCGCCTTCGGCGAGCGCATAGGTCAAGCTATCACCGTCCACATCCGTGGCTGTCACCGATCCGGTAAGGACCGTGTCTTCGAGTGTGGTCTGGGTCTGATCCACCCCGACCGGCGCATCGTTCACGGCAATTACATTCACCGTCACCGTTGCGGTCGTGATTTGGCCGCCGCCATCGGTCACCTGATAAGTAAAAGTATCCGTTCCGAAGAAATTGGCGTCGGGCGTGTACGTGAAACTTCCGTCCGACGACAACGCAACCGTGCCATTGGACGGACCCGACAAAACCGAGAAAACCGCATCGGTCACTGCCGCGGGCAACACGCCCGCGATTACCACAACCGCGTCCTCGAGGGCCGTGATGGCAAGATCGGCGATCTCGGGTAAGCCGTCGGTATCGATCAGCTCGCCCTGGTCAAAGGTGTCACCGCCATCGGGGATTGGCTGATCAATGGGTGCGCTGGGGATGTCTATGTCGCTGTCTTCATCAATCGCCGGATTGAACAGCTCTTGTTCCTGCGCGTCCTCTTCCTGCAGAGGTGCGCTCGACCCGTCGCCCTGATCGACAAAGGGGTTGCCTGCGTCGAACCGGCCCAAAGCGGTCTCGTAGGCTGCAAAAGCATCGGCAATAAGAAGACCGTCGGCAGCGTCATCCTCGACTGTCCGGGGCACCTCGCGCGGTTCGCCGTTTTCCGGCGAAATGATCCATTTCGTGTCGGTACTGGTGATATTGGCGATCAGGTTGCCTTCGAGATCATAAAGCTCGATCTGCCCGACCGTTCCATCAAGATCGATGGTCAGGGCGACCTCGACCGTCAAGATCCCGCTATCGGTCTGGACATCCACCAACACCGTTGTGCCCCGAATGCCCATGGTCGCCGCAGGTGTCTTGACCTCCATTTCGCCGGTTTTGGCAACTTGCCCCGCGATAAAGACAAAACCACCTTCGATAAGGCTGAAGGTTGCAGTACTGCCGGACCCGTTGGGCCGATAGATCAGCTCATCAATGACCATCCGCGACGATGCGGCCAGCGTGAAGGTCGTGCCGTCGGAAAACGTGACCGACAACCCACCGCCAGCGCCGGTTGCAAGAACATCGTTGGGAAAGATCTTGACGCCGACGGCCAGTGTCTCAACCGTGCCGTCGGTCCGCTGCACCGACGCAGGTCCCTTGACCGCCTCGACCTGTCCGATAGGCAGCTCGCCCGCCGCGGCCCCGGCCTGGGCATATTGGCCCGGCGTCTCGGGCCCGGCCAGTCTTTCGACCAGATCACCGCGCAGCACGGCACCATTTTCTGCCAGAAGATCGGCCGGGACCTGCGTTTTGAAGTAATCGAGCACCCGAATTTCCGACCCTTCGGCTCCGCTCAGGATAAGATCGGGACCGTCCCGATCGAAATCGGCGGTGAACAGGAATGCCTCGCCCGGAACGACCAACGGATCAGTGCCGCCAGCCTGGATCGCTTGGACAGCGGCGCCCGTCTCAAAAGTCTCTGTCGCCGGAACCGCCATGTCGCACCCCAAACGTCACAGGCCAAAGGTCTGCCATCGTTAACCGAATTCACCCCGGACCGGAATGAACTGGTTCACAGTTTACATGGATTTGACCTGTTTTTACGTCGAATTTTGCGCTTGTGCCGCAACGGAACTGCGAATTTGGAAACAAAACAGGGATCGAGCATAGAATCACTCAGCGGTTGACCCCGGCCTTTCCGGTGCCTTCTATGCCGAAAACCATCAGATACTTAGGTCAAAAAGCAGAGTTCATGCGCCGCGTTTGGAGGATCTTTTCCTGGATTGGCGCCGGCCGTTTTGCCGGTTTGATCGTGCTTGGCTTCCTACTTTTTCTGCGGGTGCTTGACGCACCGCCCATTGCGGCGCTCCGCAATCAATCCTTTGATGCCTATCAGCAGGCGGTCCCGCGCGATTATCAGCCCCTGCCGGTGACCATCATCGATATCGACGACCCGAGCATTTCGGAACTCGGCCAGTGGCCCTGGCCGCGGACGCGGATCGCCGAGATGGTCGATCTGATCGGCGCCGACGGCGCAGCCGGCATCGCCTTCGACATCGTTTTCGCCGAACCGGACCGGCTGTCGCCGGCAACGGTTGCCGAGGACAACCCGGATCTGCCCGAAGCCGCGCGCAAATACCTGATGAGACTTGCGGACAACGATGATATTCTGGCCGGGTCCTTCGGCGGTGCGCGGGTGATCCTCGGCCAGACCAGTGTCCGAAGCGCTACCAGCACACCCGTTGACGACACGCCGCCACCGCAGTCTCAACATGCGGTTCTAGGGCCCGGACCTGGCAACTTTCTTCTGCGGTTTCCAGAGCTTGTGCAGAACCTGCCCGAACTTGAGGCGGCCGCCGCGGGCCGCGGGGTGTTCTCGATCAGGCCTGACCCCGATGGCGTCTACCGCCGCGTGCCGATGGTGCTTGAGGTGCAGGGCGTGCTGAGGCTTGGGCTTTCGGCAGAACTCTTGCGCGTGGCCTCTGGCGGCGCGCCGTTCGCGCTCCGTACCAACGCCGCGGGGATCGATGGCATTGTTGTCGCTGGACAACTGATCCCGACCGACGCCTTCGGATCCATCTGGCCCTATCTGACACCGTCGCGACCCGATCGCTTCGTCCCAGCCGCCGACCTTCTGGGCGGGCGCATGCCGCAGGGAAGACTGGCCGGCCACCTGGTGCTGGTGGGCACATCGGCCATCGGGCTCGAAGATTTCCGTGCGACAGCCCTTGGCATCCCGATGGCAGGTGTCGAAATCCATGCACAGGCGCTTGAAAACATCCTTGGCGGTTCGCTTTTGATACGCCCCAACTATGCCGTCGCGGTAGAGCTTTCGGCGGTTCTGGGTCTTGGCCTTCTCGTGATTGCGCTGACGCCCGTTCTGGGCGCCGGGTGGATCATCGTGGGCAGCCTCGGGCTGCTTAGCAGTTACGCCGTGGCGTCTTATTATCTGTTCTGGGCGCACCGCATTCTATTTGATCCAAGCTACCCGCTTTTGGCGACCGGATTTCTGGTGGTGCTGCTGACCATGGCCAACTATCTCCGCGAGGAACAACGCCGCCGTCAGATCCGGGGCGCCTTTGGCCAGTATGTTTCACCGCAACTGGTCGAGCAGTTGCAGAAGAACCCGGACCGGCTGACGCTGGGCGGAGAAATCCGTGATCTGTCCATTTTGTTCAGCGACGTGCGCGGCTTTACCGCGATCTCCGAGAGGTTCCGCGACAATCCGTCCGGTCTGACTGCGCTTATGAACCGGTTCCTGACCGTGCTGTCGCAACCCATTCTGGAAACCGGCGGGACGATCGATAAATTCATGGGTGATGCGGTCATGGCGTTCTGGAACGCGCCGCTAGATCAGGATGATCATGCCGGCGCCGCCTGCCGGGCCGCCCTTGGCATGCAGGCCGGCGTCGACCGTTTGAACGCCGAACGGCTGACTGAGGCCGAAGCGCTGGGAGAGCCGCCGCCCCCGCCCCTGAATGTCGGCATCGGCATCAACACCGGCTTTTGCGTGGTCGGCAACATGGGCTCGGACACGCGGTTCGATTACACCGCGCTTGGCGATGCGGTGAACCTTGCCTCGCGCTTTGAAGGCGCGTCGGCCTTCTACGGGCTGCGGGTCGTTGTCGGATCGGACACCGCTGATGCCGTCGGCGGACGGTTTGCCCTGCTGGAACTGGACAAGATCCTGGTCAAGGGCAAACGCGAACCCGAGATCGTCTATGGCCTTTTGGGTGATTCCGACCTCCACAAAAAGGTGGAATTTCAGATGCTTGTGGTTGACAACTCAACGATGTTGGCCAGCTACAGAACGCAAAGCTGGGATCGCGCCATGGCTGCGGCGCAAACGCTCCGCAAACACGGTGACCGTGTCGGCCTTTCGCTTGATGCCTATGCCTCGGTCTATGAAGATCGGATTGCCAATCTGCGCGCCAATCCCCCCCGTGCCGATTGGGACGGTGTCTTCATCGCCGAGACCAAGTAAAGGGCCCTAGCGTTCGCGCAACGCCTCGGACTGGGCCCGCAAGAGCGGTTTGGCGAGGTAACTTAGAACCGTCTTGCGCCCGGTCTGGATATCGACACTGGCCACCATACCCGGACTGATGGGCAGCGGCGCGTCTTCGGTTCCAAGAAACGCATCGCCCGTGCGCACGACAACGCGAAAGAACTCTTGCCCCTCGCTGTCCTCAATGGTGTCCGCGCCCAGGCGGACGACCTCGCCCTCCAGTGCCCCGTAGACCAGGTAATCATAGGCGGTGATCTTTACCGACGCCGTGTCGCCGGGCCGGACGAAGGCCACATCCTGGGGTCTGATTTCGGCTTCGATCAGCAGGCTGTCATCGGCGGGCACAATCTCGACCAAGGGCTGGCCGGGCTGCACGACCGCGCCGATTGTGGTTGCGTGAAGGGTGTTCACCGTCCCGCGGACTGGCGACACGATTTGGGTCCGCGTAACGCGGTCCCGGGCAGCACGCAAAGCTTCCTGCGCCACCGCCAGTTCAAGCTGCAGCGTCGCAAGCCGCTGGCGCGCCGACAGAACATAGGCCGACCGCGCTGCTGCGGCCTGGCTTTCGGCTTCGGCGATGGATGCGGCGAGCCTCGGTTCGCTGGCCTGCCCGATCAACAGATCGCCCTCCAGTTCCGCCAGCCGCGCCTGAAGCCGCAGCAGATCGACCTGCGGCGCCACAGCGCGTGCCACCAGATCGGCCGTTAGCGTGACCTCTTGGGACAGTGGCGCAATCACGCCTTCCAGTTTCTCGCGTTCTGCCAGAAGTTCCGCCAGCGCCGCGCGCCGCTGGGCAAGCTGGTCATCCAGAACCGCAAGCTCACGCGACAGCTGGTTGCGACGCGACAGGAATACGTCGCGCTCGGCGGCCACGGCCAAGGGGGCGCGCGCCATCAATGCGTCGCTGAAGTCGACATCGGGCCGCATTTCGGCTTCGGCCCGCAGCCGCATCTCTTCGGCCAAGAGCGCCGCTTCGCGTTCCCGAAGCTCTCCCAGTTGGGCGGCAAAGCCGGTGTCATCGATTTGCAGAAGCGCATCGCCCACATCGACCGTGTCGCCCTCTTCAACGAAACCGCGGCGCACGATGCCGCCTTCCAGGCTTTGGACAACCTGCACCTGCTGGGACGGGATTACCCGGCCGGTACCGCTGGTGACCTCTTCGATCTCATAGGTGCTTGCCCAATAAAAGAAGGCGCCAATGCCCGCGGCGATGACCAAGAGCAGGCCCCAGGGATTCCATCCTGCAGAGGCTTTGTTAGCCTGCGCCGCGTCGTTGATGAATGCCTCGTCCGAGCCGCTGCCAAACACTGCCCTACTCCGCCACCTGACGCACCGCCGCCGCATCGCGAAGCCGGCTCAGCACCTCTTCGCGTGGTCCGTCCAGAACCTTGCGCCCGTTGTCGAGCACGATCATCCGCTGGGCAATGGCGGCAAGGGACGGCCTGTGGGTACAAAGGATCAACCCGGCGCCGGTGTCTTCGGCGAAAGCGCGCAGACGCTCGGTCACCCGCGCTTCCATGTCCTGATCCATGGCATTGGTGGGCTCATCCAAGAACAGGCACTTGGGACGACGCACCAGCAACCGGGCCAGGGCAACACCCTGCCGCTGGCCACCCGACAGCCGTTCGCCCCGTTCGCCGAGGAACATGCCCAAGCCGTCCGGCGCGTCCCTGGCCAGCCGGTCCACACCGGCCACCCGAAGCGCATCCATCAGCGCGTCATCACTTGCATGGGGCAACCCGATGCTCAGGTTCTCGCGCAGCGTTCCGGTAAAGATATCTGCCTCTTGCGGCAGATAACCGATCCCCTGGCGCAACTCGGCAGGGTCGTATTGACCAACGGCGATACCGTCGATCAGCACCTGCCCCTCCTCGACCGGCAGCAGCCCCGCCAGAACCTTCCCAAGCGTGGATTTTCCCGATCCGACGCGGCCCACAAGAGCGACCGTTTCCCCGGGTTCAAGCTCAAGCGAGACATCGTCCAGGGCGGGCCGTTCAACGCCAGCATAACGCAGGCGCAGGTTCTTGACCAAGATCGCACCGGCGCGCACCTGGGCATCGCTTGAAACCGTGGTGCCACGGTCAGCCGGAAGCGCCATGAAATCCGTCAGCGTCCGCATGGATCTGAATGCATACTGCGCGCGGAAGATCGTCTGAGAGATCGCCGAAAGGGGCGCCAACACGCGCCCGGCCAGTATATTCGCGGCGATCAGCCCGCCGATGGTTATCTGACCTGCCGCGACCAGATAGACGCCCCAAAGGATGATGAACACGCTGACCGATTGCTGGATCAGCAAAGTGCCGTTGGTGGCCAGACTGGACCATGCGCGCGTGCGGCCCGTAATGCGGTTCGACGCGGCGACCGCGTTCTCCCATTCGCGCTGCATAACCGGTTCGGCCCCGACGCTCTTGACCGTCTCGATGCCACCCAGGGCTTCGACCAGCACCACATGGCGCTTGGTCGCCATGGCCTGGGCCTGGGTCGCCGCGCGCCCCAACGGGATCTGGGCCATAAAGGCAAGCACCAGAACCGCCGGCACCGCCAGCAGCGGCACCATCGCCACGGGTCCGACAATGGTGAACAGGACGGCGATGAAGATGCCAATGAAAAGGAGATCGATCAGCGCGACAAATGTGGCCGAGGCAAAAAATTCGCGCACGACGTCGAAATCGCGAATGTGGCCGGCAATGCCCGCCGCGCCGCCGGGCCGGTCTAGCAGGCGCACCGCCATCGCATGGGCAAAAAGGTCTGACGAGGCCTTCAGATCGACGCGGCGGCCAATCCTGTCCAGGACACCGCCCCGCACCATGCGCAGCACCAGATCCAGCGCCAGCGCAATGCCGACGCCAATCCCAAGTGTCCAAAGCGTCACAAACGCCAGGTTCGGAATGACCCGGTCATAGACATTCATGACAAATATCGGCAGCGCCAGATTCAACAGGTTCAGGCAAAGGGCCGCCAGAAGCACTTGCAACCAGCCGCCCCAGTTGGCGCGGACGGGGCTCCAGAACCAGTGGCGGGCCGACTGGGTCTTGGCCGCCGTTTCAGGGGACAGCCGGGTCGAGGCCGCCGCTCCGGCCCGCGTGACCAGCAGGATCTGGCCATCGGTCATCCGGCGGAGCATGCGCAGCGGCACGTGCCGTTCAAGCCCATCCTGTTCCAGATCGATAAACGTCGCACTGCGCCCGGCCCCAAAGGACGTCAGGATCAGATGTCCACCACCCCTTTTGAACAACACCACCGGCAACGTTGCGGGATCAATCCGGCGCAGATCGCGCGCCGCCAGCCGGGATGTCAGACCCAGAGCCGACAGCGCCCGCGCCAGGATGCCCGGATCATTGGCGTTACCGCCTTCGGGCAGCGCCGCAAGGGTTCCCGCCGCTGAGAAGGGCTGCCCATGGTGATCGCAAAGCCAGGCACAGACCGACAGGACCGGTGCCAGCGGGTGCTGCGTGGCCCGCGAGCCAGCTGCATCCGCGCCGGTCATTGCAGCGGTGCGACCTCGGTATTGAATACCGACGCCGGGCGTTGCAACGCGCGCGCTTCGAAATCGGGCAACAGGGTCATATTGGCAGGGGCAATTCCGAACATGTTTGCCAGTTTACTCTGTGCGGCGACAAGACGGTACTGATTAAACGACACCGTGCTTGCGGCACTCACTTTCTGGAACCGCACGTTGAACAGCGCCCTTTCCGCATCAAGCAGATCCAGAAGGGTGCGCGTTCCGGCAGCAAATTCTTCGCGGTACTGGGCCACGATGCGTTCATTGGCGGCCTCTTGATCCGTCAGCAATCGCAGACGTGCCAGATCGGCTCGGTGGGCGTGCCAGGTGCGCTCGGCCATTTCGCGGACGTCACGGATGGCGGCGTTGCGTTCCAAGATCGCCTTTTCACGCCTTTCTATCAAAGCACGGGTTTCGGGGTCACGCCCCCCCTTGAAAAGGGTCCAGTTCAATTGCAGACCCACGAAGCTTTCGTCGCGGGACCCGGCGGAACCCGCCAGATCCTCGCCCGTGGTGACGCCGGCATTCAGGCTGACGCGCGGGCGCCGGTCTGCCTCGACAATAACGCGTTCGTACTGGCGCTGCCGGATCGCGGTGTCAGCGGCCCGGACGCGAAAACTGTTGTCTACGGCAAGCTGCACCGTTTGCGCGGCAGACTGCGGCAGGTTGCGCACCCGTGGCACGGCCATCCCGCCGGTGGGTGCCTTCCCGATCACGCGGGTATAGCGGCTGTTGGCATTGGCGATCGCCTCGCGCACACGCAATTCGGCGACGCGGGTTGCCAGAATGCGGTTCTCGGCCTCGAACCCGTCACTTGCGGGCAATCGGCCGCCTTCGACCGCCTGACGCACCTGGGCGCCAAGCTCTTCATGCCGCGCGACGTTCTCGCGCGCCACCACTGCCAGCGCCTGCCGACGAAGCACGTCGACATAGGCCTCGACCGCGGTCAGGGCCAGCGTCTCTGATGCATCAAGCAGGGAAAATATCCGCCCGTCGACCCGGGCCGATCCGGCAAAGACCCGATTTTCCCGGGCCAGACCATCGTACAGCGTGATTTCCGCCTGCAACCCGGCCTGACGCGCGGTCTTAGTGTCATTGTTGTCGAGGGCAGAAAGGTTCGCCGGGTCGTCAATCGTCTCGCTGCGGACATCTCCGAACAATGACACCGTTGGCAGATAGTCCCCCTGAAGCTGCAGCAACTCCAACGCTGCCGCCCGCGCCTCGGCGCTTTCCGCGCGCACCGTCGGGTTCGTGGTCAATGCCGATCGCACCGCCTCGGTCAGGGTCTCGGCAAAGGCAAGCTGTGGGCCGGCCGCCATGGCGCAAGCCACCAAGCACAGCAACGCCCGCCGCCCTTGCAACATCAATACCCCTCGCTTCCGACCGGCGGCGGGAAACCATTCAAACGGGATCCCGAAGCGCGGCTGGTGCCAAGATTATGGGCGCCAAACGTGGAAATCAAAGTGCCCTCATCTGTTTAGACCATTCTGCGGCGGCTCTGCATCACTTTGGATAACGGTATTGAACCGGCTGACCGTCGCGGCTGCCGCAGCGCCGGAGCCGTGTGTACGGAGGTATCTATATAATTGATTTAAAATAGTAAATAAGGGCGCAGGCAGAAAAACCGAATTCGTGCTGATGGTGTTTCGCGGGTAACACCCACCTCTTCAAGCGAAGTATCTCGGCTGGATGGCGAAGACGCCGGTTTTTCGGCCCGATTGCAGACAGAGGCGTCACCTTCACAGACCGATTGTGCGGGTGCGGACCGCCGGCAGCGTCGAAGACAGTGACAACTGCGCATGACCTACGCCTGGCGAAACTGCGCCATAGTCACCCGTCGCGCTGGATTTCCACATTATGCCCAACAGCTTACCGGGAAGACCCATTTCTGGGCGCCCAGAAATGCGGCAATGAGGCAAAAAACGCGCAAAAAATAATCCCCACCCCACGGAAGGCGCCAAATGAAAATCCTGATCAAGCCTTTGAACTGACGTCCGCGACCCGGTGGGTTTAGGTCGCGTCGGGCTCGCGATTCTGCGCGCGGGCTCCAAAATGTGTGCGGCGGCGAAAGAGCTTGGCAGGTCCCTTCACCGCCACACGTTTGCAACTGACGCTGCAAGGGGGAGATTGGTGTGACAAGGTCTGCGATACAAGTTGTATTGCGTAATCTTTGGGCACTTACCCGAGCGGCACAGCTCAAAGGAATACATCTATGCTGAAAATTCAACGGTCGCTGATCGGCGCCGCGCTCGTAACGGCTGCGGGTTCCGTGCCGGCTTTGGCCCAGGACTGCCCGGTCAAGGTGGGCGTGCTTCATTCGCTGTCCGGCACGATGGCGATTTCAGAGACGACCCTAAAGGACACTATGGAGATGCTGATCGATCAGCAGAACGCCGCCGGCGGCGTCCTCGGCTGCGAGATCGAAACGGTTGTCGTCGATCCGGCCTCTGACTGGCCGCTCTTTGCTGAAAAAGCACGCGAGCTTCTGACAGTCCACGAGGTCGACGTGATCTTCGGCAACTGGACCAGCGTCAGCCGCAAATCGGTTCTGCCGGTGATCGAGGAACTGAACGGTCTGCTGTTCTATCCGGTTCAGTATGAGGGCGAAGAAAGCTCCAAGAACGTGTTCTATACCGGTGCCGCGCCGAACCAGCAGGCGATCCCGGCAACCGACTACTTCCTGGATGAACTTGAGGTCGAAAAATTCGCCCTTCTCGGTACCGACTACGTGTATCCGCGGACGACGAACAACATTCTTGAGGCCTATCTGCAGGACAAGGGGATTGCCGAAGACGATATCTTCGTCAACTACACGCCCTTCGGTCACTCTGACTGGTCCAAGATCGTGGCCGACGTGGTCGCGCTCGGCGCTGATGGCAAGAAAGTCGGCGTGATTTCAACGATTAACGGCGATGCCAACGTGGGCTTCTACAAGGAACTCGCGGCCGCCGGTATCTCGGCCGATGACATCCCGGTGGTCGCGTTCTCGGTCGGTGAAGAAGAGCTGTCCGGTCTCGACACGTCGAACCTGGTTGGCCACTTGGCTGCCTGGAACTACTTCCAGTCCGCCGACACGGACGCCAATGCCGATTGGGTTGCCGCCTGGAAAGAGCGCATGGGTGACGAGCGTGTCACCAACGACCCCATGGAGGCCCATTACATCGGCTTCAACATGTGGGTGAACGCGGCCACCGAAGCCGGATCGACTGACGTTGATGCGGTGCGGACAGCCATGTACGGCCAGGAATTCCCGAACCTGACCGGCGGCACCGCGGTGATGCTTCCGAACCACCACCTGGCAAAGCCGGTCCTGATCGGCGAAATCCAGGAAGACGGCCAGTTCGATATCATCAGTCAGACCGAAGAAGTGCCGGGCGACGCCTGGACCGACTTCCTGCCGGAATCGGCGGTTCTGACCAGCGATTGGCAAGAGCTGGGCTGCGGCATGTACAATACCTCGACCAGCACCTGCGTGCAGATCAAGTCCAACTACTAAGTGACATCCACAAAAACAGCGGGGGGCCGCCTGGCCCCCCGTTTTGTCGAAGGACCGCGAAATGAACCTGCTGACCCGTGCGTGCCTTTGCCTGTCCCTGCTTTTTTGGGGCGTTTCCCTGCAGGCACAAAACAGCAGCGCGATCCAAGACTTACTGCAAGAACATCAAGATCTTATTGATAAAAGCTCGCGTAAATCCATTGGCCCCGCAATCGATGCGCTCGCCGCAAGCGATCTTGCCGAAGCGCAACAGGTGCTTGAACGCTGGCAGGCCAAAGAGCTTTGGATGCGCAAGGAAGACGGGCTGTTCTTCTATACAGAACCCCGCGAAGACAACCAGTTGGCGCTTTTCGATATCGCCAGCGGGGCCGAGGTGGGCCTTGCCGGCAAACGCGATCTGAAGCAGATCAAGCCCAACAGCGGCATTCGGGGCATGATCGGGGCCGCGCTGGTCCGCTTTCAGCTGACCGACCCCGACCCGGCGGTCCGTTCGGCCAGCCTGAATGCCATCGAACGCGATCCGGAAGCCACCCATCTGGCGGTGCTGCGGACGGCAATCGACGACGACCCCGATGCTGCAATCAGGGCACGGAAAGAGCGCCTTGAGCGGCTGCTGACCATTCGCTTCGATGAAGATACGGCAATCCGCGTGGCCGCGATTGAAAGCTTCCGGGGCGATCTGGGTGTCGATGTGCGTGCCACGCTGAACCCACTGGTCGCGACGCGGTCCGAGGCCCTGCAGCCCGCAGACTATGACCCCGAAGACCCGACCATCGCGGGCACCCTGACACCCGGCGAAAGTGGCTTCGGGCAGGATGATGCCTATGCCCTTTTGGTGGATCAGGGGCTGGCCGAGCCGCTGGCCAACCGCGATGACCTGCGCAAGGCACTCACCGACAACATCGTCGACGGCCAGGTGGGCGGCATCGAGGTCGCGGCGCTCGGCGCAGATGCGGCGCGCGATCTGGCCTATGCCGAGCTGGCCCGCCAGGGCCTCGTCGCGCCGCGCGTCACAGCCGATCAGGCCGAGGCCATTCTGACCGAATTTGTCTTTGTCGAACGCTTCCTGGATCAGCCCGAGCCGATCATATCCACGACACTGGCCGTGCTCCAGTCGATCGAACAGAAGGTCGCCGTCAATCAGTTCGCCGATCTGGTGTTGGATGCGCTGTCGCTCGCCTCGATCTACTTCCTTGCCGCAATCGGCCTTGCCATCACTTTCGGTGTCATGGGCGTCATCAACATGGCCCATGGCGAATTCATCATGATGGGCGCCTACACCGGCTACGTGGTCCAGCTTTTTGTGCCGGACTATACGGTGTCGATCCTGATCGCCCTGCCTGCGGCCTTTCTCGTGACCTTTTCGGCCGGTGTCGCGATGGAACGTCTGGTGATCCGCTGGTTGTACCACCGGCCACTGGAAACGCTTTTGGCGACCTTCGGGATTTCCATTGCGCTGCAGCAGCTTGCCAAGAACATATTCGGGACCCAGGCACGCCCCTTGACGGCGCCCGACTGGTTGGGCGGCGCCTTTATCCTCAACGACGTGGTGTCAATCAGCTATATCCGGATCGCCATTTTCGTCATGGCGCTGATGTTCCTGGCGGTGTTCCTTTTCATCATGCGGCGCACCCGGCTGGGGCTTGAGGTCCGCGCGGTAACCCAGAACCCGCGCATGGCGGCCTCGATGGGCATCAATCCCGACCGCATCAACATGCTGACCTTCGGCATCGGATCGGGCATCGCCGGTGTCGCCGGCGTCACCATCGGGCTTTTCGCCAAGGTCACATCCGAGATGGGCCAGGACTATATCGTACAGTCCTTTATGACCGTCGTGGTGGGCGGGGTCGGCAACATCTGGGGCACGCTTCTGGGCGCGACGCTGGTCGGCTTCCTGCAAAAGGGTATCGAATGGTTCAACCCGTCCAATACGCTGGCGGCCCAGACCTATATGATCCTGTTCATCATCCTCTTCATTCAATTCCGGCCGCGCGGGATCATCGCGCTCAAGGGCCGGGCGGCAGAGGCATAAGGGTATGGCCGAGACAACCGTCGCCACCCCCCTGGGCCAGCCGCGCGTGCCCTTCGCGGCGCGCAACCCGTCGGTCCTGATCTTTCTCGCGGCACTGGCCCTGTTCACATTGGGCGCAACGTTTATGAGCGAGGCCTTCGGCACCGGTGACATTTCCACAAGCTTTATCAAGACCTTGGGCAAGACCCTTTGTCTTTGCCTCGTGGCGCTCGCGATGGATCTGGTCTGGGGATACTGCGGCATCCTCAGCCTCGGGCATTTCGCCTTCTTCGGCCTTGGCGGCTATGCCATCGGCATGTGGCTGATGTACGAGCGCACCCGGCTTATCGTCACCGACAGCATCGCCGCCTCGGGCATCCCGCCGACACCAGACGAGGTGCGCGACGGCATCGCGGTGCAGATCTTTGGCGTGGTGGGCTCTTCCGAACTGCCGGCCGTCTGGTCGTTTGCCCATTCCCTGCCCCTGCAACTGGCCGCCGTTGTGCTGGTCCCCGGCCTTCTGGCGCTGGTCTTCGGCTGGCTCGCCTTCCGCAGCCGTGTGACCGGCGTCTATCTATCGATCCTGACCCAGGCGATGACGCTGGCGCTGTCGCTTTACCTGTTCCAGAATGACAGCGGTCTCAGGGGCAACAACGGTCTTTCCGGGCTCCAGAACCTGCCCGGTCTGGACAGCGTGCCGCAATCGGTTGTCTCGGTCTGGTTCCTCTGGGCATCGGCAGCCGCCCTTGGGCTGGGTTATATCTTCGCGGCCTGGATCGTCTCGGGAAAATTCGGCAGTGTCCTGCGCGGCATACGCGATGATGAAGCGCGCGTGCGCTTCCTTGGCTATCCCGTTGAGGGATATAAGCTTTTCATCTTTACCGTCAGCGCCGTGATCGCCGCCATCGCCGGGGCGCTTTACTACCCGCAGGCGGGTATCGTGAACCCCGCCGAAATTGCACCGATCGCGTCAATCTATCTGGCGGTCTGGGTGGCCATCGGCGGGCGCGGCCGTCTCTACGGTGCCGTCGTGGGGGCGGCTTTCGTCAGCCTTGTGTCGACGTGGTTCACCGGCGGCCAGGCTCCCGACATCAACCTGGGCTTTTATACAATCGAATGGGTCGACTGGTGGCTGATCGTGCTGGGTCTGTCCTTTGTGGCGATCACGCTTTTCTTCCCGAACGGGTTGGGCGGCATCGTCGATCTGATCACGCACCGCCGAAACCCCGACCGCAAAGGCGCAGATCTCGGCCCTGACAAGGGTTCCTTCCGCGAAAAAGAGGCCAGCGAATGAGCACGCTTCTTGAGGTTTCCGGCGTATCGGTCAGCTTTGATGGCTTCAAGGCCATCAACGATCTGAGCTTTGAGATCGGCCCGGCGGAACTGCGTGCGGTGATCGGACCCAATGGCGCCGGCAAGACAACCTTCATGGACATCGTAACAGGCAAAACGCGCCCTGACGAAGGCCGTGTAACCTATGGTGACAGGTCCCGCAGCCTTCTGAAGATGAGCGAAAGCGCCATTGCCCAGGCGGGCATCGGCCGCAAATTCCAGCGCCCGACCGTCTTTGAGGATCAGACCGTTTTCGACAATCTGATGATGGCGCTCCGGAAGAAACGGAACCCATTGGCGGTCCTGTTCTTCAAGCCCACGGCCGGCGACCGAGCACTGGTTGAGGATCTGGCCAATGAAATCGGGCTGGCGACGACACTCAGCATCAAGGCGGGCACCCTTAGCCATGGGCAGAAGCAGTGGCTTGAGATCGGCATGCTCTTGGCGCAGGATCCCAAATTGCTCTTGGTGGATGAACCCGCCGCCGGGATGACGCCCGAAGAACGCGAACACACCACCGATCTGCTCAAAGAAGCCTCGAAAACCCGCGCCGTGATCGTGGTCGAGCACGACATGGAATTCGTACGGCGCCTCGATTGCCGGGTCACCGTGCTGCACGAAGGCTCGGTTCTGGCCGAAGGCTCGATCGATTTCGTGACCCAAAACCAAGACGTCATCGACGTCTACCTGGGGCGCTAGCAATGCTGGAAGTACGCGGATTGGATCTTCACTATGGCGGGTCGCAGATCCTGCACGGCATCGATTTCGCAGCCGCGGCAGGCCAGATCACATGCGTTATGGGCACCAACGGTGTGGGCAAGACCAGCCTGCTGAAGGCGCTGTCCGGGACGCACCAGCGCACCAGCGGCAGCTACAGTCTGAACGGGCAAACTGTCGGCAAGGCGCCTGCCCAGGAACTGGCACGCAGGGGGATCGGCTATGTGCCCCAGGGGCGCGACATCTTTCCCCTGCTCACAGTGCGTGAAAACCTTGAGACCAGCTTTGCCTGCCTGCCCAAGGCCGACCACCACATACCGGACGAGGTCTTTGAGCTGTTTCCGGTGCTGAAAGAGATGCTGAACCGGCGCGGCGGCGATCTGTCCGGCGGTCAGCAACAGCAACTGGCCATCGCCCGCGCGATGATGACCAAACCCAAAGTTCTGCTCTTGGACGAACCCACCGAGGGCATCCAGCCCAACATAATCCAGCAGATCGGTCAGGTGATCCGATATCTGCGTGACCGGGGCGATATGGCGGTCGTTCTGGTCGAACAGTACTTCGATTTCGCCTTTGACATTGCTGATCACTTCTACGCCCTGCGCCGGGGCGCGGTGGTTTTGAACCGCCCAAAATCGGAAGCCACGCGCGACGAGATTCTGGCCGCCGTGTCAGTCTGACACGTTCTCACGTCGCAGGGCCCGGCTGGCATTCCGGCCAGACCCTGCGCAAGCTTTCCTACGCCATCAGACGCTGTAGTAATCGTTCAGATCAAAGGTATCGACCGAGATATTCAGATCGTCGACATCCTCGAATTCACCCAAGACGGCAATCCGGTCGTTGATCAGACCACGCCCATCAATGCGGATCACGGCAAAGTCGTCGAAGAGACGCACCTTGTAGTCATCATTGGCCAGGACGATCTGGTCTTCGGCGCTGTCGAAGTCCTTGATAAGATCGCCGTCGAACCGGCGGTTGAAGGTCTCTTTGCCGAAGTAGAAGGTGTCGGCGCCGGCGCCACCCGACAGCACGTCCAGCAGTCCGCCCTTGCCCACGATCAGTTCATCTTCCTCAGTACCCTTCAGCTTGTTGCTGCGCCGGTTGCCCGCCAGAAGGATCAGCTCGTCGGGCGCCAGATCGAAGCCCACAACCACCGGATCATGGTCCGAATTGCGCGCCGGAGTGTCGCCATTGAACAAAGCGGGGTCGCGGCCAAAATCCAGGTTGTAATCGATGGCATCGGCTTCATCGGCGTTGATATGCCATTCGGTCGCGCCGGTCGCCTGATCGGCCAAGTCACCGCTGGCCAGGGCATAGTCCAGCGTCCCGATCTGACCGTCGAACACGAACGAATAGGCGTCTTCGCCCACGAATGTGTCGACCAGATCGACATAGCCTGCATCGACAAAGGCTTTGACCGGATCCTCCTGGGCATAGGCGTTCAGATCGCCCACGACCAGAATGTTGTCGGTATCCGAGACGCCGTAGCCGTCCGGTCCGCCATCAAGCCAGGCCACCAGCTCTTCCGCTGCGTCGGTCCTGACCTGGTTCCAGAACCCCGCCCCATCGTTCTGATCATAATTCGGATCGGCCAGAAGCGCATCGATATCGGCTTGGGGCGCACCCCCGTTGACGGCGTCGAGGAACGTGTCTTCAAGATTGCTGTCGCCCTTGGACTTGTAGTGGTTGACCGCCACCGTCAGTTCAACACCGTCCTCGGTCTCGAAGGTCGCCGCCACTGTGGGACGGTTGCGCTGGAAATCCCCCACTTCGTCATCGGAAGACACAAAATCATTCAGCGCAGAAGCGACCGCCAAGGTGGTGGCGGCCGAAGATTCCTCATAGACCAGCACATCCGAGCCCACGACCGACACCTCGGCCGTCTTGTAAATCAGCCCGGTTGTGATGGCGTCGGTCCCGACCAGTCCCGGGGTCGCGACAAAATCATAGGTGCCGGCACCGACGATGGCGTTCACTTCCATCACAAGCGTCTCGATGGCGACGTCGTTGATCGAGTTCTCTAGCTCGACCAGCCCCAGAATATCGGCATCGATGGCGGCAATCGCCTCGCTCAGTTTCTCGACCTGACGGCTCAGTTCTTCCGCGCTGTCTGCGCCCCTTGGGTCCAGTCCGGCATCGGTTACGGTGCCGCTCGTGTCGATCGTGGTGAAAAAGTTCAGCACGTTGAAGCTCGCGACCTGCAGGTTGCCGCCCACATCCTCCGGCGTCTCGGGTCTTGGGTTGGTCTGCGTATAGTCGCCGGTCGGATCTTGCAGGCGGAACTCATCGAAGGAATAGTTCACCACACCGGTGATGTTGGTCAGCGTATCGCCCATGCGAAAGCTGTCGCCCGCATCGAGTATCCCGTTGTTGCCGTCGATGATCTCAAGGCTTGCCGGGTTCTGGCTGGTCTGAGCGTCATCCAGCACCAGACTGCGGGCCGCCACATCCTGAAGATGGGCGTCGAATCCGGCGACGTCGGGCGCATTGTTCTGGGTGAACTGCTCGGGGCGACCATCGGCCGAGACCCGGTATTCGCCAAAGCGGTCGAGGTTGAACATCTCGTTCACCGTCATCTCTTCGGGGATGGTGATCAGCATGCCTTCGACAGCTTCCAGATTGATCACATAGGCGCCGTCATCGTCCAGAACCGTGCCCGTCGCGCCGATATCGACAACCGTGGCCTCGGGCAGATCATTGCCCGATGACAGAACGGTAATGCTATCCGCCGACAGCTGGGTCATGCCGAAGAATTCTGACACCGTGCCGGTGATCTGCACCAGATCGCCCACCTGCACATCCGGATTGCCCTCGGCAAAATCGTCAAAGATGAACAGGCCCTCGGACGTGCTGGCATCATCGTCCTGATCGGCCTCTTCCTCTTGCACGAAAAAGCCGGACAGATCCGAACCCGCGACACCATTGTCACCCGACTGCATATCGGCGGTGACGATCGCCTCTATGGTGACGACCTCGCCTTCCAGGGCGGACCGGTCGTCCACCCCGATCTGGGTGACCGAGGTCGAAGATCCCTGGATCGCCGATATCAGCACTTCGGGCGCCGGCGGATCGGGTGGCTCTGTTGTATCTCCACCGGGCGATCCCACGTCGGTGCCGGTGTTCGCTGCGGTCACATTCGACGACCGACCGGTGCCCACGGGCGTCCCGGCGCCGACGCTCGACAGGGCCCAACTGGTCCCCAGATCATTGTCGAGGCTGAGATCGGTCAGATAGATCGACGCCTGTCCGTCGTCGGTTGGCCACTCACCCGAGTCGTCATAGACTACCACGTCGAGCGCGTTGGCAAAGGTTGCCTCGTCACCCGTATAATCGGCAAAGCTCGACCACAGCGCCACCGTGTCACCGGAGTTGTTGAAGGCGTTGCCACTCCAGCCCGTGACCGCAACCAGATTCAGACCTTCGCCCCAGGCGTCGGCGAACTCGTCGGCCGTCACATCGTCGGCGTTGTAAAACACGGCCGAACCACCGGCGGCCACCGATCCGGATGCAATGTTTGCGTCGGATAAAAACGATGCATTGCCGTCATCCAGCACCCAACCGGACAGATCGACCGTGGATGACCCGGTGTTGACGATTTCAATCCATTCCCAGTCATCTTCCGCGCTGGCCGGGTTGTACATGATCTCGGATATCAGGATGGCGGGCGGGGTCGGACCGCCGGAGCCATCAACCGTAAAGCTCGTGGGCGGCGGCACATAGAGGTTCACATCGTTCTGGCCCTGCCAGTTGGATGCGGTGGCGATGGCCGCCAGCAGTGTCTCTTTGGTCCCGCTGGTCGGGCCAGCATAGGCGATGTTGTCAATCTCATCGCCATCCCCTGGGCCAGAGCCGAAGGCAAAGGCGCTTTCTCCGAACACAAGGCCGGGTGGCAGAGCCGAGGTATTCGAATTCGTCGCATCCGCCTGAAAGACCGTCGAGTTGGACTGCAGAGCATAGATGAACTTGGGGCTGCCACCGTCGTCCTGATAGGCGATGACCTGATCACCGGCGGCGGACAGGGCAAAGCCGGAGTCATCGACAGCGAAATCGCCGTTTCCTTCAAAGCTCACGACGGTACCGGCGGTAATGCCCGATACCGGCGCCGTCCAGCTTAGTATCCCTTCGTTGGCCCGAAAGGTGCCGTCGGCAAAAACACCGTTGTCGGTGAACCTGATTATCTCGCCGCCGGGTATATCCACCAGCGCGACAAAGGAAAAATCGTCAGGGTTGTCGGCCCGAAGGCCAAGGATCGCAATATCGCCCGCATTCAGCATCTAGTTCCCTACACTTTCTGAAAAGGCCGCCCGGCTATGGGTCCAGCGCCTTCGTCTAAGTTGCTGGCGGGCAGGGCCTGATCGCCGAAAAGACTTGAAGAATTTGGGTACCGAAACAACCACATACACAGCACCGCAAGATGCCGCAGAAAAGAAAACGCGTTGGCCAGGCGCCCTGCCCGCCGTATCTATATTTGGCAGCCAAATGTAACAGTTACCCGGCGGCCATTCCAAGTTTATTCGTCGCCTCAAGCTTGTGCACCGATGCGCGCCTCGCATCACCGCGGGCGCTGGTTGCGGAGAGGATCGGAATGGGTGATACAGTCGTCCCCTCAGGCCCGGGCGGAGGACGCGAATGATCAATCAACTGCGCATATACGAAATCCCCAAGACAAATCGCGGCCCTTTTCACGACCGCTTCCGCGACCAGGCCATGCCGATTTTTGAACGCTACGGCTTTCGCATTCAGGCGGTCTGGGAAAGCCAGCGTGACGACAAGCTCTACTTCGTCTACCTGCTCGCGTGGCGCGACGCGGATGAGATGCAGACCGCCTGGGCCGATTTCCTGGCCGATCCGGAATGGACTGAAATCAAACGCGTCACCGGCGCCCAACACGGCACCTACGTCAATGGGATTGAGGAATTCACCCTGAACCCCACGGACTACTCGACCGCGATCGAAAGGCTCGCCTGATCGGGCGGACCGCAGCCGCCGGATATCAGGCCCAAGGCCCGTTCAGCGTATAACGCCGGATCTGCTGGAACCTGCCGTCCGGGCGTTCACCGGCAACAGCGATGTCTCGGATCACGAAAGGCGCCGGCAGCGCGCCCAGATGGGCGGCCAGAACGGCCCGCACATCGGCCAGTTCATCCGGGCCGACGCGCCCGGTCAGCGTGATATGGAACCGGAACTCCTCAAGCACATAAGGATAACCCCACCGCAGAAGCAGTGCCTCCTGCTGCGCGGTCAGGCCCGCCGCGCGCCGCCGCGCCAGGTCTTCCGGGCCGGGCGGCGCGCGAAAATGGTCAAGTTCCGTGACCAATGCACCCGCCAGGCGGCCAAGCGCGCTTTGATCGCCCACCGCCCGCAGCGCGATGAAATGACCCAGCGCGGCAACCTCCAGCGTTTCGGCCCGGACCGGTGGCAGGGTTGCGGCCAGTCTCTCAACGGCGGCGCAAAGATCCTGGGGTCGCTGCCCATGGGTCAGCCGAAACGGCGGCTTCAAGGTGGCGTGAAGTCCGTATTTGCCGGGTGTCTTGGTCAGGTCTGCGACCGGACGTGGTAGCCCGTCCAAGCCGGGTTGCGCCACCTCCCGCCCCCGGATCGCGTCCCAGCCCAGCCAGGCCGCGCCCTTGTCAACAAAGTCCATGTCTTCGGGCAGGTAATAAACGGCGTAGCGGCTAAAGTCTGACATATGCTCTCCGGATCGTAGGACGGCGCGCACGCAGGCACGAAGCCCACGTTCTGCGCGACGGGCCTAATACCCTTTCGGATCGCTCGCTGCGGGCCCAGCGCCCTGCCCGATCAGGTCGCGCGCGGCGTTCAGCGACGACGCCGCGGCCGCCGACAACAGCCGTACATCGCCTGACAACGTGACCATGTCATAGCCCCAGCCGATGGCCCGGGCAGCATATTCGGGCGTTCCACAGTGAAGCGCCGCCCTAAGGCCCGCCGCCTTAACGACGCCAAGCACCTGCTGGATGACGGCAATCATTTCATCTTCTTCGCGGTCAAACCCGGGCGCCAGCCGGCCCTGGGTCACACCCAGCGTCAAATCAGACGGGCCGACATAGATCCCGTCAAGCCCCGGCGTCGCACAGATTTCCGCAGCATTCTCAACCGCTTCTGCCGTCTCGATCATGGCGAATCCCAGGATCTGATCGTTGGCTTCAGCCGCATAATTGGTCCCGGCCGAGAAATTGACCCGGGTCGGGCCAAAGCTTCGGTTGCCGCGCGGCGGATAGCGCAGTGCATCGACGAACCGGGCCGCCTCGGCGCCGCTGTTGACCATCGGACAGATGATGCCATAGGCGCCTGCATCCAGCGATTTCATTATGACGCCGGGCTCGTTCCACGGCACCCGTACCAGCGGTGTGGCACCGCTGGCCCGCAGCGCCTGAAGCATGGTCCGCGCGTCCGAATAGTCGAGAAACCCGTGCTGGATATCGATCGTCAGGCTGTCATAGCCCTGGGCCGCCATAACCTCGGCCGTAAAGGAATTTCCGATCGACAGCCACCCGTTGATGGTGGGCTGCCCAGCCGCCCATTTTGATTTAATTCCATTCTCTATCACGATGTTTTTCCAGTATTTTATCAAGGATCGAATTTACGCTGCCACTTCGAATTCCGCCAGCCGGTCCCAGTCGAAGGCGACCCCGACACCCGGGGTATCGGGCGCCACGGCCCGGGCCTCTTCGACCACCAATGGCCGGTGCGTATAGCGGTCGATGGGGAAGGAATGCACCTCGATCAGGCCGCCATGGGGCTGCGATGACACGAGGCTGACATGCAGCTCCTGCATGCCGTGGCTGCAGACCGGAATGCCCGCGCGCGCGCAAAGCCGCGCAACCTCCAGCCACCCTGTGATCCCACCGCAGTTCGACGCATCGGGCTGCATGTAGGACAGCGCGGCATGCTCGGCGGCCAGTTCGAATTCGTGGATGGTGTGCAGGTTCTCCCCCATGGCAAGGGGCATGCCCGTGGCCTTCGCGATCCGCCCATAGCCCGCGTAATTATCTGGAATGATTGGCTCTTCGAACCACAGCAGGTCAAACTCGGCAAAGGCGCGGGCCGCGGCGATGGCCTGATCTTCCTGCATCGAATAATTGGCATCGACCATAAATGCGATGTCAGACCCGATCAGATCGCGCACCGCCGCGATGCGTTCAAGATCAGCCGCCAGCGTGGGCTGGCCCATCTTGATCTTCACGCCGTCAAATCCCCGCTCAAGGTACCCCGACACGCTCTCCAGCAGTTTCGGCAGCGGAAAGGCAAGATCAATGCCGCCGCAATAGGCGCGGCACCGGTCACCGGCGCCGCCCGCCATCTGCACCAGCGGCTGTTCCCGCCGCTTGCCGCGCAAATCCCAAAGGGCGATATCCACCGCCGAGATCGCAAAGGACGCCACGCCGCCCCGGGCCACATAGTGCAGATGCCACTGCATGGCCTCGTACATGGCTTCGACATCGTCTGCCGGGCGTCCGATCAGGAACGGCACGAGGTCATGGACGACCATGGCCCGGATCGCTTGGCCGCCCTTGCCACCGGTGTAGGTATAGCCTGTGCCGGTCGCGCCATCCTCTAGCGTAACCGTCACCGTCACCAATTCGAAATGCGTATGATCTCCGTGTTTGGCGTCGGTCAGCACCTCGTCCAGCGGCACATGAAACAGGCGCGCCGTAACGTCCCTGATCCGGCTCACATCAGATGCCGACACTCAGGCACGGGCGTCAGTACCGTGCCGTCCTTCAGGAACTGGCTGAGGTTGTCGCAGGTCAGATCGCCCATCGCCTGGCGGGTCTCGACCGTGGCGCTGCCCACATGGGGCGCCAGAACCACGTTGTCCATCGCCTTCAGTGCGTCCGGGATCTTGGGCTCGGCCTCAAAGACATCCAGCCCGGCCGCCCCCAGATTACCGCTCTCCAGCGCGGCAACCAGCGCCGGCTCGTCCACCACGGACCCCCGGGCCACGTTGATCAGGATACCATCGGGCCCCAGCGCCTCCATGACATCGGCATTCACCAGATGCCGGGTTGCCGGGCCGCCGGGCGTGATCACGACCAGAACATCGGACCGGCGCGCCATATCGATCAGATCGGCACAGTATTCCTGGGGCACATCCTTGGCGCTGCGGGTGTGGTAAAGGATCTTGGCGCGGAACGCCTCGGCCCGCTTTGCAATCGTCTGACCGATGCGTCCAAAGCCCAGAATGCCCACCGTCCGGTCCTGCACCGACCGGGTCAAGGGAAAGCTCCCCTTGTTTTCCCAATCGCCGGACCGGGCCCAGCGGTCAGACCCGATCAGCTGCCGCGATACGGCCAGCCAAAGCATGACCGCCGTATCGGCCACTTCATCGTTCAGAACATCGGGCGTATGGGCCACGATGATGCCCCGCGCCGCCGCCGCCGGCGCATCAATGGCGTCATAGCCGACGCCGTAGCTTGAGACGACTTTCAGGTTTGTCGCCGCCTCCATGACATCGGCCGGCACACCCCAGTGCCCATCGGTCGCAATGGCGGTGATCTCTGCGCCGGTGGCGGCCAGGAAAGCGGCCCGGTCATCCTGATCGAAAAGCTTCACGACCTCGAATTCGGCATCGAACCGCGCGGCCATCCGGTCCGTGACGGTACCAATCTGCAAAAGAAGCGGTTTATCAGTCATCTGCGCGTACCTCTTGACGTTGCTTGCCCAGGCCGTCGATCCAGACTTCCATGACATCCCCGGCCTTCAAATAAACCGGCGTGGGCTTGATCCCCATGCCGACGCCCGGCGGTGTGCCGGTTGAGATCACATCGCCCGGATGAAGCGTGAACAGGGTGCTGAGATGGCTGATGATCTCAGCCACCGTGAAAATCATCGTGCGCGTGTTGCCCAGCTGCCGCCGCGTGCCATTGACGTGCAGTCCCATGTCCAGGGCCTGGGGGTCCGGCACCTCGTCCCGGGTCACCAGCCAGGGCCCGGTGGGCCCGAAGGTGTCGCAGGACTTGCCCTTGGTCCACTGCCCCGTCAGTTGGGTCTGATAGTAGCGTTCGCTCACATCATTGCAGACGCAGTAACCGGCCACATGGTTCAGCGCGTCCGCCTCGGACACGTATTTGGCGGCGGTCCCGATCACCACGCCCAGCTCGACCTCCCAGTCGGTCTGGGTCGATCCGCGGGGAATGACCACATCGTCGTTTGGCCCGACAATGGCAGAGTTCGCCTTCATGAACAAAATGGGATGCTCGGGGATATCCGCGCCGGTTTCCGCCGCGTGGTCGGAATAATTCAGCCCGATGCACATGAACTTCCCGAACCCTGCAACGCAGGGGCCCATCCTTGGGCTTCCCTCAACCGCGGGCAGGTCCGACGGATCCAGAGCCCGCAGCCTGTCCAGGGCCGCATCGCCCAGCGCGTCCGGTCCGATGTCATCGATCTGGCCACTCAGGTCACGCAATGTGCCGTTGGCATCCATCAGACCGGGACGTTCTTGTCCCGGCGGTCCGTAACGCAATAGTTTCATGAAGCAATCCTTCTTAGTGGTTGTCGCGCGGCACGGATTTGCGCGCGATATCTCGGTACTGGTCGGCGCCGCGCAGCGTCATGCCTTCCGAGAAGGGACGCACGCGGTCGCGGAAAATTTCCTGCCAGGGCGTCTGGCTTTCGGGCGCCAGCGATGTGCCGTTCAAGCCGGCACGCCGCCCCTCCAGTTCCGCCTCGCTGATCAGGATATCGGCCGTGCAGGCGTTGAGATCAAAGCGCAGGCGATCGCCCGTCTGCACCAGACCCAGCCCGCCGCCATCGGCCGCCTCGGGCGAGGCATTCAGGATCGATGGCGACCCCGATGTGCCCGACTGGCGCCCGTCGCCCACACAGGGCAAGGCGCGGATGCCGCGCTTCAGAAGATAGGCGGGCGGGCGCATGTTCACCACTTCGGCGCCGCCCGGATAGCCGATCGGACCGGCGCCGCGCATGATCAGGATGCAGTGTTCGTCGATCCCCAGGGCCGGATCATCGATCCGGGTGTGAAAATCCTCGGGGCCGTCAAAGACAACTGCCCGGCCCTCGAACGCATTCGGATCGTCGGGCGCGGACAGATAGCGTTCGCGAAACTCATCGCTGATCACGCTGGTCTTCATGATCGCACTGTCGAAAAGATTGCCCTTGAGGTTGATGAAACCCGCATCCGCCACCATCGGCGTACTGACCGGCTTGATCACATCGCTATTGATCGACCGGACGTCGGCGCAATTGGCGCCCATGGTCTGGCCATTGGCGGTCACCACATCCGGATGGGGCAAAAGACCCGCCGCCATCAGCTCACCCACCACTGCCGGAACACCGCCGGCGCGGTGGTAATCCTCGCCCAGATAGGCGCCGGCCGGCTGCAGGTTCACCAGCAGCGGCACCCGGTGGCCCAGTGACTGCCAGTCGTCATTGTCCAAGGGCACGCCCAGATGGCGCGCCACCCCGTTCAGGTGAATGGGCGCGTTGGTCGACCCGCCAATCGCCGAATTGATCACAATAGCATTTTCAAAGGCCTCTCGGGTCATGATCTCGGACGGGCGCAGGTCTTCGCGCACCATATCGACAATGCGCCGGCCGGTTTCAAAGCTCATCTGGCCCCGCTCGCGGTAGGGCGCCGGGATCGCCGCCGATCCGGGCAACTGCATGCCCAGCGCTTCGGCAAGGCTGTTCATGGTCGTGGCCGTGCCCATGGTGTTGCAATAGCCCACCGACGGCGTCGACGACGCAACCAGGTCCATAAAGCCGTCATCGTCGATCTCGCCAGCGGCGTGCAGCTCGCGCGCCTTCCAGACGATGGTGCCCGATCCGGTCCGCTCGCCCGCATGCCAGCCGTTCAGCATCGGACCCACGCTTAAAGCGATGGCCGGAATGTTCACCGTCGCCGCCGCCATCAGCAGCGCCGGCGTGGTCTTGTCGCAGCCGATCATCAGCACCACGCCGTCAATCGGATAGCCGTAAAGCGTCTCGACCAGGCTCAGATAGGCAAGGTTGCGGTCCAGGCTGGCCGTGGGCCGCTTGCCGGTTTCCTGGATCGGGTGCACCGGGATCTCCAGCGGCGTGCCACCAGCGTTGTAGATCCCGTCGCGCACCCGCTTGGCCAATTCGATGTGGTGGCGGTTGCAGGGGGACAGATCGCTGCCGGTCTGGGCGATCCCGATGATCGGCCGCCCGGATTGCAGTTCTTCACGGGTCAGGCCGTAGTTCAGATAGCGCTCGAGATAGAGCGCCGTCATCTCGCGGTTCGCGGGATTGTTGAACCATAGCTGCGAACGGAACTTCGGCGGTGCGTTGGTCACGATTGTTCTCCTGCGATTGCCGAACCGGCCTAACCCGACCAGCCGCCATCGATGACATGGGTCTGGCCGGTGGTAAAGGCGCTCTCGTCGGACGCCAGATAGACCGCCAAGGCCGCGATTTCTTCAGGTTTGCCAATGCGTTGCATTTTCTGACGGGCGATAAAGGCGACCATGGCGGCCTCATAGTCACCCGTGGCCCGAAGGCGGTCGTGCAAGGACGGGCTGTCAACGGTGCCGGGACAGATCGCATTGCAGCGGATGCCGTTTGTGATGTAATCGGCCGCGACC
The DNA here is from genome assembly GCA_039026235.1 of Pseudomonadota bacterium. GTDB lineage: Bacteria > Pseudomonadota > Alphaproteobacteria > Rhodobacterales > Rhodobacteraceae > JBCCMQ01. Next base: position 1,012,775 of record JBCCMQ010000001.1, read on the forward strand.
GATTTGGTTAGGCCGATGACCGCCGCCTTGGTGGTGCCATAGATGAACCGGTCCGGGGCGCCAATGATCGACGAGGCGGCCGAGGACATGTTGATGATCGATCCGCCGCCCCGCTCCAGCATGCCCGGCAAAGCGGCGCGAACGGTCCGGTACATTGATCGGACATTCAGATCGAAGGCGAATTCCCACTCGTCATCCGTCGCGTCGAGAATCGTTCCGCTGTGCACAAACCCGGCGCAGTTGAACAGGACATCCGGCGCCGCCCGGGCGATTCCCTCGGCCACGGATGCAGCGTCGCGCACGTCCAGAACGAAGGCCTGAATGCCGCCCTCCGCCTCGGCGGCAAGGCTCTCCAGTGCCTCTGCATTGACGTCCGTTGCAAAGACTTCCGCCCCTTCGCGGGACATTGCCAGCGCCGTTGAGCGCCCGATTCCCTGTCCGGCGGCAGTCACCAGTGCGCGCTTTCCCTGTAGACGCATTTCAAACCTCCCTCGGGCAAATTCAGCAGCCTCTCTTTGCGGGACTAGTCGAAAGGCCAGCGAAATTCTAGGGTCCCCGCTGAGAAGGAAATCAGCGCTGGGACGTCTTCATGGAAAATCCGAACATTGCATTCTTGGGAATCGGGCTGATGGGGGAACCCATGGCACGGAACCTGCTAAAGGCCGGGTTTTCGGTCACTGCCTGGAACCGCACGGCCGCCAAAGCGGCCACTCTGACGGGTGACGGCGCCCGCATCGCCGGGACCCCGGCCGAGGCGGTGGCGGGCGCCGATATCGTCATCAGCATGCTGGCTGACGGGCCCACCACGGCGGGCCTTCAGGCCGACCCGGCGCTGCGCGAGGCACTGCCTTCCGGTACGCTCTGGATCGAGATGTCTTCGGTCAAACCCGATGAGGCGCGCACCCAGGCCGCCGATCTCTCAGGGTTGGGCGTGGCCCATCTCGATGCACCGGTCTCGGGCGGCACGCGCGGCGCGGAAAGTGCTGGCCTTGCGATCATGGTCGGCGGCGCGCGGGCGGATTTCGACCGCGCCAAACCGGTCTTCGATGCCATGGGGCGTCCGGTTCTGGTGGGCCCTTCGGGCGCCGGGCAATTGTCGAAACTGGCCAATCAGGCGATCGTGGCCGTGACCATCGGCGCCGTCGCCGAAGCGACGCTTCTGGCGCAAAAGGGCGGCGCCGATCCGGCGGCGCTGCGCCAGGCGCTGAAGGGCGGCTTTGCCGACAGCGTCATCCTTCAACAGCACGGAGAACGGATGAGCACCGACAATTTCGCCCCGGGCGGTCTGACCAAATTTCAGCTGAAGGACCTCGAAAACGTACTCAGCGAAGCGGGTGCCGCCGGGCTTGGCCTGCCGCTGGTCCAGCAGGTCCGCGACCGCTTCGCCCATCTCTGCCATGAAATGGACGGCGGCGATCTGGATCACTCGGCGCTTTATCTTGAGCTGAAGGCCCGAAACGGACTGGAAGGAACAGGCCAATGACCAGCGCACTGATCATCGGCGGCGGCGGCATGGTTGGCCAGAAGCTCGCCGGAAAAATCGCCGCCGAAGGGTTGGGATCTGACCAAAACGTGGACGTGACGCTGTTCGACATGGGCTTTCCCGAGGCGGGGGCGCCAGCCAAGTCTCGCGTCACCGGCAACTTGACCGACGCCTCCAGCTATGCGGCCCTGGTGGCCGCGCGGCCGGACTATGTGTTTTTTCTGGCGGCGATCGTCTCGGGCGAAGCCGAAACCGACTTCGATCTGGGTTGGCAGACCAACATGCGGGCGTTCTGGGATTTCCTCGAAGCCCTGCGGGCGGAACACACCGCCACCAGTGGGGCCTATGTGCCGCGCGTGGTCTTCACCTCGTCCATCGCCGTCTTCGGCGCCCCCTACCCGGACAAGATCGACGACATGTTTCCCACCATGCCGCTGACGTCCTACGGCGCCCAGAAGGCAGCGAGCGAACTGATGCTGGCCGACTTCAGCCGCAAGGGTTTCGTCGACGGTATTTCGATCCGCCTGCCCACCATCTGCGTGCGGCCGGGTAAGCCAAACAAGGCGGCATCGTCGTTCTTCTCGGGCATTATCCGCGAACCGCTGAACGGTCAGCAAGCGATTCTGCCGGTGTCGGACGATGTGCGCCACTGGCACGCGTCGCCCCGTTCGGCGGCAGGCTTTCTGACCCATGCGGCAACGCTCGATCTGGCACCTCTGGGTGTGCGCCGGGCGCTGAACATGCCCGGAGTAAGCTGCACCGTTGCCGAACAAATCGAAGCGCTGCGCACGGTTGCGGGGTCCGATGCCGTGGCGCTGATCCGGCCTGAACCCGACCCGGCGATCATCAAGATCGTGGCGGGCTGGCCGCGAAATTTTGCACCCGAACGCGCGATGTCGCTGGGCTTTCACGCGGAACCGGATTTTGAAAGCATCATCCGCGTCTATGTCGAAGAGGACCTCGTCCCACGCTAAAGGTTGCGTTTCAGGTGGTCATAGATCGCCTGGTGACAGGCCGCTTGGTCGCGGGCAAGCGCGGCATCGACGATGCTTTGATGTTCGTCGATGATGCTGCGGAAGTAATCGGTGGCAAAGTCACGGTCCGAGTTGACGAACTGCTGGCGGAACTGGACGTAGATATTGCCGTAGGTGTCGCGCAGGATCGACGATCCGCAGGCCGCGATCAGCGCCTGGTGAAACGCAAGCTCCGCATCCGACCAAAGCAAGAGATCATTGCCTGTCATCGCGTGGCGCACGATGCGGGTCTCGATATGGCTCAGCTTGTGGTGGGCGGCTGTGAGGTTGGCCTCCCATTCGGTGGTGCCCTGAAGGATCGACAGCCGCGCGCCCTCTTGCTCCAGCAGGATCCGGAACCGCGTAACATCCCGTCGGTGTTCGGGCGAATTCGCCCGGGCGCGAAACCCGCGCTGCATCTCGAATTCAACCAGCCCGACCTTTGACAGGCGCAACAGCACATCGCGTACGGTGTTGGCCGAACATCCGTATTCGCCCTGCAGCATGGCGGGCTTGATCTTCTCTCCGGGTTTAAAGCCGGCTGTCACCAATTTGCGCTGCAAATCGGCGTACATGTCGTCGGTATCTGTCTTGGTCGCCATCGTCTTCCGCCGTTAAAGCTAGCAGATAATTTTGCACAGCGGAAGAAATTTCAAAATTATTGATTTTTCTTAAGTTTCTGTTGACGCGGGCAGGACCACTGCTAGGCTGAAGCTGCTTTTGCCGAGAGAACGGCCACAAAAGGCCGCGCCCGGCGCTCACCAGTTTATACCGGGAGGAATCCAATGAAGTTCACCAAGATTGCGGCCGCTGCTGTTGGCGCCGCTGCGCTTCTTGCAGGTCATGCCGCAAGCGCGCAGAGCACCACGCTCCGCATCCAGACCCACTATGCGCCGGAAACCGTGTCCGGCAAGCTGGCGGCCCAGTACGTCGACGACATCCAGGCTATGTCGAACGGCGAAATCCAGGTTGAGATGTTCTATTCATCATCGGTCGTGAAGTCGGTCGAAACCTTTGATGCTGCCGCGACAGGCATTCTGGACTGCGACTTTACCGGCTCGGGCTATGCGGTCGGCAAGAACTCGGCCTTCCAGTTCGTGGCCGACATCATGGGCGGCTACTCCACTCCGTACCAGCAGCTCAGCTGGCTCTACTTCGGTGGCGGGCTTGAAGCTGCAAAGCCGCTCTACAACCAGTACGGCATGGAGCTGATCGGCTGGTGGGTCTACGGTCAGGAAAGCTTTGCATCCTCGAAGCCGATCTCGAAGATCGACGACTTCAAGGACTGGAAATTCCGTTCGCCCCCGGGAATGGAAACCAAGATCTTCGAAAAACTCGGCGCATCGCCGATCGTGATGGACTTCACCGAGATCTTCACCGCCCTTGAAACCGGCATCATTGACGGCGCCGACGCCTCGGGCATCGCCAACAACGTGGGCCTTGGCCTTTACGACATCGTCAAGCACGCCAACTTCCCGGGCTTCCACTCAATGCCGTCCGACCATTTGGCCTGCAACAAGGCGGTGTTTGACGACATGCCTGACCACCACAAGCGTATCATGCAGGTGGCCATGGAAGCCCTGGCGCTGCGCACGGCTCTGACCTTCGAGAAGGCCAATGCCGAAGCGGTGGCCATGCTCAAGGACCAGGGTGTCACGATCCACGAATGGTCGACCGAAGAGCTGCAGAAGTTCCGTGATGTGGCCCAGTCGGTCTGGCCCGAGTTTGCCGATACCCCGGAAGCCAAGGCTCTGGTGGCAAGCCATCTGGAATACCTCGGCCAGCTCGGCTTGGTCTCCAACTGATCTGACCTAAGACCGCACGCCGCCCCCACCCGGGCGGCGTGCCACCAATCACCGGCACGGAACGCTTGGGGAGGGCGCAGCCATGTCATCTGAGGCCACCCCGCAAGCGGAAGACACCAGCTCCGGCCGCCTGATCGAGTGGATTATTCCACTGCTTTTCGTGGCAAACGCAGCCTGGCTGGTCTGGCACTTTCCGGCATTCACGCTCGAATTCTATCCGCCCCAAGGGCAGTCGCAGTTCGAACAGCTTGCCGCGCTTTACAAACGCCGCGACGTTACGCCGGACATGGCGCCGCTGTTCGGAGGTTTTGCCGATCCCATAGACTGGTTCGCCATCATTCTGGCCCCGATCCTGTTTCTCGCAGGCGTCTTCACGGTCCGCCGGGCCAACATGGAATTTGCCCGCTGGCGACCGATCGACAAATTCTCGGTCTTCATGGGACGCATCACCATGATGCTGATCGTCGTTCTGGTCTGTGTCATGCTGTATGAGGTCTTCGTGCGCTATGTGCTTGAGGCGCCAACCCTTTGGGCCAACGAGCTGTCGCTTTGGCTGGCAGGCTTCGTGTTCCTCGGCGCAGGGCTTTATGCCATGCAACAGCGCAGCCACATCCGCATTTTCCTGCTTTATGACGTCTGCCCGCGCTGGCTGCAGCGCACCTTCGATACAATCTCAACCTCCCTGATCGTGGTCTTCGCCGTCGCCCTCGTCTTTGGCGGATACGGCGAAGCCCTGGACAAGCTCTGGCGCTGGGAAACCTTCGGCACGGCCTTCGACCCGCCGATCCCCGCCACCATCAAACCCACGGTTCTGGTGATCGTCTCGCTCGTGGCCCTTCAGGCGGTGATCAACCTGATCTCGGACTGGAGCCTGGAACCGGTGAAGCACAGCGCCGCCGACGACATCGATGAAGAAGAACTCGACCGGCTGCGGGCCAGCGTCGGTGAAGAGGGCGTGGGCGACCGCGATGTGACCCGCGGGTCGATCCAAGGCGAGGACTACCGGTAATGGACATTGGCACGATTTCTCTGGTCCTGATGCTGGGCTTGCTGGTTCTGCTTGCCATCGGCATGCCGCTGGGGCTTGCCTCGGCCGTGCTGGCGGTTCTTGTCCTGTTCATGAAATTCGAGCCGAACGCGCTGCTTTGGCCGTTCTATTCCGATGTCACCTGGGAATTCGGAGACGGGTTCCTGACCGCGCGACCGGGGGCCGGGCCCCTGAACATTCTGGCGCAGAAGATCTACGGGCTCTTAACGGACTACGTGCTCATATCTATTCCGCTGTTCATATTCATGGCTGCGCTGCTAGAGCGTTCGGGCATTGCCAAGGACATGTATTCGTCATTGAACGTCTGGCTGAACCGAACCCGCGGCGGGATCGCCATCGTCACCTCGATCATGGCTGTCATCATGGCCGCCATGTCCGGCATCATCGGCGGCGAGGTGGTGCTGCTGGGCCTGATCGCCCTGCCCCAGATGCTGCGGCTGGGCTATAACCAGAACCTTGCCATCGGCACGATCTGCGCCAGCGGATCATTGGGCACCATGATCCCGCCATCCATCGTGCTGATCATCTTCGGTCTGATCACCGAGACCTCGATCAAGGCCCTGTTCACGGCCGCCTTCCTGCCCGGTTTCATGCTGGCCTCGTTCATCATCATCTACATCGTCATCCGCACCCAGCTGAACCCCAGCCTCGCGCCCCTGCCCGATCCGGTCGAAGGCGAACCGCAGGGCACCGAAAAGACGCTCTTGTTCACGGCCTTCCTGAACGTGCTCTTGGGCGGGTTCTCGGCCATTCTTTTCCTCCGCGCCCTGTTCTTCACCGTCACAGGCCAGAACGCCGCCGTTGAAGGGGTCGAACCGATTTTCTGGGGCACGCCGGATTATGTGCCATGGTTCGGCGGGCTGATCGTGATTTCCCTGGTGCTGATGTTTTTTGCCTTCGGCCGGGAACGGACGGCCACGGGATGGAGCATGGGCAAGGGCCTGGTGCCGCCAATCGTCGTCATCGGGGTTGTCCTTGGCTCGATCTACGGCGGCATCACCGGCATTACCGAAGCAGCCGGCATGGGCGCGATCAGCGTTCTGATCCTGGCGATCCTGCGCGGTGAGGCCAGTCTGGAACTGGTCTGGGACAGCCTGATGCGGACGCTGAAATCGACCGGCACCATCATCTGGGTGACCATCGGTGCGGCGGCACTGGCCGGGGCCTACACGATCGCCGGTGGTCCCACCTATGTGGCCAACGCCATCGTCGGCAGCGATCTGCCCACCATGGGCATCCTTCTGATGATGATGCTGATGCTGCTCTTTATGGGCGCCTTCATGGACTGGGTCGGCATCGTCCTTCTTATCATCCCGGTCTTCCTGCCCATTGTGCAGCGGATGCCGATTGAAGAGATCGGGCTTATCGGCGAACTGCAGCCCAAGTACCTCGCGGTCTGGTTTGGCGTCCTGTTTTGCATGAACATGCAGGTCAGCTTCCTGTCGCCCCCATTTGGACCGGCCGCCTTCTACCTGAAATCCGTGGCCCCCCCGCACATCGCGTTGACGGATATCTTCAAGGGCTTCCTGCCGTTCATCTGCATTCAGATCATGGCCCTGTCCGTTTTGCTGATCTGGCCGCCGATTGTTGAGATCCTGCTGAACTAGGCAGGGTCTCTGAACACCAACTTTGCGCCGACGGGGTGCACGATGACACGTCTGCTTTTGGCGGGAACCGGCCTGATCGGCCAGCGCCACCTCGCGTATATCGAGGCCAACCCGGCGTTGGAGCTTGCCGGCATCATTGACCCGGTGAAAGACCGCCGGTCGCAGGCGTCCGCACCCGGCTTTGCCGATCTGTCCGAAGTCGATGTGCCCGCCGATGGCATTGTCATCGCCACGCCAACCGCGACCCACGCGCCGCTGACGATCGCGGCGGCGGAAAGGGGGCTGCACGTGCTGGTCGAAAAGCCCGTGGCGGGCACTTTGGAGGAAGCCGACCGCATGATCGCCGCCGCCGCCCGGCATGGGATCCATGTGCTGGTCGGCCATCACCGCCGTCACCACCCATGCGTCGCACGTCTGAAGACACTGATCGCCTCGGGAGAGCTTGGCCCACCCGTCCTCGGGACACTCATGTGGGCGATGCGCAAGCCCGACGACTACTTTGAACCGGAATGGCGCCACGGCATGGATGGCGCCCCGGTCAAACAGAACCTGATCCATGACGTCGATCTCTTGCGCTATCTCTTCGGCGAGGTCACCCATGTCTCGGGCCATGGCGCACGCAGCATCCGGGGCGCGGCCCGCACCGAAAGCGGCGGCGCGGTCCTGGGCTTTGACAGCGGCGTGACCGTCACCATTTCCTTCGCCGACACCACCCCCACCCCCTGGGGCTTCGAGGCGGGCACGGGCGAAAGCCCCGCCATCCCCCGCACCGGGCAGGACAGCCTGCGCATTGCCTGCACCCGGGGCGGTATCGAGTTTCCCTCGCTGACCGTCTGGTCCGGCGCCGAGACCTGGAACGAGGCGCCCACGTCCAGCGTCTTGCAGGTGGAAGAAGCGGTGCCGCTGGTGCGCCAGCTTGAACATTTCGCCGCGGTGATTGCGCGGCGGGCAGAGCCCATCGTGGACGCGCGCGACGCGCGCAAGACGCTTGAGGCCACGCTTCGGATCGAAATGGAAACGTTGCCCGACGGGGTCAGCCCATGACCGTCCTGCGTGCCGGCCTGATCGGAAGTCATATCGGCAACTCGCGTTTCTCGGCGGCGTTGCGGCATATGTGCGCCGATCTGGGCATCGATCTGAGCTTTACGCCCATCGACACCGCCGGCCGGCCGAACTTTGCCTTCGACACGACCGTTCGTTCGCTGATCGATCAGGGCTGGGACGGCGTGACCGTCACCCACCCCCACAAACCCGAAGCCGCCCGCGTGGCCGGCGCGCGCATGGCCGAAGAGGTCAGGCACCTGGGCGCGGCCAACATTCTGATGTTTGATCGGCACGCCGGGCATATCGCCTCGGGTCACAACACCGATTTTTCCGGCTTTCTGGGTGCCTGGCAGGCCCGGTTTGGCACCGCCGCTCCGGGCCGCGTGGCCATGGCCGGTGCGGGCGGCGTTGCCGAGGCGCTGGGCGCCGCGCTGATCGCGCTGGGCGCCGAGACGCTGACAATCTGGGACACGGTGCCGGACCGGGCCGAGGGTCTGGCCCGGCGCCTTGGCGCCCACGCCAGTGCCGTTCCGGCGCACAGGGCACGCGATGCCGTGGCCGGCGCAACGGGGCTTGTGAACGCGACGCCCCTCGGCATGGCCTATCAGCCGGGCATGGCCTTTCAGGCCGACGACATCGGCCCGCAATCCTGGGCGTTCGACGCTGTCTACACCCCGACCGACACCCGCTTTCTGCGCGCCGCCGCCGCCCGGGGCCTGTCGTGCCTGACGGGCTTCGATCTTTTCAGCCACATGGCCGTCAGGTCCTTTCAGGTCTACACCGGCATCACCCCCGATGCCGAAAAAGCCATTGCCGCGCTGGCCCCGCTTAAGCCAGAGGATGTTTCCGCATGACCAAAGAAGTTCTGTCCGACAACCAGATCGCGTTTTACCGCGCAGAAGGGTACCTGGTTCTGGAAAACCGGATACCGCCCGACACGCTGGCCGCCATCCATGCCGAAATCGCCCGTTTCGAGGATGAGGCAAAGGGCATGACCCGGTCCAACGACCGGATCGATCTTGAAGACAGTCACACGCCCGACACGCCCCGTGTCCGGCGGATCAAGCTGCCCCATACCACCAGCAAGGTGATGGAAAGGCTGATGCGCTCGGACCATATACTGGGGCCCGTCCGTGACCTGATCGGTCCCGATCTCCGGCTGCATACCTCGAAGCTGAACATGAAATCGGCGGGCTATGGCGCGGCCATCGAATGGCACCAGGATTTCGCCTTCTACCCCCACACCAATGACGACATTCTGGCCGTGGGCGTGATCCTGGATGACATGGGGGCTGAAAACGGCCCGCTGATGGTGTTCCCCGGCACCCAAAAAGGGCCGATCTTCGACCACCACGCTGATGGGGTCTTTGCAGGGGCCATGGATCTTGCCGCCTCGGGGCTTGATCTGAAGGACGCCGTGATGCTGACCGGCCCGGCCGGATCGATATCAATCCATCACGGGCGGATCGTCCACGGCTCTGCTCTGAATACATCCGACCGGGACCGAAGGCTGCTGTTTTATGAGGTCATGGCCGCCGACGCCTTCCCGGTCATGGGCTCCATGACCCGTTTTGACAGCATCGAGGCCTACAACGAAAAAATGCTGTGCGGCGCCCCAACGATCGAGCCGCGCATCGCGCCGGTCCCCGTCCGCATTCCGCAGCCCCAGCCGGAAAGCGCCGGATCAATCTATGAAATACAGTCCGGTCTGAAAAACCGTTCATTTGAGAAAGTATAGGAAGGTCAGAATGTCGAAACCTGATGTTGGATTTATCGGCCTTGGGCTGATGGGATCGGCCATGGTGGGCCGCCTTCAGGACAAGGGCTATGGGATGACCGTGCTTGGCAACACCAACCGCACGGGGATCGAGGCGGCCACCGCCCGCGGCGCGGCGGAAGCTCCGGACGCAAAAACGCTCGCTGAAAGCGCTGACATCGTCATGCTCTGCATGGGCACATCGGACCACGTGGAAAGCCGGATGCGGGGCCCGCACGGGGTGATCGCCGGGCTGCGTCCGGGCGCCGTGGTGATCGATTTCGGCACGTCCCTGCCAAGCTCGACCAAGGTTCTGGGTGGCGAGGTCGCGGATGCGGGCGGCGTCTACCTCGACGCGCCGCTCGGGCGGACGCCGATGCATGCCAAGGACGGGCTGCTCAACATCATGTGCGCGGGCGACAAGGGCACATTTGACAAGGTGAAACCGGTGCTCGACGATCTGGGCGAAAACGTCTTTCACCTGGGGCCCTTGGGTGCGGGCCACACGATCAAGCTGATCAACAACTTCTTCGCCATGACCACGGCCAATTCCATGGCCGAGGCCTTTGCCATGGCCGACGCCGCCGGCGTCCCGCGCCAGGGCCTTTACGACGTCATGTCGGCCGGGCCGCTCCGCTCGGGCATGATGGATTTCGTGGCCGCCTACGGGCTTGAGGGCAATCCCGAGATGCTGGCCTTCTCGGTGCGCAACGCGGCCAAGGATGTGGGATACTATGGCGCCATGGCCGAAGCGCTTGGCGCCGACACACTCATGTCGATCTCGGCCAGAACGGCCCTGACGACCGCGGTCGACGAAGGATGGGGTGACCATCTGGTGCCGCAGCTGGTGGATTTCTATGCCAAGAGATTCAAGGGCTAGGCCGAACTTGTGAGCGTCGCGAACGCACCGGAACTGCAAGACAGACCTCAGATTGGCATTCCGATGATGCTGGCCGCGTGGTGCCTGTTCGCTATGGTGGACACATCCGTGAAATGGCTGGTCCTGCTTGGCCTGCCCGCACTGCAGCTTGCCTTCATGCGCTACGCCACGCAGTTCGCCGTGACGCTGGCGATATCGGGCACGGGCGGCTCGGGGTCCCTTTGGCCCGGCAAAGACATCGCCGGTATGCTCTTGATCCGGGCGGCCCTGCTTCTGTCGGCAACCGTGTTCAACTTCATCGCATTGCGGTTTCTGGAACTGACGGTCACCGCGGCGATCATGTTCTCGTCGCCCATAATCGTCTCGGCCCTTTCCGGCCCGCTTCTGGGCGAACGGGTGGGTCTCTGGCGATGGGCCGCGATCTGCATCGGGTTTCTGGGCGTTCTGACCGTGATCCGCCCGTTTGGAGAAAGCTTTCACTGGTCATCGCTTTTGATCGTCTACAACGCCTTCGCCCTGGCCCTTTTTTCGATCCTGACGCGCAAGCTGTCGGACCGGATTTCACCGCAGACCATGCAGTTCTATCTGGGCGGGCTCGGCACCGCCGCGCTTCTGCCCGCCGCCGTCTGGGTCTGGAGTGCGCCCACGACGACAACGGGCTGGGTGGTGATGGGGCTGGTCGGCCTTTGGGCCTGGGGCGGGCACGAACTTTTTGCGCGGGCGCACCGGCTGGCGCAGGCGGCCACGCTGATGCCCTTTGCCTATTCCTTCATCATCTTCATGGCCCTGGGAAGTTACCTTCTGTTCAATGATTTGCCCGATGCGTTCACTGTACTTGGCGCGGCGCTGATCGTGCTGTCCGGCCTTTTGATCTGGTGGCGCAAACAACGCCGGTTGGCAATCGCATGATCCGCACCGGCGTCGCTTGTCTCGGCGAGGTGATGGTCGAGGTTGCGCTGGGCAGAACACTGCCCGGTCCGGGCCAGATCGGCTTTGCCGGTGACACCTACAATACGGCCGTCTACCTCAAACGCATGGCCCCTGAGCTTCGCGTGGCCTTTGGCACGCGTCTGGGACAGGATCCGCTGTCGGATGCGGTGCTGGCCCAGATGGAACGGGAAGAGATCGACCCGGAACTGGTGGCGCGGGATGCGGGCACTTTGCCGGGCCTTTACGCCGTTCGGACCGACACCCGGGGCGAACGGTCGTTCATGTACTGGCGCCGCAATTCGCCCGCCCGGGGCATTTTCCAGAACGCGGAGGCGCTGTTTCACAAGCTCGCGCCCTTCGCCATGGTCTATTTCTCGGCAATCACGCTGGCCATCGTCCCTGCGGCCCACCGGACGGCTTTTTTCGACGCGGCCGCACGCTACCGGGATGCGGGCGGACAGATCGCCTTTGATTCAAACTATCGCCCCGCCCTTTGGGACGACGTTGAAACCGCCCGCGACGCCGTATCGCGCGCCTGGGCTTTGGCAGATGTGGCGCTGCCAAGCCTTGACGACGAAATGGCCCTTTTCGGCGATGCCGACGCGGCGGCGGTGCTGCACCGGATCGGCGCGGGCCGACCGGCCTCGGGCGCGCTGAAACGCGGCGCCGAAGGCCCGTTGGATCTAACGGGGAAGATCTGCAGCGACGCGCCACCCGCCACCCGGGTCGTCGACACGACCGCCGCAGGGGACAGCTTTAACGCCGGCTTCATTGCGGCTTATATGCGCGGAGAGACAACGGATCTGTGCATGCAATCGGGTCACCGCCTTGCCGCAGAGGTCATCGCACACCCGGGCGCAATCATGCCGATGAAAGGGACCCCGCAGACATGACAGCGGCAGTTTTGATCGGGCTTGGTATGGTGGCGGAAATGCACGCCGCCGCCATTGCCGCGACCGACGGCGCGGTCACGCTCCACGGGGTGCTGGGGCGCGACCGGGCCAAGGCCCAGGCGTTCGCCGACCGCCACGGTGTCGCGGTTGTCTATAGCGATTTCGACAGGCTTCTGGCCGATCCGGGCATCGATTTTGCAATCCTGGCCACGCCCCCGGATGCCCGCGCCGGTTTTGCCCAGGCGCTGTCCGCCATTGGCATGCCCACGCTGATGGAAAAACCGCTGGAACGGGACCTGCCCCGCGCCCGGAACATCGTCGACACCTACCGCAACGCCAATGTGCCCCTGGGCGTTGTCCTGCAGCAACGTTTGCGGCCCGAGGTGGCTCAGGTCGCCGGATGGGTCCGTGACGGCGCCTTGGGTGATCTGGCCAGCGTGGAGCTGCGCGTGCCCTGGTGGCGGCCCCAAAGCTACTATGACGCGCCGGGACGCGGCAGTTTTGAGCGCGACGGCGGCGGCGTGCTGATCACCCAGGCGATCCACGCCATCGACCTGATGCTGGAACTCTGCGGGCCAGTTTCCGAGGTGCAGGCGATCACCGCGACCAGCCGCCTGCACCGGCTTGAAGCCGAAGACTTCGCCGCCGCGGGCCTTGTCTTCGCGTCGGGCGCCCCGGGCACACTGATGGCATCAACCACGCATTTTCCGGGCGGTGGCGAAGAATTGATCATGAACGGCACACAGGCCAGCGCGGTTCTTTCCGCCACCGGGGCCCGGCTCCATGCACAGGACGGAACCACCCTGACCAGCGGCGCGGACGGCCAGTCGGGCGGCGGCGCCGATCCGATGGCGTTCTCGCATGCCTGGCACCAGGGCGTGATTTCTGATTTCGCGGCGGCAGTTGAAGAGGCTCGACCGCCCAAGATCCCCGGCGCGGCGGCACTTCCCGCCCAGGCGCTGATCGATGCCATTCAGCGCTCGGCCCGCGAAGGTCGGCGCGTGGCCGTCGAGGTCAGCCATGGCCAGTAAGTTGCGCATGGGTGTCATCGGCATCGACCACCGCCACATCTATACGATGATCGGGCATATGGAGGCTGCGGGCGCGGAACTGGCGGGCTGGGCGACCGAAGGTGCACCGAACACGCTTGACGGCTTTCTGAAACGCTTTCCCGATGCGCCGCGGGTGGCACGGCCCGACACGCTGCTCGCCGATCCGGACATCGACCTGATCCTGACGGCGGCCGTTCCGTCCGACCGGGCCGCGATCGCCGTCGCCGCCATGGAGGCCGGAAAGGACGTGCTGACCGACAAGCCCGGTTGCCTGACGGCTCACGATCTGAACCGGCTGAAACAGACGACCGCCGCGACCGGCCGCATCTGGTCGGTCGATTTCTCGGAACGGTTCGAGGTTCCGGCCGTCACGCTGGCCAGCGATCTGGTGGCATCGGGCGAAATCGGCCGGGTCGTGCAGACGCTGGGCATCGGTCCCCACCGGCTGAACCGCCCGACGCGCCCCGACTGGTTTTTTGACCGGGCCCGGAACGGCGGCATTCTGGCCGATATCGGATCCCATCAGATCGACCAGTTCCTGCATTTTACCGGCGCGCCCACGGCCGACATTCACCTGGCGCGGGCGGCCTGCACGCAAGAGCCGGGGTTTCAGGACTTTGGCGAGATCGGGCTGGGCGCAGGTGCCGCCCATGGCTATATCCGGCTCGACTGGTTCACGCCCAATGCCCTGCCCACCTGGGGCGACGGGCGGCTGTTCATTCTAGGGACCGAAGGCACAATCGAGTTGCGGAAATACATTGACGTGGGCGGGCGCCCGGGCGGCGATCATGTCTTTATCACCAATGGCACGCGCAGCCAGTGGCTCGACGGAAGCGGCGCCGGCCTGCCCTTTTTCGCGCGCCTGCTCGACGATCTGGCAACGCGCGGGACCACGGCCATGCCCAAAGGCCATGCCTTCGCCGTGACCGAGCTGGCGCTGAAGGCGCAAGAGCTGGCGGAGGACCGGGAATGCTGACGTTCGCTGCGGCTGTGTTTTTCCTGATCATCACACCGGGGCCTGGCGTTCTGTCGACGGCTGGCGTCGGATCAGCCTTCGGTGCCCGGCCCGGCGCCTGGTATGTCCTGGGGCTTTTCATCGGCACGAACATGGTGGCCCTTGCGGTCGTCACCGGCATCGCCGCCGTCATTCTGGCCGATCCGCGGATTCGGACCGTCCTGTTCGTCGCCTCGACCGCGTATCTTTTGTACCTGGCCCTGCGGATCGCCATGGCCGGGTCGCGCATTGCCTTTATCGAGGCGCGCCGTCCCCCCGGGGTATGGAACGGCATCGCGCTTCAGATGATCAATCCCAAAGCCTATGCGGTGAACACGACGCTGTTTTCCGGCTTTTCCTTCCTGCCCGCCAGTCTGTTGGCCGAGACGCTTCTGAAGTTCCTGATTGTCAACGCGATCTGGATTCCAATCCATTTTCTCTGGCTGGCCATGGGGATACGGTTGCGACAGCTAGACCTGTCGCCGGGCGTGCACCGGATGATCAATGTGGGGATGAGCCTTTCGATGCTGGCCGTCGTGGGTCTGGCCGTGGCAACATTCCTCTGGTCCTGAACGGCCCTGCAAAGAAGGAGCATCGCGTGAACCACTATGACCTGACAGGCCGCATCGCCGTCGTCACCGGCGGCGCCCAGGGGATCGGGCTGGCCGTGGCCCGACGCCTTCTGGCAAGCGGCGCCAAAGTCGCGCTCTGGGATCTCGATGGCGGTCTTGCCGGCAAGGCGGCGGCGGAACTTGGCGGCGGGACGCGCCCGGTGACCTGCGACATCACCGACTGGGACAGTCTGGCGGCGGCGCGCGCAGACACCGAAGCCGCGTTCGGACCCATCGACACATTGGTCAACAGCGCCGGGATCGCCGGGCCGAACACACCCGTCGAAGACTATGACATCGCCGCGTGGGACGCGATCATGAAGGTCAACCTGACCGGCACGTTTCTGGTCAACCGGACGGTCGTGCCGGCCATGCGCGCCGCCGGTTACGGGCGGATCGTCAACATCGCCTCGGTCGCCGGCAAAGAGGGCAATCCCAACGCCTGCGCCTATTCGGCCTCAAAAGCCGGGGTCATCGGCTTTACCAAGACACTGGGCAAGGAACTGGCGGGCCAGGACATTGCCGTCAACTGCGTGACCCCGGCCGCCGCCCGCACGGCGATCTTCGACCAGATGTCGGAAGAACACATCGGTTACATGCTGTCCAAGATCCCCCGCGCGCGCTTTCTTGAGGTTGACGAGGCGGCCAATATGATTGCCTGGCTCGCCAGCCCCGAGAACAGTTTCACCACCGGCGCCGTGTTCGATCTGTCGGGCGGCCGGGCCACCTATTGAGAGAGCCAGCCATGCTTCAGACAATTTCGGGTTTCGACCGGATCGGCGAAGAAAATGCCTTTGCCGTCCTGGCCCGCGCCGGGGCGCTTGCCGCCGAGGGCAAGGATGTGATCAACCTCGGGATCGGCCAGCCGGATTTTCCGACGCCAGAGAACATCACCGAGGCGGCGATCCGCGCGATCCGCGACGGCCACCACGGGTATACCCCCGCCACCGGGCTGCCCGCCCTGCGTGAGGCTGTAGCGGCCGATCTTCACCGGCGTTTCCGGGCCGAGGTGCACCCGGACAGTGTGATGATCGTCCCGGGCGGCAAGGTCACCATGTATGCGGCGATCCTGCTGTTCGGCGCCCCGGGCGCCGATATCCTGTACCCCGACCCCGGTTTTCCGATCTATCGCTCGATGATCGAATTTACCGGTGCGCGGCCGGTTCCGATCCGGATCCGCGAGGAAAACGGCTTTGGCATCAGTGCCGACGAAGTGCTGGCCGATCTGACGCCCGATACGCGGCTGATCATCCTGAATTCACCCGGTAACCCCTGCGGCGGCATCACGCCCAAGGCCGAGATCGACAAGCTGGTGGCCGGGCTGGCCGACCGCCCGGACATCGCGATCATGTCCGACGAGATCTATGACCAGATGCTCTACGACGGCGAAGCCCATGTGACGCTGTTGGATTACCCGGAAATCCGCGACCGGCTGATCCTGCTGAACGGCTGGTCGAAAACCTATGCAATGACCGGATGGCGGCTGGGGTATTCGGTCTGGCCCGAGGGGCTTTACGACAAGGTGCGAAAGCTGGCCGTCAACGCCTGGTCCTGCGTGAACGCCCCGGCCCAGTTTGCCGCCATCGAGGCGCTGACGGGTCCGCAGGCATCGGTGCGTGAGATGGTCGAGGAATTCGATCAACGCCGAAAACTGGTGGTCGATCTGCTGAATGCCCTGCCCGGTGTCAGCACGATCACGCCCAAGGGCGCATTCTATGCCTTTGCCAACATCCGGGATACGGGCCGGCCGGCGAAGGCGCTGGCGTCCGACCTGCTGGAAGGGCCCGGCGTCGCCACCATTGGCGGCCCTGATTTCGGCGTTCTGGGCGAAGGCTTCATCCGCCTGAGCTATGCCAACAGCCGCGCCAATATCGAAGAGGCCCTTGAGCGGATCAAGACCTTCCTGGAACGCTGACGGAAACCGCCATGAAGATCACCGACGTCAAAACCCATCTGCTGACCCACCGGCTGGACACGGCCTTTGAAAGCGCTTCGGGCCGGTTCGAGGCGCGGACGCATCTTTTGGTGGAAATCACCACCGACGCCGGCGTCACCGGTTGGGGCGAATGCCTGGGCCCGGCGCCCCTGAACGCCGCCATCGTCGGCGCCTTTCGGGACCGGCTTCTGGGCCGCGACCCGCTGGAGACGGAAAAACTCTGGCTGGAGCTGTACCACACATTCCGGGACCAGGGGCAGCGCGGCCTGACGGTGACGGCATTGTCGGGTGTCGACATCGCCCTTTGGGATATCAAGGGCAAACATTTTGGCGCGTCCGTCTCGACCCTGTTGGGCGGGCGGTTCCGAGACCGGGTTGCGGCCTATGCCACCGGATCGTTTCGCCGCGATGGCGTAGACCGGGTCAGCGATATCGCCGCCGAGGTCGCGCGGTACCGGGCCGAGGGCTTTGGCGCGGTCAAGATCAAGATCGGCTTCGATGTCGCAGAAGATCTTGAGGTGACCGCCGCCGTGCGCGCCGCCATCGGGCCGGACCTGCGGCTGATGGTCGACGCCAACCATGGCTATGACGTGATCGAGGCGGTCGACTATGGGCGGCGCGCGGTCGAACACGGTGTCGACTGGTTCGAAGAGCCCGTGGTGCCCGAACAACTGGACGCCTATGCCGAGGTCAAGGTCCGCCAACCGATCCCGGTGGCCGGTGGCGAGACCTGGCATGCGCGCTGGGGGTTTCTTGATCCGGTCACGCGACGCGTCATCGACATTCTGCAGCCCGACGTCTGCGGCTGCGGCGGCTTTACCGAGATGCGCCGGATCATCGATCTGGCGGGCCTGCATGGGATCCGGGTTGTGCCCCATGTCTGGGGAACGGCGGTTCAGATTGCGGCGAGCCTGCAGGTGCTGGCCGCCCTTCCGCCGAACCCGCCGCGCCCCGAACCCCTGGCGCCGCTGTTGGAGTTTGACCGGACCGAGAATCCGTTCCGCCAGGCCGTGGTGACCCGACCGATCGAACACAGGGACGGCATCGTGGCCGTTCCGGACGGACCGGGGCTGGGTATCGAGATCGACCGGGATGCACTGGCCGCGTTTGCACCCTGAGCGCACCCACCGTCCCCGCGGGGACAGTTCACCGGTTGAACTTTATGAATTTCTTATGTTTTTCGTGCTACGCGCGCGATACCGCGCGGTCCTGCCGGTGATCCCGCAACGCCCGGTGCTAGGTCATCTGAACGCGGCGGCCTTCCCGGTCGGATTGATAGGCGGCTTCGCAGAGGCGCATGATCGTCAGATAGTCCCGCGCCGTATTCTCAAACGGACGCTGGCCCGCCATAGCTTCCACGGCATGGGCGATCAGCGCGGCCACACATCCCCCGGCAAAGGTCGTCAGATCGGGCGTGCGCTGATCCGGGATCGGCGCCAGGCTTGTTTCGCCGAACGGGCGGAACCGCACCACGCCCTCTCCATCCAGGACCAAGAGCCCGCCTTCGCCTTCGATCTCCATGGGTCCCATGGTGCGGCGCGGATCATCGGCCACCTGATCGGACAGGCGATTGCCGTCAAAGGTGGACCGCGTGCCACCTTCGTGGATCATCGCCACGATGGCCGCATCTTCGCCGGCGATCACCGGGTTGTGCCGTCTCAGGTCGGCGTAGATCCCTTCGATGGGGCCAAAAAGCCAGCGGAAGACATCGAAGAGATGGACCGCCGTTTCATAGATCAGAAGGCGCGGCATCTTCTGGAAGGTGGGCTGGCGCGACAGATAAGCATCCGGCCCCCGCCCGTCGCCCGGGCGGAGCGTAAAGCGGGCCTGCCAGACCTGCCCCATGCGACCGCTGTCGAGGAAATCTTTAATATCGCGGTACCAGGGCTGAAAGCGGAAGTTTTCATGAATGATCACCGGGGTGCCCGCGGCCTCGGCCTTGGCGGTCAGCGCCTCGGCCTCGGTGATGCTGGGGCAGAAGGGCTTTTGGCAGATGATCAGCTTGACCCGGCCGAGGGCCGCCGTGACAAGCTCTTCATGGGCCACGGGCGGCGCCACGATATCCACGATATCAGGCGTCTCGGCCGCAAGCATCACGGCGAAGTCGCCGTAAGACGACACGCCCATCTCGGCGCCCACCTCTTCGGCGCGGGCCGCGTCGCGGTCACAGACCGCGACAAGCCGCACGCCCGCCTGTTTCGCCCAGGCGGCGCGGTGAAACTGACTGAAGTATCCGAGACCCACCACTGCAACACGCAGTTCCGACATCTGCCCCTCCTGAACGCACGAGATTTCCGCCATCAGGCTAACCGGCCGGTCGGCGGTGTCAAATGCCTAGAGCGCCGTGCTAGGCTTTGCCGGATACCCGAGGAAAGGCCCGATGATGAGTGAGCTTTGGTCCATCACCGCGTTGAAATACGCCGAGCGCAACAGCCGGACCCGGGCCGACAGTTTTCTGGACGATGACCACCCGGCGGCGCCGCACGGAATGGATTACTTTACCTGGGTTCTGGACAACGGACAGCGCCAGATCGTGGTCGATACGGGCTATGAGGCCGAAGAGGGCGCCCGGCGTGGCCGGCCTATCCTGCGCGATCCGGCATCGGCGCTGACGGCGCTGGGCCTTGATCCCGAACGCGTCGATACGGTGATCATCACCCATTTGCATTATGACCATGCGGGCGGGCTGACACGCTATCCGGCGGCCAAGTTCCACATGCAGGCGGCCGAGATGGCCTTTGCCACGGGGCCCTGCATGTGCGACCCGACGCTTCAGGCCCCGTTTACGGCCGAGCATGTGTGCGACATGGTCCGCCACATCTATTCGGGCCGGGTCATCTTTCACGAGGGCGACGCCCAGGTGGCCCCCGGCGTGACCGTCCACCGGGTGGGCGGCCATTCGCGCGGGCTTCAGGTCGTGCGGGTGATGACGCCGGTCGGGCCGGTGTGCCTGGCGTCGGATGCCGCGCATTACTATGAGAACTTCGAGACCGGAAAGCTGTTCCCGATCGTGGTCGACCGGGAAGACATGCTGACAGGTTTCAAGTTGATCGTTGATCTGGCCGAAGACGCCGGCCGCGTGATCCCGGGCCACGACCCGCTGGTCCGCGACCGGTATCCGGCCTTCGGGACCAGCGGTTTTGCGTTCCGGCTGGCCTAGACGGTGCCGCCGAGCGATCCCTCAAGCGTGGCCAGTTCCTGGCCGCCCGCCATCATGTCCTGCAACTCTTCCGGGGTGATCTGACCGCGCTGGGCCGTGCCCAGGGTCTTGCCCCGGTTCAGCACCGTAAAACGATCGCCCACGGCCAAGGCGTGACGGACGTTGTGGGTGATGAAGACCACGGCCACATCCTGTTTGCGCACCTTGTCGATGGTCGCCAGGACGTTCGAGGTCTGGCGCACACCCAGGGCCGATGTGGGCTCGTCAAGGATCAGCACCTTGGCGCCGAAATGCACGGCGCGCGAGATGGCCACGGTCTGGCGTTCACCGCCCGACAGGGTGCCCACGGCCTGATCCGGGCCGCGCAGGTTGATCCCCATCTTGCGCATCTCTTCCATGGTTATGCGGTCGGCATACTCATGGTCGAAAAACGGGATGCCCAGCCGCGTCTTCACCGGTTCATTGCCCATGAAGAAATTCCGGCTGACCGACATCAGCGGGATCATCGCCAGATGCTGGTGCACGGTGGCGATACCCGCGGTCATGGCGTCGCGCGGGTCATCGAAGTGCATCGGTTTGCCTTCGAACAGGATTTCGCCCGCCGTGGGCTGGTGAACCCCTGACATCGTCTTGATGAAGGTGGATTTTCCGGCCCCGTTGTCGCCCAGAAGACAGTGGCATTCGCCCGGATAGACGCTGACCGACACCCCGGCCAGCGCGATGACGCTGCCGAAGTGTTTTTCGATGTTCTTCATCTCAATGATCGGGGCGTGGGTCGATCGGGTGTTCATATCAACGTTCCCCCGTGATCATGCGGCGAATGTAGGTGTTCAGAATGACCGCACCCAGAAGGATGACGCCCAGGAACACCCGGAAGAGCGAGCTTTCGACGCCGGCAAAGAACAGGCCCTGCTGCACCACCCCGAAGATCAGCGCGCCCAGGGCGGCGCCAAGGACCGAGCCGTAGCCGCCGGTCAGAAGCGCGCCCCCGATAACCACGGCGATAATGGCTTCGAATTCCTTCAGAAGGCCACGGTCGGCCCCGGCCGATCCGAACTCCATCACCTGACAGGTGGCGAAGACGGTCGCGCAGAAGGCGGTGAACATGAACATCAGGATTTTCACGCGGTTGACCGGGACACCCGAGTTGCGGGCCGCCTCCGCGTCGCCGCCCGCGGCAAAGATCCAGTTGCCGAAGCGGGTCTTGGTCAGGAGGATATGGCCGAAAATCACCAGCAGGATGGCCCAGACGATCAGCATCGGAATGCCATCGATGACCGGCTGACCGGCGCGGGTGCCACGTTCGAATGTTTCGATCAGGCCGGCATTCCCGAGCCAGGTAAAGAGCCCGCCCAGGATCTTGCCCCCGAACATTGCGCCCAGCCAGTCGCCCTCGGCCGCCTCGCGAATGCCGCCGATGATCGTCTTGCGCTCGATCGTTTGCGGCAGGTAGATCGTGAAGCCGCGCAGGATGAAGAGAAACGCCAGCGTCACAATAAAGCTTGGCAATCCTGTTCGGATCACGATGAAGCCGTTCAGCGCGCCGATGGCAACGGCCATCAGGAAGGTGACGATGATCGCCATCCAGACGGGCCAGCCGAGCGTGACCGAGAAGATCGCGATCATCATGCCCGAGAAGCCGATCATCGACCCCACGGAAAGGTCGAATTCGCCAGCGATCATCAGAAGGCAGGCACCGACGGCGATGATCATGAACTGGGCCGAGACGACGGACCAGTTCATCACGCCTTGGGCGCTGAACATGCCGCTGTCGAAGGCGAAAAGAAGGAAGAACGTGAAGACGGCGACGGTGCCGACGATGCCGCCCAGTTCCGGGCGGATCAGCGCGCGGCGCCAACCTATGTCTTTGACGCGTTCGTCGGTATCAGAAGAAGACTGTGCGGTCTCAGACATCGCTCCGGCTCCCCAATGCGCTGAGATAAAAGGCGAAGGGCGGCCCGTTGAAGGCCGCCCTCTGAGTGGTGCTTAGCGATATTCGCCGGCGTATTGTTCGACCAGCTCAAGCGCGTCCTTGGTCACAAAACCGGGGCCCGAGTTGATGTTGTTGCCCGGCAGAACGCCGTAGCGGTGGTAGTTCGTCAGAACCACGACCGGCAGATAGGCCTGCAGGAAGGGCTGCTGGTCGATGCCCCAGTTGATGACGTCGCCCTTGATGCCTTTGACGATCTCGGTGCCGAGGTCAAAGGTGCCGAAGTAGATGTCACCGGCCATGCCGTTTTCTTCCAGCGCCAGGATGGTGGGGTCGGCCGAGGTGGGCCCAAGCGTCAGGATCGCATCGGTGTCCGGATTGGCGTTGAGATAGGCAAGAACACGGTTCTTGATCTCGGCCGGGTCCTGACCCGAGTCGATCATCTGGTCACCCAGATCCACGCCCAATGCGTCGGCAAAGCCTTGGCACCGCTGGGTCGACGACGGCGACGAGATATAGTGGTTCACGCAAAGGAACGAACCCACGCCGTCACCCTTGGCCCGCTGACCGGCAGCAAAGCCGGCATCATATTCGGGCTGGCCCACGTACATCAGAGCGCCCACTTCACGCGCCTGATCGGGTGTGCCCGAATTCATGATGATGACGTCCACGCCCGAGGCGACGGCATCCATGATCGGACCCTTCAGCACGTCATAGTCCGACAGCGTCGTGATTATGCCGTTCGGTCCGGAGGCAGCGGCCTGTTCGATGATGCGGGCCATATCGGCCAGGTCACCGGTGGGCGGGTTGCGGTATTCGACCTCGACATCCATTTGTTCGCCGGCCAAGGCGATGCCGTTCTTGATCGTGTTCCACCAGCTGTCGCTGTCCGGAGCATGGCTGACCAGCACGTAGGTGAGCTTTTCATGGCCCCCGGCAAGAGCCGCGATTGGCGCAATGGCAACGGCTGCGCCCACGGCTAGAGATGCAACAAATGATTTCATAAGGTCCTCCCAGACGTTGTGCATCGAAAATGACAGGACGGTGTGCCCGCCTCTCCGAGTCAACCAAACCACAGGTCGGTTCATTTTGCAACCGGTTGCAAAAAGGCTTTTCAAGCCCCAAGCCCCATCCCTATAGTGCATCCATGTCGATCACTCTGAAGGAAGTGGCTGAACGGGCCGGTGTATCGCGCTCTGCGGTGTCGCGCACCTTTACCGAGGGCGCATCGGTGTCCGAGCGGACCCGGCGCAAGGTCGAGAAGGCGGCGCGCGAACTTGGCTACCGGCCGAATGCGTTGGCATCAAGCCTGACGACCGGGCGCACGAAGCTGATCGGACTGATTTCAAACAACTTTCACAATCCGATTTTCCTGGAAGTGTTCGACCTGTTCACAAGGGGATTGCAGGAACGCGGCCTGCGTCCTTTGCTGGTCAATCTGTCCGGCGCGCCGGACCCTGCGGAATCGCTTGAGCTGTTGCGCCAGTACTCAGTGGACGGGGTGATCGTGGCCTCATCGACCCTGCCACCGGAATTTGCCCTGTCGTTCCGAAAGGCCGGCATTCCGGTCGTCCATTCCTTCGGGCGCATGGCCAGCGCGTCGCAGGTGCATGTGGTGGGCATCGACAATATCGAATGCGGTCGGATGGCGGCGCGGACCCTGATGCAGCGGGGCTATGGTCGCGTTGCCTTTCTGGGCGGACCCGAGGCGGCCACGTCGACCCAGGATCGTTTTGCCGGGTTCCTTGAAGTGATGGAGGCCAACCCGCAGGTGCGCTGTCACTACAGCTTTGCCTCGCAGTATAGTTTCGACGCCGGGCGGGTGGCGATGACCAAGGAACTGATCACCCAGCCAGCCGAAGCTTATTTCTGCGGCGATGACGTCCTGTCGATCGGGGCGCTGAGCGCCATTGCCTCGGCCGGGCTGAAGGTGCCCGGTGATATTGGCCTGATCGGGCTGAACGACATGGAAATGGCGCGCTGGGAGAACATCAACCTGACCACAATCCGCCAACCGATCCGTCAGATCATCGACGGATCGATCGAGCTGATCGCATCGACCCTGCAAGAGCCGGACCGCTTTCCCGAAGCCCGGCTTTTCGCCTGTCAGGTGATCGAGCGGGGCACGCTACGCCCCCTGCCCGCCAAGACCTAGCGCGCGGCGGCTTCGGCCACGGCGGCGAAAATCACATCCAGTTGGCCCGCCGCAGCGGCGAGATCGGCACCGCCCTCATCCATATAGGGTGCGAAAACATGGGACGGCGTCTTGTAGGACAGCGTCGCCGTGCCGTCGTCTTCTTCGGTCACATAGACGCGGATCGGCGCCTCGATCATGGCCGCGGTCGACAGGCCCAGTATCTGCACGGCGAAGACGTTGTTAAACAGCCCGATCACCCGGTTTCCGGGGATCTCGACACCGCGGTTGCGCGCCACCTCGGTCGGGCCGGCCTCGGTGACGACGCCGAGCATGTTGTCCTTGGCGGCCGCTTTGACCGCGTCGATCAGATCGGCATAGGACTTTTCCGTGGCCATCACCACCCAGCCGTCACGCGGGGCAAGCGACTGGGCCGCCGCAGCGCCTGTGAAAAGCAGCAGTGAAATTGCAATTGCCAGATATCGCATGGCCTTCTCCTTGGGTTCGCGTTTGCCGGAACCTTAAGGCCATCGCGATCACGCGAAAACGCACAACGCCGCGAGCGGCGGCATTGCGCCCATTGGTGTCCCTTGCCGGACTAGCCGGTGCGGAACATCGGCGGCCGCGCATCCTGCCAGGCGCCCATTTCGCCGGCCGAACGCACCGCCGCATAAACCGCCGCCATGGACCGCAAACCGTCCGCAGCCTTGGGATACAGTCCGCCGTCGTTGCCTTGACCTGCGCGCAGGGCGTCGGCCAGATCGACGTAGATGTTGGCCACCGCGAGCGGGAAGCCCTCGGGCGATCCGATGACCACACGGCTGAGGCGCGCGGCGTCTTCAGTCAGGCCCGCCTCGCCCTTTTCGATGATCTCGGTCCGCCCACCAAGGTGCTGAAAATAAACCTGATTTGGCTGCTCTTGCGCCCAGCGCATGCCGCCCTTTTCGCCGTAGATCTGGATGTCGAGACCGTGCTGGCGGCCGATGGCGACCGTTGAGGTCCAAAGCCGGCCGACCGTGCCGTTTTCCATGCGGAAATTGACCATGGCGTCGTCTTCCAGCTCGCGCCCCGGCACGCAGGAGGCGAAATCGGCCGACAGTTGGGCAACCTCATCACCAACGACGAAGCTGGCGAGATGAAGCGCGTGGATGCCGCAGTCGGCCATCTGGCCGGACGCGCCGGCCTGGGCGGGGTCATAACGCCAGCGCACGCGCGGATTGTCCTGGTCGCGGGCGTCGGCGTGATGGCCGTGGCTGAAATTCGCCACCACCAGACGGATACCACCCAGATCCCCCCGTTGCACCATGGCGCGCATCTCACGCACCATGGGATAGGAGGAATAGCAGTAATTGACCGCACAGATCTTTCCCGAAGCCCGGGCGACGCGCACGATCTCTTCGCCCTCTTCCACGGTCATGGTCATGGGCTTTTCGCAAAGCACGTTAAAGCCTGCCTCAAGGAAGGCCTTGGTGATCTCATAATGGGTGGCGTTGGGTGTCGCGACGGTGACCAGATCGAGCCGGTCGGCGCGCCCCTTTTCGCCTTCAAGCATGTCGCGCCAGTCGGCATAGGCGCGGTCGGCGGCCACGCCGAGGCTTTGCGCATAGGCCCGGCCCTTGTCCGGATCAACGTCCAAGGCGCCGGCCACGAAGGCGAAATTGCCATCGGCCTGGGCACCCAGCCGATGCGCCGGCCCAATCTGACTGCCTTCGCCGCCACCAACCATACCCCAGTTCAGCTTGGTCATTGCTGTCTCCTCACGCGAAGCCAATCGAGGCAAGATAGGTGCGATTTGTCTTGGCATCCCCCAGCGGATCGGTGTCCGGAAGGGTCGGATCACAGTCCTGTTCGACGGTGCACCAGCCGTCGAAGCCACTGTCGATCAGGATCTGACGGACCCGGGGAAAATCGACATCGCCGTCGCCGAGGTTGCAGAAAATGCCCTGGCCGCAGGCCTCGTAGAACCCGGTGCCCTTGGCAATAACATCGGCCTTCACGACCGGGTCTATGTCCTTGAAATGCATATAGCTGATGCGGCCGATGTGGCGCTCCATGAAGGCGGCGGGATCAAAGCCCGCATAGGAATGGTGCCCGGTGTCGAAACAGATTTTCAGGATCTTTTCGTCAACCTCGTCCAGCAGGCGTTCGAGCTCTGGCTCAAAATCGATGAAGCCTGCGGCATGGGCATGGATGCCCACGGTCAGCCCATAGTCTTCGGCCCCCATGCGGGCCACATGGGCAAGGCGGTCGCGGTAGGCGGCCCATTCGGCGGCATCCATCTGTTCGGCCGCGTCGACCCTTCCCGCCGTGGGTGCACGGCGCGGCGAGATCGAATCGATCAGCACCAGATGCTGTGCGCCATGGGCCACCAGCGCCTTGCAGGTCCGGGTCGCACCGTCGAGCACATCGTCCCACTGGTCCGGGTCGTGGAAAGCGCGGAACACCACGCCGCCGATCAGCGTCAGACCGTGTTCATCCAGCGCCTCGGCCACTTGCGGCGGATCTTCGGGCATGAATCCCACGGGCCCAAGTTCGATCCCCGTGTACCCGGCCGCCGCATTCTCACGCAGCACATCGCGCCATTTGGGATTGCGCGGGTCACCCGCAAACTCGACGCCCCAGGAACAGGGGGCATTTCCGATCTTCATGGTCATGGGCGCTCCTAGACTTTAATGACGTCCTGCCAGCCGCCTGCGGCCTTGGACGCGCGGGCGGCGGCAACCACTTCGGCCACGGCAAGCCCGTCGCGGAAAGTGGGCCAGACGGGTTTTCCGGTCTCAATGGCACGCAGGAAATCGCGTGCCTCGATGATGATCTGATCCTGATAGCCGGTGCCGTGGCCGGGACCCTGGCAAAAGGCCAGATAGTCGGGATGGGCGGGTCCTGTCAGGATCTTCTTGAAGCCGCGCTCGGCCTCGGCGCCTTCGGCGCGGTAAAGCCAGAGGGCGTTCTGATCTTCCTGATCGAAACGGATGGCGCCCGTGGTTCCCGTGACCTCATAGATATAGCCCATCTTGCGCCCGTGGGCGACGCGGCTGAAATAGAGATGGGCCATGGCGCCAGAGGCGAGCCGACACATAATCTGCGCCTGATCGTCGTTACCGGCGGGCTTGCCGCCCCTTTCGGCGTGGACCGTTTCAAAATCCGCCATCACCGATGCGATCGGTCCCGCCAGCGCCAGCGCCGCGTTGATCATATGGGGGGCGAGATCGCCGAGGGTGCCGTTGGCGTCGCCGAATGACCGCCAGGTCGCCGGCTGGGTTGGGTCGGCATAGAAATCTTCGGTGTGTTCGCCGCGAAACCAGACCACATCGCCGATTTCTCCATCGGCGATCAGGTTGCCTGCGAACTGGCTGGCCGGTGTCCGGATATAGTTGAAGCCCACCATGTTGGGCAGGCCGCTTGCCTCGGCTTCGGCGGTCATGGCGCGGGCGTCTTCCAGCGTCGCGCCCAGCGGCTTTTCACAGAAGACCGGCTTGCCCAGGGCAAAAGCCCGGGACGCGACGGCACGGTGCGTGCTTTGCGGCGCGGCGATGACCACGGCCTCGACCGCCGGGTCATCCACCAGCGTCTCCCAACTTTCGGCCGCGCGGCGGAACCCGAATGCATCGCGGTAGCGCGTGGCGCTGTCCGGAGAGCCGGCCGCGACCATCTCGAGCCGGGGCCGAAGGGTCGTGCCGAACACCGCCCCGACGGAGGCCATGGCAACGGCATGGGCCTTGCCCATATAGCCGCCCCCCACGATGCCAATTCCGATTTCTGCCATAGCGGAGACGTCCAGATTTTGCGTTGCAACCGGTTGCAAAATCCGTATCCTTAAATCGCGGGACCGGTCAATGACCAATCGAAAACAGACCCGACACGTCCTGGGGAGGCACATGACCGATAAGACGATCCGGCTGACCACGGCCCAGGCGATTGTGCGCTTTCTGGCGGCACAGTTCATCGAGATCGACGGCGTGCGGACGCGTATCTGCGGCGGAGGTTTCGGTATTTTCGGACATGGCAATGTCACCTGTCTGGGCGAGGCGCTTTACGACTTCAGGGATGCGCTGCCGCTTTACCGGGGCCAGAACGAACAGGGCATGGGCTTTGCCGCGGCGGCCTATGCGAAATACCACCTGCGGCGGCGGTTCATGTTCGCCACCGCATCGGCCGGCCCGGGCACGGCCAACCTTTTGACCGCTGCGGCGCTGGCCCATGCCAACCGGCTGCCGATGCTGATGCTGTGCGGCGATACCTTCCTGACCCGGCTGCCCGACCCGGTGCTGCAACAGATCGAGCATTTCGGGAACCCGGCCATGGGCCTGAACGACGGATTTCAGGCGGTGTCGCGCTATTGGGACCGGATCACCCATCCGGCCCAGGTGATCCAGTCGCTGCCCGCTGCGCTGGCGACGCTGCTGGACCCGGGCGACTGCGGTCCTGCCTTCATCGCCCTGCCCCAGGACGTCCAGGGCTGGACCTATGACTATCCCGAGAGCTTCTTTGCCGAACGGTTGCACCGGATCCGGCGCGTCACCCCCGATGCGGGCGAGATTGCCGATGCGGCCGAGATGCTTCGCAGCGCCGAACGGCCTGTGATCATCGCCGGCGGGGGCGTTCAGTATTCCGGCGCGGTGGCGAAACTGACGGCCTTTGCCGAGACCCATCAGATCCCGGTGATCGAGACCATCGCCGGGCGCGCCAATATGCTGGCCACCCATCCCCTGAACATCGGGCCCGTGGGCGTGACCGGATCGGACAGCGCCAACGCCGTGGCCGAGGCGGCCGATGTGGTGCTGTCGGTCGGATCGCGTCTGCAGGATTTCACCACCGGGTCCTGGACCGCCTTTGCCAAGGACGCGCGGTTCATCTCACTCAATGCCGCGCGCCACGATGCGGGCAAGCACATGTCGCTGCCGGTGGTGGGTGATGCGCTGGAGGGTCTGACCCTTCTGGCGGCCGCCACCAGCGGATACCGGGCCCCGGACAGCTGGGTCGGCTTCGCCAAGGACGAGCGCACCAAATGGGACGCCTATGTGGCCGAAAACGTCCGGCCCGGGAACCGGCCCAATTCCTATGCCCAGGCCATCGGCGTGGTAAACGATCTTTGCGACAGCCGGGACCGGGTGGTCGCGGCGGCAGGCGGGCTTCCGGCCGAGGTCACGGCCAACTGGCGCACGCTTGACATCGGCACGGTCGATGTGGAGTTCGGCTTTTCCTGCATGGGCTATGAAATCGCCGGGGGCTGGGGCGCACGGATTGCACAAAGCGAGAAAGAGCCCGATGCGGACACCATCGTCTTTGTCGGCGACGGGTCGTATCTTTTGATGAATTCGGACATCTATTCATCTGTTTTGACGCAGAAAAAGCTGATCATCCTGGTTCTGGACAACGGCGGCTTTGCGGTCATCAACAAGCTTCAGAACAACACCGGCAACGAAAGCTTCAACAACCTGTTCGCCGATACGCCGACGATTCCAGACCCCTTTGCGGTGGATTTCGCGGCCCATGCGGCGGCGATGGGCGCCCAGGCCGAACATGTGGCCAATCCGGCCGAACTGGGCGCCGCCTTTGCGCGCGCAAAGGCCGCCGACAAGACATCGGTGATCGTCATGAACGTCGATGCCTATGAAGGCTGGACCACCGAGGGCCACACCTGGTGGGAGGTGGGCACGCCCCATGTGTCCGAGCATGAAAAGGTGCGCGCCGCCCACAGCGAAATCGAAGCGGCCCGCAGCAAGCAGCGCCGCGGCGTATGAGCACGAAGGCGGGTCCTCAGATGCAAGACATCCTTGCCGGTATCCGAAAAAGGAACTTCGTCGTTGTCGGGCGTGTGGGGATCGATTTCTGCATCGATCCACCGGGATCGAAGACGGAACATGCGGCCCAGACGACCGTGTCCATGGGCGGCTCATCAGCCAATATCGCGGCCGGGCTGGTCAAGCTGGGCAGCCGGGCGGCGCTGGTGACCTGCGTATCGGACGATTCAATCGGGCGGTACTGCACCAACCAGCTGGACCATTACGGTGTTGACCGGCGCCATGTGCGGGCGGTGGGCGGCGAGGCGCGAAACTCGCTGGCCGTCTATGAAAGCACGATCGAGGACCACCAGACGGTGATCTACCGCAACGGTGCCGCGGATTTCGAGATGACCGAGGCCGATGTGGTCGCGGTCGATTACGCGGGCTTCGGCGCCTTGATCACGGCCGGCACCGTCTTTGCCGCCGAACCGTCCAGAAGCGCATCCTTCAGGGCTTTTGAACTGGCCCGGGCGGCGGGTCTGCCGGTGATCTTTGATGTCGACTACCGGCCCTATTCCTGGCCATCGCCCGAGGTTGCATCCGATGTGCTGTCGCGCGCGGGCGCCATGGCAGACGTGATCGTGGGCAATGACGAAGAGTTCGGCTTTATGGCTGGCAATTACGACCGGGGACTGGACAAGGCCCGAGAACTGGCGCGCAGCGGCGCCGGCATCGTGATCTATAAGATGGGCCCGGAAGGTGCGATCACGCTGACCGAAAATGATGAGATCAGAACCGGCATCTTCCGCACCGATGCCCTGAAGCCCGAAGGGGCAGGCGACAGTTTCATGGCCGGTCTGATGGCGTCGCTGGCCGCGGGGCATGACCTACGCGCCGCAGTGCTGCGCGGATCCGCCTGCGCCGCGATCACGGTCTCGGCGCCCGGGTGCGCCCCCGCCATGCCCGACAGCAAACGCCTGGAGACATTCCTGCAAGACCACGCCGGCCCAACCGCGGCCTGAGAGGATTAAGAACGATGCATATACCCCCGTATGACAACAAGAATGAACCGATTGTGGGCGCAGAAAATCCGACGGTTCCCTTAAATTTCTTCAACATCGTCAAATTGCAGCGGGGCGAGAGCTTTGAGTATGCGGTACCGGGTTATGAAACCTGCATTGTGCCGGCAACGGGCAGTGTCGATGTGGCGGTCGGCGCACTGAACGTGACCGCTTTGGGGGGCCGGGGCGTCGATGTCTGGGACGGCGATCCCGAGGGCGTTTACGTCCCGACAGGTATGTCGGCCAGCTTCACCTGCGTGTCCGATGCGACCGAGGTCTTTATCGCCGGGGCGAAGTATGACGAGGTGCTGGAGCCTTTTGCGGTGCGCGCCGACGAACTCGATATCGTGCAATACGGCTCGGACGAGACGAAAACTCACCGCAAGATCAAACACA
Source organism: Pseudomonadota bacterium (assembly GCA_039026235.1). Taxonomy (GTDB): domain Bacteria; phylum Pseudomonadota; class Alphaproteobacteria; order Rhodobacterales; family Rhodobacteraceae; genus JBCCMQ01. The sequence goes on from JBCCMQ010000001.1 coordinate 1,044,234, forward strand.
TCCTGGGTCAAAAGCAGCACGGCAAGGTCGGCAGGCTGCTGGTAAGCGAGCTTTACACCGTCGGTCAGGGCGGCTGGTCGGGCTTTCCCAGCCACAAGCATGACACCGACCGCCTGCCCGATGAGACGCGCCATGACGAAACCTACAATTTCCGCTTCCGTCCCAACTATGGCATGGGCGTCCAGCTTCTGCAGCGCGAGGGTCAGACGGTGGGCGAGGCCTACCATCTGGTGGACGGCTCGACCATCTGTCTGGACAGCGGCTATCACCCCTGCGCCGTGATGCCGGGCTATGAGATGTACTATTTCACCATCCTTGGCGGGCTGTCGCAGCGCAGTCTGGTACAGTACTTTCAGCCCGTGCATGCCGAACAACTGCACACGATCCCGGGCATTCTGGACATGGTCGCCAAGTTCAAATGACCCTGGCGACGCTTCGCGATGTGCTGCAGCCCGCCTTGGCGGGCGGATATGCCGTGGGCGGGCTGGTCTGCCTGGGCTGGGAAGACATGCGTGCCTATGCGCGCGCGGCCGAGGCCGAGGCGCTGCCCGTCATCCTTCAGGCCGGTCCCTCTTGCCGGGCGCACACGCCCCTGCCCGTTCTGGGCAAAATGTTCCGCCAACTGGCCGACAACGTCTCTGTTCCCGTGGTCGCGCATCTGGACCACGGCTATACCTTCAAGGAATGCAAAGAGGCGCTGGACGCCGGCTTTACCTCGCTGATGTTCGACGGCTCGCGTTTGCCCCTGGCTGAGAATATCGACAAGACGGCCGCCATAGCCGAGATGGCCCATTCCGCCGGAATATCCTGTGAAGGCGAGATCGGCTTTGTGGGCTATGCCACGGGCGAAAGCTCTGAGGGGACCGATCCCGAAGAGGCGGCGGTCTTTGCGCGGGATTCGGGCGTGGACGCCATGGCGATCTCGGTCGGCAACGTGCACTTGCAGGAAAACAAGGAAGGCGGGCTGGACGAAGGGCGCATTCGCGAAATCGAAGCCGAAACGTCGGTTCCGCTTGTCATACATGGGGGATCGGGCGTGCCGGTCTTGCAGCGCCAGACGCTGGCGCGAACATCGAAGATCTGCAAGTTCAACATCGGGACCGAGTTGCGCATGGCCTTTGGCAGCGCCCTTAGGGCCGCCATTGCCGCCGACGGCGCGCGCTTTGACCGGGTCCAGATCATGGCCGAGGTCGAGCGCCCGATTGAAGCGGCGGCGCGGTCGGTCCTGCGCGCCCTGGGCCCGGTGCGGGAGACGGCGTGATGGTACGGTTCGGACTTTTGGGATGCGGCAGGATCGGGCAGGTCCACGCCCGCAGCATCGACCGGCTGCCCGATGCCCAGCTCGTGGCAGTGTCCGACGCTGTCCCGGCCGCCGCCGAAACCTTGGCCGGAACCTACGGCGCCGACGCCCGCCCGACCGAGGCGGTGATCGGAAGCGCCGACATCGACGCCGTCATCATCGGCACGCCCACGACCACCCATTTTGATCTGATCCACGCCGCCGCGGCAGCGGGCAAGGCGATCTTCTGCGAAAAGCCGGTCGATCTGGCCTCAGACCGCGCCGCGGCCTGCAAACGGGCGGTCGAGGCGGCCGGAGTTCCGTTCCTTTGTGCGTTTCAGCGTCGGTTCGATCCACATTTCGCCAGTCTGGAGCGCCAGTTGCGGGGCGGTGCGATAGGCCGCCCGGAGTTGGTGATCCTGACCTCGCGCGACCCGAGCCCGCCGCCGATTTCCTATATTAAACAGTCGGGCGGCCTGTTTCGGGACATGATGATCCATGATCTGGACATGGCCCGCTTTCTGTTGCCGGAGGAACCGCAAGAGGTGTTTGCCACCGGATCGTGCCTGGTCGACCCGGCGATTGCCGCGGCGGGCGACATTGACACGGCGGCGGTGACGCTGCGCACGGCATCGGGACAGATCTGCATGATCAACAACTCGCGCCGGGCAAGCTACGGCTATGATCAGCGCATCGAGGTGCACGGAGAGACCGGCATGCTGCGCGCCGACAACATGCGCGCCGATCTGGTCGAGCACGCCGGGGACACCGGATTTCGCGGTGCGCCGACCATGCATTTCTTCCTGGAGCGGTATGAGGCGGCCTATCTGGCGGAAATGGCCCATTTCGTCGGGGCGCTGCAGCAGGGGACGGCGATGGCATCGACCATCGATGATGGCCTGAAAGCGCAGCGGCTGGCCGATGCCGCAGCCCAGTCCATGGAAACCGGTCAGCCGGTCCGGCTGCGACATTAGGCGCCGATCTTTCGGCAGGCGCTTGCGCCGCCCGCCGCCAGATGGCACCCATCGCCCGAACCGCATGCGAACAGCGGCACGTTTGCCAGGCCGGATGACCAAGCTTAAGAAAATACCAAGCCCCTGCATCGACGTCTGCAAGTACCGTCGCGCCGGTCATTGCATCGCCTGCTCGATGACAAAGCCGCAGAAGAAGCTTTTCAAATCATTAAAAAATAACGATCAGCGGGCGGCGTTCGTCGAGATGCTTCAGCACCAGCAGCGGGACCTCGGAAAGTTCGGGCACTGGCACCCGGCCTATGACAGGAAGTGTCTGAAGAAGGGTGTGAAGCCGCCGCGGCTGAAGGCCGGATAAGCCTGATCCGGTCGCGGGCGATTTAGGCGTCGGAAGGCCGGCCTAACTCACCCAGCTTATCGATGGCGCGCGTCTGTCCGTCCCGGTCTATCGAGGTCATAGCGCCGGCCTTACCCCGCGCCTCACCCACCAGAACCGCCGGTTCCCCGCCAACCCAGCCGGCCGAAAGTTCGGCCAGCGCCGTGCAGATGAAATCATTGCAGACGTCCGACCGCATGTCCCGGTCCAGCGTGCAGCCCATGGGTCCATGAAACACGCAGGATCCATCGACCGACTGGTCGGGGATGTGCGACAGGTAATATTCCGTCAGGGTGTCGGCGGTCAGGGTCGGATCATTCAGGTGCAGGAACTGAAAAAACTCTGCCGACAGAAAGGCGTGTGAATTGGCCCCGAAACGACAGCATTTGCCGCGGCACGTTCCGCAGGCCGCATCGACGATCGCGGGCTCGTCCGCGGGCTTGTTGTCCCAGGGTGCCAAATCCTTTTCCGGCGGCCAGGACTGAAACGCCATCTCAAGCGCCTCGTCGAGGAACGCGGTGAACATCTCACGACGGTACGCAGGCAGGGGTCTGAGAGGTTCGGCCTGAAACGGCACCAGCGCGATCTTGAGATCTGCGGCGTCCACCGCGTCAAGCTGATCCTGCACCAAGTCGCGCACGCTGTTCCGCAGCCGTTCCTTTTCCGCTTCTTCTGCCTCAAGGCGGCGCTTGGCGACCATGGCCGCGTGGCTCTGCCTGCAGGCCGGTGCATCGCAATGGCTCGGGTGCGCGGCCCGCACCGCGTCGATTTCATCCTCGCAGTAAGGGCAGGTTCGCACCCACGGCCGTCCGGGCAAACGGCCCGGCTGTGGCAAGGCTGAGGACTTGCTGGGTGCTGACAATGGGCCGACCTTGTGCCGCTGGCGTTGCCCGGCATGGTCGACGTACAAATGCGCCCCGTCAAGCACGTCCGATAGGCGATGGCCAAACATCATCCGACCGGCTAAGAAGCCGACACAATTTTGAAAAAACGGAACGCCCATGTCCGCTCTGAAGATAAAGAAAGGCACGTCGAAGCATTCGGCCTACGATCTGCGTTCGACATTCTCGGATCTGCAGGAACGACACACGCTTGCGGTGATCGTCGACAATGAGGCGGGCGTACTGGCCCGTGTGATCGGGCTGTTTTCCGGGCGCGGCTACAACATCGAAAGCCTGACGGTGGCCGAGGTCGACCATGCCGGACGGCTGAGCCGGATCACCGTCGTGACCACGGGCACGCCCCAGGTGATCGAACAGATCAAGGCCCAGCTAGGTCGGATCGTGCCAGTGCACGAAGTCCATGACCTGACCGTCGAAGGCGGATCGGTCGAACGCGAACTGGCGCTGATCAAGGTTGCGGGTGAAGGCGAGAAACGGGTCGAGGCCCTGCGTCTGGCCGATATCTTTCGCGCCAATGCGGTCGATTCCACCTTGAACAGCTTTGTGTTCGAGCTGACCGGAACGCCTGAAAAGATCGACGCTTTTGCCGATCTGATGCGGCCATTGGGTCTGGTCGAGGTGGCGCGGACTGGCGTTGCCGCCCTGTCACGGGGCGCCGAATAGGGCCCCGGCGCCTGCCGCGCCGAGGCCCCGACTTACCGCTAACCCTGTGCGGGGATCAGTCCGGCATCTGCCGCCGCCGCGACCTCTGATGCGCTGAGCATACCGTCTCCATCCGCATCGGCCGTGGTGAAGGTTTCTTCCGAGACCTCAGGATATGCGGCAAGAATCTCCTCATAGGTGACCATTCCGTCGCCGTCGGCGTCGAGGTCCGCGGCGAAGGCCGCGGTGCCGGCGATTGTCAGAATGGGAAGAAGTGCGAGTACGTTTTTCATATCACTCTCCGTTGTTGGGTGGTGGGGCGAGGCTGCCCCACAGGCTGACCAGACCACAGCCGCGGCTTAGGTGACGGCGCAAAATCTGACAGCCGGGCATTCCCGCAAACCCTTGCTCAAACCGCCGTGGCCGCCGCGCCGGCGCTTGCCGACGGCAAACTATGACCGGCGGCGCGGGGCAAAACCGGCCAAACGTTGCCGGAGCGCGGGCCCTTTTGCCGCCGCCCCGGGCGCCTTCGGAAACGGCGGCCCGTCCCTGAAGCGGCGCAATTGGGAATCGGCCACGCCGTGATTCCCGTGCTGCGGGCCGCCCCGCGCAGCCCACCAACGCCGGACCCAGGGCGCCAAAACCCCCGGTTTTGGGCAGATTGGCGCCGCTCAGGGGCGCTGGCGGTCCGCTTGAGCGGTCAGGTGACTTTGGCTAGCGTGACGGAAATTCCGCGAAAAGGAGTGCCCTATGCATATGCGCGCCCTGTTACTGTCCGTCGTGACGTCTTTGACCATGTCGGGCACGGGCCTGGCGCAGACCGATGGCCTTCTTTCCGCGAGCCCGATCCCCGAGGGTGCGGCATCCGCGTTCTGCTATTATGGCGGGCTGGCCTATTCGCCCAATGCGCTGCTCTTGATCGATATCCCCTACCGGCGGCAGGGGCCCGACGCGACACAGAACCGGCTTTTGCGCTGCGTCACCGCCGAAGGCGGCGGCCTGGGCTGGGAAATCACCGACGAGGAACTGTCGCCCGGCGAGCGCGGCTAGAGCGTCGCCCAAATTGCCAAGAAAAGAGGGGGCCGAGGCCCCCTTCTGAGTTTCGCCACTCAGGCTCATCGTTTATACCGCCCGGTTTCTGCCTGCGGCCTGAGGTGCGTTCAGGGCGAGCGCACTCGCCCCAGCGGATTCCCCGAAGGAAATCCACGGTGTCGGATAGAGCGGATTGCGCAGCAATCTGCGGAGTCCGACCGCTCCGGACCAGGGCGCAGACGCCCCGCTCCAACTTCGTCGGCTTGCCAGCTGCCAACCATTGCGTTCAACTGCAGCCGCTCGTGGCGCCGCAGGTGTTGCACTTCATGCAGGTGCCGTTGCGCACCAGCGTATAGTTTCCGCATTCGCCGCAAGGGTCTCCTTCGTAGCCCTGCATCTTGGCCTTGGTCCGCGCATCGACTGCCCCTGTGGCAGCAGCGGTCGATGTCGCGGTTCCCGGAACCAGCGTTTCTGCGGCTGGGGCCAGACCGGCGGCGGGGTCCAACGCCACCGTTGCCGTGGCTCCGCCCTGCAGCACCACCAGTTCCTGAGGCACCCGGCGCCGGGTGTATCCGTTAGAGGCCACCTTTTTCAGCACCTCATAGGCGGATCCGCCCTGGCTGTCCGGCACTTCGCGGAAGTTCCGTTTGCCTTCCTCTTCGCCCCGGCCCAGATCGTCGAACGTGGGCCCTTCGGGCTTCACATGGGCCAGATCGGTCCGATCGAGATAGCTGACCGCCAGCTCGCGGAAGATGTAGTCGAGGATCGAGGTCGCGTTCTTGATGGAATCGTTGCCCTGCACCATCCCCGCCGGTTCGAACCGGGTGAATGTGAAAGCCTCGACAAACTCATCGAGCGGCACGCCATACTGAAGTCCGACGGACACCGCGATGGCGAAATTGTTCATCATCGCCCGGAAGCCCGCGCCTTCCTTGTGCATGTCGATAAAGATTTCGCCCAGGCTGCCGTCTTCATACTCGCCGGTGCGAAGATAGACCTTGTGGCCGCCCACGACCGCCTTCTGGGTATAGCCCCGGCGGCGTTCGGGCATCTTGTTCCGGTCGTGTTCGCGGATCACCTCTTTGACCACGACCTTTTCGACGATCTTCTCGGCGATGACCGTGGCCTTTTCCTGAAGGCTTCCGCTTTCCAGCGTCTCCAGCGCCTCTTCGTCGTCTTCGACGAGGCTTGCCGCAAGCGGCTGGCTAAGCTTTGAGCCATCCCGGTAGAGCGCGTTGGCCTTGGTGCCGAGTGACCAACTGAGTTCATACGCGCGCTGGCAGTCTTCGATGGTGGCATCATTCGGCATGTTGATCGTTTTCGAGATCGCACCCGAGATGAAGCTTTGCGCCGCCGCCATCATGCGGATGTGGCTGTCGACCGACAGAAAACGCTTGCCCTTTTTCCCGCAGGGATTGGCACAGTCGAAGACCGGATAGTGGCGCGGATCAAGATGCGGCGCCCCTTCCAACGTCATCGTCCCGCACACATGGTCATTGGCGGTTTCGATGTCGGCCTTGGAAAAGCCCAGGTGCCGCAGCATGTCGAACGTGGGATCGTTCAGCTTTTCGCCCGGAATTCCAAGCACCCGGCTGCAGAATTCTTCGCCCAGCGTCCACTGGTTGAAAACGAACCGGATGTCGAATGCGCTGGGCAGCGCGGCTTCGATCTTATCGATCTCGGCCTTGCCGAAGCCATGGCCGATCAGCGCCGTGTGATTGATGCCGCCCGCATTGCCCAGGGTTCCGTGCCCCACGGCGTAAGAGACGATCTCTTCAATCTGGCTACTGTGGTATCCGAGCGCCTCAAGCGCCGCGGGCACGGAACGGTTGATGATCTTGAAATAGCCGCCGCCCGCCAGTTTCTTGAACTTGACCAGGGCGAAATCGGGCTCGATCCCGGTGGTGTCACAGTCCATCACGAGGCCGATGGTGCCGGTGGGTGCGATGACTGTAGCCTGGGCATTGCGGTAACCATGCTTTTCACCCAGACGCAGCGCTTCGTCCCAGGCCGATTTGGCCAGTTCGATGAGATTGCTATCGGGGCAGTTTTCATGGTCGAGCGCGACAGGCTTGACCGCCAGATCCTCGTACCCGTCGGTGTTGCCCTGGGCGGCATTGCGGTGATTGCGCATGACGCGCAGCATGTGTTCGGCGTTGCGGGCATAGCCCGGGAACGGCCCCACCTCACCAGCAACTTCGGCCGATGTGGCATAGGAAACGCCCGTCATGATCGCGGTCAGGGCACCGCAAAGCGCCCTACCCTCATCTGAGTCGTAGGAATATCCCATGTTCATCAGAAGGCCGCCGATGTTGGCATAGCCAAGACCCAACGTCCGGAATTCATAGGACAGCTGGGCGATTTCCTTGGACGGGAACTGCGCCATCAGAACGCTGATTTCCAGCGTCAGCGTCCAGAGCCGCGTGGCGTGGACATAGTCATCGGACTGGAAAATCCCGTCCTGCAGGAACGTCAGCAGGTTCAGCGATGCCAGATTGCAGGCGGTATCGTCTAGGAACATGTACTCAGAGCACGGGTTCGATCCGCGAATGGCGCCGTCCTCGGGACAGGTGTGCCAAGCGTTTACGGTATCGTGGAACTGAATGCCTGGGTCCGCACAGGCCCAGGCGGCGTGGCCGATCTGGTCCCATAGCTCGCGCGCTTTCAGGGTCTTTGAGACAGTGCCGCTTTTGCGGTTAATCAGCTCCCAATCCCCGTCTTCGGCGACCGCCTTCAGAAAGGCGTCGGTGACCCGAACCGAGTTGTTCGAGTTTTGGCCCGAGACGCTGCTGTAGGCCTCGGAATCCCAATCGGTGTTGTAGGTCGGGAACTCAATCGAGGTGTGACCCTGGCGGGCATAATCCAGGACACGCTTGATATAGGTTTCGGGGATCGACACCTTCTTCGCAGCGCGAACTGCAACCTTCAAGCTGTTGTTTTTGGTCGGATCGTAGGCATCGTCTTCGGCACCGTCCCACGCACCGATCGCCGCGAAGATCTGGTTCAGCTTCTCTTCGTGCATTTTCGATCCGGCAACGATCGAAGCGACCTTCTGCTCTTCGATGACCTTCCAGTTGATGAAGTCTTCGATATCGGGATGGTCGGCGTCACAAATGACCATCTTTGCCGCGCGGCGCGTTGTGCCGCCCGACTTGATCGCGCCGGCTGCGCGGTCGCCGATCTTGAGAAAGCCCATCAAGCCGGAGGATTTGCCGCCGCCGGACAGGCTTTCACCTTCGCCGCGCAAGGACGAGAAATTCGTGCCAGTGCCGGAGCCGTATTTGAAGAGCCGCGCTTCGCGCACCCACAGGTCCATAATGCCGCCGTCATTCACCAGATCGTCAGCCACCGATTGGATGAAACAGGCGTGCGGCTGCGGGTGTTCGTAGGCCGATTTGGATTTCGTCAGCTTGCCGGTCTTGTAGTCGACATAGTGGTGGCCCTGGCTTGGCCCGTCGATGCCGTAAGCCCAATGCAGGCCGGTGTTGAACCACTGGGGGCTGTTGGGTGCGGCGCGCTGGGTGGCCAGCATAAAACGCATCTCGTCGAAATATGCCTGGGCGTCTTCTTCGGTTGAGAAGTAGCCGCCTTTCCAGCCCCAATAGGCCCAGGCGCCGGCGAGCCGGTCAAAGACCTGACGCGCGCTGGTCTCGCCGCCAAAGCGTTCGTCTTCGGGAAGTTCGGCCAGCGCATCCTCATCGGGAACGGACCGCCAAAGGAACGACGGAATGCCCTTCTCGCGCACCTGTCTTACACGCGCCGGAACGCCGGCCTTGCGAAAGTACTTCTGCGCGATCACGTCGCTGGCGACCTGGCTCCACGCCTCGGGCACCTCGATTGCCTCGAGTTTGAACACAATGGTGCCGTCCGGATTACGGATCTCGGACGTGGTGGTCGTGAACGCAACGTCTTCGTAAGCATCCGTGCGCGCACGGGTAAATCTGCGGTCAATTTTCATATCTGCCCCGATATAATTTGGTCGTCCGTGCACGGTCGGCGCCGCGCTGATTTTTTTCGTGCCGACCGACCCGGGTGCGAGGCACGACCTCAAAGACCGCACAGGTCACAAACCGTGCGTGACCTGCTGCGGCTGGGGATGCAGCGTGTCCGGTTTAAGAAGCCCTCCTGCGACCCACCCACAACATATTGTGGTTTGGTCGATCAGCCAATACAAATTGGCGTAGAGACCCATAGACGGTCAATCAAAAAATTTCGCTTTTGTGACAGTTTTTTGGGTTGACGCCGGTTCCGATTCCGCATCGGCCAGAACTGGGTGATTCAACTGTCGACGCAGCGCTAATCCACAAGCCTAACAACATTTTCCTGCCTAGGCGTATTTTCGCCTATATATTGCGTGCTTGGCAGGCAAGGCTGCAGTCATGCGTCGTGCGCGCCGGCCAAGGCAAAGACGCAAATCAGCGACGAGGCTTGAATTGCGTCCTGCGCATGGCAGCGCCATTCGGACCACAATATATCGTGTGGCGAACCTCTTAGTGTGGCTGTCGGGTGCCTGTGACGCGTTCAGCGCCCCGCGCATGCGGGCCGAGTTGCAGATGGACTTCTGCGCATACTCCGCTCTGCGGGCCGCATCGCGCCGATAGCCCACCGCACTTGCACAGTCTTCCCGCGTTGCTTTTGCCATCTGAAATGCGGGCCCGTTGGCGCCTCTTGCTTCGAGCGGTGCAAAGAAATCGAGCACCTCGGACAGCCATGCCCGCAAGTTCGGTTGCAGAGCATCGCCCAGGCATGCAGGCGTGATGTTGATCTCGCGGTAGGTCCTGCAGGCCGCAAGCAAGTCGTCGAGCGTGATGTTGGCGCCGGTTGCGGCGCTCGGGCGTTGGGACGGCAACCAGAAGCGCGCACCGTCTTCGTCTGGAAACGGTGCCTGTATGGCTGAACGGAAGGCTGACCGGGACGCCGCGTGAGACCAGGGCATCGGACACGGCCCGTGGCGACCCGTCCGGTTAGGCGAAAGACTTTGCTTGTCCGGGATCAACGGGCGGTTGGTGATCTTTTCCTGGGGCAACGCAAACGAATGGATGTTCTGGTTCGAAAGCAGATCGAGCTTGATGATCGCGGGCTCGGCATTTGCATCCCTTATCGCAGTGGCCAGATCCTATTGCGACAGATCATCCGAGATTTCCGCCGTCTCTGAAGCACGATGGTTAGCCATGGACCCACCGCAAGCAAATGCTAGCAACCACGAGGCACCTAAGCTGGATCTTCCCCAATGTCCCTGCAAAGAGCCGCAGCAAGTTAAGGCACCAGGTCCGGGGTTTCGGGCGGGTCAGCCCCGCTGGCTACATGCCGCCAAAACCCAGACGCGCCCCCGCGGCCAGCCAGCCGCCATCGGCCGGCAGGATCGCACCCGAGACATAGGCAGCCGCGTCGGAAGCCAGAAACATGCAGACCTGGGCCACATCATCGGGCGTGCCCATGCGCCGCATCGGCACGGATCTGTTGACCGCCTTTCGCATGTCCTCGCTTGGGGCCAGCCGGGCCATTCCCTCGGTGCCGTCAATTGGACCCGGTATGACTGAATTCACCCGCACACCCGCCGCGCCCCATTCGATGGCAAGCGTTCGCGTCAGCATGTCGACGCCGGCCTTGGCGGCACAGACATGGGCCTGCATGGCCATGGCGACCTCGGCCTGGGGGGCTGAGATAGAGATGACATTTGCGCCGGGCTTTCGCAGATGTTCGTAGCCGGTGCGCACGACGTGAAATGTGCCCAAAAGATCGATGTCGACAACCGCCTTGAAACCGTTGGAACTCATTGAATTGGCCAGCGCGGGAAAGTTGCCGGCCGCGCCCGAAACCAGAACATCCACGGGCCCCACCTCGGCCGCATGCTGTTCGAAAATGGCCTCGACGGCCGCCAGGTCGCGGACATCTCCAGTATAGGCACGTGCAGGCGCACCCCGACCGGCCAGAACCTCTGTGGCCATCAAGGTCTCTGCGGCGGCACCGGCCTTTTCGGCGTTCCGGCCCGTTACCGCGACAGCGGCACCGGCGCGGCGAAACCCCGTTGCAATTCCCAAATTGATCCCGCTCGTCCCGCCGAAGACCAGAACATTCTTGTAACTGAAATCAAAGTTCGCCTTGCCGGTCATGAAACCATTCCCTCCCGTATTGGTCACAGCGGTCAGACTGGTCGTTACCACCGGCGCCTGCGAACCCCTAACGGGACCTTGCGTCAAGCTGCCGAGACGGCATCACGGTGCGGCGCCGTCCGCCAGATCCTCGGCGATCATGCGCCGCTGCATCAGCAATGAGGTCATGTAGGTTTCTTCGAGAAAACCGGTCGAGTCGATCAGGACCCGCTTGGGATCGGCATCGATCCGTGGGTCGGTCTGGCGAACCAGCAATTTGCCAAAGCGCAGATCCTCGATCAGCTTTTCCGTGGTCTTGGGGGACATGTCATCGATCAGCAGATGACCGTAGTCATAGATCGCGAACACTGGTCGCCCGACGGCGCGGATCGTGTCGACAACCTTGGCCTGCCGGCTTTCGCTAAAAATCGCCTTCTGGAATTCCCGGCGGCTTTTGGCAAAGCCCTCATCGGACAGATCGGCTTCGATCTTGGCGTTGTGGGCGTCGATAAAGGCCGAGATCTGTTCGGCGTCGGTACAGTCCAGCGCGCGCAGGAAGAAAAGAAACTGCGTGATGTGCAACAGATAGTCATGGCCGTTGGTGCCCGACACCGTCGGGTAGCTTGCAAGCGGCGCCGCGCGCGTCAGCTCATTGCGGACTGTCTCAAGAAACCAGTTCTCGGAACGCAGGGATGCCTCGACCATTGCAAAAGCCCGCCGCATCCTGTCGGGCGTCGGCTCTACGGTGTTCAACTGTGCGTCGGCGTTGTTCATATCCCCACGGTCCGAGATCATCCCGAAATGCCGGTTTCGTCAACTGGCATAACGCGCGCGTGGGCCGCAGGCCGACCCGACCAGGGACGTTACGCATTTCATACGAAAGCGGACAGAGCGGTGGTTTTGTGGTCTATTACCGATAGCGACACGAGTTGGCTCGGCGCTTTGCAAAGGACGGCGCAGTAGATCGGGCCGGACTTTAGAGCCGACAAGGAGGGGTAAGACAGTGTCGCGAGGAGTTAGTTTTATGCGAACAGTGACAAAGACTTGCGTGATCTTGGCTTGTCACGTCTGGTTCTCGGGCTCGGCCCAGGGTCAGGCGGCGAACCCCGATTGTCAGCAACTAGGGATTTCCAGTTCAGTTCTGGCCGAACGCTACTGTGCGGCGCTTCAGGACATCGCCGAAGGCGAAGAAATCACACGCGGAATGGGCGGCGGCGCCATCGAAGATCTGCCGGCCGGACTGGCTGACAACGTTCTTGTGCAAGACGCCTACCGGGCCGACCCGCGCAAGACGCTGGACCTGATCAAACGGATCAAAGAGGCCGGAGGCCTGACCGACTGATCAGGAAACACCCCGGCGAAGGCGGCAATTTTACGTGTTGACCGGTGACGTTGGGGCAAGCGAGATAAGTCACATGAAGGGGAAAATCATGTCAAAGAAAATTACAACTGTCGTTGCGGCCATTGTGCTGAGCGGAGCGAGCGGCTGCGCCCAGATGGAGATGCCACAGCTTTACAATCCATTTACCGGCAATGCCTTGTTTGACGAAGGTGCCGCGACAGCTGAGACGCAAACGGCGGCGGCTGCGCCCAGCCAAACCCAGTCGCTTGGCCGACCGACAGCCTCGGCGGCCCCGGCGGCAGCCGCGACAACGACCGCGGGCACGACTGCCGGTGCACCGGCCGCCACCATCCTGCCGGCCAACACCATCGATACGCTAGAAGGCGGCAGCTTTGGCGACTTCCAGGGCGGCGATGACGACGGCGGCGGTGGCGGCGGTGGCGGCGGAAGTGACAGCGGCGGTGGCGGTGGCGGCGGCGGCTGGTCGGGCTGATGAAAACGCCCAGCACCGCACGCGCCCTGGCGGCAGCGCTTCTGCTGTCGTCAGCGCTGGTCGCGCCTCGGGCCGAAGCCCAGCATTCCTGGGCGGTCGAAGCGCTTATCCGCGGCTCTTCCGATCCGGACAGAAGCCAGAGCTTTCCACTCGATGCCCAGACAACACGGCGCTATGCGATCGTGATCGGAAACGGGGGCTACGAAAATATTCCCCGGCTCAGGAACGCGGTGGCAGATGCCCGCGCTATGGCCGGTTTCCTTGAAAAACAGGGCTATTCGGTCAACTTCCAGACCGATATCACCAAGCACGGTTTCGAAGACATCCTGCGCCAGGCCCTGTTCGATATCGACCGCAACACCGAGGTTGCCGTCTTTTTCGCTGGCCACGGATTTCAGATCGGGGCCGAGAACTATCTGGTGCCCGTCGATGCGGATATGGATTCGGTCTATGATGTTCCGTTCGAGGCCGTCTCGCTTGGCAGCCTTGTCGGTATCATCGGATCGCGGGCGCGGTTGCAGGTGGTCATGCTTGACAGCTGCCGCGACAATCCTTTCGCCGGAAAATCGGCCGTGACGCAGATCGGCAACGAGCTGCGGGAAACCCGGACCGGGTTCGCCTCGCAGGCCGCGCCGCTCAATTCGAGCCTGATCTTTTCAACCTCGCCCGGGTCGGTGGCTTACGATGGACAAGGCGAAAACAGCCCCTTTACCGAGGCGCTGCTGCAGGTCGCTGGAAGCACGCCCGAAGCACCGATCACCCAGGTATTCGAAAAGGTGCGGCGCGCCGTCTTTGAGACAACCAAGGGGCGCCAGGTGCCCTGGGACAGCTCGACGCTGGTCGAGCCCGCGAGTTTCGGTCTGACAGCGCTGAGCCAGCGCGAAGTGTCCGATGCTGCAGCCGATGTCGGTGCGTCGCGCGGTTTTGCCGAACCGGCAAGCATTGCGGTCGCCAGCGCCCTGCGCGATCTGAAATCGGTTAGCGGCGGCGAAGGTCGCAGCATTGAGATCTTTGAGACAACCACCGTTTTAGAGGCGCCCCTGGCCAATATCGTCGACATTGGCGCGGCCCTTAAGGATGCGCTGCGACTCAGCGACAGTGACGTGGTGGAAATCGAAGAGAGCCCGGCCATCGGCCGCCTGGTACTGTCGGAATCGAATGGATTTCGCCGCAGTGCTTCCAACAACAGCATCAGCGGTGCGGATCTGGGCCGGCTCAAGCTTGAAACGGGATCGGTCCAAGTGCGGGCCGCCGATCTAGAGCGTGGCGCGCTGATCGACAGCATGTCGTTCAACCTGGGCGGTGTGTCCCGTCAGGTGGCCCTGCAACTGACACCGAATGCCTGCGATTTTCACGCAGGCGACCATCTGGACCCCGACGGTATCGGCATCACGCGCTATGCAAACGAGATCGAGCCGGAAGCCGCCCTGCTGGCCTGCCAGCAGGCGATTGCGGATGAACCCGAGGTGGGCCGTTTTCACTATCAGCTCGGCCGCGCCCATACCGCACTTCGCCAGTTTGATGCCGCGCGAGACGCCTATGAAACCGCGCGCGTTCTGGGCCATGCCCGGGCGTGGAATGCGCTTGGCAATGCGAAGCTGAACGAGGCCCGGGAAACCGGCGGCAAGGTGAATCCTATCGCAGATACCGACGTGCTTGAGATGTTTGCGCGCGGTGTCGATGCGGGCGACCCCTATGCCTATTACTCGCTCGGGCGGCAGTTCATGAAGTTCGGCGAGAACCGGGATATCGAGACCGAAGGCTACGACCTGATGATGCGCTCGCTTGAGGTCGGCCATACCTTCGCGATGAATGAACTGGGCTACTTCTACCTGGACGAAAACAGCCCCTACTATGATCCGGAACGGGGATTGCGGTACCTTCGCGAAAGCGCAAGCCGCGAAGACATCTACGGCTTCAACAACATGGGCCTCGTGCATCTGCGCGGACTTGGCGGAACGGAAGTCGATTTGTACGAGGCCTTCACGCAGTTCACGAAGGCCGCCGAGGGTGGCCATCCGAATGCGCCGGGCAATCTGGGGCGGATGTACCGCGAAGGCCAGACGCCGGTCGGACGCGATGCCGCCAAAGCGGTCGAATGGTTCTCGGTCGGGCTTGAACGCGGCGATGCACTGTCCGGGGGCACTGCGGCCTTCATGATCGCGGCCGAAGGTGTCGAAGGGTATGACCTGCTCGACGCGGCCGTTCTGGGCGCAAAGTCAGCGGCGCTGTCGTCACAAGCTTCGGCGGCCAAGTCTCGGGAACTTTTGACAAAGTTTCCGCCGGATGCGCTTCAGGGCGGGATGGTTCGGCTCTTGTCCGAGATGGGCGCGGACATCTCAGAGGATGCGCCGTTTGACGCAACCGCCCGGGCCGAACTCAGCCGCGTCCTGGGGGTCAATCCCGAGACCGCGACGCGCGAACCCGTTGAGACGCTGATCAGTCTGGCGTCCGCATACTGGGCCCAGTCAACGTTCCGGGTGGATCTGTACTAGGCGGGCGGAGCCGAAAAAGAGCGTTGGCAGATTTTGATTTGCCGACGCTCAAAACCACACGGGTGCTGGTCGGGGCGGCGAGATTCGAACTCACGACCTACGGTACCCAAAACCGTCGCGCTACCAGGCTGCGCTACGCCCCGACAGCGCGCTTCCTAGGGCAGTCGACGGCTAATTGAAAGCCCATTTAGTCGCCGCAGGGCCAGGCGGCTTCAACACCCAACGCTGGATGCCGCATTTCCGCGCCGGGCCCAATTCCAAGGGCCCGCGCGAGACCGCCGTTCACCTCTAGGACATACTGGATGCCCTGCCCGCCGGGGATCGCCGTCTCGTCCAGCGGCTCGGCATTTTCATGCACACGCTGCACCACCCCACGGTCATCCATGAAAATCATGTCAAGCGGGATGAGCGTATTGCGCATCCAGAACGCAACCGTTTGTGGGTGTTCGTATATGAACAGCATGCCCATACTCTGCGGCAGATTTTCACGGAACATCAGACCCCGGCTGCGTTCCTCTGGAGTGTCAACAATTTCCACGCCAAAGCGGGCATTGTTTCCTTCGGTCCGAAAGTGGACGGAATCGGGGCTGCAATCGGACTGGCCTTGGGCGAAGGCAAGCCAAGGGCCGAAAATCAGAAACAGTGATGCAAGCGCAACAATGCGGGTCATCAGTCTCGGGGCTGAAGCGCAAATTCCCACGAAGACACAAAGGTCGCCATCCGGCCGCGTTCGCTTTCGATCGCCCGAAGCGCTACAGCCTCGCCCGGCTGAAGATCCGCAAAACCCGACCGCCGCAAGACCTCGATGTGAATGAAAATGTCCTCGGGCCGGCCAAAGGCATTGGCAAAGCCGAAGCCCTTGTTTTTATCGAACCATTTCACCCGGGCGGGCTCTAAAGGCAGATCGGGATTGTCCAGCTGCACAGGGCGCGCCGGCTCTTCACCTTCGGTCTCGGGCGGGTCGATCCTGAGCACTTCGACCGCCTGCATACCCCGTTGGGTTTGCTGCACAGTCGCTTCTATGCCAGCGCCATCGGCGACCGAGCTTTGTCCATAGTTGCGGAGCACATTGGCATGCAAAAGGATATCCGGCCCGCCCGTGTCAGCCACGACAAAGCCAAAACCCTTGCCAGGATCGAACCACTTCACGCGTCCGTGGACGACCTTAAGCTCCTCGTTCGTATCGTTCATTTAACACGTCTTTCGCGCGTTTTTTGCTTCATTTGCCTCTTGTGACAGACGGAAATCCGCTTGCAAAGAGAAAGTGTTACGCTAACGGAAATTCGCGAGATCGAATAGGCCAAGTATCGCCGTCAAGGGTTCAGCCTCTGAATTTCCCATTGTGTTGCTGTCTTCCGCCATTGGAATCGGTCGTGAAGACGATGCGCACCATCGGCCCAAAACTCAATCTCAACCGGATAAATTCTGAAGCCGCCCCAATGGGGCGGGCGGGTCGGTGCCGTGCCTTTCATGGCCGTGACGCGCGCAACCTCGGCCATCAATGCGCCGCGCGACGCTAGCGGACGGGACTGCTGCGATGCCCAGGCGCCCAGGCGGCTTTGCAGACCGCGGCTAGCGTAATAAGCGTCCGCCTGAGGGCCATCTTCTTTCTCAACTGCGCCGCGCACACGGATCTGTCGGCCGAGCGATTTCCAGTGCAGGACAAATGCCGCCCGGGGGCAGTCAGCCAGTTCGCGTCCCTTGGCGCTTTCGTAGTTTGTGTAGAACACGAATGCGGCGTCTTCGATTTCTTTCAGAAGAACCATGCGGACATTGGGCAAGCCATCACTATCGACGGTCGCCAGGGCAATGGCGTTCGCATCGTTCGGTTCCTGTTTCTCGGCCTCCGAAAGCCACCGGCGCGCGATCTCAAACGGATCGTCGCCGGCGAATACCCCCGTGCGTTCGGCCATCATCAACTCCTGTTGCACAGCGCAGCGCTACATCCCATGTGTCGGCGCCACAAGGCTGCATTTGGGCCCCAACGCAGCTGCAGACCACAGGCAAATTGCCGCGTATGATCGGGGCCCATCCGCCTGCCACATAGCCTTGATGCCTCAAGTTCAATGGCATAAAGGAACCGGACCGCAACCAGAACGCGCAGAGGGACATAAATGGCAACAGGCTTGATGGAGGGCAAACGGGGCCTGATCATGGGGCTTGCCAATGACAAGTCCATCGCCTGGGGCATCGCCAAATGCCTGGCCGACGCGGGCGCAGAACTGGCGTTTTCGTACCAGGGCGAAGCGCTTTTGAAACGCGTCCAGCCGCTGGCCGCGCAACTTGGATCGGACATCGTGATCCCCTGTGACGTGGCCGACGAAGCCTCGATGGATGGGGTTTTTGAGACCCTTGCAGACCGCTGGGGCAGCCTGGACTTTATCGTCCACGCGATCGGCTTTTCCGACAAGAACGAGTTGCGTGGCAGGTATGTCGATACCAGCCGGGCGAATTTTGCCATGTCGATGGACATCTCGGTCTATTCATTCACCGCCGTGGTGCAGCGGGCCGAAAAGCTGATGACAAATGGCGGCTCTTGTCTGACGCTGACCTATTACGGCGCCGAGAAAGTCATGCCGCATTACAACGTTATGGGCGTGGCCAAGGCGGCGCTTGAGGCATCGGTGCGCTATCTGGCAGAAGATCTCGGCAAGGACGGCATCCGTGTCAACGCGATCTCTGCCGGCACGATCAAGACGCTTGCCGCGTCCGGGATTGGCGATTTCCGCTACATCATGAAGTGGAACGAATACAACGCGCCCTTGCGGCGGACGGTAACGCAGGAAGAGGTGGGCAAATCCGCGCTGTATCTTCTGAGCGATCTTGGAAGCGCCGTCACGGGCGAAGTCCTGCATGTGGACTCGGGCTATCACGTTGTCGGCATGAAGGCCGTGGACGCGCCAGACATCTCAAAGGGCAACTAACGCGGGCAGAGGAGCCATGCGATGAGCGACCGCCTACCCCACGAAAAAGGCTTTCACGTCAGTTGGGACCAGTTGCACCGCGATGCGCGCGCCCTTGCCTGGCGCCTCGACGGCCACGGGCCGGATGGTGGTGCATGGCGCGCAGTGGTCGCCATCACCCGCGGTGGCATGGCACCGGCCATGATCGTTGCCCGCGAACTGGATATCCGCGTTGTCGACACCATCAGCGTCAAATCCTACGACCACCAGACACAGGCCGACCCGATTATCATCAAAACCCCGGACCTTGAATTGGTTGGCGACGGCTCTGGCGTTCTAATCGTCGACGATCTGGTCGATACCGGCAAAACGCTGGAGGTTGTCAAAGCCAGCATGCCCAAGGCCCATGTCGCGACGATCTACGCCAAACCGATGGGCCGTGGTATGGTCGATACTTTCATCACCGAGGTCAGCCAGGACACCTGGATTTTCTTTCCCTGGGACATGGCCCTTCAGTATGTGGAGCCCTACAGGGCCAAAGACTGATCGGCATTGCAGCCGTTTCGGCGCGCAGCTACCAGAACAGCATCTGCGTAAGGCATTTATTGCACTTGCGGCGCCGAAAAATGAAATCGGCCAAGGGCATGTTGCCTCCGCAAGTGCCACAGTAATCCCGTTGGCAATTGGGGCAGTGGTGCCAGCGGTGGAAAATCGACACAGCCGATGCGTCGCGCGTGTTGTGACAGGACTTCCTGGAACACTCAGTGGGCGCGGTCGCGCTCAACGCTGCCCAGCATCCCGCCTTGACGTGGCGCTGGCTGCCATAGTGGAACTTGTAGATACCGTTTGGAACGATGAGCGCATTCCCTTGCCGCCCAAAGTCAGGCAGCCGCGACAGAAGAGGATGCTGAACCACCCCGTTGACGTCCGTGTAGTAAAGCGAAAGCAAAAGGCTTGACGGCGCCGGGAACAGGCAAAAGGGGTTGCCCAGAACGCCCCAACGGCCATCGGCTGTGCCGCTGTAGGACGCCTCATCGTAGAGTATGTCCACCTGGTAGGTCAGCGCGTGGGCGCTGGCCTGTACCTTTTCGCGAACAGCCGCTTCAAACTCGGCCATCACAGGGTGGTTGGTGCCTTCCGATAGCGTCACCAAATTAGGGTTCTTGCCCGGACCACCCAACTGATTGCCAATGATATGGCCGCGCTGGTGATGCTCTGGGCAGTCGCCCGATACAAAACCCGGGGGATCATTCTGCGGACCGCTTCCCTGGGCAAGATTGGCAGCGGTCAGGGTAGCCGTTGCCTTGACCGGCACATAATGCGTGACGCCATGGACCGTGCGGTTATCCTGTTCGATGTCAATAAACTGATGCGGCGCCGGCAATGCAACCATTGGTAAATCCTCCCAGAGTTCACAGACTTATCACTTACATGTCGCGCAAAAAAAGCGCGCCTTGCGCATGGCGCCTTCAGAACCGATAACGCATGGATTGCCCCTGCCAGGGCGTCCGGGATTGAAGCCCTATGACCAATGCTGCGCAACCGATCTCTGCTGCCATGGCCGCGACCTTTCCACCCCCGGTGCCAGAAGCGCAGCGCTGGCTGCAGGGTGTCACGTTTGGTCAAGATCGGCCGCTGCTAAACGTGAGCCAGGCGGCGCCGGTTCTTCAGCCGCCCGAGGGTCTGCGCGCGGCGATGGCCGATGCCGTGATGAAAGATGCCAGCGCCCATCTTTACGGGCCGGTTCTTGGCCACCATGCACTCCGCGCAGCGGTGGCTGAACGTTGGCGCGCCGCCTATGCCGGGCAGGTCGCGGCCGATCAGATCGCCATCACTGCTGGCTGCAACCAAGCCTTCGCCGCTGCCCTTTCGACGCTTGCGGGCGCCGGCGACGAGGTGATCCTACCGGTACCCTGGTACTTCAATCACAAGATGTGGCTCGACATGTCGGGCGCCGTGGCGGTGCCTATGCCCGTTGGGCCGGATATGATCCCCGACCCAGCCGGTGCGGCCCGTCTGATCACACCGAGGACGCGGGCCATCGCCATTGTTACGCCCAACAATCCGGCGGGTGTCGAGTATCCGGCGGGCGTCGTTGGCGCGTTCCGCGATCTTGCACGCGCTCACGGCATCGCGTTGATCATCGATGAAACCTACCGCGACTTCGACAGCCGCGACGGCCCGGTCCACGATCTTTTCCAAGACCCCGACTGGGACCAGACGATCATCCAGCTCTATTCCTTTTCGAAGGCTTACCGACTGACCGGGCACCGGGTCGGTGCAATCGCGGCTTCGTCGGTCCGTCTGGCCGAGATCGAGAAGTTTCAGGACACGGTCGCCATTTGTCCGCCGGCGCTGGGTCAGATCGGGGCACTTTGGGGCCTGCGCAACCTCTCTGACTGGCTAGAGGGCGAACGGGCCGAAATCCTGGCGCGGCGCGCGGCGATGGAACACGGCATTGGCGCAACCGCCTCGGGCTGGCAACTGGCGGGATCGGGCGCGTATTTTGCCTATCTGCGCCACCCATTCGACTGGCCGGCGCGCGCGGTGGCACCGGCCCTGGTCAGGGCGGCGGCGATCCTCTGCCTGCCCGGGGACATGTTCTATCCTACGGGCGACCGGACCGGCGAGGCCGAACTGCGGATCGCTTTTGCAAACATCGACCGCGATCAGATCGCGCTTCTGATCGAGCGCCTTAACGATCCCGGGCTCGAAGCCGCGCTCGGAGCCGAGATTTCAGGTAACCGCTGACAACGGGACAAGGGCAATCTGACGGCTTGCTCCGGCAGCCCCGCCGTCCTAGACAGCGCGGCAGGACAAAACCAAAGACAGGGCGCGAGGCGCGACAATGGCAAAATCCGCAGCGGGAAAAGGCGCAAACATCTTTGTTTGGATCTTGCTAGGACTTCTATTCGTGGGCCTTGCCGGCTTTGGCACCGGGCAATTCGGTGGGTCCATCGGATCGGTGGCCAGCGTCGGTGGACGCGACATCTCGGTGAATGACTACGCCCGCGCCCTGCAGCAGGAACTTCGCGCGCTACAGGTGCAGACCGGCCAGGCCATCCCGCTTTCCCAGGCCCAGGCCTTTGGAGTTACCCAGTCGGTCCTTGGCCGCTTGATGACGTCAGCGGCAGTCGATGACGAGGCCGAGGGTCTTGGCGTGTCTGTCGGTGATGCCGTCGTGCGGGATCAGGTCCTGGCACAGCCTGGTTTTTCCAGCCTTGCGGGTGATTTCGACCGCACCGTTTACGAAGCCACACTGCGCCAGTCGGGCATGACGGTGCGCGAGTTCGAACAGCGGATCCGCGATGAGACTGCGCGGGGTATTCTGCAATCCGCGATCATTGCTGGCGTGGCCGCCCCAGAGACGGCACAGTCAGCGCTTGTGACTTTCCTTGAAGGCCGGCGCAATTTCACCTGGCTGCAGTTGACCGCGGCGGATCTGACCGAAGAACTGCCCGTGCCATCAGAACTGGATCTGCGCAACTATCACAACGACAATCCCGACCGGTTTACCGCGCCGGAAGCGCGGCGCATCACCTATGCATGGCTCAGCCCCGAGATGCTGATTGATCAGATCGAGGTGGATGAGGCGCGGCTGAGGGAAGCCTACGACGGCCGCCAGTCCGAATTCGACGTGCCCGAAAGGCGCCTTGTCGAGCGACTGGTTTTCCCTGACGAGGCCGCGGCCGAGGCGGCGCTGGCCCGTGTCAGCGAAGGGACCAGCAGCTTTGAC
Organism: Pseudomonadota bacterium; assembly: GCA_039026235.1. Classification (GTDB taxonomy): domain Bacteria; phylum Pseudomonadota; class Alphaproteobacteria; order Rhodobacterales; family Rhodobacteraceae; genus JBCCMQ01. Next base: position 1,066,497 of record JBCCMQ010000001.1, read on the forward strand.
GATCTGGTCGAAGAGCGGGGCCTGAACCTGGCGGACGTGGATCTTGGGGACCAGACCCGTGACGATCTGGGCGATGCCGGCGCTGGCGTATTCCAGATGATCGAGCCCGGCGTTGTCGGGCCGTTGCCCACCAGCCTGGGCCCGGCCCTTTTCCGAATGAACGGTATCCTTCCGGCCCAGTTCACCAGCTTCGAAGACGCCCTGCCCGAACTGCGCCGCGAGCTTGCAGCCGACCGCGCGCGGCGCGAGGTATCGGCCCGGATCGAAGAAGCGGATGACCTTCTGGCCGGCGGTGCCACTTTGGAAGAGTTAGCCGATCAGACCGACTTTGAGACGGGCACCGTCGATTTCTCGGCAGAGACCTCGGACAGTATTGCGGGCTACGATGGGTTTCGCCGTGCGGCCGTGCAGGCCAACGAATCTGATTTCCCCGAGATCCTGACACTGGAAGACGGCGGTATTTTTGCCCTGCGCCTGGATGAGATCGTTCCGCCTGCCTTGCGCCCCTTCGACAGCGTCGAAGACGACGTGCGGCTGGCGTGGCAGGACACCCAGATCGAAGCAGAGCTGATCCAGATCGCTGAGGCCGCGCGAAACCGCGTCGAAGAGGGCGAAGCGTTCAGCACCCTGGGCTACACCTTCCGAACAGAAACGGACATCACGCGACGCGACTTCATTCAAGAGCTACCGCCTTCCGCCATCAGCAGCGTCTTTGAAATGGCGCCTGAAGAGACCACCGTTCAGCGCGGCCCGGGAACTGTTTTCGTGCTGCGTCTTGACGCCGTCCTTCCGCCGGATCTGGACAATCCCGACACGGCCCAGGCGGCAGAGCAGGTCGAGACCGAGATCGCCCAGGCAATCGCGCGCGACATCTTTGAGCTTTATGCGACCGCACTCCAGTCCCAGGCCAGCATCTCCATCGACCAGGGCGCCCTTGCCGCGGTGCATGCGCAATTTCCCTGATGGCCGTTGCGCTGACACCGGACTTTGAAACCTTTCGCCGCGCCTTTGAGGCGGGTGAAAACCAGATCGTCTATGCGCGTCTGGCCGCCGATCTGGATACGCCGGTGTCGCTGATGTTGAAGCTGGCCGAAGCCCAGCGGGACAGCTTTATGCTAGAATCGGTGACCGGCGGCGAAGTCCGTGGCCGGTATTCCGTGGTCGGGCTGAAACCCGATCTGATCTGGCGCTGCACCGGCGCGGAAAGTCAGATCAACCGCACTGCCCGCTTTGATCGCGACCAGTTCGAAGACCTGCCCGGTGACCCGCTGAGCACGCTCCGCGAGGTGATTGCCGAAAGCCGGATCGCCATGCCGCCGGGTCTGCCGCCCATCGCCGCCGGGCTGTTCGGATTTCTCGGATACGACATGATCCGGCTGGTCGAGCACTTGCCCGGCGTTAAACCGGATGTGCTGGAGCTGCCGGACGCCGTCATGATGCGCCCTTCGGTGGTTGCCGTCCTTGATGGGGTTAAGGGTGAGGTGACCGTCGTCTCTCCTGCCTGGGTCTCCAGCGGGCTGAACGCGCGCGCCGCCTACGCCCAGGCGGCCGAAAGGGTGATGGATGCGGTGCGTGACCTTGAACGCAGCCCCGCCGACAGCCGCGATCTTGGCGATCCCGGCCCCGCCCCGGAACCGGTGTCGAACTTCACCTACGAAGGCTATTGCGCGGCGGTAGAGACCGCGAAGGAATACATCCGCGCCGGCGATATCTTTCAGGTCGTTCCGTCCCAGCGCTGGCGCCAGGAATTCAAGCTGCCACCGTTTTCGCTTTATCGTTCACTGCGTCGGACCAACCCTTCGCCGTTCATGTTCTTTTTTAACTTCGGCGGTTTTCAGGTAATTGGTGCCAGTCCGGAGATCCTGGTGCGTGTCTTCGGTGGTGAGGTTACAATCCGCCCCATCGCGGGCACCCGTCCGCGCGGGGCCACGCAGGACGAGGACCGCGCGCTTGAGGCCGATTTGCTGGCCGACAAGAAGGAACTGGCCGAGCACCTGATGCTTCTCGATCTGGGCCGAAACGATACGGGCCGGGTCTCAAAGATCGGCACCGTGCGCCCGACTGAGGAATTCATCGTCGAACGCTACAGTCACGTGATGCACATCGTATCGAACGTCGTGGGTGAGCTTTCTGACGACCACGACGCGCTGTCGGCGCTTCTGGCCGGCCTGCCGGCAGGAACGGTGTCGGGCGCGCCCAAGGTCCGCGCCATGGAGATCATCGATCAGTTAGAACCCGAAAAGCGGGGCGTCTATGGCGGCGGCGTGGGTTACTTTGCGGCCAACGGCGATATGGACATGTGCATCGCGCTGCGCACGGCCGTATTGAAAGATCAGATGCTGTACATTCAGGCCGGGGGCGGTGTGGTCTATGACAGCGATCCTGACACAGAGTTCGAAGAAACGGTCAACAAGGCCCGCGCGATACGTACCGCCGCAGCCGAAGCCGGCATGTTCGTGCGCGGCGGCAACTAGCGGGCGTTTGCCCGGTTCCTTCCCCCTCAGAGCCCGCGCATCACCGCCGAAAGTGGCGCCAATTTCACGGTGCGGGACCGGGCTTCCAGCGCCCAGGAAAACAGCGCGGTTACCGTTTCGGGATAGGTCCGACCGATCATCACCACCTGGCCGTCCTGGCCCGCGCGAAACGCCGCCCGGTCCAAATAGCGCTTGATCGTATCGGTGTTCTCTTTGCTGGCGTCCAGTTCGCGGAATACCAGTGCCGCGGGAACGCCTTCCCTTTCGGCTATCTGCTGGGCCGCGTTGAGCCCCCGGTCATAGGTCAGCAGCCCATGCCCGGATTCGCTCAGGATCTCTACCACCTGATTGACCAGATCGCGCCGCGTCTGAAAGCCGTTGTCGGCCGTGTCAACGACACCGATGGCCTGGGGCAACAGGTCGAGATAGCCACCGAGCAGCACTTCCACATCCGAAGGCTTGGCATTCTCGGGCAGGCCATCGGCGAGGATTAGAACCTCATAACCGGCCGCGCGATAGGCATCTGCCGCCTCGGCCGCTCCGGGACGGGTCGGGTCGATGGCAAAGGTCACCGGGAATGAAAAGGTCGTCAGCGTCGCCAGATCCAGCCCCTCGCCACCCACATCGACCAGAACCAAGGACAGAAGCGGCAGATCGCCTTCCCGGGCGAAGGGCGCCGAGTTGCGCGCTAGGGCCCCAAGATTGGCAGCACTCTCCGCGTCGTCGGTTTCGCCCGCTTCGATGCCTTCATCGGCGGTTTCGACCGGCTCTTCTTCAACGTCCTCTTCTCCTGGTGCATCACCGCTTCCAATTGTGGGCAAACGGGTGACCTGAGGACGGGGTGTCAGCACCGCGACTTCCTGTTCGGCGATGGCCGTCGTCGTGCCCTCAGGTGCGGCGGCCGCCGGGGGCGGCGCCAGCGGCTCAGTCGGGACAGCGGTCGGCGCTGTGGGCGTCGACGGCACGCCGGCGCCAAAGCTTGGGGCAGACGGCCCGGTGGGTGCCGTCGTGGTGGGCGCGCTGTCGCCTTGTTCGGTCACCCGTGGACCCAGGGGCGCCTCAATCGACGGCACGTCCAATCCCTGAGGAAGCGCCGCGTCGGGCTGGGGTACGCCGGCCGACACGGTATCGGCGGTTGGCGCGCTCTCGGCCTGTGGTGCGGCGACGGCCGGTGCCGCAACCGGCCTATCCGTCGGTTTCGCCTCTGGTATCAGGGGCGTCGTCTCGGGTCGGTTTCGGTTGAATTCCGAACCCGCCGGAACCGCCACACCGTCTGCCGGAGGGGCCTCTTCTGCCGGGGCTGCGATAACCAGTTCCTGGGGTGCCGGGCTCAGAAGTGATGCCAGTGCCACCACGAGACCCGATACGACCGCGCCCCAGATAAGGCCTGAGATAAAGCCTCGTCCCACCGCGTTTTCTCCGCTTCTGCCTGCTCTTCGTTGCCTGGGCGCGGACCGCGATCGGGTATTGACCCTTCGCCGCGCCTCTGAGCATGTATACCCCGACCCGCGCGCTGGGGCACCCCACTTTTGAAAGTCGGCGAAAATGCTGCTGCTGATCGACAACTACGACAGTTTTACCTACAACCTCGTGCATTTTGTCGGCGAACTCGGCGCCGATGTCGTGGTCCGGCGCAACGACGCAATCGATACTCAGGAAGCCATTGCTTTGCGGCCCGACGGGATCATTCTGTCGCCGGGTCCCTGCACACCGGATCAGGCCGGGATCTGTCTGGATCTGGTCCACGCGGCGGCGGAAACGGCGATCCCGTTGTTGGGCGTATGTCTGGGTCATCAGGCCATCGGACAAGCGATGGGCGGCCAAGTCATTCGCTGCCATGAGATCGTTCACGGCAAGATGGGCACGATGCACCATAGCGGCACCGGCGTGTTTCACGATCTGCCGAGCCCGTTTCAGGCCACACGGTACCATTCGCTGGTCGTGGATCCCTCGACGCTGCCCGAGACGCTGGAAGTCACCGCCTGGCTCGAAGATGGCACGATCATGGGGTTGCGCCACAAGACGCTCCCATTGCAGGGGGTGCAATTTCATCCCGAAAGCATCGCGTCCGAACACGGCCATAAGCTTCTGAAAAACTTCCTGGATACGGTCGCGGTACCGGCATGAGCGACACCTTGCGCCCGTTGATCGGCATCGCGGCCGATCGACCTCTGACATCCGAGGAAGCAGAAAGCGCTTTTGGGTGCCTGTTCGAAGGCACCGCGACGCCCAGCCAGATGGGCGGACTTTTGATGGCGCTGCGCACACGGGGAGAGACCGTGCCGGAATTTGCCGCGGCGGCGCGGGTCATGCGCTCGAAATGCCGGGCTGTCCGGGCACCTGTCGATGCGATGGATATCGTGGGCACCGGCGGTGACGGCAAAGGCACCCTGAACATTTCGACCGCGACGGCCTTTGTGGTGGCCGGCGCCGGCGTCCCCGTGGCCAAGCATGGCAACCGCAACCTCAGCTCAAAGTCCGGTGCCGCCGACGCACTGGGCCAGATGGGCATCGACGTCATGGTTGGCCCCGAGGTGGTCGAGCGTGCGATAGACGAGATCGGCATCGGCTTTATGATGGCCCCGATGCATCACCCGGCGATCGCCCATGTGATGCCGACACGGGCCGAGCTGGGTACGCGCACAATCTTCAATATTCTCGGACCACTCACCAATCCGGCAGGCGTCAAACGTCAGCTGACCGGGGCCTTTTCGCGCGATCTGATTGAGCCCATGGCCGAAACCCTGCGCGCCCTGGGCAGCGAAGGGGCCTGGTTGGTCCACGGCGGCGACGGCACCGATGAGCTGTCAATTGCCGGGATCAGCTATGTCGCCGAACTGCAGAACGGCCACGTCCGCATGCGCGAGGTGCATCCCGAGGACGCAGGCCTTGCGCCGCATCCGTTCTCGGCGATCATGGGCGGCAGCCCCGAGGACAACGGCAAGGCCTTCGCCGCGCTTCTGGACGGCGCCGAAGGTGCCTATCGCGATGCCGTTCTGTTGAACGCAGCGGCGGCGCTTCTGGTAGCCGGTGCAGCGGCAGACCTGAAGGACGGGGTCGAAAAGGCGCAGGCAAGCATCGACAGCAGTGCCGCCAAGGAAAAGGTCACTGGGCTAGCGCAGCTGACCCAGAACGCGAAAGCGGCGGCCCAATGACCGTCAACGTGCTGGACCGCATCAAGGCCTATAAGCTTGAAGAGATTGCCGCCGCCAAGAAGAGGATCGGTCAGGCAGATCTGGAAGCGGTCGCACGCTCGGCGCCCAGTCCGCGCGGGTTCGCCGCGGCACTTCGCACCGCTGAGCGCGGCGGCTATGCGCTTGTCGCCGAGATCAAGAAGGCAAGCCCTTCGAAAGGGCTGATCCGGGAAGACTTCGATCCGCCGGCCCATGCGGCAGCCTATGAAAAGGGCGGCGCGACCTGTCTTTCCGTGCTGACCGATGCACCTTCGTTCCAGGGCGCGCCAGAGTTTCTGACCGCCGCCCGCGCCGCCTGCAATCTGCCGGTTCTGCGCAAGGATTTCATGTACGATCCCTATCAGGTGACCGAGGCCCGTGCGATGGGCGCGGACTGCATTCTGATCATCATGGCCAGCGTTGCAGACAGCCAGGCGGCGGAACTGGAAGCGGCGGCCTTTGGCTGGGGTATGGATGTTCTGGTCGAAGTCCACGACGCCGATGAATTGGAACGCGCACTGCAGCTGACTTCGCCGCTTGTCGGGATAAACAACCGTAACCTCAAGACATTCAAAGTCAGTCTTGATGTTACCCGCGCCCTGGCGCCCGGGGTCTCGCATGACCGGACAGTCGTCTGCGAAAGCGGTCTTTTTCAGCCCGGCGATCTCGACGCCATGGCCGGTATCGGTGTCCGAAGCTTTCTGATCGGCGAAAGCCTGATGCGTCAGGCCGATGTGGCGGATGCCACGCGCACCATTCTGTCAGGAACCCAGCCAATGGCAGGTGCCGCTGAATGAGCGGCCTGACACATTTCGACGACGGCGGCGCGGCGCATATGGTCGATGTCTCGGACAAGGCCGATACGGCCCGCGTGGCCACTGCCGTGGGCTGGATCAGGATGGCGGTCGGCACGCTGAACACCATTCTGGCAGGCCAGTCGGCCAAGGGCGATGTCTTGGGCGTGGCCCGGATTGCCGGCATCACCGGCGCCAAGCGCACGGCCGACCTGATCCCGCTTTGCCATCCCCTGCCCCTGTCCAAGGTGTCGATCGACATGGCGCCCGATACCGATATGCCCGGCATCCGTGTTAGCGCGACCGTGAAGACAACTGGAAAAACCGGCGTGGAAATGGAGGCCCTGACAGCAGTCTCCACAGCGCTTCTGACGATCTACGACATGACAAAGGCGATCGACCGGAACATGGAAATCGGCGGCATCCGCGTAACGCTGAAGGACGGCGGAAAATCGGGCAGGTTCGAAGCCGAGACGTGAGGGCAGAATGATTTCGGTTGCCGAGGCGCTGGACCACCTGTTTCAACTCTGCGCACCCCTTGAACTTGAGACTGTGCCGCTGGCCGCGGCAGCGGGCCGGGTTCTGGGCGAAGACGTCGTTGCGACGCGAGATCAGCCCCCCTTTGCAGCATCGGCCATGGACGGATATGCCGTGCGCGGTGCCGAGGCACGGCCCGGTACGAGCTTTCAGGTGGTTGGCACAGCCGCCGCCGGCCACCAGTGGCACGGAACCCTCTCGCCCGGCGCCGCCGTGCGCATCTTCACCGGTGCCCCGGTGCCCGAAGGTGCCGACCGGATCATCATTCAGGAAGACGTGGTGCGCGATGGCGACACGATCACACTGGGCGACGCGCTTGACACCGGCGCGCACCTGCGCCCCGCAGGGGGCGATTTCAAAGCCGGGCGGCGCTTGAGCGCACCATGCCGCCTGTCACCGTCGCATCTGGCGCTTTTGGCGGCCATGAACGCCGGCCGCGTGCGGGTCGTGCGCCAACCCGTCGTCGCGCTTTTGGCCACAGGTGACGAACTGGTCCAGCCCGGCGAAGCGCCGGGGACGGATCAGATTATCGCGTCGAACACCTACGGCCTTCAGGCGATGTTGCAGGCGGCCGGGTGTGTGGTGCGCATGCTGCCCATAGCGCGGGACACCCATGCCAGCCTGTCGGCAGCGCTGCGCCTTGCCGAAGGGGCCGATCTGCTTGTCACGGTGGGCGGCGCCTCGGTCGGCGACCATGATCTGGTGGCATCGGCCGCAACGGCGGCCGGGCTTGAAAGGTCTTTCTACAAAATCGCCATGCGGCCCGGCAAACCTTTGATGGCGGGCCGCATGGGGCCCATGGCCATGGTGGGGCTGCCGGGAAATCCGGTGTCCGCGCTTGTCTGCGGCGAGATCTTTCTGAAGCCTATGGTCGATGTTTTTCTCGGTCTGCCGGCCGCGCCGCGCGCGCGACGTGCTGCGCATCTCGCCGCCCCGCTTGGCCCAAACGGTCCGCGTGAACATTATATGCGCGCGCAGCGCACAGAGCAGGGTGTCACCGCGTATGACCGGCAGGATTCAAGCCTTTTAAGCGTTCTGGCGGATGCCGATTGCCTGATCGTGCGTCCAGCCAACGATCCTGACCGTCCCGCCGGATCCGAGATCGACATCATCCCCCTCTAGTGCAAAACGCGTCATAAGTTGACACAAATAGTGAACGTGAGTAGAACATTCGCGAACGCGCGTCGCACCGAACGCGCCTACGGGGAAAGAGGGAAAACCGGATGCTGACGAAAAAGCAAATGGAACTTCTTGAGTTTATTCATGTTCGTATGCAGCGTGACGGCGTATCTCCGTCTTTCGACGAAATGAAGGATGCGTTGGACCTGCGATCCAAATCCGGCATCCACCGTCTGATCACAGCCCTGGAAGAGCGCGGGTTCCTGCGCCGTCTTGCCCACAGGGCACGCGCAATAGAAATCGTAAAATTACCGGAAGTCATGGAAAAGCAAGGGTTTGCTCCGCGTGTAATCGACGGCGACCGGGCCGACCCGCCAAAAGGCGCGATGCCCGTTTCCTCGGTTCATGCGTTTGAGCTTGAAGTGATGGGTCGGATCGCGGCCGGTACGCCGATTGAGGCGATATCGGAAGTGTCGCACACCGTTGCCGTGCCCGGCCAGATGCTGGACGGCGCCGGTCGACACTATGCCCTTGAAGTCAAAGGCGATTCGATGATCGACGCCGGTATCAATGACGGGGATGTCGTGGTCATCCGCGAAGGCAACACGGCCGACAATGGCGATATCGTCGTGGCCTTGGTCGAAGGACAGGAAGCCACGCTGAAACGGTTCCGCCGCAAGGGCAATGCAATCGCATTGGAAGCGGCCAACCCGGCCTATGAAACGACCATCTTGCCCGAAGACAAGGTCAAGGTTCAGGGCCGTCTGGTGGGACTGATCCGCAGCTACTGATCGGCGCGTTCTGCAATTACGCATATCCCGGTCAGAAGGGCCTTGGCCGTTCTCTGGGCGTGTTCCATGGTCTGCGGCCGCTCTGCTCGGCGGCCGTCGTCAGTTTCGGGCCTTCGTCGGTCAGGCGAACGGCCACGGCGCCGCTTTCTGACAGGACGCTCGCATCGAACAACCGGCAGGGGTCCCCCGCCAATGGGTCCAAGCGAACTGAGCTAATCACCCAGCTGCCACCGGTACAAACGCCAGGCCAGGCGGCTGCGCCGGATTTGCCGGTGATGTGATGCAAGACGAGCCCGCCGTATTCTGCCGTGCGCACGCCGCGCGGCCCGGAGAAGAGCGGCCTTTCCGCCGCCGCCTGCATGGCCGCAGGGTCGCCGTCGTTCTCTAACCAAACCCGGGCCACGAACCGATCACCGGATGGCTTTGACAAGGCGCGCCCGTCTTGGGTCATCACACCCACCATTCCACCCGTGGGCGAAATCAGCAGTGCCGGACGCTCGGCCGCGAACCAGAACGCGAAACCCGCCAGCACCACGGCCGGCCCCGCCCAACGCGCCCTACCGTGCCAAAGGACAAAGATCAGGAACCCCAGCGTCAGCAGCGGCAACACCTGGGCGTCCGGCGCCGGCACTTTGATAACCGATGCGTCGAAGCCCGCGACCATTTCGGCCACGCCCAGGATCCACTGGCAGGCCCAGCGCATCACCTCAAGCGGGATCCAGGCCAGCCCCAGGGGCGCCAGAACCGCCGCGATGACGGCCGAGGGAATGACAAGCGCGCCCATCAAAGGAACCGTCGTTAGATTGGCGATCAGCCCAAACTGGGCAATCTGGTTGAAATGTGCAGCACCAAAGGGGGCCGTGGCCAAACCCGCAACGGCGGACGAAATCACCAGAGACGCGGCCGCCTGAACCGGCCCCCGCCCCCGTGTCCAGGGCTTATCGCGGAGCCATGCAAAGACCGCAACCAAAGCGGTTGTGGCCGCAAAGGACATTTGAAATCCGGGCGAGACAAGGCTTTCGGGCTGCCAGATCAGGATCAGAACCGCCGCCATTGCCACCGCCCGCAGGGTCAGCGCGCGGCGGTCCATCAGCACCGCACCCAGCATTACAGCGACCATGATAAAGGCGCGCTCGGTCGCGACATTCCCGCCGGACAGCGCGAGATAGAATGCGCCTGCGGCAAAGGCCGCCAGGGCGGCGCATTTCTTGATCGGATAGCGCAGCGCGACATAGGGCACCGCCGCCAGCCCGACCCGGACGGCACCAAAGACGAAACCTGTCAACAGACCCATATGCAGCCCGGAAATGGCAAGCAAATGGGCGAGATTTGACGCCCTCAGATTGGCCAGCGTCTCCTGTCCGACGCCAGAGCGATCCCCGGTCAGCACGGCGGCCGCGAAACCGCCCGCCTCCCCGGGAATGGACCGGCGGACATAGGCGCTGATACGAAAGCGCAGGTCAGTGATCCAAACCGCCGGACCGGTGTTCGATGGACGCTCCAGCCGCAGAACCGGTGTCCGCGTATATCCGACACCGCCCAGTCCGAGAAACCATGCGTGACGCCTGAAATCGAACCCTCCAGGCTCGGCCGGTCCGGGCGGTGGCGAAAGATGCCCCGTCAGGATCAGGACGGACCCCGGTGTGAAATCCGGTGTCTCGGTCTTCGCGTGAAGCGACACGCGAACGCGGCGCGGGGTATCTTGTGGCGGGATGCCCTTTAACACCACCCGGTCCAGGGTCAGGCGTTTCCGGTCGGTGCTAGACCGGTCGAGACCAACGAGGCGCCCCTCAATCGGTCCGTAGTAGCGGTATTCCAGCACCGGCCCCGCGACACTCTGCGCCCGTGCGATGCCAAGCAGAAGCCCCGCGACCATAAGACAGCCGGCCATCAAGGCCAGTCCCCGCGCATCCCGCAGGCGCAGCGCACCGATGCAAAGGGCAATACCTACGATAGCAAGCGTCGCAACGGTGATGCGGCCCGGTTCGACAAGAAGCGCGAAATAGCTGCCAATCCCGCATGCCAGGCACACGGGCGCCCACGGGAACAGATAGCCCCGCTGTGCCTCGACCGCCTGGGCCCATTGCCGGATCAGGGTCACACTTGTTCTCGCAAATGAGGCTCTGTATTGGCTCAACCTCTGTGAACATGGTTTCCAAAAGGTTAACCCGCCCATGACCGATACGCCCGTCGTCACCCGCTTTGCGCCATCACCCACCGGCTTTCTGCATATCGGTGGCGCGCGCACGGCGCTGTTCAACTGGCTCTACGCCCGGGGCCGGGGCGGCCGCTTTCTTCTGCGCATCGAAGACACCGACCGGGCCCGGTCGACCGAGGAAGCGACCCGCGCAATCCTCGACGGGATGGACTGGCTGGGCCTTGACTATGACGGCGAGGCGATAAGTCAGTATTCGCGGGCCGACCGCCACCGCGCCGTGGCGGCTGACATGCTGGCCTCGGGCAAGGCCTACAAGTGCTTTTCCAGCCAAGAAGAGATTGCCGACTTTCGCGAAAAGGCACGGGCCGAGGGCCGTTCGACATTGTTCCAATCGCCCTGGCGTGACATGCCTGCGGATCAGCACCCGGATCTGCCCTTTGCAATACGGCTCAGGGCGCCGCGCGATGGGGAAACCATCGTCGCCGATGTCGTGCAGGGCGATGTGATCACCCGCAACGCGCTGCTTGATGACATGATCCTGATCCGATCAGACGGGACGCCCACCTATATGCATGCGGTTGTTGTCGACGATCACGACATGGGTGTCACCCATGTGATCCGCGGAGACGATCACCTGAACAACGCCGCGCGTCAGGTTCAGGTCTATGCCGCCATGGGCTGGCCCGTACCGGTCTTTGCCCATATTCCGCTGATCCACGGACCCGATGGCAAGAAACTGTCAAAGCGGCACGGCGCACTGGGAATTGGCGAATATCGCACCATGGGCTATCCGGCGGCCGCCCTGCGCAACTATCTGGCGCGCCTGGGCTGGAGCCACGGAGATGATGAGGTCTTTTCAACCGAACAAGCGCTGGGCTGGTTCGATCTGGACGCCATCGGCAAGTCACCCGCGCGTTTGGACTTCAAGAAACTGGACTACGTTTCGTCACAGAAGATTGCCCGCATGGACGACGCGATGCTGGCCGCCGAGGCGCAGGATTTTTCTGCCGCAGTGCGGAAAATTCCGTTCTCGGACGCACAGATCAGTGATCTCGAACGCGCAATGTACTGTTTGAAAGATCGCGCGAAGTCTCTTCCAGATCTTATTGATAAGGCACAGTTTGTTCTCACTTCGCGTCCGATCAACAGCGATGAGAAAGCGGCAAAAGCACTGGATCCAGAGGGTCGCGCACTGTTGGAGAAATTGACGCCGCAATTGCAAAGTGTTAGCTGGAAGCGCGAGGCGCTGGAGGCGCAGGTCGCCCAGGTCGCCGAAGCGCACTCTGTTGGGTTCGGCAAGATCGCGCAGCCTCTTCGGGCTGCGCTGGCCGGACGAACTGTCACCCCAAGCGTGATCGACATGATGCTGGTGATCGGGCGCGAAGAAACCCGCGTTCGGCTGACCGATGCAGCCCACCGAGACTAGACGGTCTTGGCAACCTTACCCCGGCACCAGGCCGCAAAACCGGTGCCTCGTTATGGAGGAGTTCCCATGGCCGAGACCGGTAAGTCCGCGACGCTGAGCTTTGACGATAAAACCATCGAGCTTCCGATCATGCGCCCGACGGCGGGCCCGGACGTCATCGACATTCGCAAGCTGTACGCCCAGGGTGACGTCTTTACCTTTGACCCGGGTTTTACCTCGACAGCCTCGTGCGAAAGCTCGATTACCTTTATCGACGGCGACAAGGGTGAGCTATTGCACCGGGGCTATCCGATTGATCAGCTCGCATCCAATTCGCACTACCTCGAGGTCTGTTACCTCTTGCTTTACGGCGAACTTCCGTCCGCCGAGCAGCTTGAGGATTTCGAGAACCGGGTGACCATTCACACGATGCTGCATGAACAGATGCAAAATTTCTTCCGGGGCTTCCGGCGGGATGCGCATCCTATGGCGATTATGGTTGGTGTCGTGGGCGCAATGTCCGCCTTCTACCACGATTCGACCGACATCAATGATCCGTGGCAGCGCGAAGTGGCCTCGATCCGCCTGATCGCCAAGATGCCGACGATCGCCGCCTGGGCCTATAAGTACTCTATCGGTCAACCCTTCGTTTATCCGCGCAACGACCTTGATTATGCGTCGAATTTCTTGCGGATGTGCTTTGCTGTTCCTGCCGAGGACTATCAGGTCAACCCGATCCTGAGCCGGGCCATGGACCGCATCTTCACGCTCCATGCCGATCATGAACAGAACGCATCAACGTCGACCGTCCGGCTTGCGTCTTCGTCGGGCGCCAATCCGTTTGCCTGCATCGCTGCAGGTATCGCTTGTCTTTGGGGGCCAGCCCACGGCGGGGCAAATCAGGCCTGCCTTGAGATGCTGCGCGAGATCGGATCGCCAAACCGGATCCCGGAATTCATTGACCGCGCGAAGGACCGCAACGATCCGTTCCGCCTGATGGGTTTCGGCCACCGGGTCTACAAGAACTTCGATCCCCGCGCGAAGGTCATGAAGGAAAGCGCCGATGAGGTTCTGAGCCTTTTAGGTGTCGAGAACAATCCGACGTTGCAGGTGGCCAAGGAACTGGAGCAGATCGCGCTGCAGGATCCCTATTTCGCCGAGAAGAAGCTGTACCCGAACGTCGATTTTTATTCCGGTATCATTCTGGATGCCATGGGTTTCACCACGTCGATGTTCACGCCGATCTTCGCGCTGAGCCGGACGGTGGGTTGGATTTCGCAGTGGAAGGAAATGCTGGTCGATCCAACACAGAAAATCGGACGCCCGCGCCAGCTTTATACGGGCGCGACCTCGCGCGACTATGTGGATGTGGAAGACCGTTGAAAACGGATAGGCCCGCCCTGTCTGACGGGTGGGCTTAGGTCCGACAAGGAACCCGTAAATTGAGGTTCTTCCCAGCCTCTAAGCTTCAGCCAACAGGTCGCCGCGAAGCCTCAACGCCCTTCAAAATGCGCCGGCCGCTTTTCAAGGAAAGCCATTACGCCTTCCTGAAAATCGCGGGTTTTACCGCATCCGCCCTGCAGCCGCGCCTCAAGCGTCAGTTGCGTCTCAATGTCGTTGTCAAAAGACTTTCGCAGGGCTTCCTTGGCCCTCGAGTAAGCGGCCGTTGGTCCCTTTGCCAGCTGCAGCGCACGCGACCGCCAATGGGCCTCGAAGGCCTCATCGGGAACCGCTTCCCATATCATGCCCCAGTCGCTCGCCTGACGGGCGGTGACCGGCTCGGCAAAAAGGGCCGCGCCCATGGCCTTGGCGAACCCCATCTGTCGCGGCAGCCAATAGGTGCCGCCCGCATCGGGGATCAGGCCGATCCGGGTGAATGCCTGCAAGAACACGGCCGATTCCGTGGCGATCACGATGTCGGCCGCCAGGGCGAGGTTGGCGCCGGCACCCGCCGCTGGACCGTTGACTGCCGCAATGATCGGAACGGGACAGTCGAAAATTGCCCGCAGCATCGGCTCGTATTCGTCGCGCAGGGTGCGTTCCAGATCTAGGTTCGCTGCATTGCCACGGTCGGCCAGATCCTGGCCTGAACAAAACGCAGCGCCTGCACCAGTCAGAACCATCGCGCGCGCAAGCTCGGGCGCGCTGCGCACCACATGCAGGATCTCTGCGCGCATCTGTGTGTTCAGGGCGTTCATCTTGTCCGGACGGTTGAGCATCACAACGGCAATGTCGTCGGCGACTGTGACGTCAATGGCATCGTATTCCATAGCAGCATTTCCCATATTCGCGCGGCGACAATGATCCAGCGCGCCAGAAAAGGAAAGCGGTACGCAGGGTCAGCTTTTCAGGATTTTGTCGAGCCGCGCCCGTTCTTCGTCGTTTAGATCGGGTGCCGCGTCCTCACGTATGCGCCCACGGCCGCGCACATAAATTGCGCCCGCACCGACCGCGGCAATCATCATTGCAGGACCGGCCAGCCACAGGATCAGATTGGCACCGCTCCGGTTCGGGCGCAGCAGCACATATTCGCCGTACCGGGCGGTCACAAAGGCAATGACGTCATCATCGCTGTCTCCGGCAAGAAGGCGTTCGCGCACCAGAAGCCGCAGGTCGCGGGCCAATTCGGCGTTGGATTCATCGATCGACTCATTGCGGCAGACGAGGCACCTGAGACCGGTCGAAATATCCCGTGCCCGCGCTTCAAGCGCCGGATCGTCCAGAACCTCATCGGGTTCAACGGCCATGGCGGCCACGGGCAGCCAGAGACAAAGAATGACCCAGACAGATTTCATTCCGCCGGCACGCCTCCTTTGACAGGACGGCTTCGCGCGGCACCCGCGCCCACCCGGTAACGCCGGTCGCTCAGGCTCAGGGCGCCGCCCAGCGACATGATAATGGCGCCGGCCCAGATCCAATTCGCCAGCGGTTTGACAAAGCTGCGCACCGCCCAGCCGCCTCCTTCCTGGCTTTCGCCGATGACCACGTAGATGTCGCGCAGGATGCCATTGCGGATCGCCGCCTCGGTCGTGGGCATACCCGCGACCGGATAGAAACGACGCTCGGGTCTGAGCTCTGCCAGCTCGCGGCCGCCGCGACCGACCCCGATCACGGCCTGTGTGCTTTGGTAATTCGGACCGGCGATCCGTCCAACGTCCTTGAGCACAATCTCGTACCTGCCCACCGTGAACGGCTGGCCAATTTCTGCGACCCGGACATCTTCGACCTGCCAGGCCGTCAGGCCCGCAACCCCGGCCATGGTGACGCCGAAACCGGCATGGGCAACGGCCCGACCCCAGTCCGACCGGGGCAGCCGCCGGATCCGGCCGAGACGCGACGCCAGATCTCCCCGCCCGGACCGGTGCCAGAGATCAATCGCTGCCCCCGCCACCAGCCAGGATGCCAGGGCCAGACCGATCGGGCCCAGGGCCGACCGATCCGTCTGGACCGCCCAGGCCAGCACAAGACAGGCCAGCGCCAGCACCACCGCCGGCCAGACCTGACCCAGCGCCTTGTCGATCTTCGCCCGTTTCCACGGCAACAGCACGCCCACCGGCAGGATCAGCGCCAGCGCCGTGATGAAGGGCGTGAACGTCATGTCGAAATAGGGCGGCCCGACGCTGAGTTTGCGATCGAATGCCAATTCCGCCACCAGCGGCCAGACGGTTCCCACGAAAACCACGAATGAGGCCACCGACAGAAGGATGTTGTTGGCCACAAGGGCGGTTTCGCGACTGACCACCGAGAATGCGCCACGTGCCTCCATTGAGCTGGCGCGCGCCGCGAACAGCGTCAGCGCGCCGCCCATGAACACCACGAGGATAGCCAGGATAAAAACGCCCCGCTCCGGGTCGTTGGCGAAGGCATGGACCGAGGTCAGAACGCCCGAGCGCACGATGAACGTACCTATCAACGAAAAGCCGAATGCCAGAATGGCCAGCAGAATTGTCCAGGCCTTAAGTGCCTCGCGTTTTTCGACCACGGCGGCGGAATGCAACAGCGCCGCCGCGAAAAGCCAGGGCATGAAGCTGGCGTTCTCAACCGGGTCCCAGAACCAGAAGCCGCCCCAGCCAAGTTCGTAATAGGCCCACCAGGACCCCAGTGCGATGCCGATGGTCAGAAATAGCCAGGCCGCCAGCGTCCAGGGGCGCACCCAGCGGCCCCAGGCTGCATCAACGCGCCCCTCGATCAGCGCCGCCACGGCAAAGGAGAACGACATCGATAGCCCGACGTAGCCCAGGTAAAGAAATGGCGGGTGAAAGGCGAGCCCGGGATCCTGCAGAAGCGGATTGAGGTCCTGGCCATCAAAGGGTGGCTGAACGACACGAAGGAAGGGGTTGGACGTGAACAGGATGAACGCGAAGAAAGCGACCGAGATCATGGCCTGCACCGATAGAACCCGCGCCCGCAACCGGGCCGGCAGATTGCCCCCAAACCAGGCGGCCGAGGCGCCGAACAGGGTCAGGATCAGAACCCAGAGCAACAGACTACCTTCGTGATTGCCCCAAACCCCGGTGATCTTGTAGATCAGCGGCTTGGCCGTGTGCGAATTCTGAATGACAAGGCTCAGCGAAAAATCTGAATTCAAGAAGGCATAGGTCAGGGCCGCAAAGCTGAAGCCGGTAAAGAAAAACTGGGCCGTTGCAGCGGGCTCGGCCACCGCCATCCAATTGGCCCAGCCCTTATGGGCGCCCCAAAGGGGCACGACGGACTGAACAATTGCCAACAGGAAGGCAAGTATCAGCGCAAAATGGCCAAGTTCGACGATCATGCACCGAACCTATCCCGAGCCCGCGCTTGCGCCAATGGCATGCGCGCAGAAGTCGCGGAAACTCTGCGTCCCGGCGCTAGGCGGCGATTTCGCTGTTCTGGCGCTGCCAGGCATCCAGCGCCGCGTTCGGGCCGCTGGTGGGCTCACGTACGGGTCTAACGGGGCTGTCGACCAGCGCTTTGTCCGGCCGACGCGAAGCCTTTCGCGATGCGGTCGGACCGGCGCTCCGGCTTTTCCGGAAGTAATGCGCCTCGCGCGCGCCGAAATAGAACGACACGATCGCCCCAAGCAGCCACCAGAGCTGATCGGGAACATGATCCAGCGCCGCCATCCGAAGGGCGAACTCTTCCGGCCAGGCCATGGCAAAGACGAACAGTCCAAGCGTGCCGAGGGCGAGCATCGGACGCGGCAGGCGGTTCAGGAAATCCACAAGGCGGTTCAGTACACCCGGGCGGACCACGGCGTATTCCGCCGTGAGTTGCGCCAGTGCGGCCTGCTGATAGGCCGCCTGTCTTTGAGCATCGGCCTCGGCATTCGGTCTGAAGGCGCCCGCCACGCCTTCGATCGCCGCGCCGGCGGCACCTAGGCCACCGCCGAAAAGCCAGCGGATCAAGCCCATGACGCCACCCGTTCCGCATGCTCTTGCTGGCTAAGGTGGTACTTTGGCGACACAAACTCCTCGGCCCGAACAATCCAGCCACCCTTGCCACCGTCACGGCGGCGCGCATATTTGCGCGACGCGGGCCGTCGGTCGGCCAGGGCGTAGTAATAATTGCGCCGTTCTATGCCATAGGCATCGGCCAGATAGTCCGGCGCCGCGAAATGGGCCGCCTCGGCCGCTTCGGCGGTTTTCGGTCCGATGTGGCCATCGGCCGCGAGCGGATAGCCCATGGTGGACAAAAGCCGCTGCAGGATCTTCACGGCATTCGCGCCCGCGTTGACATACATGTCAAAGACGCTGGCCTGAACAGGTTCGGGCAGCCAGTGCAGACGCGTGCCGTAGTAATAGTGCTTCAGATAAATGTCAGCCGCCTGGGCGGCACTCAGCGCCTTGACGTCTTCGCTGTCGATGTCGCCGTCACCATCAAGGTCGAGTTTCAGGCGGCGCATGGTATGAATTGTCACGCCGTGGTTCGTTGCCCCGCCGGGATCATCGGGGTCGTCGACAAAGCCGCCTTCGCGCAGAACGATATCCTCGGCGATCTTTCGGACTGTGGGCATGGCGGCTTCCGGGTTTTGGCATCGCTCACCCGGAAGACTGTTGATAAAAGATTAAGATACCACGACATGAGCGCGCGTTGCGCGGACCCGTGGCAGGGCGCCTAGCCGTCCGGGTTCTGATAGACGCCCTGCTCTTTCAAGGCATCGATGACCTCTTTCGGCATGTAGGTCTCATCATGTTTGGCCAGGATCTCGGTGGCCACGAAAACCCCATCGACCAGGCGGCCAGTGGCAATTGTTCCCTGCCCTTCTTCAAACAGATCGGGCCTGGGATTGTTGCCCTCGTAGCGTACGGGCACCGTCGCCCCGCCATCTGTGATAGCAAATCGGAAACGAACACCTTCCAAAGCCTCGATGCTGCCAACCTCGACCAATCCGCCCAGACGAAAAACTTCGTCAGTCATGGGCGGTTCCGCCGCAACTTCGGACGGGCTGCGGAAAAAGCTGATGCCATCGCGAAGGGCCGTTCCGATCAGCGCCGTGGCCGCGGCAAGGAAAACCATCGCGATCAGGATCACCTGAATACGGCGTTGTTTCTTCAGACCTTTCATGACCGACCGCTGCGACGCCACATAGCTTTTATCTAGGTGTCAGCAGCGCCTAAGGAAAGACGGGCGCCAGCATCAGGCCGGCGGTTTCTTCGGCCCCCAGCATCAGATTGGCGTTCTGAATGGCCTGCCCCGACGATCCCTTGGTCAGGTTGTCGAGTGCGACCGTGACCACTGCGCGTCCTGGTCGCCTGTCACCTACCACGCCCAGGTGGACAAAGTTGGAACCCCGCACCGACCGGCTCGACGCCAACTGGCCAAATGGAAGGACATGCAGAAACGGCTCTTCGGCATAGGTGCGTGCCAGAGCCTGGTGGATCTCTTCCGCCTCTCCACGCACATACATCGTACCGAGGATCCCGCGATTGGCCGGTATAAGATGTGGCGTGAACTGAACCTCGACTGCACGCCCAGCCAGGGTCGAAAATTCCTGATCGAATTCTCCCAGATGCCTGTGGACCCCGCCTGCCGCGTAGGCATAGGTGCCTTCCGATATCTCGGCGTGCAGCAGGTTCTCTTTCAGGGACCGGCCCGCACCCGACACACCGGTCTTCAGATCGATGATGATCTCGTCCAGATCGATGACCCCGGCGGCGATCAGGGGCCAGACGCCGTAGATGCCGGTCGCCGCGTTGCAGCCGGTGCCGGCCACCAACCGGGCGGTCTCAATCCGATCCCGGTAAAGCTCGGTCAGCCCGTAGACCGCCTCTTTCTGCAACTCAGGCGCGGCATGGGGCTTGCCGTACCATTTCTGGTAGGCGGCGGGGTCGCGCAGCCGAAAATCGGCCGACAGATCAACAATGCGCAGATCGTTCGGCAAACCGGCAATGACCGCCTGGCTGGTGGCATGGGGCAATGCGCAAAAGACCAAGTCGACCCCTGAGAAGTCAATATCGTCGATTTTCTGCAGCGGCGGTAAGTCCAGATGCGCCAGATGCGGAAATACCTCGGCCACCGCCATGCCGGCCTTGCGGTCGGCCGAAAGCGCTGTGATTTCCATGGTCGGGTGCGTTGCGATCAACCGGACAAGTTCAGCGCCGGTGTAGCCGCTGGCGCCCAAAATTACGATTCTGTGGGACATTGATCATTCCAATTGGGATTGCGCGGGATGTGTCAGTGCGGTGCTGTTCCGCGCCGCAACCGCGCCGCAGATCAGACCAAGATTGCAAAGCCCTGTCGTCGCAGGCCCCGATTTGAATGTGGAATTACCATCTGACTGATACCTTGTTCCCAGCGCCTCATAGTGCGTTCGCCTCGATGGTTCAACCATTCTCAGGCGGCCGTGAATTCGATCCTGCGCCGCAGAAACTGTGTGGCCCGGTCAGACACCGCGCCCGGTGCGCCCGTGGTCAAAAACCCGCTCTCGGTGCCGGAGCCGGACATCTCGGGGCGCCGTACCAGGTAGTCGGCCAGGCTGTCGGCGACCAGGCCCGCCTGCGAAAAAACCCGCACATCTGGGCCAAGCGCCTTTTGAAAGGTATCTTCCATCAGCGGATAATGCGTGCAGCCCAGCACTGCGGCATCCGGCGCGGGCATCCGGCGCAGCAACGCCTCGACATGGCTGCGCACCAGCGCCTCGGAAAGGATCATATCGCCGTCTTCGATGGCATCGACCACACCGCCGCAGGGCTGCGCCTCTACATCGACGCCGATGGCCCGAAACGCCAATTCGCGCTGAAACGCGCGGCTTGCCACCGTCGCGGGCGTTGCGAAAAGCGCCACCTGCTTTACGCCAACCTCGCGCGGCGGGCTGTTGTCACCCCAGTTTCGCTCGGTCAGGGCTTCAATCAGCGGCACAAAAACGCCAAGGACACGCTTGTCCGCCGGCACCCAGCTTTCCTGCATCCGCCGCAAGGCGGCGGCCGACGCGGTGTTGCAGGCCAGAATGATAAGGTCACAACCGGCTGCGAACAGCCGGCTCACGCCCGCGGTGGTCAGCTGATAGACATCTTCCGCACCACGCGTGCCGTAGGGAGTGTTTTCGTTGTCACCGAAGTAGACGAATGCCTGTTCCGGCAGGCGCCTTGTCACCGCGTCAAGAACCGTCAGACCGCCCAAGCCGCTATCGAAAATGCCGACGGCCATCAGAGCCTGTGGTGGTCTTCGAACTCGAAGCCGTAGTCCATCGATTTCAGTGGGCGTGGGGACAGCGCATAGGTCGACCTGCGCAGAAAATCCATCATCGCTCGGGGATCGCTACGGTGCTTGTCAATCTCTTGCGGATCAATCGGCTGTCCGATCACGACCTTTACGGGTTCGTCCACCCTACGCTTGAATTCCTTGATAAAAAGCGCCGTTCGCAGCGTAGCGTGAAGATGGCTCGCAATCTGAAACAGTCGGCTGTTGTGGCCTTCGAAAAAAATCGGAACAACCTGGGCATTCGATTTTGCAATCATGCGCGCCGTGAAACTGCGCCAGCCCGGATCCATGGGTTTCGCAAAGGGTTTGGCGGCGGTCGAGACCGTGCCGCCAGGAAAAACGCCGATGGCGCCCCCTTCCGAGAGGTACCGCAAAGCGGCCTTGCGGGTGTTGATGTTCAGCTGGATCGCTTCTTTGGTGCCCTCAAAGCTTATCGGCAGGATAACCTCTTCCAGATCCTTGGCCTTGCGGAAGACCCGATGCGCAAGGATGCGGAAATCGCCGCGCGTGCAGGCCAGTATGTGGCCCATCATCAACCCGTCCAGGATGCCGTAAGGGTGGTTTGCAATCAGGATCACCGGTCCCTGACTGGGAATGTTATCCAGATGCCCGCGCGTTATTTCCAGCGATAGACCGTAGCGATCAACCATGACCTGCCAGAAATTCGCACCGCCCGCGACATCCCGGTCGTATCCGTCGGCGCGTTTGATCAGTCGCAGGCGCCCGGTCACATTTTCCATCACGCGGATCAGCGCCCGGCCGCCCTTGGTCTCGGCGGAAGCGGCGTAAGAGATGTCGCGTGCGATCTGGCGCTGGGGGGCCATATGTGAACCTGAGCTCTTCGTCGTTGGGGATAGCATGTAGTCGGTGGCGGGACGCATGGCCATAGCCACTGCCACCTTCTTACGAGATTGTAACAGTATTATTCGGCCGCGTGCGCCAGAGGCGTGGTGCCACCCCGCAGACCACCCAGAATTTCAGCGCGTCGCAGTGCGGCCATCTCCGCCGCTGCCTCTTTAACCGGGCCAAAGCCGCGAATGGTGAGCGGAAGTTCGGCCCACTCGCAGGCCAGCGGCAGAGTTTCGACGGTGGCCAGGGCCAGCACCTCGTCGAGTTCAGCCTCATACTGACGGATCAGGGCCCGCTCCATACGCCTTTCGGCAGTGTAGCCAAATGGATCGAAAGGCGTCCCCCGCAGCCATTTCAGTGACGCCAAAGGACGGAACACTCGCAGCATCCAGGATCCAAAGACCTGTTTGCGCGGGCGGCCGTCGGGACCCGGTCGGCTCAGAAGCGGTGGCGCCAGGTGGAAGCTAAGCTTCAACGCGCCGTCAAACTGCGCCCGTGCCTTGTCGGCGGTCTTCAGATGAAGCCGCGCGACCTCGTATTCATCCTTGTAGGAAAGGAGTTTGTGATAGCCTTTTGCCACCGACAGCCGCAACGTAGGATCGGAAATTTTTTCCAATTTTTCCAGATATTTGCGGCTAAGAGATGCCCCCTGGTATTCCATAAGGTGCTTGGACCTGAAGGCCACCACATCTTCTTCTTCATCTGCATCTGCATCGGCCGCTGCCGATGTTTCGCGCAGGATGGTCTGCGCGTCTTCGGGAAACGCAATGGCCCAGCGGCCCAGATCAAACGCCCGCTGGTTGGCGTCAACCACCGCACCGTTCAGCGCGATGGCCTGGAAAATCGCATCGCGCGAAAGGGGCACGAGCCCACGCTGCCACGCCGCGCCAAAGACCATCATGTTTGAGAAGATCGAATCTCCCAGGGTCTTTCGGGCAAGTTCCGAGGCGTCGAACATCACGACCGCGTCGCGCAGCCGCGCCTGAAGCGCCAGGGCAAGCCGGTCTGTTGGCAGTCGGAACGCCGTATCGCGAGTGAAGTCTCCGGTGATGATTTCGTGATTGTTGACCACCGCACCGGTCTGGCCCGACGCGGTCAGCCCCAGCGTCTTCGACCCGGCGCTGACCACCAGATCGCCGCCAATTAGGGCATCGGCTTCACCCGGTGCCACACGGATGGCGCTGATATCCTCGGGCCGGTTCGCCAGGCGGCAGTGGATATGAACCGCCCCGCCCTTTTGGGCCAGCCCCGCCATTTCCATCATACCGGCGCCCTTGCCGTCGAGTTGGGCCGCCTGCGCTATGATGGCACCGATGGTGACCACGCCGGTGCCACCTACGCCGGTGATAACCACGTTCCACGTGCCGCTGATGTCCGGCAGCGTCGGCTCGGGCAGCGCTGGCAACGTCACTTCCGCTGACGTTTCTTTGCGGACGGTGGCACCTTCGACGGTCACAAAAGACGGGCAGAAGCCCTTCACACATGAAAAGTCCTTGTTGCAGGACGATTGATCGATGGCGCGTTTGCGCCCCAACTCGGTCTCGACCGGCACAATGGACACGCAGTTCGACTGCACACCACAGTCGCCGCATCCTTCGCAAACATCGGTATTGATGAATATCCGCCTGTCGGGATCCGGAAATGCGCCACGCTTGCGCCTGCGTCTTTTTTCGGCCGCGCAGGTCTGCACGTAGAGTATGGCCGTTACACCGTCCATCTTCTCAAGACGACGTTGGACGGAGTCCAGCTCGGCGCGCGGCTGCCATTCGACGCCCGTCGGGAAAAGCGAGCGTTCGGGCTCTTCCTTTTCGTCGTAGACCACGGCCAGATGTCCGACACCTGCTGCCAGAAGCTCGCGCGCGATGCGGTCCGGCGGCAGTTCGCCGTCATTGCTTTGCCCGCCGGTCATGGCGACCGCATCATTATAGAGGACCTTGTAGGTCATGTTAGTGCCGGCCGCGATGGCCGCGCGTATGGCCATCAGACCCGAGTGGTTATAGGTTCCGTCGCCGATGTTCTGAAATACATGGGTGCGTTCCGAAAACAAAGCTTCGCCGATCCAGTTCGCCCCCTCGGCACCCATATGGGTGAAACCGCTGGTTTCGCGGTCCATCCACTGCGCCATGAAATGGCAACCGATGCCGGCATAGGCACGGCTGCCTTCAGGGACCTTTGTCGATGTGTTGTGCGGACAGCCCGAACAGAAATAGGGTGTGCGCCGAGCGATCTCGGGCGCGTTGTCGGCCTTGATCGATTCCCGGACCCGGGCCAGCGCCGCTACGATGTCTTCAGTGCCGCGACCTTCCTCGATCAGAATGTCGCCGATTTTGCCGGCCACCATCACGGGATCAAGCGCCATCCGGGTCGGGAACAGCTCTTCCGAATGCATCTGGCCAGCGCCGCCCTTGTACCAGCCGTAGACCCGCCTGCCCCGCCGGTCATCAAAGATCGCTTCCTTGATCTGAACCTCGATCAGCTTGCGTTTTTCTTCGACCACGATGATCAGGTCGAGCCCTTCGGCCCAGTCGTGAAAGCCCGCCATGTCGAGCGGGAAGGTCTGCCCGACCTTGTAGGTTGTGATGCCCAGACGCTCGGCATTGTTCTGGTCGATGCCCAGAAGCTGCAGGGCGTGCACCAGATCCAGCCAGTTCTTTCCGGCGGCGACAAATCCGATCTTGGCACCCGGCTTGCCCCAGTGGCGCCGATCCATACGGTTGGCCCGGGAAAACGCCTCGGCCGCAAAGCGCTTGTGATCGATCATGCGCGCCTCTTGCGCGATCCAGTGATCGTTGAGGCGTATGTTCAGTCCACCCT
This sequence comes from Pseudomonadota bacterium, assembly GCA_039026235.1. GTDB lineage: Bacteria > Pseudomonadota > Alphaproteobacteria > Rhodobacterales > Rhodobacteraceae > JBCCMQ01. The sequence continues at coordinate 1,091,290 of JBCCMQ010000001.1, forward strand.
GCGGAAGATCGAAATCCGGCACGACAAAGGACATCCTGTCAGGCCGACCATCGACGACCGATGTGGCCTCGACCGTGTCTTTCATTAGTTTCAGACCGGTCCAGAGGCCCGAAAAGCGCGACAGCGCAATGCCGTAGAGCCCAAAATCGAGTATTTCTTGCACGCCGGCCGGCGACAGGACAGGCATGTAGGCATCGACCATGGCCCAGTCCGATTGGTGGCAGACAGTCGAACTTTCGCCGGTGTGATCGTCGCCCATGGCCATGACCACACCACCAAGACGGCTGCTGCCAGCCATATTGGCGTGCCGCATGGCATCGCCCGACCGGTCAACCCCTGGGCCCTTGCCGTACCAGAGGCCGAAAACCCCATCATAGCGACCTTCGCCGCGCAGCTCGGCCTGCTGGGTGCCCCAGAGCGCGGTGACGGCCAGATCTTCGTTCAAACCCGGCTGGAAGCGCACGTTTGCCTGCTCAAGAAGGGCCTGCGCCCGTGTCATCTGCTGATCGACCGCGCCTAGGGGCGAGCCGCGGTATCCGGTGACATATCCCGCCGTGGAAAGACCGGCAGCCGCATCTCGCGCGTGCTGCATCAACATCAGCCGGACCAGGGCCTGGGTGCCATTCAAAAGCACCTGGGGTTTCGAAAGATCGAAACGATCGCTAAGGCTGATCTTCTGCAGGCTCATTGGATCTCCATCGCTGACCAATATATAGGCGAGAATTGGGTCAATGTCACTGACCCAGAATTTTTGCCCGAATTATCGACCTGCACATTTGCAAAGGGCCTGCCCGGCTGGATAACAAGGTTGCCAAGACAACTGCGAACGGGGCTGAAACGAAACGCCATGGACTGGGACAAGCTACGAATCTTTCATGCTGTGGCCGACGCTGGCAGCCTGACGCATGCTGGGGACACGCTCAATTTATCGCAGTCCGCCGTCAGCAGACAGGTCCGCGCGCTGGAGGACTCGCTTGGTGCCACGCTGTTTCACCGCCATGCGCGGGGCTTGATTCTCACCGAGCAGGGCGAGCTTTTGTTCGATGCCACATCGGCCATGTCGCGCAGGCTGGACACGGCGTCTGCGCGAATCAGGGACAGCGAAGAAGAGGTGTTCGGCGAGCTGCGCGTCACCACGACCACAGGCTTCGGCACGCTTTGGCTGGCGCCTCGGCTGCCGGCGCTATACGCCAAATACCCGGACCTCAAGATTGACTTGATGCTGGAAGAACGGGTCCTGGATCTGCCCATGCGCGAAGCGGATGTGGCAATCCGTATGAAGGAACCAAGTCAGGCCGAACTGATCCGCCGTCGCCTGATGAGTGTTAGAATGCGGCTTTACGCGACATCCAGCTATCTTGAGACGCACAAAACACCGATGACCCCACAGGAACTGTCGGGACACCGGCTGATTTGCCAGAATATCACGTCGGCGCAGGTATCGGCCGGCGCGAGCCTGGTACAGAATCTCTTGACCAATGACATCAGCTCTCTGCTGACGGTGAACAATTACTTCGGTGTTTTGCAGGGCGTACTACATAATCTGGGGGTCGGAGTGTTGCCCGATTACGTCACCGAGGATTTCGCGGATCTTGTGCGCGTGCTTCCGGAAGTTGAAAGCGGCGAAGTGCCGGTGTTTTTGGCCTATCCCGAAGAATTGCGCCAGTCCAAGCGGATAGCCGCCTTTCGTGACTTTGTGAAAGAAGAAATCATTGCGTACCGAAGGCAGCGGCGCGAGCAAAGCACCTAATTGCTATGCAATCAGCGCATAACAGCTTTTTCCCTTTACACGCGAAATAGTCTTGAACGGTGGCGTAGGAGGGCCTAGTTTTTTACTCAAAGGTCAACGATCATTTGGTCGGACCTTTTACCTCCCTGTTGGACTTGGCCGAGCTCTTGCTCGGCCTTTTTTCTTTGGCGCCATCATTACGCACACCGCGACCTTTCACCTCGCTAGCGCATGGCCTATGAGATGGGCGAGCGACCAGAGGGAGATCCATGGAAGAACCGGAAATCACAGACGAACTGATCTCCAGCCATGGTCTCAGCCCCGACGAATACCAACGCATCCTTGATCTGATCGAACGGACGCCAAGCTTCACCGAGCTGGGCATCTTTTCGGCCATGTGGAATGAACACTGTTCCTATAAATCATCGAAGAAGTGGCTACGCACGCTGCCGACCGAGGGCCCTCAGGTGATCTGCGGACCCGGCGAGAACGCGGGCGTGGTTGATATCGGCGACGGTCAGGCCGTGGTCTTCAAGATGGAAAGCCACAATCACCCCAGTTACATTGAGCCCTATCAGGGCGCGGCAACGGGTGTCGGCGGTATTCTCCGCGACGTGTTCACCATGGGTGCGCGGCCCATCGCGGCCATGAACTCACTCAGCTTCGGCAGCCTGGATCATCCAAAGACCCGCAGTTTATTATCCGGCGTCGTTGCGGGCATAGGCGGCTACGGCAACTGCTTTGGTGTCCCCACCGTCGGCGGAGAGCTGCGGTTTCATCCGGCCTATGATGGCAACTGCCTGGTCAATGCTTTTGCCGCCGGATTGGCGGATGCGGACAAGATCTTTTATTCGGCGGCGTCTGGCGTCGGCATGCCGGTTGTATATCTGGGCGCCAAGACCGGGCGGGACGGCGTTGGCGGCGCTACCATGGCATCGAACGAATTTGACGAGATGATCGAAGAAAAGCGCCCCACCGTTCAGGTCGGGGACCCGTTCACCGAGAAACGGCTGCTTGAAGCCTGCCTGGAGCTGATGGCCAGCGGCGCCGTGATCTCCATTCAAGATATGGGTGCCGCCGGGCTGACCTGTTCGGCCGTCGAGATGGGCGACAAGGGCAGTCTTGGCGTGCGTCTGAAGCTGGACGATGTGCCCATGCGTGAAACCGGCATGACCGCCTATGAACTGATGCTGTCGGAAAGCCAGGAACGGATGCTGATGGTCCTCCGCCCCGAAAAAGAGGGCGAGGCCAAGGCGATCTTTGACCGATGGGATCTGGATTTCGCGATTGTCGGAGAAACCATAGCCGAAGACCGCTTTGTCATCGAGATGGGCGGCAAGGTGATGGCCGATCTGCCGCTCAAGGCGCTGTCAGGCACCGCGCCTGAATATGATCGTCCCTGGGTGCCCACGCCGACGGCCGAGACCTCTGAGGATGTGCCGGGTCTGGACCCGATCGATGCGCTGAAAGCCCTGCTTCAAAGTCCCAACTACGCGTCGAAAGCCTGGGTCTATGAGCAATATGACACCCAGGTCATGGCCGATACCGTGCGCACGCCCGGAGAAGGTTGCGGGTTGGTGCGGGTACACGGAACCAAGAAGATCCTGGCCTTCACGTCCGACGTCACGCCCCGCTATGTGCGCTCAAACCCTTTCGAAGGCGGCAAGCAGGCGGTTGCCGAGGCGTTTCGAAACCTCTGTTCCGCAGGCGCGCAGCCGCTGGCGGCCACCGACAACCTGAACTTCGGCAACCCCGAGAAGCCAGAGATCATGGGGCAGCTTGTGGGTGCCATTCAAGGCATCGGGGCCGCCTGCAAAGCACTGGATATGCCCATCGTGTCGGGTAATGTCAGCCTTTACAACGAAACCGACGGAGCGCCGATCCTGCCCACGCCAACAATCGGCGCCGTTGGGCTGATCGGCCCCGACGAGGATCCGATCGGGTCTGCGCCCAGCGAAAACTGTCTGGCGTTGCTTCTGGGCGAAGGACGCGGCCATCTGGGCCAGTCAGCCCTGCTTTGGGAAGTTTTCGGGCGCGAAGACGGCGATGCGCCACCGGTGGACCTAGAGGCGGAACGCAAGGCCGGGACATTCCTGCTTGCCCATCGCCAATGGATTACCGCCGCGACCGACTTATCGGACGGCGGCCTGGCGATGGCCGCTTTCGAGATGGCCATGGCTGGCGGCACCGGAATTGCCTTGGATGCCGGGGATACGCCCAGTCTTTTCGGCGAAGATCAGGGCCGCTATCTGATTGCCGCACGCTTTGACGCCGCCGAGGCGCTGATCGTCGCGGCCGGTCGCGACGGCGTTCCCTTGTCCACCGTCGGACGTTTTGGCGGCGACGGCTTTTCCGCCGGCGGCACATCGGCGCCGATGGAGCATCTGGCAGCGATCTGGCGCGACGCCTTCCCGGCGGCCTTCGACTGAACTTGCTGCGAGGCGGCTTGGTGCCTACACTCAAGACCAACAGCTAGCGAGGATGCCTGTCACGATGCCAATGCACGCCCATGAAATTGAACGACTGCTGCGCGAAAGTTTTCCCGACGCACGGATCGTGGTTCAGGGAGATGATGGGGTGCACATGTCGGCCTTGGTGGTTGATGAAAGCTTTCGCGGCAAAAACCGCGTTCAGCAGCAGCGGGCGGTCTACGCCGCGCTGAAAGGCAAGATGGACGGCGCCAACGGAGAATTGCACGCCCTCGCGCTTACAACCAAGGCACCCGATTGACGATCAGCGCGGCTCTGGAAAGCCGCGCTCAAACCGACTAAGTAAACGCAAACACAGACGCCGGGAAGCGCCCCGCCATCTTAGGATTTTTGCCCATGACTGCAGAAGATCACATCAAGGAAACCGTGACCTCAAACGACGTGGTTCTGTTCATGAAGGGAACGAAAATGATGCCACAGTGCGGCTTCTCAAGCCGCGTGGCGGGCGTTCTGAACTTCATGGGCGTCGATTTTCAGGACGTGAATGTCCTGGAAGACGATACGCTGCGGCAGGGAATCAAGGATTTCTCGGACTGGCCGACCATTCCCCAGCTGTACATAAAGGGCGAGTTCGTGGGCGGCTGCGATATCATCACCGAGATGACGCTGTCGGGTGAATTGGACGACATGCTGACCAGCAACGGCGTCGCCTTTGACAAAGCTGCCGCCGATAAGATCCGTGAGGCAAACGCCTAACTGGCGCTCGCCAGGTTTTCGATCAGACTGGCCAAGGCCTCGGATTTTTCGGCAACGGCCGCAAGTTCGCTTAGGTCCGGCTCAACGTGGTCGGCAGGCGCGGCGGGATCAGCTTCGCGCAACTGGGCGATCAGCAATTCCTGCGCGCCGAATTTGGCCCTCAGTTCCGACAGTTCCTTGCGCATGGCCGACGCGTTGTCGGCCAGCATCAGCCCCGACATCAGCAGCATTTTTGCTTCACTGAGGCGCCCTGTGGCTTCGGTCAGAGTCTGGGCTTCGGCATCCAGCAAGGATGCCGCTTCTTGAAGAAAGTGCTCTTCCCCCGCCTGGCAGGCCACTTCAAAGAACCGACCCCCGATTGAAATTTCGACTTCAGGCACCGTGCGCCTCCTCAATCAGCGGTTCCAGTTCTGTGATCAGGTCATCAACCTCGGCCGCATCGGCCAGCCGCGCCGCGCGCAAAGCTTCCAGTTCGACCATCATCGATGTGTTGACCAGATGTGCGTCACCCACCATAGCCCGATTTGCCTCGGTCAAACGGGCAACCTGATCGCGAAGCTGTTCGATGGTGCCGCGCATCTTCTGGTGCAACTGGTTGCGCTCGGCCTCGGCGGTTTTCGAGATGCGCAGCGATTGCTCAAGCTGCGCCACCTGATTTTCCTGCCGGTCCTTCAGGGCCTTCACCCGTTCGATCAATTGGGCGTTGGTCGTCCGCTCGTCCTCAAGTTGGCCTTTTAGAAGGGCAATATCAGCGTCCGTGGGCCCGGTCGCCGGAGGCTCTGTAGACTCGGGCAGCGTCATCGCCGCAGCTTCAATTCGGTCCAGCGCCGTCTTCAGCCGTTCTGAAAGTCTGTCGATTTCGCTCATGGCCCGTCCCCTTGCCAATTCGCCTAAAGGTCCGCATCTCTGGCGCGGCTTCTATCAAATCGTCAATGATTTGCCTGCCCTTCCTGATTGGGGGGAATCAAGCTGCCCTGTCAAGCGCACCTGTACCGAAGGCCGGAATTGGCGTGACGCTACGTCACTTCGCAAGAGCGCTTTGAGCGCTCGCCATTGTGAGCGGTTTCACAGACCCAAAAGCGAATCCGTGACAATAAGCTGCCATTAATTGGTACCCGGAGCTTTGTTGACCATCGCCCCCTCCTAACGAGGCTCCGGAGGTCACCGAAAGTTCAGTGCAAAACCAGCCGGCGCCACGCGGTGCCGGGCCAGACCGGTCATCCCTCGGCCGGCGATAGGTCCCGGTGCAGCCAGCAGGTTGGACGCCAAGGCGAGAGGCCCCGTGTGTGTGAGGGGCGGGCCGAGGCCAGTGACCGGTTTAACCAGTGCGCGAGTATCGTAACGAGTGCGACAGGCGGCCTAGTGCCGCCTGTTTTTGTTTGCGACCCGCAAGCGGCGCCGTTCATCCGGTCCCCGGCTTGCACTTCCCAAACGTCCTGCTATCACCCGGTAAAGCGGGCAGCGGATAGGGAGTGTGGCCATGGATATTGAAGCACTGAAAGCGTCGCATCCCGAACACTGGCGCACGGCCGCAGCGATCAGGACCCTGACACTTGACGCGGTGGCGGCGGCAAATTCCGGTCACTCGGGAATGCCCATGGGCATGGCTGACGTGGCAACGGTTTTGTTCAGCAAACACCTGAAGTTCGACGCTTCCGCGCCCCATTGGCCAGACCGGGACCGCTTCGTCCTGTCGGCCGGCCATGGATCGATGCTGCTTTATTCGCTTCTGTACCTGACCGGTTACGCCCAGATGCCGCTCGAACAGATCCGCGATTTCCGCCAATGGGGCGCCCGCACGGCGGGCCATCCGGAATTCGGCCATGCCGAAGGGATCGAGACAACGACCGGCCCGTTGGGTCAGGGCCTCGCAAATTCCGTCGGTTTCGCTCTGGCGGAAGAGATCCTGCGCGCCCAACACGGCAAGAAGATCGTCGATCACTTCACCTATGTGATCGCCGGGGATGGCTGCCTGATGGAGGGCGTCAGCCAGGAAGCGCTGGCGCTGGCCGGACGGCAACAGCTGTCGAAGCTGATCGTCTTCTGGGATGACAACGGGATCACCATCGACGGCAAGGTCGAAATCGCCGACCGGACCGATCAGATCATGCGCTTCAAGGCATCGGGCTGGGCGGTGCTGGAATGCGATGGCCACGACCCGGATGAAATCGACGACACGATCACGCAGGCCAAAAAAGCCGGAAAACCCACGATGATTGCCTGCAAGACGCATATTGCGCTGGGATCGTCGGCGCAGGATACCGCCAAGGGCCATGGCGCACTGACAGATGCGCAACTGATCGCCGACACCAAAGCGGTCTATGGATGGGACCACGGCGCCTTTGAGATCCCGGCTGACATCAAATCCGCCTGGGAGGCCATCGGCGCACGCGGAGCCGATGCGCGCAAGGCCTGGGAAGATCGCTTTGCGACGTTGACCGAGCGCAAGCGCGATCAGTTCATGCGCGCCCAGAAGGGCGAGCTGCCGGCCAAGCTTTCCGGCGCCATACGTCGTCTTAAGAAAGAGATCAGCGAAACTCAGCCCAAGGTCGCCACACGCAAGTCCAGCGAAATGGCCCTGAAGGTGATTAACGAGGCCATGCCCGAAACTGTGGGCGGTTCGGCCGATCTGACCGGATCCAACAATACGCTGACGCCCGATCTTGGTATTCACGGACCCGACAACCGCAAGGGGCGTTACCTGCATTTCGGCATTCGCGAACACGGCATGGCCGCAGCACTGAACGGCATGGCGCTTCACGGCGGCATACGGCCCTACGGCGGGACATTCATGTGTTTCACCGATTACGCGCGACCGGCGATGCGCCTTTCGGCGCTGATGGGTATTGGTCCGGTCTATGTTATGACCCATGACAGCATCGGCCTTGGCGAAGACGGCCCCACCCACCAGCCGGTCGAACATCTGGCAATGCTGCGGGCGACGCCGAACACCCTGGTCTTCCGACCTGCCGACACTGTTGAGACCGCCGAAGCCTGGGAACTGGCGCTGGGCACCACCACGTCGCCGTCCGTTCTGTGCCTGTCCCGCCAGGGGCTGCCGACGGTGCGGACCGCGCATAAGACGCGCAACCTGACGGCCCAGGGTGCCTATGTGCTGGCCGAAGCCACGGGCAAGCGCCAAGCGATCCTGATGGCCACCGGTTCCGAGGTTTCCGTTGCCATGGACGCGCGTGCGCTTCTTGAAGCCGATGGGATTGGCACCCGCGTCGTCTCGATGCCCTGTTGGGAGCTTTTTGCCAAACAGGACGAAACGATCCGGCGCCGCGTCCTGCCAGCGGGTGCGGTCCGCGTCGCTGTCGAGGCCGGCGTCCGGCACGGCTGGGACCGCTGGCTTTTCGGAGAACGCGGCAAAAGGGAAAAGTCGGCATTCGTCGGCATGGAAGGCTTTGGCGCCTCGGCGCCCGCGGGCACGCTGTTCAAGGAATTCGGCATTACCGCCGAGGCGACGGCCGAGGCCGCAAAAGCGCTTTTGGCCGGGAAACAGCCCAACGGCGTCGCATACTAGGCGCCCGGCTCGTGTCCGCCCCGCGCGTGATCTTGCTGGGCCTCGGGCTTTTTGTTGCGCTGCTCGTCCTCGACCAGTGGCTTCTGGGCTGGGGCATTCTTGTATTTTTGGGTCGTCTCTTGACGGACGCTGTTCACACTTTGGCATTCTGGCGCTAAAGCAGTGGCGCAGCGCTTGACGGTTTGAAAAAAATCAGACTGTTAGCGATAACAGCATTCGCACACGACTGAAGAGGGGTTCGACATGGCCGTAAAAGTCGCCATCAATGGATTTGGCCGTATTGGGCGCAACGTGCTGAGGGCAATCGTTGAATCGGGTCGTACCGATATCGAAGTGGTCGCCATAAACGATCTTGGTCCGGTTGAAACGAACGCGCATCTGCTGCGCTATGACAGCGTCCACGGACGGTTCCCGGCCGAAGTCACCACAACCGAGACCACGATTGACGTGGGGCGCGGACCCATGGACGTCACGGCCATCCGCAATCCAGCCGAATTGCCGTGGGACGAGGTCGATGTGGCGCTTGAGTGCACCGGCATCTTCACGTCGCGCGAGAAGGCGGCGATCCATCTTGAAAACGGCGCCAAGCGCGTTCTGATCTCGGCGCCGGGCGCCGGTGCCGACAAGACCGTCGTTTTCGGGGTCAACGACGATGCGATCACCAAGGACGACATCGTTCTGTCGAATGCGTCCTGCACCACCAATTGCCTTGCCCCGGTGGCCAAGGTGCTGAACGACGCCATCGGCATTTCGCGCGGCTTTATGACGACAATCCACAGTTATACCGGTGACCAGCCGACGCTGGACACGATGCACAAGGATCTTTACCGCGCCCGGGCCGCCGCCATGTCGATGATCCCGACCTCGACCGGCGCCGCAAAGGCCGTGGGTCTGGTCTTGCCCGAGCTTGCGGGCAAGCTGGACGGTGTGGCAATCCGCGTCCCGACACCCAATGTGTCGGTTGTGGACCTGACATTCGAGGCCGCCCGTCCCACATCAGTCGAAGAAATCAACGACGCGATCCGCGCCGCTGCCGACGGGCCGCTGAAGGGCATTCTGGGCTATACCGACGAAAAGCTGGTCTCGATGGATTTCAATCATGACAGCCATTCGTCCGTCTTCCACACCGACCAGACAAAGGTCATGGAAGGCACCATGTGCCGCGTTCTCAGCTGGTACGACAACGAATGGGGTTTTTCCAATCGGATGGCCGATACGGCAATCACCGTTGGAAAGCTGATTTAGCAGGCAGCCGGGCAACTTGGTTGCCCGGCGGGCCAAAAGACACAATTGTATTGTGATGCGGTGCTATCTTGGTGCTGGAAGGCGTGTCCCATTTGGTCGCGCAGAGAGTCGGAGCAATGGAAGACTTTGAAGATGATGAAAGCGGTGCCAACGACTGGCTGAGGCAGGAACTGGCCGACACGCTGGATGAAGATTACGAACTTGAGATCTCTGAGCCCGCGCTGACGATGGAGATCCGCCGGATCTACAAGAAGGTACATCCCCCTTCGATTGAGCGCCGGGACTACTTTATGCATCTACTGCGGCTGCAGGCGGAGCTGATTAAGCTACAGGACTGGGTGCAGGCCAACGGCGAAAAGGTCGTGGTCGTGTTCGAGGGTCGAGACAGCGCCGGAAAAGGCGGTGTTATCAAACGCATAACGCAAAGACTTAATCCGCGTGTGTGCCGGGTCGTCGCGCTGCCCGCGCCCACCGACCGTGAAATGTCGCAATGGTACTTTCAGCGCTACGTCCCGCATCTGCCGGCGGGGGGCGAGATCGTTCTTTTCGACCGCTCATGGTACAATCGCGCCGGCGTGGAACGGGTCATGCAGTTCGCATCAGAGGACCAGGTCGAGCAATTCTTCAACGATGTGCCAGAATTCGAACGCATGCTGGTCCGTTCCGGCATCCGGCTGATCAAGTACTGGTTTTCGATCACTGACGAAGAACAGCAGATGCGCTTTTTGATGCGCATCCATGACCCTTTGAAGCAATGGAAACTCAGCCCGATGGACCTTGAAAGCAGGGTGCGTTGGGAAGACTACACCAAGGCCAAGGAAGACACCTTCGCCAGAACGAATATTCCCGAAGCGCCCTGGTACATCGTTCAAGGAAACGACAAAAAGCGGGCCAGACTGAACTGTATCGATCACCTTCTCAGCCAGATTCCCTACGAAGCCGTGGTCCAAGAGGATGTGGCCCTGCCTGATCGGGTGCACAACTCAGAATATGAGCGTGTGACCCTGCCTCCGGAGCTGCATGTTCCTGAAAAGTATTAAAATTTAGGCAAATGCTGCATTGCAGCAAGTGCATAGTAGCCTTGCGGAACCAGCGCTGGTCATCCGGCTCCAGACCACCAAATATCTCCTTGAGACGATAGAGCAGCGTCTCAAAGCCCAAGGAGTTTGGCTATGACCGACATATTCTCGCGCCTCCGGAGCGCGGCACGCAAACGTGCCGAGTACCGACGCACTTTCGACGAACTGGCCCGTCTTCCGCGCCAGTCTGCCGAGGATCTCGGCATCGACCCGCAGAACATCCGCGAAGTCGCCCACCGTGCCGTTTACGGCAACTAGGCAAAAAAGGATTGGATAGTAAAATGACCAGTATCTTCACACGTCTCAGAACAGCCGCTGTCAAGCGCTCGCGCTATCGGGAAACGGTTGCGGAACTGTCGCGCCTTCCCATCGACGTCGCCCTTGATCTCGATATTGATCAATCAGACGTCCGGCGCATCGCCCACCGGGCCGTTTACGGCGCGCACTAGGCGCCCGTCGCCGGCCTGCCGGCAAGCTTGGCGGTCAGGGCCAACTTGACCTCTGGGCTGACAAACTTCGAAATATCACCGCCGAGCCGGGCGATCTCTTTGACTAGCTTCGAAGCGATCGCCTGGTGTTCGGCCTCTGCCATCAGAAACACCGTCTCGACCTGGTCGTCGAGCTTGCGGTTCATGCCGACCATCTGAAATTCGTATTCAAAGTCGGCCACGGCGCGCAGCCCGCGCACGATCAGCGATGCGCCCACGTCACGGGCACAGTCGATCAGCAGGTTTTCGAACGGGTGCACGGTTATTTCGATACTCGCCTCGGCGGCCAACGGCGCAGCGATGCCGCCTACCATCGCGACGCGTTCTTCCAAGGTGAACATCGGACCTTTGTCGCGGTTGACGGCAACACCGATGACCAAACGGTCTACAAGACGCGACGCCCGACGAATGATATCGGTATGACCCAGGGTCACTGGATCAAATGTGCCGGGATAAAGTCCTATGCGCATCACGCCCTCCCTGATCTTGCGCCAGACCAGAAGACCGTTCGCACCGCTCCGTCAAGAATTTTCTGCGCACATTCCGGGCCTTAGTAGCCCATGATCATGTCTTGCAGAGCGTCTTTTTCCATCGCCACTTCCTGAAGCCGGGCTTTGACCACGTCACCGAGCGAGATCAGGCCGATCATGCGCGTCCCGTCCAGGACCGGCATGTGGCGAAATCGCCCCTCGGTCATGCGCTGCAGTACGGAATCGGCCGTGTCCCCGGCCGCGCAGGTGACCAGTTTCCGTGTCATGAGACCTGCGACCTTCTCCGACAGGCAGGCAGCGCCGCGTTTACCGATTTCGCGAACGATGTCGCGTTCGCTCAGAATGCCTAACGCCGCCGCACCGTCGTCTGAAACAACCACCGTGCCGATTTTTCGCGCGCTTAACTCCGCCGCGGCTTCGGCGATCGACGTCGCAGGCGGCACAGTGAACACCCCGGCATCGCCCTTGGTCTGCAAGATGGTTTGGACCAGCATGGTCACCTCCGTCTTTCCAAGATGTATTGTCTAGGGTGACTTTCCTGTCACCAAACTGTCAAGTCTGGCGTTCCAGACGGGCAATTTCGGCACGAAGCCCGCGTATCAGGGCCTCGGAAAAGCGGGTCATGCGCGCCCGCCCCCGGTCGGATGCATGCCGCACCAGATAGAAGCTGCGCCTGAGACCCACCTGATCCGTCATCAGGCGCTGCATTCCCGCAATCTGGGGAACGGCAAAGTCATGCATGATGCCCAGTCCCGCGCCTTGCCGGATCCAGTTCATCTGCACAGCAACTGAATTTGACCCAAGCACCACGGGGCCGATCCCAAGCTCACCCAGATAGTCCAGCGCCGGGTCGAAAATCAGCTCTGGAATGTAGCCCACCAGCCGGTGCGATGCCAGATCCCCGGGGTTTTCCGGCCTGCCGTGCTGGGCAAGGTAAGATGACGCGGCAGCCAGGCTGAGACCGTAGTCGGCGATCTTCTGAACCGTCAGCCGGCCACTGGTGGGCGCCGAAACCGTAACGGCCATGTCCGCCTCGCGTTTCGTCAGGCTGAATACCCGCGGAAGCGCAAGTATCTGAACATCCAGCCCCGGGTTTTCGGCCACAATATCCGCGGTCACCTGAGGCAGCAGATAGTTTGCCACCCCGTCCGGCGCGCCGATACGGACCAATCCAGTCAGGGTCTCATCCGCGCCTTTCAAGGCCTCCTGGCCGATCTCGAGCGATCGCTCGGCCTCTTCCGCGTGGGGCAACAGACGCTCCCCGGCTTCGGTCAATGCGTACCCACTTGGGGACTTCGCTAGCAAAACTGCACCACAACGGTCTTCCAGCCGGGCAATGCGCCGGCCAACAGTAGCTGGGTCCAGACGCAGGACCCGTCCGGCGGCGGACAGGCTTTCGGCGCGGGCCACGCCCAGGAACACCCGCAGATCATCCCAGTTCACGGCCACCACCCCCTTTGCATTTTTGCGAAGCTCTTTTGGCATTCTGCGCCTGTTCCTGCAATGCCAGGCCGATTATTGTCCGCCAAAGCGTCCCAGCCTATCGGACCGCCATGATCGATTGCAGGAGGATTCCATGTACGACATTCACCACTTTATCAACGGCACGCAGGTGCCGGGATCGGGTCGTTCGACCGATGTCTACAACCCCGCGACCGGCGAAGTGCAGGCCCAGGTCGCACTGGCCTCGGCATCCGAAGTGGGCGCCGCTGTTGCCGATGCCGCCAAGGCCCAGCCGGCGTGGGGCGCCACGAATCCGCAGCGCCGTGCACGTGTTCTGATGGAATTCGTCCGCCTTTTGAACCGCGACATGGACAAGCTGGCCGAGGTTCTGAGCCGCGAACACGGCAAAACCCTGCCCGACGCACGGGGCGACATCCAACGCGGCCTTGAGGTCATCGAGTTTTGTATCGCCGCACCGCATCTTTTGAAGGGCGAATACACCGACAGCGCCGGGCCCGGTATCGATATCTATTCAATGCGCCAGCCGCTGGGCGTCGTGGCGGCGATCATGCCCTTCAACTTCCCGGCCATGATGCCGCTATGGCACGTGGGTCCCGCCTTGGCCTGTGGCAACGCGGTGATCCTAAAGCCGTCGGAACGGGACCCTTCCGTGCCGGTGATGCTGGCGGAACTTCTGGTCGAGGCGGGCCTTCCCGCCGGTGTCTTCCAGGTGGTCAACGGCGACAAAGAGGCGGTGGATGCACTGCTCGACAGCGAGACGGTTCAGGGCGTGTCCTTCGTCGGATCGACCCCGATCGCCCAGTATATCTATGCCCGGGCCACTGCGAACGGGAAACGGGCGCAGTGCTTTGGCGGCGCAAAGAACCATCTGATCGTAATGCCCGACGCCGATATGGATCAGGCGGCGGACGCCTTGGTGGGTTCGGGCTACGGGGCGGCAGGCGAACGCTGCATGGCGGTGTCAGTCGCGGTCCCTGTGGGCGACGAGACCGCCGACCGGCTGGTCGAAAAGCTGGTCCCGCGGATCGAGAAACTGAAAGTGGGTCCCTACACTGCCGGCGACGATGTCGACTTCGGCCCCGTCGTTACGGCGGCTGCGAAGGAAAACATCCTGCGGCTCGTCCAGTCCGGCGTCGATGCGGGTGCGGAACTGGTGGTCGACGGCCGCGATTTCAGCCTTCAGGGCTATGAAGACGGTTTCTTCGTGGGTCCGCATCTGTTCGATCGGGTGACGCCGGACATGGAGATCTACCGGACCGAGATCTTTGGGCCGGTGCTCAGCCAGGTTCGGGCCGGAAGCTATGAAGAAGCGCTTGGTCTGGCCATGGACCACGAATACGGCAACGGCACGGCCATCTTCACCCGCGATGGTGATACGGCGCGCGATTTCGCCAACCGGATCAACATCGGGATGGTGGGGGTCAACGTGCCGATCCCGGTGCCGCTGGCCTATCACACCTTCGGCGGATGGAAGAAATCAGCCTTTGGGGACGTGAATCAGCACGGCCCGGATTCGTTCCGGTTCTACACAAGAACCAAAACGGTGACGGCACGCTGGCCGTCGGGGATCAAGGAAGGCGGCGAATTTAACTTCAAGGCCATGGACTGACCCGAAACCAGGTGATCGAGCGGGCGGCCCTTGGCCGCCCAGTGGATTAGCGCTGCCGCTGCGCCTTCCGGCTGCCAACGGCGGCCAGACCGCCGAGACCAATCAACAGGACCAGAGCGGACGCCGGCAATGGAACTTTGCTGACCGTGATTTGAAGAATGGTGAAATTGTCGTTCGTCTGTTTTGCGCCGATCCCAAAGGACGCACCGACCAACGGGGCAAACGACAAAGACGAGACACTCACAGAGTTTGAGACGTCGATCAAATCTTCCTCGCGCAGGAAATCGCCCGCGACGACGAGGCCAAATGCAAAATTGTCGTCGTCGTCGACGCTGCCAAAGACGATTTCCTCGATCACCACGTCGTGGTCGAAGGTAAAGATCAGAACGTCGTTCCCGCCCGCGCCGTCCAGTTCGGTCGCATCGCTGACACCCACCGCGCCCAGACCATCGGAGCCCTGAAAAACCTGCCGTGCGCCAAAGTCGATAGGAGCCGGACCACCAACACCGGGCCATCGGCCCGCCGAGACCTGCAGCTGTATGCCGTCTTCGGTGAAGTCGAAAAAATCCGCCGTGCTGGGACTGCCCGCACCGAAATTAAAGGTTGCTGCTGATACTGTCGCAGCCGAGAGGAGCGCGATGGCCCCCGCCGCGACAAAGACCCTTATGCCCAAGAAGATACCCACACTGTCCTCACTTTTTACGCACATCGTTGGCAGAGCCCCTTCGCCCAGGAATGAGCCTGCACGTATTCTAGATTAAAACAACCGGGTTCGAAAGCCGTCCGCGCGTTTTAGATCGCCCCCTTCCCTAAATTCAACGCCTCAGCCTCCGCATTCGTTCGGATATCGCCTAAATATCTGCAAGGGCTCGGTTTTGGATGAGATGTTCGGACAAACAACACCGAAGAGACGATTGTTCAGCGGTTCGTTGTTCCGCAAAGGGAAGATGATCCCTGCTTTCGAACTGGATCCGCGCATTTCTGGAAACAGTCCCCGATTTCCTAGCGGATGACCATAACGCGCGTACGTAAAAAAATAGCGGCCTCGAAAGGCCGCTATCTAGCTTGCCAGAAGTTCCGAACTACTTACGGCGCCGGCGCAGCCCAGCCAAGCCGCCCAGGCCCGCCAAGAGCATCCAACCGGCCGCCGGAAGGGGCACCGGCGCGACCTCTATGCGCGAAATTCTGAAGGAATCTGTGATGTCATGACGTCCGGTGTCACGGAATGCGCCAAAGCCGAACACGCTTCCTTCGAAGGCCGGGCTAAAGGTGAACGACCCTTCATCGCCATCGGTGTCCGGGAAGGGAAGCGGATTGACGATATCGGCCAGGAAGGCGTTCGCTGCCGTCGAAGTTCCGTCCCAAAATACGAAGTCTTCTCCGTTGCCGACCTCTTCGAAGATGACTTCTGACAACCGGACCTCGGTATCAAACCGAAAGATCAGGATGTCATAGTCGAAGAAACCATCGACCGTCGGACTGTCGCCACCAAACAGGCCGTTGTTGTTGTCGATCCCGAGACCTTCAACGTTCTGCGTGATCTCGATATCTACCTCACCGTTCAGGCCGATGAAATTTCCACTCAGAACCGAAAAGGTGTCTGCTTCAACTTCAAACGTGCCACCGGACCATGTAAAGGGCCCAAGCGGGTCCCCGTTTGTTTGGGTCCCGCTGACGGAAGCGACTGGAACAAAGCCGGTTTCGTCGATCTCGAAGTTGATGGTTTCGGCGCTGGCGCCGGTTACTCCGGCAAAAAGCACCACTGCCCCGGAAAGGGCAAGCGATCTAAAGGTCATTAATGTCCCCTCTGTACTAAGTATGTACTGCACACACTCTGGATACAGAAGGCCACAATTCTGACACATTCGTCAAGCGCCGCCTAAATAATGGGCTTCGCAAGAACGGTGGCTCTGCGGGATCAAGGGTGCGGTTAGAAGTCGAAAAAATGTTTTTTTCAATTATTTAAGTTGATGCTCCGTGTCGTGATCGTGGTGCGCCGCACACCACTGGCGATAGCGTTCCGCTTAAATTTCAACTCAGCGAGAACCAGCACCAAAAATCAATGGATGCTCGGCGCCGCGATTGTCTGATCAAATCGCCATCACCCGCAATTGATTCGAATACCCGGCCGGAGCGTTGATGTGACAGACCGCGATTTCACCCTTGGTATTGAAGAGGAATATCTTCTGGTCGACCGGGAAACGCTGGCGCTGGCAGAGGCACCCGATGCCTTCTGGACCGCCTGCACCGAAGAACTGGGGGGCCAGGTCGCGCCCGAATATCTGCGATGTCAGGTCGAGGTCGGAACCAAGGTCTGTAGGACCGTGGGCGATGCCCGCGACGAGTTGAAACGCCTCCGCTCCTGCGTTGCCAAGCATGCGGCGGCGTTCGGGTTGGCGCCAATTGCTTCATCCTGCCATCCGACGGCGGACTGGAAGAACCAGCAGCATACCGACAAGGAACGCTATCACGATCTGTCGCACGCCTTGGGCGGCGTGGCGCGCCGCCTTTTGATTTCCGGCATGCATGTCCATGTGGGAATTGGCAGCGAGGAACGGCGCATCGATCTGATGAACCAGTTCACGTATTTCCTGCCCCATTTGCTGGCGCTTTCCGCGTCTTCCCCGTTTTGGCAGGGCGAAGACACCGGGCTGGCCAGCTACCGGCTGACGGTTTTCGACAACCTGCCTCGCACCGGCCTGCCGCCCACGCTGTCGAGCTGGTCCGAATTCGAACGCTCGGTCGCGATACTGGTCAAGCTCGGACTGATCGAGGACAGCTCTAAGATCTGGTGGGATCTTCGGCCGTCATCGAAGTTTCCAACCCTTGAGACCCGCATCTGCGACGTGCCATCGCGCCTTGAACACAGCGTTGTTCTGGCAGGTCTCACGCAGGCCACGATGCGTATGCTCTGGCGTCTTGCGCAGCGCAATCAACGCTGGCGGATCTACGAGGCGTTCCTGGTGGGCGAAAACCGTTGGCGGGCGCAGCGGTTCGGAACGACCGAGGGGCTAATCGATTTCGGGCGCGGTGAGATCGTGCCGTTTGCCGAGTTGATCGACGAACTTCTTGCGCTTGTGGCCGAAGACGCCGCTGCGCTTGGCTCAGCGGACACGCTCATCGGCGTGCAGGATATTCTGACCAACGGAACCAGTGCCGATCGGCAGCGCCGACTTTACCGGGAAAAGACCGATGCGGGGCTGGCGCCCGGTGACGCGCTGAAAGCGGTCACTTCGCATCTGGTGGAAGAGTTTAGCGACGCACTTTAGAAATTCGCGCGCTGTTGCAGGGCCAATTGGGTGCGACGTAAGTAGTGTCGCTATGCGGTCGACTTCCCCCCGCGTCGCACCCTGCACAAGCAGCCATACGGACCTAACCCCTTACACACATACAAAATTGAACAAACCAACACATCGTAGGGCGGTACCTAATATTCGAAAAATTCTAACTGCCCCCGCTTAAAGGACCATTCTGCACTGCGGCGTTCAAGGCGAAACCCGACGGCGATCACGAGAACAGACTGTTTGTTACAATTCATGACGGATTTTCAACCTAAGCGGTTAACCGCTCATCCCGCTTCAATTCAATTTGCGTGCGCTGCCTTGAATCAGTCCGCGGGACACGATTAAAGAAACAGGTGTTCAATTACCGGGGAGGCGGCATTGGACTTTGCCCTGACAACCGAGCAGCAGGCGATCTTTGACTTGGCCCATGATTTCGGCCAGTCCGAAATCGCGCCTTTTGCCCGTCACTGGGAAACGGATGGCACCATGCCCCGCGATCTCTGGCCAAGGTTGGCGGACCTGGGTTTCGGAGCGCTTTACGTCGGTGAAGGCTCCGGCGGGTCGGGCCTGTCACGGCTGGATGCAACACTGGTTTTCGAAGCGCTCAGCGCCGCCTGCCCGTCGGTTGCGGCGTTTCTGTCGATCCACAACATGTGCGCCCGCATGCTGGACAGCTTTGGATCAGACGCGACCAAGGAAAAATACCTTGGGCCCGCGGTATCGATGGAAAAGGTGTTCTCTTATTGCCTGACAGAACCCGGGTCGGGATCGGATGCGGCAGCGCTCAAAACCCGGGCGGCGCGCACGAACGAAGGATACGCGCTGGATGGCACCAAGGCGTTCATCTCGGGCGCTGGATACTCTGATGCCTATATCGTGATGTGCCGCACCGGCGACGCCGGGCCACAGGGGATCTCGGCAATCATCGTCGACGACGGCGCCCCCGGTCTGAGTTTTGGCGGACTGGAAGATAAGATGGGCTGGCGGGCACAACCAACACGGCAGGTTCAACTGGATGCCTGCCAGGTTCCGGCCGAAAACCTTTTGGGCAACGAAGGCGACGGCTTCAAATATGCCATGGCGGGACTGGATGGCGGCCGGCTGAACATCGCCGCCTGTTCGCTGGGCGCGGCCCAGGCCGCGTTCGATGCAACAATCGCCTATATGGCCGACCGCCGGGCCTTTGGGAAAACCCTTGATCAGTTTCAGGCCCTGCAGTTTCGCCTGGCCGATATGGAAATCGAGCTTCACGCAGCCCAAACGTTTCTGCGCCATGCCGCGTGGAAACTCGACACAGGGTCAGAGGACGCAGTGAAGTACTGTGCCATGGCCAAGAAGAAAGTCACCGAAGTCGGCAGCGCCGTCGCCGATGGCTGTCTTCAGCTTCATGGCGGCTACGGCTATCTGGCGGACTACGGCATCGAGAAAACCGTGCGTGACCTGCGTGTTCACCAGATCCTTGAAGGCACCAATGAGATCATGCGCCTGATTGTGGCCCGGTCGCTTTTGGACACCGCCGTATGAGCGACATCCTTATCCGCAAGGCGGGACGCACGGGTCGAATTACGCTGAACCGCCCAGATGCGTTAAACGCCCTCACCTATGCAATGGTGCGCGAAATCGATGCGGCATTGCGCGATTGGGCCGACGACAGCGATGTTGCGCTGCTGATTATCGACGGCGCGGGGCCGAGGGCCTTCTGCGCAGGCGGGGACATCGCCGAAATGTACGCCACGGGAACCCGGGGCGATTACGAATATGGTCGCAGGTTCTGGCGCGACGAATACACCATGAATGCGCGCCTGTTCGACTTCCCGAAGCCGGTGGTCAGCCTGATGCAGGGCTTCACCATGGGTGGAGGCGTTGGGGTCGGTTGCCATGCGAGCCACCGGATTGTCGGCGAAACCAGTCGCATCGCGATGCCCGAATGCGGCATTGGGCTGGTGCCCGATGTGGGCGGGTCATTGCTTTTGGCGCAGGCACCAGGGCGGCTCGGCGAGTATCTGGGCATCACCGGCCACCGCATGGACGCAGCCGATGCCATTTACGCGGGATTTGCCGACTACTTCGTTCCTGAAGACGCCTGGCCCGCATTGGTCGACGCCTTGCAAGACAGCGGCGACTGGACACGGGTCGACGCCGCCGCGCAAACGCCCGGACCATCTGATCTGCAGGCGATACAGCCCCAGATCGATCATCATTTCGCCGGAGAAGGTCTGGGCGACATTGTACGCAGCCTGAGGAACGCGCCTGGAGATTTCTCGGAAAAGACGCTGAAGGGTCTGGCGCGGGGGGCACCCTTGTCAATGGCTGCCGCCATCGAGATCGTTCACCGGCTGCGCCGCGCCGATCATATCTCGGCAGCGCTAGAACTGGAGTTTCGCTTTACCTACCGCTCCCTCGATCTCGGGGACTTTCTGGAAGGCATCCGGGCTGCGATCATCGACAAGGATCAGGCGCCGAATTGGCAGCATGCGGATCCGGAAGCTGTCCCTTTGGCCGCAGTGACGAAGATGTTGACGCCGTTGGGGCCGCACGCGCTGAAACTGGAGGATCGGACATGAAGATCGGATTTATCGGGCTGGGAAACATGGGCGCGCCCATGGCGGCAAACCTGGCGGCCGCCGGCCATGAGGTTCATGGGTTTGATCCCGTGGCCGCGCCGCCCGCTTCCGTGGAACCCGCCGACAGCGCGACCTTCGCTGTCGCCGGCGCCGATGTGGCGATCACCATGCTTCCAGACGGCGCGATCCTTCGCCAGGTGGCCAATGAAATTCTGCCCGCACTGCCTGCGAACGCGATATTTCTCGATTGCTCGACGGTGGATGTCGAAAGCGCGCGCAGCGTCGCCGCCATGGCACGCGCAGCCGGCATTCAGCCCCTTGATGCGCCGGTCTCGGGCGGGATCGGCGGCGCGGCGGCCGGGACGCTGACCTTCATGGTCGGTGGCGACGCTGACGCTTTTCGGACCGCCCTGCCGCTGTTTGAGGTGATGGGTCAAAAGGCGGTTAACTGCGGCCCTTCCGGCAACGGACAGGCCGCAAAAATCTGCAACAACATGATCCTAGGCGTCACAATGATTGCCACCTGCGAGGCGTTTGCCCTTGCCGACAAGCTTAAGCTCGATCGTCAGGCGCTGTTCGATGTGGTGTCGACCTCATCGGGTTCAAGCTGGTCCACGAACGTCTATTGCCCGGCAACGGGTATTGGCCCGACCTCGTCCGCGGACAACGACTACAAGCCCGGATTTGCCGCCGATCTTATGCTGAAGGATCTGAGGCTGAGCCAGATGGCAGCAGCAGCGGCGGACGCTGACACGCCCCTCGGCGCAGCGGCGACAGAACTTTACCGGGTCTTCGTGGAAGAGGAAGACGGCCGGGGCCGGGATTTTTCGGCCATGCTGCCCCGGCTTGTGGGCAGGTCGCATCAGGCAGGTTAGGCAAGCCAGACCCGATCGGCAGAGTTCAGTTGATCACCACCCGGCCGCCGCTGGCTTCTTCGATCTCCAGGACCCTGGGGCCGCCCGAGATCTGTATCTGCGCGCCGCTTGCCGCCTCTCCGCGCGCGGTCTCTTTGGCGTGGGCCACGAGATCTGCGCCGCTTCGGGCCTCGCCGTCGACTGCGATGCAGCTAAGACCATCGGCGTTGAGCCGCGCGCCGCTGCTGATGTCTGCTTCGAGCAACCGGCATGCGCCCGACAGAGCCATGCGTCCGCCCGAACGCGCGGTCGCGTCAATCTCGCCCCCTTCAATGCCGGATACCCGCAAAAAGGCACCCGATTTGGCATTGGCGGTGAAGTCGCCGGCCCCGATGTTCGCCACATCAACTCTTGCGCCGGACTTGGCGGTGATGCCTTCCAGGGAAGGGACCTCGACCGTCACGCGGTAGTCTGGCTTCCGGAAGACACCCCAAAGGCCCATGGCCGGGCCGCGGCCGATCTCAAGCGTATCGCCGTCTTTTCGGATCACGAGCCGGCGGAGCGAGCCATTGTCCGAAGTGGCTTCAATCGCATGAGCGCCGCCCACCTTGATCTCAGTTGTGATACCGGATCGGACCTCGATCTTGTCGAAGCCCGTAAAGTCATAGCCTTCCCCGGCCGCGATGGCCTTCAATGCAAAGCCTGCGCAGATGAATGCGGCAAGAAGACTGGTTTTGTGTTTCATCAAATTTCTCTGGGTTCGAATAAGCGATGAGCTCGATGTAATGTTAATTAACATAACTTTAAAGCAGAAATGTGCGGGCGCTTTAAATTTTCTTTTCATCCTACTCGGCCGCGACGCGGCTTTCAGACAGGATTTCCGCCAGATAACGTCCGGTATGGGAACGCTCGACACCGGCCACATCCTCGGGTGTGCCCGTGGCCACGATCTCACCACCGCCGTCACCACCTTCGGGCCCGATGTCGATGATCCAGTCAGCGGTCTTGATCACGTCGAGATTGTGCTCAATGACCACAACCGTGTTCCCTTGATCGACCAATTCATGCAGCACTTCCAGCAACTTACGCACATCTTCAAAATGCAGACCGGTGGTCGGCTCATCCAGAATATAAAGCGTGCGGCCCGTCGACCGTTTGGACAGCTCTTTCGACAGCTTGACGCGCTGCGCCTCGCCACCCGACAGGGTCGTCGCCTGCTGGCCAACCTTGATATAGCCAAGCCCGACCCGCACTAAAGCGTCCATTTTCTCGCGAATAGATGGTACGGCCTTAAAGAAGTCTTGCGCGTCCTCGACGGTCATATCAAGCACGTCGGCAATGCTCTTGCCCTTGAACTTCACCTCTAGGGTTTCGCGGTTGTAGCGCGCGCCATTACAGGTTTCGCAGGTCACATAGACGTCCGGTAGAAAATGCATTTCGATCTTGATGACACCATCGCCCTGGCAGGCCTCACAACGCCCACCCTTGACGTTGAAGCTGAACCGGCCCGGCTTGTACCCGCGCGCCTTGGCTTCGGGCAGACCGGAAAACCAGTCCCGGATCGGGGTGAAGGCACCGGTGTATGTGGCCGGGTTTGACCGCGGGGTGCGCCCGATCGGGCGCTGGTCGATGTCGATCACTTTGTCGAGGTGTTCCAGTCCCTTGATCGTCTCGCAAGGGGCTGGCGTCTGACGGGCACCGTTCAACCGCATCGAGGCGGTCTTGAACAACGTCTCAATCGTGAGCGTCGACTTTCCGCCACCGGAAACACCCGTCACGCAGACGAATTTGCCAAGCGGAAACTCGGCGGTGATGTCTTTCAGATTGTTGCCGCTGGCGTTAACGACCTGCAGGCTCTTGCCATTGCCGGGGCGCCGGGTCGTGGGCACGGCAATCTCGCGCGCGCCCGAAAGGTACTGACCTGTTACCGATGCGCTGTCGGCGGCCACATCCTTGGGCACACCGTGGCTGACCACCTGTCCGCCATGCACCCCTGCCCCCGGTCCGATGTCAAAGACGTAGTCGGCCGAACGGATCGCTTCTTCGTCGTGTTCGACCACGATAACGGTGTTGCCCTGATCGCGCAGGTTCTTCAGCGTCGTCAGCAGACGCCCATTGTCGCGCTGGTGCAGGCCAATGGACGGCTCATCCAAAACATAAAGGACGCCGGTCAGGCCCGAGCCAATCTGACTGGCCAGGCGGATCCGCTGACTTTCGCCGCCGGAAAGCGTGCCGCTTGACCGGCTCAGTGTCAGATACTCAAGGCCGACGTTATTGAGAAAGCCAAGACGTTCGCGGATCTCCTTCAAAATCGCCCGGGCGATCTCGTTTTTCTGGGCGGTCAGGGCGTCAGGCACCGCTTCTGCCCAGGCCAGCGCCTCGCGGATCGACATCTCGACGACTTCGCCCACATGCAGGCCGCCGATCTTGACCGCCAGCGCCTCGGGCCTCAGGCGGTAGCCGCCGCAGCTGCCGCAGGGTCGGTTGTTCTGATAGCGCTCAAACTCTTCGCGGATCCAGTTTGAATCCGTTTCCCGGTACCGGCGCTCCATGTTCGGCACCACGCCTTCGAAGGGCCGTTTGACCTGATAAACGCGGCCACCTTCGTCATAGCGGAACTGAATTTCTTCGTCGCCCGAACCGTAGAGAAAGACTTGCTTCACGTGCTCTGGCAAATCTTTCCAGCGAGAGTTTTTGTCGAATTCATAGTGGCGCGCGATGGCTTCGATCGTCTGCAGAAAATACGGCGACTTGCCCTTGCGCCAGGGGGCTAGGGCGCCGTCGTAGACCCGCAGGTTCTGATCGGGCACCACGAGCCGTTCGTCGAAATACAATTCGACCCCCAGCCCATCACATTCCGGGCAAGCCCCGAAAGGAGCGTTGAACGAAAAGAGCCGCGGCTCAATCTCTGGAATAGTAAAGCCACTTACCGGACAGGCGAAACGCTCGCTGAATGTGATCCGCTCTGGCTCGCCCTCTTTCGGGGCGGTCTCAAGAACAGAAATACCGTCGGCAAGATCCAGCGCGGTCCGAAGCGAATCCGCAAGCCGTGTCTCGACACCTTCGCGCACGACAATCCGGTCGACCACGACGTCGATGTCATGGCGGAACTTCTTATCGAGCGTGGGCGGCTCTTCCAGCTCGTAAAAGGCGCCATCGACTTTCACACGTTGGAAACCCTGCTTGCGAAGTTCGGCGAATTCCTTGCGGTACTCCCCCTTCCGGTCCCGGACGATGGGCGCCAGCAGATAACCCCGCGTGCCCTCGGGCATCTCCATGATCCGGTCGACCATGTCCTGCACCTGCTGGGCCTCGATCGGCAGCCCGGTGGCGGGGCTGATCGGCGTGCCAACGCGTGCAAACAAAAGCCGCAGATAGTCGTAGATTTCGGTCACGGTCCCGACGGTCGAGCGAGGGTTCTTCGATGTCGTCTTTTGCTCGATTGAGATTGCCGGGCTGAGACCGGAAATGTGGTCCACATCCGGCTTCTCCATCATATCGAGAAACTGGCGTGCATAGGCCGAAAGGCTTTCGACATAGCGGCGCTGTCCTTCGGCGTAGATGGTATCGAACGCCAGACTGGATTTGCCGGACCCTGACAGCCCCGTGATGACCACCAACTCATTCCTCGGAATATCAACGTCGATGGACTTCAGGTTGTGCTCGCGTGCACCCCGGACCTCGATGTTTTTTTGTTCCGCCATGGCAGCCTCAATTTTCGCTTAGTGTCATCTAGCCGCTGGGCCACGACTCTCAACCTCGGCATAGAGAACATTAATAGAACATTTACGACGGGTCACGGGGAATCGTCAAAGTTTCTGTGGATAAGCAAAGGCGGCGCCTGTTTGTTGGGCACCAATCCGGTTCAGGCACGGGAAGGGCCGACTTTTGGCGACCGTTTCACGCCGGCGGCGAGATCCGACGCAGAACGGCCCAAAGTGCCAAAACGCCCAACATCAGCGCTCCGGTCGCCGCAAGCATGAAGGCGCCGTATCCTGCGACGCTGATAACCGCCAGCAAGAGCGGCGTGCCGAGCGTGTTGCCGATGTTGCCTGTCTGGGCCAGCCCGCCATTGGCCAAGGCACGGTCGGCCTCGTCTTCGTTCAACTCCGGTACCGCCGCAAAACCTGCCCCTTGGACAAGTCCCAGACCCGCCGCCAGCAAAAGGCAAAGGGCCGGATGCCCCTGAAAAAACGCAAGGCAAAGCGCACCGAACGCTGCGCTGATGAACCCAAGGACAATCACCGTCGTGGCCGGAAACCGCCCGAGTAATGAGACGCCCAGCGTCAGGGACGATGCGATGCTGATCAAGGGCATGGCGCCGATTACCAGGTCCCTCCAGTCCGGGTCGATAAATGGCGGGATCAGTGTCAGTATGCTGACGTAGCTGAACGTGTAAAAGAGCCACGCGACGCCGGGCGCGCAGATACGCGGCGAACGGTAGATCTGTGCATGTCGCCCCAAAAGCCCCCGGACCGACAGGTCGACCGGCGGCGCCTTGGGCTCCTGTTTTGGCAACAGCCAGGCAAGGATGACCGCAAAGCCTGCCATATAAGCCGCATGGGCGAGAAAAAGCGCCTCAAGCCCCCAACGTTCTGCCAGCGGTCGGCCGCCGAAGACCAGAATGGAAAAGGCCACGCCAAAGAACGTACCCCAAAGCGTTAACGCAAAACCGCGCCGATGCTCGGGCGCAACACGGGCGATCAGGGTGGGTGCCGCCACCACAATCGCCAGATGCGAAGCGCCTTCGACCAGACGGCTGGCCAGCAGAAGCGGAAGTGGCAGCATAAACGCCTGAAGGACCGATATCAAAGCGCCTGTCCAAAGGCCCCAGATCAGCGCGCGTCTGAACCGGATCTGCGCCACCAGCAGACCCGCGGTGACACCCAGGAAAATCCCCATGACGCCGACCAGCGACACGACCAGCCCCAGGGCAAGGTCCGCGTCCGGATACCGCGCGCCAAGCATGTCGAAAGTCACACTGATCTTGCCGTATTGGGCAGCGGCGCCAAGGCCCGCCAGCCAAAGTATGACCACCGTTCCGATTTGGTTTCGCGCTGACATGCAAAGCGCCCCCTTTGGTAGGGACCTACCGACTGGCGCCGCGGAAGACCACCGTCAGGACGCCGCTAGCGTTCGGTATTTCGCTCACCCCAGCGGCGCAGCCTGCGCATGATCGGGCGAAGCTCTTCCCCCTGCTCCGTGAGCACGTATTTGGCGCGCGGCGGGTTCATCTCATAGATTTCCTTGCGGATGACCCCGGCGACTTCCAGTGTCTTCAACCGGTCCGACAGCGTTGTGGGCGGAACACCTTCCAAGGCTTCCTGAAAATCCTGAAAACGCCTGGGACCCTTGCGGATAAGTTCGCGGAGAACCAGAAGCGTCCACCGCCCCTCTAGGATGGTCGCGGTGCGTGCAAGCGGGCAGTCTCGATCATAGGGATGAGCCATGGGGCAGGCATACGCCAATTTGCTTGCAAAACACAATTTACTACATTTACTGTACTAACTATATAAAACAGATTCGATGGTGTGATATGCGGCTCATCCCTTACCTCACGGGCGGACTTCTGGTCTTTTTGTCTTGCATCTGGGCGGCAAGCTTTGCCGTCGATGCCAGCCGGAAACCGCCGGAAAAGCCGTCAACGGTACCCTGGCTTGATGGCGCGCGCTATGGCTATGCCACCATTGATGGCATTGAGACACGCTATCTGACGGCCGGGACCGGACCCGATCTGGTTTTGCTGCACACCTTCTCGACAGAACTGGGACAATTTCAGAAGGTCTGGCGATCACTGGCAGAGGACTACACTGTCTGGGCGCTTGATCTGCCCGGTTTCGGTTATTCCGATCTGCCGGACGAGCCTTTGACCGCGGCATATTATGCGGATTTCGTGTCTGCATTTCTGACAGCGTTTAACATCACCGAAGCGACCCTGGCGGGTGAGAGCATCGGCGGCACGATCCCGTTGTTGATGTCGGCAGGCGGCGATGACCGGGTAGCCAAAATCGTGGCTTTGAACCCGATCGGATATGTGGCCGATCCGCTGGCACGTTCTACGCCCTTTGCATCGGCGTTCAGCCGCGCCGTCCGAACGCCGGTAATCGGTGATTTCGTGCTGCGCATCCGAAACGACCGGGCGACGCGGGCAATCCTGAAAGGCGCGGTCACTTCGATTGCTGTCATTCCCGATGCCTATCTCGCCGCCCTGGCAGCGATCCAAAAGCGCCCTGAATTTGCAGGCGCGCAGAAATCGCTTTTGAACAACTCAGCCTCCTGGGTGTCGGCGGTCGGTCAGTTCGATGCGGTCACGGCCGCGACGCATATTCTTTGGGGCGACCAAGATTGGTCGGAACCCGATGAGCGCAGGGCATTTACAGGCAGCATTGCCGGCGCCACATCAAAGACGTTGGACAAAACGGGCCATTTCATCACCATGGATAATCCGGGAGCAATTATCGCAGCCCTCAAGCCCGGCAACTGACAACCTGTTTCCCTGACCTCTGACGGACGCCGTTGCAGGCTTCGTGTTCGCCTTGTCAGATGGTCGAGATCATAAAGAAAGCATCTGTAAGATACGGCGACCGTTGGGCTGTTTCGCGCCTCTGTTCGCACCGAAAAGGCCAGATCGAACACCCAGTGAAACGCCGGGACTTCATGCATCTGCCCAAGAGATAAGCACACTGACGCTTTGGAACTTGCCTCTTCTGCCGCGCGCATCTGCTCGGATTGATCGCACGAGGTTTGGTGGTACGGTCGAACGCGTTTTTGTAGATGGGTTTTATCATGAAGTATTGCGCAGCAATTTTTTCAGTTTGTGCAGCTGTATTCGCTCAATCATCGGCGGCCGCACCCATATCCTTCGGTGCCCTTAGCAGCAATTCCGACGGCAGCACGGAAGTCATTCAAGACAGTCTGAACAATCGCGAGTGGTTGCGATTAGACGTGCTGGCCGGCCTGACATATGCGGAAACGATCGCGGCAACGTCGGCGGGGGGTGCCTATGAAGGCTTTAAAATTGCTGGGATTAATGACGCCCAGGCGCTCGTCGAAGCCTTACTTCAAGGTATAACGATTTTCTGCACGCCAACTGCGACAGTGGCACAAACCTGCGCAAACAACCTAGACATAGATTTCAGAAATCTGCTTGGGAACAATCATACTTTCAATGCCTCGTTTGCATGGTTCTTGTCCGATAACGGCATTGGCCAAGAGGTTGGGCAACTGGAGTTTGTGCTGACCTCAAGGGTCGACAAGCGCAACGAACGCTCTTCGATTGAGTTCGCGGATGGCTTCTCCAGTTCGGGCATATTTGCGAGCCTCCCGATCACGTGGTTGGTGTACCGCGATCCCGTGCAAGTTATCCCGGTGCCGGCCACGCTTCCGCTGGTCCTGGCCGGTTTTGGCGCGTTTGCCGGTCTCGCGTACCGAAAACGAAAGAAATCCCAAAATAAGGCGCACGCCTAGCGCTGCACCGGCTTCTCAGCGTGCCACGAGGCGCATCCAAGACTAGATGTGGATGACCCTGTCATAGGCATCCAGCACGGCCTCGTGCATCGCCTCTGAGATCGTCGGATGCGGGAAGACGGTGTTCATCAGGTCTTCTTCGGTGGTCTCAAGCGTCCGGCCCACCACATAGCCCTGGATCATCTCGGTCACCTCGGCCCCGATCATATGGGCGCCCAGCAGCTCTCCGGATTTTGCATCGAAGACAACCTTGATCATGCCCTCGGGATCGCCAAGCGCAATGGCCTTGCCGTTGCCGATAAAGGGAAAGCGCCCGACCTTGATGTCATAGCCCAGCTCTTTCGCTTTGGCCTCGGAGTGTCCCACGCTGGCCACTTGGGGATGGCAGTAGGTGCATCCGGCGATGGATTCCGGCTTGACCGGATGCACATCGTTCTTGCCCGCGATCAGTTCGGCCACCATGACACCTTCATGGCTGGCCTTATGGGCGAGCCAGGGCGCACCGGCGATATCGCCGATGGCAAAAAGTCCCTCGACCCCGGTTCGGCAGAAGGCATCGGTCACCACGTGGCTGCGGTCGATCTTGACGCCCAGCGCCTCAAGACCAAGGCCTTCCACATTGCCAACAATGCCCACGGCCGAAATGACCGTGTCAAAGTCGTGCGTTTCAACTTTGCCGCCCGTCTCGATATGCGCGGTCACCTTTCCCTTGCCTCGGTCCAGTTGCTTGACCATGGCTTTTTCAATGATCTTCATGCCTTGTTTGGTGAAGCTCTTCTTGGCAAAAGCGCTGATTTCCGCGTCTTCGACCGGCAGAATGCGGTCCATAACCTCGACGACCGTCGTGTCGGTGCCAAGCGTGTTGTAGAAGCTGGCAAATTCGATACCGATGGCGCCAGAGCCTATGACCAGCAATTTCTTTGGCATATGCGGCGGCACCAGTGCATGTTTGTAGGTCCAGACCAGATCACCATCGGCCTCAAGACCCGGAAGTTCCCGCGCGCGGGCACCCGTGGCCAGGATAATGTTCTTGGCCGTCAGAAGCTCGGTGCCCTTGTCGGTTTCGACCTTCACCTGACCCTTGGCCGGCAGGCTGGCGGCCCCCATAAACACGGACACCTTGTTTTTTTTCATCAGGTGGCCGACACCCGAGTTCAGCTGTTTCGCCACGGCCCGGCTGCGCTTGACCACGGCGTCGAGATCATAGCTGATGCCCTCGGCTTTCAGACCGAAATCCTTGGCGCGGTGCATCAGATGAAAGACCTCTGACGATCGCAGCATGGCCTTTGTCGGAATGCAGCCCCAGTTAAGGCAGATCCCGCCCATGTGTTCGCGTTCGACAATGGCCGTCTTCAGGCCCAGCTGTGTGGCACGGATCGCGGCCACGTATCCGCCGGGCCCTGCCCCGATCACCACTACGTCAAAGCTTGTATCCGCCATCGGACCCTCCCGGATAATAAATTAGTTTGACGTTAAACTATTTGTCCGTCGCCGGTAAGGATAACCCGCACATATCCGCTATGCCCAGAGGTAAATGGAAGCACCCGGAGGCGGCCGGTTTGCCGCCCGGAATACCGAACGAAATACGCCCAAGGGGCCGGCGCAGTTCCCCGCGCCCTATGCCGCGCGAAGGGCGTTCACCAAAGCGCCGTAGCCGCCCTCTTCCTCGACAAACGTCGCCTCGGAACAGGTGTTCTGCCGCGAAAGGGCGGCATTGCGGGTCGGAAAGCGTCCAAATCGTCGAATGACCTCCCGGTGCGCCTTGGCGTGAAGCAGGTTGTCGTTCGCTGACTCGGTCGTCATGCGCGTCTTCAACAGTCGCACACAGCGTTCCTGATCGCAAAGGCATTCGGAATGCATCAAGGGCAAGTAAAAGAATTGGCGTTCCGGTTCCGGGATACGCACGTCACAACCACGCTCGATCGCTTTCTTGGAAACCGCCCGAGCCTTGTCATCGGTTGAGAACGCGCGCGGATCGTCGCGGAACATATTGCGAGGAAACTGATCCAGCAGGATCAACGCCGCCAGCGTTCCATCGGGCGTGGCGCACCAGCTGTCAAGGATGCTCAGGTCGTGGGATGCGGCTTCCCAAGTCGCGAAAAAACGCGACCGGATCGCGCCATCAATCGCCGCGTCCTGCTTGTACCACCCGGTCTCCCCGACCTCATCAATCCAATACTTCGTTACATCGGTTGGGCTTACCATTTGCCCCTCCTCCATGGGATGTGTCCCCCCGGGTAGTTTGAAAGTGGCACCGTCACCCCGCATTGGCAACCGGGCCTTCACCTTCTGCAACATTGCCTGCCTCATCTGTAACATTATCGATATAGACTTCCTGTGCGACCTCCACGGCCAGAGGCGTCGCGCCTGGAACGACGGCCGTGTAGGCCACGGCTTCGTAGTCGTCATCTTCTGCGTAAACGCTCGGACGCTGGGTCATACGGTACGCGGTATAGATGCCAAGGGCCGCCATCAGTGATGTCAGAAGAACCCAGAAACCCTGGGGACCTAGCAAACCCATGATCCAGCCTGTCACCAACGGACCCGCAATTGCCCCCAATCCATTGACGAAAACCAGACCGCCCGCCGCCGAGGCCATTTCCTCAATTTCAAGGTAGTCGTTCAGATAGGCTATCAAAAGAGAATAGAGGGGGTTCGAGACACCGCCCACCAGGAACCCGGCCACCAGCAGCGACACAAAACCGCCGCCAAAGAACAGACCGATGACCGTGCCGACACAGCCGGCGGCGGCCGAGACAAGAATCAGGATCCGGCGATCCATGCGGTCCGACAGCCAGCCGATTGGATACTGAAGGATCAAGGCTCCGATAAAAAGCGAGGCCACGAAGGCCGAGACTTCCGCGACGCTGAGCCCGACCTGAACCGCATAGACGGCCGACATGCCGAACTGCGCCGAGAAAACGCCGCCGAGAAGCAACATGCCGACGAAAGCAAGCGGGCTTTTTGAATAAAGCGCGCCGATGCTCATGGGCTTGGCCGTTGCGAAGGCCGGCGCCGGCGACACCGACAGCAGGATCGGCGCAAACGAGATCGAAACCAAAACGGACGGAATGATGAAAAGGATATATCCCGCCGGGTCGGCCACGTTGATCATGCCTTGGGCGGCGACGATGCCCGCCATCTGCAAGATCATGTAAAGCGACAGCGCCTGGCCGCGCGTTTCGTTCGTCGAAGTGTCGTTCAGCCAGCTCTCGGCGGTGACATAAAGGCCCGACAGACAGAAACCGACGATCACACGAAGGATGATCCAGGCATAGGGATCCGTGATCGCCGGATAAAGGATCAGTGCCGCCGAGGTAAACGACCCCAAGGCCGCGAACACCCGCACGTGGCCTACACGGCGGATAAACTCGGCCGTCATCCGCGATCCGCCCAGAAAGCCCAGAAAATAGCCCGAAGTGATCAGCGACAACTCGAAGGTGGAAAAGCCCTCGATCTCGCCCCGAACGCCGATAAGAGTGCCCTGCATGCCGTTGCCAACCTGCAAAAGCATCATGCCCAGCAAAAG
Organism: Pseudomonadota bacterium; assembly: GCA_039026235.1. Lineage (GTDB taxonomy): Bacteria > Pseudomonadota > Alphaproteobacteria > Rhodobacterales > Rhodobacteraceae > JBCCMQ01. Next base: position 1,123,804 of record JBCCMQ010000001.1, read on the forward strand.
AGCCCAAGCTCTGCCCAACACCGCGATCATTTTGGCCTCAAGGATTTATCATTTTTCGAAAAGTGGCCGAGTCTCGGGCATTTGGCTGCTCCGGCTGCGACGAATTCCGTGTCGATTTCAGGCAACGGGGAACAAGAGTGACGCGTCACCGTAGGAAAAGAACCGGTACTCTTCTGCGATGGCGTGGCGATAGATACGGTCCACATTTTCCTGCCCCATCAATGCCGAGACCAGCATCATCAAGGTCGATTTGGGCAGGTGAAAGTTGGTCATCAGACCATCGGTAATTTTGAACTCAAAACCGGGCCGGATGAAAATATCCGTCGCCCCTTGCCAGGCAGAAAGACGACCATCCTTCGCGGCCACGGTCTCGATCAGCCGAAGGGCGGTTGTGCCCACGGGAATGATCCGGCCGCCGCCGATCTTGGCGGCATTGATTTCAGCCGCCGCCGCCTTCGTTATCTCACCCCGTTCCGCGTGCATCCGGTGCTGTTCGATATCGTCGACCTTGACCGGCAGGAACGTACCGGCGCCAACGTGCAGCGTCACATAGCTCATGCCGACGCCGCGTGCCTTCAGGGCGGCGAGAAGGGCAGTGTCGAAATGGAGCGACGCCGTCGGCGCGGCGACGGCCCCCGCGGCGCGCGCCCAGACGGTCTGATAATCGGTACGGTCCCTGTCGTCGGCCGCCCTTTTCGCTGCGATATAGGGCGGCAATGGCATGGCGCCGGCCGCGTTCAAGGCGGTATCGAAATCAGGACCCGTGAGGTCGAAAATGACCGTAGCCAGACCTTCGCCGACCGCCACCACGGCGCCCGTCAGCCCCGCACCGAACTGGAGACTGTCGCCGGGCTTGAGCTTGCGCAGCGGCTTTGCCATGGCCGACCACTGGCCATCCGCCATGGGCTCAAGCAGGGTCAGTTCGACCTGAGCGCCGCTGTCTTCCGTGCTTTTCCGATACCGGCGACCCGACAGGCGGGCGGGAATAACCCGGGTGTCGTTCAGAACCAGATGATCCCCGGGGCGCAGTACAAGCGGCAGATCGGACACCCGACGGTCTGCAATACCGCCCCCTTCTGCGCACAAAAGCCGTGCAGATGACCGCGGCTGGGCCGGCCGGGTCGCGATCAGGCCCTCGGGCAGATCAAAGTCGCAATCGCTTAGTTTCATCGCATGCGCATTTGCCCGCCACACGGTCCGTGTCAAGACTTCGGACTTTCCAATCCCGGCCCGCGTACTAAAACCTGAGCGGAGCGTTTTTTGAATGAGGTTCCCATGCCCGAGGCCGGACAGCCCGCCCCCGACTTTAATTTGCCGCAGGATGCTGGCGACGCCATTTCCCTGGCCGCGCTGAAGGGCGCGCCCGTCGTGCTGTTCTTTTATCCCAAGGCCGACACCTCAGGTTGCACCAAAGAAGCGGTCGCGTTCACCGGATTGCTCGAAGCCTTCGGCGCCGCCGGCGTTAAGGTCTTCGGGATATCCAAAGACCCGGCGACCAAACTTGCCAAATTCCGCGCCAAGCATGACTTGGGCGTCGGGCTTTTGTCCGATGCGGAAGGCTCGGTCTGTGAAGACTATGGCGTCTGGGTCGAAAAAAGCATGTACGGCAAGAAATACATGGGGATCGAGCGTAGCACATTCCTGATCGGTGCCGATGGCACGTTGTCGGAAGTGTGGCGCAAGGTGAAGGTGCCTGGCCATGCCGAGGCTGTCCTGGACGCGGTCAAAGCACTGTAAAAAAAGGCGGCCCTGAGGCCGCCCATGCTTCCGTGAGTGAAGCGTTGGTTGTCTGCCTTAGCCGCACCGCGCGAAATTGGCGGTACCACTTTTTAGCGGGTCGGCTTGCCCGGAAATCCGCAGGATAACTCCGCAAGGTTCCCCGGAGATATCAGACCTGAGTCCGGTCGCAGCAAGACGCGGCGACGCAGCATTGTTTGGCGGTAGTGAGAAGCGCCTTGTTCCTGCCCAAGGCGGGCCCGTCTAGTTCTAGAAAAGTCTTGCGGCACGGATGCGTCCCACCGTCTACGGGTCCTTGAGGCACGGTCGAAAGACCACGCTTGCCCCAAAGCACCCGCCGGAGAGACGCTGTACAATGCCTTCATTGAAATCACCTGGTTCACTCGTTACACGACCGTGAGCTAACACTCGCAGCCCGCGGTTTGAAGGAACCAGTTCACACTGTGACGTTACGAAATTTGGCTCTGGGGGGAGAGATGCATTTGCTTTGTGAAAAGCAGGGGGCCCGCTCACGATGAAGCCCCTGGCCGAATGCGCGGTCGAAATCCTTGAGACGGCAGATGGACGCGAAAAGACGGCTTTGGCACGACGCTATGCTGCGGACTGGGTCGCGGCGCGGACCGGTGGTGAAAGCCCTGAGGTTGGTCGCGCCCTGCCGCCAGCCCGCCCGTCGCGTCCAGCGCGCCCCCAACTCTTGTCGCCGCGCGATGTGCCGCGTCGGCGTCCGGGCACACCGGCCGGGCGGATCGCCTTACTCCACGCGGTCGCCCATATCGAGCTGAACGCAGTTGATCTGCACTGGGATCTGATTGCGCGCTTCCCCGACTGCCCGATGCCGGTGGGTTTTTTCGACGATTGGGTTAGGGCCGGGGATGAGGAGGCCAAGCATTTCAATCTGGTATGCGATTGCCTGGAACGACTGGACAGCTTTTATGGCGCCCTGCCCGCCCACGCGGGCATGTGGCGCGCTGCCGAAGACACGGCCCAGGACATCATGGGGCGGCTTGCGGTGGTACCCATGGTGCTTGAGGCACGCGGCCTCGATGTCACGCCCGGCATGATCGAGATTTTTACCAAGGCAGGAGATGACGCTTCGGTGGCAGCGCTTAAGACGATCTATCAGGAAGAGGTGGGCCATGTGGCCTATGGATCGAAGTGGTTTCACTTTCTTTGCGGGCGTAATGAACAGGATCCGAAGCCTGTGTTCCATGCGCTGGTTAGGAAGTACTTTCACAGCACGCTGAAGCCGCCGTTTAACGAAGAGAAACGGGCAGAGGCCGGATTGCCGCCCGATTTTTACTGGCCGCTGACAGAGGAACAGCCGCCAAGCCCTTAGAAATCGGCAGGTTTCTGCCGGTTTGCAACGCATCGCAACCAAATATCAACCCTCTTGGGCAAAACGCTTGCCGTGTGAATTTCAGCAGGTTAACGAGACCCTACGGGCGAGGGGCAAAAATAAACAAACGGGCAGTCAGCGTGAAAGAGGCTTTCGCAGCACACATCCACCGGGTCCTTGACCGCATTTTTCCAGATAAGCGCCTTTTCATAAGGTCAGACGACGGCACACGCTTTGTGCGGTTACGTCCATCGACCCAGGCGTTTGGGCTGGTCTCGGCAGCCGCCTTGATCGGCTGGACAATCGTGTCGACCTCAATCCTTCTCATGGACAGTCTTGGCGCGGGATCACTTCGCGACCAGGCACGCCGAGATAAGGAACTTTATGAATCTCGCATCAGCGACCTCGCTGCCGAGCGCGACGCGCGTGCGCGCGAGGCCGTTCAAGCGCAGGAACGTTTTGCCGCCGCGCTGGCCGAGGTCAGCCAGATGCAGTCACAGCTTTTGCGCACGGAAGATCGTCGCCGCGAGCTGGAAACCGGCATAGACGTGATCCAGACGACCCTGCGCAAGACAATGTCAGAGCGCGACAGCGCCCGAACTCAATTGGTCGAATTGATCGAAAGCGCGCAAAGCGAAGGCGTTCGCCGGAACGACAAAGCGACCGCCAAGGAAATGGCCGAAACCGTCGCGCTGTTGAATTCCGTGCTGACTGATATGGCGCGCGAAAAAGCCGCCCTTAGCACCGGCACCGCCGAGGCAGAAGCCTATGCGGAAACGCTTGCCCTTGATCTCGACCTTATGCGTGACCGGAATGACCGGATATTCAGGCAGTTGGAAGAGGCCGTGGCAACGTCGCTTGAACCGCTCGGTGACATGTTCGAAAGCGTGCGCCTTCCCACGGATCGCATCATCGAGGAGATGCGCCGGTCGTATTCGGGACAGGGCGGCCCTTTGACCCCGATCTCGCTGTCGACCAAAGGGGCTGACGAGCATCCGGACACGCTACGCATGAATGATCTTCTGGCGCGCTTTGACGAGTTGAACCTGCACCGGCTGGCAATCGAGTCGGTCCCACTGGCTCCGCCGGTTTACGCCGCCACCCGCTTCACCAGCGGGTTTGGAATGCGCCGTGATCCCATGGGCCGTGGCATGCGCATGCACAATGGATCGGACTTTGCCGGCGCCTATGGCACGCCGATACACGCCACCGCCACCGGAACGGTGGTCCACGCGGGCTGGCAAAGCGGGTACGGGCGCGTGGTCAAGATAGAGCACGCCCAGGGATTTGAGACAGTATACGCCCATCTGGCCAGAATCCGCGTGAACGTGGGGGAAAAGGTCTCGCGCGGAGACCGGATCGGTGATATGGGAAACTCTGGACGCTCGACTGGCACCCATCTGCACTATGAGGTGCGGATCGACGGCAAACCGGTCAACCCCATGACATACATCAAGGCAGCCAGAGATGTTTTCTAAAAGCAGGATAAACGAGCCCGGACCGAAACAGGGCGAGGAAAAGAAAGACACCAAACCCGCAGCCGAAGCCCCCAAGCCAGCGGCGTCCCCTGCCCCAGCAGCACCCGTTGCGCCCAAAGCCAAGCCTCCGGCGTCGATGCTGGCCTCGGATCTCATGATCAAGGGCAACCTCAAGACGACCGGCGATATCCAGGTCGAGGGAAATATCGAAGGCGACATCCGTGCGCACCTGCTGACAGTCGGCGACGGTGCCACAATCAAGGGTGAGGTTATCGCCGATGACGTGGTGGTCAACGGCAGGATCGTCGGCCGCGTACGCGGACTAAAGGTTCGCCTGACATCCACGGCGCGCGTCGAAGGCGATATCATCCACAAGACAATCGCGATCGAATCCGGCGCGCACTTCGAAGGTTCGGTCCAACGCCAGGATGATCCGCTTGCCTCTGGCGGCGCAAAGAAGACCCCGGAGACGGCCTTGCCTCCTGCCGCTGACGCCAAGGCCGCCAACGAAAAGGCCTAGGCCCGGGTCGATCTGTTTTCGAAATGCTGCTACTTGCTCCGGCTTGGTCCGGAGCTTGAGCAAAATTTGGCTGGCTCAGTATTCTGAATTGACCTCGGCGCGGGATTTGCCGCTGGCGTCCATGGCAAGCGTGGCCGCCATCAGCCCGTCAAGATCGCCGTCGAGAACGCCCTGCGTATCGGACGTCTCGAAACCGGTCCGAAGATCTTTGACCATCTGATACGGCTGCAGCACGTAGGACCGGATCTGATTGCCCCAGCCCGCATCACCCTTGGCCTCATGGGCTTCTTGGATGCTTGCGTTGCGCCGGTCTAGCTCCAGCTGGTAAAGTCGCGACTTCAGTGCCTTCATGGCGATGTCGCGGTTTTGATGCTGCGATTTTTCAGAACTGGTAACAACGATCCCCGTTGGCGCATGGGTGATCCGCACGGCGCTGTCGGTGGTGTTCACGTGCTGGCCCCCGGCGCCTGATGACCGGTAGGTATCGATGCGGATATCGGCCGGATTGACGTCAATCTCGATGTTGTCGTCGACCACCGGATAGACCCAGACCGACGAAAACGATGTGTGGCGCCGCGCGGCGCTGTCATAGGGGCTGATCCGTACCAACCGGTGCACACCGGATTCCGATTTAAGCCAGCCATAGGCATTGGGGCCCGAGATCTTGTAGGCGGCCGATTTGATGCCCGCCTCTTCCCCTGGGCTTTCCGACTGAAGCTCGACCTTATAGCCATGCTGTTCCGCCCAACGGACATACATGCGCGCCAGCATCGACGCCCAGTCGCAGGACTCGGTGCCCCCGGCGCCGGAGTTAATTTCGAGGAAGGTATCGTTTCCGTCCGCTTCACCGTCCAGAAGCGCCTCCAGTTCGGCCTGTGCTGCCCGCTCTTGCAGCGCCTTCAGCGCCGCTTCGGCCTCTTCGACGACCTCTGCATCCTCTTCCATCTCACCCAGTTCGATCAGCTCGGACTGGTCAGACAACTCGCGGGCAATGTCCCCGGCCTGCTCTATCGCATCAATCAGCAACTGGCGGTCCCGCATAAGTTTCTGCGCGGCCTCGGGATCGTCCCAAAGTCCCGGGTCCTCGATACGCGCGTTGAACTCTTCAAGCCTATGGGGCGCGGTCTGCCAATCCATGCGCTGACGCAGAAGGTCCAGCGATTTCTGTATCGACTGAGCGACATTCTGGATTTCGGCGCGCATGTGGATTTCCCGGGGATCTGTCAGGCACGTCAGATAGCAACACTGCCGCGACGCGACAAGATCAGTAGAGACCGCCCGAACTGAGTGACCCGAAGCTTGCCTTGCCCGGAACCTTCTTGACTTCGCCGGTCGCGGTGACGACTTCGGCGCTGCCGCCATCGTCGCCTTCGCCCCGTGCAAACAGCGGAAGGTCAGACCCCATGGCAAACCCGCCATCGATCATCGCGCCGATGCCAAAGGTGGGCTCGTAGCCGTCGCGGAAATACTCGGCAACCACGAACTCGCCCTGGGCGTCCTGGGTCAGGCGCTCGCCGGAAAAGCGGTCGATCTTGATAAAGCGCCCACCGGCCGGGATATCGAACGGGCCGCCACCGAACTCTTTGACAGCCTCTTTCATGAAACGCGTGAACACTGGGCCGCAAAATCCGCCGCCTGATGCACCGCGCCCCAATGGCCGGGGCTGATCGAAGCCCATGTAACACCCGGCGACGATGTTCGATGTAAAGCCAACAAACCAGACATCCTTGGCGTCGTTTGTTGTGCCCGTCTTACCGGCGATCGGCACGCCGATGTTGGCGCCGCCAACGGTGCGGGCGGCGGTGCCGCGCTGGACGACACCTTCAAGCATCGAAGTTAGCTGGTAGGCGGTTATCGGATCCATGACCTGCCTGCGGTTCGAACGGATGGCCGGAGAGACGCCTTTCGGAACGTCGTGATTGGCACAATCGATGCACACCCGCTGGTCGTGGCGATAGATCGTGTTGCCCCAGCGGTCTTGCACCCGGTCGACCAGGGTTGGCTCAACCCGCTCGCCGCCGTTCGCGAACATGGCGTAGGCCGCGACAATCTTGAAAAGCGTGGTCTCTTCCGCGCCCAGGGCGGATGACAGATAGGCGTTCATACGGTCGTAGACACCGAAACGTTCCGCATAGCCGGCGACGACATCCATTCCCACATCCTGCGCCAAGCGAACGGTCATGAGGTTCCGTGATCTTTCAATCCCGGTTCTCAGCGGCGTGGGCCCGTAGAACTTGTTCGATGCATTTCGGGGCCGCCAGATCTCACCCGATCCGGTGTCCACTTCGATGGGCGCGTCAATAACGATGGTGGCGGGCGTGTATCCACTGTCCAACGCGGCCGCATAGACAAACGGTTTGAAGGCCGATCCGGGCTGCCGTGTCGCCTGTGTTGCCCGATTGAAGACCGAGTGCTGATAGGAAAACCCGCCCTGCATGGCGATGACCCGTCCGGTATTCACGTCCATGGCCATGAAGGCGCCCTGCACCTCGGGAACTTGCCGAAGCGACCAGCGATCCAGCGAACCGTCGTCATTCAGAAGCGCTGTCACATGGACGACATCGCCAAGTTCTAGCAAATCGCCCGCAACCTGGGCGCGGCGCCCCAATCCACCCTCGGACAGGGCCTTACGGGCCCAGGTGACGTCTTCGGGCGGAATGAAGTGGCCGTCTTCGTCGTCTTCGACGCCTTCGATGCCAATCCGCGCATAGCGCTGGCCCACTTCCAGAACAACGGCGGGCGTCCAACCGTCTATGTCACGGGCAATCTCAACCCCGGCCAGGGCGCTGCGCCAGCTGTCTTCGTCACCCAGGACGTCGGGCGCCAGGGTCTCTCCCGAACCGCGCCACACACCCTGCCCGCGGTCGTATTCAGCCAGGCTGATGCGCAGCGACTGGGCCGCGACCTTCTGCAGGTCGGGATGCGCAGTGGCCCGAATGGTCAGCCCGCCCCCGAAGAATTCCTCTTCGCCGAAGTCGCGGCTTAGCTGGCGACGGATTTCATCGGTGAAATAGTCACGGTCGGGACGGGCAACGCGGAAGTCTTCTAAATCGCCCGACTGAACTGTCTTCAGCGCCAGGTCTTTTTCAAGTGCGAAGGTCTCGGCGGCGATATAGCCGTTTTCCATCATCTCGCGCAGCGTGTTGTTGCGCCAGAAAACCGCGTCTTCGTAGTTGCGCACGGGATGGCGGTTCGAGGGCGCCTTAGGCAGGCTGGCCAGATAGGCCGCTTCGCCTTCCGTCAGCTCTTCGAGGGTCTTGTTGAAATAACTCTGGGCGGCGGCAGCTACGCCGAAAGAATTCTGACCCAGGAAAATCTCATTGAGATAAAGCTCTAGGATCTCCTCTTTCTCCAGCGTGTTCTCCAGCCTCACCGCAAGGATCAACTCTTTGATCTTGCGTTCGGCCGAGCGGTCGCTGGACAGAAGAAAGTTCTTCATCACCTGCTGAGTGATGGTCGAAGCGCCGCGCAGGCGCTCGCCCTGCAGCGCATCGAACGCCGCCGATGCCATGCCCAGTGGGTCGAAACCGGCATGAGAGTAAAAGTTCTTGTCTTCGGCCGATATAAAGGCCTGTTTCACCAGCGGAGGGATTTCCTCTGAGGGGACAAAAAGGCGTCTTTCGCGGGCAAATTCATCGACGATTCGGCCCTCGGTCGAATAGATCCGGCTGATCGTCGGCGGCGCATACCGGGCAAGCTGTTCGTGGTTTGGCAGATCGCGGCCGTACATCCAGAAAACGGCTCCGACGACCAGCGCGGCCATGACCGCCCCATTCGTAAAGAACGCGAAAATTGCTCCGAGAAAGGACAGTATGAACCTGAGCACTGCGGCCCCCGATGAACGATCACCCAAGTGCTTATAACCTGGCTGGAAAACGGGGTCAAAAGCCGACTAGCCGCAAATGGCCATGGGGCGAAGATGCGTCAATGTCAGGCATCTATTTGCCAGTCAGATGAACGTCTGCCCAGTTGACTATTCCGGCCGCGACGGCCTCGGCCGCCTGTTCGCGCCATTCCGGGTCGCGCAGGTTTTCAAGGTCCTTCTTGTCCGACATGAACCCAAGCTCGACCAGCACGCTGGGAATGTCAGCGGCCTTTAGGACGCGAAAGGCGGCGGATCGGTCGGGCGTGGCCTGCAGATCGACACCCCCCTCTTCCATCGCCGCCAACAGCGCCTCGGACAGGGCCCGTGCTGCGGGATCGGTTCCGGCACGCGCCAGGTCTACCAGGGCGGCGGTGACGGCATCTTCTTCATCGCTGAGGTCGAGACCGCCCAAGATGTCGGTCCGGTCGTGCAGTTCCACGAGTTCGGCCGCGACAGCATCGCTCGCCTCTTCGGACAGCGTGTAGATGATGGCGCCGCTGGCACGCCCGTCTTCCAGCGCGTCTGCGTGCAGCGAAATCAGCGCCATAGCACCGGCTGCCCGGGCGCGAGACACGCGCTGTCCAAGGCGCAGATAGATGTCGTCATCACGCGTCAGCATCACCCGGAAACGCCCCGTCCTGATAAGCGTCTCCCGCAGGCTTCGCGCGAAGCTCAGCATCAGATCGGCCTCGCGCAGACCGTCGCGAACGGCGCCTGCATCAATGCCCCCGTGGCCGGGATCAAGTGCAATCACCGGCAAGGTGGGGCCGTCAATCACCGCAGGGGGCGGCGGCGTCACGGGCTCTGTAGCGGTGTCATCTTTCGCCGGAACCTCTGCCAGCGGGGCCAGCACGAGGTGCAGTTTTGGATTGCCATCCTGCAAAAGCGCAGCCGAGACCAGCTTATGTGGGCGCAGAAGGGGGATCTTCACACGCTCCCACCCATCTTCTGCGGTCTCCACCGCGAAGGAAAGATCTGACGGGAGCGTGACGGCAAGATCGACCGCATTCAGCACCGGCTCTTGAAAATCCACCCGTAGGACGGGCGGCGACGCCTGCACGGCGACCCGGTAGACCGGCATCGCGGTCAATGGCAACGCCACCACAAGGTCTTGCGCGAAGGCGCACGCTGCCCGCAGCAGAAGGAAAAGGGCCAGCAGGGTCCGGATCACCTACGCCGCGCCTTCATGAAGTCGCCAAGCCGGTCTAGCCCTTCGCGGACATCGGCCACGCTGCGCGCATAGGAAAACCGCAGGGATCTGTGCCCGCGACCGTAGTCGAAGTCGAGCCCCGGCGTGACGGCGACACCGGCCACATCAAGAATTTCGCGCGCGAATGCCAGGCTGTCATCGGTGTAGTCGCTTACGTCCACATAGACGTAGAATGCGCCATCGGGCGGCGCAAAGCGATCAAACCCGATCCTTGGCAGCGCATCAAGCATCAGCGCACGGTTCTGCCGGTAGACATCAAGGTTCTGATCCAGTTCAGCGTCGCAGTCCATGGCCGCCAATGCCGCAACCTGCGCGGCGTGGGGCGCGCAGATAAACATGTTCTGCGCCAGCCTCTCGACCGTCCGCACATGATCTTCCGGTACGATCATCCAGCCAACCCGCCAACCGGTCATGCTGAAATACTTCGAGAAAGAGTTGATGACATAGGCGTCATCGGTCAGCTCAAGCGCCGTGACCGAACGGCGGTCATGCTCAATACCGTGGTAGATTTCATCCGAGACGAGCGCGATGCCCTGGGCTCGCGCAGTGTCAACTAGAGCGCCCAGTTCTGCCCGGTCAAGCATGGTGCCCGACGGGTTCGCGGGTGACGCCACGATCAGGCCGGCAAGACCGGTTTCAGAAGCGACCTGCGCCGGCGTCGGCTGAAAGCGATGCTCCGGTTCTGTGACGATATCGACAGGCTTTATACTCAGCGCGCGCAGGATCTGGCGATAACTCGGATACCCCGGTGCGCCCAAGGCCACCCGGTCACCTGCGTCGAAAAGCGCGGTAAAGGCAAGAACAAAGGCGCCGGACGACCCGGCCGTCACAACTACGCGCTCGGGCGACAGTTCGACGCCGTAACGGTCGCCATAGTGGCGCGCGATGCGGTCCCGTAGCGCGGGAATGCCCAGGGCTTCGGTGTAGCCCAGGTTTTCACGCTCAAGTGCCTGGGTCAGCGCCCTGCGCGCACCTTCAGGCGCCGGTGTCCCCGGCTGGCCAACTTCCATATGAATGATACGCCTGCCCTGTCCCTCGGCCCGGTTGGCCGCGGCAAGCACGTCCATAACAATAAAGGCATCGACCTCGCTCCGACTTGAACGGCGCACGATTTCCTCCGATATTCGTTAGGGTTGGGTGTGCACCCGGGGTTGGACAAGGTCAATGGCAGTGCTTCTTCGTGTGGTTGTTGCGGCGACCTTTGCATTTGCACTGGCGGTGCTTCCTCAGCGGGGCCACGCCCAGTCGCTGATCCGTGACGCCGATATCGAGTTTGCTCTAGCCGAATTGTCACGCCCGCTGATCACCGCGGCCGGGCTGTCACCAAACCGCGTGAAGGTGCTTTTGATCAACGACGACAGCATGAACGCCTTCGTTGTCGATACGCGCCATGTGTTCCTGCACTCGGGCCTTGTCCTGCGTTTGCAAAGTGCGGCTCAGCTTCAGTCTGTCATCGCCCACGAACTCGCCCATATCGCCAACGGCCATATGGCCCGCCGGGCTGCCAACGCCCAGGTCGCAGGATCGGGCGCCACGCTTGGCTGGCTTCTGGCACTGGCGGCCGCATTGGCGGGAAGCCCCGAAGCGGGCATCGGCATCGCAGCCGGATCCCAAAGCACCGCCCTGCGGAATTTTCTGGCCCATACCCGCGCTGAAGAGGCATCGGCCGACCAGTCGTCGGTCGGATACATGGTCTCAGCCGGCATCGATCCCCGGGCGGCGACCGAAGTGCTTGAGTTTTTCCGTGGGCAAGAGGCCCTGTCGGTGGGCCGCCAGGACCCCTACGTGCGTTCGCACCCACTGACCACGGACCGGATCCGCGCGCTGGGCGCGGCGGCCGCGACACGGCCCGCGCCACCGCCCAATCCGACGCACGAATACTGGTTCCGGCGCTCCCAAGGGAAGCTTGAGGCCTTTATACGCGCCCCTTCCTTCGTCAAACGCAAGATCCCGGCGACGGCAACAGGCCATATTGCCGACATGCGCCGCGCGGTGGCTGCCTATCGCGACAGCGAGGTCAACAACGCGGTCCGCCTGATCGACAGGGCCATTGCGGACCGGCCGGCCGATCCGTTCTTACTGGAACTGAAGGGCCAGATTCTTTTTGATAGCCGGCTCTACCCCGAAGCCGTTAAAGCCTATGAAGCCGCTGTGACCATAGCGCCCCGCCATGCCCTGATCCTGGCCGGACTTGGCCGGGCCCTGCTGGCCGAAAACACGCGGGCGTCCAACGAACGGGCGCTCGACGTGCTGCAGAAGGCACGTGCGCGCGATCCTTTGGATACCCGGATGATGCGCGACCTCGCGTTGGCCTATTCCCGCGCCGGGCAGAACGCCATGGCCTCGCTGGTCACAGCCGAACGCTACGCGCTTGCGGGCCGGTTCCAGGACGCGCGGGTACACGCCCAGCGGGCGGCTGGCGCGCTACCGCGCGGGTCAACCGCGTGGAACCGCAGTCAAGACATCCTGAACACGGCCAAACGTATTCCGGGCTAAAGGTTCGGGGGCTATTCGGCCGGCTCAGGCTCGACTTGGACCTCTTCGGCCTCAAGCTGCGCGGCCTTTTTCTCCACCAGCTCAACGATGTGGTCGATCATCTCGTCATTCGACATGCGGTGGCTTTGCTTGCCGGCCAAGTAGACCATGCCATTTCCGGCGCCGCCGCCAGTAAAGCCCACGTCCGTCATCAGAGCCTCGCCCGGACCGTTCACGACGCAGCCGATGATCGACAGGCTCATGGGCGTTTTGACATGCTCTAGCCGCTGTTCCAGCTTTTCGACCGTCTTGACTACGTCAAAGCCCTGGCGCGCACAGGACGGGCAAGAGATGATGTTCACGCCCCGGTGCCGCAGGCCCAGCGATTTCAGTATCTCGTAGCCGACCTTGACCTCTTCAACCGGATTGGCCGACAGGCTGACCCGGATGGTGTCTCCGATACCCATCCAAAGCAGATTGCCCAGACCGATGGCAGATTTGATCGTGCCGGAGGTCAGTCCGCCAGCCTCGGTAATCCCCAGGTGGATGGGCGCATCGGTGGCATCCGCGATCCCCTGATACGCGGCGGCCGCCAGAAAAACGTCGGATGCCTTTACGCTGATCTTGAACTCGTGGAAATCATTGTCCTGAAGCAGCTTGATGTGGCCCAAACCGCTTTCCACCATCGCGTCCGGGCAGGGTTCGCCGTATTTTTCCAGCAGATGCTTTTCCAGGCTGCCAGCGTTAACGCCGATACGGATCGAACAGTTGTGATCTTTGGCCGCTTTAACGACTTCTTGGACACGGGTCGCATTGCCGATGTTGCCCGGATTGATGCGAAGGCACGCTGCACCCGCCTCGGCCGCTTCGATCGCGCGCTTATAGTGAAAATGGATGTCGGCCACGATGGGAACCGGGCTTTCACGCACGATTTCGCGCAGCGCCCTGGTCGAGGCTTCATCGGGGGTCGAGATCCGGATGATGTCGGCGCCAGCGTCGGCGCAAGCCATGACCTGTTCCAGCGTCGCCGGGACATCGGACGTGATGGTGTTGGTCATCGTTTGGACGGCAATTGGAGCATCGCCACCCACCGGAACGTCCCCCACGTGGATCTTGCGGCTTGCACGGCGATAGATGTTGCGCCACGGGCGCACGTGGTTAAGCGACATCGCTCGGGCTCACTTCACTGGTCGTCACAGCCAAACTAGGCGAGGCCGCGGCCCGAAGCAACGGTTGCTGCGCGAAGAGTGGTGCAAGCTGTTAATCGCTGGAGAGTGTTCGGCTTTCCGCGGCTGCAGCCGCTTCGGCCACATACTGCTCAAGCGCCGGATCAGACGCCACATCGGCAATCCGATAAACCTCGCGCACAGCATCGACGCCAAGCACGACATTCTTTGCCACGCTGGCACTGCTGCCCACTGGGCCGTAGGGGTTGCCTGCAACCTCCAGATAGACCGACCCGGAATTTCCGGCGCGCAGTTGCGGCGGAACCTCGGACTGCGGCACCGTATAGCGTTCGCCGGCATCGAGGATCTTTTCGAACAAGACCGTACCATCAGAGGCCTGCACACGCACCCAGGCCGGGCGCACCGCAAACAGGATGACCTCGGGCGGCACGTCTGCCAAAACCTGAACGCCTGCTGCACCGGCCGCTGGAATGGCGCCGGTCACGCCCGCGATGCGGGCCTGGCTTGCACGCATCTCGGGCGGCAGTTGCTCGGACGGGCTGGTGTCGAGCACCGGCGCGGCTGGAACTAGACCGGCAAGGGCACCGACACTGTCGGGATCAACCGCCGAAATGGGTCCATCGCGGGCCACCAGCACCGGCAGGTCCAATGCCTTCGGGCGATACAGCCGATCCAGCGCCTCTTCCGTCTCGGTTTGCGAAATCGCGACATCAGTGGCGTCTTCCACAAGACCTGTGCGCGGCTGCAGCGGATCAATCGTTGCGGTGACCCCGGGCGTCTGGGCGACAGGCGTCATCCGCACCTTTTGGATTTCCTCCAAAACGGCCCAGGCCCCATATCCGATGCCGCCCACCAAAGCCGCCAGCACGGCGATTGATGCCACCGCTTTCGGCTCGATCTCGGCCAATGCGCTGCTGGTCTTGGGCAAAAACGGCGCCGTCGGGTTTACGAAAGGATCGTCAGCCGCTGCAGTGCGCCGCGCGGTTGCATCTTTGCGGGCCGCTTGCGTTTGGCTGCTGGCATCCTTCGACATTCCGTGGGCTGTCGAGAAACCGCTTTCGTTGCAAAAGACCTCAAATGTCCATTCGGGATCCATGCCCAGGTAACGGGCGTACGAACGGACATAGCCCGCCACGAATCCCTGAGTGTCAAATGCCGTTGGATCAGAATTCTCGATGGCCGCGATGTAGGCTGCCTTGATCTTCAGGTCGCGCTGAACATCGAGAAGGGATTTTCCGAGAGTAGCGCGTTCACCGCGCATGACATCGCCAAGACGCACGTCATAGTCGTCGAAACCCTTAAGTTTCGGCGTGGTCGAATCGACAGACGGCTTTTCCTGCCCTGCCATCGGTTCTGCCTCGTATCCTCTGTCCCCAAGAGCGGTGGACGATTCGCGTCTCCCCCACCTTGGGTCA
>JBCCMQ010000002.1:0-348785 GCA_039026235.1 Pseudomonadota bacterium
CTGAGGAGAGCGCGGCTAATGGGAGGAAACCATGACACTGACGAAAACCACGCATCGCGTGGCGCTTGGCCTTGTGGCCGCAGCAGCAGCCAGCACCGCTTTCGCTGGTGGCCACGGCATCGATCTTGAGGGCAAAACCGTTGAATGGGTGATTCCGTTCTCGGAAACGGGCGGGTCCGCCAAATGGGCGAACTTCTATGCACCGCTTCTGTCAGAAGCTCTGCCGGGCGAGCCCACGGTCGTTGTGAAGTTCATGCCGGGCGCGGGGTCAACCAAAGGCGCCAACTGGTTCCAAGAGCAGTCCTATGACGATGGCACGCTGATTTTCGGCTCTTCGGGTTCAACGCAATTTCCGTATCTTCTTGGTGACCCACGCGTGCGCTACGAATACGGCGACTGGAACGTTGTTTTGGCCTCTGGCACCGGTGGCGTTGCCTATCTTCCACCCGATCTGGCCGGCATGATGGGTGGCCTTGACGCGACACCGTTGCAAGGGACTGATTTCATCTATGGATCCCAAGGTGCAACGCGTCTGGATCTCGTGCCACTTTTGGCGTGGGAGATGTTGGGCCTGAACGTCGAGCCGGTCTTTGGCATCAAAGGCCGCGGTGACGGGCGCCTGATGTTCGAGCGTGGCGAAGCAAACATCGATTATCAGACTTCGTCTTCTTATCTTGGCGGGGTGGTGCCGCTGGTCGAAGCCGGCGACGCCGTGCCGATGATGTCCTGGGGCGCGCTTGACGCCAACGGCGACATCGTCCGCGACCCGACGTTCCCCGACATGCCCACCTTCAAGGAGGTCTGCGAGGCGACCCCGTCTTGCGAGACGTCCGGCGATCAGTGGGACGCGTGGAAAGCCTTCTTTGTCGCGGGCTTCCCGGCTCAGAAGATGGTCTTCTTGCCGCAGGGTGCCTCGGATGATGCCATGGCGACCTATGCCGCTGCGTTTGAAGCCATCAAAGCGCGCCCGGATTTTGCCGAAATCAGCAAGGCACGCCTTGGTGTATATCCGCAGATGACCGGCGCCGAGGCGGATGGTGCAAAGGCTTCGGCCACGGAGGTTCCGGACGCTGCACGGAGCTTTGTGACCGACTGGCTCAAGGAACGCTACGGCGTCACGCTCGACGGCTAATCTGACGTTTCGGCGGGCGCCGGTCGGGCGCCCGCCTTGCCCTTTCGGCCGAGGGAAATACCATGGACATTCTGAGCACTGCGCTGCCTGCGCTATCCGACGCATGGGGCCTGATCCTGCAACCCATTGTGCTTGGGTATCTCGTTCTCGGCGTCGTCATGGGTCTGTGCATCGGGGTCTTTCCCGGCCTTGGAGGGATCGCAGGCCTTTCGCTTCTGTTACCATTCATGTTTGGCATGGACCCGGTTCTGGGCCTCGCTTTGATGATCGGCATGGTCGCGGTGGTCCCCACGTCTGACACTTTCGCATCCGTGCTCATGGGCATCCCGGGCTCGTCCGCCTCGCAGGCAACCGTACTCGACGGCTTTCCAATGGCCAAGAAGGGCATGGCGGCCCGGGCCTTGTCGGCGGCGTTTGCCAGTTCTCTCTTCGGAGGACTGGTGGGCGCAGCCTTCCTGACGGTCTTCATCCTTGTCGCGCGGCCCATCGTTCTGGAATTCCGCACGCCAGAGCTTCTGATGATCACCATTTTTGGGTTGTCGATGGTGGGCATTCTTGCCGGAAGGGTGCCGCTGAAAGGCATTGTCGCGGCCGGTTTGGGCATGATGGTCGGCACCATCGGCGAAGGTGACAGCGCTGGCGAACTGCGCATGGCGACCTATGACATGCCCTACCTTGTCGACGGGCTGAAGCTGGTCATAGTGGGGCTCGGAATTTTCGCCATTCCCGAGATCGTGGCGCTTCTTCGTCAGGACCGCGCCATTGCCGACAGAAAGCCGCTTGGCGGTGGCTGGATGGTCGGCGTTAGAGACTGGTGGGCCAACAAATGGCTTTCCATGCGATGCTCGATCATAGGCGTGATCGTGGGTGTCATCCCGGGCCTCGGCGGCTCGGTGGTTGACTGGATTGCCTATGGCCATTCGGTCCAAACCACCAAAGACAAGTCTAACTTCGGCTCTGGCGAAATCCGCGGCGTCATCGGGCCGGAAAGCTCAAACAACGCAAAAGAGGGCGGCGGCCTCGTGCCCACGCTCTTGTTTGGCATACCCGGATCCGGCTCCATGGCCATTTTCATCGGGGCGATCGCGCTTCTGGGCTCGGGCCAGATCGAGGTCGGCCCATCGATGCTGAAGAATAACCTCGACATCACCTATGCCATCGTCTGGCTGCTCGCGCTGGCCAATGTGGTCGGGACGCTGATTTGCATCGCCGCATCGGGTGGAATAGCGCGGCTCACCACGATCCCTTTCGCACTTTTGGCGCCGTTCCTCTTTATGATCATCAGTTTTGCCGCCTTCCAGTCCGGCCAGAACCTGATGGACCTTGTAGCGCTTTTCGCCATTGGCCTTCTTGGGATCATGATGCGTCGGTTTGATTGGTCCCGGCCCGCTTTCCTGATCGGGTTTGTCCTGTCGAACCCGGCCGAAACCTACGCCAACCAGGCCGTCCAGATTGCCCAAAGCCGGTTTCGGCGCGGTTTTGAAGAGGGCATTGATTACATCTTTTCGCCAATTGTGATCGTACTGATAATTATCACGTTGCTGTCGGTGGTCATCGGTTTGCGGCAGTCGAAGATGATCCAAGCCGAAGGCGACGTGGGCTCGGGCGCCAAGCGCGCTCCGTTGATCTTTCTTCTGGTTGTGTTAACCTATCTGGTTGTTGCCTTCGTCAACGCCTCGATGATTCCGGACTACGCCGCGGCTGACCGTGTGTTCCCCCGTTTCGTCGCCGGTGTGTCCATCGTCGGAGCACTGTTGCTTTTGGTGCAGATAATGCTCAAGGACGAAACAGCGCCGCTTTTTGCGGACCGCGAAGTGGCGGAGGCAGAGATTAATTCCCACGGGCTTTGGCCCACGCTGGCCTGGTTTGCGGGGCTTCTCATCCTGACCTCTCTTCTGGGGTTTATTCTCGCTTTAGCGATCTTCCTTTTTGCCTTCATCCACTACCGGTCGGGCAAAAGTCTTGGCTTTGCCGCCGCCTACACAGCGGTGGGGATCGCGTTCATGTGTTGCATGGCCGGCCTTTTGAACCGGGATTTTCCGCCCGGCCTGCTTCAGAGCTACTTTGACCTGCCATGGCCGCTGACCTGAGGCTATTGGCCCTGCCCGGAGACGGGATCGGGCCGGAAATAATGGGGGCAGCGCTTACGGTTCTTTCGGCGCTTTCTTTGGAATCGACCGTCGCCGTCGAAACAGCAGATATCGGATTTGCGTCCTTAAGGGCCAACGGCGTGACAATCACCGAAGAAGTTGTTGGGCGTGCGAAATCCGCCGACGGTGTCATACTTGGCCCCGTATCCCACAATGCCTACCCGCCTCGGGAAGAGGGGGGCCTTAACCCTTCGGGCACGCTGCGGGTCGCACTGGAACTTTATGCCAACATCCGTCCGGCACGTGCCTGGACCGGGGTGCCGACGCCCATCGCGCATAGCGTCGATCTGATCGTGGCCCGAGAGAACCTTGAGGGCTTTTACGCCGACCGTAACATGGCGTCGGGGCCCGGCGAGTTCATAGCAGAGCCCGGCATCGCGCTGGCCTTGCGGAAAATCACCGCCAAAGGGTCGCGCCGCATCGCGGAGGCGGGCTTTAGCCTGGCCCGTCGCAAGGTCACAGCGGTCCACAAGGCCAATGTCATGCGCCTAACCGACGGACTGTTCCTTGACGAAGTCCGCAAAGTCGCGGCGGCGTTTCCGAATATTGAATACGAAGAGATGCTCGTCGATGCAGCTGCGGCGCACCTTGTGCGCAGCCCCGGCCGCTTTGATGTGATCGTCACCACCAATATGTTCGGCGACATCCTTTCGGATCTTGCATCGGAGTTGGCAGGAGGTCTTGGCCTTGCCGCTTCGCTCAATATCGGACCCGGCAATGCCATGGCCCAAGCGCAGCACGGGTCTGCCCCCGATATCGCTGGCAAAGGCGTGGCCAATCCCACGTCGCTTATCCTGTCCCTGGCCATGTTGCTGAGACATCTCGGGGAAGATAGAGCAGCGGACAGTATCGAAATTGCCGTCGCCAGTTGCCTGTCGCAGCCAGATACCCGCACGTCCGACTTAGGCGGAAACGCCAGTACCGAAAGCTACACTGAGGCACTGGTCAACGCATTGAGAGATTGGCCATGACCCAGACTTCTGTCCCGTTCCTTTTCATGCGCGGGGGAACTTCGCGCGGTCCTTATATGAACAGGGCCGATTTGCCCGTTGATCGCGACACCCTTGCCAAAGTGCTTGTCAGCGCAGTCGGATCGGGCCATCCGCTCAACATCGATGGCATCGGCGGCGGTGCTGCGGTGACCACGAAGGTCGCCATGCTGTCGGTGGCAGAGGAAGACTGGGCCGACATCGATTATTTCTTCGCCCAGGTCGGTGTCGAAGACGGTCTCGTGGACTTCAAACCCACCTGCGGAAACATCTTGGTGGGCGTGGGGCCCGCAGCCCTTGAGATGGGTCTGGTCGCGCCGCAGGGAGACGTGACCGAAGTCAAGATCAGGGCCGTGAACACCGGGGCGCGTGTCATTGCCCGGATTCAGACGCCCGGTGGCGAGGTTTGCTACGATGGTGCCGCAACGATCGACGGCGTTCCGGGTTCGGCCGCCCCGATTGAGCTGCTTTTCATGGATGTCGCCGGCGGCGCCACCGGCGCGATGTTCCCTACGGGGAATAAGGTTGATGTCATCGACGGAATACAAGTCACCTGCATGGATGTGGCCATGCCCATGGTGATTGCCCGCGCGTCCGATTTCGGCCTGACCGGCACCGAGACGGCCGCGGAGCTTGATGAAAACAGAGAATTCTACGCCCGCATGGAGCCCATTCGCGTTGAGGCAGGAAAGCGCATGGGAATGGGCGACGTGTCACAATCCGTAACCCCAAAGTTCGGTTTGGTGGCGGCGCCGGTGGTCGGGGGAACGGCACTGACACGGTACTTCATGCCAAAGAACTGTCACCCATCTTTGGCGGTCACGGGATCGCAGTGCCTGAGCGCTTGTTTCCTCTGCCCCGGAACCGTTGCCGATGGCATTGTGGCGCGCCCAAATGAAGAGAAGTCCTTGATGAAGCTTGAACATCCAATGGGCATTCTTGAAGTGATTATGGAAACCCGTGACGGTACGGACGGGTTCGAAGTGATGTCGGCGGGGCTTGTCCGCACCGCCCGCAAACTCGCGGCCGGCGATTTGTTTGTCCCGAAGGCGGTCTGGTCATGAAGGTGCACATCCTTGACGATTGGTTTGATACGCTGCGGACGCTGCCCTGCTATCAAATGCTGGGCGGGCATGACGTAACGGTCTGGACCGATCACGAACCGGATCCGGCTGCCTTGGCCGACCGCGTTCAAACGGCCGAGGCGCTGGTGCTCTTTCGGGAGCGGACAAAAATCACGGCAGAGCTGCTGGCAGGGCTGCCAAATCTCAAACTGATCTCGCAACGCAGCGTTTATCCACACATCGATGTCGCGGCCTGTTCGGCCAACGATGTGCTTTTGTGTTCGAACATGCATGCGGGCACGCCGTCTTACGCGGCGGCCGAACACACTTTGGCGCTGTTTCTGGCAAGCTACCGGCAGATCCCAGAACAGGTGGCATCCATCCGCGCTGGCGACTGGCAGATGGGCGTTGGCCGAACGCTTAGGGGGCGCACCCTGGGCCTTTACGGATACGGGCGCATCGCGCGCGCCGTGGCGTCCTATGCCGACGCGATCGGCATGAAAGTCCAGTGGTGGTCTTCAGAGGAAGGGCGCGCCCGCGCAGCCGCCGATGGCGCGACCCTCGCTGAAAGCCGCGCGTCGTTCTTTGCCACTTCGGACATCGTCAGCCTGCATGTCCGTCTGAAGCCCACAACCCAGGGCATCGTCACGGCCGATGATCTTGCCGCGATGCAGGATCGGGCGCTTTTTGTGAACACCTCGCGGTCCGGTCTTGTGGTTAAGGGTGCGCTTGAGGCGGAAATTGCTAGGGGGCGTATCTTTGCGGCGGTCGATGTATTTGACACCGAGCCGCTTAAGGACAGGCGCAACATTCTTCTCACCCATCCAAATGTTCTGCCGACGCCGCACCTTGGCTATGTGACCGAGGACGAATTTGACCTTCAGTTCACGGATATCTTCGAGCAGGTAAACGCCTTCTCCAAGGGTGCGCCCATTCACATGATCAATCCTGACGTCTGGGCCGGGTCAGCCTGACCGAGACCGCCGCGCCGTTGGTCACCACGAGTGCTTGGAGTAAAAGGTGGACGCGGACGCATGACCGACGGTGAAACAGGAACTCAACTTTTCAGTGCATTCAGTCTGTGCCTGAGCGACGTATTCAGATGCAACTCGGCGGCTGCGCCCGCCGCCTCTTCGTCGCCTTCGCGAAGCGCGTCAACAATGGCGTGATGCTGGCGCACAACGACATCTATGCGCATTTCGTCGGTGAAGGTTGTGGGGCCAAGCAGCAATAGGGAATTGTTCAGCGCCCGCGCCGCTTCCAGAAGAAACCGATTGCGACCCGCGAGGTACAGGCTTTGGTGAAAATCCTGGTTTATCGCCGCTGCCCGGGCAGAATTTGTGCGTTCTTCGCCTATTGCTTCGTTCAATTCCTCTAGCGCGTCGAACTCGGCCATAATGCCATGCTTGGCGGCCATTTCCGCGGCCGTACGCTCTAGAACCACGCGCATCTCATAAAGCTCTACCACTTCCGCGTGGCCAAGCTGGCGGACAATCGCACCCTGTCGCGGCCGATGTTCAATGATACCGTCCGCTTCAAGTCGTCTGAGCGCTTCGCGAACCGGTGTGCGGGACAGGTTCAGACGCTCGGCCACCTCTTCTTCTCGAAGCCGGTTGCCCGGTTGAAACACACCCTCGCGGATCGAAGCGTGAAGCTTTTCGTAAGCAGTCTCACCGCTTGCTTTGTCCATCTAAGAGCCCCGCCAATTTTGCTCTTGCAATTTTTGTATACGAACGGATACAAGATGTCCAGTTCGGGAGGCTCTTAGATGAAAAAGAGACAGATTGTCGTCGTTGGATCAGGAAATGCGGCGATGTCGGCGGGTATCGCGGCGTTGGAAGCGGGCGCAGATGTATTGATGTTGGAAAAGGCCCCCGAGGCACTGGCGGGCGGCAACACCAAGTACACCGCCGGCGCAATGCGCTTTGCCTATGAGGCGTCCGAGGAGCTCTTGCCGCTGTTATCCGACCCCGGTGACGCACGCATTTCGCGGACTGACTTTGGCAGCTATTCGAAAACCAAGTTTGCCGAGGACCTCCTGGGGTTCAACGAAGGTCTGCCCTTGTCACCGGAACAGGAAACGCTTGTAGGGGAATCCTATGGTGCCGTGCGCTGGCTGGCCCGACACGGCGTGACCTACGAACCAATCTACGCGCGGCAGAGTTTTGAAAAGGACGGTCGTTTCGTGTTCTGGGGCGGATTAACGCTTGCGGCGGACAACGAAGGTGTTGGCCTTTTCGATATGGAACGCGCCGCTTTCGAGCGGTTGGGCGGGCGCATCCGATTTGACGCCGCTGTCACTGACCTTTTGCAAGACGCCGACCGGGTTACGGGCGTGCGGGTCGGAGAAGAGGTGATCGAAGCAGATGCCGTCATTCTCGCCTGTGGCGGATTTGAAGCGAGTGATGCGCTTCGGGCTTCTCATATCGGGCCTGACTGGTCGGTCGCGAAGGTGCGCGGTACGCCCATGAACACCGGCGATGGACTGCGAATGGCCCATGCGTGCGGTGCGCAGTCATACGGCAAATACGATGGTTGCCATGCCACGCCGATGGACCTTCACATGAAGGACTACGGCAATCTGGATCTTCCGCCGAAAGAGCGGAAGAATTACCGTAAGATCTGCTACTTCCTTGGCGTGATGCTGAATGCCAAAGGCGAACGCTTTGTCGATGAAGGCATCAACTTCAGAAACTATACTTATGCGCAGTTCGGCCGTGCGGTTCTGGAACAACCCGGTCACTTTGCTTGGCAGATATTCGACGCAAAGGTTCTGGATTTGCTTTATGGGGAATACCACTTCCAAGACGCCAGCTACGTAACGGCGGATACGCTTGAAGAACTTGTCACAAAGCTTGATGGGGTCGATGGCGACGCTGCACTCAAGACGCTTCAGACCTTCAACGCGGCGGTCGATCAGGGCACGCCTTTCGACCCGACTGTCCTTGATGGCAAAGCCGCAAATGGCCTGGCTTTGGCCAAATCTAACTGGGCGCAGACCATAGATCAGGGGCCGTTTCGCGCCTATCCAGTCACTGGCGGGATTACTTTTACCTATGGTGGCTTGAAGATCGACGGAGATGGCCGTGTCTTGCGATCTGACGGGACAGCGATTGCCGGGCTGCATGCCTGCGGAGAACTGGTCGGTGGTGTGTTCTACGGCGGCTACCCAGGCGGATCAGGTCTGACGTCGGGGACGGTTTTCGGGTACCGCGCGGGCCGCGGCGCTGCGGGCCATCCATAGGATTTCCATTATTTTTCCGTGGCTTATCTGGCTTCAAGGCCCTTAGGCCGATTGTTCTGTCGGTTTCTTCTGCTCGAAATTGGCTGGACCGACGATGTTCGCGGTAAGTCACTGGCCAGAGCTGTGCCAGTTTGCGCGCTTGACCGCTTTGCGGCGCGGTCCATAATGAACGCATCCAATACGGGAGGGCAAAGTGACCAGATTTGTATCGGTATTTGCACTCGGTCTTCTTACGGCAACTTCCGGATCGGTCGGTGCGCAGTCTCTCGATGATTCCGATGCGGCGGCGGCCAGCGCGCGAGCCCTGATCGACATGTGTGCCGCAACCGGCGACAGCAGTGACGCGATCAAAGCGCGAATCTTCTGCCACGGGTTTCTGACCGGGACACTCCAGTTTCACAATGCATTGGTATCCGGTGGCGATTTTCGTCCCATCGCCTGTCCATCAGCCGGTGTAACACGCGCTGAAGCTGCCCGCGCGCTTGCAGAATGGGGCAGCGGCCGCAGCGATCTTGAACAGATTAGCGCGGTCGAGGGTTTGGCCCGGGCCGCCCAGGCGAAATGGCCCTGCGGTTAGAACGGAGGCTGTAATGCAAAAAATTTTGGGTCATCGGCTGCTCCTCGGGCTCGCGGTGTTGGGCATCGCTGCCGGGTGCACCTTGGACGAACAGGCCGGAGAGGCGGCTGGCACCGGTCTGGTCGCCGGCGCCGTGGCCGGGGCTGTTGTCGGCGCGTTTAATGGCGACATGGGCAAGTCGGCGGTCGTTGGTGGTGCGTCCGCCGCGGCCGGCAGCTTTGTCGCGGATCAGATGACGCGGTGACATGACGGCGGAAGCCGGCGTCAACGGCAAGGACAAGGCCGCAGCGCGTGGCGCCGGTTTGAAGTTTTTCGGTATCTTCCCATTTCCGCTTTGTCTTGGATTGGTGCTTTTCGCCGCTTCCATGGCGCCTTCCCTTATACCGCGTGGCTGGGTTCTTCAGGGCATCCTGGCGGGTCTGGTCATGGCAATCGGTTACTTGATCGGACGTTTCGGTGTAAGCCTCTGGAACGCATTGCAAATTCCACCCCTCGCGCGTCGCTGGTCGGTGTCGCTGGCTGGACTGGCCAGCATCTCCAGCGTCGGGCTTTTGGTCTGGTCGCTTGCCATGTCCGCGAACTGGCAAAACAGCATACGTCAACGCGTCGATATGGAGGTGGTTGATGGTTTCCACACAGGGGCAATCGTCTTTGTAGCGCTTAGCGTCTTTTTGTGCTTGTTTCTGCTCGGCCTGGGCGTGCAGTGGGTCTACGATCTGCTGCGCAGCCGCCTTTACCGCCTGATCCCGCGCCACAGTGCCAACACCGCCGGATTCATTCTGGTCGTGGCACTTCTGTTCATTCTAACGCGCGATGGCCTCGTCGCCCGCACCATGGATTTCCTGGACAGCTCCTACGAGACCGCACAAGAACTTTTTGCCACGGCTCCGATGCCACCGGAAGACGGTTCCTTGCCCGGTGGCCCGGGCTCGTTCGTTGATTGGGGCGCAATGGGTCAGCCGGGTCGCGACTTTGTGCTCGCCGGTCCGGACGCTGCCGCCATTACCGCATTCACCGAGCGCCCCGCCAAAGATCCGATCCGCGTCTACGTGGGTCGTGCCCAGGCCGATGATCCGGAAGGACGTGCCGTTGCGGCGCTGGAAGAACTCATTAGGCTGGGCGGCTTTGAGCGGGGCGCGATTGTTGTCGCCAGTCCTACGGGGACGGGATGGCTCGACCCGGGCGGGCATGATCCGATGGAGTTCATGCTTGACGGAGACGTGGCTACCGTTGCCGTGCAGTACTCTTACCTGCAGTCGCCCCTGGCCCTGGTTTTCGAGACTAATGCGGGCCTCGATCAGGCAACGGCGACTATGCGGGCGGTCTATGACCATTGGCGCAGCTTGCCAAGCGACAGCAGGCCCGAATTCTACATGCATGGCATCAGCCTTGGTGCCTGGTCTTCCATGTATTCATTCGACATTTTCGCCATGGTGAACGACCCGATCAACGGGGCGTTCTGGGCCGGGCCGCCCTTCCCGTCGGACCTTTGGCAAAGGGCCATCCGCGCCAGAAACCCGGGAACACCCTACGTTCTTCCCGAGGTCGGAACAGGAAAGCTCGTGCGGTTTCTGTCGCAGTACAAAGGGGCAGATCGCGCGGTGGCAGACTGGGGCATTCTGCGGGTTGCGTTCCTGCAATACGCCTCAGATCCGATTGTCTTTTACGAGCCTGCATCGCTTTGGCGCGCGCCCGAATGGATGCGCGAGCCGCCAGCGGCGGACGTGTCTCCCGACCTGATTTTCGTACCCGTTGTAACGCAGCTTCAGCTCGCGCTGGATATGGCGCTGTCGACGGCTTTGCCCCAAGGCTACGGTCACAACTATGTCGCAGAGCATTATATCGACGGATGGGTTGAGATTTTACAGCCGACCCCCTGGACCGGGGCGGACACCGTGCGGCTAAAGGAAATCTGCAGCCTTGATTGGGGGCTCGGTTGCAAAAATTGATCCTCTGGAGCGCTGCCGCCATTGGCCTCGTGTTGATCGGTCTGTCGATCAATACCGCGCGAAACGCCGGTGGGCTGACCGTCATTGATGAAACACCGGCAGCGCGACTTGAAAAGCTGGAGCCGGGGTTTCGCCTGATCGAGCCGGACGGGCAGGGGCCGCATCCGGCGGTCGTTCTGCTGTCGGGTTGCGACGGCGTTCGCGACAACATGGCAACCTGGGCCGAGGAATTCGTGGCGCAGGGTTATTTGGCGCTGATTTTGGACAGCCACAGCCCGCGGGGATTTGACCGCCTTGAAGCATGGAGGCTGGTTTGCGCAGCGCAGGTTCTGACCGGGGCCGAGCGGGCCGGCGATGTGGCGGTCGCATTGGATTGGCTGCAGGACGGCGGCATGACCGACGGAACCGCCGTGGTCCTGGGTGCGTCCCACGGGGGCTGGTCGGCCCTTGAGCTTGCGGGCCTTGCGCTACGGGGGCAGGTGCCGCCGGGCCTGACAGACTGGCCCGCGCCATCAGACGCGTTGGTGGGTGCGGTGTCGGGTGTGATCGTTCTCTACCCCTATTGCGGCATCCTAAATCGGGCCGACGAATCTGATTGGAGCGACGGACCGCCGACCCTGATGATCATATCCGGGCAGGACAGCGTAGTGGGCGCGGACGAGTGCCGCGAGATGGCAATACGCCTTGCGGACCGGGGGGCACACATTCGCGCGGAGTTATATGAAGAGGCTGACCACGGCTTCGATCAAAAGGAACGTTCGCTTGTCTCGACACTTAAATTTGACAAAGAGTTCCGCGACCGCGCCCTGGCGGATGTGATCGAATTTCTTGCCACGGATGCACGGTGAGCTCTTCCCGGAACTCGGTGGCAAACAAACAGTCGTAGCTGGCGCCAAGTTCTGCTCGCCGATTGGGCGCTTCTGCGGCCATGCGACACTACTGGCGGCGTTGTGAACTTAGTCCGCTGGTGCTGGCACCAAAACTGTGGTTCCTTTTGCGGGCCCAGGAATCCGAAGGGAGACACCATGCAGCGCAACTTTCTAAAGACGTTTTTCGTTACGCTGATCGGCCTTAGCATATCCGCACCGCTGTTTGCGCAGCAGGATGAAGACACCGAGTTTGAGCCTGTGCCACGACCGGCGAAATTAATCGATGTTGTCGAGTTCGACCCAACGCTGTCGCTCGTATTGCCGGCCGAAATCGAGCCTTCCCTTAAGGCGGTTCTGACGCTTCAGGTGGGTGGATTGCTGGTAGAGCTTCCGGTGGCCGAGGGGCAACCGGTCAGCGAGGGTGACCTGATCGCAAAGGTCGATTCGACCGAGCTTGAAAACACCTACAACACGGCAATCACCGAATTGGCCGATGCCGAAGATGAATACAATCGCGCCGAGCAGCTTTTTGAAAGCAATACAATTTCACGCGTCTCCCTTGATCGGGCTGAGCGCGAACTGGACATTGCGCAGCTTGCTCTGGATACAAGCCGCAAACAGCTTGAAGACGCGACCTTGCTTGCGCCGTTCGATGGCGTCATTTCGGAAGTTAACGTCGAACAGTTTCAGACTGTTTCGGCTGCGACTGCCGTGGTGAATTTGCAAAGCCTCGACAACTACGAAGCTTTCGTCTCGGTCCCCGCGAGCTCAATCGCTAACTCGGCGGAAGTCGAAATTGTCGAGACCACCTTGGTCCTGGATGTCGCGCCGCTGTTAGAGATCCCGGCGCAATTCAAGTACATCGCACCCCAGGCCGACCCTTCTACACAGACCTATGAGGTTAGGTTTGAATTTGAACCGCCGGAGGGCCTGATCGTCCTTCCCGGTATGAGCGGTGAAATGCGCGCTACCGCCACCGTCCCAGTTGCTGAAGATGCCTCTATTGTCGACGTTCCTCTTTCGGCGATCATGTTCGACGGATCAGAGACATTTGTTTGGCGGGTTGAGCCCGATGCAATGACCGTATCGAGGATACCGATCACCGTCGGTGAGGCCGTGGGAGAGTACCTTCCCGTCACGGCTGGCCTTGCCGTTGGCGATACGATTGTTGCCGCCGGAGCGTCCTATCTGGCGGAAGGCCAGGAAATCCGGCGCTGGGAAGACTAGACCAAACAATGAGCATTGCAGAATTTTCGATTAAGAACCGCCTGATCTGCTGGATCGTGGTTGTCATTTCCATGGTCGGCGGGCTGAACGCCTACCAGAACATGCCGCGGTTTGAAGACCCTGAGTTCACTATCAGAACGGCCCAGGTCATAACCTTCTATCCAGGTGCAACGCCCGAGGAAGTCGCGAACGAAATCTCGGAAACGCTGGAAGACGCTATTCAGGACATGAAGGAAGTGGACGAGATAACGTCCGATTCCACGTCCGGCCGGTCAATCATTAGCGTCGACATCAAGTTCGAGGACTCACCGAACAAGGACGATCTCGATCTGATTTTCACCAAGCTCAGGAACAAGGTGAATGACGCAGCGGCCGAGCTTCCACCGGGCGCGTCACAGCCCTTTGTGGATGATGAATACGGCGATGTTTTCGGGCTGTACTATCTGCTCACCGGAGATGGGTTCACGCCCCGCGAGATGTCCGACTACGCGGATGACCTGCGCAAGGAACTGCTGGCCGTGGAAGGCGTCGGCAAGGTCGAGATCACGGGTGAGTTGGACGAGGCGATTTATGTTGAGTTCAGCCAAGAACAGATCGCCAACGTCGGCATTAGCGTGGATTCGATCTTTGCGCAGTTGACCGAACACAGTTCGGTCGTGCCTGCGGGCGAGGTAGAACTTGCCAACAAGCGCATTGACGTCCAGCTGCCTGAGACCATCGACACGGTCGCGGCTTTGGAGAACACCGTTGTCTCGGCCGGCGACCAGGGCAATATCGTCCGCCTTCGCGATGTGGCGAGCGTCACGCGGGGCTATGAAGACCCTCCCACATTGATCATGCGGTACAACGGGTTGCCCGCCCTCGGAATCGGTGTTTCGGTGATTTCCAGCGAGAACATCGTTCGGATCGGCGGTCTTATTTCTGACCGCCTGGACGAACTGGAAAGTGAGCGCCCGATCGGGTTGGAGATCTCGAGCTACTACCATCAGGGTGAAGTCGTCGACGAATCCGTGAAATCCTTTGCATCGAACGTGTTTGCGGCCCTGGTGATCGTCTTGGTGACCCTGGCCATTTTCATGGGCATTCAATCGGGACTGGTGATCGGCGCGGTACTGGTTCTGACGATTGCCGCAACATTGACTGTCATGAGTGTTGTTGGCCTGCCGCTGCACAGGATTTCTCTGGGCGCGCTAATTATCGCGCTGGGTATGCTTGTGGACAATGCCATCGTTGTGACCGAAGGCATTCTGATCGGTGTGCGCGCTGGAAAATCCAAGCTGTCGGTGGCGGTCGACATTGTGTCGCGTACGAAATGGCCGCTACTGGGCGGTACGATCGTTGGGATCATTGCGTTTGCGCCGGTAGGCTTTGCGCCCGGCGACACTGCCGAATTTACCGGCGATCTGTTTTGGGTGGTGATGATCGCGCTCTTGTTCAGTTGGGTCTTTGCGCTCTCGGCTGTGCCGTTTTTTGCTGACCTCCTGTTCAAGGAACCCGAGGGCGATATCGAGCCGCCCAAGGAAAGCATATTCATGCGTCTGTACAAGAAGTTCATGGTGGGCGTGCTGCGCGTGCGCCTGCTAGCCGTACTGATCGCCTTCGGCGCATTCGGCGTCGCGATGTACGGACTTCAGTTTGTCAAACCGGGTTTCTTTCCGGCATCGACAACGCCTCAACTGGTTCTGGACTACTGGCTTCCGCAGGGGGGCAGCATCGAGCAAACCGACGCAGACATGCGCGAGCTAGAGACGTATCTGGCCGGTCTGGACGGTGTCACCGATGTTCATACGCTGGTCGGCGGCGGCACCCTGAGATACATGCTCGTCTACGGTCCCGAGGACACAACGCCATCTTACGGTCAGTTCCTGGTCAGGCTGGAAGACTACCGTCTTGTCGACGGTCTTTTGCCGCAGATACAGGCCTATGTTGATGCGAATTTCCCGGACAGCCAGGCCAAGGCTTGGCGTTTTCAGCTAGGACCCGGCGGCGGATCCAAGATCGAAGCCGAGTTTAGCGGGCCCGATCCGCTGGTACTTCGGCAGCTGGCGGAAGAAGCCAAGGCCGTCATGAACGCCCATCCAGACTCTATTCTGGTCAAGGATGACTGGCGCCAGCAGGTGCCAACGGTTGAACCGGTCTTTAACGAAGCGCGCGCCAGACGCCTTGGTATCACGCGCGAAGACATCGCGGATGCGCTGAATGTGAACTTCTCCGGCAAAGATGTCGGCCTCTACCGCGAAGACGACAATCTCATCCCCATCGTCCAGAGGGCGCCGGCCAATGAACGCCGTGGCGTCGGGTCCATCGACACAATTCAGGTTGCCAGCCAGACGACCGGAGGCGCCATTCCGATGGAACAACTGGTGGATTCGTTCCGCACCGTTTGGAAGGACGGTCAGTTTACGCGTCTAGACAATGTCTGGACGATCCAGGCCCAGGCAGATGCCCGGTCGGGTGTCTTGCCGGGCATTCTCGAAGCCGAGATTCGTCCCGATATCGAAGCGATCGAGCTCCCACCCGGTTATGAGTTGAACTGGAACGGTGAATCGGGCGACAGCGCCGAAGCGAACGAAAATCTGGTCTCCACCTTGCCGCTGGCCTTTGGTGCCATGGTGCTAACGGTTGTCTTGCTCTTTAACGCACTGCGGCAGCCGATCTTGATCTTCATGACGATACCGCTGTCAATGATCGGCGTAGTGATCGGCCTGCTGCTGTTCGACAGTCCGCTCGAGTTCATGGCTATTCTTGGGGTTCTTTCGCTGGCCGGACTTCTGGTCAAAAACGCCATAGTGCTCGTGGACCAGATGGACCTTGAGATTCGCGAAGGCAAACCGCGGTTCGATGCGCTGGTAGATTCTGCAGCCAGCCGCGTTAGACCGGTCATGATGGGTTCAATGACAACCGTGTTTGGCGTCATACCGCTGCTTGCTGACGCATTCTTCCGGTCGATGGCGGTGGTTTTGATGTTTGGACTGAGCTTTGCGACCATCCTGACGCTGGTTGTCGTTCCGGCGTTGTACGGCATCTTCTTTCGTATCAAGTCAACCGAAACGGCGGAGGCCTAGGCCCGCCGCCGTTCGAAACTTGGCAGGCCAGATGCGACGGCGGTGCGCCCCGCACTCTGCCTTGGCGGCAGGATGATCGGCGGTTCCGCGCCCCCGCTTACCGCACGGGCCACGGCACAAAGCGGGCTCGGATCATCGACCACGCCGGGCCCGAAAATCGCGGTAATCGCAGGCACGCCTTCGAGCAGTTCTATCGCCTCATACCTCGGTCTCTGGCTGATCAGGACGGCGGTAACGTCGGGATTCCTGTATTCCGCCGCCAAGGCGACACCAGTGGTGTGCCGGTGGCCGATAACCTCTTTCAAAACAAGAAAATCTGTCCGGCCGGGTCTCAGCGTGGCCATTGCCTCGCGGACGCTGTCAACGCAGGCGACACCGAATCCCAGTTGGGACAATTCGGTATAGAGTGTCTTTGTGGCTTCTGGGCAATCATGCAAAATAAGCGCGCGCATCGGAATTCTTCCGTCTTTGGCCATAGCGGGATAGCAATCCTGACCGAGCTACCCCACATCCCTTAAAACTTTCCGAATGTGCAATTAGTGGGGCGGCAGGTCATAGTATTTGCCGATTGCGGTACACCCACACCGCATGGCACATGGAGCCGAGGCAAGGACGACTACGCAAGACATGCAATTGCCATTCATAAGATCCAAGAAGGCACAGCAGCCCTTGGTCACGGAAGAAGACAAGGCAAACCTTGTCTGGTTCTGGCACGGCTATCTGAAGCAAAAGGCATCATGGCTGATGGTGGTCTTCGCCATGATCGTGGCCCAGGGCTTTGTCTATCAGCAGTTCCTAAGCCTAACAGAAGATGGCCTTAGGGTAGTATTCGAAAAGGGTTCCTACCGTGATCTGGTTCGCACCTGTGCGATGGTATTCGGCGTTTTCGCGTTTCGCGGCATGATGTCCTACGCGGTTCCACGACTGTCGGCCTGGATTGCCGAGGATGCGGTGTTTCGGTTGCGCAGCGATATGGTCAATCACCTTCTGGATCTCGATTTGGCATTCTTCGAAAGAACGCCTGCGGGCGTCTTCATTCTGCGCCTTGCCCAACAGGCGGGTGGCATGGCCTCGTTCGTCGGGCAAACGACGGTGAAGGGGCTGCGCGATGTGGTGACGGTAATTATCCTCTCAGGCTACCTTTTCTACAAACAGCCGCTCTTGTTTGCATCGGCCGCTTTGGTGCTTCCGGTGATCCTGTTTATCATACAAATCGTGTCGCGACGGGTTAAAGCCATACAGGCCGAAGCCGAGGGTGCGATGGGGGCTTACATCGACGGCATCGAGGAGATGTCGAACGGTATGCGCACCGTCAAAATTGCCGGCCAGGAGAGCGTCGAGAAGCAACGACTTATGCACTCGAACAGTCAGATCCGAAGCCTTGGCATCCGCATTCAGTCAGCGCGCGCGCTGGTTCTTCCCTATATCGATCTGGCGGCGGCCTTCGTCTACGCGCTGGTGATCGGCGGTGGTGGCTACATGGTCCTGAGCGACGATTTCAGCATAGACGGTGCAGCGATCATTACCTTCATGATCGGGCTAGTTCTGATCTTTGATCCGGGCCGTCGACTGTCGCAGTTCGTGGTCGGATTTCAGACCACATTGGTCCTGTTGCAGAGTGTGCGCGGTGTGTTCCGACAAAGGCCATCCATTGTCGACAAGTCGGGCGCGACAGAGGTTTTTGAGCCGACGGCCGATGTCGAGTTTCGTGACATCGCCTTCAAGTATCACAAGTCTCAGCCGCTGTTCAGTGACCTGTCGTTGACATTCGAAGGTGGTGGCGTGACCGCAATCGTCGGACCGACGGGTTCCGGCAAGACCACCATTCTCAGTCTGATGGCACGCCTGTACGATCCGCAAGAGGGCGAAATTAAGATTGGTGGTGTGGCAATTACCGATATCAAGGTCAAGGCACTTCGCGCAGCCTTTTCGGTGGTGGCCCAGGACATCGTGATCTTCAACAACTCGATCCTTGAAAACATCCGCTATGTTCGCCCGGAAGCCACGGATGAAGAGGTCTGGCACGCTGCTGAGGAAGCAGAAATCGCGGAGCTCATGCGCGAGCGCGGCAGCCGCACAGTAGGTCCGAAGGGATCGTCATTGTCCGGTGGTCAGCGCCAGCGGATCGCCATCGCCCGCGCGTTCCTGAAATCGGCGCCCATTGTTCTTTTGGACGAAGCCACATCGGCGCTTGATCAAAAGACCGAGGAGCGGGTGAAAAAGGCCTTGGACCGTCTTGCTGAAGGGCGCACAACGATTGTGGTGGCACACCGGTTGTCCGCGGTCACCACAGCTGACAAGATATATGTTCTTGAGGCTGGGAATGTCGCGGAAGAGGGCACACACAAGGACCTGATGGACAAGGGCGGGCTTTACGCCTCACTCTTCAAGGCACAGCGTGAAAGCTACCAGAAATAGGTAGCGTGCTTTCAGGGCAGGAGGAGGGTCACGCCTTCCATACGCGCCAGTCGCGCGACGTCCTGTTCATAGGCAACGCTGATCTGGTCCACTTCGGCCTCGGTCCAGCCCGGCAGGTCAACGGTTTCTTCCAAAGCCTCTGGCAGGGCGTATTCGTCCAGCACGTCTGATACGAAATCCACGTATTCATCGTTGCTTGGCGCTGGTCCTGCGCTCAGCCAGCCTGAAAGCGCTGCGCGGCCATCCTCGTTCAAGATCTTTGCCGCGATGTCGGTACTTCCCGCCAGTTTGCAGTCAACTTCCACGCCACTGACCGCCCGAAGAATGGCAGGCCAAAGGAGTGCCGTGTCTTCATCGCACCAGATCGTCAAAGGCACGCCGGAATTGTCTTCGATGATCCGTTTGGCGACATCGGACCAGGATAGGTCAGCCATTGTCGTTTCGCCAATCAGATCTTCATAGCTGACTGGTGCTTCCTGCGTGACCAGCTGCGAAAGGAGTGTGGCGGGATTGCGTATGGCCATAAAGAACGCGCACTCGTGCTCGCTGAATGTCTCTGACAGAGCACGGGTTCGAATTCCGGCAGACAGGTAAAGTCCGTTGCCTTCCAGAATCTTTGAAGGCGGCCCGAGAAAGCTGTCATCGGAAAGGATCATGCGTTCGGGCCGGACGTCTCCGGCAATGAAGTGGATAAGCTGTTCCTGAAGCTCTGGTTCCAGGGACACGCCACGCAAACGGCTTTGGATCTGGCTGAGCTGCGGTCTAAACCGGCGCGGCCGCGGTATCGCGACACCACGGTCCGCCAGCAGGTCGCGGTCCTTTAGCAACGACCAGATTAACGCGTCGCCATCCGTACAGGTCGCGCCGAGGTGAAGAGCGATTTTCACCGATGTGCACTCAGAACGATGTACGGGAAAGATTTGGGCGTTCTAGCCATGCCTGCTCATGCGAATTGGTGTGTTTTATCGCGCGGAAACAATGCCCCCGCCGGTGCCCGGAAATCAATTGTGCAGTCCGCTCGGACCACAGAGCTATGCGGCGGGTGGCGTTCCGGGCACAGTGAAGAACAGATCCGGCGCGACTTCTTCTTCGATCAGACTGTCCGGGATCACGTCCGGGCCTGCCAGAAAGACATTTGCTCCGAAATGGCGGTGCAAGCGCGACAGGCGTTCCATGCGCGCGCTTGTCAGCTGGGCATAGAACGAAGCGTAGTCGGGCCGTGCCTTGAGACGGGTAATCATGTTCCGGTGGTTTCCGACACAAGTGGCATGGGCTGCGGCGATGTCGGGATCTGCCAAAAGCCGCGCGCGTTCGGCCCGAAACGCCGGGGCGATGCGCTTGATCAAGGTATCGCGCGTTTCGTTATTGTTCATCCGGAACCAGTAATTCAGCCCTTGGTCCCGGTCGACGTGGTTGACACGGCCACGGTCGCGTTTGACCAGAAAGCTCTCGGCGGACCTGACCGCATAGTGGTTCAAAGCGACGAGATCGTATCCGATGGATTCCGGCGTTGACCGCCAGGCATTTCGGAACATTGTCTTGGGCATCGGTTTCCCAGAACCGTTCACCCAGTTCAGGTGCGAAAGATGCTGCGTGTTCAGTCCCTTTGGTCTGTGAACGCCCAGTTTGCGGAAGATGCCGATATTTCGGAACAATGTTTTAAATCCCCAGGCCTGGTGGGGTTTACGGATGAACTCGGGTGCGCAGTCAAAGAATTGTTCCGTCACGGGAACATCTTCGAAACGGTGAATGTTGCCGTTGCCGAAGAGGCGCCAAGTGGCAGAGATCATGTTGGCTCCACGCGTCGCCTCGAACAGATCCTCTAGCCGACCGTCGCCAACACGAATGTTGAGGAATTCGTCGACGTCGATGGCGGCGACCC
Source organism: Pseudomonadota bacterium (assembly GCA_039026235.1). GTDB lineage: Bacteria > Pseudomonadota > Alphaproteobacteria > Rhodobacterales > Rhodobacteraceae > JBCCMQ01. Next base: position 20,567 of record JBCCMQ010000002.1, read on the forward strand.
AGTCAGCGCTTTGGACGACGTCTTCACGGGCCGCTGCGGCCAAGGCCGCATGCTGAGGTTTCATCTTTGTGCCGCGGAAGGGATTTGTCCGGTGATGAACCAGACCTTTCCGCTGCAGCACGTCAAGGAAGACATCTGTCCCGTCGGTGCAGTCGTTCGTGTAAACCAGATGCTCCGACACGCCCACAGCGCGGTTGTGGGCGATCCAGTCAAGAATGAAGGGACCTTCATTCTTCATACATGTGACGACAGTTGTGTGCGCCTCAGACGGCGCCGGCTCTGGCCCAGCTAAAAAACGCGCTGCCGGCGGGCGGAGTGGCGCTTTGCCAGGGATATCTTCGGCTAGCCGGACAAGATCTGGAACCTCGATCAGGCTGGACTTTGGCACAATCTGCGCGACGGGCGTTTCCGGAAAGAGCAGCGACATGGCGCGCCAGTACATCTGCGGCGGGTTAGAGACCGGGGCGTCGCGCACCCGCACAAGCCTTAAGGCCGCGTTTTCAGGCAGGCGGGCAGGCGCAATGCACCATCTGCTATGCGTCGCCCGCACGTCGAATGGACGACAGATATGGTCCATGAACTTTGCGCGCTTGTTCTTGCGGAGGGCCCAGGGATAGACCCGCTGACCGACAAGGGGCACGACACCCGATGCGGCCGATTGCGCCCGATCAAAAACACTCGTCGGGGCCGGGGCCAGAAAGTCACAAACATCAATGTTCATGGCCGCGCGCGCCGAGCCAAAGAAACGCTGCCGCATGGCCTCATAAAGGACGAAGGCTCCGAACGGTGCGCGAAAGCGGTCCGGGTCCGGCACCGACATGCGGTCCTTGCCCGGAGCGTCGGGTGCGTTGAAAGGGTGCAACGCCAGCGGCAGGTCGGACTTGCCGAGCGGCGCATCGCTTTCGACCAGCATAAGTAAGTCCAGACCGGCAACGGGCTTTGCAGCAACCGTTTCGATCAGATCGTCAACTTGTAGATCCGGCGTGGCGCAGAGGATCAGAGCGGCGGTCATTCCGCAGCGGGACGCATGCCACATGGCCCAGGCACGCAGGTTGTCTGGATCTTCCGCCTGCCAGACCGCGACGCCGACGTTTTTGCCAACAAACAGATCGGCCTCGCGCAGGCTCGCGTCGATATTCAGCTTTGACGTGACATCGATGACAAGACCGCCACCTATCCCGTCGACTGCCGCGATTTCGGCGGTCGGAAGCACGGTGTCCGGATCGCACTTTTCCTTCACGAAAAGGCGCGTTGCCCCCGTGTCGATCGGCAGGGCCTCGATGATTGCGTCCGTACCCGCTAAGCGGGCAAGGCGCCTTCGAAGGATCTGGGTCACTGCATCGGCCGCTGTTGTTTTGCGCCATCCTAATGCGGCCGGGCAGGAAAACTAAGCCAATTCTGGCCATTGCTTCGCCTTGGCAGGCGGGCGTAGGCCTTCAGTCTCGGGTGCCCTGAAACCGTTCCTGCCAGCCCGCACGTTCATTATCACTGATTTTCCTGAACAAATTGTCCGGCACAGTAAAGGCCGCTCCGGCAGGCAGGAGCTCAAGCGCAACCTCTACGCTGTCGGGCCAGCGCCCGTGGCTTCCCATCGCATCGTTCATGGTCTGAGCGGCGGCAGGGATATACGGCTGGGACAGAGCGGCATAGAAAGGAATGAGGTTCAGAGCAAACCGAACGATCGCCGCGGCATCGTCGGGGCGCTCCTTGAAGACAGCCCAGGGCGCTGCGGCCTGAAGGTATTCGTTCCCAAGGACCCAAAGCGCCCGCAGCGCCGCGGCGGCCTTGCGAACTTCAATCGCATCCATATGGCCCTGATACGCCGCAAGGCCCGCTTCAAGCTTGGCGATCAGATCCGCTTCGCGCGACCCCCATGCCCCTCCGTCCGGTACCAATTCACCAAACTTGGAACGGCAGAACTTGGTTACCCGGCTCACGAAATTGCCAAGGACGTCGGCAAGATCCTTGTTGACCGAGGTCTGAAAGTTCTCCCACGTGAATTCACTGTCGGAGGTTTCCGGCGCATGGGACAGAAGCCACCATCGCCAATAGTCGGCCGGCAGTATTTCAAGAGCCTGATCCATAAAAACGCCGCGCCCCTGGCTAGTCGAAAATTGCCCGCCATCGTAGTTGAGGTAGTTGAACGACTTGATGTAGTCGACCATCTTCCAGGGCTCGCCAGATCCGATCAAAGTGGCCGGGAAACTCAGCGTATGAAAGGGCACGTTGTCCTTGCCCATGAATTGCACGTACCGGACGTCATCGGCGCCCTTGTCCGTGCGCCACCACCTTTCCCACGCAGCATCGGGCTCGCCCGCCGCGTCTGACCATTCTTTGGCGCACGCGATGTATTCGATGGGCGCATCGAACCAGACATAAAAGACCTTGTCTTCCATGCCGGGCCAGGGATCAGTGCCGCGTTTGACCGGGATACCCCAATAAAGATCACGCGTGATGCCTCTGTCCTGAAGACCGTCGCCGTCGTTCAGCCATTTCTTGGCAATGGAAGTGGTCAGGACCGGCCAGTCGGTCTTGCCGTCGATCCAGTCGGACAGTTCTCCGCGCAAAGATCGTTGCTTGAGGTACAGGTGCTTCGTGTCGCGCACTTCGAGATCGGTGGATCCCGAGATGGCGCTGCGTGGATCAATCAAATCCGTCGGATCGAGTTGCTTGGTGCAATTTTCGCACTGGTCGCCGCGTGCGCGATCATAGCCGCAGTTGGGGCAGGTGCCTTCAATGTAGCGATCCGGCAGAAAGCGACCGTCGGTGTAGGAAAAGACCTGTTTCTCGGTCACTTCTTCGATCAGTCCCGCATCGGCCAGCCGGCCTGCGAAGTGCTGGGTCAGCGCATGGTTCTGCGGGCTCGATGACCGCCCGAAATTGTCGAACGACAGGGCAAATCCCTTCCCAAGGCGATCTTGCACTTCCCACATCTCGGCGCAGTACTCGGCCACGGATTTCTGCGCCTTCGCTGCGGCCAGCTCGGCCGGTGTGCCGTGTTCGTCGGTGGCGCAGAGAAACAAAACCTCATGCCCTCGGGCACGCATATAGCGGGCATAAAGATCCGCAGGAAGCTGGCTGCCGACCAGATTGCCCAGGTGTTTGATCCCGTTGATGTAGGGAATCGCGGATGTGATCAGAATGCGCGCCATGCCATGCCCGTTCGTCAGGTGCCGGTCGACGAGATATTGCATGGTCCGGCCAAAGGCCAGTGCCGGATTCGTGTGCCTGGTCGTCCTTAGCCGGAATCGAATTCCGTTGGCGTCCCCTCTTTACCGCTCTTCGCCGTCATGTGGTTTGTGCGAGCCGTCCCGCCGCAGCAGCCGTCCGACCAGGAAGGAGGTGCGGGGCACGTACACATATGGCTGACGTTCTTCCGGCGCGGGACGCGCCCGCATCCGCACAACCCCGATGATGATCAGCGCGACATGGGCAAGCGCGACATACCCGAACAGTGCACCGGGCCCGAGCGCTTCGATCAAAAGGGCAACCACCAAGGGGCTGGCAATTGCACCGACCGCATAACAGAACATCAAAGCGGCTGAGAGCTCCACTCGTTGAGAATCCTTGGCGAAATCATGGGCATGGGCGGCTGAGACTGAATAGATCGGAAAGGTGAACGCCCCAAAAAGTACCGTTGCACCAAAGATTGCGGTGGTTCCGAAATGGGGTGCCGCCGCCGTCAGCGCCGAGGCCACGATTGAAGCAGCCGAGAGCCAAATCAGAACCCAGCGCCGATCATAGCGATCAGCCAGCCAGCCCACCGGGTATTGCGCCAGTGCTCCACCAAAGACGAAGGCGCCGAGAAAGAGCGCGATCTGTCCCGTGGCGAGCCCCACCTCTTGCCCGTAAAGTGGCCCGATCATCCGAAATGCCGCCGATGTCAGCCCGGCCACAACAACGCCGAGCGCCGCAAGGGGCGACATTGACAACGCGAGGCTGGGGCGCAGTCGCGGCGCGGCGGGTGTCTCTGGTTGGCGTGCCGTGGTTAGGGTCAGGGGAAGAAGAGATGCGCAGCACAGAAGTGCCAGCAGGTTGTAAGATATATAGGAGGCCGGTTCGAGCACACTGATCAGCAGTTGCGCGCCAATTGCCGCGCTCATATCGACGACGCGGTAGATGCCCATGGTGCGCCCGCGTGTTTCGTTTGTGACTTTGGACTGTATCCACGACTCGACAACCGTGTAGCAGCCCGCAACGCAAAGGCCGGTCGCAACCCGCATGACAGCCCAGGCCAGAGCTTCGAGGATCAGCATGTGGCTTAGGATGCCGATGCAGCCGGCAGCCGTCAGGGCGGCAAACGCGCGGCTGTGACCGACCGAGCCCATGAGCCGCGGTGCCCACCAGCATCCGATAAAGAACCCAACGAAATGAGCCGATCCCAAAAGGCCGATCTCGGCGCTGGTAAAGCCTAGCGCAACACCGGACAGGGCATCCAGTGGTCCAACACCTCCGGAGGTCAGCTGCAGCAGGGCAATCGACAGGAACAGGGCCGCAAAGGATATGAGAACGCGCATCAGGTCCTCTTGGTCTTGGGCCAAATGATGGCGTAAGGCCCGGCAGTCCGCAGTGCCAGCGCCGACAGACCGCGTGTCGCAATCGTCATTTCGGACGCGCGTGGTCTTTCAGGCGGCTTGCGAAACGGGCAAGGTAAACCCCGATGATGGACACCGAGGCATCCAATAAGACCGCCGCAAAGCGCGTCCTATTGCTGGGCGCCAGCGGAACAATCGGCGCGGCCACTGCGACCGCCCTTTCCGCGGCCGGCCATAAGGTTAGCTGTTTTGTGCGTCCAGGTAGCGATCAGATGTTTCCGGATGGGGTCGAGGTGCGGTTCGGCCAGGCGACTGACGGCGCATCGTTGCGGGAAATCGGTTTCGGCGACAGCTGTTTTGATACGGTCGTGTCCTGTCTGGCGTCCCGGTCCGGCGTGCCTACGGACGCCTGGGCAGTGGATCACGATGCGAATATGTCCGCTTTGCGCTTGGGGCAGGAGCGGGGCGTCGATCATATGATCCTTCTGTCGGCGATCTGCGTTCAAAAACCGATGCTGGCCTTCCAGCATGCCAAGCGCGCATTTGAGGATGCGCTTTCAGCATCGGGCATCGGGTTTTCGATCATAAGGCCGACCGCGTTTTTCAAGTCTCTTTCGGGGCAGGTGGAAAGGGTTCGCAGCGGCAAGCCATATCTCTTGTTCGGGGATGGTAGGTTGACCGCCTGCAGGCCGATCAGTGACCGAGATTTGGCAGTGTTCATTGCCCGAGCCGTGACCGATCCCGCGATGCGGGACCGCGTGCTGCCCATCGGCGGACCGGGCCCCGCAATCACGCCGCTTGATCAGGGAAGCTACCTTTTTGCCCGGCTTGGCCAGACGCCCCGATTTCGTCGCGTGCCGGTACGTATGCTTGATGTTATTTCTGGCGGTTTGTCCCTCGGTGGTCAGATCGTCCCGCGCCTGCGCGAAAAGGCCGAATTGGCCAGGATCGGGCGGTACTATGCGACGGAATCAATGCTGCATTGGGACGAAGCGACAGGCCAGTATGACGCCGACGCAACCCCTGCCTTTGGCCAAGACCGGCTATTTGACTACTATGACGCCTTGCTTGATGGGCGCGCTACCGACGATCGGGGCGCGCATGCGGTCTTTTGATTGCGTTCGCATTTAACCCGCGCGCTCGATGCGGGCGACGATGCGCAGATCGAGCTTTGGGCCCACAAAACCGGGAAAGCCCGATGCACCAAAAGCATTGCGGTCAATACGTCCCGTCAGCAGAATTTGTAGGCGATCCCTGTCGGTCACCTCTGTACCCGACTGGCGATAAAGCTGCGCGGCCAAGATGACCGGTCGCGTCACGCCGCGCACGGTCAGGTTGCCCGACACGGTTCCTCCATTGAGATCGCCGCGCACTGAGGTCGAGACAAACCGAATGGTCGGATGGTTGTCCGCTGCCAGCACCTGTTCTGAACGCATGGCGTTGGTGGCCCAGAAATAGCCCGCCTTGGCCTGGGTCGGATCAAGGGTCACGTCGACCGTTGAGGCTGGCAGATTGTCCAGATCAAGCGAAATTGCGGCCTTACTGACCGGCATCGTACCCTCGGTCGGTGTGCCGGACAGATCATAGGTGAAGCCCACGATTGATTGTCCCTGGTCCAGAAGAAATGGCGCTGGCTGGGCATGGGCAAAAGGGACCGCCATCAACAGGGCGAATGAATACGTCAGGGTCTTGAAGTATCGGTACATGGCTGCCGCCTTTGATTGAACTGACGTGGAGTCTAGCTGGTTTGACACAGCTGTCACTTCAACACCGGGTGACGTTTAGTGATCGGATGATGAGGCCGCCGTGAGCGCGAAGCCCGATGCGTCATGCGCTAGTGTCCATGCCGCAGGAGGCGCGACACGGGCGCGGCGACGCTCAAGCTGCCAGTTCCGGCGGATGGCACTGTGGCGTGGGGTCAGCTTCCAGCGGCTTTCGATCCCCGCAGCGCCCCCGTCTCCGGGTGTGAGCAAGATCCCAAGCGCTGTGCCCCCGCCGGTCTCGGCGGCCAGATGCAGCCGCCGGACAGGTGTCATTGCCGGCGGGGTCGGGATGTCGGCCACCACCAGCGGAACACAGCCCGCCCGCAGCGCCTCTTCCACCGACCACAGCAGATCTTCTGAACGGCCCGGGGTCAGAAAAGTTATGCGCCCCGGGTCAACAAACGGGGCAATGCCGTCCCCCATAAGCCGCGCCTTTTCCCAGTCGGGCGCGATCCAGAAAACCGGACCTTCCAAGGCGCGGGCCACCAGCATCGCCAGGGTGTGCCGGGCCGGTCCGCAGAGTTCGTGCACACGCCCTGCGGTCAGGCGAAGCGGCCCAAGAACCGCAATTTCACGCGGAAGGGGGGCGCTGGAACGGTCGTGGGCAAGGCGCAGTGCCGACATGGTCTCAACTTGATTGTTCACTATTTGTTCTATCAGGCTTTTCTCGATCTATACAAGGGCTTTACACCCCGCGTTGGTCCTGTGACTAAAGGGCAAAGGCGCGACCCGCCGCGACAATCGCCAACAGGAGCACTCAGCCATGCGCATGACAGCCCTCGGCCGCACAGGCCAGAAGGTTTCCGAACTCTGTCTTGGGACCATGACCTGGGGCACCCAAACGAAACAAAGCGACGCCCATGCTCAGATGGATATGGCGCTGGCCAACGGTATCAACTTTGTCGACACCGCCGAGATGTACCCGGTCAATCCGGTCAGCGCAGAAACCATCGGCCGCACCGAAGAAATCATCGGCAACTGGAATGCCGCCAACCCGTCCCGACGTGGTGAATACATCCTCGCAACCAAACACTCGGGCGAAGGCCTCTCTGCTGTGCGGGACGGCGCGCCGATCTCTTCCAAGACAATTCCCGAGACGATTGAGGGATCGCTGCGGCGCTTAAAAACGGACGTTATCGATCTTTACCAGTTCCACTGGCCCAATCGAGGCTCTTACATGTTTCGCAAGAACTGGGCCTTCGATCCATCGGGTCAGGACCAGGCCGAAACCTTAGCCCATATCGAAGACGCACTGGAATGCCTGCAACGCATGGTCGATGCGGGAAAGATACGGTGGTTCGGGCTTTCGAACGAATCCGCCTGGGGCACATCCCAATGGCTTCGCGTCTCCGAAGACAGGTCCTGGCCGCGGGTGCAGACCATGCAGAATGAATACTCTCTGCTTTGCCGCCTCTACGACACGGATATGTCCGAGCTGTCGGTCAATGAAAATGTCGGGCTGATTGCGTTTTCTCCGCTTGCGACCGGCTACCTGACGGGAAAGTACAAAGACGGCGCCCTGCCAGCAGGATCGCGAAAGTCTATCAATGCAGGTATGGGTGGCCGCGCGACCCCGCGCATCGATGCTGCGGTCGATGCCTATCTTGCAGTTGCCATCAAGCACGGGCTTGATCCAACCCATATGGCGCTTGCCTGGTGTCGCACGCGGCCTTTCATGTGTTCTGCCATCTTCGGGGCAACAACGCTGGCCCAGCTGGACCACATTCTGAAAGCGGTCGATGTTTCACTTTCGGATGACGTGCTTGATGACATCGATGCCGTTCATCGGGTCCACCCAATGCCCTATTGATCGACCACCGCTCGGCGCGGGTCCATGGTGCCGGTCCGCCCTGACGGCACGCGCGATGCTGGACCGGTGGCGGCGCTCTGGGTAGGATTAATCTGTCGAGCGGAAACAGGACGCCATGAACGCCGAGGTTTTGGATATTGAGATCTCAGGGCTGGTTTTGTCCGGCGACGATCCTTCCCTTTTCCGGGATCGGCGTGGTCGCCCCAGGGCGCGCGGGCCGAATTTTGACGAAGGTTACGACTTCCGAACGCTCGTCTATGGCGCATTTGAAGATGCAGAGAACGACTGCGTCTGTGTTCTCTGCCCGCCGCTTCTGAACTTTCGCGCGCTAATTGAAGAGACCGAATTTCAGCTGGACGGGATACCCGCGCATCCGCGCGCGATACTGGATTTGTCCCGCTGCTCCGTGTTGCTCTTTGACTATGTCGACGCACTTCCCGCTAGCATCTCGCTTACTCACAGGCTGTTCGGCGGCACAGTGCCCATTTTGCCAAGCCTTGTCAGCAGGTTTGAAGGCAGCAATGCGATCTACGCGATTTCGAAGAACAATGACCTCCAATGGATCGGCGATTGGCTGACGTATTACGTGCGTGCCCATGGCCTGACTTCAGCCGTTCTGATTGACAACGGGTCAACGGATTACCGGCCGGAGGATCTTCGCAAGACCGTCGCCAGTGTAAACGGGTTGAAGCGCGCCGCTGTCTTGCGGGCCCGCTATCCTTTCGGCCCGACCGTCGAAAGCACCGCCGGCTACGCCTCGCTTTACCTGCAACGCAGCATGATCGAACTGGTCCGTCGGCATTTGCTGGCCCGCGCCCGCGCAGTCATGAATGCCGATATCGACGAGCTGATCTGGTCAAGAACCGGGCAATCGGTCTTTGACGCAACTGTGGAGGAGCCGGACGGCTACCTGCGCGCCGGGGCTGTCTGGGTTTATGCCAAGGACGTTCCTGAGGGAAGCGGCATCCGCCATATGCATCACGGAATGGTCAGTGCGTCGGGCAAACCCAAATCCAAACGAAAATGGTGCGTTGCGCCGACGGGTGCGAAGAAGGGTCAGCAGTGGCTCACCCATTTTATGGAAGACCGCCGCGATCCCGTGCACCCAGATTTCCTGCTATGGCATTTTCGCGACGTGACGACGGGTTGGAAGGAAGAACGCCTCGCCGCCGATCGTCCGGAATTGGTGCCGGCACCCGAGCTTCAGACAGAGATGCGGCGGGTATTTGGGCAGGATCAGGATTTGCCAGCCGCAAGTTACCCCGTCACATCGCGCGAAGATGCGCGGCCTTGATCCTGACCGTCCGTCGTCTCCGGTCTTGTCGAACGGGATGTCGCATTTTGCGTGGTACGGCAGCGTGAACTGCCATAACCGTGACCTGAATACTTCTGAGGAGAGCCGCCGGCATGCCACTTAACATGAGCCGAGACGTGTTTATCACCTGCGCCGTGACCGGATCGGGGTCTACTCAGGATCGAAGCCCCCATGTGCCGCGTAGCCCCAAGGCAATTGCCGACAGCGCCATTGCGGCCGCCAAGGCGGGCGCGGCAATCGTGCATTGCCATGTGCGCGAACCCGACAGCGGCGTGCCCAGCAGAAATCTGGATTACTACCGCGAGGTGACAGACCGGATCCGGGATGCTGATGTCGACGTTGTTCTGAACCTGACGGCGGGCATGGGAGGAGACATGGTCTTCGGTGGCGTCCAACATCCCCTGCCGTTGGCTGCAGGCACGGATATGGCAGGTGCGGAAGAACGTGTGTCCCACATAGCTGCCTGCTTGCCCGAGATCTGCACGCTTGATTGCGGGACGATGAACTTCGCTGAAGCCGATTATGTTATGACCAATACACCCGGCATGCTTCAGGCCATGGGCAAAGAGATGACGCGCCTGGGCGTGAAGCCCGAAATCGAAGCTTTTGATACCGGCCATCTCTGGTACGCTAAACAGCTGGTCGACGATGGAATTCTGGAAGGCCCGGCGCTGGTGCAACTTTGCATGGGTGTCCCTTGGGGCGCGCCGGACGACATGAACACGTTCCTGGCCATGGTCAACAATGTGCCGCCCGACTGGACCTTTTCCGCGTTTGCGCTGGGCAGAAATCAGATGCCCTATGTGGCCGCGGCTGTCTTGGCGGGCGGCAACGTGCGCGTCGGGCTAGAGGACAACCTCATGCTGGACCGAGGCGTCCTTGCGACCAACGAACAGCTGGTCGCGCGGGCCGTAACGATCATTGAGAACTTGGGCGCGCGCGTTCTCGGTCCCCAGGCAGTGCGCGAAAAACTCGGCCTCACGAAGCGCGCTCCGGTTGCGGCATGAGGTTCGTCTTTCTAATTGCTACCCTTTATTCTCTCGGTGGCTGCATCTTGGAAGAAGATGAAGGGCCGGTCATCGGCCAAAGCCTGGTCGCCCAGCAGCAAGAGGCCTGCGAAGATCAAGGCGGTCGTTTTGCCGGCGGCCCGCGTGAGGGCACACAGGTTTGCTATCTTCCGAATGCGGATGCGAACGAACCCTGCTCGAACGCGACCGATTGCGACGGATTGTGTCTGGCGCGCAGTCGCAGCTGTTCTCCGGTAACTCCGATTTTCGGCTGCGTCGAAATTTTGCTTGCTGGCGGATTGCCCGTGACCCAGTGCTTCGAATGACCGGTCACGAAGGGCCACCGATCGCGGCCATCATCGGGTCGGGTGTCATTGGCGGCGGCTGGGCGGCGCGGTTCCTGCTATCGGGTTGGGACGTGCGCATTTTTGACCCAGATACAGGGGCTCCTAGCAAGATCGAGGCTTTGCTCGACCAGGCGCGGGCAAGCTTGCCGGGAATATACGACGCGCCCCTTCCTGACGAAGGTACCTTGCAGTTTTCGGCGACCCTGTCGGAAGCGGTTGCTGGCGCTGGCTGGATCCAGGAAAGCGTGCCCGAGCGGTTGGAACTGAAGCAAAAAGTCTATCAGACCATCCAGGCTACTTGCGACGACGGTGCCGTCATTGCGTCGTCAACCAGTGGCTTCAAGCCGTCCGATTTACAAAGCTGCGCCAGCCGACCACGGCAGATCCTCGTGGCCCATCCTTTCAACCCGGTCTATCTCTTGCCGCTGGTGGAACTTGTGGGTACCCGGGACAACGGCGACCTGATCGCGCATGCCGCCCAGATCTTGCGCGAAATCGGTATGTTCCCGCTCCAGGTGCGCGCTGAAATCGATGCCCATATCGCCGACCGCTTCCTCGAAGCTGTATGGCGCGAGGCGCTTTGGCTGATCAAGGACGGGGTCGCGACGACGGAAGAGATCGACGAAGCTATTCGCATGGGCTTCGGCCTGCGCTGGGGCCAGATGGGGCTTTTCGAGACCTACCGAATTGCTGGCGGCGAAGCGGGTATGCGGCACTTTATTTCTCAGTTCGGCCCGGCCCTTAAATGGCCTTGGACAAGACTGATGGATGTCCCAGAGCTTGATACAGAGCTTGTCGACCAGATTGCCGCGCAGTCCGATGCGCAGGCCGCCGGTGCCTCGATCGGATCCCTGGAACGGCGGCGCGATGCCAACCTTGTCGCCATGTTGCGCGCGCTAAAGTACCGCGGTCAGGCAGCAGGCGCCGTCTTGCGCGAACACGACCAGCGTCTTCTGGCCCAAAGCAATGTTGCAGCGACCTTCGAAGACCTGACGAAAATTGACCAACCTCTCTTGATGCTCGACCGCGCCGTTCCGTCCGATTGGACCGATTACAACGGACATATGAACGAGGCAAAGTACTTGCAGGCGTTCGGGGACGCGACGGATCGCTTCATGTGGGTGATTGGATGCGACGATGCCTACATCCAAAGCGGTGGCAGTTACTTCACTGCCGAGACACACATCAGGCATTTGGATGAAGCGCGGGCGGGGGCACGCATCACCGTTCACACCCAGATCCTGCAGGGCGAGGGCAAGAAGCTTCATCTCTTCCACGTCATGCGATCGGGCGCTCGGGTTCTGGCCACCGGTGAGCATTTTCTTCTGCATGTCAGTCTGGCGACGCGCCGACCGGCACCGCCTTCGGCCGAGATCCTCGACAAACTATCGCGGATCGCCCAAGCCCACGAACGGCTTGAGATGCCGGACGGCGCAGGCCGGGCGGTGGGCCAACGTCCATGAGACGGGTCCTGGTGACGGCGGGCGCCAGCGGCATTGGCCGGGCCATGGCCGAACGTTTTGCACGGGCGGACTATGCAGTTTGGGTTACGGACGTTGATCAAGCTGCGCTGTACGACGTGCCATCGGCGTGGCAGGCACTTCGGGCGGATGCGTCCGACGAGGCCGAAATGGCGGCGGTCTTTTCTGAAATCGACGGACCCCTTGACGCCCTGTGTGCAAATGCCGGGATTGCTGGGCCGACCGCACCTGTCGATCAGGTGACAATCGAGGACTGGCGCAACTGCGTGTCAGTAAACCTGGAAGGCGCGTTTCTGGCCGTCAAACATGCGGCGGCTGGCTTCAAGTCGGCAGGTCGGGGTGCCATTGTCTTCACATCTTCGACCGCAGGGCTGTACGGCTACCCAAACCGTGCGCCCTATGCTGCGGCAAAATGGGCCCTTCTCGGCCTAATGAAGACTGTTGCGATGGAACTCGGCCCCTTCGGCGTCCGTGCCAACGCCATTGCCCCCGGCGCCGTGGAAGGACCGCGGATGGACGGGGTGATCGCGCGCGAAGCCCAGGCAAAGTCTGTTGCGGCGTCGGTCATTGCCGAGGGATACGCCGCAGGCACGTCCATGCGCACTTTAGTGAGTGCAGAGGATATTGCGGAAATGGCCTTTTTCCTTGCCTCTGATGCCGCAGCGCGCGTCTCGGGCCAGATTATCGCCGTGGATGGGCACACCGAGAACCCGGATCCGAAACCCTAGTCGTTCCGTTCCGCCTTATGCGCGTCGACCAATTCGGCCATAGAGTTGAAACGAAAATCGAATTCCGGCGTCGTTCCGGGGTCTCTGGTGGCGCCAAATCCGGGCTGACCGTGGCGGCGATAGATCCAGCAGTTGGCCAGCCCGAACTTCTTGGCCGGTACATGATCGTGAAACAGGCTCTCGGCTGTATGCAGTATCTGTTTGCGGTCGATGCCGATCCGGTCGAGGCCCGTCAGCATCACCTCAAAGTTCCGGTCCGCGGGTTTGTAAGAGCCGATGTCTTCCGCCGTAAAGCGGCCGTCAAATTCGACTTCAAGTTTGGCATTGCTGTGGGCAAAACTGTCGTTGTCGACGTTTGAAAGCACGACGAGCTTGTAGTGTCTCTTGAGGTACTTCAGCGCCTCGGCACTGTCGGAAAAGGCCGGCCATTCGCGAACCGATTCACCGTAGGTAAGGCATTCTTCCCATGTCGCGTGAACGCCCCATTCCTCGGCGAGCCGTTTGTACACAACCGGCAAAAGCTCTTGGTAGCGCTTTGCCGGCGTGATCGCCTGGGTGGTTGATTCATGATACGCGTGCGCCTCAAGGATTTCATCCCGGCTTGGCGCCCGACTTAGGCGTGCCGTCAGCGGCTCGAGGCCGGCGATCATGCCGGATTCCCAGTCAATCAATGTGCCGTAGACATCGAAGGTCAAAGCTTTGAAATCACTCAAACGCATGGTGTTTTACTTTCCCTGGATGTGGACTTATCCGCCCCGATCTGTGCGGCACCTTCACTTCGATATCGGCAAATGCCAAGTTGGGTGCAATCGAAATCTGGTCCCTTGCGGACCGCAGGGTGGATTGCAAAATGGACCATATCAAGGGCCTCAGCATCGTTATAACTGGCGCCAGCCGTGGCATTGGCGCCGCGGCTGCAAGCTGGTTGGCGCTCAAAGGCGCGAAAGTGACACTTGCGGCACGGTCCGAAGATGAAATCCACGCGCTGGCGGATGCCATCAGCCAAGATGGTGGGACTGCAATTGCCACGGCTTGTGACGTTGGCGACTATGACAGCCTCCGCGGGGCGATTTCCCAAGCGGAGGCCGCATTTGGTCCTGTCGACGTGCTGGTCAACAACGCCGGAATAATCGATCCGATCACACGTTTTGAGGACAGCGACCCGTCCGACTGGTCCAGGGTGATCACGATCAATCTTCTTGGGGTTTATCACGGCATGCGCGCCGTGCTGCCGGGTATGAAGGCGCGCGGCAAGGGAACGATCATCAACATCTCATCCGGAGCGGCGACGGGGGCGCTTGAGGGATGGAGCCACTATTGTGCGTCCAAGGCGGGCGCGTTGGCCCTCACACGCTGTGGGGACAAGGAAATGAGCGCCCATGGCGTCACAGTTGTTGGGCTGAGCCCGGGAACGGTAGCGACCGACATGCAGCACGAGATCAAATCATCCGGCGTGAACCCTGTCAGCCAGCTTGATTGGTCGGACCATATCCCACCTGAAGATGTGGCCCAGGCCATTGGCTATCTCTGCGGTCCGGGTGCCGCGGCCCATGCCGGTACAGATCTTCGCCTTCGCGATGCCGAAGCGCGCGCCGAGGTGGGCCTTGCGCCGCGCGACTAGGCGCCGATTTCAGCGTCAAGATCAGTCAAAACCTGCGGCAATTCACGCGCCGACACAAAGGCTTCGCGGATGAGCCAGTCAAAATGGGCGGTGATACCCCTGACCCGGTCGCGGTCGCGAAACGCCACATAGTTCCGGCCCAGGTAAATGACCGCCAGCAAGGGGCCGAAAATGGTTATGGGGGAGGAGTAGACGCGCCGGGCGTCATAAAGAAAAATGCGCAGCGAAGGATAAAGCTGATCGTGAATCTCACGGATCCTTGCAAGCTGCCGGCGCCTTACCTCAAACGGCAGCCCGACGTAGTAGCCTGTCGCCCGCGCCATTGAATCAAGCTCATACCACGGCAGTGCGATCTCGTAGTCCGAATGCCCCTGGCGCATCCAGTCCAGATGATCGGCGCTGGTCGCAACCGCCTGACCGGTCGTCCGGCCAAGGTGGGGTTTGTATTCCCATTCGAGCATCTCCGGCGTCTTCAGCATGTCGGGCAGCGTCGCCGGAACATGGCGGACCTTGTAGCCCGTTGCTTCGCGGTGCCAGGAAATGATGTGTTCGTCGACCAAGGCACGCGGCGCTTCGGTCATCAGAAGATTTGCCGCCATAAGTTCGGCGGCGCGCTCGGGATGCTCGGCCAGTCCCAGCAGCCAGTCCGCCGATACGCCAAGAAGGGCTGCGCATTCTCCGACAACTTGCGCGTTGGGCAGGCGCGTGCTGTCCGGCGCAAGGATCTGACTGATGGTTGAGCGATCCACACCGATCCCGCGCGCAAGTTTGGCCCGGCTTAAGCCTTCGCTGTCCATGGCCTGTTTCAGCCGCCTTCGGAAAAGATCCGCGCGGGCGCGTTTGTCGGTTTTTTCCATCAGTCGTGACTAAATTCACCAGAGTTGGCTTTTCGATGCTTGAATACAGTCTCCTCAGCCATGCGCGCAAGACCTAACGTGCTTCAGTCACCAGTATGGATGAGGGCTCTTAAGTGCACTGGCACGTCTCAGGCCGGATTGAATGGCCGACCCTGACACTTATCATTTGCGTCTATCTCGCGTTCGCTGTGGCAACCACGTGGCTGGCGGACCAGTCTCTCACCGCATCGATCCTCATGACATCCGTGTTGATCGCGTTTTTCTCATCGTTGCAGCACGAAGTGATTCACGGTCATCCAACCAAGGACCAACGGCTGAATGATCTGTTGGTTTTTCCGGCGCTTAACCTGGCAATTCCCTATGCCAGATTTCGCGACACCCATATTGCTCACCATAAGGATTCTCGTCTGACTGATCCATTCGACGACCCGGAATCGAACTACCTGGATGCGTCGGTGTGGCGGAAACTTCCTCGGCTGATCCGGTTTGTGCTCGCCGCTAACAACACCCTTTTGGGGCGGTTGATCATCGGGCCAGCGGTTGCACAAGTGATGTTCATTGCGTCCGACGTCAGAGCCTTTCGCGAAGGAGACTTGAAGGTCGTGACTGGATGGCTGTGGCATATTCCCGCGGCGATCCTTGTCATTTTATGGTTGAAGGTCGCAGGAGCGATGCCGCTCTGGGCCTATGGATTGGCTGTCTACGCCGGCCTCTCTTTCCTGAAGATCCGCACCTTCGCTGAACACCAGGCGCATGTGCTTAGCCGGGGGCGCAGCGTCATCATCGAAGACCGTGGGTTTCTGGCCTTTCTGTTTCTCAACAACAACCTTCACGCGGTCCATCACATGCACCCGAAACTGCCCTGGTACGCATTGCCCAGCCGCTATTTTGAGAGGCGAGCGCACTATTTGCGTCACAATGGTGGCTACCGATTTGGCTCTTACGCGGATGTCTTTCGCAGGTATTTCCTGTCTTCTAAGGATCCCGTCCCGCATCCTCTTTGGTCGCGCGACGAACCACCGGCCTGATCCGGTCCTGGGTCTGCTGGATCTTTCACGGATGCCGTGCCATCAGGCGCCATGATCGCGGCATGGATCCCGGTAACTCTCGCGGCTGCCTTTGTGCAGAACCTACGCTTCATGCTGCAGAAGCATCTTGCTTCGACGGGCTTCAGCCCGGCCGGGTCGACTTTTGCCAGGTTTGTCTTTGCCGCGCCTCTCGTCGCTCTTTTGGCGCTGAGCTACGGCACCGTCTCAGGCCAAATACGCCCAACGATGCCCACATCGTTCTGGGGCTTCGCATTGCTCGGCGCGCTTTGTCAGATCCTGGCGACAGTGTGCGTCGTGGCGGTCTTCGCGCACCGCAACTTCGCCGTCGGAATGACGTTCAAAAAGACCGAGGCAATGCTGGCGGCGGTCGTGGGTGTGATCCTTCTGGGTGATCCGCTGTCATGGGTCGGCGGTGCGGCGCTGGCGATTGGATTTGTCGGTCTTGTTTTTTTGAGTGATCCCCCGGATGCCACCGGGCCATTGGTGCGGCGCATTTTCAATCGCGCGGCGGGGCTCGGTCTCGCATCGGGTGTTTTCTTTGCGTTCTCGGCCAACAGCTATCGTGGCGCGTCGCTGGCGCTTGGCTCGGGCGACGCCTTTCTGCGCGCAGCCACCACGCTTGCCATTGTGACCGCGGTCCAGACCGTGGGGCTTGGTGCCTGGCTGATTTGGCGCGAGCCCGGGCAGGTGTCGCGGGTGCTGTCCCATTGGCGCGTAACGGCCATGGTCGGATTAACGAGCCTTACCGGATCACTCTGCTGGTTTACCGCCTACACGTTGCAGACCGCCGCCTACGTCAATGCGGTCGGTCAGGTCGAGCTTATTTTCAGCTATTTGGCGTCTGTGCTTTTCTTTCGCGAACGCACGACCGTTCGCGAAACGGCGGGCATGGCGATCCTTATCGTCAGCGTGCTCATGATAATTGCGTTTGTTCGCCCGCCCTCCCTGTAATGCGGAGGAAGTGACTTCTTTCATCGTCATTGCGAAAGAAGGGCACGGATGGCGGGATCTGTCCCAATTGCCCCGCTTGCACCCACTTGCGAACTTCCGCCAGCACCACCTGCGTGATGAACGGCAGCGGAAAACGGTCTGCCTGATCAAGCTGGACCCACTGTAAATGGCTTAACTCATCGGACGCAGCCGAAAAGTCTTCGGCCGAGCCGACCAGCGATGCCGCATCCGCAATAAAGAACCGGGCGTCAAAACGGCGTGGTCGCCCGGGTGGGGTGATCGCCCGGAAAAAGAAACGCAGCGCGTCCGCATCCGGGCAAAGGCCTCGGGCAGCAAAGGTTGACCAGTCCGGGCTGACCTCACCGGGCCAATCCCCTTCTTTTCCCAGGGCGAGTCCAGCTTCCTCCCATAGCTCGCGGATTGCCGCCACCGCCAGGGGCGCCCCTATGCCCGCTGGTGCATCGGCCTCAAGGCGTTTTGAACAGAGTTCTGACAGAGGATTAAGCAAGTTGATGTTGTGGTCGCCGGGGTCGAGCGCGCCACCGGGGAAGACGAATTTCTCAGGGAAGAAGACGGCGTTTTTTCCGCGCTGTCCCATCAATACCGAGGGTTTGGAGCCGGGATTGCGCACCAGCACAACGGTTGCTGCATCCCGTACTGCGTCTTTTCCGTTCAATACAACCTGAGCCCCCAGACTGGTGGCCTAGCGCGCGCCGAAACCGTGCATGCGCTTGGCCCACTGGAATCCCACAATAGCACCTTTGATGCGGGGCAAAAGGTAAAGCGACAGGGCCACGCAAATGACCGAAAAACCGGTCGCCATGATCACCGGGTCCGGCCGAAACGCGACAAAGGTGATATGGATCATCGGTATCATAACATGCCCGACAATCAGGATGGTAAGGTAGGCCGGTCCATCATCGGCCCGGTGATGGTGAAACTCTTCTCCACACGCGGCGCAATGGTCGCGCACTTTCAGATACCCGTCCATCAACGGACCGGATCCGCAACGCGGGCAGCGGCGCCTGAAACCAAGACCGACTGCCCGGCGCACCGGCCTTTCGTATTCCTCGGCTCTCTCGGGGATCTCTGATTGCGATGTCGCCATGGCGGCACTTGTTTCGCAAAGCCTTGGAAAATGCCAGTCCCGATGGAGGCTCGCGTCGCCGTGTCGCGGCCGTGGGAAGCTGTGTTATTTTTTTCGACGGAACCTCCTGGGCTACGCGTTTGCACTGCATGTCGAAGCGAAATTCGGCGGTTTAGAAAGATGGAGAGAAAGATGGCAGGACGTATGAGTAACGCCGTGAAAATAATGCTGATCGTGAGCGTGTCAGCGGTCGCGGTCGCAACAAGTGCGCAGGCGCAAATCGGTCAACGCAGCCAGGCCGATGCAGAACGGTTCTTTGAGCGATTTGACGCAGACGGTGATGGCACAGTCACTCAGGCTGAGGTTGATGCGGTGCAGGCCGAGCGCTTTGGCGCGCTCGACGCCGATGGCGACGGCAACGTAAGCGCAGAAGAGCTTGAGGCATCGATGCAAGCCGCTTCGCAGGAACGCATTCGAAACAACGTTACGCGTATGATCGAGCGTGCGGATGCGGATGGCGACGGTCTTTTGACCCAGGAAGAAATCGAGACCGCCCGCGAATCGCGGACCCGTGGCAACGTCTTTGAACGCATCGATGCCAACGGTGACGGCAGCGTCTCGCGGGAAGAGTTTGAGACGGCGCGTAGCGAAATGAATGCTCGGGGCGGCAAATTCCGTCGCGGCGGCAGTGAAAACCGTAACTGACACCACTCACGGTGCAGGCGGTCGAAGCGTGTCGGTGCCTATTGCACCAATTGCTTCGGCCGGCATAGTGCAGAGGTCTCTTGGTTGTTCCGATAGCAGATGCCAGAACCCGAGGATTCAGATGCCGCGCTTCTGGCACGGTATGGTGCCGGCGATGTCGGCGCCGCGCAGATTCTATCGAAGCGTTTGGTGCCGGCTGTTATGGCCTTTGCCGCACGCACGCTAGGTGATCGGGCCGAGGCAGAGGACGTGGCACAGGAAACAATGCTTCGACTATGGCGGATGGCGCCCAACTGGCAATCGGGCGAGGCGACGGTAAAGACATGGGTGTACCGTGTGGCGTCAAACCTTTGCACGGACCGGCTGCGCAAACGCGGCCGTGTGACTGTGTCCGATCCGACTGATTTTGATCAGATGCGGGACGAGACCGAAGGCGGGCAGGAACGGCTTGAAAGGATCGAGCGGGCGACAGCGCTGCAAAACGCCCTGGAAAGCCTGCCGCCCCGGCAAAGCCAAGCGGTCATTCTGCGCCATATCGAGGGTTTGTCGAACCCGGAGATCGCGCAGATTATGGAGATCGGCGTTGAAGCGGTGGAAAGCCTTACGGCACGGGGAAAGCGCGCATTGGCCGAAAGGCTTCTGCCGCAGGCTGCAAAGTTGGGACTAGACAATGGCTGAGGCAGAACACAAAGCGGAAACGGACGGCGGCTTGGAAGCCTTTTTTGAGGCTTCCCGCCAGGAACAGCCGCCGCTGTCGCCTGCGCTGATGGCGCGGGTGCAGGCGGATGCGGAACGCGAGTTGGAAAGATCCGCGGTGCGACCGTCACAGGAGGCCGCGCCTGCGCGTGGATTCAACAACCTTCTGGCCTCTCTGTCCGACGCCTTGGGTGGTTGGGCCGGGGCCGGTGGCCTTGTCGCGGCGACGCTGGTCGGCGCCTGGATCGGCGTTGCGGCGCCCGATACGGTCGGCACCTACAGTGGCCTTATCGGTACTTCGGAAGGCGATCCTTCGGAGTGGCTGTCTTACCCCGATGTCGGCTTTGATCTGGGTGGGGTCTAGGACATGGAAGACGAACAGGGATCAGATAAGGAGCCGAAAAGGGCCGAGTACCGTACGGCGCCCTGGGTTCGCATCCTTCTGGTGGCCTCGCTGGCAATGAACCTTCTTGTCGTCGGTGCCGTGAGCAGCTTTATCTTGCGCGATGGCCAGGGGCCGCGGGGCGGCCCCGGGCGCCCTCCGGCACTTTCAGAGGCCGGGCTGGGACCGCTTGTTGCCGTTCTTGATCCGCAAAGCAGACAGGAAATTCGCGGCGCCTTGCAGGAAGCCGGGCCAAGGTTCCGCGCGCTGCGCGACGAAACCCGGCAGGAAATGACCCTGGTGCTTGCGGCACTACGCGCCGACGAATTCGATCCTTCGGTGTTTGATGCGATTTTTGACCGCCAGGCGCCGAGGGTGCGCGAAATGCGCGATATTGGCCAATCGGCATTGATTGAACGACTGGCGGACATGACTGTCGCTGAAAGGCGTGCGCTGGCCGATCGCATGGAAGAAGCGATCGCCCGCGCCAGTTCCCGGCCCAAGATGCGTGACAAGAAAAAATAAGCGTGCTCAGGCCGCGACTTCGCGGCTGAGCGTCACCTTGTTTCGCCCGCCCGATTTGGCGCCGTAAAGCGCCCGGTCCGCATCTCCGATCGCACGTTGGACGGCGCCTTGCGGGTCGTTGCTGGTTCCGTCACGCACAGCCAGTCCGATTGACAGCGTCACGGACATGTTTTGGCCGCCCCTGGTGGGAATTGTCATCTCGGCAACCTTACGCCGCAGCCTGTCGGCAACGGTCTGTGCTTCGAATTCATCCGTGTCTGGCATCGCTACCAGAAACTCTTCGCCGCCAAAACGCGCCACCAGGTCGGCACCACGCAGATTGTCCTGAAGACAGCCGGCGACGGCAACAAGTACTGCGTCGCCGGCGGCATGGCCGAAGTCGTCGTTGACTGATTTGAACCGATCAAGGTCCAGTACCATGACAGCGAACTTGCGTCCGGTGCCGGCGGTGCGCTGGGCAAGGCGCCCAAGATGGTTCAGCGCATACCGTCGGTTGTAGAGCCCGGTAAGCGGATCCGTGACCGCCAGTTTCAATCCGTCCGAGACCTGATTGCGCAGCCGGTCGATACGCTGTTTGTGTCGCAGCTGCCGCCGCAAAAGCGCCGAAAGCGCCAACGGATCCGGCGCACCGAGCACCACGTCATTCGCCCCAAGATCGAGGGCCATGGCGGCCTCGGACTGGGCGTCCGCCGTCAGATGCACGACCAGTGACGCGTGGCGTGTCTCTGCCCGGCAGCGCAATTCGCTCAGTATCTGAATCGCGGGGATGTCACCCTGGGCGCGCGCGTCCAGCAAGACCACATCCTGGTCGCCCAGCCGTTCGATGTCGGCCATAAGATCGCGCGACCGCACCGCCTCCATCCGGTCTCTCAAAAGGGCGTTCAATCCGGATTCGGCCACCGGTTCATCCGGAGACACGAACAGGAAACGACCTTCACTGTGAAACGGTGCGGCAGCTTCCGCCAGCCCCATTTCCCGGCAAGTGGCGGTGCGGAGCAGAAGTTCCTCTTCCATATCGCGCACGCGCAGGACGCTGCGGAGGCGCGCAAGAAGAAGCGCGTCGTTCATGGGTGAATCGAGCACCGCATCAATCTGGGGACCGTGCGACAGCCGCGCCGCGCCGGGCCCTTCTGGTCCCGCAAGTACAAGGATTGGGATTCTTACCCGGGTCGGTCCGGTGGCCAGCATTGCCGGAAGCTTGCGGCCCGTGGGATCCGGCAGGCTGGCCGAAAGGATAAGGGCATCGTGGCCGTGCATGCCCATCAAAGACAGGGCGTCGCCAACGTTCTCGGAGACGTCGACCATATATCCGGCGCCTGTGAGCTTCGCCTGGAGAACGATGCGGCGTGTCGCCGATTCGTCTATCAGCAGCACTCGTCTGGCCATGTTTCCTCACAATTCGATTCAAATCCGACGCTGAGCGCATTAGGAGTTCGATTGGTTAACAATTCATTTCGCGGAGTTAACGAATCCGGAAGATGCGGCGGGAAATGGCCGAAGAACTCGCGTTAGATGCGCTGATCTGGATCTTGGAAGATGACGGGTTGTCCGGGGTCTTTCTGGGGGCGACGGGTATTGCGTCAGACGATCTTCGTGCGCAGGCGAAATCACCCGAAACGCTGGCTGCCGTGCTGGACTTTCTGCTGATGGATGATGCCTGGATCAAGGGTTTCTGCACGGACAGCGGGCGCGATTATACGGCCGTTGCCGAGGCCCGACAGGCGCTACCGGGGGGCGATCTGCCCAATTGGACGTAGCGCGTTTTCACACTTAGAAACGGTCAAGCGATATGACTTCGCCGCTGCGCAGCTTATCCAGCAGGCGCCGCAGCACAGCCTCTTCACCATCGGCCAGTTTTGATGCCATCCATGCCGAATTCTCGCGCGCATATGGCGTGGCATCGGTGACCTTTTCCCGTCCCAGCGCCGTTGCTGCGACGTGTGTCGTGCGCCGATCCCCCAATCCGGATTCGCGACGGATGAGCCCGTCTGCTTCCATCCCGCGCAAGATGCGCGAGGTTGCCGTGCGGTCTGTTCCGACAAAGTCGGCAATATCCGACGGTCGGAAAAGGCCTTCGTTTTCAACGGCAAGCAAGATGCACCAGCTGAGCCGTGTCAGGCCAAGTGTTTTGAGCTTCTCATCAAGGCGTTTTTCCTGCATCCTTGAGGTCAGCGAAAGCTGGTAGCCGAGCGAGGCGTGTAGGCGGTAAAGGCGGTCCACAGACATAGTTAACACCGTCAATAATACAAAAGCGACTGTCAACGCCGGGCACTGACAAGCACTCAAACGAAAACAAAGGTGCCGCGCGGAACGTGCTGTGGTCGCATGCGCGCATGCGCCAAGTAGCACACTGGGAGGATCGATGACCAAGATTGCTGGCATAGTTTTCGACAAGGACGGCACGCTCTTTGACTTTCAAGAAACCTGGGGCGCATGGGCCGGCGCATTTCTTTCGGATCTTGCACGTGGTGACCGGTTGCATGCCGCGCGGCTGGGAAAGGCCGTAGGATACGATGTTGAAACCGGTACTTTCCGCCCTTCAAGTCCGGTTGTTGCGGGCACGCCGAGCGAGATTGCCCAGGCGCTGCTAGAGCAGCTTCCGGGTGCCAACCCGCAAGCGCTTATTTCCCGCATCAATGTCTCTGCAGCGTCCGCGCCGCTGGTGCCGGCTGTGCCGCTTCAACCTCTTCTCGGCGGCTTCCGGGCGCAAGGCATCAAACTGGGCGTTGCGACCAATGATGCCGAGGCGCCAGCGCGCGCACATCTTGAAGCCGCTGGCATCGCCGATCTGTTCGATTTCATCAGCGGGTTCGATAGCGGGTTCGGGGCGAAGCCAGGATGCGGCATGCTTGACGGTTTCTGTGCGCGGTTCGACCTAAGCCCCGGCCATGTCATCATGGTCGGTGACAGCCGGCACGATCTCGTCGCCGGCCGCACCGCCGGAATGCTGACGGTCGGGGTGCTGACCGGCCTTTCCAGTCGCGGCGATCTTGCAGATGTCGCGGACGCCATTTTGCCCGATGTTGGCGGTCTGCCTGGATTGCTTGCCGGCGTCGACCTTGCTGAATCCGTGGTCTGAGAAAAGAAAACGACACATTCGGTCGCGAACAGGCCGAGCACGCCCAGCGCGTCCTGCCAGCATTGCAGCGCATCAGAGGAGTTTTCCGATGGCTGAGAGTGCTACGGTCAAGCGTCGCCGGTCCGGTGGGCGCGCCAACAACCCCCGCCGATCAGCAAAAATTGCGATTTCGCAGATGCCGTGGCGCGTTCCGCTTAACACAGACCGCCCGACCGAGCCCCTTGGAGAAGAAGGCATCCAGCGCATGCACGATGCGGCCATGCGCATCCTTGAAGAGATTGGCATAGAGTTTCTGAACGAAGAGAGCTTGGAGATCTTTAAGAAGGCCGGGGCAAAGGTCAGCGGGACGAACGTCAAACTGGGCCGCGATTTTGTCATGGAAATGGTGGGCAGAGCGCCGGAGAGCTTCACGCTTACACCCAGAAACCCCGATCGCCGTTTGATGGTGGGTGGTGGACATATCCTTTTCGGAAACGTTTCGTCACCACCGAACTACTGGGATCTTGAGACCGGAAAAAAGCCAGGTACGCGCGAACAATGCGCCAATCTTTTAAAATTGACGCAGTATTTCAACTGCATCCATTTTGCTGGCGGATATCCGGTTGAGCCCGTAGATATCCATGCCCGCGAACGTCACCTGGATGTTCTCTTCGACAAACTGACGCTGACCGACAAGGTGATGCATGCCTACAGCCTTGGCAAAGAGCGTGTCGAGGACGTGATGGAGATGGTGCGCATTGCCAGCGCCTTGTCCGAAGAGGAATTCGCGGCAACCCCGCGCATGTATACCAACATCAACTCGACATCGCCGCTGAAACACGATGTGCCGATGATCGACGGCTGTCTGCGGTTGGCCCGCCGAGGTCAAGCGGTGGTCGTGACGCCATTTACGCTGGCCGGTGCGATGGCACCTGTGACGATGACCGGTGCCGTCGCGCTGTCGCTCGCCGAAGGGCTTTCGGCGATTGCACTCTTTCAATACGACAGCCCAGGCTGCCCCTGTGCCATTGGCACTTTCACGTCGAACGTGGATATGAAATCCGGCGCGCCCGCTTTCGGTACACCTGAATACATGCGCGCGACGCAGATCACAGGGCAGATGGCCCGGTTTTATGGCCTGCCCATGCGTTCATCTGGTGTCTGCGCAGCCAATATTCCGGACGGCCAGGCGATGTGGGAGACATCAAATAGCCTTTGGGCCGCTGTCCAGTCAGGCACAAACATGGTCTATCATGCGGCGGGATGGCTTGAAGGCGGGCTGATCGCAAGCCCAGAGAAGTTCGTAATGGATTGCGAAGTGCTGCAAATGATCCAGCGCTATTTCGAGGAACCGATAATCGACACTGACGACGCGAGCCTAGCCATCGATGCCATTTCCGAAGTCGGCCCCAACGGCCATTTTTTTGGCATCCAGCATACCCAGGATCGTTACGAGAAGGCCTTCTACCAACCGTTTCTGTCTGATTGGAGGAATTTTGAAGCCTGGGAACTGTCGGGAGGTATTTGGACTGCCGAACGGGCGCATGTTCTGTTCAAGAAGATCATCGCCGAATTCGAGGCGCCCACGTTGGATGTGGCGATCAAAGACGAACTGGCCGACTTCGTTGCCCGCCGCAAAGCTGAGGGCGGTGCTCCGACCGATTTTTAGGGTCTTGGCAGAACTTACAATTCTAAGCAGCGCTTGGCGCTTTGTTAACTGGGCCGAGACTAGTGTCACGGGCGCAAAAGCCTGGATAACCTATGCACGGTCTTATCAACAAATCCTTTCAATGCTTCGTGACGGACACCTACGGACACCCTTTGTGGCGCGAGGTCGCCCAAAAAGCGGCCCCTGGCTTAGAGCAGTTCGAAGCCCTGGTGATTTATCCTGACGATGTAACTTCGCGTGTGATCGACACCGCGTGTCAGTTGCTGGACAAACCCGCCGCAGAGGTCCTGGAAGACCTTGGGAATTATCTGGTAACGCATGAGAACCTCGAACCCGTCCGCAGGCTTTTGCGCTTTGGCGGCACGAGTTTCGTCGAATTTCTCTATTCCCTGGATGATCTGCATGACCGAGCGCGACTTGCGGTGCCGGATCTTCAGCTTCCCAAATTGGCTCTTTCCGATCTGTCGGGCGGAGTTTTCGAGTTGGAATGTTCGTACTCGGTGCCGGGGTTCGGCCATGTCCTGCTGGGTGTTCTGCGCACGATGGCCGACGACTACGGAGACCTCGTCTACCTGGAACATCTTGGCTCGGAGGAAAGTCTCGAAAAGGTCCGTATAACCTTGCTGGAAACCCAGTTTGCCGAGGGGCGCGCGTTTGAGCTTGCCGTAAGCAGAGTATGAATTTCCGATGACAGATCTCGTTTTGAACCTTGGCAATGCGTTGGACCGGCTTATGCCGATGCATGCTCTTTTATCGCCAAACGGCAGGGTCACGCATGCCGGTCCGACCCTGGAAAAACTCTGCCCGCAGTCCCGGCTTCGCGGGCGCCATTTGTTCGACGTTTTCACAGTCCGTCGCCCCAGGGTGCAGCACGACATGGAATCCCTTGTCCTGGTGTCGGATAGCGCGCTCCGGCTAGAATTTGTGGAGCCGCCCCATACAGTTTTGCGCGGGTCGATCGTTCCGCTACCGGAAGATGGCGGGTACCTTCTGAACCTATCGTTCGGGATTGGGATCATCGAAGCCGTGGGAAACTACGGGCTGAACGCCGCTGATTTTGCGCCGACCGATCTTACCATTGAAATGCTTTATCTGCATGAAGCGAAATCTGCGGTTTTGGAAGAAAGCAGGCGCCTGAACGCGCGGTTGGATCAGGCCCGCTCTGTCGCCGAATCCGAGGCGCTGACCGATGAATTGACACAACTCGCCAACCGGCGGGCAATCGACATCGCGATCGCCCGCGAGATTGAAGCGGGACGTCCGTTCACTCTGATGCATCTGGATCTCGATTTCTTCAAAGAGGTAAATGATACCTACGGCCACGCGGCCGGTGACCGGGTTTTGCAAAAAGCCGCCGATGTCTTTCGGGCAGAGATACGGTCGTCAGATATGGCCGGCAGGGCTGGCGGAGATGAATTTCTTATATTGCTGCGCGGCCCGCGGGACCCGGAACTGGTTCGCCCGCTTGCCGACCGCATCATCCATCAGCTTGAACAGCCGATACCGTTTGGCGACATCGTCTGCCGAGTGTCGGTCAGTGCCGGTGCCGTTTTCGCGTCTGACCACCCCGGTGCCGATGCGCAGGAAATCACCCGTCTTGCCGATGTGGCGCTTTATGCATCGAAGCGCCGGGGCCGTGCCCAATTGACGCTGTACGATCCCCATCTTGAAAATGAAGACTTCAGCGTAAGCGAGCAGGAAGAGAATTCCAGATCACCCGATGCTGCTGCTTAGAGTGGGGCGCGAAAGTCACCGAGGGGTGTGCGAGTTTCGCCTTAGTCCATTCATCGGCCGACGCATTTCTTGCAAGGTCAGACCTTCTTTCGGCGCTTGCGTCTGTGGACGTGGCGACCCGGTTTTCCGGAAGTAGCAGACACGAGACAGTGTAATTCCTGAGCCGCCCTTGCAGCCCCGCACCCGCACAACTAAGACTCTTCCAGTTGAGCGCGGTCAGTGGCCGCACGGCGAGCAGAGGCAACCAAGATGCAAGACCCCCACCAGATATACATGAACACGCTTGTCCCGATGGTGGTCGAACAGACCAGCCGCGGCGAGCGGGCGTACGATATCTTTTCGCGGCTCCTGAAAGAGCGCATTGTTTTTGTCTCGGGTCCCATACACGACGGCGTCTCAAGCCTGATCGTCGCGCAGCTCTTGCACCTTGAGGCTGAGAACCCGTCAAAAGAAATCGCCATGTATATCAACAGCCCGGGCGGCGTGGTGACATCCGGTTTGTCGATTTACGACACGATGCAATACGTGCGACCGGCGGTGGCGACGCTTTGCGTCGGTCAGGCAGCCTCGATGGGATCGCTGCTTTTGGCGGCGGGCGAAACGGGCATGCGCCAAAGTCTACCAAATAGCCGGATCATGGTGCACCAGCCGTCCGGCGGCTATCAGGGTCAGGCGACGGACATCATGATCCACGCCCGCGAAACCCAAAAGCTTAAAGACCGTCTTAACGAAATCTACGTTAACCATACCGGTCAAAAGATAGATGCGGTGGTAGATGCGCTTGAACGCGACAATTTCATGTCCCCGGAAGAAGCAAAAGACTGGGGTCTTATTGATGATATTGTGGTCAGTCGCGAAAATCCCGATGCGGCATAACAACATGGTGCGGCGTGCGGCGGATTTAGGCGTTGTAGACCTTAATGCTGTGTTCTAGGCTTTTGAGAAGACGCGTGGCGCGTGCCAGGCGAACGGCCCGGAGGGCCACAGAGGTAAGAGATGGCGAATAACTCGGGGTCCGACAGCAAGAACACGCTGTACTGTTCGTTCTGTGGAAAGAGTCAGCACGAGGTCCGCAAGCTTATCGCTGGACCGACTGTGTTCATCTGCGACGAATGCGTTGAGCTTTGCATGGACATCATCCGGGAGGAGACCAAATCCGCTGGTTTGAAAGCGGCCGACGGTGTCCCTACGCCCAAGGAAATCTGTGAGGTTCTGGACGATTATGTGATCGGTCAGTCGCATGCCAAGCGCGTGCTTTCGGTGGCCGTGCACAATCACTACAAGCGCCTGAACCACGCCAGCAAGTCGACTGAAATCGAATTGGCGAAGTCGAACATTCTTCTTATCGGCCCGACGGGATGCGGCAAGACTTTGCTCGCCCAAACGCTGGCCCGAATTCTCGATGTGCCCTTCACCATGGCCGATGCCACGACGCTGACCGAGGCAGGCTACGTCGGTGAAGACGTGGAAAACATCATCCTGAAGCTTCTGCAGGCGTCGGAATACAATGTCGAACGTGCCCAGCGTGGCATCGTCTATATCGATGAGGTCGACAAGATAACCCGCAAATCGGACAATCCGTCCATCACGCGGGATGTGTCGGGTGAAGGCGTGCAGCAGGCGCTTCTGAAGATAATGGAAGGTACCGTTGCATCGGTTCCACCCCAGGGCGGGCGGAAACATCCACAGCAGGAATTCCTGCAAGTGGATACGACCAACATCTTGTTTATCTGCGGTGGCGCCTTCGCGGGTCTTGAGAAAATAATATCGCAGCGTGGCAAAGGGTCGGCTATCGGCTTTGGGGCCGATGTCAAGGATGAGGAACGTCAAGGCGTGGGCGAGGCTCTGATGGACCTGGAGCCCGAAGATCTGCTCAAGTTCGGACTGATCCCGGAATTCGTCGGTCGCCTGCCTGTTATTGCGACACTTCAGGACCTGGACGAAGATGCGCTGGTCACAATCCTAACCGATCCCAAGAATGCTCTGGTCAAACAGTATCAACGGCTCTTTGAGTTGGAAGATACCCAATTGACCTTCACCGAAGACGCACTGAAGGCGATCGCAAAGCGCGCGATCGAGCGCAAGACCGGGGCCCGCGGGCTTCGTTCGATTATGGAAGATATCCTGCTTGATACCATGTTCGACTTGCCGGGCATGGACGAAGTGTCCGAAGTGGTGGTCAACGAAGAGGCCGTTGCCTCTGACAAGGCGCCGCTGATGATCTATCAGGACCGCAAGGGCGAGCCTGTTTCGGCAAGCTAGAACGGACCGCACACCACGTTCCCGTCTTGCCTTGCACAGGCGCGAAAACCCATTCCATTTCAAACCTGGCCCTCCTAAGGTGATGAAAGTGGGGGATGAAGATCAGTTGCAGATAGTTAGCAAGGCTGTCGTATTCGATACGACACCGGCTTGCTTGCGCGGGTTTGTGGCAAAAGTCTCCAACGCAAGGATTGGAGAAAACTATGTCACTTAAGAAGATTGTCCTGGCCGCACTCGCGTCGCTCATGGGTTTGGTCGCCTGCGCGCCAATTGAATTTGACTTCACGTCGGGTCCAGAAGTGGCCGCGGCCCTTTCCGGCAAAAGCGTCGTTGGCAACTTGGTGGGCGTGGGCGCCTATTGCGAGTTCCATGACGCCAACGGTCTGGTCGTTGGACGCGACACAGAACTCTATGCCGGTACTTGGGAGATGAATAACAATGCTATCTGCTATGCCTATCCCGGTTTTGCCACTGACTGCCAGCTGGCGTTAATCACCGGGAACAGGGCGCGTTTCATGGATGGCTTCGGCACCACCGTTGCGTCCGGCAATATCGTTGACGGAAACGTCTGCGCCTAGGGCACTTCTGCAATCTGAATAGGCTCGGGCACACAGTTGCCCAAGCCCAGGCCCTAACCTGCCGCTGGACCTTCACGTTCGCTTAGGCCATATCTGAAAGAAATTCTTCGGAGGCGGGCATGGGCGTCTGGAACACCGTTAAACGCGCGTTGACGTGGTGGGATGGGCAAACCCTGGGCACGCAGCTTTTCACTTGGCGCAAGGGCGTGAAAGTCGGCGAAGACAGCCAAGGCAACATATTTTACGAAACGCACGACAAGTCTCGGCGCTGGGTCGTCTTCAATGGTGAGATCGAAGCAAGCCGTATAGACCCCGATTGGCATGGGTGGTTGCACCGGACGTGGGACGCGCCGCCGAACGAAAAGCCGCTGACCCACAAGGATTGGGAATTGCCACATCAGGAAAACCTGACCGGCACATCGGCGGCCTATACGCCGCCAGGCTCAATCCGAAGGTCCGATCCGAAACCAAGGCAGGACTACGAGGCCTGGCAGCCGAAGTAAGCCACACGAAGGGGGCACCATGTCAGAAAACACGACCGAAGTTCTGGTGGGCGGAGCGGTTCTGGCCATTGCCGGGTTCTTCCTGTTCTACGCCGGGCAGAGCACCGGCTTTGGAGACTCAGCTGGCGGCAGCTACGAATTGAACGCGTCCTTCCGGTCCGCCCAGGGTGTTGGCGTTGGAACCGACGTTCGGCTGGCCGGCGTCAAGGTGGGAACGGTCACCGCCATGGAGCTAAACCCGCAGACCTTCCGGGCCGACGTTACTTTTTCGGTTCAAGAGAGCATTGATGTTCCCGATGACAGCGCCGCGGTTATCGCGTCCGAAGGACTTTTGGGCGGCAACTTCGTTGAGTTGAACCCGGGTGGATCACCCTTCAACTATGCAGCCGGCGATCAGGTTCTGGATACGCAGGGCTCGGTCAGTCTGATCCAGCTGCTCTTGCAGTTTGCGTCCAACCAGTCCGAGGGCTGAGGTGCGCTGGGCCTTTTTCGCCTTTTTTCTGATCGCCTCTGCAGTAAGCGCTCGTGCCGAACCCACGGACCAGGGGCAAAGGGCAACATTTCGCTGGCTCGACAAGATATCGGGCGATGTTACGGACACCGATATCGATGTCGGGGACAGCGCGCGGTATGGTTCGCTGCAACTCAATCTTTCGGAATGTCGGTTCCCGGCGGACAACCCCTCTGGCGATGCCTTCGCCTGGCTGTCTATTCAAGACATGGCCCAGGACGCTGCGCCGCTTTTTGATGGCTGGATGTTCGCTTCGTCCCCGGCGCTGAACGCGCTGGATCATCCGCGTTACGATGTTTGGCTGATGCGCTGCACGAGTTCCTGAGCGTTGGGTGTTTCTGGGGCGTTGAAATCCGCAGTAACGGCAACAGCCTTGCGCAACTGTTTGTGGTAGGCAGCGCGTGAAATCTCGACAGCGCCCAGGGATTCAAGGTGGGGTGTCAAGAACTGGGTGTCAAACAGTGTAAACCCTCCCTGCTGCAGTCGGTCCATCAGAAAGGCCAGCGCAACTTTTGAGGCGTCTGAGCGATGTGAGAACATGCTTTCGCCAAAGAACGCCCCGCCCATGGCCACGCCATAGACGCCGCCCACCAGCTGTTCCCCTTCCCACACTTCAAGCGAATGGGCATGGCCGGCTTCGTGAAGCTGCGCATAGAGCGCTTCGATCCGCGCGTTTATCCAGGTTTCTTCCCGATCGGCGCAGGCAGCGACCACTGCACTGAATGCCCGGTCTATAGTCGGCCTAAAGGTGTCCGAGCGAAGGGTGCGGCGAAGACTGCGCGACGAATGGAACCGACCAATCGGAAAAACGCCGCGGCGGCGCGGGTCGACCCAGAAAATATCGGCGTCACCACGTGTCTCTGCCATTGGGAACACACCGGCCATATAGGCGCGCAAAAGCAGCTCTGGCGTGATATCTGGATCTGGCATAGCGCAACTGCAGGACTTGACCTTAGCGTAACGCGCCAATCGCGAAAATAAAGCGTCTTAGTGCCCCTCTGCAGCGCTGAGCCACTTCTCAAGCCAGTGGATGTCATAATCTCCCGACTGAATGGCTGGATCCTGCAAGAGCGCGCTAAAGAGCGGTACAGTGGTATCGACGCCGTCGATGACCAATTCTCCCAACGCCCTGTCCAGCCGGGCAAGCGCCTCGGGACGGTCCCGCCCGTAAACGATCAGCTTGGCGATCAGGCTGTCATAGAAAGGTGGGATCGAATAGCCCTGATAAAGTGCCGAGTCGATCCTGACACCAAGGCCGCCAGGAGCGTGATATTGCGAGATTTTGCCGGGGCTTGGCGCAAAGGTCGGCAGTCTTTCAGCGTTTATACGCGCCTCGATTGCGTGGCCCTTGGGGGTCAGATCTTCTTGCTTGAACGACATGGGCAACCCGCTTGCGACGCGAATCTGCTCGCGTACCAGATCAACACCATAAACGGCCTCGGTCACCGGATGCTCCACCTGCAGACGTGTGTTCATTTCGATGAAATAGAACTGTCCGTCTTCGTACAGAAACTCGATCGTACCCGCGCCGGTATATCCCAGATTGCCGACAGCTTCGGCGCAGGTGCGGCCAATCTCCGCGCGTGTCTCGGCATCGATTGCCGGGCCTGGTGCCTCTTCCAGCACTTTCTGATGGCGCCGCTGCAGCGAACAGTCCCGTTCGCCCAAATGCACGGCGCCGCCCTTGCCATCTCCAAAAACCTGAATTTCGATGTGACGGGGTCGGCCGAGGTATTTTTCGATGTAGACTTCGTCGTTTCCGAAGGCGGCCTTTGCCTCTGACCGTGCAGTCCCAAAAGCCGTATCCAACTCGCCGGCACTCTTGGCCAGCTTCATCCCGCGTCCGCCGCCACCGGCTGTCGCTTTAACGATCACCGGATAGCCCATATCCTGGGCAACCTTGCGCGCGGCTTCGACATCCGGCACGCCGCCATCTGAACCCGGAACGCAAGGAACCCCTAAGGATTTCATGGTTTCCTTTGCGGTGATCTTGTCACCCATGATCCGCAAATGGTCAGACGAAGGGCCTATGAACGTCAGGGCGTGGTCTTCGACAATCTGAACGAAACGGGCGTTCTCAGACAGGAACCCGTAACCGGGATGTACCGCTTCGGCGCCGGTGATTTCGCAGGCCGAGATGATGGCCGGTATAGACAGATAGCTTTGGGGGCTGGCCGGTGGCCCGATGCAAACCGCTTCGTCCGCCATCCGCACATGCATCGCATCGCTGTCGGCGGTCGAATGCACGGCAACGGTGCGAATACCCATTTCGCGTGCTGCGCGGACCACCCGCAGCGCAATCTCGCCCCGATTTGCGATCAGGATCTTGTTGAACATTCCGCAGACCCCGTGCGCTATTCGATGATCATCAACGGTGCGCCAAACTCTACCGGATCACCGTCGGCAACAACGATGCGTTTGACCGTTCCGCTTTTGGGCGCCGGGATATGGTTCATGGTTTTCATGGCTTCCACGATGACTACGGTCTGACCTTCGCTGACGGTGCTGCCCACTTTGACGAACGGTTCGGTTCCCGGCTCTGGCTGCAGGTAGACTGTGCCCACCATAGGTGAGGTGACAGCACCCGGATGCGCGGCGGGATCCTCGGGCGATGCGGCCGGCGATGCTTGCGGCATGTCCTTCGCCTCGGGTGATACTGGTGCTGGCAAAGGAGGCGGCACCGGCACCGGTTGCGCCGCGACCGTCACGGGCGCCGCGTTTCTGCTTACGCGCACTTGAAGCTTGCCTTCGTCCGCGTAATCGCGTTTGACCTCGACCTCGCTCAGGTCGTTTTCCCGAAGCAGTTCGGCAAGGGCGCGAATGAATGCGACGTCGCTGTCTTGGGGCTTCTCGGTCATGCGGCTCCTCGGCAAATTACTTTCCGCGTTTCGCGGCAACGTGGGCCGGGTATACGTGACCAAATCTGAAGTGAAAAGTGATCGTTCTGATGCCGGCATCGTCGCCTGCGGCACAGACAGGTCCGTGGCATCGGCGCACTGCCGCCGGTTCCGTGGGCCGGGTCGGTCGGTTCGCGCTGGTCAAGTGATGTCAGCTTGGATACGACTGTGGGCACGGATCGGGCAGGAGGCAGTCATGTCGAAATCGGTGATAGAAAGTGATCTGGTGATTGAAGGCGATGTTGCCGCGAAAGAGGGCGATATCGAGGTCAAGGGAAAGATCAAGGGCGACATAAGCGCAAAGTCGCTCGACGTGTTGAGCGAAGGCCAGGTTGAGGGCGCTGTTCAGGCGAAAACGGTGATGATCGAGGGCAAACAATCAGGCAAGATTGCCTGTGACGAACTCGCCCTTCGTGCGACATCCGACGTGACAGCGGACGTTCAGGCCAAGACCATGACATCGGAAAAAGGCGGGCGGCTGGTCGGTCAGATCAAGATAACTGGCTAGTCACCAGGGCCCAAGAGGCGGCTGAAAAGCATCTCAAGATACCGCTCAGCTTCGGGGAACGGGTCCGGTTCATCGGGGCCCAGAACCGCACGGACCTGGGTGTCGAAGTCGGCGTAGTGCTGGGTCAGAGCCCAGATCGAAAAGATCAAGTGGCGGGCGTGGACGGGTGAGATCAAACCGCGCTGTGACCATGCCTCGATCATCCGAGCTTTTTCATCAACAAGTGCCTTAAGTTCGCCCTGAAGCACGGCGTCGATATGGGGCGCCCCACGTAGAATTTCGTTGGCAAACAACCGGCTTTCGCGCGGGTAGTCGCGGCTCATCTCAAGTTTTCGCCGAACATAGGCGAGGATCTCTTGGCGAGGGTCCCCATCGCCGTTGAGCGCGCGAAGGGGATCAAGCCAGGTGTCCATCAAACCAGTCAGAAGGGTTACATGGATCGCCTCTTTGGACGCAAAGTAATAAAGCAGGTTCGGCTTTGATAGACCGGCGGTGGCGGCAATTTCGTCCAGCGTTGCACCGCGAAACCCCTGGGATGAAAATACCTCTAGCGCGGCTTCGAGGATTGTTCTTCGGTTCCGCTCTTGGATACGAGTCTTTGGTTTTGCGACGTTCATGCCCGCTTTTCTTCTATTCCTGCCCAAACAGTGATCAGCCTGCATGGCCCAGCTTAGGATCGTGGCGCCAAAAGTCTGGATCGACAAGGACAGATGCAGCGCAACTTGACTGGTCGTTGCGCTCTGATAGCGTTTGACTGACCAAATGGTCAAACTTTGCGCATTTGGGCTTTGGAGAGGCGCACCAAGAAGGACTGAGCTATGGCATCGCAGACCACCGCACCTGCTGCGAACCTCAAGATCAATGGTGACCGTTTGTGGGACAGCCTGATGGAAATGGCGAAGATCGGCCCGGGCGTGGCCGGTGGCAACAATCGACAGACCCTGACCGACGCTGACGGCGAAGGCCGCGCTCTTTTCCAGCGCTGGTGCGAAGCCGCCGGATGCGCCATGGGCCTTGATCAGATGGGCAACATGTTTGCCATGCGTGCGGGCACCGATCCGGATGCTCTGCCGGTTTATGTTGGAAGCCATCTTGATACCCAACCGACGGGTGGCAAATACGACGGGGTGCTGGGTGTTTTGGGCGGAATGGAAATCGTCCGCACGCTCAATGACCTTGGCATTCGGACCAAACATCCAATCGTAGTGACGAATTTCACCAACGAAGAGGGCACACGATTTGCCCCCGCCATGCTGGCATCGGGCGTTTTTGCCGGAATGCATGGGCAGGATTGGGCCTACGACCGCGTGGATGCCGCCGGCAAAAGGTTTGGCGATGAGCTAGAGCGCATCGGTTGGAAAGGCGACGAGGTGGTGGGCGACCGTAAGATGCACGCTTTTTTCGAGCTTCACATCGAACAAGGGCCGATCCTCGAGGCCGAGGAAAAGGACATCGGGGTCGTCACCCACGGTCAGGGTCTCTGGTGGCTGGAGGTGACGCTGACTGGCAAAGACGCTCACACCGGATCGACACCCATGCATATGCGCGTGAACGCAGGACTTGGAATGGCCCGGATCACCGAACTTGTGCACGAGATCGCTATGGCGAACCAGCCTGGCGCGGTGGGGGCAATCGGCCATGCGGACGTCTTTCCCAACAGCCGCAACGTGATACCCGGCAAGACCGTGTTCACGATCGATATCCGCTCACCTGACCTGGCGAAGCTGAACGGCATGAAGGCGCGGGTCGAGAACGAAGCGCCCAAGATCGCCGAAACGCTTGGTTTGGGGATCGAGATTGAGGCGGTCGGCCACTTTGACCCGGTTTCCTTCAGTCCAGACTGCGTGGGCGCCGTGCGCCGCGCCGCCGAACGCCTTGGCTATTCCCACATGGATTTGATCTCGGGCGCCGGCCACGACGCATGCTGGATCAACCGCGTTGCACCGACAGCGATGGTAATGTGCCCCTGCGTCGATGGGCTGTCGCACAATGAGGCCGAAGAGATTTCCAAGGAATGGGCGACGGCTGGCGCGGATGTTCTGATGCACGCCGTTGTCGAAACCGCCGAGGTCGTGTCGTGATCCGGCCCGACCGGTCGCAAAAATGAACGTACTGGCTGCTTTTCTTCCGCTGGCGATCACCATCGCCGACATGGCACCGGCCGATTACTGGGACTGGCAGCTCACCGATCCCTACGACCTATCGGTCAACGTCGAGATTCTGGTTATTGAACCGGATGACCACTCAGCCGAAGATATCCGCGCCTTGGCAACGCGCGGTGTCGAGCCGGTCTGCTACATAAGTGTTGGATCCTGGGAAAACTTCAGAGATGACGCCGGAGCCTTCCCCGAAAGCGTGCTTGGCAAAACAATGGGGGAATGGCCCGACGAACGGTACGTCGACATGCGTCAGTTGACGGTGCTCTTGCCGCTCATGGGCGCGCGGATTTCGACCTGCGCGGCAAAGGGTTTTAAGGGTGTCGAATTTGACAACATGGGGGCGTACGACAATGATACGGGCTTTGCGATCACCAAGTTGGACGCACTGGCCTATTTCGATGCTCTGGCGGATCACGCCAAGCGGTTGGGCCTGTCTGTGGCCCAGAAGAACGTACCAGAGTTGGTGCCCGATCTCGTGGACAAATTTGATTTTGTCATTGTCGAACAGTGCTTTCGCTATGAGGAATGCGAGGCCTTTCAGCCGTACCTGGACATGGGTAAGCACGTTCTGGCGGTGGAATACGTGGAAGACGGTCGGAACTGGGACGCGGCCTGTTCGAAGGCCAAGATGATGGGCATTGCGCTTCTGCTGAAGGAAAAGGAAGTGGTGGCCGGGGGGCTGAAATGCCGCTGAGAGATACATGCGCATGACAATGCCGGTCGCAATTCTTGGGGCGGGCGTCCTGATTGCCGCGGCGCTTCTCTTTGGCAATCGGTATGAATTTGCCGTCGTCGGAGATGATATTGTGCGCACGGATCGGCTGTTTGGCACAGTCAAGGAGTGCCGCAGCCGATCGGCCCGCGTCCTGAGCGCGGACAGGGAGTTCGAGTGCTAGACAAGATAGATGGCGCGCGCAGGTTCGTGACAACGTACGCAACAGGTGGGTTATGGCCCCGAGGGGAGTTTGAGCGATGAACACGGTGATTAAGGGCGGGACAGTCGTTACGGCCGATCTCATGTATTCGGCGGATGTGAAAATCGAAGACGGTACGATCGTCGAGATTGGGCCGGCTCTGAGCAGTGCCAACGTGCTGGATGCCAGCGGCTGTTTTGTCATGCCCGGCGGGATCGATCCGCACACCCATCTTGAGATGCCCTTCATGGGCACCTATTCCACCGATGATTTCGAATCCGGCACCCGCGCGGCCCTGTCGGGCGGCACCACCATGGTGGTCGATTTCGCGTTGCCCAGCCCGGGGCAGGGGCTCTTGGACGCGATCCAGATGTGGCACAACAAATCCACCCGCGCCAACTGCGACTATTCCTACCACATGGCGATCACCTGGTGGGGTGAGCAGGTCTTCAACGAGATGGAGACCGTGGTGAAAGAGAAGGGGATCAACACCTTCAAGCACTTCATGGCCTACAAGGGCGCGCTGATGGTGAACGATGACGAAATGTTTGCCAGCTTCCGTCGCTGCGCCGAACTGGGTGCGATCCCGATGGTGCACGCGGAAAACGGCGATGTGGTGGCCGATCTTCAGGCCAAGCTTCTGGCCGAGGGCAACGACGGCCCCGAAGGCCACGCCTATTCCCGCCCGCCGCAAGTGGAGGGGGAGGCCACCAACCGCGCCATCATGATCGCCGACATGGCGGGCGTGCCGCTCTATGTCGTGCACACCTCCTGCGAAGAGGCGCATGAGGCGATCCGGCGCGCGCGCCAGCAGGGCAAGCGCGTCTGGGGCGAGCCGCTGATCCAGCACCTGACGCTTGATGAGTCCGAATATGCCCACCCCGACTGGGACCACGCCGCGCGCCGGGTGATGTCGCCGCCCTTCCGTGACCAGAAGCATCAGGACAGCCTCTGGGCCGGTCTGCAGGCCGGGTCGCTGTCGGTGGTGGCCACCGACCACTGCGCGTTCACCACCGAACAGAAACGCTACGGCGTGGGCGATTTCACCAAGATCCCCAACGGCACCGGCGGTCTGGAAGACCGGATGCCGTTGCTCTGGACATACGGGGTCGGCACCGGGCGGCTGACGATGCAGGAATTTGTCGCCGTCACCTCCACCAACATCGCCAAGATCCTCAACATCTACCCCAAGAAGGGTGCGGTTCTGGTGGGCGCCGATGCCGATCTGGTGGTCTGGGATCCGTCCAGGGAAAAGACCATCACCGCCGGGGCCCAGCAATCGGCCATCGACTACAACGTCTTCGAGGGCAAGAAGGTCAAGGGCCTGCCACGCTTCACCCTGACCCGCGGCAAGCTGGCCGTGAACGATGGCACGGTCCAGACCGAGGAAGGCCACGGCGAATACGTCGCCCGCACCTCGGGCCAGACGGTGACCAAGGCGCTCTCAACCTGGAAAGAACTTACCGCCCCCCGCAAAGTCGAGCGGTCCGGCATCCCCGCCAGCGGGGTGTGATGGAGGTGAAAAGTATGGTGGCGCGCTTTGGCCGGTCGAAATGGTAGGTTTGATAGCCTTATATGGTGCAGCCTTCTTCGCGCTGGTCGTATTGCTTATGGCTGCTTTGAATCGCTTTTGCCATCGCTACGCTGCGATCGGCGCCGGCGGATTGGCTCTTATGTATCTCGTTGTTGACTGGGTAAGCCTTAGCGCCTTTTGTGCGGAGCCTCCGATGTATGTCCCGCCTACGCCAGAAGACGCTGCTTTGGGAAGCGAAGGATCAATGCGGTTCAACTGCGATGCACCTTTCGGTGGTTACGTCCGCTTATATCTCTACGTCGTCGCGCCAGCGTTGATTTTGGGACTCGCCACCTTGGTCGCCTATCACGTACGTCGTCTACGCGTGGAGGGTTAACTTGGCACCGCCGGAATACGATAGCATTTCACTGACCGGCGTTCTCGAAGCCGCCGTGTATGTCGACGATCTGGACGCGGCCGCCGCATTCTACACTGGCGTCCTTGGCCTGCCAGAGGTACTGCGCCTCGACGGGCGGCACGTGTTTTTCCGCTGCGGGTCGACCATCGTTCTGGCCTTTCTCGCCGCTGCCTCGCGCAAGCCTCCGCCCGCCACCGCCCTGCCGGTGCCCACCCATGGCGCGGACGGACCGGGCCACATCTGCTTCTCGGCCGAGGCACCGGTTCTGGAAGGCTTCGTCCGGCGACTGACCGAGGAAGGCATTGATATCGAGGCGGATTTCAACTGGCCCAACGGCGCGCGCTCGGTCTACGTGCGCGACCCGGCCGGCAACAGTGTCGAGATTGCCGAACCCAGACTATGGGGGGCCGCATGACCTCAGGCGGGAACGAATTCTTCAAGATGCGGCAACAGCGTCACGCTTTCCTGTTCGTTGGGATCGGTGCGCGCAATCACCGCGACCGCCTCGGTCGGACCGTCGTTGAAAGGCAGATGCGGCACGCCCGCCGGGATGTAGATCAAATCCCCCGCTTCTGTGTCCATGCAGTGCTCCAGCTTCTCGCCCCAATACATCTTGGCCGCGCCTTCCAGCACATAGATCGCGGTCTCATGCGCCTCGTGCAGATGGGCCTTCGCGCGTCCTCCCGGAGGGACGCGGAGAATGTGCATGCAGATCCCTTCAGAGCCCGTTGTCTCTTTCGCGATCCCTTCGAAGTAGGTAAATCCCTGCTTCCCCGCGTAGGTCCCGGACGCGCGCATCTTCTGGCATTGGGGGTCTGACATGGTAAGCTCCCTTGCTGATCATGCCCATATGGCCAATGCGCCCGCGCCCGTGTCAACCGTGATCGAGGCGCGCGGGCTGGACCTGACATTCCAGACCGCCGACGGTCCCGTGCAGGCGCTGAGCGATGTGAACCTGACCGTAGGCAAGGGCGAGTTTGTCAGCTTCATCGGTCCCTCGGGCTGCGGCAAGACCACGTTGCTGCGGGTCATCGCGGCGCTGGAGCACCCCACGGGCGGCACCGTGACCGTGAACGGGATGACCCCGGACGAGGCGCGTCAGGCGCGCGCATATGGCTACGTCTTTCAGGCCGCCGGGCTATACCCCTGGCGGACCATCGGCGGCAATGTCCGCCTGCCGTTGGAGATCATGGGCTATTCCAAGAGCGAGCAGTCAGACCGCGTGCGCCGGGTTCTGGACCTCGTGGATCTGTCCGGGTTTGAGAAGAAATACCCCTGGCAACTGTCCGGCGGCATGCAGCAGCGCGCCTCCATCGCGCGGGCGCTGGCGTTTGACGCCGACATCCTGCTGATGGACGAACCCTTCGGCGCGCTGGACGAGATCGTGCGCGACCGGCTGAACGAGGAACTGCTCCGGCTCTGGGAACGCACCGAGAAGACCATCGGCTTCGTCACCCATTCGATCCCCGAAGCGGTCTACCTGTCGACCAAGATCGTCGTCATGTCGCCCCGCCCCGGCCGGATCACCGACATCATCGACAGCCCGCTGCCGAAGGAGCGTCCGCTCGATATCCGCGACACGCCGGAGTTTATCGAGGTCGCGCACCGCGTCCGCGAAGGTCTGCGCGCCGGTCACGGGGACGTTTTGTGATACGGGCGGCGATCCTCTTCGTTTCTTGCGGACTTGGACTGATTTTCGCCGTGTTCGCCGCCGCCGCATTCGGAGGCATGCAACATCAGTGCTTCATGCACCCTGCGCCGGGGCAGGGGGCGGATTGCGCCGATGCACGAGCGATTTTCTTCACGGCTGGGCCGATTGCATTCTTTTGCTTTTCGATTACTGCGGCCTTTGTTTTTTGGAGGCGCCCATGACCGCGGGTGCAGTCACCCCAGAAGGATCGCCCCAAGCCAATGGAGCCAACCGCGCGGGCGCGCCCTGCATCCCGAGGGATACAGGGCGACTTCTTCGGTCGCGGTCATCGGCTCTCCAGCCTGTACCGCAAGCCAAGAATGGCTCGGATGTGGTAAATGACATCTTAATTTCTTTGGTCTTCAAATACTCAAAATCCACAGCCTGTAACAGGTGCAGTCCTGTTGGTTTTCTTGCCTCCGGCTGGAGTATTTCCGGACCAAAGAAGCGGGGGGGTGGGCATGCGTAGTCTGGTGCCTATTTTGGCAGTGGTCGCAGCCATTGTCGCCCTTTGGTACGCGGCATGCATTCCGATGAACATCAAAGGCGTTCTGACCGACGCCGAACGGTCCGGCGTAGTGGTGTCGCCCGAGGGGGCAGCAGCACGCCGCGATGCAAATGCCTGGCGGCTTGCGGTGTCGAACAGGCATGTCTGGCAGATGAGTTTTGAACAAGACCGGCCACGGCTGCCCGCACCGCATCAAGTGGCCATTGAACTTTGGGAAACCACGGTCGAGAAGAAGATTACGTCCAAACGCAGCCTCGTTTTCCATGCCTGGGTCACACTGTCGGCTACCCTGCTTGGATTTGGAATTGGAACTGCCATGGGCATACTCTTGGCGATCGGCATTGTGCACAACCGGGCCATGGATATGTCTGTCATGCCCTGGGCGATCGCCAGCCAGACCATCCCGATCCTCGCCATCGCGCCGATGATCATAGTGGTCCTGAACTCGGTCGGTCTCCAGGGGCTGGTACCCAAATCGATCATTTCCGCCTATCTCAGCTTCTTCCCGGTCGTGGTCGGCATGGTCGCAGGGCTCAGAAGCCCGGACGCAATGCAGCTTGACCTCATGAAGACCTATTCCGCGCATTCGTCCGAGGTGTTTTGGAAGCTGAGACTGCCGGCTTCGATGCCATACCTCTTTACTTCTTTGAAAGTCGGTATCGCCGCCAGTCTTGTGGGCGCAATCGTCGGCGAGCTGCCGACCGGTGCGGTTGCCGGTCTGGGCGCGCGCATGCTGTCCGGCAGCTATTATGGGCAGATGATCCAGATTTGGTCCGCCCTGTTTGCGGCCGCGATTGTTGCGGCGCTTTTGGTTGCCGTGATCAGCGCACTGCAGCGGGCCACGCTGCTTCGCATGGGCTTCGGGCGATGACCGCGGTCCTGGGGGCCCTTGCCTTCTGGGCGGCCGCTTGGGCTCTCAACGTGCGTCTAGCACGTTCTGGAACTGCGGCTGCGCGCTTTGCGGTGCCAGCGCTTTTTGGGGTCACTATTCTAGTGGTGTGGGAAGGTCTCGTGCGTGGCTTGAATGTACCGCAGGTCATTCTTCCGGCACCAACGGACATATCGGTGCGTTTTGCGGCCGAAACCCGTATTCTCTGGGCTGACTTTGTTCAGACATTCGTCAAGGGTGCGC
This sequence comes from Pseudomonadota bacterium, assembly GCA_039026235.1. GTDB lineage: Bacteria > Pseudomonadota > Alphaproteobacteria > Rhodobacterales > Rhodobacteraceae > JBCCMQ01. The sequence continues at coordinate 63,480 of JBCCMQ010000002.1, forward strand.
TTACGGGCTATGCGATCGGGTGCTCAGCTGCTTTCTGCGTGGCGCTTCTGGTGGACCGGTTTGACGTTTTGCGGCGCGGCCTTCTGCCGATCGGGAGCTTCATGGCGGCGCTGCCGATCGTAGGGACGGCGCCGATACTGGTTATGTGGTTCGGGTTCGATTGGCAGTCCAAAGCCGCCGTGGTGGTGGTGATGGTCTTCTTCCCGGTTCTGGTGAACACCGTGCAGGGGCTTGCGTCGGCCACATCCATGCAAAAGGATCTGATGCGCACCTATAGTGCAGGTTACTGGCAGACGCTGACGAAGCTTCGGCTTACCGCCGCGATGCCCTTCGTTTTCAACGGGCTTAAAATTGCGACGACGCTGGCGCTGATTGGTGCGATCGTGGCCGAGTTCTTCGGCAGCCCGACACTCGGCATGGGATTTCGCATTTCGACCTCGGTTGGCCAGCTTGCTCTGGATATGGTTTGGGCCGAGATTACGGTTGCGGCTTTGGCCGGCAGTGCCTTCTACGGCCTCGTCGCCCTGACCGAGCGCAGAATTACATTTTGGCATCCAAGCCAGAGACGGAGTTAACGCGAGACGACAACAAGGAGGGTCTTGATTATGAAAACGAAAATTGGCGCAGCTGCGCTTGGCGCGATTTTGGCCGCGGGCGCGGCCCATGCGGCTGACGAACTTAAGCTGCAGCTACAGTGGGTGACGCAGGCGCAGTTTGCCGGTTACTATGTGGCGCTCGACAAAGGTTACTATGAAGAGGAAGATCTCGATGTCACCATCCTGCCCGGCGGACCGGATATCGCTCCGCCACAGGTGCTGGCTGGTGGCGGCGCTGATGTGATGCTGAACTGGATGCCCTCGGCGCTGGCCGCGCGAGAAAAGGGGCTGCCGGTTGTTAACATCGCCCAGCCCTTCAAGTCATCGGGTCTGATGCTGACCTGCTGGAAGGACACCGGCATCACCGGTCCCGAAGACTTCAAGGGTAAGACAATTGGCGTCTGGTTTTTCGGAAACGAATACCCCTTCCTAAGCTGGATGAGCCAGGAGGGCATCGCCACCGATGGTGGCGATGGGGTGACTGTTCTGAAGCAGGGCTTCAACGTCGACCCGCTTTTGCAGCGCCAGGCCGATTGCATCAGCACCATGACCTACAATGAATACTGGCAGGTCATCGATGCCGGTGTAGACCCATCGGAGCTGGTGACCTTCAAGTATGAAGAGCAGGGTGTCGCCACGTTGGAAGACGGGATCTACACGCTTGAGCAAAACCTTGAAGATCCGGAAATGGTCGACAAGCTTACCCGTTTCGTTCGTGCGTCAATGAAAGGCTGGAAGTACGCAGAGGCTAACCCCGATGAGGCGGCCGAAATTGTCCTGGACAATGACGCGACCGGTGCCCAGACCGAAGAGCATCAGAAGCGCATGATGGGCGAGATCGCCAAACTTACTGCGGGTTCCGATGGAATGCTCGATCCTGCCGATTTCCAGCGCACGGTCGACACGCTTTTGGCCGGGGGATCCGATCCGGTGATCACCGCGGATCCGGGCGAAGCGGCCTGGACCCATGCAATCACCGATGCCGCACTGAACTAAAGCACCAAGAGAATAGCCGCGTCCCGAACAAAGCCGGGGCGCGGACTGTGGTACTAGGCCGTGACGTCGAGTTGCGGCAAGGCGGTCTTTGCGCCGGGCGTGCCCACGGCGCCGTAGCTGCCAGTGTCCGTGGGGGCGGCAACTGGTTCTACCGGATTATTCGGCACATCGTCCGAGGCGGCGACAACAGCAGCTTTTTCGAAGAAACTCAACGATCCGCCCGCAGCACTTTCAGCGCGTTGGACGGCTTCCTGCTGTTCTTCGCTGCCTTCGCCCAGGATCGGCACGTCAGGGCCCAGTTCAGCAGGACCGGTGTTTTCTCGGCGTTCTGCCCGGGTTTCAAAGGCGGCTTCGGACGCCGGATTGGAGGTGCGGCGTTCCTGGGTCGCGATGTCGCCAGGTGCAGGGTTCACAGGCGGCGGGGCCTGTGTCGGGGGCGGCGGTACAGGTTTTTCGGCGGCTTTTGCGGCCTCGTCCTGTGCTGCGGCGGCCGCCGGACGCGGCGGCAGTGCGGATGGGCCGGTTTGGTCAGCAATCTGCATGGGCGGCTCCAATGCAAGAACGCCCACACCCGGTACGAATATGCTATGGAAGGCGTTAACAAATTACCAACGGCTGCGCGCCTTGCCCATTTGCCTGGCGCGCATGCACTAAAGAGGGTGAACCACGGCACGGAACGTAGTCGCCTTTGTTTCAAGGCCTCTCAGCAAACGCTTACGCGTGCGTGTCAGCCGTCGTTCATGCGGTTTGCGATCAGTTCTTCGACAACTTCGGGCTCTGCCAGAGTCGATGTGTCGCCCAGGGCGCCATAGTCGTTTTCAGCAATCTTGCGCAGGATTCGCCGCATGATCTTGCCGGAACGCGTCTTAGGCAGACCGGGGGCCCATTGGATCAGATCGGGTTTGGCGATCGGACCGATGTCTTTCCGGACCCAAAGCTCAAGTTCTTTACGCAAATCCTCGGTCGGCTCAACCCCGTTCATCAGTGTGACATAGGCATAAATGCCCTGACCTTTGATGTCGTGCGGGTAACCGACAACTGCGGCCTCGGCGACCTTTTCGTGAGCCACTAAGGACGATTCAACTTCTGCTGTGCCCATGCGGTGGCCCGAGACGTTGATGACATCATCCACACGACCCGTGATCCAATAGTATCCGTCGGCGTCCCGGCGGCAGCCATCTCCGGAGAAATAGTAGCCCTTGTAGTCTGAAAAATAGGTCTTCTCGAAACGTTCATGGTCGCCCCAGACGGTACGCATCTGAGCGGGCCAACTGTCCTTCACGCATAAGACGCCTTCGGCAGCAGTTTCGGAAATTTCGATACCTGTCTGCGGGTCAAGTATCACTGGCTCGACACCAAAGAAGGGAAGCGTCGCCGATCCGGGCTTGGTCGCCGTAGCGCCCGGCAGGGGCGTCAGAAGATGCCCGCCGGTCTCGGTCTGCCACCACGTGTCAACAATCGGCGCCTTTCCTTTGCCGACGATGTCGTTGTACCAGTTCCAAGCTTCGGGGTTGATTGGCTCTCCGACCGTTCCCAGGACCTTGATCGACGATAGGTCGTATTTCTCTACCCACTCCGGGCCCTTGCCCATCAAGGCGCGGATCGCGGTGGGCGCCGTATAGAACTGGTTCACCCTGTGCTTTTCGCAAACAGCCCAGAAGCGGCCGGCATCGGGAAAGGTGGGCACACCTTCGAACATCAGCGTTGTGGCCCCGTTCGCCAGCGGTCCGTAAACGATGTAGCTGTGTCCGGTGACCCAGCCGACGTCAGCTGTGCACCAGAAGATATCGCCGTCATGATAGTCAAACGTGTACTGATGTGTGATTGCCGCGTAGACGATATAGCCGCCGGTCGTGTGCACCACGCCCTTGGGTTTTCCGGTCGATCCGCTGGTGTAGAGAATAAACAATGGATGTTCAGCCCCCACTTCCTCGGGCGGGCAATCATTGCTTACGGCCTCGGCCATATCGTGCAGCCAGTGGTCACGCCCGTCCATCCAAGCAACTTGCTGACCGGTTCTGCGCACTACCAGAACCTTCGGGTCTTGCGCCGCATGGTTCAGCGCCTGATTTACGTTGTCTTTCAGGTTTGTGACGCGCCCCCCGCGCGGTGCGCCGTCGGCCGTAATCACGACTTTCGCCGCGCAATCATCCACGCGGTTGGCCAGCGCGTCGGGTGAAAAACCTGCGAAAACCACCGAATGGATCGCGCCGATCCGCGCGCAGGCCAGCATTGCATAGGTCGCTTCGGGTATCATCGGCAGATAGAGGACAACTCGGTCGCCTTTGCCGACACCCAGTTCTTTTAGGACGTTACCAAAGCGAGAAACCTCTTGGTGCATCTCCCTGTAGGTAATGTGTTTTGCCGCGTCGTTCGGGTCGTCCGGTTCCCAGATGATCGCCGTCTGATCTCCGCGTTCCGCAAGGTGGCGGTCGATACAATTGGACGCAACGTTTAGCGTCCCGTCTTCGAACCATTTTATCGATACGTTGCCGTATTCGTATGAGACATCCTTGACCGTTTCAAAAGGCTTGATCCAGTCGATGCGCTTTCCATGCTCGCCCCAGAACTTGGTCGGGTCCGCGATCGAGGCAGCGTACATGTCGTCGTAGCGCGCCTTGTCGGCATGCGCGGTCGCTACAAAATCCGCGGTTGGCGGGTACATTTTTTCCATCTCGTCGAGCATGGTTTCCTCCGAGGTCTTTGTCGTCTGCGTATCCCGCCTATTCTGACACGGCGGGTCTCGCTCTATCAGATTGCGAGGTACTCGGCGCGCAGGGTTTCGTCGTTGAGTACGTCCGCAGCAGCACCATCGTAGACAACCTTGCCGGTGTCCAGAATGACCGCCCGGTCGGCCAACTTCAGCGCCGCAACCGCGTTCTGTTCGACGATTATGGTCGTGATGCCCTGATCGCGGATGTGGTTCAACGTCTTTGCAATCTCTTGGACGATCACCGGCGCCAGACCTTCATAGGGTTCGTCCAGCAACAGGACCTTCAGGTCACGGGCCAGCGCGCGCGCGATCGACAGCATTTGCTGTTCACCGCCGGACAGGGTCACGCCCTCTTGGCGCCGTCTTTCACCAAGGCGCGGAAAAAGATCGTAGAGGCGGTCTGTCGACCACCCTACCGGCGGTGCGATCTGGGCCAGTTGGATGTTCTCTTCCACTGTCAGCCCGGGAATGATGCGGCGGTCTTCCGGCACCAGGCCAAGCCCAGCCTGCGACGCCTCATGACTGGACATCTTGTGCAGCGGTTTATGATCAAGCCAGATTTCGCCGTGCGTCACCAAGGGGCTTCCGGTTCTTGCCACCGCGCGCAGTGTCGACGTCTTACCCGCACCATTGCGGCCCAAGAGCGCGAGAATCTCGCCTTCGTGCACGTTGAAACTGACGCCTTGAACGATGTAGCTTTCGCCGTAATAGGCATGAACATCGTAGAGTGAAAAATAGGCCGGAGCGGTGGCAGCATGGTTGCTGTTCGGATTAAAACCTTCGCTGGTCTGAACGTTCACGTCGTCACCCTCCATCAATTCGCGGTCCCAAGGTAGGCTTCCTGGACTTTCGGATGACCTTTGATGTTGTCGGGCGTGTCTTCGACCAAAGGCGTTCCCTGTGCCAGAACCGTGATCCGCTCCGCAAGGCTGAAGACCACGTGCATATCGTGTTCGATAATGGCCATGGTGATCGCGCGCTTGTCGTTAATCTCTTTCAACAGATCGATCGTGTTGTTGGTGTCGGCGCGGGCCATGCCCGCCGTGGGTTCGTCGAGCAAAAGCAGTTTCGGGTCCTGAACCAGACACATGGCCATTTCCAACCGTCGCTTGTCTCCGCGCGACATGGCGCCTGCATGCATATCGCGCTTGTCCATCATGTTAACGTCAACCAGGATCTGCTCAGCCTTTTCAACAAGATCTTTTTCGTGGTGAACCGTCTCAAAGGCATGCATCCTAAAGGCGCCATCGCGTTTGGCAAAACACGGGATCATCACGTTCTCGATCACCGTGAGATCGGTAAAGATCTCTGGTGTCTGAAACACACGGCTAATGCCCATCTGATTTATCTCATAGGGTTTGCGCCCAAGAACCGAATGGTTCATGAATGTCACGGCGCCGGTGTCCGGGATCAGTTTTCCGACCAAGCAATTCAGCAGTGTCGACTTTCCCGCACCATTGGGCCCGATGATCGCGTGAACGCTGTTTTCTTCGACGCTGAGGTTCACATCACTTAACGCCTGCAGACCGCCGAACCTTTTGCTGACCCCTTTGATTTCAAGAATACCCATGGGTCTTTCTCCTATTCTGCCGGGGTTTTGGCCGGTGCGTGTTCACCTTCGGCTTCAGGCTTGGACTTCTTGCCGCTCAGAAGGCGCCCGATCCGCTGACCGGCTTCGACAAGCCCTCCGGGTAGGAAAATGATCACCGCCATGAACATCAGACCCAGCGTCAGGTGCCAACCCTTGCCAATGAACGGATGGATGATGGTGACCATGAAATTCTCGAGGCCATCCGGCATGAAAGCGAACCACTGGTGGAGCAGGTTGTCGTTGATCTTTGAAAAGATGTTTTCAAAGTACTTGATCAGTCCGGCGCCCAAGATCGGGCCGATAAGAGTTCCGACACCGCCGAGAATGGTCATGAGAACAACCTCGCCGCTGGCGGTCCATTGCATTCTTTCAGCCCCGGCGAGCGGATCCATGGACACCATCAGACCACCGGCGAGACCTGCGTACATGCCTGAAATGACGAATGCTGCCAGCATGTAGGGGCGCGGGTTGATTCCCGTATAGTTCAAGCGTTGCTGGTTGGACTTGATGGCCATCAACATCATGCCAAAGGGCGAGCGGAAGATTCGGATCGCCAGGTAAAAAGCGACCAGCATCACGACGGCGCAAAGATAGTATCCGGCGTTGAACGTCCAAAGCCAGTCGCCCACGTTTACTTGCCAGCTGTCGCCCATCTCAAGGCCGAACAGAGAGGGTGCTGGGATGTTTCCGCTGTCGTTCGCACCATCCAGCACGCGCGGATCGTTCAGCGCCGTCTGCAGGCCGGTCTCTCCGCCGGTAATCGGCGTCAGGACCGATGCCGCCAGTGAAAACGACATCTGCGCAAAGGCCAGGGTGAGGATTGAGAAGTAGATACCGGATCGTCGGAGCGAAATGAATCCGATGGCGATGGCGAAAATGCCAGCGACGATGGTCGAGATCAGGATTGCCGGGATGACATTTATTGTCAGAAGCTTAAGCATCCAGACGCCAGCGTAAGAACCCGCGCCAAGAAAGGCCGCGTGGCCAAACGACAGATAGCCGGTCAATCCGAACAGGATGTTGAAGCCGATTGCGAAGATCCCGAAGATCACAAAGCGCTGCATCAGATCGGGATAGCCTGCGTTGAACTGCGCCATGGCCGAGGCTTCGGGAAACGGATTGAGGATAATCGGAGCGCAGGCAACCAGTGCCGCAACGATCAAAAGAAGCGAGGTGTCTTTTTTGTTCAGCCCAAGCATGTCTTAGTCCTCCATGACGCCTTTGCGGCCCAAAAGGCCGCGGGGGCGGGTCAGAAGAATTACGATTGCAGCCAGGTAAATCACGATCTGATTGATGCCCGGCAGCGCCTCGATCACTTCGCGCATCGACGCGAAACTTTCCAGAATACCAAGGACGAAGCCCGCCAGAACGGCACCAGGCAAAGATCCCATGCCGCCCACGACAACCACGACAAAAGAGATCACCAGGAAATCCATGCCCATGTGGTAGTTGGGCGAATTTATCGGGGTATACATGACCCCCGCCAACCCAGCCACCGCCGCGGCGATACCGAACATGATAGTAAAACGCCGGTCGATGTTGATGCCCAGCAGGCCGACAGTTTCGCGGTCGGCCATGCCGGCCCTGACCACCATTCCGAAGGTAGTGAACTGAAGGAATGCGAAGACCGCGGCGATCAGCACCATCGCAAAACAGAAGTAGACGATCCGCCAGTAGGGATAGATGATGACGCCCGGATCAAAGCCGACGGCAGCGCCAAAGTCGAATGATCCCACAAAAGCCTCGGGTGCCGGCGTCGGGATTTGGTTTGCACCAAAGTAGTATTTGACGATTTCTTGCAAGACGATCGCGAGCCCGAAGGTCACCAGGATCTGGTCCGCGTGGGGGCGCTTGTAGAAGTGTTTGACGAGCCCACGCTCCATAAGCACGCCGATTCCGATCATGATGGGTATGGCGAAAAGGATGGACAGCGGCACCGCCCAATCGACGATGGCGGCTCCTGTCTGCTCGCCGAACCAATCGTATATGTATGGCACCTCGACCTTAAGCGGATTGCCCAGAAAGTCCTTGCGGCTTTCATCGACCACGACGTGCGACAGGGTCAGGATGCGGCTTAGCGTGACGGCACAGAAAGCGCCCAGCATGAACAACGCGCCATGCGCGAAATTCACAACGCCAAGGGTCCCGAAAATTAACGTCAGACCAAGGGCAATCAACGCATATGCGCTGCCCTTGTCCAATCCGTTCAGGATTTGCAGGATAATTTGATCCATGACTTCCCCCTTGCCCTAGCCCCGTTCGGTTATTGGGTCGCTGCGGTTCCAGGCCTGGACCGGGACCGGCAGTTCAAAACGGTGTGGGGATGCCCCGCCTTTGCGGGACATCCTCTGGTCCTGTTACGCGCCCGGGTTGCACGACCCGAGTTCGCCACCAAAGATCGAGGCGTCATAAGTGACCTGTGCGACCGGTGTCACTTCCACGATCTCCAGAAGGTCGAAGTCGTTCTCGGGGTTTTCCTTGCCCTTCACGACCAGCACGTCCTTGAAGCACTGGTGGTCTTCGGCGCGGTAGAGCGTCGGGCCGTTGCCGAGGCCGTCGAACTCGAAGCCTTCCAGCGCTTCGCCAACCGCACATGGGTTGAAGGAGCCTGCACGCTGCACGGCATCTGCATAGAGCAGGGTCTGTACGTAGCAGGTGTGTGCGGCCTGCGACGGCGGGAAGCCGTACTTGGTGCCGAAGGAGCGCGTGAAGGCCATCGAGCCCTCATCGGGCAGCGACCAATGCCAGTTTGTGGAACCAAAGATCCCGGCCACGTTCTTGCCGGCACCCTTCGCCATCAGGCGTGAGTAGAGCGGAACAACGATCTGGAAATCCTTGTTGTTGGCGATTGCGTCACGCAGGCCAAACTGAACGGCATTGGTCAGAGAGTTGACCATATTACCGCCGTAGTGGTTGAGAACCAGAACGTCCGCTCCGGAGTTCAGAACCGGCGCGATGTAGGACGAGAAGTCCGTCTGCGCCAACGGCGTCTTAACGGCCGCAACGGTTTCCCAGCCCATGGCCTCGGTCGAGGTGCGGACCGCTTCTTCGGTCGTGTAACCCCAGTTGTAGTCAGCCGTCAGGTGGTAAGCCTTACGATCAGTGCCATAGTTGTTGGCGAGGATCGGTGCCAGTGCAGCGCCGGACATGTAGGAGTTGAAGAAGTGGCGGAAGCCATTGGCCTTCTTGTCCTTGCCGGTGGTGTCGTTGGAGTGTGTCAGGCCCGCCATGAAGATGATGCCGGCTTCCTGGCAAAGCGCCTGAACAGCCACAGCCACACCGGACGACGAACCGCCGGAAATCATGATGGCTCCGTCTTTTTCAATCATCGAGCGGGCAGACGCGCGGGCCGCGTCGGGCTTTGTCTGGGTGTCGCCGGTCACGAAGGCGACCTTCTTGCCCAGAATGCCTGTGCCGTCCAATTCCTTCGATGAGAAGGTGGACATCATCCCACCGTCGCCTTCACCATTAAGGTGCTCGACCGCGAGTTCAAATGCGCGAAGCTCGTCGGCGCCCTCGTCAGCGTAGGGACCGGTTTGCGGCACGTTGAAGCCCAGCGTGGCCGTGTCTCCCTCGGGTGCATTGGTGAACCCGGTGTGACCGCCGGACCAACTGGCACCTGTAAAGATGGTCGGTACGGCAAGGCCTGCGCCCGTCACGGCACCGGTCTTGAGAAGCCCGCGGCGACTCAGAGTGGTTTTGGACATGTAATCCTCCCAGTAAGGTTTTTGCGGCATCCTCCAACGCCGCGATGGCCTTTACAGGCCCGACGTTATTATCTGGCCCGCTACGAAAACAAATCAACAAGTCATACTACTGCTTGGGTTTTTTTGTAAATTTGTCGACAGGAAGGATCAGATATTGTAAAAAAATTTTCTAAGCACTGCGGCGAAATCCGTTAGCGCACCGCAGCGACGAGATTTTTCCATGCCGATGCGTGCATTAGCCGGAACCAGAATTCGGGAACGCCGTCTGTCCGCCGGTCGGGCCCAGGCGGATCTGGCGCGGCAGGTCGGGATCTCGGCCTCTTACCTGAACCTGATCGAGCATAATCGCCGACGTATTGGCGGAAAGTTGATCCTGAACATAGCCGATGCGCTGGGCGTCGATTCTCAGATCCTGATCGAAGGGGCGGAAACGGCCCTGCTCAACACCATGCGCGAAGCGGCCGCATCGCCCGAGGCTAGTGAACCCGAAATCGACAGGATGGACGAATTTGCTGGACGGTTTCCGGGGTGGGCGACCCTGGTCGGCGACCAACACCGCAGGATTCGCGATCTGGAAAGAACCGTGACCATTCTGACCGACCGACTAACCCATGACCCACATCTGGCGGCGTCATTGCACGAAATGATCTCGACGGTGACGGCAATCCGATCAACGTCGGCAATTCTGCACGACACGCAGGACATCGAACCTGAATGGCAAAGGCGCTTTCAACGCAACATCGCCGAAGACAGCCGACGATTGGCCGAAACCAGCCAGTCACTCGTTGCCTATCTGGACGAAGCGGGGCGCGCCGACAGCAATTTCAGCGCGCCGCAGGATGAAGTGGACGCGTTTCTTGAGGGGGCCGGCTACCATTTCACCGCTCTTGAGAGCGTTCGGCCCGCCGCGCCAGAGACGATAGTGGCGGGCTCCATCGCCTTAACATCGCAGACTGCGCGCGGTCTGGCAGTCGACTGGCTGACCCGATATCTTGCGGATGCAAAGTTGCTTCCGCTCGCGCAGTTTGAAAGAGCGGCGATCGAGGCAGGCTATGATCCCGGCCTGTTGGCGCAAAGATTTTCCTGCCCAGTACCGCAGGTGTTCCGTCGCCTTGCCACGCTTCCCGCCGGAAAGGAGCACCCGGACATCGGGCTTGTGGTCTGCGACGGGTCCGGCACGTTGGTGACGCGAAAGGCGCCGCCCGGCCTGTCGCTGCCCAAGTTTGGTGCTGCCTGTCCGCTTTGGCCGCTTTATCAAGCCTTGGCGCGCCCGAACATGCCCACGCGCTCGGTCATCGCCGTTACTGGCGACCGAGTACGAACGTTCATTGCCTATGCGGTGTCGGTGGTCGACGCTCCGATGGCATTTCAGGGACCGCAGCTTTTCGAGGCCTCGATGTTGTTGCTTCCAGAAGAGCACTTTGACCTGCCCGCCCAAGCAGCACTCCGGGTTGGGACAAGCTGCAGAATATGCTCGGAAAACGACTGTCCAGCGCGGCGCGAGCCCTCGATCCTGACCGATGGTTTTTGACTTAGGACCGTCGTTTGGAGATAGTTCGCCAATAGCCACGGTGCGCAAGACACCTGGGCGACATCAAAGGGAGGAGATCGGCCGTGAGCAAGCGCGTGCTGCTGATCGAGGACGAACCGAATATCATCGAGGCGATCCGGTTCATTCTGGCTCGGGATGGCTGGATCGTCGATACGCATTCCGATGGCGCAACGGCCCTTGAGGCAATAGAGACCAAGATGCCCGACCTTGTCATTCTGGACGTCATGCTGCCCAATCGGTCGGGCTATGACATAACGCGTGATCTGCGGGCACGGGAAGATCTGGCCGATCTTCCGATTATGATGCTGACGGCGCGCGGACAGGAAAAAGACCGCGATATCGCGGCGGCGGTCGGGGTTAATCACTTCATGACCAAGCCCTTTTCAAATGCGGACGTTCTTGAGCAGGTTCGCGCGCTGACCGCAACATGAGTAACCCGCGCGATCCGGTTTTCCTGGCGCGGCGTGTCTACCGCAGCCGGCGCCTGATTGATGCCAGCCGGGCATTGCCCTTTGTCGCGGTCGTTTTGTTTCTTCTTCCGCTTCTGTGGGCAACAGGGAACGGAACAAGTAGCACCGCGATGGGCGGCATATTCATCTTTGTTGTCTGGGCCATTCTGATTGCGATCAGCGCCGCAATGTCAGGCCCACTTTCAAAGATTTCCGAGGACCCGGAAGATTCGCCTAGCACAGAGGACGACCGAAAGGGGCCGTCCTGATGATGTCGTTTAACCTGCTACTTGCGGTTTCACTGTCCTATGTCGCACTGCTGTTTCTTGTGGCATTTGCGGCCGAAAAACTGGCCGAGCGGGGACGCGGCGGCTGGCTTCGCTCACCGGTTGTTTATACCCTGTCCCTGTCGGTCTACTGCACGGCGTGGACGTTTTATGGCGCGGTAGGCTACGCCGCCCGGTCGGGACTGGAATTCGTCACCATATACCTTGGGCCCACTGTGGTAATGGTCGGCTGGTGGGTCGTGGCGCGCAAACTGGTTAGGATCGGCCGCACACAGCGCATCACATCGATCGCCGACCTGATTTCGTCACGTTATGGCAAGTCCAATGTGCTGGGCGCGCTTGTGACCTTGTTCGCGATCGTTGGCACCACGCCTTACATCGCCCTGCAGCTACAGTCGGTCACCCTGTCCTTCAGCGTATTCGCGGCTGGAGAGAGCCAGGATCTGAACGCGACGGCGCTCTGGGTTGCCGTGGGTCTTGCGCTTTTCACGGTGATTTTCGGGACACGCAACCTTGATTCGAACGAACGCCACCATGGTGTCGTGACGGCGATTGCGGTTGAAGCGGTGGTTAAGCTTTTCGCGCTGGTGGCGGTGGGCGTGTTCGTGGTCTGGTTTATCGGCAGCGGGCCTTCTAACATGGTCCAGATCATCGAAGAAAGCCCGATCGCCATCTGGCAGATGGACGGCAGCCGATGGATCGCCCTGACCTTCCTGTCTGGCGCGGCCTTCTTGTGCCTGCCGCGTATGTTTCAGGTGATCGTCGTTGAGAACTCGGACGAAGCCCACCTGGGCGTCGCATCCTGGGCGTTTCCGGCCTACCTGTTTCTAATGAGCCTTTTTGTGGTGCCAATCGCGGTGGTCGGATTGTCACAGCTTCCGGAAGGTTCGAACCCCGACCTTTTTGTGCTGACCCTGCCTTTGTCATACGGCAATGAAGGTCTGGCCATGCTGGCTTTCTTGGGCGGGTTTTCCTCTGCCACGTCGATGGTGATCGTTGCCGCTTTGGCCCTATCGACCATGGTGTCGAACAACATTGTACTGCCCTTCTGGCTCAGCGCGCGCCGTCCGGGGGCCACTGTGTCGGGCGATGTCCGCAACGTGGTTCTGATGGCACGCCGGATCTCGATCGCCGTTATTCTGGCGCTCGGCTATATCTACTACCGGGTTTCCGGAGGCGGTGCAGCGCTCGCAGCGATCGGCCTGATTGCCTTTGCAGGCGTGGCGCAAATCCTTCCGGCCATGCTCGGCGGCATCTTCTGGCGCGGGGCGACACGGATCGGCGCCTCGGCGGGGCTGATCACCGGCTTTGCGGTCTGGGCCTGGACCATGTTTCTGCCCAGCTTTGGCGAAGGCGCGGTAATGTCGTCGGCGCTTTTGGCCGAGGGCCCCTGGGGGATCCACTGGCTAAGGCCGCGCGCGCTTTTCGGCATCGAAGGTGTCGATCCCACAGTGCACGCCGTGTTCTGGAGCATCTTCCTTAACAGCCTGGCCTTTATCACGGGTTCCCTTGTCAGTTTTCCAGGACCGCTGGAGCGTCTTCAGGGCGCACAGTTCGTCAATGTGTGGCAGCATTCAAGATCGCCCGGTGGATGGACCGGCGGGCAGGTCGAGGCCGAAGATCTTCTGGTTATGGCGCAGCGCATTATTGGCCCGGATGAGGCGCAGGCCCTGTTTCTCGCGGCGGCTCAATCCCAGGGAAAAAGCGGTTATCTGCCCGATGCGACCCCGGAGTTTCTACAGCGTTTGGAAATCGAGCTGACCGGTTCGGTTGGCGCTGCCACTGCGCACGCTATGCTAACGCAGCTTCTGGGCGGAACCAGCGTTTCTGTACAGGACCTGTTGGCGGTGGCCGACGAAGCCCAGCAGATCATGGAGTATTCGAACCAGCTCGAGGCGAAATCGGAAGAACTCGGGCGGACCGCCCGTCAGCTGCGCGAAGCGAATGAAAAACTGACCACCCTTTCAATCCAAAAAGATGCATTCCTCAGCCAGATAAGTCATGAGCTGCGCACGCCGATGACGTCGATCCGGGCTTTCTCAGAAATCCTCATGAATGACGGCGCATTGGACGCCGAAGCGCGGGAAAAGTACTCGCGTATCATCCATGACGAGACGCTGCGTCTTACAAGGCTTCTTGACGATCTGCTAGATCTGAGCGTCCTGGAGAACGGCCAAGTCACACTAAATGTGGGCCCTGTGGTCGTTCGGGATCTATTGGATCAAGCGATTTCGGCCACAATGTCCATTGATCCGGCGCACACCATAAAGATCCACCGCCGCACCTCCCAAGAGGACATCAGCGTCACTACTGATGGTGACCGGCTAACCCAGGTTTTCATCAATTTGATTTCCAACGCAAAGAAGTACTGCGATGCCGAAGCACCTGAAGTGACGGTGCGCGCCGAAAACCGCGGCGATAATGTGATTGTCGACATCTGCGATAACGGCAGCGGCATACCGTCTGAGAGTCAGGCAGTGATCTTTGAGAAGTTCAGCCGCCTCGGCGAATCCGGCCAAGCGGGCGGGGCGGGTCTTGGCCTGGCAATTTGCGAGGAAGTTATGGACAAGCTTGGCGGCAGCATCGCTTATCTTCCGGGCCAGGACGGCGCAGCGTTTCGTGTCACTTTGCCAGCGCCCGCTGCACGGGCGGCCGAGTAAGTCGGACCAAAGTATACGCTTTATCAACCCTGTTTGAGGCATTTTCGAGAGAGATCATTCATCGGACGCCGCATCGGGTCGCATTTGGAAAACACATCTGAACAACAAGGGTATCTTCAGCGACGGTTGAAGAAGAAGGTGCGCAGTCAGCCCGTGCTGACGGCCCACCGGGCTCTGCGCCTCGCGCTGTCACGCGTGGCGGAAAAGCTATACGGTGTGGACCTTTCGGTAGAGGGGATCGCGGCTGATCAGATAAAGCTTGAAGACATTCTGCCCTCAATTCCCGCCAACGCCCTTGTCCAACTGGTGGATGGATCTGGCGATGCCCAGGGCGTTCTGGTGATGCCATCACCAATCGTTGGGGCACTGGTTGAGATCCAGACCATCGGTCACATCACAGAAAAAACGCCGGAAGGGCGCCCATCAACGCCCACAGATGCAGCGCTGGCACGGCGTTTCTCGGACGACGTGCTGCGGGCGTTTGGCGAACTCCTGCGGGACGTCCCTGGAGAGGAATGGACGCAAGGCTATCTGACCGGCGACGCGATGTTCGATACCCGGCCGCTGCCCCTGTTCCTGCATGATATCCCCTACCGGCGACTGCGCGCACCGATAACTCTTGCCGGAGATGCCCGGACGGGTGAGATCGATCTGATCCTGCCTGCCGAAGCTGCCGACGGACGTGGGCGTGATCTTCGTCAGCAAGCGGCTGACAGTGCCGAAAAGTGGCAGAACGCGATTGAGGGGCGTGTACTCGACAGCGCGGTTCAACTGACGGCAGATCTTGCGCGTCTTTCACTGCCGCTTTCCCGCGTTCGTAAGTTGGAACCGGGCCATTTGCTCAGTGTGCCAATTGCCAACCTGCGCAACGTCCGACTGCATGCGCTGGACGGTGCCGTAGTGGCAAGCGGGCGACTGGGCATGGCAAACGGGGCCAAGGCGGTCATGGTCAGCCGGCTGGGTCCAGGCGGGCCCGAGGGCGGTCATGACGGTGATACGCCATTGCCGCCGCCGGATGCGGTTCCTTTGAATGTACCCGATCTCCCAGAGATGCCGGCGCTGCCGGACATTCCGCCGATGGAAATGGCTGCGCCGGAAGTCACTCCTTTGGACGACGATGAAGCGGCTGAGCCGACGGATAAGTTGCCTGACATCCCGGGCCTTGCGGATCTGGGGATACCGACCGACGGGGATACGCCGTCCATGGCGCCGACGCCAATCGCCATCGATCTCGGCGACACCCAGTAGCCTAGGTCTGCTTTTCGGCGCGCGCTTCGACCGTCGGCCGCAGACCGTCCAACGCGTATCCGGCAGCATGGAGCCGATCAAAGATCTCGTCAGGGTCCATCGTGGGCGCCGCCGCCAGCGCCCACGCCGCCGCGGACCGCATGCCGCTGGCGCAATAAGCAACGACAGGCCCGCCGGCTGCAGCCATTGCCTTGGCCTGTTGTTCTACGGAAGCTTCGTCGAGCATTCCGCCGATTATCGGATTATCAAGGAAGGTGATGCCCGCGACGGTGGCCGCCTTTTCGATTTCCGCCGACCAGAATTCAGGCGGATTTTCCGCATCCGGCCGGTTGTTTATGATCATGTGGAAACCACTGTCCGCAAGAACTTGGACATCCTGCGGCGTGATTTGCGGCGACACCGCGAAGTGGTCGGTTAGGGGCCGAAGGTCCATTCGGTCAAAGGTCCTTTCTTGCAAAAGTATATTGCTACAGACGGCGGTCTGTATAGCGGCGGAGTTCGGCCCGTGCGACCTGCCGCCTGTGCACGGCGTCAGGACCGTCCGCCAGACGCAGTGTCCTCAGATGTGCCCATTGCCGGGCCAGTGGTGTGTCCTGGCTAATACCCTGTGCACCAAACATCTGGATTGCGTGATCGGTGACCTTGAGCGCAACTGCCGGCGCCGCGACCTTGATCTGGCTGATCCAGGGCGCGGCGGCTTTCGCGTTGCCCTGGTCCATCATCCAGGCCGCCTTCAGGCACAAGAGCCGCGCCTGTTCGATCTCCATGCGGCATTCGGCGATCAGGTCATAATTCTGGCCCAACTCGGCAATCGGTTTGCCAAAGGCTTCGCGGGTCAAAGAACGGGTGCACATTTGTTGCAATGCAAACTCGGCCTGTCCGATTGCGCGCATGCAATGGTGGATGCGTCCGGGCCCAAGACGCCCCTGCGCGATCTCAAAACCGCGACCTTCGCCAAGAATGATGTTCTCGGCCGGGACCCGGACATCGGAAAACCGGATGTGCATATGACCGTGGGGCGCATCGTCGTGGCCATAGACGGTCATCGGCCTCAGAACCTCGATACCCGCGGTTTCAGCCGGCACAACGATCATCGAATGCTGCTGGTGTCTCGGGCCCTCTGGTGCGGTCCGCACCATGACAATGTAGACCGCGCAGCGCGGATCGCCGGCGCCCGTCGCCCACCATTTTTCGCCATTCAGGACGTAGGTGTCACGATCACGGACACAGGCCATTGAGATATTGGTTGCGTCTGATGATGCCACGTGTGGTTCGGTCATCAGATAGGCCGAACGGATTTCGCCCGTCATCAATTTTGACAACCAGCGGTCCTTCATGGCCGCACTGCCGTAGCGGGCGAAGACCTCCATGTTGCCGGTGTCCGGCGCGTTGCAGTTGAAGACTTCGGGCGCCAGATGGGACTTGCCCATCTCTTCGGCGAAGTAGGCGTAGTCGACGGTTCGAAGGCGGGTATCGTCAGCCGGATCACTGTCCCAAAGGTTCCATAACCCGCGGGCGCGCGCTTTCGCTTTGAGACTTTCCAGTATCTCAGTTTGACGGTCCGTGAAACTCCAGCGGTCGCCTTTTTCAACTTCCTGCAGGAACTCTTGGTCCAGAGGCGCAATGTCTTCGGCGATCATTTCGCAAAGAGGACCGAATTTTGCCTGGGCCCTTGTTGTGAGACCAAGATCCATAGATGTCATTTGACGCATCCTGTTTGTGCGCGCTGAACGAAGCAGCGCCTTGGCGCGATGTCAACGCAGCTCATTGCCCGTTGCCAGCGGGTTGCGGCGCTGAAATTATGGTCCCATGATAGAAGGACTGGGCATAGAGCGCGGCGCGTTGGCCGCCTATCTTGCGCCCTTTGTTCCTGCGTGTCGCGACATCACTTCGGTAGAAAAATTCGGAACGGGACAATCAAACCCAACATATCTTCTGCGCACTCCGAATGCCAACTACGTCCTGCGGTCGAAACCCCCGGGCCCGCTTCTAAGATCCGCGCATCTTGTGGAACGCGAATACCGGGTCATGGCTGCCCTGGCCGGCACTGGTATTCCGGTGCCCGAGGTGTTCCATCTGGCCAATGACAACGTCTCGCCCACAGGGCGCGCGTTTTTTTTGATGGCCTGGCTTGATGGACGGATTTTCTGGGATCCGGTCGTTTCAGAGCTTCCGTCTGGCGATCGTGGCAGCCTTTATGATGATATGAATGCCGTTCTTGCGCGGCTGCACTCACTTGACGTCGGTCAGTTGGGCCTCGCCGACTTTGGAAAGCCTGGGAACTACTTTGCGCGGCAAACCGATCGTTGGACCCGGCAGTATACCACGTCGGCATCTCAACCACTTGAAAAGATGATCTTTCTGGCGGATTGGCTGAACGGCGCCATGCCTGAAGACGATGGCCAAAATGCGCTTGTGCATGGCGACTGGCGCTTGGACAATCTGATGATTGCGCGTGAGGCCCCCCGCGTGATCGGCGTTCTTGACTGGGAATTGGCAACGCTCGGCCATCCGATGGCAGATCTTGCGTATCAATGCATGCAATGGCGACTGCCCCATGTCGGTCCAATGCGAGGTCTTGGCGGTGTCGACCGTGCGATGTTGGGCCTGCCGAGCGAGCAGGAGTATCTCGCGTCCTACGTTTCTCGGAGGGGGCTGGCCGGGATCGACAATTGGACATTCTGTCTGGTCTTTTCCTTCTTTCGATTGGCTGCGATCCTGGCCGGTGTCGCCCGGCGGGCCGCAGAGGGAAATGCATCAAATCCGGAAACGGCGCGCCGTTACGGCGAGGCGGTGCCCGAGCTCGCCCGCCAGGCCTATGAGCTGACGCAGGAAGGGGCGGCATGAGTTCGGTTGAAATTAGCCGCCAAGGTCCGATTGCGGTTCTGACACTGAATGCGCCACCGGCGAACGCACTGGGCCAGACCCTGCGGCGGCACCTGGGTGCGGCCATCGCAGTTGTGACTGCGGAACCGGGCATCCTCGGCTGCGTGATCGCGGGTGCGGGCCACTGCCTTTCGGCGGGCGCGGACATTCGCGAGTTGGATGCAGGTCAAAGCGCTCGGGGTCTCGGTAAACTTTTGAACCGTATTGAGCTTTGCCCAAAGCCTGTTGTGGCCGCGGTCCACGGGCCGACCCTAGGCGCGGGGCTAGAATTGGCGCTGGCCTGCCACTACCGCGTCGCCAGTCCAACGGCGCTGGTTGGAATGCCGGAAGTAAAGCTCGGCTTGCTGCCCGCCGGCGGTGCAACTCAAAGGTTGCCGCGCCTGTGCGGGGCGGCCAACGCTTTGCGCATCATGGCAAAATGCAGATCCCTTTCCGCGAGCGAGGCGCAAAAAGCGGGACTGATCGATCAGGTCGCGCCCCGGAAAGGCGCAACAGCCGAGGCCGTGCGCTATCTTGAGAAACTCTTGGCTGAGGGCAAATCGGTTCGACCGTCCAGTGGTGTCGCCAGAGGGCTTTCGGAGCCCAAGTCCTACCTCGCCCATGTGGCGCAGTGGCGCAAATCGGTCTTGGGCGAACACCCGAGCGCGCTGTCGCGAATCGTCGACTGTGTCGAGGCCGCCCTTTTGCTGCCATTCGCTGCGGGATTGGAGTTTGAAGCTGTTGCCCTTGCAGATTGCCGGGAAAGCAGAGACTCGCAGGCGATGCGCCACTTGTACTTTAGCGAACGCCGTGCCCAACGCTTTGATCCTCCGCCGTCCAAAAGTGCAATAACAGAAGTTGCAGTTGTGGGCGGCGGCAAAACCGGCGTCAGTTTGGTGCGGGGTTTGCTGGACGCCGGGCTTCAAGTGAAACTGATCGATCCGGATGCTGCGCGGCGGGATCACGCGGTTCGGTTGCTTTCCTCCCAGTACGGGCAGATCGTCCAAAACGGCCGAATGTCTGCGGCCACTCGTGACAAACGTCTGGCCGGGATCACGGTGGAAGCAACCGGCGATCACGCCGCCACCGCCGACATTGTGATCGAAGCCTTTGCCGAACTTACCGAGGATTATCCCGAGTTAAGGGGCGATGTGTTGAACGCGCTATCGCAGAAAATGCGGCAAGACGCAGTGCTGGCATCTATTTGCGTATCGCTGGATCCAAACAACGTTCTTCCCCGGCTTGTCGATAAAACGCGTTTTCTTGGTCTTCATCTTCCCGGACCGTTCGGCCTTACCCGCAGTCTTGAACTGGTACCGACCATGGCGACCGATCCATCGGTTACGGCGCTCTTCCGCGCGCTAATCGTCAGGCTGCGCAAGGTGCCAATCCTGACGGCTCCGACCGGTTGCTTTCCGTCGAACGCGCTTTTGGAGGCGTTCCGGTTTGGAGCCACCAGCGCCGTTGCCGCGGGCGCGTCGCCGGAGACTGTCGATGCAGCGCTACGGGACTTCGGCTTTCAACGCGGGCCTTTCGAAACGATGGATGGCGACGGCTTTGCGGCGGTCCTGCGTTCGGAAATGCGATGGCGAGATAGCGCGGGCGTTGCGGACAATGCATTCCCGATCGTCAGGGCGCTGCACGAGCGCGGAGTCTTAGCCGGTAACACAGGCCAGGGATTCTTTTTGCAAAACAATGGAGGAACGGCCGAGCCAAACCCAATCGCGAACGAAGAGATTGAAGCGCTGCGCCGCAGTGTCGGTTTACGGTCGCGCAGTGTCAGCACGTCGGAAATTGTCGAGCGATGCATGGCTGCCCTGATCAACGAAGGTGCCAGTGTTCTGAGGCGCGGGTTGGCGAGGTGCCCAAGCGATCTGGACTTCCTTGCATCAGAGGCGCTGGGTTTTCCCGCCTGGGAAGGCGGACCCATGTATCTTGCCGACCGCCGGCGCCTTTCGGCCGTGCGTGCCGCATTGCAGCGTCTTGCGCCAGAGGCAAAGTATTTCTGGCAGCCTGACCCACTGATAGAGGCACTGATCTCTGAAGGTCAGAGTTTTGCCAGCCGCAATCCCTAGAGTGTCGTTCGCCTTTTACCTTGAAGCTCGTGCATTCGTGCGAACAGATCGACGCCAAGCTGCAAAGCCACATGAATGACGTCCAGCGGCACCCAGTTTTCCGCAATCCGCCCGTTTTCGATCCGGTAGAAGTCCATAACCCGCATGTCGACAGGCGTTCCGGTTGCAGGCATGCCGAGCCACGGGCCCAAATGTGTGCCGCGCACCGAGGGCCATCCACCGGTTACTGCGAAATCGCCGTCCGACAAACGCATGTAGTGGCCTGCGCCTGCGCGGTCCGGAAAGGCCGTCAGAAACGGGATCTGATGGTGCTGTCGAAAGCCCGAAAGCCCCCGGCTGGTACCGATCCCGCCGGGACCATACCACATGAAGTTGTCCGTCCAGTACGCCGCATGCGGCATGCTTTCGAGATCGCGACCATCGAACGACTGAAGGGCGGCGTGCATCTTCAGAACCAGATCGATCGATGTGTTGCCCGGCTCGCCGAGGTGCCAGCGGCATCCGTCGATGTTTGGACCGGGCCATGTGAAGTCTGCTCCAAGCGCGTGCGACAGGGGAAAGACGCCGGCCTGCCGCATGAGGTCCAGAAAATCAGGCAGAAACCACGTTTCGGATATACCGTCCGGTGTCAGGACGTGGGCTTCGCAATGCCGAAGCATTACCGCGCCTCCGGTGGGTGGTATGCCGAAAAGCGGTTCTTCAAAGGTTCCAAGCAGGTGCCCCATCGTGGCAAATACTGTGTCTGGCCGACTACCAGTCACCCGGTCGTCAGGTCCGTTCTTGCCGCCAACGGCAATCAGGTCCCGACGTTCGAGGTCCGGCAGGCTGGTTCTTAGCGCACGCCAGACTGTGCCGATCTCCGCCGGCCCGGTGCATTGGTTGATTGGATGTGCACCATGCAGCCGCGCAGTGTCGGTGTAGATATCAGCGGGATCGGCGCCTGCGGCAAGATCAGTCAGAAGCGTCCGGAGACGTTGCTTTTGCACTATCAGATCACTCATTTGTCGCCTTTTTGCACTCGTATGCAAAGCAACCTTGTCGCGCTTGTCCCGCCATGTCTAGTGTCGTTGAGACGCGACAGATGGAGTTTCGCACATGAAAGGCGCAAGACCAGAGCAAGCGGTACTCAGCCGCGATACCGATCTCAGCAAAACGGACGACACCCGCCGGGTTATAGAGACCATGGTAGACGGCCTGAATGACCATAGAATATCTGATATCGGCGAGTTTTTTGCCGACGGTTTCAGATGGATGGGAAATACCGGTTGCGGTACCAAGAAGGGCCTCACGGCATTCCAGGACAACTGGCAGAAACCTTTTCAGGCGGCTTTCGCAGACAAGGTTTGCATCGATGAAGCGCGTCTGTACATGGGCGAATGGGCTGCTGCGTTTGGACGTCAGGAGGCCACCCACGTCGGTCCTTTCATGGGCATTGCGGCTACCGATAAACGGGTGGAAATCCGCTATATGGATTTCTGGAAAGTCGTCGACGGCAAGATTGTCGACAACTGGGTCATGGTGGATTTTCCCCACGTCCTCGCGCAGCTTGGCCGCGATGTATTCGACGGTGAAGGGTGGGAGGCTTTTGACCGGGGCCGGAAAACGCCGCCCGCACCGTCAGGCAAGAATGACGCCGGTGACGACCAGCATAAGACCAATGCCTGACACGCCGAGAGCCGCCATGTTGAAGGCCGAAAGCCGGCGCAGCCGGGCTCGCATCGCATCGTCGTCAAGAGCCGCTCGCCGCGCAGCTATCGCGGCCCAGATACACCAGATGAGTATCCCAACACCGGCCAGCGAGACTGCGGCCCCAATCCAGATCAAGACGTCCATCGGCGCATCCTTTCCCTGTTTATCGGCTATATTTGCTGGAGTTGGGCCGCAACCCCTTGCGACAGCACGCCCCGCTGGATAGGACGTCTTGCGCAGCATAGAGCAGAGCCCCATGACCGATCTACCCGACACACCCGCGAACGATGAAAGCTACCGCGTGACTGCGGCGGAGTTGCGCCAATTTATTGAGCGTTTTGAGCGGCTTGAGGCAGACAAAAAGGACCTGGCAGAGCAACAGAAAGAGGTTATGGCCGAAGCCAAGGCACGCGGGTATGACACGCGTATCATGCGCAAGGTGATCGCGCTGCGTAAACGCGACGCCGATGACATTGCAGAAGAAGAGGCTGTGCTTGATCTCTACAAGCAAGCACTCGGCATGTAGCGGGGCTTGCCTCGCCCTATCAGCACCGATAAACGGGCGGTCAGTGCCCCTATAGCTCAGCTGGTAGAGCAATTGATTTGTAATCAATGGGTCCGCGGTTCGAGTCCGTGTGGGGGCACCATCTCATCTTCTCATAGTGACGCATGCCTCCTCGAAATGCCGTTGAATTAAAGGCATTTTCTCGATTTGGCTAAGCATACCTCCTTGATCCTCCCCCAATGAAGTGGTCCGCCTTTATGCTTAGGAAAACGGAGGATCAGAATGGGAACGAAGCGACACAAGCCGGAAGACAACCGACATGATGCTGCGTAGTCGTATCGCTGTCTCACGCCGACCGCTGCGCCCTACTTGTTGCAGCAGATGCAGTATCTCGGCGGGGGCGACTTCACTGATCGGGCGCTTGTGGAGCGGTTCGGCCAACTTCATCAAGAGCCATGTGTTTTTCTGCAACGTGGCAGGAGCCAGTCCGCGATCTTCCATGTTCGCCAAATGCTCTTCAGCAATAAGCTTGAAGGTTGTCCGGGCTTGGGTCTCGGCAGCGATCCTGTCGAGTTTTTTCTGCATGCCGGGATCGCGGCCTTCAGCCAGCAGTTCCTTTGCGTCCTCGCACTTCTGCCTGGCTTGCGCCAATGTTACTGCCGGGTACTGACCATGGGACAACAGCCCCTGTTTGCCCAGAAACCGAAATTTCTACTGCCACAACTTTCCGCCGACTTGCTTCGCAAGCAAAAACAGCCCACCACCATCAGCCATTTTGTACGGCTTCGGACGGGGTTTCGCTTTGCGGATCTTCAGGTCGGTTAGTGGCATTTGGGGGTACTTCACTCTCTATGACGGGGCAATACCCCTTGCCGATACCCCCAATGAGGTGAGAAATAGTGGTTCGGCATGTTCATCAATGTTCACATAATACACCCGAACACACTGAAAAATCAACATTTTTGAGCATCTATGTTCATCGATGAGAGTATCAATTGGTCGGGGGCGGAATCGAACCACCGACACGAGGATTTTCAGTTTTCCTAGGAAGCCGTGCAGGCTCTAGCAAGGCAACTCAGACCATTGCAAAAACCTTTTTGTGTAAATCTCTTGCGTTCTTCAAAGCGAAGCGAAGCATGGCACAACACACCATCCTAGCGCGGCGTTTTCTGCTCCCATAGTGCACCCAAGAGTTTTTTGCTGTGCGGTTTGAATTAGAAGCGAAACCGACCCTTAAGGGGTTCAGTGCTGTCTTTGCTCTTCAAGCATGTATTCCATCTCAAAATCATAGTCAGGCTCAGCGAGAGAAAAATCTATGTAACCGACGTCAACGGAACTCGGGGCGTCTAAGAGTTCCACATTGTCGATTTCATACATCACAGAGGCTTCGTCTTCTACGTTGTCTAGAAAGTGACTGACCTCAAGCAACAGGAAAGCGTCAAACTCAGTTTCCTGCTCAACTGAGGTCGATCCCATTGGAACATAGTCCTTGTCGATCGAGTCTCTGATCGAGAAACTAACTTCGGCGTAAACGTTCGCAGTGACGCGTACTGGCACCCGGAAGGCAAAACCCTGAGTGCCAACACGGACAATGTCGATCTCGGCGCTGTCGTCATCCAGCCCAAGAATTTCGAAGTCGACTAGTGATAGGCTCGCCCCTTCATCTTCTCCTGGCATCGGACCATCAAACTCTAGATAGGGAGTTTCCGTTTCGACTGCATATTCCAGAGATGACTTGAGGCTCTGTGTCAGATCAGGATCGCCTGCTGCGACCAAGCCTAAAACATTTTTGGCAAGAGGAACGGTCTCTTCTGCCAGATCGTTTAGTATCTCTAGGGCTTTACCAAGATCCTCAACAACGTCAATATGATCGCTTTGCTCAGCGAAGGACTTCCAATCTCCGTCATTGCTAACAGCAAGAATGCGCTTTTGGTTTTCAGTCGCCCAGCGTTCCAAAGTTAGAAGCGCGATGGCATCCGGGAACTCATTCTTTTTGCCTTTGTTAGCAAAGGGCGTATCATTCCTGAAGTACCTGTCTAACAACGGTTTAACATCGACCGTGTCTGCGGCAACAACCTCAGCGCCAGTACTCGACGCGAAGTTTGAAAGCTGATGTTTTGCATGTTCAAAGGGCTTTGCCATACCATCTCGGATGGCTTCCAGCTCAGTGCACTGCAGGTCAGAGAGTTGGCCACTTGATCGACCGGCTCTGATCGCCTTATTCAACGCATCATGAGTTGCCTTTGCTTTTTCAGTTAGAGGTTTGTGGATTTCTCGCACTATGATTTCTGACAAAAGGAACTGCACAAGACCATCTTTGAATTGATCGAGTTGACCTACCAATCCAGTATCCAGTTCAAGGTCGTTTGAATAAACCACCTGCGTATCAATCGTTATCGCATCGTACTTCACGACCTAGAACCAACCCACCTTGCTGTCTAAATTGGCGCCCTAAAAATTTTGCGTCAGGCCACTCTGTCAAAGGTGCCCATATGAAAGCACCACATAGCATTGCTCAGTGCTCCCTCTCAAGTTGTACCCTGACACGCGGTTTCTGGGTGTCTTACGATGTCTGCATGAAACAGATGCTGACTACCAAATCACTCGACGCGATGCCTCCAGCGACCATCAAACGATACGAGGTGCGCGATCAAAAAGTAAACGGCCTGCACGTGCGTGTGTCGACCACAGGTGCTAAGGTGTTCTACACAATGGCTCGGCCCAATGGCTCCCGTAGACGCATCAAAATCGGCCCTTACCCTGTGGTCACCCTTGCCGACGCCAGACGTCGCGCGATGGAAATTGCCCGTGATGTCGAGTTGGGTGAATTCGGCAAGACTCCCGATGTTTCAGAGGCATCAGCCCTGTCGCTGGGCGAGATGATCCCTAGATTCATTGAGCTTCATGCGAAGCCCAACACCAAGGACTGGAAACGCACCGAAAGCGTTCTGCGTAAGTTCGATGGCTTGAAAGATCGGCCCATAGACCAGATCAAACGGCAGGACGTCAGCAAGGTGCTGGACGGCATCATTGCCAACGGCACGCCGACACGCGCAAATCGGGCGCTCTCAGCGATCAAAAAGCTCATGAACTGGTGCGTCATGCGTGGTGACATCGAAACATCGCCTGTGGCTCTTCTCAGGCCACCTACGCGCGAAATTGCTCGTGATCGCGTTTTGATCGATGCTGAAATCCGCACGATCTGGCAACACAGCGATAGTGAGGACTACCCATTCGGGCCGTTTCTCAAGCTCTTGTTGATCACGGGTCAGCGCCGGAGCGAAGTCGCAGGGATGCGTTGGTCAGAACTCAACCTTGATGAGGGTATCTGGGAACTCCCAGCCAACCGTGTAAAAAATGCGCGCCTGCATATCGTGCCGTTACCTGATCAGGCCGTGGACATTCTCCAAGGATTGCACAGGTTCCTCGACAGCGACTTCGTGTTCACGACGACTGGGCGCTCGCCCATCTCAGGTTTCGGGCGACTGAAAGAGCGCGTCGATACGACCTTGCCTGATGGGACGTCTGACTGGCGCTTTCATGACTTTCGGCGCACTGCCTCCACAGGGATGGCGAAGCTCGGAGTGATGCCCCATGTGATCGATGCCGTGACTAACCATAAATCAGGAGTCGTCTCAGGCGTTGGCGCAACCTACAATCGCTACACGTATTTCAACGAGAAGCGTGAGGCGCTGGAGCAATGGGCCGACCACCTAGCCCAATTAACAAGTTAGCATTCCCAAAGGTATGGCGTGAAATTGAAGCGTACCACGAGAAGCATTGGGAAATACGGCTGCGCCCTGCTGCCAATCTCATAGGCTATTTCTTATTTCCAGTCGGCTGGCACTGGACCGAATTCCGTCCACTTACGGAAGAAGACAAGATGCCCTACGAGCAAGCAGCACGAGAGACCTCACGCCAAGGCTTGCCTTTGAAGCGCCCTATACGCCAGCCCGCGCTCAAAAGATGGCAGGCCGGGCGAACGTATCGGCTATATGCTGCGATAGAGTACCTAGAAAAACTATTCGTTCGAGAAGGTTTGAAGTATTTCTCCCATTCGGTACGAAATCCGGCATTGCGCAACCGAGACGCACGCACGGTGACACGCAGCCTGAACAGGTCTGACTTTTCAAAAATACGCGTCTTGGACTCAACTGTTGGTCGCCTTACTTCGGAGCAGTTTGATCTGACAGTGGATGCGAAGGGTTTGGTTTCATTGCTGATCGAAGCAACAGAAACGCGTGGAGCGCCCAACAAGCACAACTTGCTTGAGGTCGAGCGATGGTGCCGTAACCACATTGAACGCAACACAGAGCTACTGAAAGAAACTGCCAGGCCTAAGGCGGCGCTCATAAATGCAGCCAGTGACTGGCAAGGTGAGGCATATCCTGAGCCCGCAGGCCCTGACCAAATCCGACCAATCGTAGGAAGATTGCTGACGGAGTATGACTGCGAAGAATAAACGCCATTTATTCCTCAAAGATTGCAGGAAGAATCGTGGGTAATTGAAAGACCTCCACACAAAACAGGAGGTCCGAAATGGAACCCAAACAGACTCTTTCGGGGGACATCCCCAAACAGCCCAAAGTTCTGCTGACGCGATCAGACTTGCAGAGCATGGGCGTCAATCTATCGAATTCGTCACTGCTCAGGGCTGAGGCCCGCGGCGCCTTCCCACGTCGCTTGAGGCTGAGCCCAGCCAAGGTTTGTTGGGATCGCGCCGAGGTGGCTGAATGGCTGGAGCGCCGCAAAGCCGAACGTGCCGATTGGCACTATGCTGATGCGAGGTAAGCCAGATGGATACCACGTACACACGCACCTATTGCCCGAGATGCCTGAGATACTTGGGCATCAAAAATACTCCTAGGCATCTCAAGCGATTTGAGGCCAAAGGGATGTTTCCCAAAAGAATTGGCCCTTCCACATGGAATGCCGAAGAGGTCGATAGATGGTATCTCGCCACGACCAGCGTACGGCCACCATTTCTCATTTGCAGAAGCTGAAACCAGCAACAGGGGGACGCTAACCGTCCTTCCGCCCCAGAAAAACGCAGCCCAAAACAACACGCTTTTTTGCGTGAACGATGAAGCTGCGCCTAGCCAAAGGAAACGACATGACACCGGAAATTGATGACTTCTTGACACCCTCGCTCTTTCAAGACGGCTGGTCGGATCGGACCACTTTCAAGGAACAGGACGAGTTTCTGTCCGCGATCTGGGGACCACAGGTATGGGACAGTGTGAAGACTTACGCCTCGCTTTGTTTTCGCAAAAAAGGTTCATCGCGAATGTTGCAAGAGTTCGTGCAGGTCGATGATGACATGTGCGTGGCCGACATCCTTCGCTCCTACAGCCGACACGAGTGGGATCAGTATTTCAGCCCCAATATCTACACCAAGAAAAATCGAAAACTCAGCAGTGTCTTCCATGATTGCTGGTTTGGCTGGTGCGACGTGGACGAAGCCGATCCGTTTGCATTCAATCCCAATCCATCAATCGTGTGGCAAACGTCGCCGGGACGTACTCAGGCACTATGGTGCTGGGGCTGCCCTCATACGCCTGAGACAGCGTCTGCTTACTCAAAGGCGCTTGCATATCGGTACGGAGGCGACAAAGGGGGTAGCGCCGCAAACAAACTCCTCAGGATACCGGGATCATACAATCACAAGCCGATGTACGGGAAACCGTTCATCCCACTTTTGAAGTTTGACCCCACGTGTATGGATGAAAGGCCCAAGCTGTTGGCCAGCCAGAGAGGCTCGTTCACGGTGAAACTTCGTGGTCAGGATTTGAACCAACATGCACATTCAAAAATTGAGGTTTTGAACAAGTACCGGCGCAAGCTGGACGCTTCGACACGGTCGCTTATCAGGCACAACACAGCTCGCGCCCACGACAGGTCAAATCGGATTTTTGCAATGGTGGCCGGGCTTCACGAAGCCGGTGCATCTTTGGACGAAATCGCCAGTGTGATCTGGGCCAGCCCCTATTTTCGAGACAAGCACGGTGACAACTTGAGCCGTCTGGGCCGCGAAATCCACGCGATTATCGCGAAGGTGGGAGACCCTAAATGACATCCAAGAAAAAGGAGCAATTTATCGGTCTGGACACAATCGACCCCAAGGAGGTCGAGTGGCTGTGGGAACCGTTCATCCCGTTCAGCATGATCACAATCATGGAAGGCGACCCCGGCGTCGGCAAATCTTTCCTCGCGATGCAACTGGCCGTACAGGTCAGCATCGGTGGGGAACTGCCTGATGGTCAAAGGGTGGGACGCGGTCGCGTCTTGTATCTGAGCGCCGAGGACGATGCAGCCTATACGATCAGGCCGCGCATCGATGCGATGGGGGGCGATCCGTCACGCATTCGGGTACCGGATGGCTTCCTGTCTTTGGACGAAAAAGGCTTGAAGGCGCTCATGCGCGAGGTGAAGCAAAAGCCACCAGACCTGCTCATCCTCGACCCCTTGTTCGCCTACATTCCAGCTGGACAGGACATCTATAAGCCCAATGTCATCCGTCAGCTTTTGTCCTTCCTGAAAGAAATCGCAGAGACCGGTGAGACCGCTGTGGTGATCATCCGGCACCTGACAAAAGCCAAACACGACAAAGCCATCTACAGAGGAGGTGGGTCTATGGATGTGATCGGTGCCGCCAGATCAGCGTTTTTGGTCTGCGAACACCCGAACGATAGCTCGACCAAGTTGGTGGTTCACATCAAACACAACATCGCCAAGAGAGGCCAAACCCAAACCTATGAAATCACTGGCGAAGAAGGGGAGGTGCCAACCCTGAATTGGCTGGGGCCGACAGACATCACGATTGATGATTTGATTTCGTCCGAAGGCGCGCCGCGAATGTCGGCACTGGATGAAGCGACACAGTTCCTGCGCGTGTTTCTTAAGAATGGGCCGGAACCGTCAACCAAGGTGGAGAAAGAGGCCACTGCTCGCGACATCGCCCCCAAGACCTTGGAACGCGCAAGGCGCGCTCTGGGCGTTAAGTCGAAGAAGAAGGGGAAAGGCTGGTTCCTGTCCTTGCCAGACGAAGAATGACCACAGGTAGGACATGAAGTGCGCCAAGAACGCCAACATCGCCATCAATAATTTTGGCGCATTTCACCCCTCAAGTTCGCCATGATGATGCATGACGCCCTTGGCGATCTTGACGTTCTTGGAACCGGCTAGGGACCGAAAATCTCGAAAGTAGGCATAACCCCTTGTCTACCCAGATGGCGCGCGCCGTTAAAAAAACACCTCCCCCCATCCCCCTGTGGTCAGCTGTTGCCTTCGCATTGGTCAGTGTGGCCAGATACGCCCGAGACCGACACGCGGACTATTGATCAGGCTGTTGGATGGGAGATGGACCTAAATAGCCGAGTCTTTTCAATTGGTCCGCAAACGGGCCTGTCCGCAAAGGTACATTCGGGTGCCGAATGGGTGGGTTTACTCATTGGTTGGACTGTCCGGCGCATCAATTTTGAACCCAACCCTTGCGATAGAAATGGCGCAGCACAATGCTGCGATTGAACAACGGGAAGCCGACCCACAGGCCGTTCAGGGTGAGGAATGACAAGATCGCCCACCACCACATCCCTTTGAAGGCATAGTAGAATGGGCCGAACAGCAGGCACCAAAGCCTATGCCAGTTGCCGAGTACAACTTTCTCCTGTCCGTTGAAGCTCCAAATCGCGCGAATAACCATTGCGATCTCCTTTCACTGATTGCAGTCGCAACAGCGCAATAAGATCGGGCGACATGCGTCGTCAGGGTATTTCCTATTGAGGAACCCGTCTGCGCGGCGTGCAGGGGCCAGCGTCAGCCTCGGTGTGGCGTCGGGCTAGATACGTCGCGAATGCCGGTCACACGTCCTGCTGGCTCAATACAACGCGGCCACGCGCGCCTTTCGCTGCATATGCCGGGGTTTAGTTACAGGTGGCCTCAGTCGCGGCCCAGCGCTTTTCTCATCGCGCTCAAGGTGGATTTGAACGGATGACCTGACATGCTCAGGTTCAAAGGCAATGGAGGGCCGTTTCTGACCAGCGCTTCCTCTAGTTGCCACGGTGCGTCATGGTGGGCCACCGAAATTCCTGCATGGCCTTCGATCCAAGCTGTTAGGCGTTCTTCGTGATCTTTGGTCATGCGCACCCGGTCACCGGCATCCCTGTAAAACTCGAAACCCAGTTGATCCTTCAGCAACGCAGCGAGTGATAGACGAAGGGTAGAAGATCGGACTGTGCCACGCAGGTGGTTGCGCCAAAGACGACGCTTCACAGGTGTAGCTGATCCCGGCCTTATCGGTCGATCTTTCGGGGGCGCGATGCCGATGTAGAGCAACTGCCGACCCTCAAACTCGCGGCAACCAGCTCTGGGAACTTCTGGAAGCGCGCCATCGAACCACCATCCGTACAGCCCATGTGTAACCGCGTGTTCTTCAATGTGGGTCAATATTTCGGCAGGCCGAAGGAGCTTGGCTGGTTCCAAAACCTGTTTGGCTGCAGTCTGGTCGGCTTCCATGCCCACCCCAATCTGCGAGCGCCCTCGCATTGACTGGTGATCGGGGTGTTAGCAATCCGCGCGTACACGGACCCTGTGCCTTTAGCCGGGGCCTGTTGTATAACACAGGCACCCCGACCATAGGGTCAAGGTTTCAGCCGATTGCTCGGCCTAGTACGCGAGGGGTTGCTACGCCCCAACGTGACCGCGTCTGCCACGTCGAGACCAGAAGTAGCAGCAATTCGAGAAAAGCTAAAGACGGGCTGGGGTTATCCCTGACATCACAGCGATCCGCGTCTTATCGATCTGCATCAGCAACTTAGGAGATCGACATGGCCGACATCGTCACACTGAACGCCCTTTGCGAAGAACTCAAGATTGACCCACGCGAAGCCCGTGAACGCCTGCGCGCTGCCGTCAGCGACCCCAAGGCGAACCCTGAACTGGCGAAAGCACGCAAGCCGCGCACGCCGTGGCAGTGGGTGAAGGGTTCAAAGAGCGAAGTGGAAGCTCGAAAGGTTCTTTCATCTTTCAACGAAGCCAAACCATCCGTAAGCAGGTAGCGTAGGCTAAAAGCTTGACTTGTTGAAAGATTGTTCGGAGTCTACCTCAACTCTAAAGTGAGTTGGTTAGGCGCTTGGCATTTGAGTATCGAAGAAATTGGGACGGGAAAGAGTGGCAGCGTTTTTCAAAGCAGCTTGTCCAAGTGCGACATCTGCCTCAAAACGTGCAAGACGTTCCAGATAAGGTACAGGGAGACGCAGGCCTCGAATTCATTACCACCGATGGCTGCTGTTATCAGAGCTACGCTCCCGAGGACCCATCAGACGTCGCCAAAGCGGCGAGCAAAATGAAATCTAAAGGCGCGCGCGATTTACGAAAGTTGGTAAAAATAACAAAGAGAGGATTGCCGAAATTCTTGGAGATAGGAAAATCTCGAATTGGATTCTGTTTTGTCCGTTTCTCGACAATAAAGATGTGATTTCCCACCTTCAGACCGTCGCCAAAGAAGTAGAAGAGGCCGGTTTGGCGTTCTTGGCGCCAGATTTCTGCGCACTTGTTCAGTGCCAAGAAGACTTCGAAACTGAGTACCAGCAGTTGCGAGCCAAAGCCGTGGGTGCTCCTATGCCCATCAAAAAACCCAGTTCGGATCAACTGGAAGAGGCAGAAAGCAAGCTTGACCAACGCGTCGAAGAAAAGCTCAAACGAGCCTTCCCTCTGGACGATGACGACAGAACTGACCGGCGAAAGAAGCGCTTCGTATACGCTCATGTTGAACGAGAGAATGTTCTGGCCGATCTCAGAGACGAGTACCCTGATTTTTGGGAGGCCTCGACGGAGTGCATCGACGCCGAGGAAAGCCGCCTTGAGATGGCTGGTGCGGAAGGCGACACAGCGTCTCAACAGATCAATTCATCTATGGATCGCGTCGGCAACGCTCTGAGAAGCCAAGTGCCCGGACTATCCGAGAAGCAGGTTGCATCCATCTCCCAAGGCCAAGTGGGTACGTGGTTGATTGAATGTCCTTTGGACTTTGAAGAACCGAGTCCGAAATGAGTTTAGAGTTAGGAACGGACCGAAACTTCTCCTTCGAGCGCAAGCCGTCACCTGTTCCGGGCGACCTAAGAATTGGCTGGCGCTTACCGTTAACACTTTTGATGCTAAACAGTTCACATGGGAAGAAAGCCTCGTTAGCGAAGCTCAATCTATTGAATGATGCACTTCGCTCCGAGAAGTCGCGACAAAAGCTGGGTAAAATCATTAATGGCGACACAGCGATGATTGAGTGGCGAATGCGAGTCGAGCCTGCATTTGGAAGGAATGTCGACTTAATGACTGGCGCACAACTTGCCGAGTGGCGAGTAGCGAACGGTAAAGCTTCGATTTGTCTTACTGACCGAGGCAAGGAATTCGCAAAAATACTTGAGAATGACGTCGACAGCTTCATAGCCGAAAAGACGTTTCTCAAGGAGTTCTCGAAAAAGATAACGGAAGGCTTTGTTACCCAGATTCTACTTGCGAACAAGGCCCCGTCATGATGCAGGTTTGCGCACTTAAGCTTAGATCGATTACTGCAGATACAGTTTATGGGGTCGACCTAAATTTTTCGTCTGGGCTTAACATCGTACAAGCGGACAACACCTCCGGAAAATCCACTTGCCTGCAGGCAATTATCTATGTGTTGGGTCTAGAGCGTTCACTAAGTGCGAATTTGTCCGTGCCGTTGCCGTTCGCAATGCGTGAACGAATTCATGCAGCCAAGGATGATCCCTATGAGGAAGTGCTTCAGTCCTATGTTGAGATTGAAATTAGTAATCATGAAGGAGGTAGGCTTCGCATTCGGCGAAACATAGTAGGAGATGCCGACCCGAAGCTCATTTCGACTTGGTCAAAGGACGAAGCTGATGGCAAAGGTTCGGCAAGGGCAAAGCAACGGGACTTCTTCGTTCATGATCCAGGGTCAGCAACTAGGGAAAGCGGCTTCCACCACTACCTAGCCAATTTCTTAGGATGGGAATTGCCTCATGTGCCGAGATTTGATGGAGCAGAATGTCCACTATATCTCGAAACACTATTCCCTATGTTCTTTGTTGAGCAAAAGCGTGGCTGGTCAACTGTCCAAGGGCCTTTGCCAACGCATTTCCGAATACAGGACATCAACAGACGAGTCCTTGAATTTGTTCTGAACCTCGACGCCGGAAAGGTGCGCAGGGAGAGGGCTGAACTCAACAAACGCATCAGTGCACTTGAAAGCGACTGGACGGAGCAGCGACGGGCACTGGAGCGAGGTGGCGTGGACCTCATACGATTTACTGGCGTGCCCAAAACGCCTACAGCCGAATTCTCGCATCAAGCAGATACTTCCTTGGAAGTCTTCATGGATGGAGAGTGGTTGTCATTGAGTGCTGCCACCAAGGAACTACAGGAAGAAATAGAAGAGCTAAATAGCATAGAGCTTGTGTCGACGGAGGAAGCCGAAGCTAGTACGCAAAAGGCCCTCGAAGAAGCTCAACTCCAGTATGATGAACTTGGAGCAATGTTCGAGGTCGCTCGGACTGAGTTTCGAACGGTTCTTGAGGAAAATAGAGCTTTGAAAAAGCGCCTTGAGGTGCTGGATATTGATCTTAAGCGACATCAAGACACGAAAAAACTGATGTCCCTTGGATCAGAAGTATCCGATGCAGTGGCTTTCGAAAGCTGTCCGACCTGCCACCAACACTTGACGCAAGAATTGCTTCCTCCGAGCTCCTCCGGCGCGATGGCTTTGGACGAGAACATTGCTTTCATCAAGTCGCAGCAGCTCATGTACAAGTCGGCATTAGCGGCAACCGAAGAGAGGCTTGGGGAGCTTCGTGTGCGAGGTCGTTCCATCGAGCAAGACTACAAAGAAGCGCAAAGCGAGCTGCGTAGCCTGAAACGTGCGCTTGTTCGCCCGGCATCTAGCGTGAGCAGAACAACAATTGAACGGTCAGTTCGCTGGCAGGCGCGTTTGGGTCAGTGGGAAGACATGCAGGAGCGCGCGGATGGCCTCGTAGACGAACTAGTCGCGATAGCAAAAGAATGGGCAAAGCTATCATCCCGACTTAAGGAGCTGCGAAGTGGCGACGACTTTTCCTTGGAAGACAAGAATAAGATCTCACGCCTTCAGTCTCTCGTACAGCGCCATTTGAAAACGTTTGATTTCCATTCCTTTCCTCCCTCAGAAATCACCTTAGCCCGTGATAATTTCAGACCACAGGTGCTGGTATTTGATAAGGATTCCGACGGAGAAATTGAGAAGGACATCGGCTTCGAAGCATCTGCCAGTGACGGCATTCGCCTAAAGTGGTCATACTACCTCTCTCTGCTAGAGCTAGATGGCGTCTATGACACCAATCACGCAGGGCTAGTGGTGTTTGATGAACCAGGGCAGCAAGCTGCCGATCCAGTGAACCTTACCAGCTTGTTTCAAGAGTCGGCCAAGGTCAGACCGGATCAACATCAGATCTTGATCGCAACTTCTGAAAAGGAGCGAGCTATCAGGGACGGTCTGGGCGATCGTCCATACAACCTAGTCTCATTCAACGCTACATCCTGAAACCAATGAACCAACGGAAACAAGCCGAGCCGCAATAACTTCTGTTGCCGAGTCATTGGATGCCAAGCGTTACGTGGGCACCCAATCGGCACCCACGGACATATGCGGCCGTAAATGGCAAGCCGCAAATTCGGTAATTTATCATATTTTTCAGTTATTTAAGTGGTGCCCGGGGGCGGAATCGAACCACCGACACGAGGATTTTCAGTCCACTGCTCTACCCCTGAGCTACCCGGGCGTGCGCGCTGTTGCGCTGGGTCGCAAACTTCTAGGGGTGCTCCGTGCGGGTGTCCAGCTTAAAAAGCCAAAATTTCAATGTCGCGAGGGCTGGTCCGATAGGTCGTGCGGAACTGCGTCTTCGGCCGGTTCTTCTTCGACCGGCATGCGGTAGGTCTCACCAAGCCAATGCCCGAGGTCCACATTTGCGCAACGGCGCGAGCAAAACGGCCGATAGGCTTTCTCAGCGGGTTTGGCGCAGATAGGGCAGGACATCGGCACTTCCTAAAGCAGGACGGGGACACGTTCGCGTTTGCGTTGAAGTTCAAAATGCCCGAGCCCAGTCCATCCCACAAGGGCGGTCTCGACCGGATCCTGCCTAAACGCCTGCCGTAGACTGGATTCAAATTTCGGTCTGTCGCGTTTTGAAAGCGGAGCGAGATCGATTGCGATCTGCCCCCCAAGGCCACGTAGGCGGAGCAGTCTTGGCAGGTGTTCGGCAATGGCCAAATTGGCCTTAAGGGTCGCCGCCGGTGACGTATCGGGGCCGGTATTGACGTCCACGGCCACCATGGCGCGGGTCGGTTCGATGAAGGCGAAAGCGCCGTATTTGCCCAGGTTTTGCCGGACGGCTGCGGCTTCTGCCAACTGCTCTATGATTTCCGCGTTATCGTGTCCGTCGGCATTCTCGGTCACTGCATCCGCCACCGGTTTTGACCATTCGCGCCAAGCAAGTTCATGGGACGTTGGCCCGGCCAAAAGGATTTCGGGCACATCTCCAACTTCCGCCAGGACCTGCTTGGAAACCCGCCTAAGTTCTGTGACCTCTGACGCGATTTCATCGGTCTCCAATTCCGATGCGGCGCTGCGTATGATAAGCCCATGCTCAGAGCCCTCCATGGCGGTTGTGGCCGCGTCATGCAGTCTCAGACGTTCAACATCACCACTCAGCGACCGCGACAGGTTTATCCCTGGCGCGTGCGGCGTGATGATTGCGGCGCGTCCCTTGAACAAAAGCCTTGTTGTCACGGGAAAGGCCTTGCCCGGCTCTGGCAAGGCAGTCACCTGAACGGTGATCATTTGGCCCGGCCCAAGGCCCTTTGCACCCCTTAGAAAGGCCGTCCCAAGTGGCGTTTCAAGAAAGACGCTTCCCTGGCCTTTTACCGGCCTGCCGACCTTTGCGCGCAGGATTGCGCCGGGTATGGGGCCTTTGGCCTCAGTCGGATCAACAAAACAATCCTCAATCCGGCCGTTTACCAACAGTACGGCGATCTCGCGGCGTTTCTGATGGCCGAGGATGATCTGGCGCCCTTTCATTTAACGGGTGCCATGGGTGGCAAGCCAAAGCTCTCTAAAAGGACCTTGGTTTCGGCAAGGGGCAGACCGACAACGGCCGAGTAGGATCCCCTGATCCAAGGGATCAGTGCTTCGGCCTGTCCCTGAATTCCGTAGGCACCTGCCTTGCCCTGCCACTCGCCCCGGATGAGGTAGACTTGGAGTTCATCCTCAGACAGCCGCTTCATCTTCACAGTCGTTTTGACGACGCGATGCCGCACAAGGTCGGCACGCCGAACCACAACGGCGGAGACCACAACATGACGGCGCCCCGAGAGCGCGAGAAGAAATTGGCGCGCTTCATCTTGATCACCCGCCTTGCCGAGGATGCGCCGCCCAAGCGCGACAGTGGTGTCGGCCGCCAGAACCGCTTCGTCCGCCTCTGCGATTACGGCATGCGCTTTTTCCATCGCAACACGCAGGCAATAGGCGGCGGGGAGCTCTCGTGGAAGCGGCGTCTCGTCGATATCTGCCGGTCGGACAGAGGCCGGTTCGAAGCCGATACGCCTCAACAGTTCCAGTCTGCGGGGACTGGCGGATGCCAGGACCAGTTTCAAAGCCTACTTGAAGCGATAGTTGATCCGACCCTTCGTCAAATCATAGGGCGTCATCGCAACCTGCACCTTGTCCCCGGTCAGAACGCGAATCCGGTTCTTGCGCATCTTTCCTGCCATCGTCGCGACTATCTCGTGGCCATTCTCCAACTCGACCCGGAATGTCGCATTCGGCAGGAGTTCCTTGACGACACCGGGAAATTCGAGGGGTTCTTCCTTGGCCATGGGATCTCCTAATTGCATGCCCGCCGGTTTGCGGGCGCCGGTTAAATGCGCCTAAACGCGCTGAGATTCAAGGGCCAACTGGCCGAACGGGGCTTGTGCCGCTGGTGGCGGTTGCTGAAAAGGCGCGTGCATCTTGCCTGGTAGAAGTCTTTGGATCGGCTGGTCAAATGTGCGCTAAATCTGCGACACCTCCGCATCCCTGTCTTTGGGCCGGAGGTTGCGGCAAGGCGCATTCGTTACAGGGTTTGTGGTGACGTGCCGCCTTCGAAGGGTGCCAAACCGGTGGGGTTTGAGATGTCACTTCAATATTGCAACGCTACGACGGGGCGCAGCTCTATCGTTCAAAGGGCGGTCGGCTGACCAAAACGTACCAGAATCCTTTCCCTGATTTGGTCGCGCGCTTCGCGGTAGCGGCGCAGGTTGTCTTCGCGGTTTTCGCTTAGGCCGGTTGGATCCAGTATGGGCCAGTATTCCACATCAAGGTGGAATACGCGGGTCAGTTCCAGCGCGCGTCTCTGGCTTGCAGGCGAAAGCGAAACGATCAGATCGAAACCCGTCAGATCATCGCCCCATTGCTCCATCTCATCGAAAGAACGCACGCGGTGCTTGGAAAGCTCAATGTCTATCTCTGCGCAGACTGCAATGGCAAATCCATCAATTTGAAGATCATTCTTTACGCCGGCGCTTTGGACATATGCGTCTTGTCCGTAAAATTTCTTCATCATGCCTTCGGCCATCGGGGATCGGACAGCGTTATGATCACAGCAGAACAGAACCGACGAGGGTAGATCCTCGTTCATCCTCACCCCCCGAAATGCAAAACGCAGACCAGGGTAAACAGGCGTCGCGCCGTGGGCATGTCCACATCGGCCTTTCCTTGCAGACGTTCTTGCAGGACCTTTGCGCCTTCGTTGTGTATTCCGCGGCGGGCCATGTCGATTGCTTCGATCTGTCCGGGCGGCATGCGTTTCACGGCATCAAAGTAGGATTCACAGATCTGAAAATAGTCTTTCACCACTTGGCGGAACGGACCCAGCGAAAGGTGAAACTCTACGGCCTTGTCGCCCGATTCTTCTGCGATATCGAAAACCAGGCGGCCATCGCGGATAGCGATTGTCAGGCGGAATGGTCCCGGGGATTGCGCGGCGTCCCCGCGGGCTGGCAACGCGAAATTGTTGTCTTCCAGAAGGTCGAATATCGCGACGCGGCGCTCTTGTTCGATTTCAGGCGTGGCGGCGGGAAGCGCCCGGTCATCTATGCTGATTTCGATCAGGCGCATCAGTCAGCCGCGCCTTCGTTCAAGCTGTCCAGCCGGGCGCGCACTGACAAGCCGTGGGCCTCTAGCCCTTCGGATCCCGCCAGTGTCTCGGCCGCCGGTCCGATCGCGCGCAGAGCAGTCGGCGTCATCCTTGCGATGGTTGTGCGTTTCACAAAATCCATGACGGACAGACCCGATGAAAAGCGGGCGGAACGCGCCGTGGGCAATACGTGGTTGGGACCACCTACATAGTCACCGATCGCTTCAGGTGTCCATGCGCCGAGGAAGATCGCACCGGCATGCGACACGCGATCGGCGAACGCCTCGGCGTCACTGACGCAGATCTCCAGATGTTCCGGGGCGATGCGGTCCGTCAATTCAACCGCTTCGTCAAGCGTGCGCACGTTGATGATTGCACCAAAGTCGCGCCAGCTGGCACCGGCGATTGCCCGACGCTTGAGGCTTTGCAAGCGCAAATCTACAGCGTTCGCAACCGCCGCGCCAAAGGTCTTATCGTCGGTGATCAGAATGGATTGAGCGCTGTCATCGTGTTCGGCCTGACTGAGCAGATCGAGTGCAATCCAGTCCGGATTGTTGTTGCGGTCTGCAACGACCAGAATTTCGGACGGGCCAGCGACCATATCGATGCCGACCTTGCCAAAGACGCGCCTTTTCGCGGCCGCCACATAGGCGTTTCCGGGGCCGGTAATCTTGTCGACCTTCGCCACAGAGGCGGTACCATAAGCAAGCGCGGCAATCGCTTGGGCGCCACCGAAACGGTAGACGGTTTTTACTCCGGACAGCCGCGCCGCCAGCAAAACGAGCGGATTGGTGATGCCGTCCGGTGTCGGCGCAGCGATTGCCAACCGCTTGACCCCGGCAACCTCCGCCGGGATTGCATTCATCAGGACCGAAGAAGGATAGGAAGCGAGACCGCCCGGTACATAAAGTCCGGCTGCTTCTATGGGTCGCCAGCGCCACCCGAGCATCGCGCCGCTTTCGTCTGTCCAACTGGCGTCTTCGGGTCTCTGGCGTTGGTGATAGGCGCGGATACGACGTGCGGCGACTTCAAGCGCAGCACGCTCTTTCGGATCAACTCCGGCGCAAGCCTGATCAATTTCGCCTTCCGAAACTGCCAGCGTCTCCGGCGTAAGTGACAACCGGTCAAACTTGGCCGTCAATTCAATGAGCGCGTCGTCACCGCGCAGTCTTACGTCTTCGATAATTGCCGCCACAGCATCATCGACATCGCGGGATTCTTCGCGCTTTGCGTCCAACAACGCGCGGAAATCAGACGAAAACGTCCGGTCCGATGTGTCGAGGTACTTGGGCATTGCTTACTCCTGCGCCGACATAGCGGCCACGGTAAGGGGTCTCAAGCGGGATAAGTTTGAAACCGCTAGTCGGGCCCGTGGTCGGGCACCTGTCCCGATGGCGCAACGTAAGGTCGCGTTACGTCCGTCAGCGTGGCATTAATCGCCTCAACCGTCAGTCGGAGACCACCATCGCCGGAAAGCACCAACTCGACCGTGCCGGCGCCGTCTTCGCCCGGCTTAAAACTAACTCCGAGAATGGACAGTACCGTGTCTTTCTCTTTTGGGTCGACACCCTGCGCCTCGACCTTCTCCACGTCTTCGAATGCAAGCACGCTTTGCACTCTTTCAAACGCTCGTCCGCGTTTTCGGGCGTTTTCTTCGTCTTCCCAGCGGAAGCGGTTCAAGAGGATCACAAAACACCGCGCAGAAGGCTTCCAAGAGATCTCTTCGACAGGCAGAACGGCATCTTGCACGAGGGTCGATACGATCCTCAGATCCTCTTCATCGGCCGCTGCAAGGCGCAAAGGCCGGACCGCCCCGTCTTCGAAGCGCGCGTCGTCGGTCATTCGGCGACCCGTTCGATTACCGCTCCGACGCCGCCCAGCTTTTCTTCGACACGTTCGTATCCACGGTCCAGATGATAGACCCGGTTGACGATGGTTTCGCCCTCGGCCGCCAACGCAGCCAGGATCAGCGAAACCGACGCACGCAAATCAGTTGCCATGACCGGGGCGCCCTTTAGCCTCTCGATGCCTGTGACCGTCGCCGTACCACCCTGAACGTCAATCTGCGCGCCCATGCGCATCAGTTCAGGTGCGTGCATGAAGCGGTTCTCGAAAATGCGTTCTTCGAGATGGCTCGTTCCGTTGGCGGTACACATCAATGCCATCATCTGCGCCTGCAGATCAGTCGGGAAGCCCGGAAATGGCTCGGTAACAACATCAATCGCGCCGACACGGCCGTTGGAGCGCGAAACGCGCAAGCCCCTGTCAGTGGGCTCAACCTCGATGCCCGCCTCGGCAATCTTTGTGACAAATGACGTCAGCAGGTCGGCGCGTCCGCCAATCAATTCAATCGACCCTCCAGCAATCGCAGGGGCCAGCATGTAGGTTCCCATTTCAATGCGGTCGGCCACGACCTCATGGGTCGCACCGCCCAAATCTGTGACGCCTTCGATGTGAATTTCGGGGCTTCCTTCGCCCGAAACCCGTGCGCCCATGCGGCGCAGACAGCGGGCGAGATCGACGATCTCGGGCTCGCGGGCCGCGTTTTTCAGGATCGTGTTGCCCTTGGCCAGCGTCGCGGCCATCAGAGCATTTTCGGTCGCACCGACTGAGGCGAAAGGGAAAATGATTTCGGCGCCAGTCAATCCTTTCGGTGCCGCAGCGTGCACATAGCCGTCGCGCAGATCGATCTCCGCCCCCAGTGCCTCCATGGCATTTAAGTGTAGATCAACGGGTCGCGCACCGATCGCACAACCGCCGGGCAGCGAGACGACAGCCTCGCCGTAGCGGGCTAAAAGTGGGCCGAGAACCAGAATGGACGCCCGCATCTTACGGACAATGTCATAGTCTGCCGTCAGGTTATTGACCCCATGCGACGACAGCGCCAGAACCCGGCCGTCCTGAAGGGCCGATACCTCGGTTCCCAGTGATTGCAGCAAAAGCGACATCGTCTTGATGTCCGCAAGGCGCGGCGCGTTGGTCAGCGTTAATGGCTGATCCGACAAAAGCGTCACTGGCATGAGCGTCAGACAGGCGTTTTTAGCCCCCGCGATCGGGATCTCACCCGCCAGTTCACCGCCACCCCTGATCGATATTGAATCCATTCATCCGCCTCTTTTGCCTTTTTGTTCTTCATCCGTCTGTGCGCGCGCCTTTACCTGCGCCTTGCGCCGGGCAAGGTTGGCCTTCAACGCCGACTTCAGCCTGTCTTCACGGGGTTTCGCAGTCCCACCGGACGAAGATTTTCCACTCGATTTTTTCATGTGTCGACGGTTTATCGCAGCCGATTGGC
This sequence comes from Pseudomonadota bacterium, assembly GCA_039026235.1. Taxonomy (GTDB): domain Bacteria; phylum Pseudomonadota; class Alphaproteobacteria; order Rhodobacterales; family Rhodobacteraceae; genus JBCCMQ01. The sequence goes on from JBCCMQ010000002.1 coordinate 105,904, forward strand.
TCGGTCCAGATAGCGCTTGCCTAGATGCAGGATTGCGTCTAATCACCCGCCATCTCGGCAGGCCGCAGCAGCCTATTAGTAGAACGTACCCTTGTTAAGGTCGCACGTGTTCGAAATAGCTATTGGATAACAAAAGTTTAGGTTAGGCGGGTGCGCCTCGGGGTGAAATTTCGGTGTGGTAGCTGTGCCACTCCGTTGATGAGGGAAGACAAGGGGTGATATGACCCTGCACAGTGCTGCAGTAGCTCAGTGGTAGAGCGCATCCTTGGTAAGGATGAGGTCGGGAGTTCAATCCTCCCCTGCAGCACCATTTCGCACTTTTTTCCGGAAAAACCTCCTAACACCCTGAAGGTTAAGGTGGTTTTTGGTGCTCCATACACACCTTCTAGTGTGAACTTGAGCGGCTCAGAAAACGCCAGCCTCAAGACTGTCTAGCGCACCGCATAATTTCCATTTTTGTATATTTTCCAAGGCCTTGAAAGGAATCGCAGGGCGAGTTCCATACTTTCTTCAAACCTCGCGGCGTTCCCGCGCAGCGAAGTTGTCCCTGACCTGATCACGCAGTTTCAAGGCATTCTTCCTTGGCACCTCCAACTCGTTGGCTGCCTTCATTGCGCTTCTGACGGGTGTGAAAATCTTCTTGGCCAAGGGTTCCAACCCGCGCCGCATGAGTCGGTAGTTCGTTCGGTCATGGAGTAACTCACAAAGAACGGCAGCGTGACGGTTTCGTTCAGCCTTGATCTGTACTTGTTGCGATTGGCGTTCCTTTAGTTGCTGAGGGGCCGGATTAGGCATTGATGAACTGGCGGCTACGCTCACGGCATGATCGATCCGCGCTCGTGTAGCGTCCATCTGACCGGCGACCTTTTCGGTGATATCGGTGATAGCCACAAGCTCTGCCGGATCGATCTCACCAGCCCTGACGTATTCGCGGTTTACGTGTGCGACTCCGCACCTTGTGATCGGAAAACCGGCGGCCTCATCCATGTCCTCAACGTATCATCTGACTGGTTCAGAAAAGGTACTCCACCGTGTCTTGGCCGCAAAAATATGCAGCTATTTGGTTGCCGCTTGACCTGCCAGGCTGACCGACCCGATCACGCCGGTTCTGGAAATCGCGCGTCTGGCCTGCGAAGGCCGCATGCTCGGCCGGGCGCGTATGGCGACATTGTCTGGCGCCTGATCGGAAAGGCTTGGGAAGAATTCTATGATCTCTTTAGCGATTTCTCGGTCTACTACGCCCATCGCCTGCGGACCGGGAAAAAACGACTCCGTTGCGGCCCCTTCTGAGAACACGATCTGGTGCTGGTCGAAAATCAGGTGGTAGTAGGTCACAGCCCTGCACCCGTCCTTCACCCGGATGCCCTTCCGGTGGGTTAGGCCCTTTGCCGCGACCAGATACTCTTCATCGCCAAGCCGCAATAGAATGCGGTGCTGCGGTGAGACCACAAGGCACGATGTAGGCAGGTTCGGCCCCAGACTGCCCGGTTTGAATTCGACCGGCTTGTGCTTTGCGTGACCGCGACTGAAGTCGAGGCGACGTTTGACGATCAAGCGGATCGGATGTGGGCCATCGTCCAGTGTTTCAACCGACTGTCCGACCTTAAGGTCTTCAACCGGGATCTCACCATCAACAGTAAGAATCCGCGTTCCCGCCGCAAAGCAAACGAAGCCTGGTGCTGCGGGGGTTGGCGTGCCTTCGACCAGACCTCCGTCGGCGTCGCGCAGTATAGAAACTGCGTTCGGCGCGCTCGAATTGAGTTGCTCTCCGCCGCCCTGTAACGTCCCGCCTGTTGGAAATCCGGCAGGCAACCCGGCGGGATCACGCGGCGGTGCGCCGTAGGACAGTTGGATATAGTTGCCCGCCGGGTCGACCAGAAAGATGGTGTCGAACTTACCGCCCTCACCATCTTCGAGGAACCCGCCGTTTCCGCCAGCGGCGTTGTTGTTCCCATTGGCCCCGAAGAATCCGGCAGGCGGGTCTGTGTATGTCCCGACAACGGTGCCCGTACCGCCCGCCGGGATCTGATCACCGGATCCGAATGTATGCAAGAGCCCGTTCTGATCCGACCAAAGCTGGTAACCGGCAAGGTCAATTGCGGATCCCGTGCTGTTTTGGATCTCAACATATTCGTCTTGCTTGTTGGCCCCGCCTTGACCGTTGACATTAATAGCGCTGCCACCTGCGTTGTCCGCGAGGATTTCGCTGAAGAACAGTCCGTTTAAGAAATCTGGCACGCGCACCTCGAGGCCGAAGGTCTTCTTGCCGGTGGCAACCTAGACTATCGGTATTGCTTATGGATTAATTGTTTAAGTAAATTTTCGGTGACGCGAACTTGCCCCGCTCGTGCGTAATTTTGTTCGAGCCCCATTGGTTTCATTTCGGAACAGTCCCCGGGCTTATCCGCCCCCTTATGCCGAAATATGCCGCATTGTACAATTGCGTTGGAAGTCTCTTAATCTGCTGATGTTGCTTTACGAACCGGCGCACGCACAGTCGCCCGGAGCTTTCTCCTAAGGTAGAGATTCATTACCACCTTCAACATCTTGGCGCCTTTTGGGGCCGCCTTTCCACACCAGAGGACCAGCTAAAATGTCGGTTTCAAATGTTCTTGTGATTGCGGCCACGAACAGCACAACCTCGATCAACAGACGTCTCGCGGTTCATGCGGCGGAGATTTTGCGGGATGAACTCGCGGCCTCGGTCATGATCGATGTTTTGGACCTGAATGACTATGACATGCCGGTGTTCAGCCCAGAGCGGCAGGCGCAGGGTATTCCGCCAGCCGCGCAGAAATTCTACGACCGGATTGGGGCCAGCGACGGTTTGATTATGTCCTTTGCGGAATACAATGGCAGCTATACGGCGGCATTTAAGAACGTTTTCGACTGGGCCAGCAGGATCGATATGAAAATTTATCAGAACAAACCGCTTCTCGCCATGGCGACTTCCGTCGGAGGGCGTGGTGGACAAAACGTTCTGCGTACCGTTGTCGAAGCAGCGCCATTCTTCGGTGCAAATCTGACCGGCCAGTTCAACTTCGGTCCCTTTGCGGAGCACTTCGATACGGAAACCGGTCAATTGAAAACGCCCGACCTGGCGCGAGAGCTTCGCTTAGCGTTGACCGCGTTCCAAGCGGCAATCTCAAAATAAAGTAAATTTAATCATATATTTAAAACGATTTCAGCGCGTTTGACTAGTTTGCAAATATGTGGGCTTTGCCGGGATCTTATGCTTGGCCCGTACCATTCGATGCGCGAGCGAAACAGTGAAAAGCTATGACAGAAAATCGATGGCTCGAGCGGCCAGTTGCCACCGGGCGATTGGTCAATCCTTCGTGATGTTTGCAGACCGGACCTAGGTCGCGGCCAGCCTTGTGGCTGCTTACGCAAGCGAAATCCAGCAAAACCTTTGAATATTGGTGCGTTACGCCGAGGCCCATTAACCAATATACAGCCCGCATCGTCAAATTTTTGCCTGATTCTCAACTTAGTGAATGCTCCGGGTGATGATGTCCGCCGTGCAGGGCGGTGAAAGGTGGTTGGTTATGATGCGGATCGTGAAGCTTTACCGACGGTTTGTAAAAGAAGAAGATGGCAGTCTTCTGGTCTTTTCCGTTTTCGTCTTTCTGATGTTTCTGGCCGCTGCGGGTATGGGCGTGGATTACATGCGTCATGAGCTCTATCGCGCCGAACTCCAAAATGCGCTTGACCGGGGCCTGCTGGCCGCGACCGCCTTCAGCCAAGACGAGGACCCGGTCGTCGTCGTCAATGAATTTATCGCCAACTCCGCCAAATGGAACGGCGTATCGGGTGCACCGATCGTGAACGTCGTGCGCTTTCCCGACGATGAAACATGGTTTGATGAAGGCGTCGCCGAACGCACCATTGCCGCAACCGCCGAAGTCAAGTTTGACACCCATTTTCTGCACCTGATGGGTATCCGTGACATGGGCGTTCAAGTCGCCTCGAACGCCACTCAGTCGCGCAAATCGGTTGAAGTTGCGATAGTGCTCGACATCTCGCTTTCGATGGACGGTAACGACTCGGCCACTGGAACATCGAAGTATTATGGTATGCAAACGGCCGCGAACGATTTCATCGAGCGCATTCTCAATGCCGAAACGGAAGAGGCGACATCGATAACGCTTGTTCCGTTTGCCGGGACGGTGAACGCCGGTGATTTCCAGCCCTACATGAACCTCGACGCGGACAACTTGCCAAGCTGGATCAACGAAGATCTTGCGGGCTTTCCGGTGTGTCCAGAGTTCGACAGTGCCGACTTCGACAGCGGCTCCGTGGCCGATATCGACTTTGACAGCGCCATGACCATTCAGCCCTGGTTCAAGATGTACGGCAGGTTCCCGGGCAACACCGGCATGGTGCGCTGGGGCAACTGCCCGGAATCTGACGGCGGCATTGTCGCCTATTCGAACAATATCGAAGAGTTGCAAGGCGCCATTAACACGCTTCCGATGTACGGTGGCACCGGCATCGACATGGCGATGAAATGGGCCCTATTTGCACTTTCTCCGAACGCCCGTTCGATTGCAGACGAACTGATCGAAGACGGCGAAGTCGAGACTGAGTTTGAAGGTTGGCCGCGTGATTTCGGCGACTCGGGCGCCGAAAAATACATCGTGTTTCTAACCGATGGTGAGATCACCAACCTGAGCAGTCTGAAGGACGACATGATTTCGGGTACGGTTGCGGACCTTGAAGAAAGAGACGGTTTTGCGAGCGAAGACGACAAGGCCGCGGTCATCGCACACATGACATCGGCGGTGGGTGAAGACGGTCTGCTGGCCGACTATTGGGCGTCGCCGAATGATGAATTCTATCTCGGCATCCCCAACTATTCGATCGACCGCAAAAACATCGTCCGCAACAGCGGTAACGTTACAGTCGATCCGGCCCATGCCACGACCTACATCAAGGGTGCCCAACTGAGCCGTTGGTCTTCTGCTCAAGCGCTCCAGCATGTGGAAAACGTGTGCGGTTTCATGAAGGCGCAAAGCGAGAACGGCGGACCGAATGTGCGCGTCTTCACGATCGGGTTTAACATTGCCGGGCTGGACGACCCGGACTTTACGGCACCGGCATCGGCAGCAGAGACCACCAACGACACGCGCGCAGCATTCGTGCTGGATTACTGCGCGACCTACGATGACGACCGTTACTTGGCCACGTCGGATACGCTGTCGGACGCCTTCAGCGACATCGCCGCGAAGATCAACACGCTTCGGCTGACGAACTGAGGGTGGGTTGATGACTTTTTTCAGACGCCTACTGCGCAGAAAAGCCGTGGACGAAAGCGGCAATTCCACGGTTGAGTTCGCCATCCTGTTTCCACTTTACATCGCGATCATCTTCGCGGGGGTCGAAGCGGGCTTGTTGATGACGCGATACATGATGGTCGAGCGCGGCGTGGACATGGCCATGCGTGACGTTCGTTTGGGCAACCTCGACGGCATTACCTACGACGAATTGCGCGACCGGATCTGCAACTATACAGGTGTCGTCAGTAACTGCTCTACGAACCTTGTCATGTCGACCGAGATCCTTTCCGCAGGTGAAACAGTCGATCCGGCGCCAGCCGATTGCCTTGACCGTACGGCGACAGCGGAAGAACTTGAAGAGTTCAATCCGGCGGACGGATTCAATCCAGGTAACACGTCGCAGATCGTTGTCATCAAGATCTGTGCAATCGTGGATCCACTCCTTCACAATTTTGGACTTGCGAATTTGTTGGCGCTTGATGAAAGCGGCGGGTTCGCGGTGCGGTCGAAGACCGCTTTCCTGCACGAGCCTTACTAGGTGGATTGGAAGGTTGTGATGAAGTTAAGAAATCTGCTGCGCAGGGGAGCACGATCAGAAGACGGCACGGTCACGGTCGAGTTCCTTTTGATCTTTCCGGTGCTGCTGGGCGTCCTCGGCATCGGTTTTGCATCGTTTCACGCCTATCTGCAGTTCGTGCGCGCATCAAAGGCGATGTACACCGTCTCGGACATTGTCGCGCGCTACGAATTCATCGACGACAACAAGATGACCCAACTGCAGCAACTCTATGAGTCCTTCACAACAGCGCCTGCAGGCTCTGTGATCCGTGTAAGCAGGCTCGACTATCTCGAAGATGACCCTCTCGATCCGCCAACCACCAGCGGATATGCCGCCAATGATGGTTTCTACGAAGTCACGTGGTCGCTTTCTGCGCCAGAATCTCTCGATGAACCCTGTACCGAGTGCGGACCAGGCGAGAAACTTGAATACGAACTCGAAGAAGATGAATTGGCGAACTACCTCTTACCGACACTGGGCGACGGTGCCCATGTCATTCTGTTTGAAGTCTTCACGCCCTATTCGACCCCGATTCCGGAAGGCGTACAAATTGGTATCGATCTCAGCAACGTCTCTTGGTCGATGAACCACTTCGTGTGGCCAAGGGGCGCGAACGGGCTCAGCTACGACGACGGAACCTAGAGCTTTGCCACATGTTGGGGTCTACGGCGTTTGTAGTGATAACCTACGCTACCGGGCCGTTTCTAGTGTCGAGGCGCCAGCAACGTCAGGCCTGAAGGCTCTGAACCTCTAAATCCCCTTCCCGCGATGCCTTCATTGCCAGTGCCGCAGCATGGCTCGCGGCAAGGGTCGTGAAGTACGGAATACGGTCCATCAAAGCCACATTGCGCATCGAGCGAGAGTCTTCGACCGCCTGCGCGCCTTCTGTCGTGTTCATCACCAGTTGAATGCCGCCATTCTTCATCGTGTCCACGATGTTCGGGCGGCCTTCGTAGACCTTATTCACAACTTCGCAAGCGATCCCATGGCCTTCAAGAAACGCAACCGTTCCCCGTGTGGCCACGATCGAAAACCCGAGATCCACCAGCGACTGCGCGGTCTCGACCAACTGGGGCGTCTTGTCGGCGTCCCGGATCGAAAGGAAAACCGCGCCCTGATCGGGCAAGACCATCCCTGCGCCAAGTTGAGCCTTGTGAAACGCGCGGTAGAAATCGGGATCTGCGCCCATCACCTCACCGGTCGAGCGCATTTCTGGCCCAAGCAATGTGTCAACACCAGGAAACCGCGCGAAGGGCAGGACCGCCTCTTTGACGGCGAATGTGCCAATATCTGGATCGACGAGGTCAAAATCCCCCAGTTTGGCGCCTGCCATCAGCCGCGCCGCAATCGAAGCGATGGGGCTATTGACGGCCTTGGCAACGAAGGGAACCGTGCGGCTGGCCCGTGGGTTGACCTCGATCAGAAAGACCTCATCGTCTTTGATGGCAAACTGAACGTTCATCAGGCCCACGACCTTAAGGGCCTTGGCAAGCGCTTCGGTCTGCACACGCAGTTCTTTGATGATCCTGGTAGACAGGGAATAGGGTGGAAGAGAACAGGCACTGTCGCCCGAGTGCACGCCTGCCTCTTCGATATGCTGCATGATACCGGCCACGTGCACATCAGTCCCATCGGACAGCGCGTCGACGTCAACCTCGACGGCCCCGGCCAGATAACTGTCGAGAAGAACCGGACTGTCACCCGAAACGAGTACGGCGTCAGATATATAGCGCTCTAGCGCCGGCATATCGCGCACAATTTCCATCGCCCGTCCGCCCAGCACATAGGAGGGTCGAATTACCAAAGGAAATCGAATGGCTTCGGCCGCGGCAAATGCCTGTGCATCTGTTGTGGCAATGGCATTTCGCGGCTGCTTCAGCGAAAGCTCATTGACCAGTGTTTGAAATCTTTCGCGGTCTTCGGCCAAGTCGATTGCGTCCGGCGTGGTGCCCAGTATCGGGATGCCCTCAGCCTCTAGCGCGCGCGCCAGTTTCAACGGCGTTTGGCCGCCAAACTGTACGATCACGCCATGCAACTCTCCCGAAGACATCTCGACGCGCAAAATCTCAAGTACGTGTTCCAAAGTAAGCGGTTCGAAATACAGCCTGTCCGAAGTGTCATAGTCCGTCGACACCGTCTCGGGGTTGCAGTTGATCATGATTGTCTCGTACCCGGCGGCGGTCAGCGCAAAGCAGGCATGACAGCAGCAATAGTCGAATTCTATGCCCTGACCGATCCGGTTCGGTCCGCCGCCCAGGATAACCACCTTCTTTGCGTCGGTTGGGCGCGCCTCATCTTCTACGTCCCCCATCGCGGGCACTTCATAGGTCGAATACATATAGGGGGTTTGCGCCTCGAACTCCGCCGCGCAGGTATCGATCCGCTTGAAGACAGGCGTCACGCCCAAACGCAGGCGCGCCCGGCGGATCTGGCCTTCGTCACGCCCGGTCAGGCTGGCCAGCCGCGCATCGGTGAAGCCCATCATCTTGACCGCACGCAGCCCCTGTTCCGTCAATGGCAGACCGTTGCGTTTAAGGTCTTCTTCTTTGTCGACAATTTCCCGGATCCGCGACAGGAACCATGGATCAAAGGCCGTCGCAGCCTGAATCGTGTCATCGATCAGGCCCAGTCGCATGGCTTGGGCGATCACGCGCAAACGATCCGGCGTTTGTTTCGAAAGCGCTTTAATAACAGCGGATTCCTCGGGCGCGCCATCGATTTCAATCTCATCAAAGCCTGTCAGTCCGGTTTCCATCGATGCTAGAGCCTTGTGAATCGATTCATGCGCGGTCCGGCCGATGGCCATGGCCTCGCCCACCGATTTCATCGCCGTCGACAGAACCGGCTCAGCCCCCGGAAACTTTTCAAAAGCAAAACGGGGGATCTTGGTGACCACATAATCGATCGTTGGCTCGAACGAGGCCGGGGTCACCTTGGTGATGTCATTGTCGAGCTCGTCAAGCGTGTAGCCGACGGCCAGCTTTGCCGCGATCTTGGCAATCGGAAACCCTGTTGCCTTGGAGGCCAGCGCGGATGATCGGCTGACACGCGGGTTCATTTCTATGACGACCATCCGCCCGTTTTCGGGGTTTATGGCCCATTGGACATTGGAACCACCTGTTTCCACACCAATTTCGCGCAAGACAGCTATCGAGCCGTTGCGCATGATCTGGTATTCCTTGTCAGTCAGCGTGAGGGTCGGGGCGACGGTGATCGAGTCTCCGGTGTGGACGCCCATGGGATCGACGTTTTCAATTGCGCAGACAATGATCGCGTTGTCGGCCCGGTCTCGCACGACCTCCATCTCGAATTCCTTCCACCCCAGAAGGCTTTCGTCGATCAGAATCTGGCTGACCGGTGACGCGTCAAGTCCGGTCCGACAGTAGTATTCGTAGTCTTCACGGTTAAAGGCGACGCCGCCGCCTGTGCCGCCCAACGTAAATGCCGGCCGGATGATGGCCGGAAGCCCGATGTCTTCCAGGGCCTCCATGCATTCGGACATGGTGTTCGCAATCGTCGCGCGCGGGTTCTCCAGACCGATGCGTGTCATCGCTTCGCGGAAAAGCTTGCGGTCCTCTGCCATCTCAATGGCTGCCCGCTTCGCACCGATCATCTCAACACCAAATTTGTCGAGTACACCCATTTCCTCCAGGGCGAGTGAAGTATTCAGTCCGGTCTGGCCACCCATGGTCGGCAGCAAGGCGTCGGGGCGTTCTTTTTCGATGATTTTCGCCACGATGTCGGGCGTAATCGGCTCGATATAGGTTGCGTCCGCAAGGCCCGGATCGGTCATTATGGTGGCCGGGTTAGAGTTGACCAGGATAACCCGGTATCCTTCTTCCTTGAGGGCCTTGCATGCCTGGGCGCCCGAATAGTCGAATTCGCACGCCTGTCCGATGATGATGGGTCCTGCCCCGATGATCATGATCGAACGGATATCCGAACGTTTCGGCATGTGCCGCCCCCAAAATTTCACGCAAATTGCTGCGGGTTATAGCGGCGAAGGGGGCGGGCGCAAGGGCAGATCAGTCCGATTTTGTCCCGGCGGGATCTGCCTTAGCCAGGGCCAGAAAGACCACGGCCATAAGGGCGACGCCCAGGGTGCCGAGTGCCTGATCGGGCAACGGGGGATAGGGCAGGGCAGCCGCCAGTGAAAGCACTGGGAAACTTATCAATAGTCCTGTTGCAACCAATGTCGCCAGTCCAGCGCCCAAGCCGAGGCGCGGTAGAATGGCCGGCAAAAACACGACTGGTGCGAGGTAGTGAAACGACCATGCGATGGGCGCGGCCAGCGCAAAAGCACTAAGCGCTGCAGGAATGGCCAAGATGCCCCAGCCGCGTTTCAGAGCAATCGCGGCCCCGGCCGCAACGCCGCAGGCGAGCGCGGTAAGCCCGACGCTAAGCATGACAGGTCGCTGGCGGATCCACCAGCCGTCTTCCCGCCCAGAGCCGGGGATTGTCTCAAGAAACAAGAGGCTTTGCCAATCGCCAAGCTGAGCCCAAAGCGCTGTCAGCGTCCAGGATGCGCCGGATATTACCGACGTGGCCGAGATCGTCGCGATAAGATCCAGAAATGTCCGGTGTAGTGGCCAGCCGGCCAGTATAATCGACAGCACGCCGGCGCCTCCGCCGACAACGACGAAACCTGCTAAAATTGGGCGTGATCGACCAAGCACGCAAATCGCAGGCAAAAGGAATATGGGCGAAAGCTTAAGCGCTGCGGCAAGCCCAAGTGCCGCGCCCGCGGCGTAGCCGCTGCCGTTTTTGGCCCTTTCGATTGCCAGTACGGTCAGACAAGAAACTAAGATCTGCGGCTGGTTCTGGACAAGCCCGAGGGCGCCGACCGGGCTGGCACAAAGAAGCAGCAGGGCAAGCCCAAGATACATTGCCGGTGATGTGCTCGGGGTCGCTGCACGCCATGCCGCCAGAATCATTATGATTAAGGCGGCGTGATTGATCACCAAAGTTATTTCCTGGAAGACGCTGTAACTCACCCATCCAGTCGCCGGTGCCAATAGCGCCGCCCAGAGTGGGGGATAGATGTAAGGGAGCACCGGCCCCGTGTATCCCCGATCAGCCAGCGATACCCACCACTCATCGGGGGGACGGACTTCAAACAGATCAGCCGCTGGCGGATAGATGAGGCCGTAGTCCCCATTGGCAAACGCCTCGGCCGCCATCCATGTCGCCAGCAGATCCGGTGATACGCGTCCCCAAAACGCAGATAACGACACCGTACAGAACACTGTAGCGATCAGGAAAGCCAGGACGTATTGCCGGGTGACTGGAGACATGCCTGCGGGACGTATTTCTTGAACGGCTCGACTACACCTTAGTGGTCATTTTCCACTTCGCGCAATTCTTCGCGACGGAAATGCCCGTGCTGCGCGTTTGGAAGGTTATCCAAGCAACAAAACAGGCAGGGACGGGCGTGCGCGAACCAATGGACAGGCGGAACCGGGACCGGCAGCGTGCGAGGGTGACGCCATGGCACCCAGCGCAATATTTAACGCTGGCGATTCTTATCGTTTTTGGCTTTGCCCTTTATCCAGGAGGTCCCACCGCCCATCCGATCGGCCAAATCCTGGCGGACATCCTCTTCTAGTTCTATTCGGCGGCGTGGCTGACACTGTCTCGGCTGTCTGCGTAGAGGTAGTCGCGCGTGATTGGCACGGCGTCGACCTTACGACTTAACTGCAGCTGGAAAACCACCTGGCGCGATTCCCTGAAGGTCAACTCCGATGCAATCAGATAAAAGCGCCACATCCGATAAAAACGCTCATCATAGATCGCCTTGGCCCTTTCGGCATTGGCGACGAACCGGTCATGCCAATGGCGCAGGGTTTCGGCATAATGTAGCCGCCAGACCTCGATATCCGCGCTCCACAAGTCATTGCGTTCAACAGCCTGCATGACCTCGGACAGGGCTGGCACGTAGCCGCCTGGGAAAATGTACTTGGTGATCCATGGGCTTGTCACGCCCGGCGGCGTCCGCCGGCCTATGGTGTGGATCAGGGCAATTCCATCCGGCGTTAGCTTGTCTCGGACAAGTCCGAAGTAGTCTCCATAGTTGGGCACGCCGACATGTTCGAACATGCCAACGGACACGACGCGATCAAAGGTGCCCGTCACCTTCCTGTAATCGCAGATCTTGAATTCGACCCGGGCTTCAAGGCCCGCATCGGCCGCGCGCGCAACAGCAATCTTGTGCTGTTCCTTGCTGAGGGTGATGCCCGTAACAGAAACACCGTGATTCTTTGCAAGGGAAAGGGCCAATCCGCCCCAGCCACAGCCGATATCCAGCACGCGCATACCCGGCTCTAGCCGAAGCTTTGCTGCAATATGGGCCTTTTTCTGTGCCTGAGCTGTCTCTAGCGTATCGTCCGGATTTCGGAAGTAGGCGCAAGAATACTGTTTGTCGGCGTCAAGGAACAGGTCATAGAGCCCTGCAGAAAGATCATAGTGGTGCGCCACGTTGGTGCGCGCCTGGTAGATCGGGTTGGCTTGGTGGAAACGGCGCGCCGCATGACGCAGGGACGCGAACGGGCGCTGCCACAGGATGCCCCTCTGGCCGATGTTAATCACCATTAATCGAAGGAAGCCGCTGATATCGTCGCCTTTTATGCGCAATCGGCCGTCCATATAGGCTTCGCCTAAGCCCATCTCGGGCCTAAGGACAACCTGTCGAAGCGATGCTGTATCGGCGATGGAGACCGAGATTTTTGGGCCGCTGCCATCTCCATAGGACTTCTTCGCCCCGCTTGGAAACTGTATTTCAAGATTGCCGACGCTGATCTGGCCTTCGGCGAAACGGTCAAGAAGCTTTTCCCACATCAAATTTCACCCCCGCTAGTCACGCTCAAAAACGCGCGTTCCGGCGGCTTTCGGCTCCCCAGCGAAAGGCACCGGACCATAAAAAGATCACGTCTCATGTGCAAAAAATCAAGATACTCGCGGATCAATGGCCAGTTGGTGCCTAAATCCGAGCCAATGCGCACGTTTCCGCGTACTTGCCCTTGACGCGGTCAGACTTGACATCCGGGTCTGCCCAATGTGTACCCGGCGCCGATCTTCAACCTAGGGAATGCCGTCATGCACAACTACCGCAGCCACACCTGCGCCGAGCTAACCGCGGCCGAGGTCGGCGATACCGTCCGGCTGTCGGGGTGGGTGCATCGGGTCCGTGACCACGGCGGTGTTTTGTTCATCGACCTGCGTGATCACTATGGCATGACGCAGGTTCTTGCCGATCCAGACAGCCCGGTTTTTTCGGATGTCGAAAAGGTACGTAGCGAATGGTGCATTCGCATAGACGGCGTAGTTAAGGCGCGCGACCCGGAACTGGTTAATCCGAAAATCCCAACGGGCGCAATTGAGGTTTTCGTCCGCGACCTGGAAGTACTGGGCGCTGCGGAAGAGTTGCCTTTGATGGTTTTTGGCGACCAGGATTACCCCGAGGAAACGCGGCTAAAGTACCGTTTTCTCGATCTGCGCCGCGAAGGTCTTCACGGCAATATCATGCTGCGTTCGAAGGTGATCCAAAGCTTGCGGAAACGCATGTGGGACGGTGGATTCACGGAATTTCAGACGCCGATTATCACAGCGTCCTCGCCCGAAGGCGCTCGGGATTTCCTTATTCCGTCTCGGCTGCATCCGGGCAAATTCTATGCTTTGCCGCAAGCACCCCAGCAATTCAAACAGCTGACGATGGTATCGGGCTTCGACAAGTACTTCCAAATCGCGCCATGTTTTCGCGACGAAGACCCGCGCGCTGATCGCTCGCCGACCGACTTCTACCAGTTGGATGTTGAGATGAGCTTCGTTACCCAGCAGGACGTCTTTGATGCGGTTCAGCCGGTGCTGACTGGCGTTTTTGAAGAGTTCGGCAGCGATTGGAAAGTGGACCAGCATTGGCCGCAGATACCCTTTGCCGAGGCGATGCTAAAGTACGGCACCGATAAGCCCGACCTGCGCAACCCGATCGAGATGCAAGTCGTCAGTGACCAATTCCGAGGTTCTGGATTTGCCATCTTTGCCAAGCTCCTTGAACAGGAAGGCACGGAAATACGGGCCATTCCCGCGCCCAAGGGCGGCAGCCGAAAGTTCTGCGACCGGATGAATGCATTCGCCCAGAAAGAGGGATTGCCCGGCATGGGATACATCTTCTGGCGCGAAGGTGATGGTGGCATGGAAGCGGCGGGACCGCTTGCCAAAAACATCGGGCCAGAGCGTACCGAAGCAATACGCCAGCAACTCGATCTTGGCGTGGGGGACGCCGCGTTCTTCCTAGCCGGCAAGCCGGAAAGCTTCCAGCGTGTGGCCGCCAAGGCCAGAGTGGTTATCGGTGACGAGATGGGCCTGTCGGACAAGGAGCGTTTCGCCTTTGCCTGGATCGTCGATTTCCCGATCTACGCTCGTGACGAAGAAACCGGTGCGATTGATTTCGAACACAACCCGTTTTCGATGCCGCAGGGCGGGATGGAGGCGCTTGACGGTGACCCGCTAGCAGTGCGTGGCTATCAATACGATCTGGCCTGCAATGGATATGAGCTGGTCTCGGGAGCGATCCGAAATCACAAGCCCGAAACCATGTACCGGGCTTTTGAGATTGCCGGATATGGACGCGAAGAGGTCGACAAACGCTTTGGCGGTCTGGCTACGGCCTTCCGCTATGGTGCGCCCCCCCACGGTGGCTGCGCCGCAGGCATTGACAGGATCGTGATGTTGCTGGCCGACGAGGTGAATATCCGCGAAGTGATCATGTTCCCGATGAATCAGCGGGCGGAAGACCTGATGATGGGTGCGCCGTCGGAGCCAACCGGTGAGCAACTTCGCGAAACAGGGCTGAGAGTTCTGCCGCAAGACGAATAGACCCGTCTTCGTATGGGTGCCGCCACGAAGGCAACCCGCGCGTTATACGACTGCGGTTTGCGCCAGCCGTGCCTCGATCATTGCGCTGATGCGATTGATTGAAGGTCCGACGTCACTGCCCGCGCCATGGTGCTCCCCAAGTTCTTCGGCTGCCTCAAGTAGGGTGTAATCACCGGCCGCGCGGGCGATGCTTGCCAGAAATTGCACGGCATATGTCACGGGCAGTCGCGGCAGCGGGCTTTGGAGCAGGTTTGCGGCATGCGCGAGGTCGTCGCGCAAGGCAATCTCATCCGGCGCCACATGGTCGCCGATCACAGGTCGCGGCCCTGACGGGCGCGCTTCGGCCGGCAGTTTCGACAGGATCGCTTCATGAAATTCGCCCAATGCGCCAAGCGGTTTGGCTAGAAAGCCGTCGGCACCCGCGTTGAGTGTGGCATCCCTGCCTCCCGTGTCTCCACTGGTGCCCAGGATGACCGGGACGCGGGGTGTTGCGGCACTCAGGGTTGCAATCAGATCCGCGCCCGAACCATCCGGCAAACCCAAATCGACGATGGCAACCGAGGGGCGGTAAACCCGCAGGTGCTTGCGGGCTGAGCCGAGCGAATCCGCGCGCCGCAGTCGTGCGCCGGACCGCAGACACATCAGGCGCAGCGCCTCACAGGTAAAGCGACTATCTTCGACCACAAGGACGGTCAGCCCCAGTAAAGGACGCTCGGCTGTCGGTGGCCGGCGCATGATGAAATCTTCAAGCTCGTTCATGGCAGCTCCTTCGCAAGGGCCGCCTCAGATATTGCAGCCCTATGGCTAACGAGACGTTAAACGGCGCGATCATCTGTCGCTTGCCTCTGGCCGCGCAGGGCAGGATAAGCCCCGCAAGCAGTAAACGGAGCAACCTAAATGATCGGACGCTTGAACCACGTCGCCATCGCCGTTCCTGATCTGAACTCGGCGGCGGCAAAGTATCGCCAAACTCTGGGCGCCTCTGTCGGCGCCCCCCAGGACGAACCGGCGCATGGGGTCACCGTGGTCTTCATCGAGTTGCCGAATACCAAAATTGAATTGCTACACCCCCTTGGGGACGACAGCCCAATCAACAGCTTCCTCAACAAAAACCCGTCCGGCGGCATCCACCATATCTGCTATGAAGTCGACGACATCCTTGCGGCCCGCGACAGATTGGTGCGCGAAGGTGCACGTGTTCTGGGCGGCGGAGAACCAAAGACGGGCGCGCATGGTAAGCCCGTGCTTTTTCTGCATCCCAAAGACTTCAACGGAACCCTCATCGAACTGGAAGAAGTCTGATGTCGATTGGCTCTGCGGTCGTGCTCTTTGCGGTGATCTGGTTCATGACGCTGTTCGTCGTTTTGCCATTGCGGCTGAAGACCCAGGGGGAAACGGGAAAAGTGGTGCCAGGCACCCATTCGTCGGCCCCGGCGGGGCCGGTTATGTGGCGTAAAGTCCGGATCGTGACAGTAGTTTCGGCTGGCCTATGGGTACTCTGCTGCGCGATTATTCTGTCAGGCTGGATTACCATTCGCGACATCGACTTTATGGAGCGGATGTCCCCTCAAGCCGATGAAACAAGTGGGTAAAGGTTGCCGCGCCAAGCACAGGTACAAATAAGTTGATCAAGGGGAATGTTAGCGGAACTGCCATCAGTCCGCCCGCCAGCCAGATTGTGAGGCTGTGGCGCGCGCGCAGCTTGCGCGCCCTGTCGCGGCCCAGCCTGCGCATCGCCACCAATTGAAAGTATTCTCGCCCCAGAAGAAACCCGTTCATTCCCCAGAAAATGAAGGGCGCAAATGGCGGGAAAAGTAGATACAAAGCGAATGCCGCAATGTTGGCCACGACCAGTATGCCCAGGAATGCCAGCGAGTCGCGAAATCCGTCGGCCAGGCTTGTCCCCGGTACATCCGCCAGATGGGGATAATGGCGGTCCTCAACAGCGTCGGCGACTTGCTCTAGGAAGATCCCGGTGAACGCCGATGCCACTGGCACCATCAGGAAGACCGAAAGAACGATCATGACCGGTATGGAAGCCCAGGAGATGACGTTATCGACCCAGGTAACCTCGCCAATCCAGGGCAATGAAACGGTATCGGGAAAGAACAGTCCAAGAGCCGTAACAAAAATCGCGTAGATCGCAAAAAGAAGTGCAAAGGTCAGCCCGATACCCAGTCCGAGCACGCGGCGGAACCGCGCATCACCAATCTGCCCCAGTGCCTTTAGGAAGTCGCCGATGATCATGTGTCGACCCAGGTTGTGATCTGGGAGACATCCGGGCGTGGCCTTTCTGGCGGTACCGCGCTGGCGGTACCAAGATGAACAAAGCCAGCTAACCGTTCATGGGGAAGCAGCCCAAGTCCGCGTTCGCAAAATTCCCGGTCGTGGCTGGCCCAGCCGGACAGCCAGTTTGCCCCCCAGCCGCTCGCAAGAGCGGCATTCAGCAGCGAAAGCGTTGCCGCACCGGCCGAGTAGGTCTGTTCGATATCCGGGATCTTCTCGCTCGCAACAGGGCTTTCCACAACTGCCACCGCCAGCAAGGCCATCTCGAGCTGGACTTTCATTTTTTCGATGTCCTGGGCCGCTTTCCCGCGGTTCCACCCAATTTCGACGGCAAGCTCCGCAAGGCGGGCCATCGCCTTTTGGCGCAAAACGATAAACCGCCAGGGTTCCAGCTTGCCATGGTCCGGCACTCTGGCTGCGGCGATCAGGATCTCTTGCAGCGTCGCGTCGCCCGGCACAGGCGTCTTCAGCGATTTGTAAGGCCGGGAACGCCGCGACATGAGAAAATCGAACGCTGGTCGGTTCGCTGGCGTTGTGGGGTTGGTCGGTAATTCGCTCATGTTAATCTCATTGACTTCCGATCCATATCTGCGGGTTTGCGACGGGCTTCAAGAGGCTGCGCAAAAAATATGTCTCGACTGTTTTGGTACAGCGCTCGCGTGGGTCGCCCCTGGGCTAGCTGCAAATACCTTCGGTTTCTGCTTCGGACCACGCCAGCGTTATGCCGGGCCTCGCGACCACTTCGGCCGGTGCTGCGTCGGGAAAGACCTGGGCAACTACACGGGCCAGTTGCTCGGTGCGAAGTCCATCCGGATCAAGCGCCCGGCAACACACGAACTCCTCGACCAGAATGCCCTGTTGTTCATAGCTATAATCTAGAAACGGGCGATTTTCGTCGATTTCGATCAGGTACGGATCGTCGCGCTCGATATGTTCGCGGGCGGCTTTGAAAGGGTGATAGCCAGTGACCGCACGGTTCTGCCACTGCCAGACATGCGTCAGTTCGTGGGCCAGTCGCATGGCCTCGCGCAATTCCATCTCGGCAGGATATTCGGACAGAAAGTCCTCCTGCCACGTGCGGCGGCTGTAGTAGACCGTCTCACCCAATACAAAGGCCGCGAAATAGCCGCGAACCGGTTCAGAACGGGGGGGGCGCAGACGCTCCCTGCACGTGGTACGCGGGCGCGGATTGTAGGTCGCAGACAAGAGACCCACCACCGCGCCGTTGACGATACGCACCGAAGACGTATTCAGGGCGCTGCCCATGACGCTATCGCTAAAGGCTATCTCGGTCTCGGTCAGCGTCCGGGGTGCACATCCTGCCGACAGGATGGCAGCTCCAAGAAGGGCGCGGCGAAGCAAACGGTTGGAACGGGCTAACATGCAGGAACTATTTCGGCTAATTCTTCCTGACGGCAAGAGCGCGTTTTGGCGCGGCTGGGCGGGCAGGGTTGAGTGCGGCGTGCAAGGAGACGCATGCTTCATGCCATATGGCACGTCGGGATAGAGGCTTGATGCTGGATTCGCTTGATTCCATTCTGACGCGTTTGGCCGAACGGAAAGCCCTTTCGGCGGCTCTGCTGCTAGTTTTGGCGCTCGCCGTCCTGTCCCCCTTTGTCGCCCAGGTGCCACCAATCGACCGTGACGAGGTTCTTTTTTCCCAAGCGTCAAGGCAGATGGCGGGCTCGGGTGATTTTGTTGACATCCGCTTTGGAGACGGGACACGCTACAAGAAAACCATTGGGATCTATTGGCTACAGGCAAGTGCCGCGAAAGTCTTTGGCGCCGAAAATGCCGGTCAGATCTGGGTTTATCGAACCGTTTCGGTTGCTGCGGCTGCCATCAGCGTCCTTTTGACGGCCGCCATAGGCCGTGTTCTGGCCAGTCCGCAGGTTGGTTTTGGGGCTGCGCTGGGGCTTGCCGGCGTCTTTGTTCTTGGTGCCGAGGCGCGTCTTGCAAAAACTGATGCGGCACTTCTTTGTACAATTCTTGTGGCCCAATACCCGTTGGCGCGGCTTTGGGTGGAACGCAAGCTTTCGGCACCGTTGGCATGGCTTTTCTGGGCCGGGCTTGGCGCGTCGGTCCTGGTCAAGGGGCCAATCGGTCCGCTTGCCGTGGGAAGCACGGTCCTTGTTTTGTCGGGCGCCGCACGCGGCCTGCGCTGGCTTGCGCCACTGCGACCGGTTCGGGGGCTGCTGCTATTTCTTCTGATCGTCCTGCCTTGGTTCATCGCCATATCATTCGTGGCTGGGCAGGCCTATTGGAGCGAAGCGCTGGGTCGCGACATGCTCGGCAAGATCACGACTGCACAGGAAAGCCACGGCGCGCCTCCCGGATCCTATCTGCTCGGTGTTTGGGCCACTTTCTGGCCTATGGCCATCCTGATCCCGCTGGCGGTTGGCGCGGTTTGGCGTCACCGGAAAGAGGCCGTCGTTGTTTTCTGCCTTGCATGGACGGTGCCTTTCTGGATCGGGTTCGAGTTGGTATCGACCAAACTGATCCATTACGTGATGCCGACCTATCCGGCTTTGGCGATTCTAGTGGCGCTGGGCTGGCAGGAACGTCAGATGGGCGGCCCGAGGATCTGGGAAAAAGCGGTCGTGGCCGCCCTTCTTCTGATTGGTCCGGTGTTTCTCGCGGCCGCTTTGTGTATCGGCCTTCAAGGCAATGTGCGGCCGGGCTGGGAGTGGGGCCTGGCGCTTCTGCTCTATGTGGCGGGTGCATACATACTCTGGACCACGGTCCAGCGCGCGCAAATACTCATGCCTTTCCTAGCCATGGCCGTTCTAGGCCTTTCAGTTGCAATGGGCGTCTACGGGCACCTGTCGCGGGTTCCCGCCCTTTGGCCAGCGGTGCAAGTGAGGGACATGGCTGCCGTCCACCGGTTGTGCGACGATCAGGCGATCCGAAGCATCGGTTACCGCGAGCCGTCACTTCTGTTCCTGACACAGGACTGGTCCGTTGTCACGGAAGCGCCAGACCTTAGCGAAAGTCTGCGTGGACACAGTTGCGCGTTGGTCTTCGTGGAAGACCGCGAACGCGATGGGGCCGAAGCGGCCATGGCTCAAATCGCGCCGGATCGGCAGGCGCTGGCAACCTTTGAAGGGTTTGATCTCGGCAAGGGTCGCGAAATCTCGATGACACTCTGGGCTCTGCCCGCAGTCGAATTCTAGGGCTTGCCGGCAAAGCCTTCGATCAAATCGTCAAGCCAGCCATCGAAGAACCGGTCAAAAGCCGGGCCTGGCTGGCGCTTGGCCAGCGTTTCAGCCATTGGGTCCGGCGCATCCGCCGTTCCGTCCGACATGGTTTTCAGAACGGCATGGCCACAGAAAGGCACATGCATTTCCGAATATCCGCCCTCATGCACCATGACCAAGCGCCCCTCGCAAAGCGCATCAGCGGCCTCGCAAACCTGTGAGGTCATCGCGGCGAAGGTCTCAGCCGAAGCCAGCATGCGGCCCAGCGGGTCAAACGCCGAGGCGTCAAAACCGCAGGCGACGATGATCACGTCCGGGCGAAACCGGTCCAGTTCTGGAATTACAAGATGGTCCATCGCGGCCAGATAGCCACGGTGGCCGGTTCCCGGCGGCAGGGGAATGTTCATGTTGGCACCGCTGCCCGGGCCGGCGCCGCGGTCGTCAGCCTGCCCAGTGTCCAGCGGGTAGTTACGGTCCTGATGCAGACTGATTGTCAGAACATCCGCGTCGCCGTAGAAAACGGCTTCTGTTCCGTTGCCGTGATGGACATCCCAATCGACCACCGCAAAGCGTTCGGCAAGCCCGTTCGCCCGCGCTTCCTGAATGGCGATGGCGATATTTGCCAGAAGGCAGAAACCATTCGGCCAATCGGGCAGGCAATGGTGACCCG
Source organism: Pseudomonadota bacterium (assembly GCA_039026235.1). Lineage (GTDB taxonomy): Bacteria > Pseudomonadota > Alphaproteobacteria > Rhodobacterales > Rhodobacteraceae > JBCCMQ01. The sequence goes on from JBCCMQ010000002.1 coordinate 126,766, forward strand.
GTGGGCGCGAGAGTGCGTAGGCATTGGTCAATTTGGCTTCCAGCACGGACTGTAGGGCATCCACGGCAAGGCCAGCAGACAGCGCCGCTATGTCAAAGCCGCCGCGCGCAAATGGCGCGCGCAGGCCAAGTTCGCCACCATTTTTTTCAGAGAGACCGCGGAATTCTTCCAGATACTGAAGCGGATGTACGCGCCGAAGCGTTTCCCAATGCGCGGGCTCTGCCGACTGAAACTTGAGCTCATTAGCAAGGCCCGATACCCTGATGAGATTGACCAACCGGCGTTTTGTCTCGGGGTTTTCCGGCAAGCCACCGCTTGCCATCGGTTGAACGAACCCGCCAAGCGGTAACATCATGGCGTAGTCCCCGCCACCATGCCAAAAACAGCGTTCGTCCCAGAAAAATCCCGTTGTCACGACCCGAGCCTCCCGTAGGGCGGTATGCTACAGATCGTTTTTGTTCTGGGCCAGACCGTGGCTTTCGTCATGTCTTGAGAAAGCGCGCCCACGTCCAAAGACGTACTGCTTAGCTGCTTTCGGGCGCGCGCAGCCTGTACAGCCCTTCGGGAAGGTTAAGCGCCGCGCCAAGATCGTTTAGCTGACTGATACTCATCGTGATCTTCTGCAACTGGTCCGTGCGCGGATCGATCTGCTCGATCGTCACGCAGTCTTCGAATGCATGGATGACGAGGTCTTCCTGCAGATGCGGGCCAGCTTCGTCGACCAAGGTCACAACGGTCGCGTCGAAATCATGCTCAATCGTAAACATGGCCCGAAAATAGCGTTATGCTGCACCGCAGCACAAGTGGTTAGGTACTGGCCGCGCGTCTTTGTCGCCTTTTGTGTGCGTAATAAAGCACTGGGGCCAGCAGATATTCGTAAATCAGCACAGCCAAGGGGTGAATCACCGGCAACGACACAATCCTTGCGAGCCATCGGAACCGTGGCATCTTTGACCACAGTGCAATAAATGCGGGGATTCCGGCGACGACCTCGCCCTTGTCGATGACGTGTAGGCGCCGCGCCGCGTCGTCTGGTGTCAGACCAAAGGCTGCCAAGTCGCCTGCGTCTATATCACGGAAGTCCAGAGGCAGGTTTTTGCCTTCCGAATACGCCCGATATATACCTATCTCGTGGGCACATACAGGACAGCTGCTATTGTATAACACTGTGGTTTCGTTTGACATGGGCGTAATATTGGCCGCCGATTGCAGGTTTCAATGCGGCTGCAACGTGACCATTGGTCCATTAATCTGTTGACACTTTGCCCGCTAAACCGAGGGTGTAACAAAAGTGTCGTCAACCGAGGAACTCCGCTATGCGGTATATCTTCTTAACGCTCGCGCTTGCCCTTGCAGCCTGCAGCGTCGAGACGAGCGCACCAACAAGCACACAACCAGCCGTTCAGCGAACGGCGCCGGTTGGCGCGGTCACACCCGCGGTTTTCAATCAGGTTGTCACGCGCATGGAACCCGTTGCCGAAGCGGAATGCCGGGCGCGGACGCGGGGCACAAATTGTGATTTCCTGATCCAGATTGATCGGAACCGGAACCAGCCTCCTAACGCTTTCCAGACGTTGAACGACAACGGGCGCCCGGTCATCATTTTCAACGTGCCGCTTCTGGAGGATCTTGAGAACGCTGATCAGTTGGCATTCGTGTTCGGGCACGAGGCCGCACATCACATTCAGGGACATCTGGGACGTTTGAACGAAAATGCCCAGGCGGGTGCGGTGCTGGGCGGGGTTTTGGCAAGCGTTCTTGGCGGCAGCGGTGCGGCGATCGATGCCGCGCAGCAGGCCGGCGCCAATGTTGGTGCGCGCAGCTACAGCCAGTCTTTTGAGCTTGAGGCGGACCAGCTTGGTACAATCATCGCGGCGCGGGCCGGATTCGATCCGGTGCGTGGGTCGCAGTACTTTCTGCGCTTGCGAGACCCGGGAAATACGTTCCTCGGAACCCATCCGCCTAACGCCCAACGCATGGAAGTTGTTAGACAGACCGCTGCCCGGCTTTGATCGAGCTTCGCCTGCGAGGTACCGGGGCCCGCCCGCGTAAACTGACAAATGAGTCATTCGGTGACTCAACCGAAGGTCTTGCAAAACTTGACTGCTTTTGCCCTGCGAAACAGTGCAGATGACCGCATCGATCGTTAAGCAGTTACCCGGCCCCAAAGATCGTAATCGCCCGCTTCTTCGACCTCGACCGTCAAAACCTGTCCGGGGCGAAGAGCTTCATGCCCTTCATCGATGAACAGATTTCCATCGATTTCGGGTGCGTCCGATTTCGTCCGGCAGGTCGCTGCCTCACCATCGACCTCATCGACGATAACTTGCATGCGACGGCCAACATTGGATGCCAGCTTTGCGCTTGAGATCGCCTGCGCTTTCTCCATGAAACGCTGCCAGCGTTCTTCTTTGATCTGTTCCGGGACCTGTCCGTCCAGTGCATTTGACCGAGCGCCATCAACGTTTTCGTATTTGAAGCAACCGACACGGTCCAATTGTGCCTCGTCCATCCAGTCGAGAAGCGTCTGGAATTCCGCCTCGGTCTCGCCCGGATAGCCCACAATGAATGTGGACCGAAGCGTCAAATCCGGGCAGATCGCCCGCCATGCGGCGATCTCATCAAGGGTCCGCGCCGATGCGGCTGGGCGGGCCATGCGCTTGAGCGTTTCCGGGTGGGCGTGCTGAAACGGAATGTCCAGATAGGGCAGCACAAGCCCTTCTGCCATCAGGGGAATAAGGTCGCGCACATGGGGGTAGGGATAGACGTAATGAAGCCGGATCCACGCCCCGAGTTCGCCAAGCTGGCGAGCAAGCGGCAGTATGGGAAATTTTTGGTCACGATCCCGCCAGTCCGTGCCGTAGGCCGATGTGTCCTGGCTGATGACCAGCAATTCGCGAACGCCTGCGGCAACCAGCTTTTCAGCTTCGCGCAGAACGGCGCGCTCCGGTCGGCTGGCAAGGCGGCCACGCATGTCAGGAATAATGCAGAACTTGCAGCTGTGGTTGCAACCTTCCGAGATCTTTAAGTAGCTGAAGTGCCTGGGTGTCAGTTTGATGCCCTGGGGCGGTAGCAGATCCACAAACGGGTTCGGCGCCGGCGGCACAGCAGAATGCACTGCATCAAGGACTTGCTCGTACTGGTGTGGCCCGGTGACCGCCAAAACTGATGGGTGATGGCCCTCGATGTACTCAGGCTCCGCACCCAGGCAGCCCGTGACGATGACACGGCCATTTTCATTCAGCGCTTCGCCGATGGCCTCGAGGCTCTCGGCCTTGGCACTGTCAAGAAATCCACAGGTGTTGACGATCACCGCATCCGCACCGCCGTATTCCGGGCTGATACCATAACCCTCGGCGCGAAGCCGGGTAAGGATACGCTCACTATCGACAAGGGCTTTCGGGCACCCGAGGCTGACCATGCCGATAGTAGGCTGCCCGGGACGGTCGTCTCTGGACAACCGGGCACGTGCCAAATCGGGGCGGAGTTCAGGCGGATTTGCCGTCATGGCGGAGGCTATAAGTCATTCGGGCCCAAAGGAAAAGTGTCTGTGCCCTGCGGGAATCTGCCGACAAGCCAAGCCTTAGGTTGCCAGTTTGATCCCACTCGTCCCCTAATGCGCAGAACCAAGGGGGTGCCATGTTTTTCCAGACGATACGGCCTGTGGTCCTGATCGTGGTTCTCGCCAGCCTTGCCGGCTGTGGCGGCCGCAAGCCAGAGGTCACCAGTGACGTGCCCCTTTATCCGGGCGAGACAGCAGAGTTGCGAGTGCTCATTAACGAGTATGCCGACTTTTATGATGTTCCCAGAAGCCTGGTTCACCGTGTTGTTCAGCGCGAAAGTGACTATCGGCCGGCCGCCCGGAACGGTCCCTACTACGGACTGATGCAAATTCTTCCCGAAACCGCCCAGACCATGGGATTTCAAGGCCAGCCTTCGGATCTTTTGAACGCCGAAACCAACCTGCGTTGGTCGGTCAAGTATCTGCGAGGTGCCTGGCTACTGTCCTATGGTGATGAGCCAACAGCCGTCGGTTGGTATGCCCGCGGCTACTATTACGAGGCACGCGACCGATGCATGCTGGTCGAAACCGGCCTTCGGACAAGGGAGGTTTTGCGAAGCTGTCGGGAAGCAGAGAGCCTTGGTGCGCCCGCTGACGCGACGCTTTAGCGGGCCGCGCCAGCAATTGCGCAAGGTCCGATTGCCGGAACCGCGGCGGCACCCTAGACTTGCTGGCGACAGCACAAAGAAATTCTGAGGTGGATGATGCGTTGGATCGTGCGTCTTGCGGGAATACTCATCGGGACGGTTTTGCTGGCGGTTATTGTCGTCTGGCTTATTCCCAAGGATAAAATCGCCGATATCGCTGCCCGTGAGTTCGAGGCCGCCACTGGCCGGGCCCTGAGTTTCGATGGCGCCGTCCGTGCTAGGATCTGGCCGGACATCGGCGTTGAAATCCATGATGTCAGTCTCGCCAACGCCCCGTGGTCGGATGAACAAGCGATGCTTTCCGCCGCCAAGCTTGAGATGGCCGTGGAATTGCGGCCTCTGCTGAACGGCGACGTGCACGTAAAGTCCGTGGCATTCGACAGCCCAGCGGTTATCCTTGAACGCGCTGCCGATGGCGCCGCCAACTGGGAGCTTTTGGGCGCAGACACAGCGACCGGCGCTTCAGACGGAGCCGCCGGCGCGCAAACTGTGCGAGAGACGGAAGTATCCGCTCCGCCTGCGTTCTCTCTCGACAAGGCGACGATTTCAAACGGAAGGCTGCGCTTTCTAGACCATGCATCGGGCCAGTCGGTTGAGTTGGCCGGTCTCGATCTAGAGTTGACGATGCCCGATCTAGCGGGCTTGGCTGAATTGACTGTCGCCGCCTTGGTGAATGGGCAGAAAGTTGAAAGCGATCTGCAACTCACGTCCGTTGCGGACCTATTGCAAGGTACGCCGATCAAGATTAGCGCGACCGCTGCGGCCGGTGCCAATAGGATTGCTTTTAGCGGCAGCGCGGCGCCGAGTGGTGGCGCGGTTGATGGACAGATCGATTTAGACATTACCGACGCAAATGCGCTCTTCGCGGCGTTGAACCAAAGCCCGCCCGCGATCCCCGACGGATTGGGCGCAGAACGAATTGCTCTGTCCGGCGCCCTGGCGGCAGGAGCGGAAGGCGATGTGGCCTTGTCCGACGCCTTGATTACGCTGGACCAGAACCAGATTTCCGGTGATATCGCGCTGGCGCTACAAGAACGTCCATTTTTAACGGCCGTCTTGCGGGCCGACGCGCTCGATCTTTCGGGCCTGACTGCCGATGAGAATGCTTCGGCCGGTGGCGACGGCGGCGCATCGGCGGATGGTGGCGCACCGGCGGACGGCGGCTGGTCGAAGGCGACAATCGATGCCTCTGGACTGTCGGCGCTGGACGCTGACGTATCCCTTTCCGCCAATTCCATCGACCTGGGAACCACGAAAACCGGGCGCGCGCGTCTGCAGGCGCGCCTGAACAACGGCCGTCTCTTGGTAGAAATCCGCGAACTTGGCACATTCGGCGGCCAGGTCCAAGGAACGTTTGTCGTCAACAACCGAGGCGGTTTGTCCGTGCGCGGTGATCTGGCCGCAAACGCCGTCGCTCTGGAAGCGCTGTTTCAGGAGTTCCTTGATTTTGACCGGTTGCGCGGCGCTGGCGATGTCGAGGTCAGCTTTCTGGGCGTCGGCGACAGCCTTGACCAGATCATGCGCAGCCTGGACGGCGAGGGAAAAATCAACTTCGGAACCGGAGAGCTGCTTGGGGTCGATTTGGTTGGTATGCTGCGCAACCTCGACGTGGGTTTTCGCGGCGATGGGACCAAGACTGTCTACGATGCGATCACGGCCAGCTTTAACGTCAACGACGGCGTCGTCAGCAACCTTGATCTGAACTTTCTTGCCCCGCTTCTTACGGCACTGGGCGAGGGCACTATCGATCTGGGCGCGCAAAGCTTGAATTATCGGTTGACGCCCGAGATCCTGCGTGGCGCCGCAGAACAGGCCGGAATATCTGTCCCGGTAACAATTACCGGGCCTTGGTCCGATCTTAAATTCGCGCCGGATCTGGATGGCTTGATTGATGCAAATTTCGAGAAGGAGCGCGAGAGGCTTGAAAAAGAAGCGCGCGACGAGCTTGCGCGTCAGCGGGAAAGGCTGACGAATGAAGCCAAGGACGAACTTGGCCTGTCGGGCGAAGACTCTGTAGAAGACGCGCTTAAAGAGCGCGCTCTGCAAGAGCTTTCAAAGGGGCTGGGCGGGCTGCTGGGCGACTAACGCCGCCGGTCGCGGCGGGTGCTCATGGGCTGGAAAGCAACACCCACATGCGCTTCGCAGTAGGGTTTGCCCTGCTGTACCGGTAAGCCGCAAAACCAGAAGTCCTCGGTTGCCGGATCTCCAACAGGCCATTTACACGTACGCTCGGTCAGTTCCATCAAAGACAGCTTCTTTGACTTCTTCTCGATCTCGCGAACACTCGCCAAGGCTTCGGGGCTGATTTCATTGGCCGAAGGCTGTGGTGGCAGTGGTTGCCCTGCGGTGACAATCGGCTTTCGATGCGGCTGAAGCTGTTTTTGCTGTGGCATGCTGGTGTCTGTTTCGGCGTGAACTTTCGCCGGAGTTTCTGTTTTCGTGGCGGCTTTTTCCTTGGTGACGGGTTTTGCGCCGCCGCCGCCATTGCGGTTGGACAAGCCCAACCTGTGGACCTTGCCGATAACAGCGTTACGCGTGACGCCCCCAAGTTCCTTGGCGATCTGGCTGGCACTTTGACCTTCGCTCCACATTTTTTTGAGCTGTTCAACGCGCTCATCAGTCCAGGACATAACTGCTCCTTGCAGGCAATTCCGCGGGCTCCCTACAGACCGCAGCGTTTTTCGGGTCATCGGCCACTTTACAACACGCCTTGCGGGCGGCAACCGGCGCCCCGGCCTTGTTACCGGGGTAGGGCGCGGTATTTAACGACACGCAATCGATTTGAAAAGGGTGGCCTGATGTCTCATCAAACGGAATTCGGTTTGGCCGGCGGTGATATGGGCGTGCGGCGCTTTGGACCGGTCAATTGGCTGGGACTTTTCACCCTGATCGAGCGCGAAACGATCCGCTTCCTAAGCGTTTGGACGCAGACCATCCTTGCCCCCCTGGTGACGGCCGGTCTGTTTCTGGCGATTTTCACACTCGCCATTGGGGCCCAGCGCGGGACGGTCATGGGCGTACCCTTTGGCACGTTCCTGGCGCCGGGTCTTATGATGATGACCGTCATTCAGAACGCCTTTGCAAATACATCATCGTCTCTGATGATCTCAAAAGTGCAGGGTAATATCGTTGACACGCTGATGCCACCCCTGTCGCCGGGCGAATTGGTTGCCGGTTTTGTCCTGGGTGGGGTAGCGCGTGGCGTTATCGTTGCCTTGGCAATCATCCTCGCGATGGTGCTGTTTCTGGGTTCCTCTCTCGCCAATCCGCTTTGGGTGCTTGTCTTCGTGGTAATTGGTAGCGCCTTTCTGGCGGCCGCAGGTCTTGTAGCGGCCATCGTCGCGGTCAAATTTGACCACATGGCAGCGATCACGAACTTCATCGTGACGCCCTTGGCTTTTCTTTCGGGCACGTTCTATTCGGCTGAAGCGCTTCCCGGCGTGATGCGGCAGTTCATCCACCTGAACCCGGTATTTTATTTCATAGACGGGGCCCGCTATGGCATTTTGGGCGTCTCCGACAGCTCTCCCTGGCTTGGGCTCGCGGTCAGCCTGTTGTCCACGGCTGCACTTCTTTATGCGACCTGGCTTCTGTTCCGCTCAGGCTACCGCCTGAAATCGTAAATCGGACCTGCCGAAATGTCGCTTAGCGCCGCATGCCTTCGCGCCAGGCCAAGAGCCCGCCGCCGGTGATGATAACTGCTGCGCCAAGTACGGACACGCTGTCCGGCAGGGCGGAAAATACCACCGCATCATAGACCGCGGCAAATATCAGAGCCGCGTAGCTGAATGGCACGATAAAACTGGTCTCGGCCCGGGCTAGGGAATTGACAAAGCAGATCTGGGCGGTGGCCATGGACAGCCCCACGGCCGCCATGCCCATCCATACCGCCGGGCTGGGCGAGACCCAGACAAAGGATGCCGCAGCTGTCGCAATGGTCAGCCCGATCGCATTGTTGGTAAGTAAAATAGTAAAGGGCGTCTCCTTATCCGACAGCATCTTTATCAGGATTACCTCGCAGCCGATCACGGCTGCTGAAGCGAGTGCCAGCAGGGCCGCAGGCTGAAAACTGCCCGTACCGGGCCTGAGCAGGACAAGTGCGCCAAAAAAGGCGATCGCGGCGGCAGACCACCTCACCCAACCGACCTGTTCCTTCAGGAAAATCACCGCCAGTGCCATGGCGAAAACGGGGTTCAGAAAGCTGATGGCCGTCGCATCCGCCAATGGAATACGGGCGGCTGCAGCAAACATCAGCGTCACGCCGGCCCAACCAAATGTTGACCGGGCAACATGGAGACGAAGGTTGGGCCGCATCAGACGTGGTCGCATGAGCGCGCTCAGACCGAGCAGGAAGACAAAGGCAAAACAAAACCGCCCGAACGTGACCTGAAGAGGATGAATTTCGGGTCCGAGTGTTCCAGTGCCAAGCATCTTGGCCACTAGGGTGGACAGCGCGATAAAGGCTGATGCGGTCAGCATTAAAACGATGGCAATGCCGTGGCTCTGTGCCGTGGCTGCGACCGGTTCCGTTGTCCCTGGGTTCATGTCGCGCTGGCCAATCCGCTGTCTTCCCGATGGCACTGGCAGAAATGGGTGCCATCGTCCACACCCAGTTTTTTTGCTTTACCCGACAGCTGGGTCTCTGCTATCGGCCCCTCATGGCTGAACATATCCGACTTCGACGCCGATAAGGCCTCTTTGCCCCTGATCGGGGGCCGTTCACCCCTGCGCCCCCGTTGCGCCAATCAAACCCCAATTGACAGCTCATCGTGCCTCGGGCACGACTTTCAACTCAACCTTCAGGAGCGATCCGATGATCCCGTCCGTACTGCCGACCTACAACCGTGCGCCGCTCAGCTTCGTCAAGGGCCAAGGAAGCTGGCTGACCGAGGCGGACGGACGACGTTTCCTTGATATGGGCGCGGGCATTGCAGTGAATGCGCTTGGACACGCAAATGGAGATCTGGTTGCAGCACTGACCGAACAGGCGCAGTCACTTTGGCACGTCTCGAACCTGTACCAAATTCCGGCCCAGCAAAAGCTGGCCGATATGCTTGTGGACGTGACGTTTGCCGATACAGTTTTCTTTACCAATTCAGGCACGGAATCCTGCGAGTTGGCCGTCAAGATGGCCCGCAAGTACTGGCACAGCCAGGGTGACGAAAGCCGCTCGCATATCATCGCGTTCGAGGGCTCATTCCACGGCCGCTCGTCGGCGGGAATAGCCGCTGCCGGGGCCGAGAAAATGACCGCGGGTTTCGGACCGCTGCTTCCCGGATTTTCACAGTTGCCGTTTGGTGATCTGGACGCATTGGCCAATGCCATCGACGACACCGTCGCGGCAATTCTTGTCGAACCCGTGCAGGGCGAAGGTGGGATCAATCCGTTGTCCGATAGCGTCCTGAAACGCTTGAGGGCGCTCTGCGATGAGACCGGCACGCTTCTTATTCTGGACGAGGTGCAGTGCGGCATGGGCCGTACCGGCAAGCTGTTTGCGCACGAATGGGCCGGCATTACGCCGGATATTATGATGGTTGCCAAGGGTATCGGCGGCGGTTTTCCCTTGGGCGCAGTGCTAGCGAGCGAGAACGCGGCGTGCGGCATGACCGCCGGAACCCACGGTTCCACCTACGGCGGCAATCCTTTGGCCTGCGCGGTTGGCGCTAAGGTGCTTGAGATCGTGGCCGATCCCGACTTTTTGGCCGATGTAAATCGCCGGGCTGGCGCGCTTCGCCAGAAAGTCGAAGGTCTGGTCGACGCGCATCCAGATGTATTCGATCATGTGCGTGGATCCGGCCTTATGCTTGGTGTCAAATGCCGCCAGCCGGTGGGTGATGTCGTTACAGCGGGCTACGACAGCGGCCTTCTGGTCGTTCCGGCTGCTGACAATGTTATTCGTCTTCTTCCGGCGCTGAATATATCGGACGACGATATTTCCGAGGCGGTGAGCCGTCTTGATCAGGCGGCACGGCAAATTGCACCGGAGGCGGCGGCCTGACCGGGCCCAGACTGCGAAATGAAACATTTCTTGGATATTCATCAGACTAATCCCGATGATTTGCGGTCCATGATCGAAAGCGCCCGCGCAATCAAGACGTCGCGCATGGGTCGCCCAAAAGGTCAGCCCGATGATGAAGCGGCCCTTGCCGGACGTATGGTGGCGCTCATCTTCGAGAAACCGTCGACGCGAACGCGCGTGTCGTTCGATGTCGGCGTCCGCCAGATGGGCGGACAGACGTTGGTCCTTTCCGGTGCTGAAATGCAACTGGGCCATGGAGAAAGCGTCGCCGATACGGCTCGGGTTCTTTCGCGCTATGTCGATTTGATCATGATCCGGACGTTCGAACAGTCGGCGCTGGTCGAGCTCGCAGAACACGCAACCGTTCCTGTGATCAACGGTCTGACCAATGACAGCCATCCCTGCCAGATCATGGCGGACGTCATGACGTTTGAAGAGCATCGGGGACCAATAGCCGGCAAGCATGTGGTTTGGACAGGCGATGGTAACAACGTTTGCACTTCGTTTTTGCATGCGGCCGGGCAACTGGGATTTGATGTGACGTTCAGCGGACCGGCGCAGCTTGACCCCGACGAAGGCGCGGTGGGATTTGCACGTTCCAAGGGCTCCCGTGTCACGATCGAGCGCGACGTTCACAAGGCCGTCAGGGACGCCGATCTGGTCGTCGCCGACACCTGGGTCAGCATGCACGATGCCCAGTCGACGCGCGAAAGGCGCCATAACCTGCTGAGATCGTACCAGGTCAATGCTGACGTCATGAAAGAGGCGGGTCACGATGCTCTGTTCATGCACTGCTTGCCAGCCCATCGTGAAGAAGAAGTGACGTCCGATGTCATGGACGGCCCTCAGTCAGTCATCTTTGATGAGGCGGAAAACCGGTTGCACGTCCAAAAGGCGATCATGAGGTGGTGCCTGGACCTTTAGGGTATCGGGCCGGCAGTCGTGGCAGTCTTGAAGGACAAGCGCGCCCCCGCGTTGGTACCTCCGGTTGCAATCGTGACGACCAGAAAGAGAAACGGACATGCACTATTCCCGTCGGGCTTGAAGTTCGTTTTTCTATCAGACCGGATGGCAGGCTAATATATTGAAAAATATAGCATTAACCATGGCCGGAAAGTTTTCGTAGAATGCACGTAAAACGCCAAAATGCCGCCACGATTGGCCAATATAACTTTTCGGTGTAGCGCCATCGATCTCTGGTGGTGGGTTAAGAGTTACCGGGTTGGTTTCCGGCCTTTTGGCTGCTTGTGCAGCCTTGGCCCGGAGGTTCCGCCTACGCCCGGTAGGAGTAAAGAATATGGAACCTTCGCAGGTTGCCGACACAAAGAGGTTAAACTGCACCTTCAGACCAGCGTCGGTAGGGACCGCGGCGTCGCGATTTCTACGCTGTGAAGACGGGGCAGGGACCGTTGACTGGGTTGTGCTTTGCGCAGGGATCGTTGGTCTGGGCCTGATGGCCGGCCTCACCGTTTCCGGCGCAACAACCGGTTTGGCCACAGAAACCGCCGACGCGATTGACGGCCTGGATGTGGCCGTGGGAGAGAACCTCGAAGAAGCCGGCGGCGAAGATGAGGGCGGAGACGACCCCGCCGACGATGGCGGCGGACAGGAAGAAGACGGCGGGCAATCCGAGGAAGAAGGCGGCGAAGAGGGCGAAGAAGAGGATTCAGGCAGCCGTGGTCGACCTCCTGCACCGACACCGTCTCCCTCTGGTGGCGGTGGCGGTTCGCCTTCGCCTGGCGGCGGTGAATCCGGCGGCGGTGGTGCCGGCGGCGGAGACCAGTCCGGTTCAAGCAACGAAAGCGGCGACTCAGGTGGAAATGAGCTCGATTCAGAGTCTTCCAATGAAAGCGATGATGACTCCAACGACACAGGGTCTAGCGGGTCTTAAGACCGCCGGAATTTTCAGGCGGCAGGTCCGAGCCTGTCCCGTGGGGGCGGCGGGTAAGGGGCGAGGGTGGTCGAGATGTGGGGGGTCGGCCACCCTCTGCTTTTCCAAAGGACCCAGTTTTAGCTTGCTTTGTCGGGCGGCGGTGAGACAATCGCGTCATCCGGGGGCGGCAGTGCACGATCTTTCTTTTTCGATGCAATCAATCGTCGCGCGCGGTTTTCGGCACGCCGCACCCGCACGGCGGTCAGAAATGCCTCTTGCATTGTCTGAGAAAGTGCACCGATTGTTTCAGACAGTTCGTTGACGAGCGCGTTGTCTTGGTCGTCGGCCTGCAGCGTCAACGCTTCGCGCGCCAGTTCATCTGCGATCTGTTCAAGCAATTGCATGTGTGTCTGGTTCCTTGGAAAGGCCTCGACGGTCAGTTCCGCTTACGGAAATCCGAACCCGATGGCCAGTCCCTCTATGGGCGGCGTTTAGTTCTCAGCGTCGGCTCGGCGGCAAGTGGATCCTCGGGCCAGGGATGTTTCGGATAGCGACCCCGCATGTTTTTTCGAACGTCCCTATAGCTTTGGCGCCAGAACCCGGGAAGGTCGTTTGTAATCTGCACCGGGCGCCCGGCTGGCGACAGAAGCACGACCTGAAGGGCTAGCTTGTCGACGCCCACGGTGGGGTGTGTGTCCAGACCGAACATCTCTTGAAGCCGGACGCTGATCGACGGGCGCGCCTCGGCGTAGTCGATTGGCACGCGGCGCCCCAGCGGCGTCTGAAAGTCCGATGGTGCAAGCTGGTCGATTTCCCGACAGCCTTCCCAACCGAAATAGCCACGCAAGGCAGCCGTCAGATCCGATCTACCGAGGGCCTCGAGCGTTTCGGCGCCATTGGCAAAAGGCTGCAGCCATTCCTCCAGCGTCGCAAGAAGGTCTTCTTCGCGCGCACCGGGGATGTCCGCGCCATGCGCCTTAGCAAATTCAGCTCTTGCCTGAAGACCGCGGAACGTAGGTGGCTGTTGCAGCGCATCGAGACCGCGCAGTCGTACACCTTCCATGAGGGCCCGAGCAATCTGATCGACGGGTGCGTGACGCCAGATCCTGTCATCCAGCACAAGCGCGCCGAGCTTTTCCTGCCGACGCGCCAACACCCGCTGTTCGCGGCGTGACCAAGTACATGTCTCTTGCCATCCGATGCTGTCACCGAGGACCTCACGAAGCTCTGCTTCCGTAATCGAGACCGCGGCTCTGATCCGGGCCTCCCGCTCTGTGCCGGTCATGTCGGTAACTACGATCATATGGGCCTGTGCTATCGGGTCATCACCGCGCACGGTCGCGCCGCGCGCGCCGGACAGCGCCCACCGTGCCGCATCGCCGGGGCGCCGCAAGCCGATGCGGTCGGGATATCCAAGCGCACAGATCGCACCGTTTGACATGACAGCAGGCGGGTATTTTGCGTCCCGCGTCAGACGCTTGGCATCCTTGGCGATGCTGTGCAAATCGTGCCGCCTCAGCCCATAGGGCCTTTCCTTTGCGAACCGTTCGGGGTCTTCCAGGGCCTTAAGGCGCATCTCCAAGTCAACGGGTGCATTCTCTAGTGGGTCGCGTCCGCTTAGAACAGCCGCCAGCGGGGCGGCCGGTTTGCCGGCAATCTCGAGCATGTGTGCAAGGCGCGGATGAACCGGCCATTTACCCATTCGCCGCCCGTGGGCGGTGACCGTGCCATCAGGGCTAAGCGCACCCAGCGACTGAAGCAGCGCGCGCGCGTCTTCAAGACGGCGCTTTGGCGGTGACGTGAGCAACGCCAATGCATCGGCTGAACTGCCCCAGATGGCTAGATCCAAAGCAAAACCGGCCAAATCGGCCATCGTTATCTCTGCCGGGGAAAATTCGGGCATCGCGCCCTCTTCGGCCTTGGCCCATGAGCGATAGCAGACCCCTGGGCCAAGCCGGCCAGCGCGCCCGCGCCGCTGATCGGCTTCGGCCCGCGAGGCCCGCTCGGTCACCAGACTGTTCATGCCAGAACCGGGGTCGAAGCGCCCGCGCCTGGCAAGGCCGCAGTCCACCACAACGTGAATGTCCGCAAGTGTAAGCGACGTTTCGGCAATCGCTGTTGCAAGAACCAGTTTGCGCCGACCGTCGCGTTCGGGCGCAATGGCGGCTTTCTGGTCCTTGGAGGGCGCAGCCCCGAAAAGCTGATGCAGTGCGACCGACGCGGGCAATCGCCCCCGAAGTCTGGCAGCCACCCCGGCAATCTCTCGCTGGCCGGGAAGAAAAGCTAGAATGCCGCCTTCCGTTTCATTCAGCGCCTGATCGACCAGATCAGCCATGTCCTGATCGATCCGCTGACCTGATGGGCGCGGTTTCATGCGCCAGATCGTCTCGACCGGATAACTGCGTCCGGGGCTGGTTATCACCGGGGCGCCGTCCAACAATTCGGCAACAGGCGCGGCATCCAAGGTCGCGGACATCATCAGCAGGATCAAATCCTCTCGCAGCGCCTGTCGTGCTTCCCAGCAAAGCGCCAGGCCCAGATCGGCATTTAGGCTGCGTTCGTGGAATTCATCGAATATGACTGCCCCAACCCCGGGAAGCTCTGGATCTGACTGCAGCATCCGCGTCAGGATGCCTTCGGTCACCACTTCGATTTCGGTGGCGTCGGACACTTTGGTTTCCCCTCGCATCCGGTAACCGACGCGGCCGCCGAGCGGGCTTTTCAGCATTTGCGACATGCGCTCTGCCGCGGCCAGTGCGGCCAGGCGGCGTGGTTCCAGCACAATGATTTTGCCGTCTGCCAAACCGGAGTGCGAAAGCGCGATCGGCACTTTGGTCGTTTTGCCTGCACCAGGGGGTGCCTGGAGAACCGCACGTCTGTGTGTCCCAAGTGCGGCAAGCAAATCGGGGAGTGCGTCTTCAATCGGCAGGCTTATCATATCCTGCCTGTAGTCCCGTGTGATCGAATTGGCTAGCGCCGCAGCAGGCGCGCGCGACCATAAAGCGTTGTGATCACCACGCGGTCGACGACATAGAAGCCATCTGTTCCGGGTTCATACTCGACCCGTATTGGAAAGAACTGCCGTTCAGCCATTTCCTCGGGCTCAAAGCCCGCCACGCGCTCGTAGCGCCCTGTGCAGATAATCCTGTTGTCTTTGCGCTCGGCGTTGGCAAGCAGGATGCGGCTTCTGCGGCGCCCATCGAACATATCAAAGCGCATCTTGCAGACCTGGGCACCGGGCTGGTCGCGCAGGACCATGTAGATTGCTGTCATTGGGTCAAGGGTTCCACCCTGTTGCGAAGGGTCTAGGTCGTATGGCTTGGGGCCTTGAACCGGTTCATACTCCTTAACCTGGGGCACGCCACCAATGTAGGACATGCGTGCCTTGCTCTGGCGGCGCCCGGTGTTTGCTTCTTCGCTATAAGCGCTTGGCACGAATGTCTGGCCGCGCAGGCGTCCCTGCGATTGCGCTTCGTATCTGGCGCGGGTCAGCGCACCGATAACGCCGACACTCTGTGCGCGGCCGGCGGTCGAATACTGGCCACCCTGCTCGGTTCCTTTGTAACTGAGCGTGCCGCCCCGTATGGAGCCGATATAGACATCGAAGACGCCCGCGCTGCTACGCGCCACCGCGCTGCCACTGGTAAGGCCGACCGACATCAGCGCCATGGCGGTCGCAACCGCCAGCCGATACATCACTTTCATTCCATGTACTCGCTCTGGACAGCCCCTTTGCTTCGGGGCAGTAATTTGCGACCAACGTGATCGCTTTGGGATCGATATTCAATGACAGCGGCGTCGCAACCGATGACATCGCCCCTGGTGGACCGGGTGCTTGCGGGCGATCGCCGCGCGCTGGCCCGTGCCATAACACTGGTCGAAAGTGCGCGCGCCGATCACCGGCAAGAGGCCGATGCACTTGTCACCGCCGCACGTGGATCGGGCCGCCAAGCCCTGCGCATTGGCCTTTCCGGCACGCCGGGCGTTGGTAAGTCGACATTTATCGAGACGTTCGGTTTGCGCCTAGTCGATGCGGGGCACCGGGTGGCCGTTCTTGCCGTTGATCCCAGCTCAACCCGCACAGGCGGATCAATTCTGGGTGACAAAACCCGGATGGAGCGCCTGGCGCGGGCGCCCGGGGCCTATATCCGGCCTTCGCCCAGCCAGACACATTTGGGCGGTGTGGCGCGTAGAACGCGCGAGGCAATTGCGCTCTGCGAGGGCGCAGGCTTTGACATTGTACTGGTGGAAACCGTGGGTGTCGGACAGTCAGAAACCATGGTCGCGGATATGACTGACCTCTTCGTTCTGTTGCTGGCGCCCGCGGGAGGCGACGAACTGCAAGGGGTCAAGAGGGGCATAATGGAGATCGCCGATCTTATCCTGATCAACAAAGCTGATGGGGATCTGGAGCCAGCGGCCAAGCGGACGGTTGCGGACTATGCCGGTGCGCTGAGGCTTTTGCGAAAGCGTCCGGAAGATCCGCCGGAGTATCCAAAGGCCCTGGCAGTTTCAGCCACAGCTGATCTGGGAATTGACACGGCCTGGAAAGCGATGACCGATCTTGCCGATTGGCGCCGCGCCGAAGGCCACTGGACCAGACGTCGCGCGGGTCAGGACAGCCAGTGGTTTGAGGAAGAATTGTCCAACGGCCTCCAATCTCTGTTGGCGGGTGGTGTCGGTGGTCGGAAGATGATCGACCGCTTGAGGACTGAGGTGGAATCCGGTCAGCGCGCACCAACCGATGCGGCCAGCGAGGCCCTGCAGGCGATCAAGAACGCCCTTTCAAGCAAATGACTGGGATCTATCCAGCGCACATCGCGTCTTGACGCCTTGGGGCCAGCACCCTAAACACCGCGAACGGATTCTAGGGCAGGGCCATGACCCTGCCCATTTGCATTAATGCAGGGTGTCGTCGCATACGGCGAATGGTGCCCAAAACCGAAGGAAGTAACGTATGTCGCGCCGCTGCGAACTGACTGGGAAAGGCCCCATGGTTGGCAACAATGTCAGCCACGCCAACAACAAAACCAAGCGTCGTTTCCTGCCAAACTTGCAGGATGTGACCCTGCAGTCCGAAACACTTGGCCGTGGCTTCAAGCTTCGGATTACGTCGGCGGCCTTGCGATCTGTCGATCACCGTGGCGGGCTCGACAGCTATCTTGCTAAGGCCAAGGACACGGACCTTTCGCCAAACGCGCTGAAAATCAAAAAAGATATTGAGAAAGCGCGCTCAGCCGCGACCGCTTAATCAGAGGCGGAACCGGGACAGTCTGGGCCTCGCTTTCGGCGGGGCCCATTTTTTTTGTCCTGCGTCAGCGTGCCGGCCTTTTGTCGTCCGGTCGCCGAAGGTAAGGCGTAAGTGATAGATCGCCGCTTCCGGCACATCTCTTGGGCACTGATTGCGCCTATCATCCTGACCTCGGTCGGTATGGGCCTTGCAAGGCCGGTTATGCCGGGGATGATTACGATGGTGATCTCTTCCGGCGAGAACTTCACCCGGCAGGCGTTAATTGCCCATGACAGCCAGTAGAACCCGCGCCCCGTTATCTGGAATGTCTTGGGGTGGATATCGCAATGACCGCAGTGGCTGCACCTCCGTCGACGGAGTGCGCCTCGATGAGCGCATCACCTGCCTTTGCGATACGTGATGGACGGGCAGCGGCCACTAACCGTCCAGCACTTCTTGCACCCAAGCAGGCACTATGTCGCTGGCTGGGCCGAATAAGTGGCGGTCAAAGACGTCTGATACATCGGACGGCGCGAGGTTCAACTCGATTGTATCGGCACCAGCCGCGGCCGCTTCGGCGACAAAGCCCGCGGCCGGATAGACCTGCCCCGACGTGCCGATGGCAGCAAAAAGATCGCATTTGGTCAGCGCCGTTTCGATGCTGTCCATGTGATAGGGAAATTCGCCGAACCAAACGATGTCTGGTCTGGTTGCCGGGCGGTTGCAGGCGGGGCAGGGATCGGCCGATGAAATTTCCCGCGGAGCAGGCCAGCGATGCGCGCATGCAGCACAGAGAGCGCCCGCGAGGGTGCCGTGCATGTGGAGCACATTGCGGCTTCCCGCGCGTTCATGCAGATCATCCACATTCTGCGTGATGATCAGCACATTAGCGGCGTAATCCCGTTCTAGACGAGCTAGCGCTGCGTGTGCAGCGTTGGGCGAGGCGTCGAGGCAATTGGCCCGCCGAGCGTTGTAAAAGCTGTGAACAAGATCCGGGTTGCGCGCAAATCCCTGGGGTGTCGCGACTTCCTCAAGGTCGTATTTTGTCCAAAGCCCGTCCTTATCGCGAAATGTCCCCAAGCCACTCTCGGCCGAGACCCCGGCCCCGGTAAGAACGACCATATTGGTCATGTAAGGACTGACCCGCGCGTTTCATCGCCTTGGTGGGCCCTGGTCCGGGCTGGCATGCATAAAGATCTCAGCTGCAGTAGACCTCTGCCACCCGACCGAATTCCTTGTAGCGCTGCCAAAAACGTTCGTCGGACGGTCTGTCCGATTGGCGCACGACCTGCGCCTGATGCGGATCGTCGAAAAATGCCGCAGCGCGCCTTTGCTCATTAAGTGACAGGGTGCGGTTCGCAGCCTGCTGGATACAGCCGCAAAGTGTCCGTTGCCCCGGGGACCGTTCGGACGCGATACAAGCACGCTCGATATCGCGCGCTGACGCCGGGGCGACCGCCAAAAAGGAAAATGTTGCGGCACACAGTCCGCAAAGAACTAAGGTTTTTCTGAACACTCGATTTGCCTCGTTTGCGCCGGACTGTTTTTCCGACATCCTCTGCCTGTGGATAGAATGCCGTGGATTCCGGCAAAAAACAATTCCCGCGTGCAATCTGATGTGCAAAGCAAGGGAACGCCCCCCCTTATTCGCGCGCATCCTTGGGGCTACCCATGACAATGTAGCTCGTCAACGATTGAACCATCGGCAAATCGCCGAGAATGTCGGTGTGGAACGTCTTGTAGTCGGTCAAATCTGCCACCTCGACGCGCAGCAGATACTCGACGTTGCCAGTAATGTTGTGACATTCGCGAACCTGCGGCGCACGCGCCATCGCCTTTTCAAATGAAACCTGCGCGTCTTTGCTGTGCAGCTTCAGCCCCACCGCAATATAGGCAAGAAATCCGCGGCCCGTTCTTTCGCGGTCAAGCACCGCGCGATATCCCTTGATGATACCGGATCTCTCAAGTTCCTGTACCCGCCGCAGGCAGGCGGAGGCAGACAAGCCCACGCGCTCTGAAAGCTCTGTGTTCGGAATCCGTCCGTCTTTAGACAGTTCTTGCAATATTCGGTCGTTCAAGTCGTCTATCTTCGTCATTAAGTGCGAACTTAGACTTAAGTTCACGTTATTCGCAATCTTTGGGCGTCGATAGCGCGGCATACTTGCGCGGTATCAAATCGGAATTCCAAATGTCGTATGAACTGGTTGCCGCGCTTGTCGCGTTTGCATTTGTGACGTCGATCACGCCTGGACCCAACAATCTGATGCTGATGGCGTCGGGTGCAAACTTTGGCTTCTGGCCGACTTTACCGCACATGCTGGGAATAGCGCTGGGTCATCTTTTTATGGTTGTGCTGCTCGGCGTTGGGCTGATTGGATTATTCGAGACATTTCCGACCAGCTATCTGGTGCTGAAGATGGTGTCGGTCGCCTATTTAACCTGGCTCGCCTGGAAGATCGCCACTGCCGCCCCGCCGAAAGAAGGCGGAACAAAGGGCACGCCGATGACCTTTTTGCAGGCTGCGGCATTCCAATGGGTCAATCCAAAAGCGTGGGCCATGGCGCTGGGTGCGATTGCCGCCTACGCGCCAAGCCGCGAGCTTTGGGCTGTTCTGCTTGTTGGGGTCGTCTTCACAGTCACAAACCTGCCGTCGATCAGTGTCTGGACACTTATGGGGCAGGGGTTGGCGCGGGTGCTCACGAACCCTTCGCGCCTGCGGGCCTTCAACTTCTTCATGGCCGCGCTGCTTATGCTCAGCCTTTGGCCGGTTGTTCACCCTGTTTAGTCCACCTCAATCGCAGGTCCGCTCGTAGTAGAAAAACGCGTGCTCGAGGTCGGCATCCGGGCTCAACCAGCGCATCCGTTCCGGCGTGATCAGTGTCTCGACACGCATTTTGTAGCAGCTTTTAAATTCGGCGTTTTCGGACAGTTCGACATCGGTCAGAAACCAGGGTTTGCCGACAGGGGTTCCCATGGAGGGCCCAGCAATAATGTAATCGGGTGCCCGTTCTACAATGTAGGCTGCATCGCCTTTTGCGTGGCCGGGCATATACTGCATCGGCGCTGCAGTAGGAAACGGAATATCGTCTCGCTTGGCGATATGAGCGTCGTTCAGTCCCAGCATGTCGATGTAATGAAATCCGTCAGCAAAAAACGGTGTTGATCCAGCCGTATGAAGCGCCACAAGGCTTCCGTCGGGCCAGGCCTCGCGTATGCGTTCAGCCGTAATGCGACCGAAAAACGCTGCGTTATCATTGTGTTGTGGTGGACTTATGAAGGCGCCAAACAAGGTTAGGATTGCTGTCACCGCTGCGACCATTTGAGTGCTCCCGCCGGATAGGGGCCGAAGGGCCGCC
Source organism: Pseudomonadota bacterium (assembly GCA_039026235.1). Classification (GTDB taxonomy): domain Bacteria; phylum Pseudomonadota; class Alphaproteobacteria; order Rhodobacterales; family Rhodobacteraceae; genus JBCCMQ01. The sequence continues at coordinate 147,453 of JBCCMQ010000002.1, forward strand.
AACAGCATGAGCGCTGAGAACGGCACCAGAGGCACCAGAAAGCGCGCGCCCGGCATATGGTCGCCGCCGGACCAGACAACATAGCAGGCGCCGAAAGACAAAGGCGCTGCGGCCAGCCAAAAGACGTTGTCCCGCGGCCCCCTGATAATCGCAGAAATCATCGCCAAAAAGCCGAACCAGACAATCGGGACCCAAAAAACCGCCTTACCGAAAAAGACCGGAAGCCACAGCAACCGGATGTCGTACGAAAGCCCGGCTTTGGCATAGAAGGTAAGTGGCAGAAGTTCACCGTAGTAGCTGAACCTCCAACCCATGTGCGCGAAGGATACCAGGGCGGGGATGCCGGTGACAATGCAGGCTGCGAGAAAGGCGCGCCCGCGGCCGCCCGGGGCACCCATGAAGATGCCAAAGCCAATGCCGGCGATCAGCACCGCGGCGTCGAGCCGTGTTAGGACCACAATCGAAAACGCAAGGGCCGCCGCCGCCAGCGCCGGTAGCCGAAGCGCCCGCCCCCCTTCGCTGAGGAGCGCCAGAAGTCCAAGCGACAAAAGCCCGGCCACAACTACCGTCTCCAGACCGCCAAGCACCCAAAGCGCAACGGCCGGTGTGGTGCCGACCGCCGCGACGATCAGCGCACGAACAACGGCGTTCTCGTCTCCGGGCAGCACCCGGGGCGCGATCGTCCAAAAAGCGAAGATCAAGGCCACAACACCCAGGGCATTCAGAAACCGCACGGCGAATTCGGGTTCCAACCCGATGCCCATCAGTGCCGCTGCACTGACAACGTGGAGGAAGTTGGTATATCCTTCGATCCGTTCACCCAGGTTCCAGCTAAGCTCGCCGTGGTTCAGTAGGTTTCGTGCGTAGCGCAGCGAGATATAGGTGTCATCGTGAAAAAAACGCCGGTGGCGGTAGAGCAAGACGGCCAGGCCAAGGAGGGCCCCGAGAAGCCCGATGTAATCCCACATATTCCGTTGGCGCATTTGCCTGCTCCTGCCTGCGCATTTTTTTCGTGGTTTGTACACGCCCAAGCCTAACGGCGACAGATTGCGGAATCTTTGACCTGTCGCTTCCTTGGCGTCTGTTGCTTTTGCGGCAGTGTTGGTTCAGGCGGCCCGCGCCAGGCTGAGGCGCCGATACACAAAGCGGTAATAGCTGAGGCCCGGCTCCTTGACGATTTCCTTGGCATAGGCCGCGTTGAGTTTTGCCTTTGCGGCAAAGACCCGTGCGGCGGCGGCCCGCTGGGATGGCGGCACGCGGGTGCTTCCGGCTAGGACGTCAAGGCGATAGTCGCGATAATCCTGCGCAAGCCGGGCGCAAAAGCCCGTCTGTCGCGTCGTACTTCCGGCCCTCAGGTTCAGCCGGTAGACCGCCGGGGAGATCGGTGCGCGTCCGCCGGCGCGGGCCAGAGCCTCAAGTGAAAACAGGATGTCCTGGGCGGCGCGGTCTGAAAACTGTCCGGCACGCGCGCGCGGAAGCACCGGCCAGAAACTGGCACCGGTTTCCGCCATGTCCGCATAGCGCAGCCAGCGCCCCTCAGGCAGTTCCATCAGCGTCCGGCCCGCTTCGCGCACCGACGTTCGGGAAAAGGCGACGCCATGGGCCCGGGCGGGTCCAAGAGCTGCCGCCAGATAGCCGGGTGCCCAGCGGTCATCGGCGTCAAGAAACGCGACCCATTGTCCGCGCGCCGCCGCCAGCCCCCGGTTGCGCGCCGCACCGGCGCCTGACGCCATGGGCCCGGCAGCTGTGAACCGAAGCACAGCGTCATGGCCCAGACGTTCCGCATAATCGGCGCCGTCGTCCGAGACGACGACAATCTCGTAGTGTTCGGGGGCAAGCCCGCACTGCTTGATAGAGGTGACGGCCTGGACAACTTCTTTCCCGGCCCGGTAGGCCGGCACGATTACCGAGACCAAAGGTGGTGGCGCCATGCTGGCCCCCTGTCGTTCCGTGGACCGCCATATGCGTCAATTGCCGCCCGAGGCAAGCCCTGGTTCAAAACGACGGGTGCTTTGCGCGCGACCGTAGCAGGCGCACGCCGCACCAAGCCAAAGAAAAACCGCAGGCGCGCCCCCCACGGGAGCGCCTGCGGTTCTCTTTCTTCCAACGTCAGGTATCGGGTCTGCAGACTGGATATGCGGTCTACCTTGGCACGTTTATTCTGCTCGTCCCCAAATCCCGATCCCCGCACGGTGCCATTGGCCCTCCCCGGATCCAAACCGGACCATCCTCCCCGTAGGTCCGACCGGCCGCCGCGCATAATCTGAAAATCAATGCAATATGGTTCCCCTCTGCCGGGCCTAGCCGGCAACAGATTACGATAATGGACCACCCTAACACAGTTTTGCCGGATCGGGAAACACTGTGGATGGCAGTGCTCTTTTCGGCCGTCTGTTCCTTAACGCGTCTGCAGAGCGGCCAATGTTCAAACCGGTTACGACGGGCCGTATCATGCGGGCACGCGCGAAGTGTGGAAGGCACAAAGCTAAAGCCCAAAGAACGGTGCCAGAAACCGCCACATCTGATAAAGGTAAGGCACAGCCTCATTAATGGCGACGATACCTGCCGCGGTCCCACCGACCGCGCCGGCACCCCGACCAAAGCCTTTGGCGAATTGCCACATCTTTGCAGACCGGTTTGCCGCCCGCGTAACCGCGTCTTCGGCTGGCACCTCTCCCGCTTCCAGGGCATCCAATACTTCCTCCGCATCTTCGTAGTAATCGACGCGGAAGTCCTCACGAAGAACGACTTCAATCTGCAACAGGGCTGCCCTGCCGACCACGATATCCTCCGGCGTCGCTTCCCGCGCTGCCTGCGCCCCCCGTTTCGACCGCGCCTCCGCCACCTCCGGATGATGGGCGCGAATATCCAGCGCCGCGGTCAAAAGAGTGTCTGAAAGCGCAACGATCTCATCACTCTCGGGCAACTCACCGCCCAGTTTCGCTTGGATACGCTTATGAACCGTGACGCATTCCATCTCGATCCGTTGTGGGTCATGGCTGTAGTCTTTCAGCATCCGACGCAGCCGCTCTTCTTCCCAGCAGCCCGGCAACAGCCCGTTTCCGCCAAGCGCGTCTTTAAGCGAGTCGGCGATCAGCCCAAGCGTTGTCTCAAGAAGGTCAGGTTGAACGACGGGTATCGCTTCCCGAAAGAACTTACCCTCCGCTTCATCAAAGACGATGGTCTCCGCCAGAGGCGCACGCTGAACCACAAAACGCGCCTCAATGTCGGTGATAAGCCCCGCAATATGCTTCGCCACCTTGTCCCAGCTGTCCCGCTCGTCCGTCTGCTCCCAATGCTCATTCGGGATCCGCGCCACCGCTTCTTGCAGGTCCCAGCTTATCGGTGCGCCATCTTCCAGATGCGACCGGTACCAATGGTTCCAGAAACCCCAGGTCGTCAGGTCTCGGGCGAAGAAAGCTTCCAGACGCTCCAGGCCGGTTGCCAGACCTTGCGGCATGCCCGCGTCGTGCCAAAGGGCCGGCGCAAAGGCAGTTGCTATCCCGGTATCGCCGTCGCGATGCCGCGCGTCGGCGGAGAGTGCGGCGTAGGCGGCGGACCGGGTGGCGGAGAGGGCGGAGCGGGCGGCGTCGGCGGCGTCGGCGGAGAGGGCGGCGGAGAGGGCGGCGGAGTCGGCAGAGTCGGCGGCGGAGTAGGCGGAGCGGGCGGCGGGGTCGGCGGAGTCGGCGGCAGAGTGGGCGGAGCGGGCGGCGGAGTAGGCGGCGGAGAGGCCGGCGTAGTCGGCGGAGCGGGCGGCGTAGTAGGCGGAGTCGGCGGCGGAGCGGGCGGAAAGGGCGGCGGAACGGGCGGCTCGTATCACATCGCCGGCTGTACATCTGGCCGCAACCGCCGATGTGAGCGTCGCACGCAAGACCGGCAAGGCAATATCGACAAGTGTCTCATCGTCCGCGTCGCCAATGCCGGGCAGGGCGCGCAGCGCCGCTCTGGCCGCCAGCGCAACGGCCAGTTCCCTCGGCCGCCCCGCCTCAAGCTGCTCTTCCAGCCATTGCTGAAAGTCTTCACTGCCCGCAAACTCAACCGCCATTGACCCCCCTCGAAAACCGCCTCATATCCCCATCTTATGACAGACCTCGCCCATATCCGGAACTTCTCCATCGTCGCCCATATCGACCACGGGAAATCGACGCTGGCCGACCGGTTGATTCAGTCCACGAACACCGTGGCCGACCGGGACATGAAAGAGCAGTTGCTCGACAGCATGGATATCGAGCGTGAGCGCGGGATCACCATCAAGGCCAACACGGTGCGCATCGATTACACCGCCGAGAACGGCGAGGCCTATGTCCTGAACCTGATCGACACGCCGGGTCATGTGGATTTCGCCTATGAGGTCAGCCGGTCCATGCGCGCGGTCGAGGGTTCGCTCTTGGTCGTCGACAGCACCCAAGGGGTGGAGGCGCAGACGCTGGCCAATGTCTATCAGGCCATCGATGCCGATCATGAGATCGTCCCTGTCCTGAACAAGATCGACCTGCCCGCCTCGGACTGCGACCGGGTGGCCGAGCAGATCGAGGACGTCATCGGCATCGACGCCTCGGGCGCCATTCAGGTGTCAGCCAAGACCGGCGTCGGCATCCACGAGACGCTGGAGGCCATCGTCGAGCTCCTCCCGCCCCCCGAAGGCGAGGCCGACGCGCCGCTCAAGGCCATGCTGGTGGACTCATGGTACGACGCCTACCTCGGCGTGGTCGTCCTGATCCGCGTCATCGACGGCAAGCTCCGCAAGGGCGAGCGCATCCGCATGATGTCCACCAACGCCGTCTACCCCGTCGACCGCATCGGCGTCTTCCGCCCGGCCATGACCACCGTCGAAGAACTCGGCCCCGGCGAAATCGGCTTCTTGACCGCCTCGATCAAACAGGTCCGCGACACCCGCGTCGGCGACACCATCACCCATGAGAAAAAGGGCACCACCGACTCGCTGCCCGGCTTCAACCCATCCGTCCCGGTGGTCTTCTGCGGCCTCTTCCCCGTTGATAACGCCGAGTTCGAAGACCTCCGCGACGCCATCGAGAAACTCGCCCTCAACGACGCCTCTTTCAGTTTCGAGATGGAAACCTCCGCCGCCCTCGGCTTCGGCTTCCGCTGCGGCTTCCTCGGGCTCCTCCACCTCGAGGTTATCCGCGACCGGATCGAGCGTGAGTACGGGATCGAACTGATCACCACCGCGCCCTCGGTCGTCTACCACGTCCACATGCGCGACGGATCGGAAATCGAGCTTCACAACCCCGCCGACATGCCCGACCTCACCCACGTCGACCACATCGAGGAACCGCGCATCAAGGCCACCATCCTCGTCCCCGACGACTACCTGGGCGACGTCCTGAAGCTCTGCCAGGACCGGCGTGGTATCCAGCTTGACCTCACCTACGCGGGCTCGCGCGCCATGGTCGTCTACGACCTGCCCCTGAACGAGGTCGTCTTCGATTTCTATGACCGCCTGAAATCTGTCACCAAGGGCTACGCCAGCTTCGACTACCAGATGACTGGCTACCGCGAGGATGTCCTCGTCAAGATGTCGATCCTCGTCAATGAAGAGCCGGTAGACGCCCTGTCCATGATGGTCCACCGCGACCGGGCCGAGATGCGCGGGCGCGCCATGGTGGAAAAACTCAAAGAGCTGATCCCCCGCCACATGTTCAAAATCCCGATCCAGGCCGCCATCGGAGGCCGCGTGATCGCCCGCGAAACGCTGTCGGCCATGCGCAAGGACGTCACCGCCAAGTGCTACGGCGGGGACGCGACCCGCAAACGCAAACTCCTCGACAAGCAGAAGGCCGGGAAGAAGAAAATGCGGCAGTTTGGGAAAGTGGATATTCCGCAGGAGGCCTTTATCAACGCCCTAAAAATGGACGGTTAAACCGTCCATTTTCCGCGTTGATTAAGGCCGGTGGGCGAAAGCGTTTCGCGCAGCGAAATGCGTGCCCACACGGTAGGGTAAGGCAGTTCTAGTGTAGGTAGCATTACAATATTTCTTCTGTGATCAACTATTGAGCAGAGAGACTTTGCAGCAAATCTGGCCATTCCCGTTGGCTTTGGAGTAGATGGGTTGTAAACCGCTTTCTTAATGTAGGGCTTACTGTTGTTGGATCATTGACCTTGGAAACTGAAGGTATTGTATTCGTAGTCGGAGCTGGTGCTAGTAAGGAGTTCAAGCTCCCCGTCGGCGCGGAGCTAAAAGACCAGATTGCGTCTCTTTGTGATATTAGATTCGATGGATTCGGCAGCAAGCTTGAAGCGGGCAAACCTCAGATTGTAGAAACATTGCGCATCCTTGCAAAATCTGATCAATCCCCGCGTGCAACAATAAACCCTTACCTCCATGCAGCGTGGAGCATCCGGGACAATATGCATCTAGCACCATCCATCGACAATTTCTTGGATACCCACAAGGACGACAGGAATATCGTTTTAATGGGCAAGCTATGCATTCTAGATGCTATTCTTGAGGCAGAAAAGAAAAGCAGCCTGTTTCACGATAGAAAACCTTTCCCGCTCGGCATCAATTTTCAAGGATCGGCGAACACTTGGCTAGGAAGGCTTTTTACCGTACTCGCCGCGCAACGAGACTTTGGTTCATTTCTTTCCGCACTTCGCTGCATACAATTCATTTCCTTTAACTATGATCGATGTATCCAGCAATATTTCTGCTTTGCAAGTGAGTCGTACTTTGGACTGGATTCAGCGCAAGTCGAAGAGGTGTTGGAAGCTATTCAAATACAGTACGTATATGGGAGTGTTGGTGAATACAAATGGGACAAGAACAACCTAGCTTTCGGACAGCCGTTCTATGGTCAAAGACTCTTAGACGCTGTTGATAACATCAAAACATTTACTGAAGGAGTCGATCTAGAGGTATCGGAATTAATTTTTTCGAGAATTGATGGATGTAGGTCAATAAATTTTTTGGGGTTCGGGTTTCTGGAATTGAATATGAAGGCTCTGTTGGCTGACAAACAACCGATTGCCAGTAGTATTCGTGCGACCGGAAAGGGGCTGAGCGCGGACGATCGGAATCTCCTGAATGGAGACCTGGAGCGAATGTTTGCTTTGAGTAAAGATGCATCAGGCGTCTCGTATTTTGGGACGAATTTGGACGCGTTCTATTCAGGAACCTGCAGTGAATTCATAACCGAATTTGGGCGCAGGCTCTTGCGCGAACTGGACGCCTAGGAAGAGCTTCGGGTGCGTTCCGCACCCACCCTCGGGTCCGGCACGTGAGTGCCGCTGTGCGGCACTTGCGGGAAAGTGAAGTGGTTTGCGAAGCAAACTGTGTGCTTTCGCGTGGAGCGGGCCAAGAACGATCTCTTCAATTCAGGCAACCAGCGCCACCTCCCCTAACAAGGGGACCAAGCCACCTGCAAAGCCGCTCCATAGCCAGAAACCCGGTTTTCCGTTAGTGTCCCTGTGTATTCACACCCGGGGGGGGGAATTTTCATGAAGACCATCACCGCGGCGCTTGCCGTCTGCGCCATCTGTGCGGCCTCCGCCGCCCATGCCGTCACCTATTATTTCGAGGCCGCACTGGACATCGACGAATCCTCGCCCGACATACCCGGCTCCGTCGTCGATATCGCGGCGGCCTTCCCGGTCATCACCGGCACGCTGACCTTCGACCAGTCCTCTAAACTGCCGCTGGTCTTCCCCCTCGACGCTGCGGCCTATGACGCGCCGGTGTTGCTGGTCGATCAGTTCAACACCGCCGGGCTGACCGCCGGACCCAGTGGGGGCACGACCCTCTATGACGATGTGGAGGTCATCAGCGGCGACATCATCGATGCGGTCTTCACCGGCAACAACGGGCTGACCGGCCTGCCCGCGGGCATTTACGAGCAATTCGCCTTTTCTATCAGCGACGACACCAATTCGGTGCTCGGCGACACCGACCTGCCGGTGGTCACGGATTTCTCGGACTGGACGGCGGGCACGCTGTCGTTCTCAGTCTCTGACTGGAGCGGCAGCACGTTCAACGCCAGTGAATTCGTCATCTTCGAGGTGACGGATTTCACCACCGTGCCGCCTGGCGTCGGTGTCATTCCACTGCCAGCGGGCCTGCCGCTTTTGGCAGTCGGTCTGATCGGTCTGGGGGCGGCTGCGCGCCGTCGACGGGGACCGACGCTTTAGTTTTGAACGTCCGCCGCGGCGCCGCTGATCGCGTCGCCTGCGTTCGCGATGTCCTGGCCTGCGCCTTTCACGGTTTCACAGGCCGCCAATCCGGCCGTGAAAGCCAAAAGCAACAAGATGCGCGTCATGTCCGTCTCCGTCGATCGTTTGTTCATTCGGCACCCGCATTGGCGCGACTGCCCGTCGCCGATACCTTAATTGGTCCGCTCTGGCGCGGACAAGTGCCAAATGGTTCCCGGGACCGGGCTTTTTCGCAGGTGTGTGCTATTTTTCTTTTTTCCCGGTTTAAGCACCTGCAAATGCCAGCCTTTTCCGATTTATCCACACCATTTCCCGCCCAGATATCAACAGCTTATCCCCAGAAATCTTTGTTTTGACTACGTTTTTTGCTTGCCTGCGGCGGCCGGGTTTGGGACAGTCATGTCAACGCAGCGAGGTTTCGACCTCACAGCGTTTCGCAAAGGCCAGAGCGCCGAGGCGATGAAGGAGGGGGTTTTCGAACCCTCGCTGGACGGCCAAAAGCGCGTGTCGGTTGACTGGGTCAGAGGAGCCGCAAGGTGACTGGGGCGCAGGGAGCAGGCGGAAGGCCAGAGCGGGGCCATGTCGGGTTTCCGGATCGGACGTGGTGGTCGCACGGAGCCTTCGGGCGCCGGGTGACAGCAGCGAAGGTCATTCGTGGCCGGAGCAAACTGGACTGGGTCGGTCGAAAGATCGGAATGGTTCAGGAAGGCGTCAGGGAGTGTCCGCAAGGGCACGATGCGAAGACCGCGTCTGAGCACCTGGCGCCTTTTCCTATTCTGGAACCTGAAACGCGCGGCGGGGCCCCGTTGTTCCGGCAACAAGACCCCGCTTTCAGCGTCAGCTGATGCATTACCGCGTCCATGCACCTGTGGGCGTTGACTTACACGGTCGCGTCGTGCGGATCAACTAGATCTCGTGTGGCGCGCCTCTTTTTTGTCCACATATAACCAATGTGCGCCAAAAGCGGGCAGGAATGGCACAGGTCGCCCAGTGAAGATGCGGGCGCTGCAGGTTCAAATCAAAAAATCAGAGACGTCAGCTGCGGGTGCGACGAAGAGCTCCAAGACCGGCCAATGCGCCCAGAAGAAGAAGCGCCGGAGCGGGAACCGGCACGGCCGTGATCGACACAGTGTCGATGAAGCCGCCGTATTCGTCACTGTTGCCCGCGGCTGAAAACTTCAGCGTCAGCGGGCCCGATCCGTCCAGAACCTCGAAGCCGAACACGTACTCTACCCAACTCGTCGTGTTGTTGCTCACGACCAGTTGCTCGCTCAGCGCGCCGTTGTAGATTTCGACGCTGACACCATTCGTATTGAGCTGCTTGTTCCGGGCGCGGTACCAGAATGAAAGCTGGTAGTGCCCCGGGGCCAGATCGCCCAGAAGTTGTTCCATAGAGCTGTTCGATTGAACCTGACCGTTCTGGCCAAGATATGTCTCGGAATCGAGCTCCACATAGAACGGGCCGGAATGGGGTGTCACACCAAGCGTCGCTTTAGTCTGAAGCTCAATGCCGCCACCACTTGTGGTTGTCCAGCCGCCGGGTAGCGTGCTGTAGACATCCCAGGTACCGCCGATGCCGGCCTGAAGCTCTGACAACGTCTGTCCGTTGCTGTCGCCGTCTGTAATCCCTGTGAAGTCGCCAATCTCGTCGAAACTGCCGTTCTGGACGGTTGCGGCTTGGGCGACGCCGCCTGTCACTGCGAAAAGCGCGGCGACCAGCGTCAATTTTATTGTACTTGCCATGAAACTCTCACTCATTACTGCGGTCGCCCTACCATGGCGCAGAGCAATGGTCAAAGGCCGTGCGGCACTTTCTGGGAATGTGGGGAACCTTACCGAGGATGGTAGATCCTTCTCTAGAGCATTGTCTTTATTTGAGAAACACGAAACATGCGCGCACTGTGCCGTTAAGACTGCCTCATTTTTGCCAAGTTGCTGACGTAACGTCTTCTTAAAGGCCAAGCTTGGAGAGCCTTATGTCACGACTTGTTTTTTTCTGTGCACTCGCCGCAGCGGGATACATCGGATACACCACATTTACCGATCCTGCAGCAAGCTACCGCTTCCGCGCAATTGCGACCTCGGCGCCGACGGCGGGCAGTATCTCGGCACCGCGCCGCGTAACCGGGGCGGTATCCGGAGCGGCGTCCCGGATCGCGAAGTAACGCATCTGTTTGTCTCGGGCTTTCAGACTTCCCTATCGATCCGCGTCAGACGACACGTCGGCGTTTAGAAAACTGCGCACCGTTTCTTCGAATTCCCGCGGTTTTTCCGCGTGAAGCCAATGGCCGGCGTCCTTAATCTTTGCAAAGCGCGCGCTTGGAAAAAGCTGTCTGATCCGGGCGCGGTGTTCCGGTTGAACATAGTCCGAGGCGCCGCCGGAAAGAAACAGCGTCGGGCCCTCGAATTGCCCGTCGATCGCGGGAAAACTAAGAATCTTGGGCATGTCCCGATCCAGCGTTGCAAGGTTCAGGCGCCAACTGGCCGTGCTTACATCAAGGGACTGTAAAAGAAATGCCCGCGTGGTCGCGTCCTCAACGTATGCCGCCAATTGTCGGTCTGCGTCAGTCCTATTGGTGACCCGCGTCAAGTCGACGGCATTCATGGCCTGAACAAGGTGGGCCTGGGTGTGATCATAGGACACCGGTGCTATGTCTGCGATCACAAGGCGGTCGATCAGCTGCGGGTGACGCAAGGCCAGAACCATGGCCGCCTTACCACCCATCGAATGGCCAATGACATGCGCGGGTTGGCCGGTGTCGACAACAATCGAAGCCAGATCTTTGGCCAGATCGTCATAACTATGGCTCTCGGACCAGGGGCTTTCTCCATGATTACGCATATCCACGGCGGTCACGCAAAAATTCCGGGAAAGGCGCTTGGCCAGCACGCCCCAGTTTCTGGCCGAGCCGAAGAGACCGTGTGCGATCAGCAGGCGTGGAGCATCCATTAGCCCAAACTGCACCAGCTTCAGATGCATGGGCGTGACCTAGGGAAACAGAATCCGGCGATCACCCGTTTGGATAGATCGGAAACTTGTCGCACAGCATCTGAACCTCGCTGCGCACGCGTGCTTCGACAGCCCCGTTGGCATCTGGCCCGTTGACCGCGAGACCATCGACAACCTGCACGATCCACCGCGCGATCTGCCGAAACTCGGGTGCACCGAAACCGCGCGTGGTCCCGGCCGGTGTGCCAAGCCGAATGCCGCTGGTGATCGTCGGCTTTTCGCTGTCGAACGGGATTCCGTTCTTGTTGCAGGTGATGTGGGCACGCCCAAGCGCGGCTTCCGTTGTGTTGCCCTTGACGCCCTTGGGGCGCAAATCGACCAGCATGACATGCGTGTCCGTGCCGCCGGTCACGATGTCGAGCCCGCCCTGCACCAGCTCATCAGCCAGGGCTTTCGCGTTCTCAATGACCTGGATCTGATAAGTCCGGAAATCCGGCTGCAGTGCTTCGCGAAAAGCCACCGCTTTGGCGGCGATCACATGCATCAGCGGCCCACCCTGGATTCCCGGGAAAATCGCCGAGTTGAACTTTTTCGCCAACGCTTCGTCATCGGTCAGGATCATTCCGCCGCGCGGACCCCGAAGCGTCTTGTGCGTCGTCGTTGTCGCAACATGGGAATGCGGAAAGGGCGACGGGTAGACACCGGCCGCAATCAGACCGGCAAAATGAGCGACATCGGACAGAAGATATGCCCTGACGCTATCGGCGATTTCCCGCATCCGGGCGAAATCGATGATCCGCGGAATGGCAGAGCCGCCGGCAATGATCATCTTTGGCTGATGTTCCTCGGCCATTGCCGCAACCTGATCATAGTCGATCATCAGATCATCGCTCCGGACACCGTACTGCACGGCGTTGAACCATTTGCCCGACTGATTTGGCCGCGCCCCATGGGTCAGGTGCCCGCCCGCGTCCAGGCTCATGCCCAGGATCGTATCACCTGGCTTCAAGAGGGCCGTGAACACACCCTGGTTGGCCTGGCTGCCTGAGTTTGGCTGGACATTGGCAAAGCCGCATCCGAAAAGCTCCTTAGCCCGCTCGATTGCCAATTCCTCGGCGACATCAACATACTGGCAGCCGCCGTAATAACGCCGACCTGGGTAGCCTTCGGCGTATTTGTTGGTCATGACACCGCCCTGGGCTTCCATCACAGCGGCCGAGACGATGTTTTCGCTGGCGATCAGCTCGATCTCGTCGCGCTGGCGGCCGAGTTCCTGCTGCATGGCTGCGAAAACCTCCGGATCACGGCTGCCAAGAGTTTCCGTGAAAAACCCGTTGTTCCGATGCGTGATGTTCATGGCGAGACCTCTGTGGCGGGGCAATTTGAGCGTTGTCTACATCGGACGATACGCGCGAAAAACCCTTAAATGCACCCCACTCGTGTGCGCCGTTTTGTCAGGGGCTTGTCTTTCCCACGCGTCCGGTCACATTTGGTGCAAAGAACAAGGGAATTGGGCATGACGACGCCCCGGGTTAGTTTCCGCGCCAGCAGGACCGATGTCGCGCAGAGTGCACTGTCAGAGTTGACGCGCCGGTTCGGTCAATGTGCGCCAGAAGATGCCGAGATTATCGTGGCGCTCGGCGGCGACGGCTTCATGCTTGAGACGCTACACGACACTCAGCACCTGGGCGTCGCGGTCTACGGTATGAATTGCGGTACCATCGGTTTCCTGATGAATGAATACAGCACCGACGATCTGGCCAAGCGTCTTGGTGAAGCCGCGGTCGAGATCATAAACCCTTTGTCGATGATCGCTACCAGCGCCGACGGCCGTGAGCACAATGCCCTTGCGATCAATGAGGTTTCGCTGCTGCGTCAGGGACCTCAGGCGGCCAAGCTGCGCGTTTCGGTCGACGGTCTCGTGCGCCTGGAAGAATTGGTCTGTGACGGTGCCCTTGTGGCGACACCGGCGGGATCGACGGCCTACAACTATTCAGCGCATGGTCCGGTGCTTCCCATCGGCTCAGATGTCCTTGCGCTGACCGCCGTCGCTCCGTTCCGGCCACGCCGGTGGCGCGGAGCGCTTCTCAACAAATCGGCCCGGGTGACGCTTGAGGTTCTCAATCCCGAAAAGCGGCCCGTTATGGCGGACGCCGATGGAAAGTCCGTTCGCGATGTCGTGCGTGTCGAAATCACCAGTGAACCGACCGTTTCGCACAGAATTCTCTTCGATCCAGGCCATGGACTGGAAGAGCGTCTGATCCGCGAACAATTCGTCTGAACGGCCACCCGTCAGGCGCTAAGCACCATATGGGCCACACGTTCGCCGATCATCATCGATGGCGCGTTGATGTTTCCGTTTGTGATCCGCGGGATCAGCGACGCATCGGCGACGCGCAATCCTTCCACGCCGTGAACGCGTGCTTCGGTGTCACAAACCGCCTGTGGCGCGCTACCCATTTTTGCCGTGCCGCACGGGTGATAGGCACTGTTTGCGTTGGCCTGTATGTAAGCATCAAGATCGCTGTCTGATACAGCATCACTACCCGGAGAGATCTCGTCACCCCGGCAAAAGTCAAAGGCGGGCTGCGCCAGAATCTCACGGGCGGTGCGTACGGCGGCCCGGAAAACTTTCATGTCTTCGGGCCGCGAGAGGGCATTGGTGCAGATCCGCGGTGCGGCAAAGGGATCGGCCGACCGCAGACGGACCCAGCCCCTGCTTTCCGTTTTTACCGGACCGACGTCGATGCTGTATCCGTCCTGGTCCGGCGGAATAGACCAGCCGTCCATAACGTAGGGCCAGAAGTGAAACTGGATGTCCGGATGGGTGACCGTATCGGAGCTTCGTAAAAAGCCTCCGACGCGGCTTGGGGGCCCCGCGGCGGGGCCGGATTTGGACCAGATCCACTGCGCGCCGGCCAGCAGGATCCGGTGCCGCGCCAGAAGCTTGTTCTTGGACATGCCCTTGTGAGGGCAGTTGAATTTCACATGGCATTCGACATGATCCTGCAGGTTCTCGCCCACACCCGGTAGGTCAACGAGAACGGGCAGGTCATGGTCGCGCAATTGATCGGCCGGCCCGATGCCGGACAGCATCAAAAGCTGTGGTGACTGGAAAGCGCCGGCGCACAAGATCACCTCTTTTTCGGCGACGGCGGTGATGTCTGCCCCGCGACGGCGAAAGACAACCCCGGTTGCGCGTGTGCCATCGAAAGCCACTTTGGTCGCCTGTGCCTCGGTTAAGACTGTCAGGTTTGGGCGGCCACGCGCCGGGTGGATACAGGCCCGCGCCGTACCGCATCGCCATCCCTTGTCGATGTTGGCGTCAAAAGCGCTGACGCCTTCCTGTTCGGCACCGTTGTAATCTATTGGAACGGCATGACCGGCCTCGGATCCTGCGACAATAAAGGCGTCTTCGATTGGGTGATTGTTCTTCTGTTTTTCGACGGAAACCGGTCCTGCTGAACCGCGATACGCGTCGCCACCTTCGCTGTAGCGTTCAATGGACTTAAAGAATGGCAGGACGTCGTCATATCCCCAGCCGGTGGCGCCATCTTCCACCCATTCGGCATAGTCCATGGGGTGGCCTCGCACGAAAACCATACCGTTCAGGGACGATGATCCGCCAAGAACCTTGCCTCGCGGCTGAAAAATGCGCCGACCGTCCAGGTGCGGCTCGGGCTCTCCCTGGAACGCCCAATTCCGGGGGCCGCCGTCGAAAGTATACCGGGCGCCGGCCGGAATTGTGGTTGTCCAGTGGCGGTCGGACAGACCAGCCTCCAGTAGGAGAACGCGGTTTCTTGGATCTTCGGACAGCCGAAGGGCCATAAAACCTCCAGCCGATCCCGACCCGACGATCACATAGTCATAGGTGTTCATGGCGCACCTTTTCGGTCAGATGGGATTTCACCATGGCGCAACCTGCGCGCCGACCGCTCAAAGCGAATTGCTGGCACTCAGGTTCGAATTCAGGCTTTTTCCGCATAGCCGAGCGTTTTCAATGCCTCTTCGATCTCGGTCAGGATGGCCGGATCATCAATTGTGGCTGGCATCTTGAATGCGGAACCGTCCGCGATCTTTACCATGATTGCCCGCAGGATTTTCCCGGATCGGGTCTTCGGCAACCTGTCGACGACCGTCGCCAGCTTGAAGGCCGCCACTGGCCCGATTTGATGTCGTACGTCGGCAACGACCTCGGCGACAATCTCATCATGCGGGCGATTGCAGCCCGCGTTCAAGCAAAGGAAGCCAAGTGGCAGCTGCCCCTTCAGTTCGTCTGAAACACCGATAACGGCACATTCCGCAACGTCCTTATGAGCCGACAGGACCTCTTCCATCGCACCGGTCGACAGTCGGTGGCCAGCAACGTTAATGACGTCATCGGTTCGTGCCATGATGTAGACGTACCCGTCCTCATCAAGGTACCCAGCGTCGCCTGTCTCGTAGTAGCCCGGGAAGTTGTCCAGATAACTTTTCCGGAACCGTTCTTCGGCACCCCAGAGGGTAGGGAGCGTGCCCGGAGGCAAAGGCAGGGGCGTAACGATCGCCCCAAGCTCTCCCCTTTCACGCAGCGCGCCGTCTTCCGCCATGATCTTCATGTCATAGCCGGGCATTGGAACGGCTGGTGAGCCGAGCTTGACCGGCAAAAGCTCTGTCCCAAGCGGGTTACAGACTGCTGGATAGCCCAGTTCGGTCTGCCACCAGTGGTCGATGACCGGCACGTTCAGATTGGTCTGCGCCCAGACGATCGTGTCTGGGTCCGCCCGTTCACCGGCCAGAAACAGAGAACGTAAGGACGACAGATCATAGTTGGCGATAAGCTCCGCTTTGGGGTCATCCCGCTTGATCGCGCGGAAGGCCGTTGGCGCCGTGAAAAGGCATGCGACCTTGTGGTCCTGGACGACCCTCCAGAATGTACCCGCATCCGGTGTACCGACCGGCTTACCTTCGAAGATTACCGTCGTATTTCCATGGATCAGCGGCGCATAGCAAATGTACGAGTGTCCCACGACCCACCCCACGTCTGACGCGGCCCAAAAGACTTCGCCGGGTTCCACACCGTAGACGTTTTTCATGGTCCAGTTCAGCGCGACCAGATGCCCCGCGGTATCGCGCACGACGCCCTTCGGCTGGCCGGTCGTGCCGGACGTGTAAAGGATGTAGGCGGGATGGTCGCCCGCAACCGGCACGCAATCGGCTGCGGGCACATCTTCCTGGACAGCGTTCCATTCAAAGTCGCGCCCGTCGAACAGATCCGCCTCGCATGCAGGCCGCTGGTAGATCACACAAAAGTCGGGGCTATGGTCGGATTGGGCAATCGCGTCATCAAGCAAGGGCTTGTAGGGCACAATCCGGCCGGGTTCGAGGCCGCAGGAACCGGCAATGATTGCTTTTGGTTTCGCGTCGTCGATCCGAACGGCCAATTCATGGGCTGCAAAACCGCCAAAGACCACTGAATGGATCGCGCCCAGCCGGACAACGGCCAACATGGCAATGACCGCTTCAGGCACCATCGGCATATAAATGATGACGCGGTCACCCTTGGTGACCCCTTTTGCCGCAAGAGCCCCGGCGAGGCCGGCAACGCGGTCCTTAAGCTCACCGTAGGTGATGCGCTGAACCTGGCCGCTGACGGGGCTGTCATAGACAATCGCCACCTGATCGGCGCGCCCGTGGGCGACGTGGCGGTCGACAGCGTTGTGGCAGGTGTTGGTCAGACCATCGGCAAACCAGCGGTAAAGTGGTACATCTTCTTCAAACAATGCTCTGGACGGTGGCTTGTCCCAATCTATCGCCTCTGCGGCAGCCATCCAGAACGCTTCCGGATCGGCCTTCCAGCTGGCGTATAGCTCGGCATAAGTCATGCAGTTCTCCATCCCTTGCCGCAGAGTGTTACGCGCGATCCGGCGCGTGCCGCAAGTGATTAGCGCAGCTATGCGTAGTGCATGACCGGCGTTCCGGCGAGCGCAGAGATATTGAGAAGCCCGCGCGCCGTGATCGACGGGGTGACGATGTGGGCCCGGTTGCCCATGCCCATCAGGATCGGGCCAACCTCAAGGCCGCCGGCCTTTGCCTTCAGGATGTTGCGTACGCCTGACGCAGCGTCCGTGTTAGAGAAGACAAGTGCGTTCGCGGGCCCGTGGAACCGGCTTTCCGGCATCAAACGACTGCGCAGATCCTGATCAAGCGCGGCGTCTATGTGCATCTCACCCTCGTACGCGAAATCGGTATCGATGGCGTCGAGTTTTGCCATGGCGGCCCGCATGCGATCGGCGCTTTCAGTCTGGAGGTTGCCAAACTGGGAATGCGAACACAAAGCGACCCGGGGCTCGACGCCGAAACGGCGCATATGGCGTGCTGTGCCGATCACAGTCTCGACGATCTGCCCCGGCGTGGGAAGCGCGTGGATCTGTGTGTCGGCAATGAACAGAGGTCCATCCTCAAGGATCATAAGGCTCAGCGCCCCAATGGGGTGGAGCCCGGTCGTTCCTAGGATTTCTTGCACGTATTTGAGGTGCCAGAGGTACTGGCCAAAGGTTCCGCAGATCATGCTGTCGGCTTCACCGCGATGCACCATGACCGCGGCAATTGCGGTCGTATTGGTCCGCATGATCGCCCTTGCAAGGTCCGGGGTAACGCCCCGTCTTGCCATCAGGCCATGGTAGGTGCCCCAATAGTCGCGATACCGTGGATCGTTCTCTGGGTTGACCAACTGAAAGTCCCTGTCCGGTCGGATCGTTAGTCCGCTGCGTTCACAGCGCGCTTCCACCACGTCCGGTCGTCCAATCAGGATCGGGACATCCGACATGCCTTCCAGCATCGACTGGGCAGTGCGCAAGACACGCTCTTCTTCGCCCTCGGCAAAAACCAGCGTGCGACGGGCCTGGGCCGCGGCTTCAAAAACCGGGCGCATGATGAAAGCCGACCGATAAACCGAGCCATCGAGAACGCGCTTGTAGGCTTCGATATCTGCGATCGGCCGGCTTGCGACGCCCGAGTCCATGGCCGCCTGGGCGACTGAACTTGCCACAATGCTGATCAGGCGCGGGTCAAATGGCTTCGGGATAAGATAGTCGGCGCCAAAGGTCAGTGCCTCGCTTTTATAGGCCGCGGCCGCCTCGGCGCTGGTGGTCGCGCGGGCGAGCGCGGCGATGCCTTCGATACAGGCCAGCTTCATCTCGTCGTTGATATCGGTCGCCCCCACGTCGAGCGCACCGCGGAAGATGAACGGAAAACAGAGTACGTTGTTGACCTGATTGGGAAAATCCGACCGGCCCGTGGCAATGATCGCGTCCGGTGCGACCGCGCGGGCCGCGTCAGGCATGATTTCGGGCACGGGATTGGCCAGCGCAAAGATGATTGGCCGTTCCGCCATCTTGCTGACCATCCCGGGCTTCAGAACATCGGGCCCCGATAGTCCTAGAAAGAGATCGGCATCCACAATAACTTCGTCCAGCGTACGCAGGTCTGACGCCTGGGCATAGGCCGCTTTCTGTTCGGTCATGTCCTCGGATCGGCCTTCGTAAACCAGACCAGAGATGTCGCACAGCCAGACATTTTCACGCCGGACACCAAGTTTCAGCAGCAAATTTAGGCAGGCAATGCCCGCGGCGCCGCCCCCGGTCGAGACGATCTTGATGTCCTCAAAACGTTTGCCGGCAACCCGAAGCGCATTCGTTGCCGCCGCACCGACCACGATTGCGGTTCCATGCTGGTCGTCGTGAAAGACGGGGATGTTCATTTTCGACCGGCAGATGTCTTCGACGATGAAGCAGTCCGGGGCCTTTATGTCTTCCAGATTAATCGCGCCAAAACTGGGCTCGAGCGCACAGACGATCTCGGCCAGTTTTTCGGGATCGGCGGCATCGACCTCCAGATCAAAACAGTCGATACCGGCGAACTTCTTGAACAAAACGGCCTTGCCTTCCATGACCGGTTTGGATGCCAGGGCGCCGATATTGCCCAAACCCAAGACAGCCGTTCCATTCGACACCACTGCCACAAGGTTTGCGCGGCTTGTATACTGGCTGGCGTTTTGGGGGTCGGCCTTGATCTCAAGACTGGCTTCGGCAACGCCGGGACTGTACGCGCGCGCAAGATCGAAGCCGTTTGCCAGTGGCTTGGTCGCCCGGATTTCCAGTTTTCCCGGTCTGGGATGGGCATGGTAATCCAACGCTTGCTGGCGAAGACTGTCCTGGGGTGAATCGCTCATCCGCAACTCCTTGGCTCCGTTCAGACAGCGATAGCGAAGTTCGCGGCCCAGCGAAACCGGGCTTAATCGGACCTAGACGCGGACTAATTTGACCGGGGCGACCGGACACGCCATGAAAGTGGGACGGAAGGGGACGGAACATGCAGAACATTCGCGCGGAAGTGCGATTGCCGACAAAGGACGTGCGTGACGATATTCCCTTTTTCACAAAGCGTCTCGGAATGCGGCTTGAAAAGATCTTTCCGGCTGACGACCCGGAGGTCGCCGTCTTTTCGGGCCACGGGCTGCGCATAAGCGTCGAAAAGGGCATCTCGGATCCTCCCGCTACGATCCGAATTCTGGCTGACGACCCGGTTCTGATTGCCGGCGGCGCGACCGAATTGACTGCTCCGAACGGAACGCGGGTGGAAATCGCACCGCTTGATCCGCCTGTGGTCATGCCCGAAGCCACGCAGAAGTTCGTGGTGCGACGCCTTGCCGATCAGGCGCCCTGGATCGTCGGCCGGGCGGGCATGCACTACCGTGACCTGATACCGGACCGCCTGGGCGGGGCCATCATCGCGAGCCATATCCGAATTCCGGACGGGGGCCCGGTGCCGGACATGGTGCACTACCACTCAGTCGGATTTCAGCTGATCTTCTGCTACAAGGGCTGGGTTGATCTGGTCTATGAGGATCAGGGCCCGCCATTTCGGCTGCACGCTGGGAATTGCGTCATTCAACCTCCCGAAATACGCCACCGGGTGCTTTATGCCTCGGACAATATCGAAGTGATCGAAATCGGTGTTCCGGCGCGGCACATGACGACAATCGATCACGATATGATCTTGCCAAATGACACTACAAACCCGGCGCGTCTTTTCGAAGGTCAGCGTTTCGTCCACCACAAGGCGGACGAAGCCGACTGGGGCGTGTTTCGTCTTCCGGGCCTGAAAAGCCGCGATACGACGATTGCGGAAAACACGGGCGGGGTCGCTGCGGTTCACGTTGCCCGCAAGGGGGACGGAGAAACAGTTTGGTCAAGACATGGCGCCGAGATCAATTTCACCTTCGTCATAAAGGGGACGATGCGCCTGGAAGGGGCCGGCCGCATGCCCGCCGATCTTTCCGAGGGTGACGCATTTGTCGTGCCGCCGGATGTTCCCACGCGCTATGCGGATCTGTCGGACGATCTCGAGATCCTCGAGGTATCGCTCCCGGGCACATTCGCGACCTCACTTGACGGCTTGCAAACGGACGCTCAGGTGGCAGACTGATCGCTATGTCGACCAATGCCCTGATCGAAGCGGCGCGCGCGGTGCGCGAAAACGCCTATGCGCCCTATTCGTCATTTAAGGTTGGTGCGGCGCTGCGAACCGCATCGGGCAACGTCTATACCGGCTGCAACGTCGAAAACGTGGCTTATCCCGAAGGAACCTGCGCCGAAGCGGGCGCCATAGCCGCCATGTGTGCGGCGGGGGAACGCGAAGTGACTGAGGTTGCCGTCATCGCAGACAGCCCGGAACCGGTGCCCCCCTGTGGCGGCTGCCGTCAGAAGCTGGCCGAGTTCGCGGCACATGATGTGAAGGTAACCATGGCGACCACCCAGGGCGCAACGAAGACCGTTACCGTTGCCGACCTTCTGCCCGGCGCCTTTGGCGCGGGTCACATGGATGGGACCTGATCCGCGTGGACGCGCGGCGCATCCTCACCGATCTTCGCTCTGGGAAAGAGCTGACTGACGCACAGATAACTTGGTTCGCAGATGGTCTTGCGTCAGGCGCGGTTACGGATGCGCAGGCGGGTGCCTTTGCCATGGCGGTGTTGCTCCGGGGCTTGGGTGAGACCGGTCGCGTGGCACTCACACGCGCTATGGCCGCAAGCGGAGCGCGTCTGACGTGGGATCTGCCAGGGCCGGTCGTGGACAAGCATTCGACCGGCGGCATCGGCGACTGCGTTTCTCTGGTGTTGGCGCCGGCTTTGGCCGCGTGCGGGGCCTTCGTGCCGATGATCTCGGGCCGCGGTCTTGGGCACACGGGCGGAACGCTGGACAAGCTTGAGGCAATTCCCGGCCTCAAGACGACGGTCGACAAAGGGGACTTTCAGCAAATTGTGGGCCAGCACGGTTTTGCGATTGTATCGGCCTCGGACGATGTGGCCCCTGCAGACCGGCGCCTTTATTCCGTGCGCGATATCACCGCTACGGTCGAAAGCCTTGATCTGATCACGGCTTCCATACTCTCCAAGAAGCTAGCTGCCGGTCTGGATGCCCTGGTTCTCGACATCAAGGCGGGCAGCGGAGCATTCATGGCGACGGACAAAGATGCGTTTAACCTTGCCAGGGCGCTTGTCGACACGGCAAACGGCGCCGGGTGTGCGACACAGGCCATTGTCTCGGATATGAGCCAGCCGCTTGCCCCGGCGGCGGGCAATGCCCTTGAGGTGTCTGCGGCCATGCGGGTGCTTTGCGGCGAAGTCAGCCGCGATCCGCTTTCAAAGATGGTCATTGAGCTCGGCGCGGCACTTTTGCACGCCTGTGGTTTGGCGCCGACAAAGGGTCAGGGTCGAAAGCTCTTGGAAGATGCAATCGCGTCGGGCCGTGCGGTGGAAAAGTTCGATCTGGTCACACGCGCATTGGGCGGCCCGCCTGCGATTTCGAAGAGTTGGAATTCGGACCTTCCAAAGGCCACTGTCATTCGTCCGGTTCCGGCACCCACGGCCGGCTACGTAAATGCGATTGACGGGCGTGCCATTGGGATGGCGGTCGTGGATCTGGGGGGCGGTCGCCGCCGCGAAGACGACACCATCGATCCGTCTGTTGGTCTGTCCGGGATCCTGCGCATTGGGACCCATGTGCCCGCCGGCGCGCCGCTGGCATGGGTACACGCGGCATCGGACGCCGATGCCGAGGCGGCGATCATCGTGGTTCGCAACGCGTTCCTTGTCGGGCCGGACAAGGGTCCCGAGCCGCCTCTTCTACGTGGGGAGGTAACTGCATGAGCCGCGCTTTCCTGGTCGTGATCGATTCAGTTGGATGCGGCGGTGCGCCTGACGCCCACTTGTTCGGGGACGAAGGCGCCAATACGCTTGGTCACATCGCCCGGGAATGCGCGGCCGGCCGCGCGGAAGAGGGGCGGACCGGCCCACTGACGCTTCCCAACCTGGCCTCGGCTGGTCTCTGGCGTGCGGTGCAACTTGCCTCGGGCATGGACGTGTCCGGACACGTTCCGCAGGCCACCGTGGACCGTGGCTTTTGGGGCGCTGCCACAGAGGTTTCGAAGGGCAAGGACACTCCGTCGGGTCATTGGGAGCTTGCGGGGGTCCCAGTCCCCTGGGACTGGCACTATTTCCCTGATAGGATCCCGAGTTTTCCGAAAGAGCTGTCGCATCGCGTCGCCGACTTGGCCGGGTCGGACGGAATTCTAGGCGACCGGCATGCGTCCGGCACCGCGATCATCGAAGAAATGGGGGCCGCCCATATGCAGTCCGGCCGCCCGATCTGCTATACATCCGCCGACAGCGTTTTTCAGATTGCCGCCCATGAAGATACCTTTGGGCTTGAAAAGCTGATCCAGCTTTGCCGTGATCTTGCGCCGGAAATTCACGCGATGAAGGTCGGGCGCGTCATTGCACGCCCCTTTGTTGGAGATCCCGTCGAGGGGTTTAGGCGCACCGCCCACCGTCGCGATTTTGCCGTGCCGCCACCTTCGCCTACGCTGTGTGATTGGGTTTCCGGCGCCGGACGGCACGTTGCGGCGATTGGCAAGATCGGAGACATCTTCTCGATGCAAGGCATCGCGGATGTGACAAAGGGCGAGGACGCCGCGTTGATGGAGGCATTGGTGTCGGCCACGGCCACGGCACCGGATGGCAGTCTGACATTCGCCAATTTTGTCGAATTCGACAGCCTTTACGGCCATCGGCGCGACGTCTCAGGCTATGCCCGCGCGCTTGAGTGGTTTGACGCGCAGTTAACACGCGTAATCACCGGATTGGCTGCGGGAGATCTCCTGATAGTCACTGCCGATCACGGCAACGACCCAACCTGGCACGGGACCGACCATACCAGGGAAAGGGTGCCTGTGATTGCATTCGGTCCACGACCCGGGACAATAGGTCATTGTGCATTTGCGGATGTTGCGGCATCGATTGCCGACCATCTCGGCGTTTCAGCCCAAGGACCTGGGAAGTCTTTCCTATGAACATGAAGACGCTTCCAAAAGCGGAATTGCACCTGCATCTTGAGGGCGCTGCCCCGCCATCTTTCATTCGCGGTCTCGCGGCGGAAAAGTCCGTCGATCTATCCCGGATCTTCGATGAAAGCGGCGGCTATCTCTTTCGCGACTTTCCGCATTTCCTGACCGTCTACGAAGCGGCCTGTACGGTTCTGACATCGCCAGAGGACTTTTATCGGTTGACCAAGGCGGCGCTGGCGGAAAGCGCGGCGCATGGAGTTATTTATTCGGAGACCTTCTTGTCCCCGGATTTCTGCGGCGGCGGGGACCTCGGCGCCTGGCGTGAGTACTTGTCCGCCATAGAAGAAGCGGCTCGGGAAGCAGAGGCGCAGGACGGTATCGTTCTGCGTGCCATCGTCACCTGCATTCGCCACTTTGGGCCCGACAAATCAAAGCAGGCCGCTTTGTGCGCCGCAGAAACGGTGGGCGGATTTCTGACCGGCTTTGGCATGGCTGGTGATGAGCTCATGGGCAATCCATCGGATTTTACCTATGCATTTGATCTGGCGCGTGAGGCGGGGCTGAGGCTGACCTGCCACGCGGGTGAATGGGGCGGGTCCAAATCCGTTGCCGACGCGCTGCGTGATCTGCGTGTTGAGCGGATTGGTCACGGCGTCCAGGCGGCCGAGGACCTCGAACTGGTCGCCGAACTGGCCGAAAGCGGAATTGTGTTAGAGGTCTGTCCTGGGTCCAATGTTACTTTGGGCGTCTTTCCAGACTGGGCTTCGCATCCGATTGCTCGACTGATTGAGGCCGGCGTCAAGGTGACGGTCTCTACCGATGATCCGCCCTTTTTTCACACCGATATGACAACCGAGTACAACAATCTGGCAGAAACATTTGGCTGGGACGAGACAATGCTTCTTGGCCTGACGCAGAATGCCGTGGATGCGGCATTCTGCGATGACGAAACTCGCCAAAAGCTCAACAAACAGCTGGAGAACGCCCATGCGTGATCATTTGACGGTCGTCGAACACCCTCTGGTTCAGCACAAGCTGACATTGATGCGCAGGGCTGAGACGTCAACGGCCGTCTTCCGCCAGCTTCTTCGCGAAATCAGTCAGTTATTGGCCTACGAGGTCACCCGTGAATTACCCTTGACCGATACCCGGATCTCAACGCCGCTGAAAGAGATGGACGCACCGACACTCGCCGGCAAGAAGCTGGCCCTGATTTCGATCCTGCGCGCTGGCAACGGGCTTCTGGACGGCGTTCTGGAACTTGTGCCATCGGCGCGCGTTGGCTTTGTCGGTCTTTACCGCGATGAGGAAACGCTGCAGCCGGTCCAGTACTACTTCAAGGTCCCGACTGAGTTGGAAGACCGGTTGGTGATCGCGGTCGATCCCATGCTTGCAACCGGAAACTCTTCAGCTGCCGCGATTGAACTTTTGAAGGATGCCGGAGCCACTAACATCCGTTTTCTGTGCCTGCTTGCGGCGCCCGAAGGCGTCGCCCGTATGGCCAGCGCCCATCCCGACGTCCCGATTGTGACAGCTGCACTGGATGAGAAGCTGAACGAAAAGGGTTATATCGTTCCGGGTCTCGGTGATGCCGGGGACCGCATGTTTGGCACAAAGTAGAAAATTATCCACAAGGCGGTTTACAGCCTGCCGAACAACGGGCATTTTCGCCACCGAGCAGTCGAGGAGCAGAAAAATGAATTCTCGTAAATACTTACTGACCACAGTCTTGGTAATCGCACCGGTCTGTGCCATGGCAGATCATGCGGGTGCAAAACCTGTGCCCGAGACTTTATCCACATCTGGTCTCACGCCCCATACCCAAGGGCAGGCGCAAGTCGGTATCGGCCCTATTTCACCAATCACTGGCTTTCCGGTGCCGCCGGGTTTCAAGGTCGCCTGGGAAGACGGCCGCCTGAACCCGCAGCGTGGTCCGAAGCTTTTGGTTGACGCCGAATAACGTCCGACTAACCGCCGCAGATCCCTTGCAGCGTCACCCAGTCTTCGTCGCTAAGAATGGCTTCTGACGGTATGCTGGCCGAGGCGTCTGCCTCAATAAGGCCAAGCGTGCTTTCGCCGGACATGTCCACGGCATAGGCATAGGGTGTTACGGGTAACCGCGCCGCAGAAAAACGGGTAATCAGCCGATCCGGCTCGATAGACTTGCTTTCACGAATGAAAAGCTGCTCGGAATAGGCGCGCCGCGCCGCTTCGGGAAGGGCGCCGGTCGTCAACAGACGAAAGGTTGCCGAGAACCCGGTTGCTTCTAAAAGACTGGTTAGCGGATCGTGCTGTTCTCGCCTAAGCTCCTCGGCCAGCACATAGCCGGCCACGACCTCGGGCGATTCAAAGTCTTCGACCAGTTCCTTGGTCACAAGCGTCAGACCGCCCGGCAGGTGCGCCGTGGGGTCCGGCCCGGTCGGCAGGACGACAATCTTACCGCCACCGCGCCCCAGCAAACGGTCCTGCAGTTTCTCAAGCACCAACTGCCCGCCCGTCGATGCGCATGTGGGCCCGGTGATACGGGACAAATCCTGCAAAATATCGTAGCCGATGTCGGACCGGGCGGCCTCAGGAACGACAGATGCAGTGTACCGCACCAGAGCGCCAGGTAGCCAAAAAAAAGCGAGCATGGAGCAAAGCAAAAGGACCGCAGCGGCGGCACTGACCCGCAACCTCCCGGGATGGGGACGGCGTCTTTCAATGGCGCCCCGGACACGTTCAATGGCGCCGATCATCAGGGTGTCGTCAACTTCGAGCCGTTCGGGCGCTTCCGGCCCCGGCGCGTAAATGACACTTCCTTCTTCACGACCTTGGCGTTGCACCGCAGCCAGAGACCAATGCGCGACCACCCGGCCCGCGGTGTCCGTCATCACCAGGGATGCCTCACCCAGCGCCACGACCACGTCCCGCCGTTGCGCGGTCGCATGTTCCTGCCACACGCCAGGACATTCCAGCCTGTCATATTGGTCAAGCGCCGTCATTGGGCTGCCCTATTGCCTCGGTTCCGAAACTAGACCACAGCCCGCGGCCCGGCAATCGTCACAGTTTCGCGGCGGCTTTCCGCAGGACGAATTTCTGGATTTTGCCGGTGGATGTCTTGGGCAAGGGGCCGAAGACGACTTTCTTGGGTGTCTTAAAGCCTGCGAGGCGTTCCTTGGTGAAAGCGATCAGGCCTTCCTCGACCGCGTCCGAACCTTCGTGGAGTTCGACGAAAGCACAGGGAACCTCACCCCACTTCGGATCGGGTTTTGCCACCACTGCACAGAGTGAAACGGACGGGTGGTGCATCAGCACCCCTTCGACTTCGACCGAACTGACGTTCTCGCCGCCCGAAATGATGATGTCCTTGGCCCGGTCGGTGATCTGGACATAGGAATCCGGATGCTGGACCGCCAGATCGCCGGAATGGAACACACCGCCCGAAAATGCCTCCGCCGTCGCGTCAGGGTTGCGGTAGTAGCCCTTCATGACCGTATTGCCGCTCATCACGATTTCACCCTGATGGTGGCCGTCCATCGTCACCTGGGACTGATCGTCTTCGCCGAAAACCGTTATCTGCTCCATCATCGGCATTGGCACGCCCTGGCGGGCCTTGATGCCGGCGCGCTCGGCCTCGTCAAGTTGGTCCCACTCTTCGCTTTGCCAAAGGCATTCGGTGACATGTCCGTAGGTTTCGGTCAGGCCATAAACCTGGGTTACGTTGAATCCCAGGTTTTCAATTGCAGCCAGGGTCGCGGCCGCCGGCGGCGCGCCTGCCGTGAATACCTCAATTGTCCGGTTAAATTCGCGCCGCTCTGTGTCATCGGCATGGACCAGCATGTTCAACACGATGGGTGCGCCGCCGAAGTGCGTGATCCCTTCGTCCGCAATGGCGGCATAAATCGCTTTGGCCGCGATATCGCGGCAGCACACAACACAGCCACCGACCAGCGGCATCATCCACGTATGGTTCCATCCGTTGCAATGAAACAGCGGGACGACGGCAAGAAAGCGCGGGAACAGCGTCATGCGCCAGGAAATCACCGTGCCCATGGTCATCAGGTAGGCGCCCCGATGATGGTACACGACGCCCTTGGGTCTGCCCGTAGTCCCGGACGTATAATTTAGCGCCAGGCTTTCCCATTCGTCCTTTGGCATGCGCCAGGCAAAGGCGGGATCGCCTGTTTCCAAAAGCGCATCGTATTCCATGTGGCGGCCAGAGCCCGGGTAGCCAGCCGCCGCATCAGGTACTTCGATGATCGTCACGGGGTGACTGCAAACCTCTGCCGCAGCTTCTGCAAGCTCCAGAAACTGTGTGTCTACCAGCAGCACCTTGGCGCCCCCATGGTCGAGAATGTACGTGACCGTATCCACATCCAGCCGGGTATTGATCGTGTTCAGGATGCCGCCCATGGCGGGCACGCCGAAATGCGCCTCAGCCTGGGCCGGAATATTCGGAAGGAGTGTTGCGACCACGTCGCCATTGGAGACCCCGATGCCTTCCAAAGCTGAGGCGAGGCGGCTAACGCGCTGGTGGTAGTTTTCGTAGGTGAGGCGGAATTGACCGTAGACCAAGGCTTCCCGATGCGGATAGACCCGTGCGGCACGTTGTAGGTGAGACAGTGGGGACAGGGGTACGTAGTTTGCTGGACATTTTTCCAGCCCGGTTTCATCCGCCAGCCAACCCATGAATACCTCCCTTGTCATTCCCCTTGCCGGTCCGGCATTATTGACCGCGCCGCTTGGCGAGAAAAGCACGAATTAAGACCTGCTCTATTATGAATGGCGACCTTCCGAACCGGCCCTTCGCGGCCGGTGCCTGCGTGCTGATCGGCATGGCCATCATTGGCCTTGCGGACAGTTTCGTGGTGGGCATCGCTGAGATCGTGGGGTTGTGGCAGTTTCACATGCTGCGCAGTGCCTTTATTGTTCCCGTCCTCATTGTGATCGCCCTTACGTTGGGCCACCCGATCCTGCCGCGCCGGCCGTTCGGAGTGGCGGTGCGCAGTCTGGCCCTGGCGCTGTCCATGCTTCTTTACTTTGGCTCCTTGGCGGTTTTCAGCGTTGCCGAGGCTGCCGCTGGTCTGTTCACGTCACCGATCTTCGTTCTTCTGATGACGGCGCTTTTATTGCGCCAGCAGGTTGGACCGGTTCGCATAGCCGCTGTGACCGTGGGTTTTGCAGGTACCGTTCTGGTGCTCGGGCCGGCGGACGATGGATTCGGCTGGCTCAGCTTGTTCCCGGTCGCGGCAGGCGCCGCTTATGCCGTCAATGCGTTGGCTACGCGTACGCTTTGCGCGGGCGAAGCGCTGTTTACCCTGATGATCTGGGCATTCACGGCACTTGGACTCTTGGGCGCAGCCGGAACCGCTGTGTTGGCTTGGATTCCGGACTTGGCCGGTGCCCCTGGGACAGGTTTCGTGCTCCGACCGTGGGAGCCCGTGACGCCAGAGATCTTGGCCTGGACCGCCGCGGTGGGCTTGGGGGCGCTGGGCGGCGTCGCTTTTCTGACGCGATCCTACCAGCTTGCCGAGGCGTCCTATGTTGCGGTTTTTGAATATTCACTGCTGATCTTTGGCGCGTTCTGGGGCTATCTGCTGTTCGGACAGGTCGTGGCAACCCACGGTGTTGTGGGCATCGGGCTTATTGTCATCTCTGGCGTGTTGATCGGCTGGTCCGCGGCGCGTGTGCGTGCGCGGCAGGCCTCTTTGCCGGCATGATCATATCACCGGGCCGCAAATACATCTTCGTCCACATTCCGAAAACAGGCGGCACTTCCATGGCGCTGATGCTGGAAGGCCGGGCCATGAAGGACGACCTTCTGATTGGCGACACGCCAAAGGCCAGGCGCCGCAAACGCCGCCTTGCGGATCTGCGCCCCGCAGGGCGGCTTTGGAAGCATTCGTCTCTGGCCGATATCGTCGGCGTGGTAAGCCTTGAGGACATGTACGATTGCTTCGTCTTTACGATGGTCCGGAACCCCTGGGACAGGCTCGTCAGCTACTACTACTGGCTGCGCGGTCAGAGTTTTTCCCATCCTGCCGTGGGTATGGCCAAGGTGCTCACGTTCGGCGACTTCGTTCTTGATCCGGCGACGCAGGACAGCTTTGCCAAGGCGCCGTTCGGATCATATCTAACGGTCGATGGCAGGGACTATGGCAGCCACTACATCCGGCTGGAACATCTTGCCGAAGACATGACACCACTTGCCACGCATCTGGGTATGCGCCTGCCCGCTTTGACGCAGGAAAACCGGTCGGAAAGGACCGCTGACTGGCGCCCCTACTATACAGATCTCACGGCTGAAGCCGTGGCTCGGTTTGCCGCGACCGACATCGCCCGTTTCGGATACGGCTTCGATGATTTTGGCCGCGAAAAATCCTAGCCAACGGGCTCGCCAACCCCGGAAAAAGGCGGCGGCGATTGAACGCAGCCGCCTGTCATGGTGACTGGTCTCTAGGCCGCTTCGGCGACTGGGCCGTATCGCTGGTAAAAGGTCGCACCCTCTGTCGCCAGATCGATTAGCAGCTTCGGGGCGGCAAAACGCGGCCCGAAGATGGCTTCGAGGTCCCGGCAGATTTCAACGGCTTTCGCGGCGCCGATCATATCCAACCAACCGAAGGGTCCGCCGGACCAGGGCGCGAAACCCCAGCCCAGAATGGCGCCGACATCGCCTTCGCGGATATCGGTCAGAACGCCTTCTTGCAGTGCCCGGACCGCTTCCAGCACTTGCGCCATCAACAGCCTGTGCTGAACCGATGTCAAATCCGGCTGAGTGGCTTGCAGCTGGTATGTTGTCCCCAACTCCGGCCAGAGACCGGTGCGTTTGCCCTTGTCGTCGTAGTCATAGAAACCGGCGTTCGATTTCCGACCCAAACGGCCCTGATCTGCCATGGCGAAAAGCACATGGTCGATCGCATCGTCGGGATAGGCGTCGCCCATGGCGGCCTTTGTCGCCTTGGCAATTTTGACGCCCAAATCGATTGAGGTTTCGTCGACCAGTTGAAGCGGCCCCAGCGGCATGCCGACCAACTTGGCCGCGTTTTCGATCAATGCCGGTGCGACGCCTTCGGCCACCATGCGAATGCCTTCATTGATGTAGGGGATGATGCAGCGGTTGGCATAGAAAAACCGCGCGTCATTCACCACGATCGGTGTCTTCCGGATCTGGCGCACGAAATCCAGCGCCTTGACGACCGCCCGGTCACCTGTTTTGGCACCTTTGATAATTTCGACCAACATCATCTTGTCCACTGGGCTGAAGAAGTGAATGCCGATGAACTGATCCGGGCTGTCGCTCGCCTGGGCAAGCTCCGTGATCGGCAAAGTTGAGGTGTTGGTTGCAAAAATGCAGTCGTTTCCGACCACATTGAGTACCTTCTTTGTGACTTCAGCCTTGATGCCCGGGTCCTCGAAAACGGCCTCTACGATCAGATCGCATCCTGCCAGCGCCGCGTAATCGGTGGTTGCCTGGATGCGCCCAAGCACGTCGGCTTTTTTCTCGGGTGTCACTCTTTTGCGGCTCATGCCCTTGTCCAAAATGCCTTCGGAATAGGCTTTGCCCTTGTCGGCGGCGTCCTGCGCCTGGTCAAGCAGCACAACCTCGATGCCGGCATTCGCGCTGACATAGGCGATGCCAGCGCCCATCATGCCGGCGCCCAGAACGCCGACTTTCCGAACCTTCTGGTCCGAGACACCTTTCGGGCGCACGGCGCCTTTCTCCAACGCTTCCTTGCTGATGAAAAGTGATCTGATCATCGCGGATGAAGACGGGTTCATCAGAACGCTCGTGAACCAGCGTGCCTCAATCCGGATGGCTGTGTCAAAAGGCACCTGGGCACCTTCATAGATGGCCGAAAGAAGCGCTTTCGCGGCAGGATAGACGCCTTTCGTCTTGCCATGGACCATGGCGCTGGCGCCGACGAACACCGGAAAGCCTGCGGGGTGATACGGTGCTCCGCCCGGCATTTTCCAGCCCTTCTGATCCCAGGGCTTGACGATATCGGCGTCCTTGGCTTCCAGAACCCATTGCTTCGCCCGCGCCAGCAGGTCAGCAGCGGGAACGACCTCATCAACCAACTGCGCCGACTTGGCCTTAGCCGGCTGCAGCATTCTACCTTCGAGCAGGACCGGAGCGGCTGCAGTGGCGCCGACCATCCTTGAAAAACGTGTGGTGCCGCCGCCGCCCGGAAAAAGGCCCACTAGGATTTCTGGTAGACCGATCCGTGCCTTGGGATCATCGGTCATGAAACGCCGGTGGCAAGCCAGGGCAATCTCGGTGCCGATCCCAGCGCAGGTGCCGTTGATCGCGGCTGCGACCGGCTTGCCGCCTTTCAGGGTCTTGGGGTCCATGCCGGCGCGCTCCATCTTACGCATGATCCGGTGACCGTTCATGGTAAAGTTAAACAGCGCCTCTTCGGGTGCGTCGCCCGCCTCTTCGCGCAGAACGGCAAGGACATTCAGGTCCATGCCACCGGCAAAAGTGGGCTTGCCCGAAGCGAGCACAATGCCCACCACCGCATCATCTTCCAAAGCGCGGTCCAGAAGCCCCTCGAAGTCCGAAAACGCTTCGCGTGTCAGCACGTTCATGGATTTGTCGGCGGCGTCCCAGGTGATTGTGGCGACACCGTCCGCATCCGTCTCGTAGTGGAAGTCTGTCATCGGCGAGAGTCCTTTAATTTCGCGGGTCCGGGCGGGACCGATTATTGGGGGAACGGAAGATTGCGCGGTGGGCGCACGTCCTGCAGTCCGATTGGCCAGGCGGTGTCATGAACGCCGACAAACGCCGTGTGATGGCGCCAAAGACCGCCCACCAGCTTTAGGCAGACGGACCCGGGGTAGGGATGAACAACCCGTTCAGTACCCCGCAGCACGTGGGTGGTGTGGTGGCCGGTAATCTGGGCTGCGCTGTCAAATTCCGCTTTGCTGGTGAGGCTGAAGTATTCCGTCACGCCATGCTCGGCCAAAGCGCGGGAATGCTCGGCCACAAGCATCCGCGCGTGATCTGGGCAATCCACCGCAAGCGTTGCGGTCTCAGTTCGCATCACGAAGGGAAAGATCGTATGTGCGCAGACGTAGCAACCATCGCCTTCAAGGAGGGCCAGGTTCATGCCGCTGACAAATTCCGAATAAATCTCATGGGCCTTGGCCGAACTGATGGTCTTTGGATCGGTCATCGCTGACTACGCCGGCCTCACAGACCAGTTGCTTCTGCAGAGGCGCCATGCTTCGGGCGGTCCCGAGCGGTCGGTAAGACCGCCGGATCCAACGCTAATTGAGGTTATTCTCTGGCTGTATGATCCCATGGGTTCTAGACGCGCTCCAGAACCGTTGCGGCGCCCATGCCTGACGCGACGCAAAGGGTTGCCAGGCCGGTTTCCGCACCGCTGCGTTCCATTTCATCCAGCAAGGTGCCAAGGATCATGGCGCCGGTGGCACCCAACGGGTGGCCCATGGCGATCGAACCTCCGTTGACGTTCAACTTGTCATGGTCCACGTCAAAGGCCTGCATGAAGCGCAGGACGACAGACGAAAACGCCTCGTTCACCTCAAAAAGGTCGATGTCGCCAATTTCCATGCCTGTCTCTGCTAGGATTTTCTCGGTCACGGGCACCGGACCGGTCAGCATGATCGTCGGATCGGTGCCGATCTTTGCCGTGGCCTTGATCCGGGCACGGGGCTTCAAATTATGCGCTGCGCCAAACTCTGCGTCGCCGATCAAAAGCGCTGCTGAACCGTCGACGATGCCCGACGAGTTACCAGCATGATGGATATGGTTGATCCGTTCAAGGTGGGGGTACTTCATCAGCGCAACGGCGTCGAAGCCTGGCATCACTTCGCCCATATCCTTGAACGATGGTTTAAGGGCGCCAAGCCCCTGCATATCGGTGCCCGGGCGCATGTATTCGTCCCGGTCAAGGATCGTCAGACCATTCTGATCCTGTACGCGTACGATCGATTTTTCGAAACGGTTGTCATCCCAGGCGGCCGCGGCACGCTTCTGGCTTTCGACCGCAAAGAGATCCGCATCATCGCGTGAGAAGCCATATTCCGTTGCAATTATGTCGGCCGATATACCCTGTGGAACGAAGTACGTTTTCATGGCGACGCTTGGGTCGACAGCTATCGCTGCACCGTCTGAGCCCATGGGCACACGGCCCATCATCTCGACACCGCCCGCAACATAGGCCGATCCGGCCCCGCCCTTTACCTGATTGGCGGCGAGGTTGACCGCCTCAAGTCCAGAAGCGCAGAAACGGTTGATCGAGAGGCCCGGCACGCTTTCGTCGAAGTCCGATGCCAAGACGGCGGTACGGGCGAGGCATCCGCCCTGTTCTTTCACCTGGGTCACGTTGCCCCAGATCACGTCCTCGATGCTGGTCGTATCGAGGTTGTTGCGCGTCTTGATCGCATTCAGCGTTTGCGCGGACAGGTTCATGGCGGTCACTTCGTGCAGGCTGCCATCGGGGCGGCCCTTTCCACGCGGCGTTCGGACTGCGTCGTAGATGAAGGCTTCGGTCATGAGGTTCCTCTTAAGAGTTTGCGCGGTCGGAGGGATGCCCCGGCATCAGGTCGTACGGGGATTTCCAACCCGGTTTGGCGGAAAGCCGGCTGAGCCAGCGGTCGATATTGGGCCAGTCCTTGCGGTCGAAACCGAAAGGTTCGGGGTAATAGAGGTACCCGCAGCAGGACAGATCAGCGTTTGTCAGGCCGTTCCCGACAATCCACTCGCGGCCCTCAAGGTGCTTTTCCAGGATCTCAAGGGCGGCTTTCATTCGGCCACCGAGCCAGGCAATCACCGGTTCCGGGCGTTTTTCGGGCGGCAAGAAATTCATCATGAAACGCAGCGGGCCGGCTTGCGAGCTTAACTTATTGTTGTCCCACAGGACCCAGCGCATCACATCGCGGCGGGACAGGGGATCCCCGCCAAAGAGCCCGGATTTTTCCGTCACATAGTCCTGAATGACGGCCGATTGGCTGATCCGCAGATCGCCGTCTACCATGGCGGGCACTTCGCCCATTGCGTTGACATTTTCACGAAAGGCCTGTGAGCGGGCCTCGCCGCTGAAGAAGTCAACGTATACCGGTTCCCAGTCGAGGCCCGACAGCTCAAGCGCAAGGGCCGCCTTGTAGGCGTTGCCGCTCTCGCCGAAGCAATAAAGTTGTATCGTCATTTCCCGGCCTCCCTAACCAGGTTGCGCAGCCCGCCGTTGCCACGCCGTCATAATTCAGCGTTTTCGCGCCTCCAGTTCCGCATTGAACAGGCGCAGGCGGTGGGTCAGATTGTTTTCGTCGGTCACGCTGTCGAAATTCTCGAAAAGAAACGACAGTGCTTCGCCCTCGTCGAGGCCAGCATCCTTCGCGAAGCGGCGCAGCCTTCGATAGCCATCTTCGGTCATTGCGACGGGAAACCGTCGGGTCAGGCGCAGTCTTTTTGGCATTCCGGACTGTCCTATTCGTCAGAAGTTGGCCGCATCAAGCGCCATCACCGTATCTGCGCCAGACTGGATCCGCGACAGATGCATACCGGTCGCCGGCAGCTGCCGCGCCATATAGTATCGGCCTGTCGCGATCTTGCTTTCGTGAAAGTCAGTGTCCGATGTCCCGTTCTTCAGCGCGGCGGCCGACGCCTTGGCCATCTTGGCCCACATGAGGCCCATGCAGACATGCCCGAAGAGGTGCATGAAGTCGTAGGATCCTGACAGGGCGTTGTTCGGGTTCTTCATGCCGTTCTGCATGAAGTACATGCCGGCGGCCTGCAGATCCTTCGAGGCAGCCTTCAGCGGCTCCAGGAACCCCGCTTTCAGCGTCTCGTCTTCCTTGTTCTCAGCAATGAAGCCTTTGACTAATTCAAAGAACGCCATGATCGTCTTGCCGCCATTCATGCCCAGTTTGCGTCCGACTAGGTCCAGCGCTTGGATGCCATTGGTGCCTTCGTAGATCATGGCGATGCGCGCATCGCGTACAAACTGCTCAATGCCCCATTCGCGGGTAAAGCCGGATCCGCCCAGTGTCTGTTGTGCGAGAACCGTCGTCTCAAATCCCTTATCGGTCAGGAACCCTTTCAGAACGGGGGTGAGAAGTGAAATCAGCGCCTCGGCGTCCTCGTCATCGTTTCGCCGTGCGCGGTCAATCAATTCGGCACCCCAAAAGACGAAGGCGCGCGCGCCTTCGACAAAGCACTTCTGATCCATGAGATTTCGCCGGACGTCGGGGTGGACGATAATCGGGTCCGCGGGACCTTCAGGGTTTTTCGTTCCGGTGACATCCCGGCCTTGCAGCCTGTCGCGCGCAAACCCAAGCGCGTTCTGATAGGCGACTTCGCCCTGAGCATAGCCCTGGAGGGCGACCGCCAGGCGGGCTTCGTTCATCATTACGAACATCGCCTTAAGGCCCTTGTGCATCTCGCCAATCAAAAAGCCGGTTGCACCGTCGTAGTTCATTACGCAGGTGGCGTTTCCATGGATGCCCATCTTCTTTTCAAGGCCGCCGCAGGCAAGACTGTTCCTTTGCCCAAGGCCTCCGTCTTCCTTGACGAGGAACTTGGGGACAATGAACAGGCTGATGCCTTTCACACCCTCCGGTCCTCCGGGGATCTTTGCAAGGACAAGATGAACGATGTTTTCGGCAAGGTCGTGTTCACCGGCGGAGATCCAGATCTTCTGCCCGGTGATCTTATAGGTGCCATCGTCCTGCGGCTCGGCCTTTGACCGGATGAGCCCCAGATCCGTGCCGCAATGCGGCTCGGTCAGGTTCATGGTGCCGGTCCATTTCCCTTCGATCATCTTCGGCAGATAGGTGGACTTCTGTTCGTCCGACCCATGGGCATGAATGGCCGATGCTGCCCCGTGGG
Source organism: Pseudomonadota bacterium (assembly GCA_039026235.1). Taxonomy (GTDB): domain Bacteria; phylum Pseudomonadota; class Alphaproteobacteria; order Rhodobacterales; family Rhodobacteraceae; genus JBCCMQ01. The sequence continues at coordinate 183,791 of JBCCMQ010000002.1, forward strand.
CAAGGCCGCCATACATCTGGAATGCCATATTGGCGGCCGAGAACATCTCACCCACCGCGTTCCCAAGGACGTGGGGCAGACCTTGTCCGCCGTATTCGGGATCCGAATCCAGCCCCAACCAACCCCCTTCGCGCATCTGATCGAACGCGTCCTTGAACCCTTTCGGCGTGCGGACGACACCGTTTTCAAGCACGCAGCCCTCCTCGTCTCCCACAGTGTTCAACGGCGCAAGAACTTCCGAGGCGAGTTTGCCCGCCTCGTTCAGGATCGCTTCGGTGAAGGACGGATCAAGTTCATCGTAGCCGTCGATATCTGCTTCGTGCACGCGCAGAACTTCGTGAAGAACAAAATGAATGTCTTTTACCGGGGCAGTGTAAGTTGGCACGCCGAACTCTCCCTATTCCGCTGCTTTCTTTTCGGTTTCCTGTAGCGAGTGAAGCATGCGGCGACCCCACTCAAGCTGCTCTTTCAGTTCTGCGATGACCTCTTCCAGCTCATCGCGCTGGCGCTCCATGGAAGCCAGCCGTTCCAAGCCAATTTCGTAGGTGCGGCTTAGCTGGGTCAGTTGTTGATCGCCCATGTCATAGAGGTTCAGAAGCTGTCTGATCTCCTCCAGAGAGAAGCCGAACCTTTTGCCGCGCAGGATAAGCTTCAGACGTGCTCGGTCGCGTTTGGTAAAAAGGCGCCGCTGGCCTTCGCGTATGGGGAAGAGAAGTTCTTTTGATTCGTAGAAACGGAGCGTCCTGGGGGTCACATTGAACGCATCACACATTTCGCGGATGGTCATCACTTTCTGGGTCATGGACCGTTCCTAATTGGGTGCCGGTGCACAAGATCAGCGGCAGTATGAAAATAGCCTAACTCAAGTTTACGTTTACGTAAATTTTACGTCACGTCACATGGTTCCAAGCCAAACCCGTGCCCTAGGCGTTCTTCAATTCGCGCGCGACCTGATCACGCAGATCGGCCAGATCGCGCATCGTCTCGTCGAGTTTTTCCCTTTCGGCATTGAGCTCGTCGAGTTTTCGCTCGGCCAGTTTCAGGAACTCGTGCATCTGTGCGTCGTTGCCCTGTTCCTCATAAATCAAGAGCCACTGCCGGATCTCTTCCAGAGAAAACCCCCAACGCCTTCCCCTCAGTATCAGAGTAAGGCGCGCCACCTCGCGGGGGCCATAAATTCGACTCCTGCCTACGCGTTCGGGCCGCAAAAGCTCGATGTATTCGTAGTACCGAAGGGTGCGCGGCGTCACATCAAATCGCGCGCACATTTCCTTGAAACTGATCCGTTCTTCGGACATCGCAAGTCTTACAATAATTCACGAGGACTGTAGTACGGCGCACAAATGCAATCAACGATTGCGGATTGCAGGCCTTTGCTTGCCGGATGTAAGGGCAAAGTCATAGAGTTCGGTGGCAAAGATGACGGATACAGAAGCAGAGGCATTTATCACTTACCTTCCGCACAGCCGAGAGTTGGGAATGGAGGTGATTTCGATCTTGGATGGTGTCGCAGAACTGCGGTTGCCCTATGATACGCGGCTGATCGGAAACCCCGCCACAGGTGTACTGGCCGGAGGCGCAGTGTCGACACTCATGGACACATGCGGTGGCGCGGCGGTGATGAGCCATCCGGACACCAGCGGGCCAACGGCGACATTGGATCTGCGGATCGACTACATGCGCTCGGCCACACCGGGCCAGGCGATCGTCGCCAGGGCGGAATGCTATCACGTCACCCGGCACGTTGCTTTCGTTCGGGCAACGGCTTTTGACGACGACAGTTCGCGCCCGGTCGCGGCGGCCAATGGTGCCTTCACAGTGGCGCGTCTGAGCAAGAAGAAATGAAGAAGCTGCCAATCGAACCGGTCGCCGTGGTCAAGGAGCGTCGCGACAAGGCGCTGGCGGCGCTGGTGGATGCGGTTCCCTACGCGCAGTTTCTGGGCATCAGCTTCGATAGACGCGGAGACGAGCTTACCGCGGTTCTGCGGTTTGATGAAATGCTCATTGGCAATCCCGCGCTGCCGGCCATCCACGGGGGCGTCACGGCCGCATTCCTGGAGATGACCGCACTGATCGAGCTGACATGGGAAATGCTTTGGCCGATGTTCGAAGAGGGTGCGCTTGATCCAGTGGCGCTGGACAGTAAGAGTCTTCCGCTTTTGCCGCGCACCATCGACTTTACGGTCGATTACCTGCGCGCCGGATTGCCCCGCGATGCCTATGCGCGCGCCCGGGTCAATCGGTCGGGGCGACGCTACGCCTCGGTTCACGTCGAGGCCTGGCAGGACAACAGAAGCCGGCTTTTTGCGCAGGCCACGGGGCATTTCATGATGCCCGCGCAGGATGGCTGAAACGGGGGCGCCGTCCACGCCAGAAAAAGAGATCACGCACCGGCGCGTTCTGGCCATCGCATTGCCGATTGTCCTTTCGAACGCGACTGTGCCCCTTCTGGGCGCCGTGGACACCGGCGTTGTGGGCCAACTGGGCGAGGCCGCACCGATAGGGGCCGTTGGCATCGGTGCCGTGATCTTATCGGCAATCTACTGGATATTCGGCTTTCTGCGCATGGGCACCGTCGGGCTCACCGGTCAGGCTGCAGGTGCGGGTGACAAAGTCGAAGTATCGGTCATTTTAACGCGTGGCCTCTTCATAGGTGTAACCGGTGGCGTGCTACTGATCGCCTGTCAGACGCCCTTGCTCTGGGCCAGCTTTTCGATTTCGCCAGCCAGCGATGAAGTGGAAAACCTGGCGCGGCAATACCTTGGCATCCGGATCTGGTCCGCCCCGGCGGCAATCGCGGGTTACGCGGTCACTGGCTGGTTGATCGGGCAGGAACGAACGAAGTCGGTTTTCGTAATCCAGATCTGGATGAACAGCCTCAACATCGTTCTGGACCTTGTCTTCGTCATGGCATTCGGCTGGGGTGTCAAAGGCGTGGCGTTCGCGACCTTTCTGGCCGAATGGTCGGGCTTTGTTCTAGGTCTCTGGCTTTGCCGCGATGCCTTTGCGAACAAGGCCTGGCGCGACTGGACCCGTGTCCTTGCCCGAAGCAAGCTGGTTCGGCTGGCCAATGTCTCGTCCGATTTGCTGGTCCGTTCGGTGACGTTCGAATGCGTCTTTGTCTCATTCATGCTTGTGGGCAGCCGGTTTGGCGACATCACACTTGCAGCCAATCAGATCCTTCTTCAGTTTCTGCATTTTACAGCATTTGCCTTGGATGGGTTTGCCTTTGCGGCCGAGGCTCTGGTTGCCCAGGCATTTGGCGCCAAGAACCGGACGGCGGTGCGTCTCAGCGCCATCTTCACTTCGTCCTGGGCCGGTGCGGTAAGCGTGCTGATGACCTTGCTCTTCCTGGCCGGTGGACCGGCGATCATCGATCTCATGTCGACTTCGGAAGGTGTACGCCAAGCGGCACGTACCTACGTGATTTATGTGGCCTTTGTTCCGATCTTTGGCGTCGCGGCCTTTATGCTGGATGGGATTTTTGTCGGCGCCGTTCGGTCGCGGGATATGCGTAACACGACGCTGATTTCCGGTGCGGCCTATGGCATTTCGGCGCTGCTTTTGCTGCAGCCGCTTGGCAATCACGGTCTCTGGTTCGCGCTCATGGTTTTCTTTGTTGCGCGCGCGGTGACACTCGGCCTGCGCTACCCGGCGCTGGAAAGATCGGTCGGGTCCGACAGCCACGTCGTATGATCCGTGCCGACGGCATCGGCGACGCAGGCAAAGCCGTCCCTTTTTAACAGCGTGTCGAGACCAACAATTATCTCCCGCACAAGGCCGAGGCCTTGATAGCCCAGCGCCGTATAAAGTTGCACCGCCGACGCACCAGCCTTGATCTTCGCATAGGCCTGTGCGGCGGATGAGACGCCACCCACACCGATAAGGGGCAGCTGTCCTTCGGTCAGCTCAAAAAGCTCGGCCAGGATCCTGGTCGACTTCTCAAACAGTGGCTGCCCGGATAACCCTCCGATCTCCGTGCGGCGGCGCGAAGCCAGACCACCACGGTCTAGGGTCGTATTGGTGGCGATGACGCCGTCGATTTTGAGATCGGTGGCAACGGCGGCAATTCTTCCAAGCTGGGCAGGTGTAAGATCCGGTGCGATCTTTAGGAAGATCACCGGCTTTTTCTCCAAATGACCACGCACTTCAAGCACCCGTTCAAGGGTGAGCCTGAGCGCCTCTTCTTCCTGAAGATCGCGCAAGTTGGCGGTGTTGGGCGACGAAACGTTAACGGTCGCGAAATCGATACCGGCACCGCAAATCTCAAGCACCTCGGCGAAATCTTCGGCGCGGTCGATGCTGTCCTTGTTGGCACCTATGTTCAGTCCAAGAATGCCTTTGCCCTTGCGCGCCAATAGACGCGGCGCAACCGCTTGCGCTCCATCATTGTTAAACCCGAAGCGGTTGACGACTGCTCGGTCATCGGTGAGCCGGAAGAAGCGCGGGCGCGGGTTGCCGAACTGTGGTTTCGGCGTAACGGCGCCCACTTCGACAAACCCGAAGCCCGCCTTCGTCAGCGGCCCAAAGGCAACGGCGTTCTTGTCAAATCCGGCGGCCAGGCCAAGCGGGTTCGCCAAATCCAAGCCGGCCACAGTGGTTCGAAGCGACGGCAAATCAGGTTGGTCCGGCATCGGCACGAGACCGCTTCGCAGGGCCGAAATCGACAACGCGTGCGCGCGTTCCGGATCGAGCCTTTGCAGGATCGCAAGGCCCGCTTTGTCGATGATGCTCACTTTGCTTTGGCCGGAAAAATGTGCCGCCCAACATCGTCCAAGGGCAGTGGGCTGGTCCAGATCACTTCATCGATCGACAGCGAACGATAAAGGTGCGGGAAATCCTGGCCCCCGCGTGACTTCTCCCATCTAAGCGCCGCACCTAGCGCATCGGGATCGAACGCCAACAAAATCAGATCCTCGGCGCCGCCAAAGTGCTTTTCGGCTGTTTCCGCCACCTGCGTCGAGGTTGAGAGGTGAATATAGCCGTCTGATAGATCGATCGCCGCGCCCCGGGTGGTTCCCACCGTCGCGAAGTCATTCCATTCGGATTGTCGGAAAATCTTGAAAACGAGCATATCGTCCAATTTGCCAACCACCGCGGCGACGTCAAGCGCAACGGATGCGCGGGCTTTGGCTTGTCTGACACCAAGGCGGACAAGCCCCTCGTGTGCGCGGTCATATTCCCATGGTGCCCGCGATAAGTGACACGTCTGTACGAAATGAAGGAACTCGATTAAACGCAGCCAAATCGGCGATTGGGTCTGCCGGTAAATGACGACGTCGCGAATTCATGCGCCAAGGAAACCTGAATATGTGCGGCCGGTTTGCAATCACCCTGCCAGACGAAGCGATGGCGAACCTGTTTGACGCCGCGCCATCGAATGATCTGCCGACCGTGCCGAATTTCAATATCTGTCCCACGAACGAGGTTCACACAGTGGTTTCAGAAGAAGGCACGCGCCGTCTGCGGCCCATGCGCTGGGGTTTCATCCCGCATTGGTACAAGACGCCTTCGGACGGCCCGCTTCTGATCAATGCACGTGCTGAAACGGTCGCGGAAAAAGCGGCGTTTCGTGCGGCTTGCCGCGCCCGGCGCTGCCTTCTGCCGGTAAGCGGTTTCTACGAATGGACCAAAGATGGCGATGGCAACCGCCTGCCTTGGTACATTCGGCCGTCCGGCGACGGTTCGCTCGCCCTTGCGGGTATCTGGCAGAATTGGCGCAGGGATGACGCGGAATTCGTCACCTGCGCAATTGTTACAACCGCAGCAAACCAAGCTATGTCCGCACTTCACCACCGGATGCCGGTGGTGGTCGGGCGGGACGATTGGCCGCTTTGGCTTGGGGAGACGGGCCACGGCGCCGCCGCCCTGATGCGCGCCGCGCCCGAGGATGCGCTTGTCTGGCACCGCGTTGACCCGGCGGTGAACTCCAACCGCGCCACCGGTCCCAAACTGATCGCCCCGCTCGCCGCGTAGGTCTAGATCACAGCGCGTTCGACAAAGGGCGTGCCGGATTGAATACGGGCATAGCCGAGTGGGCCCAAGTCGAGCGTTTGAAAACGCCCCGTTGTCACCAATTCGGCCAGCCCGCGCCCCATGGCTGCGGCCTGTTGAAACCCGTGCCCGGAAAACCCGTTTAAGAAAAAGAAGTTAGAGACGTCGGGGTGCGGGCCGACAACGGCGTTCTGGTCCAGGACATTATAGGCATAATGCCCGGCCCATTCGTTTACCACACGGATACGCTCAAACGCGGGAATGCGGGTGGCCAGCGCGGGCCAGACCCTGTCGACCCAGATGTCCGGGTCCATCGAAAAATCGTCGGGGTCCACCGCATGATCGATGGAAGGCGCCGCTCCGGCCAGAAAATACACTCCGTCGCTCCGGACATGAACGCCGCAAGGATCAATTGTCAGCGGCAACTTGCAAGGCAGGCTTTCCTCGGCCGAGAACACCCAAGAGAACCTTTTTCTCGGCTCAACCGGCAGCTCTAAACCTGACATTGCGGCGATACCGGCCGCACGCGGGCCGGCGGCGTTGATGATAAGTCCGGCATTCAGCCTTGTGCCGTCTCCGAGCAGCACTGCATCCACGCGATCCGCTGTCCGGTCAATCGAGACGACCTCGCCATCGATAAAGTCGACGCCGACTTCACGGGCGCGGCGGCGCCACCACGTGAACAGACTGGTGCCGTCGAAATACCCTTCGTCCCGGGTGCCGAAGCTGCCCAGAAGAATGTCGTCCAGCGCGTAAAACGGGAACCTTTCGGCAATTTGCTGGGGTGAAAGAAGGATTGTGCCGGCGCCCAGCGCCACCTGGATTTCAATGTTCTGACGCAGCACAGTCTCCATCTGCGGTGACGAGGCCAAGTACATGTAACCGAAGGTGTCGAATGCAATTTTCGGAATCCGCACATCGCCCCCCATATGGGACCGGAAGTCCTTTAGGTAAGCCGCGCCGAACTGCGAGATTTTTATGTTGATCTCGGTGGAAAACTGCTGGCGCAGGCAGCTGTTGGTGTGGGCTGTCGAACACGCTGAATAGCTTGGGTCTCGCTCGATGACCGCGATACGGCCATCGAACCCCAGATCGGTCAAAAACCAAGCAGCGGAAGAACCCATCATGGCCCCGCCGACAATGATCACGTCGTAGCTTGACTTGGATTCACCGGACATAGCGCCAGCCTATCCCATTTCGTGCCTGCGCAAAGGCGCATACTGCCGCCGTTTTCGGCGCCGACGGCGTCGCGCCCCGCCTTGCGGATGGCCTAAGCGGCTGGTAGCGATGCGCAGTGACGATGCCTATTGGCTGAACGGGAGGCACGGGACGCCGACCCAGAACGGGGGCGCACTTTGCCATCGTCGATTTCCAGGTCTTCTGGATTATCCTGTGCAGCCGCAGGCAGAACCGGAGGACGCGTATGTCAAAAATTGGCGTTATGCTTTGTGGCCACGGGTCCCGCAGCGAAGCGGCTGTACGGGAATTCGCGGTGCTGGCAAAACGTCTCCCGGAATTTTTGCCGCCAGAGTGGTCCATCGACTATGGGTACCTCGAATTTGCCAATCCGGTCATTCGAATGGGGCTCGACAATCTTCGGAACAACGGATGCGAACGCATTCTTGCCGTGCCCGGAATGCTCTTTGCGGCGATGCATGCAAAGAATGATATTCCCAGCGTTCTGAATGCCTATGCGTCCGAGCATGGTATCAGGGTCGACTATGGCCGCGAACTCGGGGTCGATCCAAAGATGGTCGCGGCGGCGGCTGAGCGCATTGAGCAGGCCGAAGAGGCTGCGAATACGCGCCACGGGCCCGTAGACCGGCATGATACCTGCCTTGTGGTCATAGGGCGTGGGGCCTCGGATCCTGACGCAAATTCCAACGTCTCAAAAATTGCACGCCTCCTTTGGGAAGGCATGGGCTTTGGTTGGTGTGAAGTCGGCTATTCGGGCGTGACCTTTCCGCTGGTTGAGCCCTGTCTCGAACATGTCGCGCGCCTTGGTTACCGGCGGGTGATTGTCTTCCCCTATTTCCTTTTCTCCGGCATCCTGATTGATCGGATCTATGGGTTTACGGATCTGGTTTCCGCACGGTTTGCCAAGACCGAATGGGTCAAGGCAGGTTATCTGAACGATCACCCTAAGGTGCTTGAGACTTTTGCCGAAAGGGTCACCGAAATAATTGGCGGCCAGACGGCGATGAATTGTGCAATGTGCAAGTACCGCACTCAGGTCCTTGGTTTCGAGACCGAAGTGGGCGCACCTCAGGAAAGCCACCATCACCACGTCGAAGGGCAGGGTGCGGCCGCGCCAGGATCAAACGTTTCAGACTGTGTCCTCTGTGCCGATTTTTGCAGCGGGGCCTGTCGTCTCGATGTTGAGACCGGGCATTCCCACGCGCATCATCACCACGCGCACGGAGATGACCACCATCACCACCATCACGACCATCACCATCCGGAATACCCGCACGCCGACCATCCGCTTGGGCCGGAAAGCGTCCGCAAACACCTGAAGTCGCCCACATGAGCCCAGCGTTCGAGTATGAAAGAGATCCCAAACGCATCTACGAGATGAGCTTTGCGGCCATCGATGACGAGCTTTCCGAATTCGACATCCAACCAGAGCTTCGCCCGATGGCGCTTCGGCTTATCCACGCCTGCGGCATGGTCGAAATCGCGAAAGACCTGAGATCAAGCGCGGGGGCGGTCGCCGCAGGGATCGCGGCGCTGAACCGGGGTGCGCCGATCCTTTGCGATACGGAAATGGTCGCTCAGGGCATCATCCGGCGCGGGCTTCCGGCGGGCGCGAAACCCATCGTGACGCTGAACGCACCGGGCGTGGCCGACCGGGCCCGCGAAATAAGCACCACGCGGTCTGCTGCCGCGGTCGAATTTTGGCGGCCGAAGCTGGCGGGCGCGATCGTGGCCATAGGCAATGCGCCAACCGCTCTTTTCCAATTGCTCGAAAACCTCGATGATGGCTGGCCCGCGCCGGCCCTCATCCTCGGTTTTCCTGTCGGCTTTGTCGGCGCGGCCGAATCCAAGGAATGTCTGGCCGGGTTCGGACGCGGCATTCCCTTCGTGACACTCCTTGGGCGGCGCGGCGGCTCGGCCATGGCCGCTGCGGCGGTGAACGCTTTGAGCCTTGGCCTGGCAGGAGACGGCACATGACCGCATGGCTCCATGTCATAGGTATTGGAGAGGACGGCTGGAATGGCCTGCGCCCGGCGGCACACAGCGCACTTCAAGGCGCCGAGGTCATCATCGGCGGTGATCGACACCACGGCCTTGTGCCCGAGCTTGGTGCCGAACGGATTGCGTGGCCGTCACCGTTTCGTGCAATGCTCGATGAGGTGACGAACCTGCGTGGTCGCAAGGTGGCGATCCTAGTGACGGGTGACCCGCTTTGGTTTTCTGCCGGGCGCTATTTTGTCGATATATTCGGCCCGGATGAGGTCGCTTTCCACCCTCAGCTTTCCGCGTTTCAGCTGGCCGCGATCGAAATGAAATGGAGCCTTGCGGACGTCGAGACACTGACCGTGCACGGCAGACCGTCAGCGCAGATCGTCCCCTACTTCGCCGAGGGCGTGCGTTTGCTTGTGTTGACCGAAGACGCAGGATCGCCGTCTGAAATCGCCGGGCTTTTGACGGCCCATGGATTTGGCCGAAGCACAATGACCGTGCTTGGCGCGCTCGGTGGCCCAAGCCAATGTCGCATCAGCGGCACGGCCGCGACCTGGCAAGCCGACAGCCCCGATTTCCATGTCCTCGCCGTAGAGTGTCGGGCAGAGCAAGATGCACTGCTTTTGCCTCGGATCGGCCTCCCGGATGATGCCTTTGAGCATGATGGGAAAATGACCAAACGCGATGTGCGGGCGGCCACGGTCACGGCGCTGGACCCGCGCCGTGGTCAACTGCTTTGGGACATCGGGACAGGGTGCGGATCGGTGGCGGTCGAATGGATGCGCGCCGCGCCGGATGCGGTCGCCATCGGGATCGATGCCGAGGCCCCGCGTCTTGAAATGGCCAGAAAAAACGCCAACCGGCTCGGCGCGCCGCGCCTTAAGCTGCTGCAGGGGCATGTACCCAATGCCCTTGAAGGGCTAGACCGACCAAATGCCGTCTTTCTTGGCGGCGGCCTCAGTCTTGAGACGGTCCGGGCGGCAAAGGCGGCCTTGCTGCCCAGGGGTCGGCTCGTCGCGAACGCCGTCACGCTAGAATCGGAGACCCTCCTTGCCGCCTGCCAGTCCGACTATGGGGGAGAGCTGGTGCGTCTGAGCGTCTCGCGCGCAGTCGAGGTCGGACACATGCGTGGCTGGCGTCCTGCGATGCCAGTTACCCAATGGAGACTTTATACGTGACCGGCTGCCTTATCGGTGTTGGCGTGGGCCCGGGCGATCCCGACCTTTTGACGGTGCGCGCGGACAGGATCGTGCGTTCCGCAAGCTTTGTGGCCTACCCGGCGCCCGATACCGGCCAAAGCTTTGCCCGCCAGATCGTTGACGGCCTTATCCCCACGGGCGTCCGGGAATATCCCATCGTCGTTCCGATGCGGACAGATCGCTTTCCGGCCCAAGAGATTTATTCCGCGGCCGCAAGAGACCTGTCGGCCGCCCTTGAGAGCGGCACCGATGTGGTGGTTCTTTGCGAAGGTGATCCGTTTTTTTATGGATCCTTCATGTATCTCTTTGCCCGGTTGGCAGAGCGCTTCCCGACCGAGATCGTGCCCGGTGTCAGCAGCCTCGGTGCGGTGGCCGCTGCGGCCCGCCAACCGCTTTGTGCGCGCTCTGACGTCTTGACCATCGTTCCCGCGACCCTGCCGGAAGAAGATCTCCGCCAACGGCTCGCCGAGACCGACGCCGCTGCAATTATGAAGCTGGGACGGCATTTTCCAAAGGTGCGTCGCATTCTCGATGATCTGGGTCTTTCGGACCGGGCGCAGTATGTGGCGCATGCCTCGCTGCCGCAGCAGGCCGTGCACGCTTTGCAGGGGGCACCCGCGACTGCCCCCTATTTTTCGATGGTTATTGTGCCCGGAGTGGATGCATTTGTCTGATCCTGCGGTGGTAGTGTTACGGCAGGTTGCCTTACCCCTGGCCGAGAAGATTGCCGGTGCGATCGGTGCGCGGGTGGATCTGCGTGGCCGTGACTTTGACAAGACGCTCACCCATATCGGAGACCTGTTTTTGGCGGGGCAACCGGTTATTGCCGTGGCCGCATCGGGCATTGTCATTCGCGCACTGGCTCCGTTTCTAAGCGATAAATGGAGCGAACCGCCGATTGTGTCCGTATCCGAAAGTGGTTCAGCCGTCGTGCCGCTGCTTGGGGGCCATCGGGGCGCCAATCGGCTGGCGGCCCGCATCGCGGATCTGCTGGACAGCACCGCCGCGATTACCACTGCCGGAGACAGCGTTCTCGGAGTAGCGCTTGATGAGCCGCCTGGGGATTGGCACCTTGAGAACCCCGAAGACGCAGGGCTCGCGACTGCAGCGCTTTTGGATGGCGCCCGTGCCCGCCTGAGCGGTTCGGCGGAATGGCTGGCGCCGCTGAAAGGGCGCGTCATCTTTGATCCCGCACCCGATGCGGATGCTCCGCTCGTCTTGCGCGTAGAAGGCGCAGAACCGCTGATCTATCGGCGTCAGTCGTTTGTTCTGGGGGTAGGCTGTGCGCGTGGTTGTTCTCCGGATGAGATGATCGGGCACGTTATGCGCACCCTGGCCGATGCCGGGCGCGCCGCGGGAGAGATCGCCGAGGTGATATCGATTGACCTCAAGTCCGATGAAGCCGCGGTTCACGCTCTGGCCCGGTACCTGAACGTGCCGGCTGCTTTCTTTCCTGCCGAGCGCCTAGAGGAAGAAAAGCCAAGGCTACTGTCACCTTCCGAAACGGTTTTTCGCGAGGTTGGCTGCCACGGCGTGGCCGAAGGCGCGGCCCTGGCGGCGGCTGGATCGGACGCGACGCTGGTCATTCCAAAGACCAAGTCCGCCAATGCAACCTGTGCGCTGGCACGTCGCGGCGGCAACGCATCCATGGGCCTGTCACGCGGCCAGCTGTCCATCGTGGGTGTGGGTCCCGGTCAATCTGCTTGGCGCACGCCCGAGGTCAGCCGTCTTTTGGGCATGGCCGACGAACTCGTAGGCTACGGTCTCTACATTGATTTGCTCGGGCAGGCGGCCCGGGGAAAGATCAGGCGAGACTTTGCCCTTGGGGAAGAGGAAGACCGCTGCCGTTACGCTTTAGAACGTGCGGGCGAGGGGCGGCGCGTAGCGCTCGTCTGTTCGGGTGACGGCGGCATCTTTGCCATGGGCGCATTGGTCATGGAGCTTCTCGACCGGCCGATCGACGCGGGTGGCGTGTCCGACGCCGCACGACGCTCCGAGATTATTCACGCACCCGGAATTTCGGCCCTTCAGGCGGCTTCCGCACGGGCTGGCGCGCTTCTGGGACATGACTTTTGCGCCATATCGCTCTCGGACTTACTGACCCCGCGCGAAACCATCGTGCGGCGCTTTAAAGCCGCAGCCGAGGCCGATTTCGTGATCGCTTTCTACAATCCTGTATCGCGGCGCCGGCGGACCCTATTGACTGAAGCGCGGGACATCTTGCTCGCCCATCGACCCGCCGATACGCCGGTGCTGCTGGCCAGCAACCTTGGGCGCCCAGACGAAAGGCTGGTCGTTCGCGACTTGGCCGACCTGCAGGTGGACGAGGTCGATATGCTGACTGTGGTGCTGGTCGGGTCATCAGCATCGCGGCGGGTGTCCAGCGGCGATATGAGCGCCGGTGCCGGCGGAACCTGGATCTACACCCCCCGTGGATACGCGCGCAAAATCGACGGAGACCTGGCGTGACGGTCTTTTTTATCGGTGCCGGTCCGGGCGATCCAGAATTGTTGACCATCAAGGGTCATCGTTTGATTGCGCGCTGTGAAGTCTGCCTTTACGCCGGTTCGCTGGTCCCGGCTGAGGTCGTCGCGGCAGCACCTGCGGGCGCCCGCGTTCTCGACACCGCCCCCATGCATCTGGACCAGATCATAGAAGAAATCTCTGCCGCGCAGGCGACCGGTAAAGATGTGGCCCGGGTGCATTCGGGCGATCCGTCGCTTTACGGCGCAATTGCCGAACAGATCCGCCGCCTGCGTGATCTGAACATCCCCTACGAAATCGTGCCCGGTGTGCCGGCCTATGCCGCTGCGGCCGCTGCTTTGGGCCAAGAGCTGACAGTGCCGGAAGTCGCGCAAAGCATCATCTTGACGCGGACAGCGATGAAATCATCGGGCATGCCGGAAGGCGAAGACCTTGAGACGCTGGGCGCGGCCCGGACGACCATGGCCATCCATCTCTCCATTCGCAATCTGCCCGAGATTGAGCGAAAGCTCATTCCGGCCTATGGCCCCGATTGTCCAGTAATTGTCGCCTACCGCGTGGGTTGGCCGGATCAGACATTCCTGCGCGGAACGCTTTCCGACATTCGCGAAAAGGTGCGGGCGGCAAAGCTGACACGGACGGCGCTGATTCTTATAGGGTGGGTGTTCGACGCGGCCGAATTTCCCGATAGCGCCCTTTACGATGCGACGCGGCCCCACGTGCTGCGGCCGGTCAAGGGGAAAAAGGTCTAGGCCGGGCCAATTACATGGGCAAAGCTGCCCGACACGTTCGCGCGCCGCAGGCCCATGGAAAACTTAGCACCGCCGTGGGCTTCCGTGGCACTGTACAAGGGATCGGCGGCACCTTCTTCCACCACGGACGCGTAGTGAAATTCGTGCCCGAGCAATGGGCAGGACCAAGGGGCGCCCTGTTGCGGATCAAGACGCCTGTAACCGAGCGACAGGCGCCTTTCGGCGAAACTCGTCACTACCGGCAGCAAGCCAAGCATGCTGTGAGATTTTCTGTCGGCATCAAGAAGCGCGTCACCCAGCACCATGTAGCCGCCGCATTCTCCGTAGATCCGGGTGCCGTCTTCTGCTGCTTTCTTCATTTCGCCCCTGAAGGTCGCTGCACTGGAAAGCCGTGCGGCGTGCAGCTCAGGATACCCGCCTGGAAGATATACCGCGTCGGCATCACCGTCCGGGGCTTCATTGGCCAAGGGCGAAAACGGCAGTATCTCGGCACCGGCTCGGCGCCAATCGGCCAGGACGTGCGGATAGGCGAAGGCAAATGCGACATCCTGCGCCACGGCTATCCTCTGACCGATGGGTGCGAGTGTCTTTCCCGGGAACGCCGGCTGGGCCAGCGGGCGCGCGCGCGCCGCCAATGCGCCAAGATCGATGTTCGCCGTGACCCGGTCGGCCGCCTGGTTAAGGAAGATTTGCAAGTCGGCCATCTCGGCAGCCTGCACCAGCCCGAGATGACGCTCGGGCAGGGCCAGCGCATTGTCCCGAATCACTGCGCCCAGAACCGGCCAACCCTGATCCTCGATCACGGTACGGGCCATCTGCACGTGTTTTTGCGACCCAACGCGGTTCAGGATCACTCCTGCCACTTTAATCGCAGGGCGCAGGCTTCTCAGCCCGGCAATTGCCAATGCAGCGGACTGTGCCTGTTTGGAAACATCCAGAGCGACGACGACAGGCGCCCCAAGCGCTTCTGCCAGATCGGCCACGGATCCGAGCCCGTCCGACGCGCAGTCCAGAACCCCCATGGCACCTTCGATGAGAAGCAGGTCGCCGCCCTGGTTGGTGGCTTTTTCACAAAGCGTATTCGCGTCCATTGCCCAGGCGTCCAGATTGACGCTCGGATGACCGGTGGCCGCTTCATGGAAGCGTGGATCGATATAGTCGGGGCCGCTTTTCGCGGCCCGTATCTTGTGCCCTGCATTTCGCAGCGCCCGCATCAAGCCCAAGCTGATGACTGTCTTTCCAGCACCTGATCGGTCCGATGTCAGAACCAGCGCCCTGGGCGTCATGATGCGTCGGCGACCCGCCCGTGTCCCAGAGGGTCGTAGCTTCGTGGCGCCTCGCCCCGCAGTTGCCCGGCCCAGTCGATCATCTGACGCAAGGCAACCACCTGCCCAAGGCAGATGATTGCCGGCGCGGACATCTGTTCGGCGGCGGCGGCCTGGGCGGCCTCTGCCAGCGTGGTCTCGAGGATCCTCATGTCCGCACGCGTGGCGTTCGACACAATAGCCAGCGGCTCACTCGGCGCGCGACCGGCTTTCAGAAGCTGTGCGGTGATTTCGGGCAGGTGTTTCATCGCCATGTACATCACAATCACAGGGCTGCCCTTGGCCAGCGCCGGCCAGTCTATGGCCGACGGTGTTTTGCCGTTCTGATCGTGGCCGGTCACGATGGTCACCGCCTGATTGATGTCCCGGTGGGTCAGCGGGATACCTGCCGCCGCCAGACCGCCGATGCCCGCTGAAATCCCGGGCGTTACCCGCAGCGGCACGCCAGCCGCCACCAGCGTCTGCGCCTCTTCGCCGCCGCGACCAAACACGAAGGGATCGCCGCCTTTGAGACGCAGCACGCGTTTGCCCGCCCGCGACAACTCAATGAGGCGAAGCGATATGTCCCGTTGCTTGATGGATGGTTTTCCACCGCGTTTGCCAGCGTATTCAGTCACTGCCCCGGCCGCGCGCCACTCCAGAATTTCGGGGTCAACCAGGGCATCGTAGACGATTATATCTGCGCGCTGCAGCGCCCAGAGCGCCTCAAGCGTCAATAGACCGGGCGTGCCGGGACCGGCACCCGCAAGCCAGACCAATCCCGCTGGAAATTTGGGCCCCTGATAGCCGGGCAGATAGTGTCCTTGGCGTTCCATAGTCCTACCCTATCCGGCAGGACGGCGGTGTGTAAGAGCGATTGCGTCAACCCGTTGCCCACTAGCGTCGCCCTGCAAACAGGGTATTGATGGTCTATGGTCCGACCCGACGATGCGAAACTGCGAACCGGTTTTACCACCGGTGCCTGTGCGACCGCTGCCGCGGCGGCGGCGGCCGGTCGGTTGGTGACCGGCGCGTGGTCGGATCCCGTGACGATCTTCCTTCCGCGCGGCCAACGTGTCGCGTTCCCGCTGATCAGTCAAAGCACCGGTGAGAATTGGGCGGAAGCCGCGATCGAGAAGGACGCCGGTGACGATCCGGACGTGACCCACGGGGTTCATGTCACCGTGCGTCTGGTCCGCGGCGCCAAGGGAAGCGGCCTGTCATTTCAAGCTGGACCCGGCGTGGGGCGGGTGACGAAACCCGGCTTGCCAATTCCGCCTGGGGACCCGGCGATCAATCCGGTTCCTCGCCGGATGATCCAGGAAGCCGTGTCGCTTGTTACGGGCGGAGATCTCGATTTCGACGTCCTGATCAGCGTGCCGGGCGGTGCCGAGATTGCACGGCGCACCTGGAACCCGCGCCTTGGCATCGAAGGCGGCATTTCAATCCTCGGCACGACTGGCATCGTGCGCCCGTTCTCCTGCGCCGCCTGGATCGCGTCGATCCATCGTGGGATCGATGTGGCCCGGGCAACCGGAACCCGACACGCGGTCGGGAGCACCGGGGCGACCTCTGAGGCCGCCGCCCAGGCCCATTTTGGACTTCCCGATCATGCTATGCTTGACATGGGCGACTTTGCCGGTGGCATGTTGAAGTATCTGCGCGCCCATCCGCTTGAGCGGATCACTGTGGCTGGCGGCTTTGCCAAGCTGACGAAACTGGCACAGGGCGCCCTGGATCTGCATTCGTCCCGCAGCACCGTCGACTTTGACGATCTCGCGTCGATGGCGGTAACACTCGGTCTGGACCGGGACAGAATTGCCGCCTGCAACACGGCGATGGAGGCGCTTGAACTGGGCGGCCCCGTACTGGCCCGGTTGGTCGCGTCGCGGGCCGGCCAGACGGCGAAGGCGGTGCTGCACAACCCGCAAACAGAGCTCGATGTCATGGTGGTCGACCGCGCCGGTGCCATCTTAGCAATTGAAAGCGCGCCGTGAGACGGATCCTGCTTCTGGGCGGCACAAGGGAAGCGCGTCGCCTTGGTGCTTTCCTTGCCGGCGTGCCGGGCATCTCGGCAGTGATGTCACTGGCTGGACGCACCCAGGACCCGGCCGACCAGGGTTTGCCGCTGCGAATTGGCGGCTTTGGCGGGGTCGGGGGTCTCGCTGAGTATCTTCGCGAGAACAGGATTGATCTGTTGCTGGATGCGACGCACCCATTTGCGGAACAGATGTCGCGCCATGCGGCAGAAGCATCAAAGCTGACCGGTACACGCCTGATCTATCTGCGACGGCCCCCTTGGACCGAACAGCCGGGAGAGGAATGGATACGGGTTCCCAACCTTGAAGCGGCTGTTCGCGCGTTGCCAGAAGGGGCGCGTGCGTTCGCTGCGACGGGTCGAGGATCGCTGGAGGCATTTCTGGCTCGACGGGATGTCTATATGATCCTTCGGGTGATCGACCCGCCCGGCGCGCCGTTTCCCGGTAACGGTCAATTTGAGGTCGCGCGTCCACCCTTTTCGGTCGCGGCCGAAAGGCGCCGCCTGGAAGTGCTGGGTGCCACTCATCTTGTGGTCAAGAATGCCGGGGGTGATCCCGCGCGCACAAAGCTGACGGCCGCGGCAGCGCTTGGTTTGCCAATCGTCATCGTCGCGCGCAACCCATTGCCCGCAGGGGTACCTGTCCTAACCTCGGTCGAAGAAACGCTTGGTCACTTGCGGTCCGGGTCGGAATTGGCCTGACATCCGCCGCGATCCGTCTTGACAGGCCTTGCCGCACAAAGTCTATCCTTGATCTCGAGGTTCCCGCGACTGGGCAGACGCCGGGTCAGGGATAAAGAGGGAATGCCGCGCGTGCCGACCCAAGCAGGGGGCACGGGACGGCAGCCGCCCCCGCGACTGTAAGCGGTGAGCCGGTGCCGGAATGCCACTGGGAATTTCCCGGGAAGGCGTGCATCAGGCCAGGATCCGCCAGCCAGGAGACCTGCCTCAAAAACCGCCGGACCTGTTCCGGCGAGAACGTGACACGGGCGGGGTGCTCCGGGTGACGCCGCGTCCGGGTAACCGGTACCGGTCGGCATCTTGGCGGTAGTCCGCACAACAGGAGAGCCGGCGGCCGTGATTTATCCGAACATCATGATGGTCACGCTGCCACCAGAAAAAACGCTTCTTCCAACCGACAACCCGTGGGGCACCGGGTGCGGCGTACTGCAAAGGACAAATCATGCCAGCTAAGATTCCCGCGACTGTCATCACCGGCTTTCTGGGCGCGGGTAAGACCACGCTGATCCGGCACTTGATCGAGAATGCGCAAGGGCAGCGGATTGGGCTGATTATAAATGAGTTCGGTGATCTAGGCGTTGATGGAAGCATTGTAAAAGGCTGCGGGATCGAAGGCTGTGAGGAAGGCGATGTGGTAGAACTCTCAAACGGTTGTATCTGCTGCACCGTGGCGGACGATTTCATGCCTGCCTTGAAGGCGCTGGTGGACCGGCCCGTGCCGCCCGACCACATCGTTATCGAGACCTCGGGCCTGGCTCTTCCGCAGCCGCTTGTCCGCGCTTTTGGCTGGCCGGAAATTCGAAATAGAATGACAGTGGACGGCGTCGTGACAGTTGCCGATGCCGCCGCCTTGGCCGACGGGCGATTTGCAAACGACGAAGCCGCTGTGGACGTTCAGCGCAGCGCCGATGAAGCGCTGGAGCACGGAACGCCGTTGTCTGAGTTGTTTGAGGATCAGCTCGCCTGCGCCGATATGGTCATCGTCAACAAATCCGATCTGCTGGAGAAGGACGCGGTGGATGCGGTGATGTCGCAGATGGCGAATGGCCTGAGGACGGGCGTGCGTCTGATACCGGCCGAATTGGGGCGCGTCGATCCGGCCATAGTGCTGGGCCTTGGGATTGGTGCCGAGAACGATCTTTCGAACCGGCACGAAATCCACCATGTCCACGACCACGACCACGACCACGACCACGACCACGACCACGACCACGACCACGACCACGGTCATGATGCGTTTGAGAGTTTCGTGGTGGAGCTCGAAGAAGAGTACGACGCGGCCGCCTTGGCAGAACGCGTGCGTGCGGCCATCGAGCGAAACGGTTTGCTGCGCGTAAAGGGTTTTGCGGCCATCGCCGGGCGCCCCATGCGGCTTGTGCTGCAAGCTGTCGGCCCGCGGATCGAGACCTATTTCGACCGCGCTTTCGAACCAGACGAGGCGCGTGTCACGCGCTTGGTTGTTATCGGTATGGCGGGTCTTGACCAGGGCGCCATCCGCATGGACTTAGCGCCTGTACGGGCTGCCTGAACCAAGGTGCATCTTCTCGCCGCAGAACCGGGAACTGTTACGGACGGCTCAGAGCCTGTTGATCCGGATCAGACCCCAGCCGACGTCGTCTTCATCTCGGCGGCCGACAGTGAACTTGCGGCCTTGTCAGAGGCACGGGCAGGGCTTGGCCGAAGTGCTCCGGGGCTACGCCTGGCCAACCTGTCCTGGTTGGCGCATCCCTTTTCGGTCGACAAATACATCGACGACACGCTTTCCCGATCGCGGCTGATTGTGGTCCGCGCGCTGGGCGGGGCCGCCTATTGGCGCTATGCGGTCGAACAGTTGTCGGCTCGCTTGGGCGACGCGGGCATACGGCTCGCGCTACTTCCAGGGGACGACAAGCCCGACGATGAACTTTTGCAGCTGTCGACGGTCTCTGACACCGACTGGACCCAGCTCTGGGCTTACCTGACCGAAGGCGGGCCCGGTAACGCGTCGAGTTTTCTGGAATATGCGCGACATATGCTGGACGGCACGCCCGTGCCGCCACCGGCAACACCGCTTTTGCGGGCAGGGTGCTATTGGCCGGGCGCCGCGGTGACGGACCCAGGGACAGTGTCGGACCACTGGACCAAGGGCGCGCCGGTCGTGGCCATCGTCTTTTACCGGGCTCTCTTGCAGGGCGCCGGGTTGAATCCGGTAAACCAGATGGTGCGCGCATTGCTTCAGCGGGGGCTCAATCCACTGCCAGTTTTCGTGGCTTCCCTGAAGGATCCGCTGTCGGCTGCCACAGTTGATGAACTCTTTTCCAAGTATCCCCCCGAAATCGTCCTGAACGCGACCAGTTTTGCGGTGTCGTCTTTGGGTGGAGACGACGGTGGGGCGGCGCGGGCGCCCACCACGCTAGACAAACCCGGTCGCCCGGTGCTTCAGATTGTTTTTTCCGCAGCCACCGAAGATGCCTGGCTTGACGAAGCCCGTGGCCTGCCCGTGCGCGACATCGCCATGAACGTGGCCTTGCCGGAAGTTGACGGCCGCGTTCTTGCGAGTGCCGTATCGTTCAAATCCGAAGCTTACCGCGATCCCGAGACGGAATGCAGTATTGCCACCTACCGCGCGCGGGGTGACCGGATACAATTCGTCGCCGATCTTGCCGCCAATTGGGTGCGCCTGGGCCGGACACCGCCTAAGGAGCGCCGGGTCGCGTTAATTCTGGCCAACTATCCGAATAAGGATGGGCGTCTTGCCAATGGGGTCGGCCTCGATACACCCGCGTCAACAATCGGCGCTCTCAATGCACTGAGCGATGCTGGATATTCGGTTGACGGCGCGCCCACGTCATCGGCGGCCCTGATGCGGGCCATCATGGATGGTCCGACGAACTGGCTTACGGATCGGGCAGACCGTGAGGGCGGCGTTTGTCTAAGCATGGAGGCTTACCTCGCGTTTTACGTCGCCCTGCCGTGGGAAGTGCGTCGGGACGTCGAAACACGTTGGGGTCCGCCAGAGAAGGATCCGTTCATGGCTCCGGACGGGTTTCGCCTGTCGGTGCTAACGTTTGGCAACGTGGTCGTGGGGCTCCAACCGGCGCGCGGCTATAACATCGACCCCGAAGACACTTATCATTCTCCGGATCTTGTTCCCCCGCACAACTATCTTGCGTTCTATGCCTGGCTGCGCACGGAATTCAAAGCCCAGGCTATCGTCCATCTGGGCAAGCACGGAAACCTTGAGTGGCTACCGGGAAAGGCGGTTGGCCTTTCGTCCACCTGTTTCCCGGAGGTGGCGCTTGGTCCGTTGCCGCATGTCTATCCCTTTATCGTCAACGACCCGGGCGAAGGGACACAGGCCAAACGGCGCGCGCAGGCCGTCATCGTTGACCATCTGACGCCGCCGCTGACACGCGCCGAAACCTATGGTCCCCTGCGGGACCTCGAGGTTCTCGTCGATGAATACTACCAGGCGGCGGGCGTCGATCCCAAACGGATCGTACTGCTGCGAGACGAGATTCTGAGCCTCATGTCCGCGACAGGTCTCGACGCCGATGCCGGTGTTACGACCGGTGACGATACCGACAGCCGCCTTCAGAAGTTGGATACCTATCTTTGCGAGTTGAAAGAAAGCCAGATCCGGGACGGGCTCCACATCTTCGGTACTGCGCCTGAAGGCCAGCTTAGGACCGATCTCGCCGTGGCGTTGGCGCGTGTGGGACGGGGTGAAGGGCGGGGCCGGAACGCGTCGCTTCTTCGCGCAATGGCAGACGATTTCGAACTTGGGTTTGACCCCTTGGACTGTCCGATGGCCGAACCCTGGACAGGCCCGCGCCCGCCGGATCTGGCCGAGTTGACCGGTGACCTTTGGCGCAGCGCCGGTGATACGGTCGAACGTTTGGAACATATGGCTGCGAAACTGGTCGACGGAGACGCGCCGCCGCCGGGCCCGGTGAGCCGCCAGGTCCTTGAAGAAATCAACACGCGGGTCCTTCCTGCAATTGACGGATCGGGCAAGGCAGAGACAGATGGTCTTCTTGCTGCGCTCGATGGCCGTTTTCTGGCCCCGGGGCCGTCCGGCGCGCCGACCCGGGGTCGGCTGGATGTGCTGCCGACGGGGCGGAACTTTTACTCTGTTGACAACCGCGCCGTGCCGACCCGTGCCGCATGGACATTGGGCTGGGCGTCGGCCGATTTGCTGATCGAGCGCCACCTTCAGGACCACGGCGACTGGCCCCGCACCATGGCTTTGACTGCCTGGGGAACATCGAACATGCGCACGGGCGGCGATGATATCGCGCAGGCGCTTGCGCTGATGGGTGTCAAGCCCACCTGGGATCAGATGTCGGGCCGCGTGACCGGCTTCGAGGTTATTCCGCTGGGCGCTTTGGGGCGGCCCCGCGTCGATGTCACACTTCGTGTCTCGGGCTTCTTCCGGGACGCTTTTCCCGCGCAGATGGATCTTGTGGCGTCTGCCGCGCGGGCGGTCATGGAATGTGATGAGCCGGCCGAGATGAACCCCGCCGCAGCCCAGTTTCGGATCGAGGCCGAAAGCGAAGGCCCGGAACGTGCTGCGTTCCGAGTGTTTGGCTCGAAGCCCGGCGCCTACGGGGCCGGGCTGCAGGCCCTGATCGACGAAAAGATCTGGCAGACGCCAGGTGATCTGGCCGAAAGCTTTGTCGCCTGGGGTGGATACGCCTACGGTGCCGGGGCCCAGGGCGAGGCGGTGGCGGACGTCTTTGGCGCCCGCCTGTCCCGCGTGGACGCGGTGGTTCAGAATCAGGACAACCGCGAACACGATCTTTTGGACAGTGACGACTATTATCAGTTCGAAGGCGGGATGACGGCCGCGGTCACCCATCTGAAAGGGACACAGCCCACCACCTATCACAACGATCACTCCCGTCCCGAACGCCCCGTCATCCGTACCCTGTCCGAGGAAATCGCCCGGGTGGTTCGGTCGCGAGCAGCCAACCCGAAATGGATCACGGGCGTTATGCGCCACGGCTATAAAGGGGCCTTCGAGATGGCGGCAACGGTCGACTATCTCTTTGCCTTTTCGGCCACGACCGGCGCAGTACGCGATCACCATTTTGACCTTGTTTACGGGGCCTATCTTGAGGATGACGCGGTGCGCGACTTTCTTGAGCGCGAGAATGCGCCTGCGTTGACAGAGATGGCCGAACGCTTTGCGGAAGCGCTTGACCGGGGGCTTTGGACGCCAAGAAGAAACAGTGCGCCGCAGCACCTGAAGGCGCTGCTCGACAGAAGGAAAGAGCGAACGTCATGACCGACGATGCGGAACGCCACGCCCAGAAGATGGCCAAGAAAAAGGCCGCGCGTGATAAGATCATGGCGACCAAGACCGAAGAAAAAGGCCTGATCATTGTCCATACGGGCAAGGGTAAGGGGAAATCTTCGTCTGCCTTTGGAATGATCTTTCGCTGTATAGCCCACGGCATGCCCTGTGCAGTCGTTCAATTCATCAAGGGCGGCATGGGGACCGGTGAACGCGATCTGATCACCGGCAATTTCGCCAATCTGTGTCAGTTCTACACGATGGGCGAAGGCTTCACCTGGGAGACGCAGGACAAGACCCGCGACATCGAAATGGCCCATGCGGCCTGGGCGAAGGCCAAAGAGCTGATTCTGGACCCGAAGAACCGGATGGTCCTTCTGGATGAGATCAACATCGCCCTGCGCTATGACTATATCGAACTTGACGAGGTCATAGGGTTCCTGCGCAAACACAAACCCCCGATGACGCACGTTGTTCTGACGGGACGGAATGCCAAAGAGCCACTGATTGAATTGGCCGATCTGGCGACTGAGATGGAACTGGTGAAACATCCTTTCAGATCCGGGGTCAAAGCGCAGGCCGGCGTGGAGTTCTGACAGTTTGGGACCTGTCCGGGTTGTCTCCTATACTTGCAAGCTGTCGCGCTGGGCCGGGACAACGCCTATGCGCATCGCGGTGGTGGCTGATCTGCACGCTGGCTGGCCCTATATGGGTGCGAACCGGGTCGCCGCGATCCTGCAACAGGTTCAGGCACTCGATGCAGATCTGATCGCGCTTTTGGGAGACTACCCATGCCATGCGATTTTGACCCGACGCCCCGATCCGGATGCGCTTGCGCGGCAACTGGCGACCCTTCGGGCGCCTCTTGGCGTCTTTGCCGTTTTCGGAAACCATGACTGGCATGATGATCCGGAAGCGATGGCGCGCAGGACGCCGCCCACCATTTGGCATCGGGCATTTGACTCTGTCGGATTGCGTTACCTGGAGAATTCCCGGGTCGAGTGCACGCATGGCGGCCAGCGGTTCCTGTTGGCCGGTCTTGGATCGCAACGCGCGTTCGCGAATGAAGGTCGGCCGCGTTCCGGAAACGATGACTTGCCGCAGACCCTGGACGGCGCCGACCCGGATCTCCCTCTCCTGCTGCTTGCGCACGAGCCTGATATATTTGCCGAGGTGCCGGATGGCGTCGATCTGGTTCTGTCCGGGCATACGCATGGCGGGCAGATCACG
This sequence comes from Pseudomonadota bacterium, assembly GCA_039026235.1. Lineage (GTDB taxonomy): Bacteria > Pseudomonadota > Alphaproteobacteria > Rhodobacterales > Rhodobacteraceae > JBCCMQ01. The sequence continues at coordinate 207,997 of JBCCMQ010000002.1, forward strand.
TTCTTTGGCTTCGCACCCGTGGTGCCTTCGAGGTTTGGTCGCCGGTTTGTCCACGGCAAGTACGTACACGGTGATCGGCAGCTTGTGGTCTCTGGCGGGCTTGGCTGCTCGGGCGTGCCGATCCGTTTTGGCGTGCCGCCAGAAATAACCATGGTCGCGATCCAATGACGGCGGCGGTCATGATACAGGGCACAGGGTCCAACGTCGGAAAATCGGTGCTGGTTGCCGGGCTGGCCCGGGCCCTAACGCTGCGCGGACATCGGGTGCGCCCGTTCAAACCCCAGAACATGTCAAACAATGCGGCTGTTACCGTGGATGGTGGCGAGATTGGGCGTGCGCAGGCGCTGCAGGCCCTGGCCTGCGGGGCTGAGCCGGTGGTGGACATGAACCCGGTGCTTTTGAAACCCGAAACTGAAACAGGCGCCCAGGTCGTCGTGCAGGGCAAGCGTTTGACGTCGGTCAAGGCCAAGGCATACGCCAAGCTAAAGCCATCGCTGATGGCGCCAGTACTCGAGAGTTTTGAACGCTTGTCCCGCCAGGCTGATGTCGTCCTGGTGGAAGGTGCGGGCAGCCCGGCCGAGGTCAATCTGCGCGCTGGCGATATCGCCAACATGGGTTTTGCCTGCGCCGCCCGCGTTCCCGTGGTTCTGGTCGGAGATATTGACCGTGGCGGCGTCATTGCTCAACTGGTGGGCACCCGTGCTGTGCTGGACCCGGACGATCTGTCTCAAATCAAAGCATTCGCGATCAACAAATTCCGGGGAGATCCGCGGCTCTTCGATGGAGGCTACGATCGGATATCGGAAGAGACCGGCTGGACTGGGCTTGGCGTTGTTCCGTGGTTCGGTGCCGCTGCCCAGCTTCCCGCCGAAGACGCCTTGGACATCGCTTCAGCAGCACCAGAAGGCGCTATTCATATAGCCTGTCCAGTGCTGTCCCGTATTGCGAATTTCGATGATCTCGATCCATTGAAGGTCACTCCCGGCCTGCGGGTTACGATGGTGCACAGCGGTCAACCGCTTCCTGGTGACGCCGATCTGGTCATTCTGCCCGGAAGCAAATCGACGATAGGCGATCTCGCGCACTTGAGGGCCGAAGGTTGGGATATCGATCTTAAGGCTCATTTGCGTCGGGGCGGCCGCATTCTTGGACTTTGCGGCGGATATCAGATGCTCGGCCGGAGCATAATCGATGCGGAAGGAATTGAGGGGCCGCCCGGCCAGACCGAGGGGCTTGGGTTTTTGGATGTTGTCACGCAGATGCGTCCCGAGAAACGCCTGACACGGGTCGAAGCAGTGCACGAGAAGACCGGACAGGTCTTTCATGGTTACGAGATCCATATCGGAACAACAGATGGTCCCGATTGTGCACGACCCTTTTGCCAGATCGACGATCGACCGGACGGTGCAACAGACACCACCGGTATGGTCCAGGGGACCTATCTTCACGGGCTTTTTTCAAGCGACGCGTTTCGGAACCACTACTTGAGTGATTTTGGACAGCCCGTGCAAAGTGTCGCCTATGGCGATCTGGTCGAAAAGACCCTGAACGATCTGGCCGCGCATCTTGAGGCCCATTTCGACATTGATACTCTGATCTCCATAGCCCGGAGGCGCACCGGGACGTAGTGCGCCGGCGGCCTAGATCAGAAGCAGCCAGGCTGAGGTGGTCAATATGGATGCCGCCGTTCCGATCAGCACCGAGCTTGCACTCACGCGCAGGGCGACCCCGTACATATTGGCGAAAATGTAGGTGTTGACACCTGGAGCCATCGATGCCGTCACGATGGCTGAGCGAAGCTGCGCATCAGTAATTCCTGTGACTTCCGTTCCAAGGCCGTAGACGATCGCCGGATGCACCAAAAGCGATAGCACACAGATAAAGGCCACCTCTTTCAGATCCGCATCAATCCGGTAGCGGACCAGAACGCCGCCAAGCGCGAAAAGCGCGGCGGGAATTGCGGCACGCTCCATAAAGCCCACCGCATCCAGGACCGGCTGGGGCAGCGTGATGTTGCCCAGATTGACCGCAAATCCCAACAGAAGTCCGATCATCAGGGCGTTCTTGAAAATCGCCTTCAGAACCGCAGATGTGAGTGCCAAACCGGACCGACCGCGGCTTTGAGCCATGGCCATCGCCGTCATCCCAAGTGTGAAGCAAAACGGCGCGTGAATGGCCACAATCGCATAGTTCGGGTCCAGGCTTTCCGGCCCGAAGGCGCGCTCGGTAATCGGAAGCCCGACCAGAACAGAGTTTGCATAAAGCGCACAGAAGCCGATGGCGACCGAGGCCTCCCAAGAGCGATCGAATATATAGCGCGCGCCGAATATGCCCAGCAGATAGACCGTCGCCGAGCCCGCATAGTAGCTGATCAACAGCCTCCAGTCGAAGCTTTGGCGTAGGTCAAGTTCGCTTACGGCAGTGAACAAAAGGCAGGGAATTGCGAAGTTCTGCGTGAACTTCATCAGCCCATCAACAAAGGTGTCTTCGAACAGCCCAAAACGCACTGCCGCGTAGCCAAAGCCGATCACTAGGAAAACCGGCAGAACGACTTGGATCAAGGAGTCCAATCGCCTAGGGCCGTATCGGTATGGTCATGCCATCAAAGGCCGGCGTCACGTTCGGTGGCGTCTCATTCTCCACGGTCTCATAGTCCAGATCAATGTGCATATTGGTCAGCACCGCTAGCTTGGGATTGGCCTTCTCGATCCATTCCAGCGTGCGCGCCAGATGGGCGTGGCTGGGGTGGGGTGTCCGTCGCAGGGCGTCCACGATCCAGCAATCCAGCCCTTCAAGCGTGTCCCAGGTAGCGCCCGAGATTTCGGCGGCATCTGGCAGATATGCCAGACCGCCGATCCTGAAGCCAAGGGAATCAATGGCCCCGTGGCCAACCTCAAAAGGGATCAATTCGATGCCGCCGCCGGCGCCCTCTACTGCAATTGGGCCGTCAATTGTATGCATGTTCAGGATCGGTGGGTAGGGCGAGCCTTCGGGCTGAACGAAGGCATAACCGAACCGAGCAAATAGTGCCTCCTGGGTCGGGCCGTCGGCCCAGACCGGCAACCGCTGGCGCATGTTAAAGACGATCATCCGCAGGTCGTCGATCCCGTGTGTGTGGTCGGCATGAGAATGCGTGTAAACGACCGCATCCAGCGTTCCGACACCCCGGTCCAACAGCTGACTGCGGAGATCGGGTGAGGTGTCTATCAGCACACGGGTCACGCCTTCGCTGCCTGTGCGTTCCAGCAATAGCGAACAGCGCTGACGCCGGTTCTTGGGATTATCCGGGTCGCAGTCGCCCCAGACGCCCCCCAACCTCGGCACGCCGCCGGATGATCCGCAGCCCAGGATTGTGGCCGTAAATTCGTTCATTCGGCGGCCGCGCTGAACTGCGTGGCCTTCGGGAAAAGGCGATCAAAGTTGCGGGTCGTTGCGTCTGCAAAGTCATCTGCGCTAAGTCCGAAAATCTCTGCGCCGACGGCCGCCGTATGAACCACATAGCTTGGCTCATTCCGTTTCCCGCGAAACGGTGGTGGCGCCAGATAGGGGGCATCCGTTTCGATCAAAATCCGGTCCAATGGCGCGGCCTTGAATATGTCGCGCAACACGGTGCTGCGTGGAAAGGCGGCGATGCCCGACATGGACAGATAAAACCCGAGTTCCAGCGCCGTTTCGGCCAGTCGCCGTCCCGACGAGAAGCAGTGCATGACGCAAGAAAAAGGGCCGGCGGCGTGCTCATCGCGCAGAATACGTGCCATGTCTTCATCGGCGTCGCGGGCGTGGATGATCAGCGGCAGGCCGGTTTGGCGACAAGCTTCGATATGAACGAGCAGGCTTTCCTGCTGGGCCTCGGCGCTTTCGGACGTATAATGATAGTCGAGCCCGGATTCCCCGATGCCCACGAATTTTGGGTGGTTGGACAGATACACGATGTCCTCTACACGCACCATTGGTTCGTCTGCCACGGACATCGGATGGGTGCCGGCCGCATAGAAAACGGGATCGTATTTTTCCGCGATTGCCCGGACGTACGGTTCGGAATGAAGCCTCGTGCAAATCGTCACCATCCTGCCAACGCCCGCGGACACCGCGCGCGCGATGACCTCTGGCAGGTCCTCGGCCAGAGCAGGAAAATCCAGATGACAATGGCTATCGACAAGGGTTGGAGTGGACATGAGTTACCTTTCGGCACCGCCCGATTGCACGCAGACGGGTTGCTTTCGCTGGTATCTGGGATCGGTTCGGCGCGGTCAAGGCGCAGGCGCGAACGTTAAGACCGCAAACCCTGGATCGCTGGACTAGGTTTCGGTCCCGATCACCAGGCACCCGGTTTTTCTGACCTGCAGCAGAAGATCGAGAAATACGGCCGTGGGATCTAGGTTCACCGCCTTCGCTCGGCGTGCTTCGGAAGAGATCTTGGCTTGAAGCTGCGCCCAGGCTCGTGCCGCTGCGGCATCGGGTGCCAGACGGGACAGTACTGCTATTTCGCCTTCGGCTGCGGCCTCTTTCGGGATCAGACCCGATCCTGTCTTTGCCAGACGCGCCAACAGCTGGTCAGCAAGCAGTGTGACAAGCAACTCGAACGCCGTGTCACCAGCACGGGCGGATGCAGTCTCGGACATGCGAACGGCGGCTTGCCGGTCGAATTCCGGAAGCCTGCTGAACAGCGATAGAAGGTTTGCATAGGCCGTCAGGCTTTCCGAGCGTTCGAGCGCTATCGCTGCGCCGACTGATCCCGCCGCCAACTCTTGCAGCGCGGGGTTCAGTGTCGTGTCCTGGGCGATCAGCGCCTGTTCCATGTCGTCGGTGGACAAAGGCAGGCAGCGCAGCGTCCTGCAACGGCTTCGGATCGTCGGGAGCAGTCGGGTAGGCTGATGGGACACCAGGAAAATGAAGGCGTCTGGGGGCGGCTCTTCCAGCACCTTGAGCAGCGCATTGGCCGCCGCATCATTCATATCCTCGGCCGCATCGATCAAAACAACCCGTCGGCCGCCGTCGGCCGCCGACAGCCCGAAAAAGGACTTGAGTTTCCTGACCTCATCGACGGTTATGCGGGTTTTGAGGCGCTTCGCCTTTTCGTCCCACGGACGTCGCAGCACGTGCATACGACCTTCGGCGCCAGCGCGCAGACGCCGGGCGACCGGATTATCCTCTTCCACATCCAGGGATGCCGGCGACTGGTTCCCGAACAGGCCGCCCGTTTGCTGGTCATTGGCCAAGACAAACCGGGTGAGGCGCCAAGCCAGGGTGGCTTTGCCGACGCCAGCCGGGCCAAAGATCAGCCAGGCATGGTGAAGTTTACCCGATGAGTAACTTTCCAGGAAGGTTCGTTCGGCATCCTGCTGACCGAAAAGCCTTGGCGTATCGCGCGGGTGGAGCGCGCCGTCCAGCCGATCGGCTTCGGGCAATCGAGCATCGTCGGCCATTACAGGGCTTGCTGTACAAGGGTAAGGACGTCCGCGGCAACCTTGTCTATAGTTCTGTCCCCATCAATGACGTGGCACCGGTTCGGGAATTCCTGAGGCAGTGCAAGAAAGCCGCTTCGAAGACGGTTCTGAAACCCCATGCCAAAGTCTTCAAAACGATCTTCGCCGCTGTTTCGATCGAGACCTCTTTGCAAGGCCGTCTCTGGCGGCATGTCGATGATAAGTGTCAGGTCCGGTTCACGTCCGATCATCTGGTCGTGCAACCTGTCGACCGTCGCGCGAAGTTCTCCCCTTGTTGCGCCCTGATAGATGCGTGTGCTGTCGGCGAAGCGGTCGCTAATGACGTTGGTACCGGCGATGAGGGCTGGCTCAATAGACTTTTCCAGGTGATCGCGGCGCGCAGCTGTGAAAAGGAGTATTTCGGTCTCAGCCGACCAGCGGTCTGGATCGCCCTCCACCAGCAATCGCCGGATCTCTTCGGCACCCGCGGATCCGCCCGGTTCCCGGGTCAGAAAAGTGGGTTCGCCAGCCTTTTCAAGCGCAGAAGCAAGCAGCCGCGCCTGGGTCGACTTGCCGGAACCGTCGATGCCTTCGAAAGTGATAAACCGGCCCGGCTTGGTCACCAGAGTCCTTGGACCTGATTTCCCAGGCGCGCCAAAAGAATGCGGGTCGCTGACCGGATCCTTGGCAAGAAGCCGCCCCGGCTGACTTCGCGGTCAGCGACAAGCGGCACGCGCGCGGCAGGAAGTCCAGGCCGCTCCACCACCAGTTCGGCAACCGTTTGGCCGGCCGCAATTGGCGCTTCGATCGGGCTCGTGTACTCAATCTGGGCGTCTAGATCGCCCTGGGCAAGTGCCGGCATCAAAAGCGAGATATCATCGTTGGTGATCAGGTTGACCCTTTCGGTATTGCCCATCCAGACGCGTGCTTCGGCAAGCACCTGGCCCTTTTCCAGTACAGGTTTTTCAACGAATTGCCGGAACGCCCAATTCACAACCTGTTCGCCCTCTTGCGCGCGTTCAGCGGAGGTTTCCAAACCGGTAATCACGAACACGATGCGCCGTGCGCCCTGGGCGGCCGACCCGACGAGCCCGTAGCCAGCCTCTTCTGTATGGCCCGTTTTCAGGCCATCTGCCCCGATCCCGAGGTTAAGCAGCGGGTTCCGGTTGCGCTGGGTGATTTCCTCCCAGGTGAAAACGTCCTGAGCATAGTAGCCGTAGTATTCAGGAAACTCTTCGACCATACGACGGGCCAGAAAGGCCAGATCGCGCACGGACATCCGCTGTGCCGGATCAGGCCAACCCGATGAATTGGCGAACGTCGAACCCGACATGCCGAGATCTGCCGCACGCTGGTTCATGAGCCGGGCAAAGGCATCCTCGCTCCCGGCAAGTCCTTCAGCCACCACGACGCAGGCGTCGTTGCCTGATTGGACCACGATGCCGGGAATGAGATCACGCACGGCGACACGGTCGCCCGCACGAAGAAACATTTTCGACCCACCCATGGCCGATGCCTTGGGCGAGATGCCGAATTCCGTGTCCATCGTGATGCGCCCGTCACGAAGGGCCTCAAACAGCATGTTCAGCGTCATCAGCTTGGACATCGAAGCCGGGGGCAGCGGAACATCGGCGTCCTTTTCCAAAAGGACCGTGCTGGTGCTCAGGTCGATCACGATGGCGGATTGGGCCTGAGTTTCATAGGCGGCTGCAGCGGGCTGGGCAAAGGCCAGTGCCACCAAAGCAAACAAATGTCGCATAGAGGGCTTCATGACCAGCTCCTGATCCTATTGGGCGACAAAGAAGGCGTCATCGAAACCTTCTGATTTGACCTTCTCAAGCAGTGCTGCCCGTTCATCCGAGCTTTGGGCCGGACCAACGATAACACGCCAAAGACTACCACCTGATGAAGCTTCGACGATGGGCACGACACCGTTGTCGCGCAGCGCCTGGGCCGCGGCCTCGGCATTTTCTTGCGAACTGAAGCTGCCGACCTGAACAAAGGGGCGCGAAAGACTGGACGCTGGTGCGGGCGAAGGCGCGGGCGTCGGCGCCGGGGCAGAGGCCGCGACCACGGCGGCGCTTTCGACGGCCAGACCTTCGCCGCCGAGACTTTCGGTCGTTGTTGTAACCTCCGGCACCGAAGCGGCCGCAACCACTGCGATGGGGTCTGGTGCGTTGGGGCCCTGTGTAACAGGCCGGGGTGCGGGCAAGGCGGGTTCCTGGATGACCGCGTCGCTCGACACCGCTTCGGCCGCCGCAATGGCAGCCGCGGCGCCTGCGATTGCGTCCGCGCCGCCCTCGCTCGCAGCCTCGGCCGTTTCTTCGACGACCTCTGCGCCCGCCGCGCCGGCACCTGCCGCAGCCGCCACCGCCGTCTCTGAATCAGATCCGGTCTCATCCACGGGTTCCGGCGGCGCGATCTCTTCCTCGACGAGGGCCGTCACGCGAATGCGGGTGGGCTGGCCGGCAAGTATCCCAAGTTCGGCGGCCGCGTCAGACGACAACTGGAATGGAGGGCCGGGAAAGAACCGCTCCCGGCGGAACAGTGCGCCGGTGATCTCCGCGCCGGTCTCCTCGTTCCGCATAACAACGCTAAGGGGATCAGCGCCTTCGTAGGCGACCCAAATGTTGCCCAGAGACGGGCGACCGTCCCACAAGGCCTCATCGGTGACATCAAAAACATCGGGCGCCTCGACAACCTGCGTCCCTCCGCGTGTCACCGGTTCTGAGGGCGCGGCTTCTGCGGCCTCTGAGCCCGCATCCTTTGGCTGCAAAAGCGTAAAATTCCCCGCCTCGTCACAGGACGACAGGGCCATGAAAAGGCCACCAAAGAGGGCGATGCGCCCAGGAATTTGCGCTACCATACCCATTCCTCAATGCGCCCGCACCTTACGGCGAGCTGTTATTTTGTACGGCGGATTGCACCGCATAAGCCTGTGTTGGGCGGACAATAGCCGCACTCAGCCCGTGAGGGAAGCAAAGATGCAACCGAAAAGCGGAATACGGCCACGCCAAAAGGGCGAATGATCCCGTTTTGCACTTTACAGGTCGGCGCCAATCCCAGTAGCACACCCAGCACCGGAGAGGTGGCAGAGTGGTCGAATGCGGCGGTCTTGAAAACCGTTGACGTCGAGAGGCGTCCCAGGGTTCGAATCCCTGTCTCTCCGCCAAAACCACCACCTGCGCAACACTAGAACTCCTTATTTCATTGGCTATTTTGAGAATTTACTTGCCAGAAGGTCAATCTTGATCCACAAATTGCCCCACAAAGTGAACCACGTGGGCAATATGACGGCAACAAAGAACCTCAAGCTTCGGGAAGGCAAATGGCACCTGCGCCGTCGTGTTCCGAAGAGATATCACCCTGTCGAAGTCCGCAATGAGGTTGTTTTGTCGCTCAAGACTGACAGTCTTGAAGTGGCGCAGCGCAAGATGTCCGACGTGTGGGAATTGCAGATAGAGGCATGGGAAGCCAAGCTTGCTGGCGACACGTCGGATGCTGATCGCAAACACGCGGCCGCGATGGAATTAGCGGCTGTGCGTGGCGTGCGGTATATGCCAATCCGCGAAGTCTCAGACCTTCCAATTGAAAAGGTCTTAGAGCGCGTTGAAGCCGCTTCAGACCATCGCGAGGCTGTTGCAACCCTTGGCGCAGCACCAGCGCCTTTGATAACCATTTCCAAGGCACTTGACGCGTATTTCAAATTTGTACGCGACGAAACACTTGGGAAAAGCCGCGATCAACTGCGACGTTGGCGCAACCCCCGCAAGAAAGCCGTCAAGAACTTCATCCATCTTTGCGGCGACAAACCAATCATCGAAATCACGCGTGATGATATGTTGGATTTCCGCGAATGGTGGCTTGAAAAGATAATCGAAGAGGAATTGACGCCCAACAGCGGCAACAAAGACCTTGGACACTTGGGACAAGTCCTCCAAGTCGTGAACGATAAGAAGGGCCTTGGGATCGACCTTGGAAGCGTACTTGGAAAACTCAAGTTCAAGGAAGGGGAGCAAAAAACACGCCCACCCTTCTCTTCAAAGTGGATCGAAGAAAGGATTTTGGCACCGGGGGCGTTGGATGGGCTCAACAACGAAGCGCGTTGTATCGTGCTCGCGATGGTCAATACTGGCGCGCGCCCGTCGGAACTCACGACACTAAACGAAAGCACTATTTGCTTAGATGCCGACGTGCCCCATATCAAAATCAGACCCGACGGGCGGCAGGTCAAATCACCGAACGCCAAACGAGACATTCCGCTTGTCGGCGTGTCTCTGGAAGCAATGAGGGAATGTCCAAGGGGCTTCCCACGCTATTTCGACAAACCGGGCGTGTCGGGCACGATCAACAATTTCTTGTCCGACAATGACCTTCGCGAAACGCCTGAACATTCGCTCTATAGCCTGCGCCACAGTTTTGAAGACCGTCTGTTGCGGGCAAATGTTGACTACAGAATTCGCAAGGACCTTATGGGGCAGCGCATGAATGGCGAGCGTTACGGGGTTGGCGCGATGCTTGATCAAGAGGCGGAACTGATCGCCGAGATTGCCTTTTAGCGCCAACCATTGCCCGCGCGCGGTCCAGCGCCGATGCGTCTCGACGGCAAGCAGCAAGTTCGCGCTCAAGACGCTCGAATACAGGCAAGAACGCCGAGTCTTCGACGACCCAAGCCGCGACCTTGTTTAATGCCCTTTCTATGCGCTGTTCATCATCCATGCCCACCGTGTAGGAAACCGCCTAGCCGCCTGTAAATCATTATTTTTATTGACAAAAAGGCACATATGGAAACCCAACAGGCAAAAACAACAAAAGGGCACATATCTTTCCGCTAAATCACATAATTACACATACTTAGCGACAGATTCGGCACACCAAAATTCGACGATATGGCACATATCAGAAACGGAAAAAGTCCGGGTCCGTTTTCGCAACAATCACCTCTAAATTGAGCGCCAAAATAAACTGCTTGACACGGGTGACCGTTTCGGTCTGCTTCCTTGACTTTGATTCGTTTTTCATGGTATGAACGGCGTGCAGCAATCGGTTTGCTGAGCTTCGAAGACCCTCCCCCACTGCGCTCATCTTTCTCCTATGCCGTGGGGGAGGAACCTTCCTGAAAAAGGACTTTCAATGCAGGACACAGAGAATTTCCGCGCTATCGTGGCGGAGTCTGATTTGCTCCGCGAACGCTGGTTGACCCTGTCTTCCCAGATCATCGCCGAGTGTGCCGACCAGTTTGGTGAGACCGTAGATCGCGAAAGCCTCATGATGTTGAACAGCGTTCGGTTGAGCGTTTTGACCGGCGAAACATTTGATTGGCGGGCGGAAGCCCAACAACAATTGCCAGCACTCAAACGTGCCAGTGAACTCGCTGACATCAAGCGTCGGGTTGAGGCCGAAGACGCCGCCGCCATTGCCGAACTTGACGACCTGCCCCCAAGTGAACGCTTGAGCAAGGCTCATGCGATGGGCTTGGGGCAGCATGAAGCACCTGCGCAGCTATCTGACGAAGAAAAGATGACCGAAGCCCTGCGCATCAATAGCATGCGCTTGTCTGGCGTTCAGCGCCTCGCAGAGGCACGCAAAGCCGGGCTGACCTATTGATGGAACGTTTCGTCAGCAACCATGATTGCGCGCGGGCCGTGGGAGTGCCGCCGGAGACCTTCCGCAAGTTCTGGCAAGTCGCGCAGCCCGAAATCATAACCTCTCGCATCCCGTCCAGTCAGACAACTCAGAGCATGCGCGGCTTCGAACTTGAGGAGACCGTTACATTTCTCCGCCGCACGACTCCTCTAACATCCCAGCAAGAGGCGGTCCTTCGCAGCCTCGCCCGCCCCTCAATTCGATGAAGGATAATGACTATGGATGTTGGCGCTAAGCCACTGCGCCCACGCCTTGAACGGTTCGCGCTCTTGCTGGCATCGCCAGAACGGCGTAGCGCCGTTGAGTGCTGGTGCTTGTCTGACGCTAACCCGATCAAACCGGAAGCGACGCCGGGTCGGGAGGTGACCGCAAGCCGCAACCAGAACAGACCAGAGGTACAGGCTCGCGTTGCCTTTTTGCGTGCCGAACGCGCGGCAGCAGCAGAAAAATCAGGCATTGATGCCGATGGCGTTGCCGAATTGATGGAACGCGTCACCACGAAATTCCTAGCGATTGGCGAACTGGCAGAGCAATTGGGTCTGTCAGAAATGGCAGCGAAGCTGCGTCGGATGACGACATTGCATGCAGGCCGCGCCGAGCGGCTGCACCGGCACGTACCAGAGGCCGAAGACAAGCCCGCTGTTGATTTGGATGCGATGCTATCGCGCCTGCGCCGATGTGGCTGCCGATGAGCCACCACGTCCAAGCCCTTCGTCAAGTCATTGAAGCCGACCTACGTCGCCTCGCTGAGCTTGAGGAACGCCTACAAGAGGCGCGCGGGCCGGTTGTGGCGGGTGTGGTCAAGAGCATTGGCGAGACCTGTGACGGCCTGTCAGCGGCGCTGACGCGCCTTGCGAAGAACACCGATACGATAGCGGAAGAACGATCCGGCCCGCCTGCGAAACCCGCGCATGATCCGCGCCACCTAGAAATCGCGGCTCACATGCAATCTCTTATCGAAAACGGCCCTTGTGCCTGTGGGCATGTGATCCCTCCGGAAGCGGTTTCGGCGGAAGCAACACCGACTAGACAGGCTGCCAACAAAGCGCGTCGCGCGAGCGAATAGATTTCCCGATAGGCTGCATTGTTAGCCTTTAACTGCCCGCGTCAGCGGGTGCCCATGCCCCGTCAGGGGCGCACCATCCTTACCCGACAAGGACAACACACGATGACCCTCACATGTACAATATTAACCAATCGAAACCTGAATCCGCCCGTGCGTTCCTTCTCACTCTGCATGCACTGAACGCACCGACAGACCGTCGGCCAAAGACCTCTGAGGAAGCCGCCAAAAGCGCGCTTGCCGAAATCGTCGCTCAACATGCCAATTGGGTTGGCGAATTCAATCTGGGCGAGTTGTTCACCTTCGCCGACAAGCTCATGATCCACCGCGATGAACAAGCCGGTGCATCCCCTGCGATCTACCCAATCGACGGCCTAGCCGATCTGTGCGGCTCGCGCACCATGGCGCTGATGGCTGCCAAACTGTGTGGCGCACGGATCGATGGTGACGACTGGCGAGATGACGGCGTCGGGCATCCCATCCTTTTGACATTTCAAGACTGGACGCAAGATGACTGAACCAGTGTACGAATTTGAGCAGTTGATCCAAAGCGACCGCGTTTTGCCGAATGGTGTGTTCCTTGTCTCGGACAGAACGGGGCATGCCCTGTGGTTCGACCGAACGGAACCGGACTGCAAGTCCGAGCTTCGCGCGTTCTTGGACAATCAAGCCAAAGCGCGGGTGATCATGGCATCGGACGTAACTCACTGGTCCCTTTGGCTGATGGATGAAGGGCGCGACTCTGTTTCGACGACGCGCAAAAATCAGAACCCAGACCCACCAGCTTTTTGCGACTGGCAAGGCTTGGACTTCGCCGGTCATTAAGCCCTGAAATCGCTCAAGAAACTGAGCTTTCAAATGTTAGGTATGCGAAATTATTTAGCAAATACAGTAGCTTAATGGCTTCCATTAACGAAATCGAAAGAAGTTCTCGCTAAGCAAGAGAAAGGCCCGCCGCGAAAGAGAGAGCGCGACGGGCCAAATTCTACACACCTCAGATGATAGGTCGGCGGGCTTAACGTCTGGTTAAAGAGACTTGGAAATGAACACAAATCTAGCGCCTGCACAGGTGGATTCCGACTACAAAGAAGTCGATGAATTTTCCTTCGATCATGCCCCCGACAAGGTCATCGCAAAACTGATTGCAACAGACCGCAAGCACTCCACTAACAATCTTCCATCCGCGAAAGCAAAGGAACTTCTTTCGGTCTGGCAGGCCGAAGAGGATGACGAGAATGACTCCTTTGATTGGTGGGCGGAATACGACCGCCAGCTTGCCGACAAGAAAAATCAGGTGGTCATTCTGGGCGACATGGGCTCGCCCGAGATGCAGTCGGTCTTGACCTCTGAAATCACGACACTGAATGCGCCCACAACCAAGACGAAGGGTCATGAATGGAAGCTGGGCACCCGTATGGTAAATCAACTGATTTCAAAGTTCCTTTCACAGCACCCGGTGGAGGAAGAAAAAGACGGTAGAGCTTTTGCCTACGCCCGATCAGTGTCTGGCAAGGAAATGGACGGAGTTCAGTACGGTTACCGCAACCAAGATGCCATCGAAGCCGTCACGGCATTCGTGGGCGATATTGACGGTACCGACAAGGCACGACGTATCGCCAACCGCATCCATGAATTGGGATATGCAGGTGTTGTCTACACGACGCATTCACATCCCGAAAAGAAGACAGAACATGGCGACCGCTGTCGTTTCATCATTTTCCTCGACGAACCATTTCAAATCCCAAACGCGCAAGAGATCGATCCACCTCGCAAGGGTCAGAAGTCCAAGCGCCGGGTGATAACTGAGGAACGCCGCGAGGCAATAGCGGAATACCACGCCCGCTACGCGGGCATGTGCGCGAAGCTGGGGTTGGATGAGATCGACGCATCGGCAATGAACTTGCATCACATGCAATACACGCCCCGGCGGGCGTCCGAAGACGCCGAGTTTGAACATTACATCATCGCTGGTCGCGCTTTGCGGATCGAAGACATGCCGCTGGGCGACCCTTCCAAGTATCGCAAAGAAGTACAGGCCCCGTCAGGGGCCAACCTGTCGGCAAAGAAGTCTTCTGGTCGAGTGGTGTTATTCGACGGCTTTGAGATCGCACCTTGGTGGGAAGATGGTGGACGCTTCATAATGGGCGACCTCATCTTTGAGATGCTTGATTGGGATGTGCGCGGCTACAATGGCGGGTGGACCGAAATCCAATGCCCCAATTGTGCGAACCACTCTGACCCGAACGACGACGCGGCGGCGTTCATCGACGGCGATGACGGGTTCGGCTTCAACTGCTTTCATGACCACTGTGCAAATATCGGTACGTGGGAAATGTTCGTTCTGATCGATCAAGCGATTCAGGACGGTGAAATTGACCTGCCTGACGGTTTCGAAAGCCTGTCCCAACTCTTGTGCGACCCCTGCCTTTTCCCTGACAACGTTGACGGTGAAGAGTTGGAGTTTGACGCCGCTGACTACGGCGTGCGGGAAGAGATCGAAATTCAGTTCTTGGGGTCGCCCAAGAAGGTTCAAAAGGCATTCAACGCCGTCGCCCATAACGACCGGGCCGGTGATGACCACTATGCGGCGCTCTATGCCGGTGTGGCAAAGGCGGGGAACAAACACCCAGCAGTGGCCAAACTTGACGAGTTGATGACAGCGCACAAGCGTCATGACGCGAACAAGCGGAAAGCGTTGAACAAGCTTGGCAATGAGATGGTGAAGGCTGAACGTGAAGCTTGGAAGGCGCAAAAGAACGACACAAGCCGCCGTGAGGCGGAAGATGCGCTCGAACGATACGACCTTGCCAATCCGTCGATGGACCCCGCAGAACCGTTGGGAAGTGATATGAAATCTTCTCTCGCGACCCTTCGCAATCGCTATGCGGTCTGCGATTTAAACGGAAAATTCAGGGTGGTGCGCCGCCCTGACATGTCTGCGTTTAATTCGGCCCTGAATTCGACCGTCATCATCTACGGCAGACAAGACTTTGAAGACCTACACATGAACCGAAAAGTAAAGTCTGGGGATAGCTGGGTAAATCCTGCGGAAACGTTTTTGGAGTGCGAGAAGCGGAAAAGCGGTCTGGTGTTTGCGCCGCCGCCACTGATGCCGGGTGAAAATGACTTCAACATGTACCTTGGACGGAAGTTAGAGCCGGTCACCGGTTCATGGGACACTATTCATTGGTTCATTCGTCACATCGTTTGCGACGGCTGCCCCGACAAGTACGCATGGCTTCTGTTGTGGATGGCGGATTTGGTTCAGAACCCCGGTCGGAAACCGGGGACCGCTATTGTTGGCGTTGGCAACGGGGGTGTGGGTAAGGGCACCTTTGGCAAGATTTTGATGAAACTGACGGCCCCGCACTGCAAGGAACTTGAAAACGAAGAACACGTGACTGGTCGTTTTGCCGGGGAACACTTGAGCAAGTGTATTTTGACCGTCGTCAATGAGGCTGTATTCGGTCTGAGCCCAAAGGTTTCTTCGAAACTCAAGGCTTTGGTAGACAGTAAAACAATTCAGGCCGAGACCAAAGGCATGAATGTTGAAACCGTACCAAGCTATACGCGTTTTTACTTTGACTCGAATGACGCGGTGCCGGTCCTGATTGAAGGCAACAACTCGGAACGACGGTACTTCGTTATCCGGTTCAGCGACGCCAAGATGGGAGATCAGGATTACTTCAAGAAGCTGCATCAGGTCATTGAAGGCGAAGAGATGGCGGCTTTCCTTGATCACCTGTTGCAGTACGAACCCGCGTCAGCGGGCATGTCTTGGAATGATGTGCGCACTGGCCCCGAGACACCCGAACGCAATGTGATGGGGTGGCATTCCATGCCTGCAACGTTGCGACGACTGAAAGAGGTTCTTGGAGACGGCGAAGTGACCTTGCGCTTGGAAAACACGGTCGAGACCTTTGTAACGGTTGACGGCAGACTCCGTGTCCCCATCACCGCCTTCCGCGACCACATTGGGTCCCTTGGAAAGGGGCGTGCCGAAGACCGTGATGTTCCAGCGATGTTCGAACGCCTCTTCCCCGAACTGGCATTGATCGAAGGCCGGGGACGGGTTGGGGACGATGCCAACGGTCGTTACTGGGAATTCCCCCGTGAAGCGTTAGGTGTCGTTCACGACGATAGCACGGCAACCGCCGAAGACGCATCAGAAGACCCACTTGCCGTTGGTGAAGACTGAGGGGGGCATTCTTGAGCTCTTCTTCAACCTCCAAACCTCCAAGCAACCTCCAAACACTCGGAGGTGGATTCGGTCAATAAAATAAGGGCTTTTTGCACCAACCTCCAAACCTCCAACCATTTTCTATGTTGAAAATAATCTCAAAGGCACACACACTAAGCACTGTGTGTGTGTGTCGCCCAAAGAACAAGGAACCCCCCGTTTTTCTTGGAGGTTTGGAGGTTGGGCGGGAAACCCCAACAAAATAAGGGCGAAAACGCCTCCAAGCGTTTGGAGGTCTGCGTGCTTGCCAGCGATGGACAAATCATCCGATCAAATTGACAGGCCCATCATTCCAACAACTCCCCACGTCATGCACGACGTTGGTGCACCCGTATCCCGTTCACAGAATTCAAGTTCATCAAGCAACGCCGCATCAAAGTCGGGGAGTTCAACCCGGAATTCCGCTTCACTCAACGGGTCAATCCAAATTGAAGTTTCGGCGGTGAATTCTTGTTCCGTCCCTTCGTCGTCAAATATGCTCACTGCGACTTCAACCCAAGTCGTCACGTGGTCCGCTGTCCGGTTCTCAAGCACGCCTTCCCAGTCAACGGAAGAGCGATTGGCTCGGGGTCCGGCGCGACCCGTCGCATGATCGTTGTGAAAGAGCCGTCGTTGAAAAGCAATTGTGCAAGTCTCACGAATGGCTTCATCTGAAAGAAGGCCGCTGCTTGAATAATCAATGCAGTTCTCAACGCCTCGCACAGTACCCATGTGAAGCGCTTCGTTGATCGCACGCTCCAGTGGCTCAAATCCGGTGACCAAAGCAACAACGATGCAACTGAGTACCCCGATTAAGAAATTCTTCACACCACATGTCCCATCAATTGAAAGCTTGAACATCAACCATGCCGATTATGAAACAAGTCTTGTTGGCGAACGGCAAGCTATTCTTGTTGGGAGAACCATCAGTTCGGCTGCGGCTTGCTGTTGAGCGACAAAGAAAAAGATTTCTTATCAATATTTGGCGCTAGAACGGTGTTTTTCCCAATCGTCCTGCAGGACAGCAGGTACAAGATGTTGTGCTAAAAGGCCCGCTGACGCGGGTTCACGTTGACCCTTTAAGAACGGCAAAGAACCACACTGTTTCCGCCTAAGCCATTGATTCCAATTCTCGAATCAGCATTCAAGTGATAAATTTTGGCGTAACGGTCGATGCGCCAATCTATAGGAGGGATGGAAAAATGAAGGTTATTGCTTACATTCGCGTCTCTACGCAGCGACAAGGCCAATCGGGCCTTGGTATCGAAGCACAAAAGGCAGAGATTGCAGCTTTCGCTCAAGCCAATGATGCAGTGATTGAAGCCGAGTATATCGAAATCGAAAGTGGGGGTAGGAATGACCGCCCCGAACTCGCCAAGGCCCTCAAACATGCGCGCGTGACTGGCAGTCGCTTGGTGATTGCCCGCCTCAATCGACTGTCGCGCAATGCCGCCTTTCTGTTGGCGCTCAAGGATAGCGGCGTGGACTTCGTTGCAGCCGATATGCCGAACGCAAACACCATGACCATCGGCGTGATGGCCTTGGTCGCACAGGAAGAAAGAGAGGCCATATCGCGCAACACCAAGGCCGCGTTGGCGGCTGCGAAGGCACGCGGTCAGAAGCTAGGAAACCCCAATGGTGCAAGGGCTTTGCGCCTTGCCAACAAGGGCAATGTAGCCTCAAGGGTCGCAATGACAGAGCGGGCTAACGCCCGCGCCGCTGATCTATCAGACGTGCTTGATCACATCGCATCGAAGGGTCACGCTACCCTTGCCGCACAGGCAAAGGAACTCAATCGCAGGGGGATAAAGACGGCCAACGGTGGGCGCTGGCATCCTGCCACCGTGAGCAACCTGCGCAAGAGAATAGAGACACTACAAAGCGCGTGCTGACGCACGCTGCAACTATCGATCAGGCGTGCTATTCAACACCCCGGCACCCCTTCACATCATCGAACTGATACTCCCGCTGACGCGGGTAACAAACCATCTCTCAATTTTGACAAGCCCACCCGGCTGACCGCGCTCGCAGGCCCGCGAAGCGTGGGTAAAGTGGAAGTGTTGTAAATGCCCGCGATAGCGGGCGAAGCCCTAACTTCTTATGGTACCCACATTTTGTGTCTGATGGTACCATTTGGGGTATACCCTGTGCCTCAGCCGAGGCGCGCAGTAGCTATACGCACCCCAGAAAATCGGAATTCTAAGCCATAGCTCGGACCCAGACTCCGAACTTAGCCAAATCGCAAGAAGACTTAGCCATGGGTCCCAAGAAGCAGCGGCCAAAGTGGGAATGTGAGAAATGCGAATTCTTAATTTGGCACTTTGAAGCCAAATGTTAGCCACATGAGAAATTATTTAGGGCTTTGTCAATTACGACCGTTCGACCGCACACATTAGGTCACGACTTTAAGCTGTGATATTATTCACCTGTTCGATTTTTTCCAAGCGTCGAACATCGTGTGATGTGGGAGCATCGTTGGTGGCGGGCCCCTCTTGCCGCCGCCAACACCCAATCACACCCCCGATAGCTCCCCGAAGATTTTAAGAGGCCCACACGCAATGCAAATCAAAGAGGCAAATTCAAATGGCAGAACGATCAAGTGCCGTCGTCACGGGTAACGGCGACTACCAACTCTCCCCTCAAATTCAGAACGGCCAGTATTGTTGCGCTGCGTCTGGTACCTTCGATGGCGCTACAATCGAGTTTTACATCAATGTGTCTCCGGCGACCGAAGCCCCTCTCGGTCTTACTTACACCGCCGCCGGAACCGACATTATTTGGCTGCCGCGCTGCCAAGGTTTCGTCCGAGTGACGGGTGCTGGGCCAAACACGGACGTCGGAGTGAGCGTGAGCGAGCTAAGTAGCCAACACCACCGCTTCAACTGAACAGAGATTTCAAGGTCATTGCTTATAAAATGGCATTCTCCCGATCCCCAGTCTACGACACTGTCCGGACCCCATATTGGTCGTTCGCGCCTGTCATCCCAAACAATGGCAGTTACCTGAGTCACACATGGATTTTCGGCGTCGATCCCGGAACTCCGCCCGCACCACCACCACCACCGCCGCCCTCACCGCGTCCATTTCACGGCTTCAACTCATCGATGTTCAATGCGTCAACGTTCGGATGAACTGCGCAAGAAGTTCATCTCAGCATACGGGTTGAATATGTGTTTCCCATAGATGGTAAGGAGCGACCGGGAGGGTGGCCGCTCCCTACATTTGTTAGCGCGGCGTGCAAGTCATGCCGTTGCGCCGCGCGTTCGAAACGCAGTCAGATTTGCTGACGTAGCCTTCCGAAGAAGCGCCGACGATCCGCCCGTTCGAAGCAGTGCGCCGCCAACGCCAGTGTGTAGCAGCGTCTTTGTAGATTTCCCAAGTGTCGCCACCGGCGATGCAGGTTTCAGCCATTTTAGCCTCATACAGTTGCTATAAAAAGGTGTAGCTATCACTACACTTGCGACTGGTATCACGATCACTATACTTTGGTCAAGCGGTGGGGAGATAAGGAACCAGATGTCCGAAAAATTCGGTGAGAAGCTGCGACGGGTGCGCACCAGCCGGAACAAGACGCTTGAGGAACTTGCCAACGGAATTGGTAGTTCGAAGGCTTATGTTTGGCAGCTTGAAAACAAGAAGAACGCGAAACCGTCGGCAGAGCTATTGCTCAAGATCGCAAATTTCCTTGGGGAGTCCCCTGATTTCTTCTTGGACGATTACGCCGAAGAGCGCACCGAAGGGCAACTCGAAGACGCGTTTTTCCGAAAGTTCAAGAAGCTCTCAAACGAAGACAAGCGCTACATCGATAAGATCGTTTCTGGTCTCGATGGCAAAGACGAGAACTGACCCTAAACGCGAGGCGATCCGGCTTACCAAACTCTGGCAAGAGTTCGGCCCCAACACCTATCCGCTGGACCTAGACACCTTGGTCCATGGGGCAATCCTCACCAGCGATTTTTCTGATCAGTTGGTGATAGATAGACAGCGCTTCGATAGCTTCGAGGGCTCATTGGTCCGGACCAAAGGCACACGTAAGTGGACCGTGCTGCTAAACACCCAAGTGCGGAACATGCGGCGGCGGCGATTCACCTTTGCCCATGAGCTGGGACATTTCATGTGCCATCGGGAACTACGAGAGAAATTCGAGGATAGCGAAGACTCGTTGAACGACTTCCGCGACGAAATTGAAACCGAAGCTAACGTCTTTGCATCTTGGTTGCTAATGCCCGCCAACTTGCTCCGAGGTGAGTTTCACGACGCTGTTTGGGAGACGGCCACGTTACAGTCTATCGCCGACAGGTTCGAATGCTCCATGCAGGCAAGCGCTCTACGGCACGTTCAACTGAGCTCGAAGCCCATTGCGTTTGTCGTGTCTCGCGATGGCATGATCATTTGGGCGACCAAAAGCAATAGCGCTCCATTCATGACAAGCTATGTATTCGGCGATGAATTGCCATCCGGCTCCCATGCCGAACAGTGTTTTCGAAATGGCGACGAAGGGTTTGAGCGACAGCCAGTGGGACCTGTTTGGAATGAGACGCGGCACGCCTTTGAGAGCCAGTATTTTGATCATTCTGGGCAAGGCTATCAGTATACCTGCGTCGAATTCCGATAATCTCACCAGTCAAGTTTGTTTCCGACGTCCCATCTTTGCTCAAAAGCCCGTTGAAAGCGACGAATTTGGGAATGGTCTGAAATCGAGAACATTGGCGAACCTGAGAGTTGCGTGGCAGAGTAATCAAAAAAGTTATGAAACGGAAAAACAAAAAGTACATCATCAACTAAGATGATTGGGGATTGAACTTTGTTTGCTTGAGAGCGAACAAAAATTGAGTTTTCACTTTTAGAGACCATGGACTTTATTGCGGCATAGCGTTGCTCGAAAAGAGCGTTTATTTGGTCGGAGCGTGCTTCTCTGTCACTTGCTTGGACATGCGTTACCAAAAGGCGTACGGTCACACCCTGACGCGCCAGCTCAATAAACTTCTCTTCGAAGTCAAGCATCGCAGGAAGCCCGGGTTCCACAATCAACACTTGATCCTGACATTGCTCTAAGGCGCTATAAAGTGTCTCACCATCTGCCGCCGAAATCTGACTTTGTTGTTCTACCGATTTGGCGACCTGTCTCTTTAGGCGCTGCGAGGAATAATAGGCAAACGTTGCCAGAGTTGCTGCGATAAGGCCTGACAGCAAGCTGATCAGAACCGAAAAATCTTGGAGATCAAAGAG
This sequence comes from Pseudomonadota bacterium, assembly GCA_039026235.1. Lineage (GTDB taxonomy): Bacteria > Pseudomonadota > Alphaproteobacteria > Rhodobacterales > Rhodobacteraceae > JBCCMQ01. The sequence continues at coordinate 229,580 of JBCCMQ010000002.1, forward strand.
GCTCATTACTCAATCTCCGACACAACTATGCACCCACAGCTAACGACTACACTCGCCAAAAAGATAACGATTGATGTCGACCTTAAGACTTCACTGACGACGTTGCTCCCCGCTGCTCTAACCGCCGCTATGTCGGCGAAATTTAGGGCGGAAAGCATGAGCAACAGTACAGCCAAGCCGCCTAAAATCACTTGCACGTACTTATATTTCTGACCCGCACCAAACAATTCCCCGACTGCAGCAGCGCACATCGAAGTAGAAATGATTAGAAGCTCACCGTTACCGATAACTGCAATCAACTCCACGCTCGAGCCCCTAGAAGCAAGACTGATGGCAGCGAAAATCAACGGCACCAACGAGATCGCAACGCTAAAAATCAGCCACCTCGACAGCTTCTCGAATATTTTTTTGCTCATGAAATTCGACCCAGACCTACGATACTCAACACTGTTGTGACTTGGGACAGTTTTGCAAGGCACGAACTGAAACGGTTTTTTGGTGCGTCCCCCAAGGATGAGAGAGGCACATCCGGCAACAATAAGTTTGCACCACGCCTTGTATCACGAAATCGTCATGCCCATGTATGTTGTATGGGTGCCAAGTCGGGTACCTCAGTTATGTGTTTAAACTGTCAAGGCAAGTTGCCGGGTCAGTGCAGATTGCGTGTTCCATGGCGGAACTCCTCTTTGCTAGATCGCAGCGCGATTTGTTGACGGTTCGGCAGTACAAGATTGCCAGCTTTACGACAGTATACACAATCACGTCGAAGACGAACGCACATCGCAGAACGGCGGGGGCGGAGATGACAAGGGTAAGTGCGTTGACCCGATGATCCGTCCCCACTCGCGGGACCTATGGCAGACGATTTTTCCTTCTCGAATTCTGATCTGAAGCACTACCCACATTTTGATGCACCGCTTTCTCTGAACGAGATCAAGCGACTTGTGACAGACGAAAAGCGCGTTGCATCAAACTCGTTCTATCCGTTCTTCCTTTACCACGAGGAGTGGCAGCCGTACCGCACCGCCACTGACGCGGCCAAGCCGGAAAAGAAATCACGTCCTATTCGCTACGGAGCAAGGCGCGATGCCTACATCTTCGCTCACTACCGGCGAAAGCTCGCGATCCGCTATGAACAACGCCTTGCCGAAATGGGGATATCAAACTGCCCAATCGCGTACCGCCAAATCCCCAAGCCCGGATCGAACGGCGGAAAGTGCAACATCGACTTCGCAAAGGACGCATTCGACGAAGTTGACCGGCTGGGCAACTGCGTTGCTGTTGCATTGGATATCAAGGGGTACTTCGAAAGCCTCTGTCACAAGCGTATCAAACGCATCTGGTGTGACCTCTTGGGCGTAGAATCGTTACCCACGGATCACTATGCAGTCTTCAAAAACATCACCCGGTATCGCTTCGTTGATCAGAAAGCGGTCTATAGGCGGTTAGGCTACCTTGGCCCTGTTCAGCGTGGCAATTTTATTGTTGAAGGATACACACGCCCATACCACGAAATGGAAAAGCAAATCTGTTCGAACGAAATTTTCAGAAACAAGATTTGTGGCGACGACCCCGCGTTTTCAAACCTCGTTCAACGTAACGAACTACCACACGGGGTGCCTCAAGGCGCGCCTATCTCCGACTTAATCGCTAACTTCTACCTTATGGAGTTTGATGCCAAGATGAATGCATACGCGCGCCAGCGCGGCGGCGTCTACATGCGTTACTCTGACGACATTCTGTTGATTGTGCCGGGCGGTGAAGCCGAAGCCACCACCGCCACAGCTTTCGCGATGGAAGAGATTAAGAACCATGGCGATGCGCTGGTGATCAAGGAATCGAAAACCTGTGTCGTGCGCTTTAAGCGCGATGGGGACCGATTGAACTTTGAACACATCACCGGGCCACAGGGTAAGAATGGCCTTGAGTACCTTGGTTTTCGTTATAACGGGCGTAAGGTCTATGTGAGGGATAGCACCATGTCGCGCCTCTATCGCAAAGTAACCGTTGCGGCGAAGCGAGACGGGACAAGGCACGTACTCGATAATCCCGGCACCTCACCGGCGGCCTTGATAGGTAGCTTCAACTATTCCTTGTTCAGTCAACGGTTTAGTCGCGTGAAAAAAGGCATGCTGACAGACGACTACAAAAGTTGGACGTTTTACACCTACCTTAAACGAGCGTCACAGACTTTTGGTAGGAAGGGAAACAGCATCCTGCCACAAGCTCGGAACTTCAACAGCATTATGCGGTCAAGAATTGAGAAAGCAATCATCCGCGCTCACGCGCGGCAGAACCCAAAGAGCGCGGCAGATGCATTCAAGAACATTGAAGTCCCACCACTACCAGTGAAAGCGGAAGCATAAAACGGACCACATTTTGATCCACATTGCGAACCACAGATAGGTAATAAAGCCTTTATTTTATTGATATAAACGGCGCAATTAGAATCCCTGTCTCTCCGCCAGCCCACCCATTTGGATATGCTTTTGCTTCGCAGTCATTTGGTTAGGTGGCATAGTGGCTGGCAACCTGTCTTGCCGCCCGTACCAAAGGTCTTTGCAAAGCGTGCGCTCCGAAACCGCTCTTTGCGTTCGTGTCCCGTCGACGTTATGCACCCGCCCGACGCGCACTCTTTGCCAAAAACCAACGCCGCCACTATCTGAAGGCTCTTCTTAACCCCAGCGCTGACATCGCCGTGAGCAACAGGACCAGCCCGGCCGGCAGAGGCACCGGTGCGGGCATACTGCCATCACGCTCGACCGAGAAGACCATGTTGTCCAAAGCAAACATGTCGATCGCGACATCTTCGTCACCCACGCTTCTAAAGTCAAAACGCGCAAAACTCGCTGCTACGCCCATTAAATCAACGCCAAAGAATACCTGTTCGAAGACTTCCAGCTCTTCAAAAAGCATCTCCATCAAGAGATTATCAGCGGCATCAAAGAAGCTCAGCGCAGTTTGCCGCGTTTCGGTGGCGATGTCATTTATGTCTGCACCCCAGGCAGTCATCGGCAAGAGGAAATCAATGCGCAATTAGGCATCAAGCGCAACATAGTTGCACGTATACTGCGACCCGCCGAGGTTCATTTCGTCTGAGCACCAACTGTTCGGATCAATCCGATTTAACACGCCCGGTATATCGGGAAAGTTCGCGCCCTCGAAGGTGAAGAGATCTATACCCAGTGGCTGTCCTTCATAGGACGCATCGGGGCCGCGGACTCGAAATCTTCACTCCCATTCGGGTTGACGTTTTGAATGAACAGCGTCCTGTCATCATAGACGACAGGCGCAGCATTCGAACCCATCGGCAGCGAAGTTGCCATCAGGAAACTTGAAAACAAGACGAAACTCTTAACGACGAAGCTCCCACAGAACTCAAAGTGCCAGAACAAAACACTCGGCGCGTGTCAGTTTCGTTTCGCCTTACGGGTCAATTGTTACAATTGAGCGCGACATGAGCCTGAGGCGGGATGCATCGGAATAAATGCCTAGTTCATTGCGATACTTGCTGCCCCTTTTCGGTTGCGCCGCACGTGTTCCGGTTCCCCCGCACTACTCATTCCGCGCTTCTCTAGTGACCGTCAAACACTTTGCTGCTTGCGCACAGAATTGAATTCGATCTGAGCTCGAAGTCTGCATTCGACGCTATCGGTGACATTGAAAACAGGATGGCAACGGACCGGAACTTTGTGATTTAGGGCGGGAGTGCGGTCGATGCCTCCGACCACGTGACCGCGTCTGGTTTTGTCGACCCAAAACGGCACTGTCTGAACGGGTGCGACGATCCAATGCTGTCTTTGCAGCCGGTCACGGCCGAACGTTGCCTTTTGCCATCCGCCCGACGGTATTGGCGCCAGCGCGTCCCTCCTAACTGAAAACCATCGCCCTGATGGCACAAACGCCTATCATGCTTTAATGCTCTCAAAGAACCAGTGGGATCACTAAGGTTCTTTCGATAGCGGGCATTCAAGAGAGCGCAATTGAGAAGACTTAGCAAACTGACGCGGCGCGGAGCGCTGCTGTTGGGCGGTGCAGCGGCGGGGTATGCGGTCGGGCGGAGCTGGTCGCCGGGGCTCTCTCAGCTAGAGGGCGTGCCGAAGGACGTGGATACCCCTGCCGCCGAATTGATAATGAACGATGCGAGTGAGCTGTCGGCCACGCCCATCCGCAAGTTCGTCAGGCCGGCAGCCCACGGAGATGCGCTTGTAGATGTATTTCGTGCTGAGCTTTCGGACGCGCGGTTGGACGGTAGGCCGGTGAACGTGGGCGCGGCCCGCCATTCCATGGGCGGTCAGGCAATCCCAAGGGACGGCACGGCGATCACAGTCGACAATGGCTGGATCGAAGCTGACACGGCGGCGCGCAGATACCGGGTAAACGGCGGGGCGCGTTGGTCGGATGTGATCGCGGCACTCGACCCAATCGGGTTCGGGCCCGCCGTTATGCAGTCCAACCACGACTTCGGGGTGGCTGCGACCTTTTCCGTTAGCGCCCATGGCTGGCCTGTACCGTATGGGCCCATGGGTGCGACCGTGCGCTCCTTGCGGATGGTGCTACCCGATGGCGAATTGGTAACGGCTTCGCGCACGGAAAACGCGGACCTATTTGCCCAGGCTATGGGCGGTTATGGGCTGATCGGCTTGATCGTCGATTTGGAGGTGGACATGGTCCCCAACCAGCGTCTGACCCCCGAAATCAAAGAACTGCCCGCCAGCGATTTCCCCGCGGCCTTCATCTCAGCGGTTCAGGACCCTTTGACACCCATGGTCTACGGTCGCCTGAATGTCGATCGCGCCCGGCTGTTTGAAGACGCGTTGCTGGTTGCCTATACGCCCACAGCCGATCAGTCGGATCTGCCGCCCGCCTTGGGCTCGGGCTTCGTTTCCCATCTCGCGTCCTACATTTACCGGGGCCAGGTCGGCCGAGAGGGTATGAAACGCCTGCGCTGGTGGGTCGAAAGTGATCTTGGCCCGGCTGTCGCTGGTGAAAGCACACGCAATTCGCTGATGAATGAACCGGTTGTGACACTGGATGACCGGAACCCTGACCGCGTTGACATCCTGCATGAATACTTCGTGCCGGTGGACGCATTTGACGGGTTCCTGAGTGCCTGCCGTGAGGTGATCCCAGACGCCTACGCAGAGTTTCTGAATGTCACGCTTCGGTATGTGGCCACCGATCCGGTCAGCCTGCTTGCCCATTCGCCGACACCTCGGATTGCTGCGGTCATGTCCTTTACGCAAGAGAAGACGCCAAGGGCCGAAGCTGACCATGTCAGGATGACCCGCCGGTTGATCGATCGGGTTCTTGAAATTGGCGGAACGTACTATCTTCCGTACCGCCCGCACGCGACGGTTGCCCAGTTCGAACGCGCCTATCCCCGCGCCGCTGAATTCGCGGCGGCAAAGCGGGACATCGACCCGGGCCTGATATTGCGCAACAACCTTTGGGACGCATACCTGGAACGTCTATGACCATGGAAAAAAGACTTTGCTATGTCTATGCCGCCATCCTGTTGGCAGCAGCCGCGATCAATTATGTTCCGGGCCTCACCGATGAAAACGGGCTTGCCTTTGGCATCTTCGCGCTCGATCCGTTCGATGATGCCCTGCACCTCGCATCGGCGGCATGGGCCTTGCTTGCCGGGCTAATCTCGCTCCGCTCTGCGCGGATTTTCCTGATCCTTTTTGGCGCAGCCTACCTCGGCGATGGCATCTTTGGCATATTCACCGGTTGGGGCTATCTCGACTTTGGCATCTTTACCAATGCCTCATTGGGGCCGAGCCTGTCGCTTCTTAGGATCGCGGCAAACCTGCCCCACATCGGTCTTGGCGCCGTCGCTCTGGCCGCCGGTTTGGTATCGGCGCGCAAGGGATGAGGCTTCTGGCGCGCGTGCTGAGGTGGGTTGTCGGTCTTGTGCTTCTCTTGGTGATCGGCCTTGCAAGCCCGGTCGTTTATGTCGAAGCCTTCTGCCGCGGCGATGCCACGCCAGCGCCGTTGCCCCCGATTTCCGGCGAAACACGACCGGAAGTGCGAACGCTTTTGACCTATCCCGAGTGGCACATCGTTCATGCCTATGACGACTATGCCGAAGTTATCCGGCAGGGTGACCCCCACGATTTCCGCTTCTTTGCCGCCATTTCAGGGTACTGGGGATCGCTTTGCACGCTGACGCGGGAAAGTGCCGCCTTGGGCGAGATCGACGCGGGAACACGCCAACTCGTCCATGTGATCGGTGTGTCCTTCACCTTTGAGATGCTGATGAAGGCCGGTTACGAGGAAACCGTGGGTCGGTTTGCCACGCTTATCCGGGGGTCCGCGCGCGCGCCCCTGGACGATCTTTCCGCACAACAGGCGGCGCGGTACGCGGCCTTTCTTCAACAGGTGCCGTGGTACCGGTATGATTTTCAGGCCGATGCTGCGGAGCTCAGGGCGGCGTCCGAAGGCGGCTTCCGAGACCGCGAACGCGCCATGGCGCTTGGTCTCGAACATGGTGCGCGGGCGACCTATGCGGGTGTCATCGAACAGGCCGTCGCTGCAACCGGCCAGGACGACCTGACGCTGCAGATGGTGGTCGCAAACCTGTCAGATGGAGCGCTGGAGGCAACCGAGGGTGTCAAGATCCTGCGCAGGACGGATGCGGGGACCGAGGTTGAGACGCCGCGCTACCGGGAGCTGACCAGTATCCTCGCTGCATGGGCCGGGGCAAATGCAGACTTCATTGATATGGCGGGCAATGACCAAATCATGTTCACCGCCATATCTGTCAACCGAAACGCCACCGGTGCGCTGGCCAGCCTTCCGCGCCAGGGCTATGGCGACACCCGGCATCTTTTTCTGGTACCGGTTGCCCAACTCGCAGCGCGACTGCGCACGCTCGAAGAAGATGGGCTGCGCCTGGAGCACATTCATGACTACTAGAAACAGCATGGCAACGCGATGATCAGAGCCCTGCTCATTTCCGTGCCAATTCTCGTTGTCGTATGGATCGCAATCCTGGCGATTGTCCTACGGGCAGGGGGCGAAGCTCCGGCGGTCTTCGTGCCGTTTCCGCCTGAAGACTTCATCGGATCGCTTGCTCGGGACATCTCGATCACCGGCGCCTCGCCGATATCCGTGACTTTGCACAGCGATGCGCCGGCACTGGTTGAACGAATTTATGCGGCCGGAGCATGGTTGGTTTTACCGGCCGGATTGGAATCCTGCATTCCCCAGTTTTTGCGGGATCCGAAGCCATCTATGCCAAGCGCTGCGTCAGGATAGCGACCTTTCTGGTACTATGGGCTTCAGCGCCCCCCGCTGTGCGCGGCGCCGGTTGCCACCGATTCAGCGAGCTTGTCGGACCTATCCTTAGCCTTTAGGGTCAATGCCCGCTTTCGGCCGGGGTGCGACTGTTGCGAAAGTCCAAAAGAAGGCTGCCCGCCGAACCAAGCAGGAGCCGTTGCTTGACGGATAAAAAAGGTCGCTGAGACACCTGTTTTGAATGAAAGCGCAGCGGGGGAAGCACCGCCGAACCACGTCGGTTTAACGGACTGGTTTCGGAAATAGCTTCACGGGTCCAGCTGCCAACAGGCGCCGTATCGCGCTGCACGGGCCGGCAGACCCACAGATGCAACACTCGGGTCACATTCCACCTGACTTTGCTTCTGCGATTAGATCCACAATCCGTTTGCGCAGTTGCGGCGGGATTGCTGCGCTTTCGAGCGATAAAAACCCCTGAACGATCAGGTTGCGCGCAAGGTCCTCTTCGATGCCCGCAGCCATCAGATAGTTCAGTTTATCGCTGTCGATCATGCCCACGCTTGCCTCATGGCTCAACATGGATCCCTCGGCGATTGCCTGAAGGGCAGGCACGGCGGTGATCTCACCTCGGTTCGTCAGTTTCAGGCCGTCGCAGCCCAAGAAACCGTTTGTGCCGGATGCAGCGCCGACCAACCGGGCGTTATTGATGATCGTGCCGCCCGCAGAGACCATGCGCGATACATCTTCGGACCGCGCGCCCGTGCCATTCAAGTGGGTGTCGGTTTCGATCACCCGCTCTGTGCCATTACCGGCAAAGATGATCGCTTGGCTGACGGCGTTTGCATGGGCATCGAGATGCGTTGTGGACTGGCTCAATTGCATTGCAACGGGGGCCATCATGACGGATGTGCTTTGACTGCGGGCGCCTTCTTCCATGCGCGCATATCCGTAGGAATAGGTGTCCATGCCCACGCCCCAGTGTTCGATGTTCACAGACGTGCAGGACGACCCTTTGCGCATATAGCATTCATCGACGGAGATGTGGCGGCCCTTGTGAACCTGTGAGGGCACGGCAGCGCCCGAGATCATCTGAACCTCTGCGCCTTCGTCAATCAAAGTGATATCATGGGTGAACTGCCGAGCCTGAGGTGTTTCCAGAAGCGTGAAGTTCTGAACCGGCAACGCCACCTTGGCACCCGGCTTGACCCAGGTGAAATGACCGAGCGGATCGTGCATGTGCTCTGCCACCATGGCGATGTGTTCGTTTGCATCAGGCGAGACCAGGCCGAACATGAGATCCTGAACGAATTCATACGTGCGCAAGGCTTCGCTCAGGGGAAGCACTTCGACACCGGGATCGTTCGAACCTGTAAACCGCACATCGGTGTCTGATAGAATGCTGGTCGCGGCGCGATCATCAAAGTCGGCGAAGCCTACATCCAAGAGAATGTCGCGTTCTTCATTGCTCAGGTCGGGCGCAGAGTTCTTTTCGGTTGATCCGTTCATGGTGCCACTCTCTCCTTGAAGTCCGATCAACCTACGTCGCAGGCGCGGTGTAACCCTGTGTCTGAACATGTTTGAAAAGCACCGCCGGATCGCCGGAATGAATGATACGGCCGTCCCGCATAATGTATGCACGGTCTGCGCTGACGTGGTTTAGCACGAGCCCCGTGTGCGTGATCAAAAGGCCGGAGCAGGCGCGACCCTTGCCGTCCGGGGTGCGGACAACGCGGCCGATGGCGTCTCCAATCGCAGTCACATGTTCCAGATCGACGCCGCTTTCGGGTTCATCAAACAAAAGCAAAAGCGGATCCTGCAAAACGAGCTTTAGTACCTCCCACCGTTTAATCTCGCCGCCGGAAAAGCCGACATTCATATCGCGATCTATGAATTCGGCAAGGTCAAGGGCTGCGGCTTCGCGCTCAAGCTGCGCATCGGCCCCCAGGGCGTGGGCAAAGGTTCGTACCGATACGCCTTCAAGGCTCGGTGGGCGCTGATACGCCATTCCAATGCCCAGACGCGTGCGCTCATGAATGTCCATGTCGTGGATCGGAGTGCCATCAAAGAGGATTTCGCCCGAAGTGACTTTAAAGGGTGGCAACCCCATGATCGTGGCCAGGAGACTGGATTTGCCAGACCCGTTCGCCCCCAAAAGTACGTGCAGCTCTCCATCCGGCAGGGTCAGGTCAATGCCGTTCAGGATCGTCTTGTTGCCAATTGCAACCCTAAGATCGGAAATCTTCAGCATCGACGCCCCCGTGCGTGATACGGGAAGCAAACATGATTTGGCGTTCAGTGCATATGATCCAGATCAATCATTGGGCAGGTCTGTCAGTGTTTTTTCAAGCGCAAGACCGCCATCGAATTTGGTTTGCGGAATAAGAGGTGGTGAACCATGAAATTCGCCCATCTTGCAGCATCGCGCACTCTGGCTTTGTTGCGGGCCGATGCCGCCCATTCGATGCGTGCTGGTTGATGGCGTCCGTCGAACCTGTAGGCCCACTGCCATAAGAGGACGAAACGACCCTCCCATGCATTCGGGAACGGGCCGATGTCGGATGCGACCCTAAACCCAGCGTACCGGATCGAATTCCCTATTGATGATCCAGTTGGGCCCGGCTTGCGATTAGGCCTTAGGCTCAGTTTCGAAGTGGAAATGACGGAAACCGGTTTCGCGGTGGTCTCCGAGCCCATTCTTGGTTCTGCGGACGTGTGGCCTTTTAGTCCGAGTTTTGCCGGCCTGACCGGCCTGAAACGACGCGCTGGACCGCCCCCCGCAGAAGCACGTCGTCCTGCGCTGGTACAACTTATCGCTCAAAGAGTGACTAACCTCTTCAGGCTTTGAGGTGATTGCCGACCAAAGAATTGGAGCACCTGAGACCGCTGAAACGATTCCTAGGCCAAAACCCACCCTTCCGAGTTCCGAATTAGGGGGGCCGAGTGTTCAAAAGGGGAATGGCCTTGCCCGCCGGTCGCTAGTCGAAAAGATCCAGTATGCTGTCAAACATGCTCTCGCGTTTGCGACGCTGCGGGCGGCTTTGCTGCATGCGCCCCGGACTTTCGTGATAGTGGACATCTCCATAAGCGTCCTCTGCGGATACGCCGCCGTCCATCAATGCCTCTTCGCGGATCGCCATGATGATCTTCTCTAGCTCGCCTCGATCCAGCCAGATACCTCCCGATGTCGTACAGATATCCATTTTGACCCCGTAACGCTCAACCTCTCGCATGGGTGAGCCGTCGATCGGAGAAGTCATGAGTGGCATCAGGTCAGTCCTTTGTTCAGAAAGTGTCAGTTCGGTTAAGCTTTCCGGATTGCAGCTATGATTGGCCGGGCGGAATGCAAGGCGCCGACGGTTCAATCGCGACCGATCACTTTGCAGAGGCGGAATGCGGCGAATTTAAGCCTTGGTGGATCGGCCTCTTTGCCCATCGAAGTGCCGTCGGATACCGGCTGCCTCGAGATGACGGTATGAAGGCGGCGTTTGCGTGCGGATTTTGCCATGCTAATCTTCATAAACCCATGACAATTATGATCTAAAGCTGGCTCTTGCCTTTGCTGCAGCGCAGCGTAAGCTCCGACCATGCCCGCGCCCATGACGATCGACCTCGACGCCGTTGCCCATACGCCCCTCGAGGATGCGCAAGGGCTGACGATAGGCTGCCTCCTAACGTCCCTGGGGTTGGTGTTTTTGACGCATCTAGGCTTTCTCACCGGGCAGACGGCGGGTATCGCCCTGCTGATCGCTTATCCGACGGGATGGTCATTCGGTCTGGTATTCTTCGTGATCAATCTGCCGTTCTACATTTTTGCGTACCTGCGGCTTGGGCTCGAGTTCACGTTGAAAAGCGTCTTCTGCGTAACCGTCGTTTCGCTTCTATCGGATTACCTCCCGACATTCATCGTCTTTGAAAGCCTCAATCCCTTCATCGGAACGCTCATATTTGGAACCACGGTTGGCCTCGGCCTCCTGGCTTGCTTCCGGCATAAGGGCTCGCTTGGAGGGTTGGGTGTGCTTGCGCTTGTCATTCAGGATCGGACAGGTTTCAAGGCGGGCTATGTCCAGCTTTTGGTCGATGTGATGATTTTCGCTGTGGCATTTTTTATGTTTCCCGCCTCGGTTGTCGCGTACTCTCTGTTGGGCGCCGTAGTGCTGAATGGCGTCATCGCCTTCAATCACCGCCGCGACCGTTACGTGGCCCCGTAGTATCCAAGAAGATCATCATTCTCCGCCAGTCTTTCAGAATTTAACACCGAACATATCCGTTGTGCGGTTGGCAGGCACAGTGAACCACATTGGCGGCACCTTCCCGAGGTCCAAGGTGAAGGGAATTGTTTCGGATTTCGGCTAACATCTGGTGGCCACAAGTTGGCGACCTAGCTGACGGTGAACTGCCCCATCATGCCACAATCCTCGTGTTCCAGGATGTGGCAGTGATACATGTATGGGGCACTCGCGGGCGCGTCGTAATTGAATTGTACCAGCACCTCTGACCACCCGTCCTCGACATGAACCATATCTTTCCAGCCCTGAGCGTATGCGGGCGGTGTCGATCCGCTTTGGCTGAGGATGCGAAACGAACATCCATGGATATGGAATGGGTGCAACTGGTCATCGACCGAGATACGCCAGATTTCGGTATCGCCTTTTCGCACATCTTCGTCGATCCGCTTCATATTCATTGGCATGCCGTTGATCGCCATCGCCCCCGCATCGCCACAGAAGTTGTCCCAGGCCGATGCCAGCGCAGCGAGGTCGGCTCCGACATCCATCTCCAGTTCAAACGCGCGGGTCACTGTAGCATCGGAGGGTCGGGGTGGCGCAAGGATGGCCAGTTGAGTTGGCATTGCTCCGGTGAAGCCAGGCCCGTCTGTCCGGGTCAGCGTCAGGGCAGTTGTCGTCTGATTTCCGCCGAACAGGTTCGTAAGGAGCCCGCCACCCCCGCCGTCAAGGTTGACGTTGAGCGCATTGGACTGAGAGGCGTCCATGTCCACGAGAACTTCATACCTCTCACCAGGGGACATCAGTATGCTTTCGGCCTCGACGGGCGAAGACAGGAACCCGCCATCAGATGCAATCACCGTGATCGGCCCGGTCGCCATGGACAGCTCAAGAAACCGTGCATTGCAGGCATTGAGGACGCGAAGGCGAACCAATCCGTTCGGAACCATTTGCGACGCAGGGGCGATAGCCCCATTGATGACTATTGTATCGCCCTGAAACCCGTCCTCGAACACCTCACCGGTTAAGTCGTAGGTCATTCGTCCGGCCGTATCGAACGTCTTGTCCTGAAGAACCAGAACGAAATCATCCACGCCGTAGATCTTTGGCAGATCTGCGGCAAGGCTGGCATCGTCTTCAATCAGCAAAACGCCAGCCAACCCATTGTAGGTTTGACGCGCCGTTTTCCCGTGTGTGTGAGAGTGGAACCAGTTCATCGAGGCATGCTGGACAATCGGCAGATCCGGCGACCAAACGCCCCCATGTTCGATCTCCTGATGCGGCCCACCGTCCACATCGCCGGGGATATGCAGCCCGTGCCAATGGATCGTGGACACATCGCCGATGTTGTTGATCACCTCGAAAGGCAGTGTTTGCCCCTGCTTTGCCCGAATGACAGGCCCAAGATAGCTTTGGTTGATGCCGAAGGTTTCGCTCGCAACGCCATTGCCAAAGTCATGCGTTGCCGGGTCCAGTGACAACGCAATGCGTCCATTCAGTCCACCGATCATATCTGTCATTGGGATCAGCCGCAGTGGTTGCGGAGAGCTTTGTGCCCGTAAAACACCGCTACTTGCCACCAACGCACCTGCCCCGGTCGTCGTAAGGAATGTCCTCCTGTCCATTGGACCCTCCTGCGTTTGTCAATTAGAATTGATAAGTGATGAGCGAGGAATTTTTGTCAACTATGATTGATAAAAAGGACGACGAATTTCTGGGCCAGAACATCAAGGGCCTGATGATGACGCTAATCGCTCATTGGAATGCCCGGATGGATGACGCCCGTGCCGAGACGGAATTTGCCACCGTTCGTCCTTCTGACATTCGAGTTTTCGCGCAGCTTCGGGGACGCACTGTAAAGCTCTCTGCGATCCATCGCGAGATGGGTTTTACCCGCCAAGCGGCGCAACAAGCTGTGGACCGTTTGGTGGCCCAAGAGATGATTTCTGTTCTGCCTGACCCTGACAGCGGGCGGGACAAAGTAGTTTCAATCACTGAAAAGGGTCAGCGTTGGCGTTCGATAGCGGCCGAGAGCATTCGGACTATCGAAAGCGAAATCGCTGAAACTGTGGGCAATGAAGCTAGAGAATTGCTCCGTCAAACGCTCATCGATTTATTGCGTGGTTCCAGTTAGTTGAGGAAAAACCAACTGCCGCTTTGCACAGGCGGCAGTGCCGTGCTTGAGATCATGGCAAACGTGCGAAGTAGGCGGAGATTGGATCCCAACCCGTCACATCTTTTTGGAAGTGTAGCAATCCCATTCTTCTATTCCTGAGTCATGCTTCCCACGGATGCCATCGCCATCTCAGTCAACATTTCTGCAGTTTCGTCGACGTCAAGCGACAGGGAACGCGCTGTAACCAAGTAGCCTTCGAAATAAGGAACGAGCAGTGCCTTTAGCCTTGCCCGGCCCACCTGATTTGGCTCGCCGTCAAGCACGAAGTCGGCCAGAGTCTCGGCAAACCCTTCATAGTATTTGATTAGGCCCTCATTAATGACGGGGTTCCTACTGGAAATCGCCCAGATTTCCCGAAAAGCGCGGCACTTATCGCTGATTTCCTGACCGTGGGTGAGGCCGGATCGTATCAGGAATTGAACACATTCGCGCCGCGTCGTGGCTTTGCTGTTCTTGGTAATCACCAAAAGGTTGGCCGTACACTCGTCGAAAAAATGCGCGACCATGGCAACCAGAACTTCGTCTCTGGATTTGAAGTAGTACTGGACGTTGCTGAGAGGGCATTGCGCCGAGCCTGTATTACAGCTGGTCCAAGGAGCTTCTTGAAGCGGGCAAGAAGCGCCTGGCTGGCGAACACCGCGTAAGTGGCGGCGTCTTTACACCGGTATGCATGGCCGCCTCTTTGAACACCAAGGGACGCCAGTCGTGTTGCCGCGTGTAAGGACCGTTCAAATTCCAGACACCTCATCGCTTTCTTCGACAGACTTGGCCAGGTTGGCCGGCAGTGCCCGGCTGCTAGGCTGGTTCTTCGTTCTCAAACGTCTCGGCAAAATTTGCGAAGAACTTCGCCGATAATTTCTTTGAGGTACTGACAATCAGGCGGCTACCCAGTTGGGCGATCTTGCCGCCAACATCGGCCTTGGCGGTGTACCTGAGCGTTGTCTGACCGTCGGCTTCGTCCAGCGTAACATCGGCGCCGCCTTTGGCGAACCCAACCGCCCCACCGTTGCCTTCGCCCATCAGGGAAAACTTTTCGGGCGCGCCCGCGTTGTCCAGCACCACGGTCCCACTGAACCTGGCTTTGACCGGCCCGATCTTTAGCAACACCTTCGCTTCAAGTTCGGTGTCCGAGTTTTTGGTCAGCTCTTCACAACCGGGAATGCACGCCTGCAGGACCTCGGGATCATTCAAGGCGGCATAGACATCATCCCGCGTTGCGTTGATCACCACTTCGTCGTTTAGCTCCATGGCTGTTGTCTTTCCTTGGCTTTGGGGCGGCTAAAACTCTTGAATAGATCCGTCCGTTCCAGTGAGCGCTGAAAGCGCGTGTGCGAGTATTGTGCAAAGGCTTGGCCGCCGCCGCAACAACTGAGCAGGCACCCTGCGCCGGACACAAAGCGAAGGCAATGGCTTTTCCGGTGATCGGGTCCGGGCTGGTGCCAGACCCGCTTGAAATTCAAATGCAGAGCGAAAGGGAAAATCTACCGGCATTAACGGTCCTTGGCTCGCCTTTGCGCTTATCCACCACGGGAACCTCGGCGCTTGCAGGTTTTCGAATAATCGATATTTTGGCGCTGATCGCATAAATCTCGACGGCATTGAGCTATCTAGCGACTGTCGGGCACGGCGACGAAACCAGGGAGGAAATTCAATGAAATTAGCAATCCGTTCTGTATTTGGGGCAGCGTGCTTTTCGGCCGTGGCCGGACTGGGCGGTGCTGCCGCCGCAGCAGACCTGCCATGTTCCACGGCGAAACTTATTGTCCCTTGGTCGCCAGGTGGCGGCACCGCGGTGATCTTCGGCATCTTCGAAAAAGCGATCGAGGAATCCGATGCAGCAGTCAAGGTGAAGGTTGTGACAGTTCCGGGACAAGGTGGTGGCAAGGGCGCGAAAGAAGCTTTTGGCGCGTCGCCCGACGGCTGCACGCTTTTCGCTATCCACCAGCATCTGGTTGTGAATTACATCAATGGGGTGACGGACTTCAGCTGGGACGGATTTGAGCCCGTTGCAATGCTGACCGATACGCCGGAGATCATCGGAGCGGGCGGTCACGTCGAATACGAAACGCTGGAAGACATGCTGAGTGCCGCCAAAGCGGCGCCCGGCGAGATCCCCACGGGGGTTTCCATGGGTGCTACCAGCCATTTTTTGTGGATCATGCTTGGCGCGAAAACCGGCACTGATTTTGCTTACGTTCCTTTCCAGGGTGGAACGGCTGGTCGGATCACCGGTCTTCTGAACGGATCCATCGATCTGGGTGGGATCAACATGGCTGCGGCCCGCACTCAGCGGGGCGACGGCGGGCTTAAGGCGTTTGCTATCGCCGCCGATGAGCGCAGCGATCTGATACCGGATGTGCCGACGCTCAAGGAATTGGGCGTCGACATGACCTATTCGCTGACCCGCGGTATCATGGTGCCAAAGGGCACCCCGCAAGAGGCGATCGACTACTGGGCCGAGGTCTTCAAGGGTCCGACAGACGACGCGAACTTCGTTGCTGAACAGGCCGCGAAAGGAACGTCTGTCGTGTACCTTGGACCGGAAGACTATGCAGCCTGGTGGGCCGATACCGAGGTCGACTTCCTGGACGCGGCGAAAGAACTAAAGGTCGGACGCTTCCAGTAGACTGCAAACTTTACGGGCGGGCGTCGGCAACTACGTCGGTGCCCGTTTGCCGGGAGGCGGACGTTTGGTCATCAACAAGGACTTCTTTACGGCGCTGATGTTTCTGGTGCTGTGCGTTGGCATGTATGCCGCGACCTATCAGTTGCCTGAGCCCATGTTCGGACAGCTTGCGTCTTCGACATGGCCGCGGCTCATTCTTGTTCCGCTTGGGCTCTTGTCGGTCGTTCTGCTGATCCAATCGCAAAGCCAGCCCGCTGTCGCGCGCCCCGGTCGGTCGCTCTTGGTCTGGATGTCTGACAATCGGCGGCCCTTTGTCTGTTTTCTCCTTTTCTTCCTTTTTCTGCTCAGCATGCCAGTTCTCGGCATGCTTCTGGGCGGCGTGGCTTATGTCTTTCTGACGCTTTGCGTTCTTGGGGGCTGGGCACCGAAACAGCTGGCGCTGCACGGCGCCATCGCCGTCGTGATGGTCGTCGGCATGTGGGCGATCTTTAACCTAGGCCTCGGGGTCATTCTTCCCGAAGGCATGCTGTTGAGGCTTCGGTAGCATGGGCATTCTGGACAGTTTGGTTCTGGCCGGATCCGAGCTTTTCACATGGACGACCATGGTCCTGATGCTGGTCGGGACCTTTGCCGGACTTCTTGCGGGCGCAATTCCCGGTTTCACTATCGCCATGGCCGTGGTCCTGGTGCTGCCCTTTACCTTCTCTATGAGCCCCGTACAGGGCCTTGCCACGATGATAGCCGTCTATGTGGGTGGGCTGTCCGGCGGCCTTATGTCTGGAATTCTGACCGGCATTCCGGGCACGCCGTCGTCGGTCGCGACGACCTTTGACGGCTATCCTCTGGCACGTTCGGGCAAACCGGGTCTGGCGCTTGGCATCGGTGTTTGGTCGTCGTTCTTCGGAGGTGTTTTCGCGGCCATCGTTCTGATGCTTGTTGCGCCGCAACTGGCCTTGATTGGGCTCGAGTTTCAGCCGGTCGACTATTTTTCGTTGATCATCTTTGCGCTGACGGTGACGGCCAGCCTCGCCGGTGATCAGATGGTTAAGGGGCTCATGTCGGCCCTTTTCGGTCTGCTGGTAGCGACGATCGGAAGTGACGTCGTCTTTGGCCAGCCACGTTTCACTTTTGGCATCGATGCGGTCACCCAAGGCTTTGCGTTTCTGCCCGTTCTGGTTGGGCTCTTCGCTTTCAGCCGTCTTCTTGGTGATATTCGCAGCCCGGAAGACGCCCATCAGCCCCTGGGCGGCAAGACGACCGTTGTCAACATCGACTATGTTGGGTCAGCCCGTGAGGTATTGAGGCGGTGGAGCAACGTTATCCGGTCATCGGCCATTGGCGTTTTCGTGGGCGTCCTGCCCGCCGCCGGAAGCACGATCTCCAATATTCTTGCCTATGACCAGGCGAAGAAAGCCTCAAAAGAACATGAAGAATTCGGGTCCGGCGCGGTCGATGGGATAATTGCGCCTGAAGCGGCCAACAACGCCACCGCCGGTGGCGCGCTGATTGTGATGATGGCGCTGGGCCTGCCCGGGGACATCATGACAGCGATCATGCTGGGTGCGCTTCTGATCCATGACGTGATCCCGAGCCCTTCGTTCATCGCTGACGAACCCAAGATTGCCTACGCGATCTTTATTGCCTTCTTTGTCGCAAATTTCATGATGCTGGCGCTTCAGTCGGTCACCCTTCGTGGTTTCGTTCTGATTACCAAAGTCAAACTCTACATGCTTACGGCAGTGATCTTATTCTACTGCGCGCTTGGCATCTTTGCGCTGAACAACATCGGCTACGATATGTGGACGCTGTTCATATTCGGCCTGATCGGCTTCGGGATGCGCGCGCTCGGGTTTCCGATTGTTCCACTCGTTCTGGGCGTCGTATTGGGCACAATTGCCGAAAGCCGCCTCAGCCAGGTCTTCGCCCGATCTGATGACATAATGATCTTCCTGACCCGGCCATGGTCGCTTTTCTTTCTGCTGCTGGCGTGTTTTTCGGTGGTTTTCCCACTTTACCAGAAACAGCGCGGTCAGGCCGCCTGGACCCGGTATTATCCCGCGCTTCTAATGATTGTTTTGGCCTATCCGGTGTTTCAGATGGCCGGGGTGGTTCGGCCAGTGGCGGCGGTTGGCATGGTTCTGGGTGGCATCGTCTTGGCGGCGACACAGTTCCGAGATAGCCGCCAAAGGGCATAGACAAAAGGAGACCGATACACATGGATCTGGCAATAAGGGGGCGCACGGCGCTGGTGCTTGGCGGTTCGCAGGGATTGGGTGCGGCCATTGCCGATGCTTTGGCGGCCGAGGGTGCGAACATCGTGTTGGTCGCAAGATCCGAAGATAAGCTGGCGGATTTGGCCGCAAAGCTGTCGCAGGCGCACGGTGTCTCGGTTGACTTCATGGCGGCCGATTTGTCTGACCCGGTAGCGACGGCAGGCTTGGCGGATCGGGTCCGAACGGACATAAAGCCCGACATACTGATTGCTAACGCCGGTGGGCCACCGCCGTCTCCATCAACCGGCGTCAGCCAAGAGGTTTGGGCGCGTTCCGCCCAGATGCTCTTGTTCTCAATCATTCAGATCACCGAAGCCTCGGTCGAGTGCATGAAAGAAAAGAGCTGGGGTCGGGTGCTGGCGATTGGCTCGTCGGGCGTCGTTCAGCCCATTCCGAACCTCGCCGTCTCCAACACGATCCGCGGCGCGGTCGCGGGCTTCTGCAAGACCCTGGCAGGCGAAGTTGCGGGGGACGGAATAACCGTCAATATGATCTTGCCCGGCAAGATCGATACCGACCGCGTAGTGCAACTCGACACGGCACGCGCCGGGCGCGAAGATAAGTCACTGGATCAGGTCCGCACGGAAATTGCCAACTCGCTGCCGATCAAACGCTATGGGCAGCCGGAAGAGTTTGCCGCGGTAGCGGCCTTCCTGGTCAGCAACCCGGCCGGATATGTCACGGGCCAGATGACCCGGGTCGACGGCGGCATGATCCGCAGCATTTGAGGACATTTTATGACGGCTGATGACATGCCACCGGTGGTCTCTTTGCCAGAAGGCCAGCGCCATGGTGGCAAGGTTCTCGCGGATCAACTGTCCGTATTGGGCGTGGACACACTGTTTTGCGTACCCGGTGAAAGCTTTCTCGGGTTGCTCGACGGTCTTTACGACCACCGAAACCATGTGCGGGTGGTGACCTGCCGGCACGAAGCCGGTGCCGCCAACATGGCCGATGCCTATGCGAAGATGACTGGCAAGCCCGGTGTTTGTGCTGTCACACGTGGTCCCGGGGCGACGAATGCCTCAAACGGTGTGCATACCGCGTTTCAGGACAGTTCGCCCATGATCCTGTTGGTGGGTCAGGTGTCGCGCAATGTGATGGATCGTGAGGCGTTCCAAGAGATGGATTATCGCCGGGTTTTCGGCGAGATGGCAAAATGGGTGGCACAGATCGAAGATGCCGCGCGCATTCCCGAATATCTGTCGCGCGCCTTCCACGTCGCCCAGTCGGGACGCCCCGGACCGGTCGTTCTCGCCTTGCCGGAAGATATCCTTTCCGAAGTCACGCAAGTGCAGGATTGCCGACCGATAGACCCACCGCGTTCAGCACCGGCGCCGGATCAGATCGAACGCCTGCTGTCCGCGCTCGATGCTGCAACATCGCCCTTTATGGTCGTGGGTGGCCCGCGTTGGTCGACACGCTGCTGCGATCTTGCCCTTAAGGTGGCTGAACGTTTTGACCTGCCGGTCGCGACGTCTTTTCGTTGTCAGGACTACGTGGACAATGGTCACCCCAACTATGCGGGTGTCATCGGCATTGCCGCCCGCCCGGGATTGCTGAAGGCAGTCCGAGAAGAGACCGACTTTCTTTTGGCCGTTGGGCCGCGGTTCGGGGAAATGACGACGCAAGGCTATAGCCTGATCGATATTCCCAACCCGCAAATGACCTTGGCCCATGTTCACCCGGGGGCGGATGACCTGGGCCATGTTTATGCGCCAGAGATCAGTATCGCCGCGGATCCGGAGCTGTTCTTGACGGCTTTGCTTGATGCTTCCGATGGTCACCACTCTGCGCCGCGCGCTGGCCGCAGGTCCAAACTCAATGCTGCCTTTGCCGCCTTCCGCCAACCGACGGAAGTGCCCGGGGCGCTCAACATGGGCGAGGTTATCCGCCACACGAGCGACACGCTGCCCGATGACACCATCTATACGAACGGGGCCGGAAACTATTCTGTCTGGTTGCACCGGTTCCACGCCCATCTGGCCTATCGAACCCAGCTTGCGCCGACCAGCGGGTCGATGGGCTATGGGGTTCCGGCGGCTGTTGCCGGTAAACTGGTTGCACCCACACGCACCGTCGTGTGCGTTGCCGGCGATGGTTGCTTTCTGATGACCGCTCAAGAAATGGCAACGGCAAGGCGCTACGACCTTCCGATCATCTATCTGGTCGTCAACAACGGCATGTACGGCACAATCCGCATGCACCAGGAACGAACCCATCCCGGACGTGTCGTGGCAACAGATCTCACCAATCCGGACTTCGTGACCTATGCGAATGCCTTTGGCATCCCGGGCGAACTTGTTGATCGCACTGAGGATTATCCGGACGCGCTGGCCCGCGCGCAGCAGTCCCCGACGGGGTACTTGATCGAACTCAGAGTTGACCAAGAGGCACTGACCCCCAGCCAGTCGCTCAGCGCAGCACGGCGGCAGGGGGAAATAAAAAGAGATAACCGATGATTGTCGAAGAACGGATCTATCAGTTGAAGATCGGCGCGGCCGCCGAATACATACGTCTTTACGAAGAAGAGGGGCTGGCGATCCAGCGTCCGATCCTGGGACGCCTTGTAGGGTATTTTTCATCCGAAATTGGCCCGCTGAACGAGATTGTGCACCTTTGGGCCTACAAGGATATGCAAGAACGCGCAGAACGGCGCGCTCGGCTGACGGATGATCCGCGCTGGAAGGCTTATGTGCAGAAAATTCGGCCCCTTCAGATATCGCAGCAGAACAAGATCCTGATCCCGGCGTCTTTCAGCCCCTGGGCCAGCGATGACCCCGCGCTCGATCAAGCCAGCCCTCATTCCTAAAGGCGACCGACGATGATTGACCTCTACACCTGGACCACCCCAAACGGCCGCAAGGTCTCCATTCTGCTAGAGGAACTGGGTGTCGATTATGAGGCCCACCCGATCAACATCGGCCAGGGCGACCAAAAGACACCGGATTTTCTCAAGATCAGCCCGAACAACAAGATACCGGCAATCGTTGAGCGTGACACGGGTTTCAGCCTGATGGAGTCCGGCGCGATCATGCTTTATCTGGCCGAAAAGCACGGGAAATTCCTGCCCACAAGCCCTCAGGAAAAAGCGCGGGTTACCGAATGGCTGATGTGGCAGATGGGCGGCCTTGGGCCTATAGCGGGTCAGGCCCACCACTACATGCATTTCAACCCGGGTAAGTCTGCCTATGCCGAAGAACGACTAGGCGCTGAAATCGACCGCCTGTACGGGGTTCTCGACCGTCGTCTTGAAGGACAGGATTTC
Source organism: Pseudomonadota bacterium (assembly GCA_039026235.1). Lineage (GTDB taxonomy): Bacteria > Pseudomonadota > Alphaproteobacteria > Rhodobacterales > Rhodobacteraceae > JBCCMQ01. The sequence continues at coordinate 251,391 of JBCCMQ010000002.1, forward strand.
ATCTGCGGGACATATTCGATCGCAGATATGTCCTGTTGGCCTTGGGTGTCTCGCCACGAATGGCACCGCGTGGATCTTGCGGATTTTCCGAACATTCGAGCCTGGTACAGGCGTCTGTTCGAACGTCCGGCGGTGCAGGCCGGATACCACATTCCGAAGAAGGTGGGCGAGATACCAAAGGTCTAGCCAAGGCAAGTTCATAGGAGCCCGCTGAATGCTAAAGGGTAAGCACCTGATCGGTGGCGCATGGGTCGGCGCCGATACGGAATTTGAAAATACCCCCGTGTCGGGGCAGCCTGATCGTTTTGCCGCAGGCAGTCCCGAGCTTGTGGATCTGGCGGTCCGGGAAGCCGAAGGCGCGTTCGATACCTACGCCGCACTGTCGCGCGGGGAAAGGGCAGCGTTTTTGCGCTCAATTGCGGATGAACTCGAAACGCGAGGGTCCGCCCTGACTGAAGTTGGCATGCGCGAAACGGCTCTTCCCGCGGCACGCCTTGAGGGAGAGCGCGGGCGCACTGTCGGCCAGTTACAGCTTTTCGCCGACCACATTGAGGATGGCGCGTTTCTTGACCAAAGACACGACACAGCGCTGCCGGACCGGCAGCCGCTGCCGCGTCCGGATTTGCGGATGATCCAAAGGCCGGTCGGTCCGGTCGCGGTCTTTGGCGCCTCGAACTTCCCGCTGGCGTTTTCAACCGCAGGAGGCGACACGGCAAGCGCGTTGGCCGCCGGTTGCCCCGTAGTGGTCAAAGGGCACCCCGCCCACCCAGGCGTGTCGGATATCGTCGCACAAGCGATTCTGGCGGCCATTGAGAAATCAGGTGTGCCGCCCGGTGTCTTCGGCCAGATCCAAGATGGCGGGCCGACCGTTGGCGCCGCCCTCGTCCGGCATCCGCTGATCCGGGCCGTAGGCTTCACCGGGTCGCTGGGCGGTGGACGGGTACTTTTTGACCTTTGCGCCGCACGTCCCGACCCGATCCCATTTTTCGGCGAACTGGGCTCCGTCAATCCAGTCTTCGTCCTGGACGCCGCGCTCGCGCAGCGTGGTTCGGACATCGCAAGGGCTTGGGCCGGATCGCTGACCATGGGTGTCGGCCAGTTCTGTACGAACCCAGGTTTGCTGGTCCTTCCGTCAGGACCTGCCGCCGATGCATTCATCGACGTGGCGAAATCTTCACTGGATGAGGTGGCGGCGCAGACCATGCTGACCGACGGCATTGCCGCCGCTTACCAACGTGGGTCTGATGGTGTTGGCGCCGAGCCGGGCGTGTCCACGTTAAAGCCTGGCGGCGCCGAGGCACGCGCCGCGCGACCGGCTCTTTTCGTCACAAACGCCAAGACCTGGCTGTCCAGTGAGGTTTTGCGGGGCGAGGTATTTGGCCCCTTGGGACTGGTCGTCACCGTGTCTTCGCCCGATGAAAGGCTGGCCGTTGCAAGGGCCCTCGAAGGTCAATTGACCTGCACACTGCAGATGGACACCGCAGACGATGCGTTTGCGGCCGGGCTGCTGCCGATACTGGAACGCAAGGCGGGAAGGATCCTGTTCAACGGTTTCCCAACCGGTGTCGAAGTGGCGGATGCGATGGTCCATGGCGGACCGTATCCGGCGTCAACAAACTTCGGAGCCACATCGGTGGGAACGCTTGCCGTCCGCCGGTTTTTGCGACCCGTCTGTTATCAGAATGCGCCGCCTGATCTTCTGCCTGACGATCTGGCTGTCTCGGTCCAGCCCTAGACGACATCTACCGTCAACGTGCCGAGTTGCGGATGCGCCGCTTCCAGCCTGTCGCCCCGCGCCACGGGCCCGACACCGGCCGGTGTGCCCGTCAAGATCACATCGCCCGCCGCCAAGGTAAAATAGGCCGATAGATATGAAATGATCTCTGGGACTTTCCAGATCATCTGTGAAAGATCGCCCTGTTGCCTGACCGTGCTGTTTACGCTCAACGAAAGCTCTCCGTTCGTTGGGTGCCCGATATCAGCAGTGGGCCTGAGCGGCGCGATCGGGGCTGATTGCTCGAACGCCTTGCCAACCTCCCACGGCCGCCCCATTTTCTTGGCTTGCCCCTGAAGATCGCGCCGCGTCATATCCAGCGCCAGGGCGTATCCGAAGACATGGGACAGTGCGGTTTCGGTTTGGATGTCTGTGCCCCCGGTCGCAAGTGCCACGGCGACCTCGACTTCATGGTGCACATCATTGGTCATGGCTGGATAGGGAAACTGGCCCGTAATCGTCAGATTGTCCGAGTTCTTCTGAAAGAAGAATGGCGGCTCGCGGTCGGGATCGTGGCCCATTTCCACGGCGTGGGCGGCGTAGTTGCGACCAATACAGTAGACACGGCGCACCGGAAATTGTGCGGCCGTGCCACTAACAGGCAGCAGGGTGGTTGGCGTCGGGGCAAAGACAAGGTCTTGCAATCGTATGTTTTCCTTGGCTGGGTCAGCCCTTCTTGCGCGATTGCTGAGCGAAATCAATCGGCGGGTCGTAGTGTTGTTCGTACAAAGGTCTATGGCGGTGCCGAGCCGGGGTTTGCTAGGGACTACGCACGAGAAGCCAATACAAGGGAATGCAGCTTTGGACGACGAACTCTTTGAAAAGGGCTTGGCTCAGCGCAAGGCGACGCTGGGCGCCTCTTATGTCGAAAAGAACCTGGCCGCCGCCGATGATTTCACACGCCCTTTCCAAGAGGCGATGACTGCTTGGTGCTGGGGTTTTGGATGGGGCGATGACACGATTGATGCCAAGACACGGTCAATGATGAACCTCGCCATGATCGGAGCGCTCGGCAAGATGCAGGAATGGGAAATCCATTGCAAAGGCGCTCTCAATAATGGCGTTTCCAAAGAAGAGATCCGTGCGATCATCCATGTGATCGGCATCTATTGCGGCGTGCCCCAGTCCCTGGAGTGCTTTCGCGTTGCGCGCAAGGTTCTGACCGAAGCGGGGTCGCTTTAGTTCGCTGGCGTCACGACAAAATTCGCATCTGTAGCGGGAAGGGCGAGCGCGCGCCAAACAATCCACCGAAGTGCCTGTTGCGGTAAACTAAGCTTAGTGTTGTTCAAGCGCCTTGGGCTTGGCCCCCGGCGCCCAACGCATTTGGCCACTGCGGAGCCGCGAGACCTCCCATATTCGTTCAAATGCTTCACAGGTCGCGGGTTTCCCGCGCCTCCGCACACCTCTGGTTAATCCTTAGGTGAAAAATTGGCGCCGGTTACGAAACTAAGGACACGTATATGGCGTCTTTTGACAGGGCACCGCTTGTTGGTGCCGGATCACGGCTCGTGGATGCCAAACGGCACGTGTCAATCGCCAGATTTTTCGGAGAGTTCGAAAATGTTTAAAGCAATCCTGGGCAGCATCGCAACGCGTCTGGCACTTGTCACCGCCCTGATGGCGGCCGCCGTTGGAACTGGCCTTTACATGAGCAACCGCGCGTTCGATAGGAACGTTGCAGATCTCAGAGGCTTGGCGGGTGGGCTTCTGCCAGAAGCGCAACGCGCCAGTGAGCTCGTGGCGACGGTGAAGTCTGCAAATGTCGCGCTGCTTGAGATTCTCGTGGCGGACACGGCCACCGATGTGGCTGCCGCCCGCCGGACCGCAACCGAGACACTTGAGAGCGTCGATGAGATCGCATCCGGCTACGCACCCTCTGCGCGTGCCGAAATGCAAGACATTACCGGCGCGATTAGCGCCTCCATTGCTGGTCTCTCGCAAGGTCTTCTTGAAGAATTCGAGCTGCGCGAGAGCGTACAGGCGGTTCTCGCAAAACTCGAACTGGATGTGCAGGCCGCATCCGACATACTTGAAGCTGAAATTGATCGTACACGCGTCAGTCTCTCCGCAGGCGGTTCGGCGACCGTTGACACGGTGACGGCCACGCTGGGTGGCATCGTGGACCGTGACGTCCTGGTTTTGCGACTGACGCTTGGGATACAGGCGGATGCGAACCTTTTGGGCGGCGCACTGCTGGCGATGTCCGATACCGCCGACGAAGCCTTAAAATCAACGATGCTAAACCTTGCGACTACGGCGCTTGGCAGTATTGACGCTGCCCTGGTTGATCTTGACGATATGGATATGGCTGGAGTCGATCTCGCCACGGTCCGCGCTGATATCGATTTCTTTCGTGATGCGCTTGGCGCAAACAGTTTCATCCTCAGCCAGTTGCGCAACGACTTGCTTGCGACACTTCAGAAAACCGAAGCGGAACTGACTGCCGTACTTGACGGACTTGTTGCAAAGCTTGAACGCAGTTCCCTACAGGCAAGCACCGGAAACGCCGATGCCATTCGGAACTTGCTGGGAGGTCCCGTTGAGCAGATCGTTGTGATCGGCGAATTGGAAACTGCGCTTTCCAAGCTTCTGGCCGACGGTCTTCTGGTGTCCGTATCGGGCGATGCGGAGGCGTTGGTTGCTTCGAGAAAGCGGTTCTCGGTCGCCGGAGAAGAACTTAGCCGGGCTGCGGCTGGGTCTTCCGAAGGTTTCAGGGCACGTATCAACGGTCTGCTTGCCGCGGTCGAAGGTTCGGGCTCGCTACCAGCGACCGTGGAGCGTTTGATCGATGTGCGGGGCACCACGGAAGCACGCGCAATCGAAACCGCAATCCACGTGGCGCAGATCAGCGACTTTGTTTCAGCCATTGGCGCAGAATCGCTGTCGCAGATCGACAAAGCCGCCGTCAATATGTCCGAAGTCGCGCGGACTGCTCAGTCGGGCTTGCGCTTGGCTCTGATTGCAAGCGCGCTGATCTTTGTGCTCATGGGGCTTGTTGTCCAGTTCTCCGTCGTTCGGCCACTTTTGCGGCTCTGTCGCACCACCGAACGGTTGGCGGCGGGCGATCTCGATTCGGTCTCCATCGGTCGCGCAGGCCATGGCGAAATTGGCCGGCTAAATAAGGCCCTGATGGTTTTCCGGGACAGCCTGGCGGAGAAGGCCGAGCTTGAAAAAAACGAGGCAGCACTCCGTGAAGCGGCCGAGGCTGAACGTGCTGCGGCGCTTAAAGCAGAACGGGAACAGGAAGAAACAGCCCGCGCAGAGAAGACCGCGGCCGAAGAAAAGGAAAGGCAGCGCGAAGCCGAAGCCGAGGCCGAACGCGAAGCCGCCCGCAAAGTCGCCGAAGAAGCCCGGCTTCAGCAAATCAAACAGCAGGAGACGGTTGTCGGGGCACTTGCCACCGCCTTGGAAAAACTGTCGGTTGGGAACCTCGATGCGCGCATTACCACCTCATTTCCAGAGGGATATGAACAGCTGAGGCTCGACTTCAACAAGGCAATCGAAAATCTGTCGATGACCGTTTCAGAGATCCGCGGGAGCGGTCAGATAATCCACCGCTCGACGGCTGATATCTCTGCGTCGGCTCTGGATCTTTCGCGCCGGACTGAGCTTTCGGCTGCCACATTGGAGGAAACCGCCGCAGCCATGGATCAGTTGACCGCGGCGATCAAGACCTCGGCAAATGGTGCTCAGCAGGCCCAGGAAGTGGTGTCCGATGCCCGTGCGCGTGCTGAGGATGGTCGCGAAGTTGTCGAAGCGACGGTCGGCGTGATGGACGAGATCTCAAAGTCTTCGGAGATGATCACGCGGATTACCGGTGTCATTGACGACATTGCATTCCAGACCAATTTGCTTGCACTTAATGCTGGGGTCGAGGCCGCCCGGGCAGGGGAGGCAGGACGGGGATTTGCCGTGGTTGCCTCCGAAGTGCGGGGTCTCGCCCAGCGGTCGTCGGAGGCCGCCAAGGAAATCAGCACCTTGATTGCCGACAGCGGCAATCATGTCTCCCGGGGCGTTGACATGGTCGGGCGCACCGGAAAAGCGCTAGAGGCGATTACGGTATCGGTTTCCCAAACCTCGGAGAAAGTGACAGAAATCGCGAACTCTGCATCAGAGCAGGCGGCCGGCATCGACGATATGAACCGCGCACTGTCAGAATTGGATCAGGTCACGCAGCAAAATGCCGCCATGTTCGAGGAAACCACAGCTGCCAGCACAACTTTGACGCAAGAGACGGACAGCCTTGCCACTGCTCTTGATCAATTCAACCTTGCCACCGAGCCCGTCGACGGCGGATCAGTTCACGTCCTTGAGGTGCCAGGCGCCGAGGCAAATGCCGCGTCCCAAACGCCCCTTGCACCAAAGAGCGGTCAGTCTGCGGTAGAAGCGATGAAAGGATCCGCCGTAAATTCTGGCGCCGCCACGGCCGCAGCAATCGATCTGGTGGGCCATGACCAAGAGGACGACTGGTCCGACTTCTAGAGGCCTCGCGCTACCTACACATCCGGCTGATTTTAGCCTGTGCGTGGTTGCAAGGACCCTGCGCAGGCGGTCGGCGTTTGAGTGTCATAATGACTTCGGGAAGCCGTATTTGCCGTCATGACCGATCAGCTGGCAGGAGGGCGAATAGGCTCGACGAAAAGCCCGCGGCCACTGGACGCAAGCCCAGAGAATTGATCAAGCGGCATCTTGCCCTTTTGCCTCCTTCAGCGTTTTATCGATCCACCACCGCGCTGATGCGGTGCGCGTTCAAGGAGGCGGATGTGACCGCTCAGATTTTTCGCCGCATGATGATCGCCGTACTTGCCATCTTTTGCATTGGCGCCAGTGGGTCTGCCCATGATCTGGATCCGGAGGCGGTGAAACGTCTGGCCCTGGAAGCGATACTGGAAAACCCCGAGATTGTCATGGAGGCCGTCCAACTGCTTGAACGGCGCGAGGCTGCGGAACGCGAACGTCAGGCAGCTTCGGCGCTGGTCGCAGAACGCAGGCGGTTGGAGAACGATCCGAATGCCCCGGTGGTTGGCAATCCGATGGGCTCGGTGACAGTGGTTGAGTTCTTCGACTACAACTGCCCGTATTGCCGCCGGGCAAAAGTGCAGCTTGATGCCGTTCTGCGTTCCGACGACGATGTGCGCGTTGTGCTGCGTGAGTGGCCGATACTCGGCGAAGAGAGCGTGTTCGCGGCCCGGGCCGCGCTCGCTGCGCGCAAACAGGACAAGTATGTCGTCTTTCACGACGCCTTGATGGCGCTTCGCGGGCGCGCAAACGAAGCCTCGGTCATGCAGGTGGCGCGACAGGTCGGCCTTGATGTGGCGCAGCTCCGCACGGACATGGATGCCCCCGAAATCGACGCCCATATCGACGCTTCGATGGAGTTGGCCCGGTCCATCGGTTTTAGCGGCACACCATCGTTTGTGGTGGGCGATACACTTGTGCCCGGCTTCATCGAGGCCGATGCCATGAGTGCGCACATCGAGAAGGCTCGCGAGGGAAGTTAAGCCTTCCGGTCGTCGGGGGGCCGACGCCCCTCAGGCAAGGCGTTCTACGTTGCCGGACGGTATCGGGCAAAGGATCGAAAAACCGAAAAATTAATCTTTGTTCACTTGTTCGGTCAGAAAATTAAAGCCGACCGTTTGGTGGCAGCCTGTGCCGCCAATGGCACGAAGTGCCCGCGCGTCCCGCGCCCTAGTCCTTCTTGAAGACGTTGAACTGATCGACAAAGACACGCTGCGCAGCCTCTACCATTGCCTGATAGGCCCGTGCCGTGAATTCCGCTTGTTTGTCGGACGGCACGAACAGTTCTTTGAATTCCTCGGGAGAACATTCGATTTCGACTTTGATCTTCACGTATTTGTTCCCTGATTTTTGCCCCGGAAACTCTGTGCACCAAGGGTCTGCTTGGCAAGCTGCAGAAAGACCGGCGGACTGCAGCCGTGCCCTAGCCGAACCGACCTTTTTTGCGGACTTGCCCGCAGTTTCGCCTTAATGCCACGTGCGGGGCGGGTTCTAAAGGGCCAGTATATCGGTTCGGCGCACAGATGCAGCGGATCCGGGAACCTTAACTGAAACCAGACCCACGACGGCATGGTGGATGTGGCCCAAGCATCTTTGGTATGCGTGGTGTGGCATTTGACGAAGCCAAGTAAGCCATCCACGTCCGGAATTGGTTACTCACTCTTTTTTGAAGCTTGCTGTCGATATTATCCACAGGCTCATGCAAGCGGCCGCCCACTTTAGGATGCGCATAAGCCGGTTGAGGCAAAAGGGCAGCTGAGGATGCGTTTAGCGCTTCTGTGGCCTGTTAGGTTTCACCAGTGCTGGTTGTGCCGGGCGCAAAAATCGCCCGGCACGCGGGATTGCATGGGCCTAGGCCGAGCGGCGTTTCGTGCCCGCGACGGCAAGACCCTCTTGGGTTAGGTCGGATCGCGCGAGGCCGATATCGGAAAGCTCACGGTCCGAAAATCGGGTCAACTGGCAAAGCGCGGCGGAAAGTGCCGCAGTGTCTGTTTCGTTTTTTGCCGGTTTACTCTCCGACCAACGTAAACGCCCGAGACGGCCAGCGAAAATCACCGCAGCACCCACCGAAAAAGCGAAGTGCGGTGGCGCTGACGCTCTGCCTCGATCTGACAACGCGAAACGCCGATGTCGCGCAGGATATGATCCGGCAATTCGATCATTCGGTCATAATCGTGTGAAACACGCGCAAAGTTGCGCGCGGACTGGACCCATCCGCTCAAGATCTTCTTGAATGAGATCGGTTCTTGGTGTTCGTGGGCTCCGGGTTCAAACGTGTTTGGCTTCAAAGACATTGTCTGTTTTCTTTCTGATTTGCATGCCAAGCGGTGTCAGCGCTTGGCGGTGATACCGACTTGATGGGTCTGCAAATGACCCGTCCGAAGGATGTTTTTGGTGGCTTGGCAGAAATTACTGCCGCTAAGATCCGCCTGCAGGCGTCGGCTGCCGCGGCGCGAGGCCGTGGCACAGCCGAGGGTGTGCATGTCAAGCGTCATGAAGTCCTCCATTGTTGCTTTTTGGAATTGGTTTCGGTTCAAAGCACCGGACCGGATGTAGGGTTTAACAAGCGAATTGGGTGCTGGCTTGAAGGCGGTCTGCTGATTTTCTGAAGAGGTCCTGAAGATCAGTTTATTTTTTTTCAATTAGACCGGGTTTGGGAGCCTGGATGTGATCTATCTCTTCGGAAGTTGTAGGCTGGACACCGCGCGTCGCGTTTTGGAACGACACGGCGCACCGGTTCACGTTGAGCCGCAAGTATTTGATTTAATTTGTTATCTGGTTCAAAATAGCGGGCGGGCGATTTCCAAGGATGAGATCTTTGATGCGATCTGGAAGGGTCGTGCCATCAGCGACGCGGTCCTGACAACCCGCATTCGCGGTGTGCGGCGTGCCATCGATGATGCGGGCAGCGATTCCATGGTGCGGACGATTCACCGGGTGGGGTACGAATTTCTGCCCAAAGTCACCTCGCCCGACGGCGTGGATCTGATGCCTGCGCCCAGCGCAACTATGGACGCCTATCGCGCAGACAGTGAGGTGTTTGAACTGCGCCAGGTGATCGTCGCCGCGTTCCAGCCACGTCTTGCACTCAACAAACCCTTTGATCCTGACCGGCTCGACCGTTTGGTATCGACCATTCGCAACCAACTGCCGGCGCGTTTGCTAGGGTCAGATGCGATCGAAGAAAGCATTGACGGCACAATCTTTGCCGTGATCGGCGTGACGACGGCTTATGCAGAGGATGTGATGCGTGCAGCCCGGCTTGCGCTTGATTTCGCGGATACGGCATCAGCTGGGGACGCGCGAATTGCAGTGGGACTGGGCACCGGCACCATCGCCCGGTCATCAGGTTCGTTGCGGGGTGAGGCGCTTTTGCAGGTGACGCAGACCGTGGGCCGCGCCTCAACCGGACAGGTTCTTCTGTCGCAGCAAATTCTGCCCCATTTGCCGCCTCAGGCGGTGACCGCACCAGCTGGGGACATGGTGCGGCTGCTTGAGTTGGCGGATAAGCCACACGCGGTTCCGGAGGAGAGCAAGTTCGTGGGCCGTTTGGTCGAATTGGGGCTGATGCAGAGCGCCGTTCAGGCCATGGGTGAGAACGGGTCGGGAGGATGTATCACGCTGGAAGGCGCAGCTGGGGTCGGCAAATCTCGAATGGTTGGTCGGGCCGTTGAAATGGTGCGGGCCGTCGGTGGGCGGGAAATCATCGCGTTTTCCCGCGAAATCAGCGCCGACGGTGTTCTCCACCGCAACATTATGCGCGGGCTGAACGAGATCGCGGACCAGGACAGACTGCCAAAGAAAGCCATGCCTGCAGCGGCGCGCGCCTTGTTGGAAGATGCCCCGGGTGAGCCGTCAATCGGGCGCGCGGTTCAGCACAGCAACAACCTGCTGCAAGCAATTGTCGGCATCCTGCGGGACATTTCCCGACATGACCCTCTTCTGATCGTGCTTGAGGATACGCATTGGATCGATGGTGAAAGCCGTCGTCTGGCCATCGAGTTGGCCGAGATTTGTTCCGAAATGCAGGTGATCCTTATGATCACGGCGCGGCCATCGGCGCGTGCATTTCTGGATGAGATCGCGACTGCAGCGCGGGGTGATATAGTCTCGCTCTCGCTCGGGCCGCTCAGCGCCCGGCAATCGCGCACTCTCATCGACAGGCTTGCACCAGAGATCGAGGCCACTGTCGCAGATCAACTCGTGGCGCGCTCAGATGGCAATCCGTTGTTTTTAACCCGATTGATCGAGGCGTATCAGGCGCGTGGCAGCGCTTCGTTTGATTATGTGCCCGGCACTATTCAAAGCGTGGTTCAGGTCCAATTCGATCAACTGCCAGATTCGCAGAAGGCTGCTTTGCGGCAACTCGCAATTCTGGGGGAGCGATTTGAACGTCAGGTCGCCGAGATCCTCTTCGGAGCAGAGATGCTTGAGGCAGCAGTGACGCCCGGTTTCCTTCAAAGTCTCGGTCGTTGGATGAAATTCTCACACAACTTGGTCCGGGAAAGCATCTACGCCTCCATTCCGAAAGCCGACCGCTTGCGAGGCCATACTGAAGCTGCACGCACACTGGTCCCCTATGACCCCTTGCTCGCGGCCGAGCACGCAATGCTGGGTGATCTCTCGGTTGCGCCGTCGATTTGTGTCCAGGTGGCGCGCGACACGTTCCATTTTCGGCGCCATGGACGTTCCGTCGAGCTTATCGAACAAGCGACCCGACTGGATTGCACGGCCAACCAACGGGCGCAGTTGGAGGTGTTCCTGGGCTCCGCGAAAGTTGATCTCGGCCACGAAGCTGCCGCCATGGAGCATTATGAAGACGCCGCCGCGCGGGCAGAGAACGCAGTTCCTGCCGTCTTTGCCTTAGTGCGCATGGCCCGCCTTCATTGCCGATATGAAAGGCTGGATAGGGCATCCACTGCACTCGATCGCGCTGACGATTGGCTCAGTCGGGACCCTGGCCCGGGCTACCTCGCGTCCGAAGTAGCTGATGCAAGGTCTTTGATTGCCTGGCATGCCCGCGACCCGATTAGGGCCATCCGCGAAGGTGAAAGCGCAGTCGCGGTATCGGATCACCCGCATGCAACGGGCCGGGCATTGATAGCCCTTGGATGGGGCTATTTCTCGAATGTCCAGTTCGACAAGGCCAGTGAGATCGGCGACCGCGGGCTGCAACTGGTCGAGGATAAGCAACTCAGGCTGGTTGAACCTGACATCCTGGCGCCAGCACTTCGATTTCGCTGGTACCATGATCCGGTGCCGGCGCGGCTTGATGATGCGAACGCTTTTGTCGACCGTGCCGATCAAATCGGGATACGGCTTGCGCGCATGCAAACCCGTGCGGCGCGGCTTGAGATTGCTTGGGAGCTGAACGACACATCCACCGTTCTGGACGATCTTGCCGCATTGGAGGAGGAGGTTACTCCGAACGATCGTTTGACATTCGCGACTATGCGCTTCTTTGAGGCGCTGCATGCGATCAGGCAGGGCGACGAGCCTGACCAGACCAAGCTCATTGACTTCACGCACCGGGGGGCCGCGCCGGCCTTTTCGCCGGTGTTTGATCTGGTAGAGGGTCCGTCGGGCGAAAGACCTGCTTCGCCGACCCCGCTTGAACAGCTCTGGCACCAGCGCCTGTCTGGCAATGGCGACGCGCTTCGCCCATCTGGGCCATCTGATCCGGCGAAGGCATGGAAGACATTTGCCCAGGCTAACCCCCTTCGCACCGGGCAAGCGGGAACGTGACTTTCCAACTCCGAATATAACAGACGTACCAACGATTTCAGTGTGTGGTCGGCCGTGACCCAGGGGCGGCGCATGGGTTTCTTTAGGTAAGACCGGTGACCTTTCGCCAAAGATCGTCCGGCACGGGTACGGGATCAATACTACGGCGGGGGACCCCGGGAATGCGCACGTCCGGGTCCTTCTCAATTGCCTCGGCAACGCGTGCGAAACGTGTTTTCATGCCGCCACCATGGGCTGCCGGGTCAATTAGAATGTAAAACTGTCCAAGGTTGTGGGGCGGTGCGTCTGCAATCTTTAACCCCTGGACATCCAACGAGTTGACAGAGCCTGTCATGCCTGCGGCCAGTGCCTCGACCATGAGCCCCAGGGCCCAACCCTTGTGAGCCGCCGCAGGCACCAGCGCACCGCCAAGGGCGGCCTCCGGTTCCGTTGTGGGATTGCCGTCGGCATCAACGGCCCAGCCTAGGGGGATTGGATCTCCGGCGGCCCTTGCCATGGTAATCTTGCCGAGCGCCACGGAGGCGGTCGAGAAATCGGCATGCATCGCAGGACCAGTCTCGCCGGGCAAGGTGATGGCGAAGGGGTTCGTGCCGAGAACCGGCGTTTTTCCACCCGGGCCGGCCATAACGGCCGTGGCATTTGTCATGCCAATGCCCACCAAACCGTTGGCGGCGATTTGCTCGGTGAAGAAGCCCAGGGATGTACAGGTATGGGCATGGCAAACAGCCAAAGTCGCAACACCGTTGGTGCGCGCCGCGTCGATTGCCTTTGGTAACCCCTTGGAGAAAGCTGGCTGAGCAAAGCCAAACCTGGCGTCGGCCATGACAACACCTGGTCGTGGGGTCGACACGGCCGGCTCTACTTGGCCATCAACGCGGCCGCTTTGCAGCTGTTCGCAATAGCTTTCGAGATAGTAAAGGCCGCAGATTACATTGCCGGTCTGCTCGGCCCGTGCGACCGCCCGCGCAACTGCCGCAGCTTGCCAAGGGCCGGCGCCATGGGCTTCCAATGCCATACGACTGGTTGTTTCAATTTCGGCAACTGCAACGTCCGGCATTCGGCGTTCTCCCAGATGTTCAGGCGTCGGGCCCGGCGCCAGAGGTCCGTGACCGTTCGCTTTCGGGCACAAGAAGTGTGGCAGCCAGCACCTCAAGTTTTTCCCAGGCATCGGGTGCAACCGGTCGGCTGCGCCAATGGGCAGTCAAAGGTTGTCCGGTGCTGCAACCCTGCCTAACCGACACGGGCGCGACCGGTCCCGGCAATGCCCCGGACAGCATCAGACCCTCTGGTCCCGCGTGCACGGCACCACCCGGCCATCCAACCGTCCAGTGGCCATCGTCGGCCAGAGCAAAGCCGACCACCAAGAGCGGCGCCTTTATCGGACCAAGTTGGGCGGGGCTATGAGGCGGCATATCCAACATCTCGATCATCTTTGACAGTCCGCAGCCCGGCGCGGGCCCCTGATCACCGACACTGGATGCCCCTTTGTTCGTCAACAGAACTGCCAGCGCTTCTGCACCTGGCAAACCATGGGCGGATAACCTGCGCACCGCCAGACCGGCCTCTTCGGCCACCCCCCAAGAAAACCCAGCCGCGCGGGTGGCCTTGGTCGCGGTGGCAGTGATTTCGGACAACGTGTGCGTTGCCATCATGCGGGAAGCAGTTGCGCGCCCAGACACCAGTCGTCTTCCGGCAGTTGATGCAGCTCGTCCGGCAACGGGGCATTCTGGAACATCGTGATCCGCACCCATCTGTCAGAGCGTGGGTCGAAACGTGTTGCACCGAAAAAGGCGAGCTTGCAGCGCAGCATGTCGATTGGCATCAGATCGGCCGAAATCAGGTTGTCGCGGATTTCTCCGTAAGGTGCCGATTGTACCATCTGGATGCGCCGCAATGCGCGCCGATGTTCAGGCTGCGCGCGCAGAAAGTCGGCAACGTTGGTGTCGCCTGGCAGGTCCTGCAACGTTTTGGCAAGTGCTGCCACCGACCGCCCAATGTCCAGCGGCTGTTCCAGATCGGCGCCCGCTTCGGCATGGCGTTCGCCAAGGCGCGGTTCAAGCTTTGCCTCAGAGACGTACCAGAAGCGCGCGCAACCTTCGGGCACCGCATAGTCCGGCTGAAGTGCCCAACTAAAATGTTGTCTAATCAGATCCGACAGTTCGGAGAGGGTCATTGATCCATCAATGCGCGCCTTACGGTATTCTTCGACGCCCATCTCTTCTGCCAGATCATCAATCAGCGTGCCGTGCGGTTCGAGCATCAGCGCAAGGACCAGTTCCTGTCCCTCAATCGTCAAAGCCGACTGTGCCCAGATCCAAAGGGCCTGCCAGGGGTGAGCACGCTCCAGCAGACCGGTGGAGATCTTGCCGGAAATGCGCCGCAGGTCGCCTTTCAGATCTGCCAGCTTTGAAATCTGCTTTGGATGTTTGGACCTCCAGCCCGCCAAAAGCGCCTCGGTCCCTTTCAAAGCCCGTTCAAATCCTTCGCGTGTGCCCGCCGAAGACGCGGGCAGGGCGCGAACCCGTGCAAAGGCGCGTTCCCTTGCGTCGATCCACGCGTTCAAAAGCGCTGGGTGGTTCACAAGAAATGGCGCCATACCAAGGCCCGTTGAGTTGCCGATGCCAAGGCTACGCCGCAGCGCGGGTGCCAGGCACGTTGCCCGCGCACCACCCGTGACGCGGGCCATGTGCTCGACCAGGTCACAAACGAATGCCCGGATCAGCCAGACCGCCAGCATTTCGGCGCGAAAGGGCCCGTCCATAAGCGGTCTGCCCGCCAGTGCAGCGTGATCTGCCGCACCAAACTTGCCGGATCCATAGACCGCCGTAGTCCGCATCAGGTATCCGACCTCGGCCAGCCGCTCGGCATCCGGTTGCAGCCCTGCCGCCAGCCGCTCGACCACATGAGCCCAAAGGCGCGACGATCTGTTGGCGCGCGACAAAACCAGTTCGCTGTCGCTTACCCTGCCGGCCTCTTGCAGCGGCACGTTCGCGGCCAATCGATCCAGATCGGCGTTGGTGGGTCTGCCGTCCATCAGCGCAAAGGTTGCATCCCAGGCTTCGGCAATGACCCGATCAGATCGCTGGCAATCGGGCAAATCATGGGCAAATGCAACAAGGCTATAGCACTGGCCCTGTCCTTCTGCGGAATACACTGCGCGACCAACGCCGGTATCGTCCAATTGCCAGAGCGCCCGCTTTACCCGCCAACCGTTTCGGCGCATGCCACGCAAAAGGACCCGCATGAAGCTCAGCCGCGTCTGATGGGCAGAGCCGAGACGCGCAAGACGCATGATCTCGGAAGGAGGGCGGCAGTCAGTCATTGTGCGGGTCCGAAGCTTTTCTCGAAAAACAGTAGCCAGTTTTTTCCCATGATCGCGCCGACATCTTCGTCGGAGAACCCAACGCGGCGCAGGCCCTCGGCCAGGGAGGGGAAATCGCGGTTGCTTCGAAAGAACGCAGGTTGAGGCGGAAACCCGGGATTGTCGGCCGAACCCTCCCCGAAATCCATTCGCTTGGTCCAGCGGCCAACGCGCATCCACTCAACGACACTGTCCGGCTGATCCTGGCACAGGTCTGACCCAATACCCAGGTGTTCAGCGCCCATCACATCGGCAGCTTCGGCCACCATCTGGCAAAACCCATCCATAGTGCAGCCCGAGCCGTTCCGCAGGTGATGAGGATAAATCGAAAAGCCCAGCATACCATCGGTTTCTGCAAGAGCGCGCAGAACGGTTGCGGACTTATTGCGGCGTGCGGGATGCCAGTCGTGGGGGTTTGCATGGGTGATCGCAATCGGACGTGTGCTGTGTTCCATCGCGTCCAGCGTCGAGCGCTCTGCCGAATGGCTCATGTCCACAACCAGTCCCACACGGTTCATCTCTGCCACCACCTCGCGTCCCATCCGCGTCAGGCCGGGATCTTCATCTTCATAGCACCCTGTGGCAAGAAGAGATTGGTTGTTGTAGCTCAACTGCATAAAGCGCAGCCCAAGCGTGTGCAGTACCTCGACCAGTCCGATATCGTCCTCGATCGGCGCCGGCGTTTGCGCGCCAAAGATGATCGCCGTTCGGCCTGCCGCCTTGGCTGCCTTTACCTGATGGGCGGACCCGGCTTGGACGATCAGGTCAGGATAGCGTTCGAACCAGCGATTCCACTTCGTGATATTGGCGACGGTTTCGCGAAACATCTCGTGGTATGCAATCGTCACATGAACTGCGTCCAACCCACCTTGGCGCATCTGGCGGAACACCGGTTCCGACCATTTCGCATATTGGAGCGCATCAATGTACATGAGCCCATCCTGCCACCTCGGCCCAAGATAGGGCGAATTCCAATGATTTGGCGATGGGCTTATTGCCGCCGTGCTGGTGCCGGCGGCAAAGTTTGCAGTTCGACGGATCGTTTTGCCTCTTGACCAAAGTTTCGGGTCAAGCTTTCCTTTGATCGATGGTTCTGGAAGGCCAACGGCTGGAAAGATGAAAAGGGAACACGGTGCGGTGTAGCCATCAGGCGCCAATTCCGTGACTGCCCCCGCAACTGTGAGCGGTGAGCGATCCCGAGATGACCACTGGACGAACGGTCCGGGAAGGTTCGGGAAAGCGGCGACCCGCGAGTCAGGAGACCTGCCATCTCCGGTGCGATTTCGTGCCGCAGTCACCTTAACCTGGGCGGGGTGCCCTAGGACGGAGCGACAAAGATGGCCGAAACAGGCTTGCACATTTTGCCCTTCGCTACAAAGCGCCGCCCCTTTGCGCGGAGGGCGCGATGTTTTTGGAACGAACGATCAGTCAACTCGACGTAGGCCATGTGCCGCCAGAACAGGCGGAAGAAATGGGCCGGCTTGGGTATATGCAGTGGCTCGGGGCGCTGCCGGGCGGGGCGAACTATACTAGAGAAGCAAGGCGTGCGCTGGCCATGGCCAGACCATTTGCGCCGACCTCGCCTGCTCTGGCGGTGTTCTGTCGTTTGCTCGAAGTATCGATCGAACATGCACCCGAACCGCTTATGCTGCGCTTTCCCACGCGCGGACGGCGGGGTGGGGCGCAAGCCAGGCGTCTGTCCCTTTGACCGGCCATCCGTGGCAAGCGCG
The DNA here is from genome assembly GCA_039026235.1 of Pseudomonadota bacterium. Lineage (GTDB taxonomy): Bacteria > Pseudomonadota > Alphaproteobacteria > Rhodobacterales > Rhodobacteraceae > JBCCMQ01. The sequence goes on from JBCCMQ010000002.1 coordinate 268,519, forward strand.
CGGCGCGGCGCTGGATCTGGACTGCGCATCTTGGACACCGCGCGGCGCCTCGGTGGCGGTCCTTCATGAGATCAGTTTCTCAATCGAGGCCGGGGCGGTCCTGGGCGTTGTCGGGCCCAATGGCGCCGGCAAGACCACCCTCTTGCGCCTGCTTTATCGATATCAGCGTCCAACGACCGGTTCGGTTCGTGTTGACGGCGATGATCTCTGGAAGCTCTCGGCCCGTGCTGCCGCACAAAGGGTGGCTGCGGTGCTTCAGGAACAACCGACCGACTTTGCGCTGACAGTCCGTGAAATCGTGGGTCTCGGCAGAACGCCGCATCGCGCCGGTTTTGCAGCGGGCGCTGGCGAGCGCGATGCCCGGGTGATTGAAGACGCGCTTGATCGGCTGAACCTCAAACCCTTGGCGGGCCGTTACTTGCGCACGTTGTCGGGCGGGGAACGCCAGCGTGTCATGGTTGCCCGTGCACTTGCTCAAGAGCCGCGTCTGCTGATCTTGGATGAGCCCACCAATCACCTTGATATCCGCCACCAGCTTGAGGTGCTGGAGCTGATCCGTGATTTGCCTTTGACGATCGTGACCTCGCTTCACGACCTGAACATGGCAGCGGCAATTTGCGACAAGGTGCTTCTTTTAAAGTCGGGGAAACCACTTGGTTTTGGATCCCCTGCAGACGTGTTGTCAGAGCACGCTGTGTCCGATGCGTTTCGGGTTGCCGCGCTGCGCGAGCGCCTGACGCCCAGCAACGCCGATCACCTTACTTTCCATCTTCACACCGAAAGGACTAACCCATGAAAACACTGCTTGCCAGTTCCGTTGCCGTCGTCTTAGGCACAGGCTTTGCCTTCGCTGAAACAAGCGTTCAAAGCTGCAACCGAACTGTATCCTTCGATGCGCCGCCCGAGCGCGCGATCTCTAACGATGTCAACCTGACAGAGATGATGTTGGTCCTAGGTCTTGCCGACCGGATGGTGGGCTACACGGGCATTTCCGGCTGGAAAACGCTGGATGAAGAAATGCGCGCCGGCGTCGAGGCCTTGCCGGAACTGTCGGCCAAGTATCCTTCTAAAGAGGTCATCGTGGGTGCGGACGCAGACTTCTTCTTTGCCGGCTGGAACTACGGCATGAAAGTTGGCGGCGAGGTGACGCCCGAAACGCTGGAACCCTTCGGGATCAAGGTCTATGAGCTGACCGAAAGCTGCACCCACATCATGTCCAAGGCCAAGGCCAGCATCGATGATATGTATGCGGACATTTTGAACCTTGGCACGATCTTTGATGTTAAAGACCGCGCGAGCGCTTTGGTCGAAGGTTACCGTGCGGATCTTGCGGCCTTTACCAACACGCTCGAAACCGGCGAACCGTTGCGCGTCTTTGTCTATGACAGCGGCGAAGACACGCCCTTTACCGCTGGCCGATACGCTATGCCGACGGCGCTGATCGAAGCGGCTGGCGGTACCAACATCATGGACGATTTTGAAAAAAGCTGGGCGACAGTCACCTGGGAAGAAGTTGTCGAACGCAATCCCGAAGTCGTTGTGATCGTTAACTACGGCGAAGTCACAGCAGAACAGAAACGCGATTTCATGATATCGAACCCGGCCTTCGCCGATCTGGACGCGGTACGCAACGATCGTTTCGTAACGCTTGAATACGTCGAGGCAACGCCAGGTCCACGCAATATCGGCGCAATCAAGAAGCTGGCCCAGGCGTTCTGGAGTGAGTGACATCTCAGGCGAGGCCACGGCCAGGCCACGCCGGGGCGCTCGCCTCGGCGTGCCCACGGTCTTCATCATTGGTGGTCTTGCCGCGTTGCTGGCATCTCTTTCCATTGCGATTTCGGTCGGGGCCGTGCCGGTGCCGGCGGCCACGGTCTGGAGTGTCTTCGCCAACAAAATCTCGCCCGGTCTGATCGATCCGACCTGGAGCGCGGGGCGTGAAGCCATCGTCTGGGAAATCCGGTTCCCCAGGGCACTGCTTGCGATTATGGTCGGGGCGGGCTTGGCCATCGTCGGCGCCAGTTTGCAGGCTGTCACACGCAACTCTTTGGCCGATCCGCATCTCTTGGGAATTTCATCGGGCGGTGCGTTCGGGGCGATACTGGCGTTGCTTCATACGGGTCTGTTTCTTGGGCTGCTGACCGTGCCCTTTTTGGCGTTCCTCGGCGCGCTCATGGCTACCGCCATCGTCCTTGGCGTGTCCCGATTTGCCGACGCGTCCAGCGCCGACCGTCTGGTTCTGGCGGGCGTCGCTGTGTCCTTCATTGTCATGGCAGCTGCCAATTTGCTGATCTTTCTGGGCGACCCGCGCGCCACGCACACGGTGGTTTTCTGGATGCTGGGCGGGTTGGGCCTGGCTCAATGGAGCCAGCTTTTCTACCCGCTGGTGATCCTGTTGTTCGCCGGCGCGTGGCTGATGACGCGCACCGCCGCCTTAAATGCAATGACCGTTGGAGATGAGACGGCCTCGACCTTGGGCATTCCGGTCGCCAGGTTTCGGCTTGCCGTATTTGTCGTGAGCGCCCTGATCACCGGCGTGATGGTTGCTTTTTCTGGCATCATTGGGTTTGTCGGCCTTATGGTTCCGCATATTGTCCGATTGCTTGTGGGCGGCGACTACCTGCGTGTTTTGCCGGCGTCCGCGCTGGTCGGTGCGATTGTCCTACTTTGGGCCGATATAGCCGCACGCACCGTGATGGCGCCCGAAGACATGCCAATTGGCATTGTTACCGGGCTGGTTGGGGGCATGTTTTTTGTCTGGCTCTTGGGCCGCCGGCGGTCCTAGGGCGAACCGGGGTCTTGGCGCAGACTACTGCAAACCAGTCATCAGATCAGATGGGACTATTCGATTTAACCTTGCGAGAGGCATTTTGGCGGGACACCGATCCATTGGCCGGTATCTTGTCTATGTCCACGCTGCCATTAGTCAGTCCGTTGAGCCAAGACGCCACAAGCTGAACCTCGGCTTCACTCGCCCGGGGGGACGGCATTCTCAGCGTATAGGTCCAGTTTTCGTCAATCTGACGATCTGAAAGAATGACGAGCCGTCCGTCTTCCACCGCCTTACGCAGGGTCGCAACCCTGCAAAGCGCAACGCCAAGACCGTCCATCGCCGCCTTTTGCAAAAGAAACGACCCTTCCAAAAAAATCTGCGGTGGCTGTGTGTCGAGCCCAAGCAGGTCGCCCGCGACGGATTGCCAGCGCGGCCACATGCGAGAGTCTTCGTCGGAAAGTAGCGGACCCTGCCGCAAGACGTTCAAATGATCGCCGCCAGCCTTCTTTATCAGGCGCGGCGCGGCCACTGGTACCGCGTTTCCGGGAAGATAGGCCTGCTCGCCCGGCTGCAGACTGGACTTGTCCCGGAAAAGGATCTCGATATCCGGCGCTGGCGTGCGCGCGCGGTCGGTCTGCGCCAGCGAGACGTGCAGAGTGATTTCAGGATGACGTTCATGGAATGCGCTAATTTCGGGCAGAATGATTTCTTCGGCAATGATCGGCAGCGCGGAGACGCTGACCGATCGTTGAAAGCGCATCGGCAGCAGGTCCAGTTCATGACGAATGTAGTCAAAGGACTCTCTGACTACCCGCGCGAGGCTTTCACCCGCTTCGGTCAGCGCCACAGACCGACCGCGCTTGATCGTAATTGGTCGATCAACCCATTGTTCCAGAATGCGAATCTGATGACTGACGGCTGAATGCGAAACACTCAGCCGTGCCGCCGCCGCCGAAACTGATCCAGTCTCGCGCAGCGCTTCCAGGGCCCGCAGGGAGTTCAATGGCGGGAGCCGACGTCGCTTTTCCATAATGTAAAGTGTGAGAAAAACTAACAAGACTCAACTATTTTGAACTTATCTCTTAGTTTGGATGCCTTATCGTTTTACTGAACAGCTTTGTCAGGTACCGGACGGAGGACCGCAATGGCGCAGATGCTCAAGCTCGCGATGCTGCAAATGACATCGCAAAATACCCATGCCGAGAATGTGGCGACGGTAACTGAAGCCGCACGGGATGCGGCAGGGCAGGGCGCGCAGTTTTTGGCTTTGCCGGAAGCGGCCGGTTTGATGGATCGTGACAAGGCCCATGCGCGGGCCCAGATCACCGACGAGGACTCTGATCCTTTTCTGGCGGCTTGCCGGGTGATGGCCCGCAAGCATGGTCTTTGGATCCAGGCCGGATCAACACCTGTGCGCGCGCCGGATGGGCGTATCTTCAACCACGGCACACTGATTGATCCGACCGGTGCCATCACAGAGCGATACGACAAGATCCATCTCTTCGACGTGTTTCTCGAAGGGCGCAAACCAACTGGCGAATCCAATAGATATGCGCCGGGAAGCGAAGCGGTCGTTGCTGAAACGCCCTGGGCACCTATCGGGCTGAGCATCTGCTATGATCTTCGCTTTCCCCACCTTTATCGCGACTATGCCAAGGCGGGCGCGGCGGTCATCTTTATTCCGTCGGCCTTTACAGTGCCCACGGGCCGGGCCCATTGGGAAATCCTGCTGCGTGCCCGCGCCATTGAGACGGGTGCATTCGTGGTGGCAGCCGCTCAGGTGGGGCAGCATGCGGATGGGCGCGAGACCTGGGGCCATTCCCTGATCATCTCACCATGGGGCGATGTCATTGCCGATCTGGGCGGTGATCAACCGGGTCTTGTCAGCGTCGATCTGGATCTCGGTCTGGTCGATGCGGCACGCCAGCAAATCCCATCGCTCAAAAACGAACGTCCATACACTTTACGGGTCGCGACGCCACGGGCCGCGGCTGAATAGAGACCCAACAACAACCAAACCAACGGGAGAAATGTCATGAAACGACTTGGTCTGCTGTCAGCGACGGCAATGATTGCACTTTCAGGGTCGCTGGCCCTTGGACAGGACCGCCCAGATCTGGTCGTCGCCGTCGATAACCTTTGGCCCACGATGGACCCGGTCATAGGGATATCGACCACCGGGGCGCGCGTACATTCCAACGTCTTCGACACCCTGGTGCGGCGCAACCGGTGGGAGGATCCCAACGGGACCGAATTGATCCCCTGGCTCGCCGAAAGCTGGACGCGCAAGTCCGATATGGTCTGGGAATTCAAGATCCGGGAAGGCGTGAAATTCCACGACGGCCATGAGATGGACGCCGAGGATGTCGCCTTTTCGCTGTCTGCTGAACGCCTTTGGGGACCAGAGCCATTGGCGCGGCGCGGCACACGCTATGTGCGGGGCTTTGTCCGGGTCGACCAGACCGGCCCTTACACAATTGAGATCGAGACAAGCTATCCTGATCCAAACCTGCCCTACAGGATGGTGACCCCGATCGGTTTCGTGCTGCCAAAGCACTATTACGAAGAGGTTGGAACCGACGCCTTCGGGCAGATGCCGATTGGCACCGGACCCTACAAGATGACCTTATTTGACCCATCGGTCGCAGTCGAGGCGGACGCCTTTGACGATTACTGGGCCGGGCCTGTTCCGGCGGCCTCGCTCAAGTTCGAAATCGTGCCTGAGTTTTCGACACGCTATGCCGGTCTTGTGGCAGGTGAGTTTGACGTGGTGGTCAGCGTTCCGGCCGACCAGGTCAAGACACTGGAGAACACCGACGGTATCACGGTCATGGAGAAGGGTATCGAAAACTACCCGATGTTTGCCTTCAACATGCTTGAGACCGAACTTTTGCCCGACAACCCACTCACGGACGTCAATCTGCGTAAGGCGATCGTTTCAGCGGTCGACCGAGACAGCATCGTCGAGGCAATCTGGGGGGAAGCGACCTTTGTGCCGACGCCGTTTAACTTCCCTGAATACGGCGACTACTACGATGCGGACCGCGCTCGGGCGGTTCCCTACAATGTGACCGCCGCGAAGGCTTTTCTAGAAGCAAGCGACTATGAGGGCGAAGAGCTGATCTGGCACATCACCCGTGGCTTTTATCCAAATTACGAAATTGCCGCCGAGTTCATGGTTGAACAGTGGGCCGACGTTGGGATCAATGTCAAAATCGAGTTGAAAGATAACTTCTCGCTAGCCTACGAACGGCCTTTCCACTTTCTCAATATGTCCATGTCGAGTGAGTTTTCGGGCGACCCCTACCGGCCGCTCTGGATGGACTGGGGTCCCACCTCAAGCCGGTTTCGAGCCAAGCACAAGACATGGGACATGACGGAGGACTTCGTGAAGTTGGGCGAGGCCTTTGAGCAGACCCAGGACTTTGAAGGCCGCAAACAGGCCTATCTTGATCTCGTCGCCGAGTGGGAGCGGGCCACACCCGGCATGTACCTCTGGCGCAATGTCGTGAGCTATGCGATCGACGATGATCTTCAGTGGGATCCGGGCAATTCAGCGGTGACGATCTTCGATCACCTTTACATGACTGGGCCGAATGGCTGACGCTGGGCCGTCTGACCCGCTTCTTACAGTCAATGGCCTGTCAGTGGCCCTGCCGCCTTCGGGCGACAGGGCAGAGGCGGTATCGACCGTGTCCCTAGAGATTGGGCGCAGCGAAGTTCTTTGTCTTGTGGGTGAAAGCGGGTCGGGCAAAACCGTGGTCGGCCAGACGATCCTTGGCATGTTGCCGCGCGCACTGACCGTGACGGCTGGGGACGTGCATTTTGAAGGGTCCAGGCTGCCACCCCAGCGAGACGCGGCCTATCGTGTGCTTCGAAGCGCAAAGATTGCGACCATCTTTCAGGATGCCACGGCCAGCCTTGATCCGGTTCAGCGCATAGGGACACAGCTTGATGAGATCCTTGAGGTTCACGGCGTGGCGCGCGCCGAGCGAAGGGCGCGGACCCTTGAAACCCTCGGGTCCGTGGCACTGAAAGATCCCGAACGTATCTACCGCGCCTATCCTCATCAGCTTTCCGGCGGGCAGGCGCAACGGGTGGTGATTGCCGCGGCGCTCTTGCTGACACCCAGCGTCCTGATCGCTGACGAGCCGACGACCGCGTTGGACGTGACCACACAAGCGGAAATCCTTGCGCTGATTGATCGACTGAGGAAAGAGCGTGGTCTGGGCGTCCTGTTCATTACCCATGACTTTGGCGTCGTCGCCGATATCGCCGATAGGGTCGCAGTGATGAAGGACGGCCATGTGGTCGAACAGGGATCGGCGGCGGACGTTCTGAACCGTCCTCAGGATCCCTATACCCAGAAGCTGTTAGCCGCAGCTCAGCCCAGGATGCGTCACACGGGCCAGGCTGCTCGGGATCATCTGCTTGAGGCCGAGGGGGTTTCCCTGACCTACCACGTGGGCGGTATTTTCAACCGGCGTGACATTCGTGCTGTCCGCGATGTTTCGCTTTCGGTGGCGCCAGGGCGTACGGTTGCGGTGGTCGGTGAAAGCGGGTCGGGCAAGAGTTCGCTTGCCCGGTGCCTGTTGCGCCTTGAAGAACTCGACGAAGGCGCCATCCGATTTCGCGGCACCGACCTGACCCACGCCAAGGGCGGTGCGCTGCGCAGCTTCCGAAAGGCGGTCCAGGTTGTCCTGCAGGATCCCTATGCCGCGCTGAACCCACGCCAGACCATTCGAAGCGCCGTGGCCGAGGGGCCGATCATTCACGGGATCCCGCGCGCCGAAGCCTACGCAAGGGCCGAAGAATTGCTGGTCTTGACCGGTTTGAGCGTCCAGGCTGCCGATCGATATCCTCAGGAATTCTCGGGCGGACAGCGACAGAGGATTTGCATCGCGCGCGCGTTGGCCATGGAGCCCGAGATCTTGATCGCCGATGAAGCCGTTTCGGCCCTTGATGTATCGATCCAGGCCCAAATCCTCGACCTGTTTGCCGATATGCAGCGCACCTTCGGTTTTGCTATGCTCTTCATCACGCACGACCTGCGTGTTGCCCGGGCCATCAGCGATGAGATCCTTGTCATGAAGGCAGGACAAGTGGTCGAACGGGGATCGGCCGAGCAAGTGCTGCATGCACCGTCCCATGCATACACGCGGGCGCTTTTGCAAAGCGCTCCGGGGCAGGGTTTTTTCTCTGAAGCGGGAAGCGCGGCGTGACCGGCTATATCCTTTCACGGCTCATTCGCGCGGCCTTGACCCTTCTAATCACCGTCTCTCTTGTGTTCGTTTTTATCCGGTTTTCAGGCGACCCCGCAGCGGCGCTTGTTCCACCGGACGCACCAGAGGAAGTGATCGAACAATACCGGCAGGCCATGGGCCTCGATCAACCGCTCTGGAAGCAATACAGCGGATACATCGGCGGTATCTTGCAGGGCGATTTTGGGTATTCGGTTCATACCGGGCGCGCGGTTGAGGACATCTTTCTTGAAAGGCTGCCTTTTACCCTGCGCCTTGGATTGTCGGCGCTGACAATTGCGCTGGTCTTCGGCATTGGCCTCGGCGTTGTGGCGGCCATTCGCCGGGGAACGGCGATCGACAGGATCGTCATGGGCTTTTCGGTTTTTGCTTTTGCGATGCCCAACTTCCTTTTTGGATTGGTCCTGATCCTGGTTGGCGCCCTCGTGTTTCAGGTCTTTCTTGGCGGAGCGGACGGATGGGTTTTGATGCCGGCTCTCACGCTCGGGCTGGCGGCCATGGGTAGCTTCGCACGCTTTGCTCGGTCGTCGCTTCTTGAGACGATCAACGCACCTTATGTTCGCGCCGCCGAGGCGCGGGGCGTACCCTTTCGGCGGCGGATTCTTCGCCATGCCGCGCCTAATGCCGCAATCCCGCTTGTTACTCTGATCGGGCTCTCGCTCGGCTCGCTCATCGCCGGGTCGGTGGTGACCGAACAGGTTTTTGCATGGCCCGGTGTCGGCCAACTGCTGGTGCGATCGGTCGCAACACGTGACATCGCAACGGTGCAGTTTCTCGTCCTCGCCGTGGCTGCGACAATGGTGGTGGCTAATCTGGTGGTCGACTTTCTCTACCTCGTGATCGACCCTCGGATACGGGCAAAGTAATGACAGACACCCCCGTTCCCACGGCCGTGCAGGGGCCCATGTCGATGCCTTGGAGTGTCCGCATCTCGATTGTATTTGTTGCGCTCTTTGTGATCTTCGCGCTTTTCGGGAGCCTTCTTACGCCGCATGGCTTTCGTGAAACCTCCATGTTTGACCGGCTCTTGCCGCCGGGGTCGCCGGAATACCTGCTAGGCACGGACGCACGCGGTCGGGACCTGTTGGCCAGGCTCGTGACCGGCGCGCAGATAACACTCGTGGTTGCCATTGCCGGCACGCTGATTGGCGCGGTCATCGGCTCGCTTTTGGGCATCGTCGCTGCGGCCCGTCGCGGTGCCACCGAAGCGGTCATCGTTGCCGCGATTGACGTGCAGGCGTCGCTGCCGATCATCGTGGTTGCGCTGTTCATGTTGGCGATGTTCGACAACAGCTTTGCGCTTTTCCTGCTGCTCGTCGGTTTGAATGGATGGGAGGTCTATGCCCGCCTGATGCGGGGCGCGACCTTGTCGGCCCAGGAGAACGGATATGTCACGGCGGTACGTGCGCTGGGCGCGTCACCTGTGCGCGTCTATCTGCGCCACGTGCTTCCGAACATTCTAAATGTGGCAATCGTGCAATTCACGGTGAACCTGCCGTTGACGGTTCTGTTGGAAACCGCCCTGTCTTTTCTGGGCCTTGGGGTTCAGCCGCCCTTAACCAGCCTCGGCCAGATCATGAGCGAAGGCCGCGACCGTTTGCTGACCGCCTGGTGGCTGACGTTGATGCCTGGGGCGCTCATCTTTTGTCTGGCGCTGTCGATCAGCATGATCGGAGACTGGGTTCGGGACCGGCTCGACACCACTTTGAGGAGCGAAGCATGACAAGCCAACTGCCTTCCTTGCCGCGCTACCGGATTGGATCAGAGGCTCCGGCGTTGGATGGCGATCTCATAAGGCTGCTCGCGGACTGCGAGACGACGATGCTGGGCCACATCCTTTACTGGGGCGCCATGGATCCTGAAATTCGGCCAAACGCTGGATTTGTCCCGCGCATCGCGGGCCGCGCCTTGACGGTGCAGTGCCCGGGCCCCTGTTCAACTATTCTGCACCATGCCATCGGTCTGGCGACACCCGGCGATATACTAGTGATCGATCGGCTGGGTGACCGCCGCTATGCTTGCCTTGGCGACGGCGTTGCGGCGGCAGCGCAGGCGCAAGGCATTGTCGGAGCCATCATCGACGGCCCGTGCACCGACAGCGAGCAATTGGCCGAGATGGAGTTTCCGGTATGGTGTCGCGGCGTCTCACCGGTGACCACGCGACTTGCAAATCTGGGCGGCGGAGCACGGTTGAACATCAGTTGCGGCGGCGTCTCCGTAGAGCAGGGGGACGCAATTCTTGCAGATGGCGACGGAATTTTCAGCCTGCCGGCGTCAGAGGCGCAAGATATCGCCGCTATCGCCCATCGCCGCGGACAAATGGTGGCCCAACGGCGGGCAAACAGGCCCGAGGGCGTCCCCCTTGGGACACTGACTGGCGCGTCTGAACTCGTACTTTCTGACCTCGGATAAGGCCACCCGATCCGTGCAGATAGGCGAGGATCGAGGTCTTGCTAAACCAGTAAGTGCCCGCATGCGATGGTCGCCGAGGCTTCGGGAAGTGACTTGACCTACGAAGCGGGTTGTCGTGTGCTTAGGTTTCAAAGGCACACGCCAATCTGATCCACCGCTCCGGTCCCGACGTGTTCACACCGCTCGCCAACAAAAGCTATGCTGCGTTGTTCTCTGCGCAGATGATTGCACTTCTCGGCACCGGGCTTACGACGGTTGCGCTTGCGCTTCTCGCATTCGATCTGGCGGGCAACGAGGCTGGACAGGTTCTTGGCATAGCCTTGGCCATAAAGATGATTGCCTATGTCACGCTGGCGCCAATCGCTGGCGGAATAGCGCCCCTGGTGCCGCGCAAGGCTTATCTGGTTACGCTTGATGTGATCCGAGCGGCTCTTGTACTGTGCCTTCCATTCGTCACGCAGATTTGGCAGATCTACGTGCTGATATTCCTTCTGCAAGCATGCTCGGCAGGATTTACGCCTGTGTTTCAGGCGACAATCCCGGACATACTTGAGGACGAAGAGACCTATACAAAGGCGTTGGCGCTATCGCGGCTTGCCTACGACATTGAAAGTCTGCTCAGCCCGGCGCTGGCCGGACTGGCACTTTTGCTCGTGACGTTTGACGCGCTTTTTTCGGCAAACGCTATCGCATTCCTGGTGTCCGCATGGCTCGTATTGTCCGTTTCGCTCAACAGTGCGAAGGCGGAATCCGCGCCGGTGCGTTTTCTTGACCGGATCACCTTCGGCATTCGGGCCTACCTCGCGACACCTCGCTTGCGCGGCTTACTGGCCATGTCAATGGCGGTGTCGGCGGCCGGCGCGATGGTTATCGTCAACACCGTTGTCTTCGTTCAAGGTCATCTGGGTCTGGCCGAAGAGTGGACCGCAGTGATGCTTATGGCCTTCGGCTTAGGATCCATGGCTGCCGCGTTGAGCTTGCCGCGTATATTCGCGCACCTGGATGATCGCAGGTTGTCGCTGACCGCCGGGTGGGCAATGGCCGTCGCACTGGCCTTCGGCATGACCATGCCGGGCTTTTGGGTCGCATCTGTTCTTTGGTTGGTGATCGGCGCCGGATATTCTGCCGTGCTTATCGCGGCCGGGCGCCTGGTCCAGCGATCTTCGACTAAGCCGGATCGACCGGCGTATTTTGCTGCGCAGTTCGCCCTGTCCCACGGCTGTTTTTTGCTGACGTATCCCTTGGCCGGATGGCTGGGCGGTACGTTTGGGCTGTCCGTGGCCTTTGGGGTCCTGTCGGTGCTGGTCGTTGTTTCTGTCGCGGTGGCCAGGGTTGTCTGGCCCTCAAAAGACCATCGCGACATTCCCCACGAACACCCCGCGGTTGATCACGCGCATCTTCATGTGCACGACGACCATCACCAGCATGCCCATGAAGGGTGGGAGGGACCAGAGCCCCACAGTCACCCACACTATCACGCAGCGGTTCGGCACAGCCATAATTTCGCGATAGATCTTCATCACGTGGAATGGCCGCGTTGAAACTTGTTTTTGCTTCAGCCAAGACCCTGGCTGAATAGCGCCACGTAATTTTGTGAGGAACCACGGTCGCCACGCCCCATGATTGATGAGCGGTCGGTTCGGGAAAGCCCGATCGTCTTAAGCCAAGGCGCAAGGCCGCTGTCTTCGGCGACATCCAGGCGCAAAGGCTCATTCGGCACTTGGGCGGCCAGCCGAGAAATGACCGCCTGTGCCGCCCCGATGCTGCTGGCCACAACCGGGCCGATGACGTGACCACGACCAAAGCGCCGAAGCGTAGCAAAGCTCGTGATAGACCCGTTTTCGCGCGCGACAGCTACCTCTGCGTTGTCGAACATCCATTGAACAAGGGCGGCCCTGTCCCCACCGAAGGATTTCGCATCGAGCGCGGTGATGATGTCCCGATCAGCCCTTTCAGCGCCAGAGGCGCCACGGATGATTGGCGCCGCGCGGACGCGCCCCTCTAACTTCATGATGTGGCTGGTCGTCCTGAAGCCGAGCTTCTCATAAAGGCATTTACCGGATGACGTCGCAACCAAGCGGTAGCCGCGCTTTTCGTCAGCCTGCAAAATGGATGTTGTGAGCCTTTCTCCAAGACCTTGCCGCTGCACGTCCTCGGCCACGATGATCATATTGACACAGGACATCTCTGGTCCGAAATCAGTTCGAAATGCAGTACCAACAAGACGGTCATCCAAAAGCGCCGCGCGTCCGTCTGACAAAGATTGCAACAATGCCCAGTCTTCATAGCGGTGTGACCATCCGGCCGATGCCGACAGGACCACGGCAGCCGTCAGGTGTTCCGGTCCGAAATCGACTATCCTTGGCAAACTGGTCATGAACCATTGGCCTTAGTCTCGCTGGCCCGGATTGTCCAAGGCCGTTTGGCAAACGACCCTTGTGCCTTTTGCGCGCCATTCGACTGGTCTGTCGCGAGGCGCACGGGTTACATGGGCTGTTCACGGTCGGAAGCCGCTAAGCCTCCTTAACCGCAACGCAGACGGTTGGCGTTTTTCGCTAGTCGGGTTCGATCTGGGCAATCGTTGTCTGTCCGAGCCGCTCGATCAAGCTGCACTCGGCTTTCGCCAGAATGTCCGATACGCGCCGATGTAACGCGTCTGCCAGCGCAGGACGGCGCATTCGCTGAGGTGCGCATCCGGTCGCGATCATCAGCCATATGACTGAGGGTACGCGGCGCATGTCAGAGGCGACTGTCCCGCTTCAAACTTTAGATCTCATTATCTGCGCAATATTGTAACACAATCAGTTGCGAGAATTCACTAGCTGCGCTACCAAGCGCTTCGTATTTGACCGATAGCGTTGGAATTGCCGACATGAAGCGTGATGGATTTCGCAACTTGGGTCAGACCAGCTTGCGGCGGAAACGACGTGCGTCCGACCCAATGGCGGCATTCGACGCGCTGCCTGCGCCCATAAGGCGTTGGATGTCGCAGGCCGCGCTGCCGTGGTCGCCGGCATCGGTCCGGCGGATTTGGTCAAAGTCTCGGGCGAAAGGTCTATCGCCTGAAGAAGCGCTCGTATGCCTCAGCGAGGCCGAAGCCCGCACGCTTGCCCGCGATCGGAAGTCAACCGCGTTTGGACTGAATTCCTAAAATTTGAGGAACCGGTTGTTGCTATGATTCCGCGGGGGGCTTTTGCTGCCCTTGCCCCATTCGGAACCGTGTGCCCCTCATTTGCCCAAGCGGGTCGTCTGACGATATCCGGTGCTTTTGTCGCCGATGTTGAAATTCTTGATCCGAGGGCCAGCAACAAAGTTTGGATGTGAAAGCATACTGGAGTGACCGGGACCCTGTTGGGCATCGAGTAAGCGTTGAAACTGCATCCTTGGCTTGCAGAAGGCGTTGAGCAGTCGTCTCCAACCACATGCCGCGTTCACTTCAATTCTGTCAGGCCAAACGGCGGTTTGGGCTCTTGTCCACCAGCGCCTGAAAGGATCATTCCAATCGACCAAAGGCCCACGATGCAACAAAAATCAAATCTGACCAACCCGTCGGGCACGGCAAGATGGTCCGGCCGGGCATCGTTGCCGTTTGCTGTGTTCTGGCCATCAATCTGGCCGGTGACGCCTTGCGATAATCACGCGCTGCGGATGACGCGCAAACCTGAAGGGTCAGTGCCGCCAATTGAGGCAAATTTTCGCTAGAAGACCTGTGGACAACATCGAGGTGAGTGGGCGGCATGAAAAACGGACCCCGCATGACCGATCAGCCAAGCGCGCAGTGTAGGTTGACCGGGTCCAATGTGGCCCGGCCATGCGGTGCAAAGCCGGTGGCCGCGTTACTATTCCGGCACGATCTGTCCGGGTAGTGAATTCACCGTCATCGTGTCGTTGGGCTGAAAGTGGATGACCGATCGGATCGACTGGCCCGCTTTCAAAAGATCGAAGGCCGTGTTGATCTGATTGTGGTTCATGTGGTGCGTAATGTAGGGATCGACGTTGAAATCTCCACGCAGCCATTCGTCCACCATGCCGGGCAATTCGCTGCGCCCCAGCACGCCACCAAAAGCGGTGCCGCGCCAGACGCGTCCCGTAACAAGCTGAAACGGACGGGTTGAGATTTCCTGGCCAGCCCCGGCAACGCCGATCACCGTGCACTCACCCCAGCCCTTGTGGCAGGCCTCGAGGGCCGAGCGCATCAGTTCTACATTGCCGACGGCCTCGAATGTGTAGTCAAGCCCGCCATTGGTCATGTCGATCAGAACTTCGTGGATAGGCGCGGCGTGATCGTTGGGATTCAAACATTCTGTGGCACCGAGCGACTTGGCCAGGGCGAACTTGTTCGGGTTCACGTCGATGCCAATGATCCGAGAGGCACCGTTAAGAACCGCACCTTGGATAACGGCCATTCCGACTGCGCCAAGCCCGAAGACGGCGACCGTTGCACCCTGTTCAACCTTCGCAGTGTTACGCACCGCTCCAATACCGGTCGGCACCGCGCAGCCCATGACAGATGCTTTAGAAAGCGGCGCATCCTTTGAGATCTTGGCCACCGAGATTTCTGGCAACACGGTGTATTCGCTGAACGTGCTGGTGCCCATGTAGTGAAGGATCTGCTTGCCCTTGTACGAAAAGCGAGATGTGCCATCCGGCATCACGCCGGCGCCCTGTGTGGCGCGAATGGTCTGGCAGAGGTTGGTCTTGCCAGACTGGATGTAGGGGCAATTGGGATCTTCGGGCACGTAAAGCGGGATTACGTGATCGCCCGGTTTGACCGAGGTGACGCCCCTGCCAACCTCTTCGACAATGCCGCAGCCTTCGTGGCCAAGTACGCAGGGAAACAAACCTTCCGGATCTTCACCCGACAGCGTGAAGACATCCGTGTGGCAAAGGCTGGTTGTCACAATTCGCACCAGAACCTCTCCGTCCTTCGGTCCATCCAGGTCTATCTCTTCGATTTCCAGCGGTCGGTTCGGTTCCCAAGCAATGGCAGCGCGTGTTTTCATGGCAGATCTCCCAATATTTAAAATGGCTTAGTGCAAAAGGTGTTGGTCCATCTCGGACGCCGGATCCGTCACCGGGTCGAGCACAAGCACGAGCCGTGTCTCGCCTGTACCTTCGATTTGCGGGGACCTATGGCGGAGCGCGCGATTTGGACTGCAGGGCCAGAGCGTTCCGCGCATGATCATTGGCGAACCGGTTGGAACACCGTCAATGTTGTGTGGCTCTAATCCGTCCGCAGAGGTCCCGTACTGCGTCCCGCTACCGCGGTAGGTGCAGATCAGCCTGGCGGTGACGGCATCGATATGAAAATTCCGACAAGCATTGGTGCAAATCACGTCCAGGCGCAGACGAAGATACGGGGCATCCATCACGGCGGCGAAAATGTTCGCCAGGGCCGCCACGTCGTCAGCCAGCATATTACGTTCTTGGCAATCTGGCAGTCCGGCCGCATCCACGATGTCCGCCATGGCATCGCGGACCATCTCTTGGCGCAGAATAACGCGCGCCCTTGGCAGCTGGTCACAACTCAGATCGTCGATCCAAGTCTGAAAACTCTCCAAAGGCTGGCGGCGCCAAATGGTCGCTGCACAGCTCGGGTTTGAAATGTAGGACAGGCCCTTGGGTGACGTGGTCACACCAACGCCCGGGATTGTGCCTTTCTCGACTTCGCTGTGAAGCGTCATGCGGCCTCCTCTGTGCGCCGCCAGGCTGGGAACGGATCGGGAAAGTCGGGCAGCGCATCCGGACCTGGGGCGATGTTTTCGGGGACAAGGCAGGAATCGAGTGTCGCCTTGAGCGCACGCCAGTCGATGCCGGACCCGATGAAAACCAGTTCTTGGCGGCGGTCCCCCCAGGGCTCTTGCCAGTGATCTGCCATATAGGAGCGTGCCGCGTCATGGGTTGGCCAGCGGTCACGCGGAACCGAGGCCCACCACGTGCCGAGCGGTTTGATTGAAGAAAGGCTTCCCGCCAGTGAAAACTCGGCGACCCATGTCGGTCGCGTAGCAATCCAGAAGTGCCCTTTTGCACGGATTACACCGGGAAGTTCTCCGTTGAGGACCTTCAGGATCCTTTCCGGCTCAAACGGTTGACGCGCCCGGTAGACGTAACTTGCCACGCCGTATTCCTCTGTCTCCGGCGTATGGTCGGCAAAGCCATAAAGCTCCTTTGCCCACATCGGGTGTTCATGAGCCTTCTGAAAATCGAAAAGGCCGGTATCGAGAATTTCGGTGCTGGCCACATGTGAATGATTAGTCTCAATTATCTTCGCATCGGCATTGAGGGAGCGGATGATCTGGCGTGCCGCATTTGTCCGCTGAACCCCGGCGTCAGCGGTTTTGTTCAGGATAACGACATCGGCGAATTCAATCTGCTCAACCAATAGGTTGACTAGCGTGCGGTCATCCTCTTCGCCCACCGTCTCGCCACGGTCGCTAAGGAAATCGTGGCTGGTGTAGTCTTCCAATAGGTTAACTGCGTCGACCACAGTCACCATGGTATCCAGTCGGCTGACATCTGACAGGCTTTGCCCGTGTTCGTCGCGGAAATCGAAAGTGGCTGCAACGGGCAGCGGCTCAGATATGCCGGTCGACTCGATCAGCAGATAGTCAAATCGTCCGTCCTCAGCCAGGCGCCGTACTTCCTCTAAGAGGTCATCGCGCAACGTGCAGCAAATGCAGCCGTTGGACATCTCGACCAGCGTTTCATCCGTTCGGCTGAGTTCCGTATCGGCCCGCACGAGGTCTGCATCAATGTTCACCTCGGACATGTCATTGACGATTACGGCGACGCGGCGCCCTTCGCGGTTATTGAGCACACGGTTCAAAAGTGTGGTCTTACCGGCGCCCAGAAAGCCTGAGAGAACGGTTACAGGTAGTCGTGCGTCAGTCATGGCTGGAATCCTCTAGCGGCTGAACGAAGGTGGGAAAGATCAGAGATTGGTGGCAACCGATGCCGGCGGTCGCTCCATCCCCGATGGCGGAAGTAACATTGTGTCCCGGACGGGCGCAGTCGCCTGCGGCAAAGACCCCGGCGACTGAGGTCTGGCCCATCAGACCTACCTGAACGTACGGCCCCAACGGTCCGTCTGCTGTGGCGCAGCCAAGATCTGCGGCGGGCGTGCCGCCAAAGCTGACCCGGGGCGCAACAAAAATGGCTGCAAACTCTGCTGTTTGCCCGTCTTGGAATGTGACGGTGACGCCTGAGTTGCCGGAGGCCAGGCGGACAACGGACCGAGGGTCGTGCGAAAATCTGTTTTCTTCTACGGAGTTGATGTCGAAGTCGCCGGCAGTGCCGGTAAGAACGGTGACTTCGTCACTCCAGTCAGAACGGAGCAGCTCGGCTTGGTGGCCGGACATGGCGTGGTTCGCAAGAACGGCAAGGGGGCGATCCCGTACCTCATAGCCGTGGCAATAAGGGCAGTGCAAAAGCGTCCGTCCCCAGGCTTCCCGTGCCCCGGGAATGTCGGGAAGCGTGTCGTGGACGCCGTGCGCAAGGATAATGCGCTTTGACTTCACAACTTTGGTAGAGGCCATCGCAACCTCGAAGCCGCCATCGATGGCCTGCACCCGTGTCACTTTGTCTTCGACAAAACCGATTGAAGGGTAGGCATCCACATCGTTTCGAAACTTCTCAAGAATGTTGGCGGGTTTGGTGCCGTCCCAGCCCGGCACGCCGTGCGCTGCCTGCGACGGTGCGTTGCGTGGGCTGCCGGAATTTACCACGGTCACTTTGCGCCGAGCGCGGCCAAGCTGTAGGGCGGCGGACAAGCCGGCGAAACTACCACCTACGATAACCGTGTCCTGCATGCTATCAGCCCATAATCTGCTCTTTGGAAGAATCGTAATTTAAAGAGTTACGATCTATTCGCAATCTCAGATGTTACGTTTGGGGTGAAAAAGGACTGACGAATGAAGCGTAACAGCCGGCTCGCGCTCGCTCTTCACACTCTTGGCCACATGGCAGCGGATGATCGCGTCAGAACCTCGTCCATCATCGCCGATCATGCCGGCACGAACCCCGTCGTTGTGCGCCGGGTTTTGGGCAAATTGAGAGAGGCGGGGATCGTGCAATCGGAAAAGGGGCCGACCGGCGGATGGCGTCTTGCGCGCGATCCGAAGAATATCACGCTGGCAGACGTTTACCTTGCCTTGGGCGAGCGATTGATAGCGACTGATGCACCAGATGATGCACCATCCTGTTCGGTCGAGGATGCGCTGCACCGCCGCGTCTCAAGCATGATCGCCGGGATTGAAGAAAGCTTCGTCGCGCGGCTGGCTGCGACAACAATCGCGGAAGTGCAAGAGGCGGAAAAGCCCTGAGGTGCTAACTGCCCGACCGCGGTCCAAACTCAGTTCGGCAAGTGTTCGCAGCCCTGGCAATGAAGCTGCGAGTTGCACCCGAGGTGCAGCGGGGTGACGCACCTGTCAGTTTCACTCCAGAAGGGATATTGCACTGCAAAAATGTTATACTATAACACCTTGGATGTGCGGTGCTGCGTCCAGGAATTTGGTCGCGATGGCGCCCGCACTGCCAGGGTGTAAAGCCCCAGCCTGAAAGACGCATAGGCCACGCGCGCACACACTTGGGGGCGCGGAATCATTGGCGGTGACGACGGGAGAGACAATGGCATTTGTGCCAAGGACAGACAGGTATTGCCAAAATGGTCTGGATGAACGCGGCTGTGACCCAACAGCCCGCGTTTTGGGACCGCGCCGATGATCCGCGAAAACGGAATTCATTTTCCAGAACATATGAACGTTGCTGTCATTGGTGCAGGACCGGCGGGTCTGGGTGTCGCCAGGGTCTTAAGGGATCTAGCGATTCCGGACGTCTGGGTACTGGAACGGGGGAAAATTGGTCAGAGCTTTCTTGACTGGCCGGCCGAGACCCGCCTGTTGACACCGTCCTTCCCCGGCAACGTCTTTGGCGTGACCGATCTCAACGCCATTAGCTTCGATAGTTCACCCGGCTGGTCGCTTCGTTCCGAACATCCAGACGGTCGCACCTATGCGAAATACCTGGAATACGCTTCAGAGGCGTTTGGCCTCAATGTCCAGTGCGGCGTCGATGTGCACACCATCAAGCCGAAGGATGACGGCTTTTCAATCGATACCAGCCGGGGAACGTTCACTGCGGATTTTGTCATCTGGGCCTGCGGCCATTTTGGCGCGCCATCGGGTGGCGGATTGCCCGGTGCCGAGCTTGGCCATCATTATGGCACCTTCAAGAGCTGGAACGAGATTGCCGAAGACGTGGTCTATGTGATCGGCGGATACGAGAGCGGGGTGGACGCGGCCATCGGGATTGCACAGAAGGGCAAAGAGGTCGTCGTGCTTGACCGCGGTGCCCCGTGGCTCGACGGCGATAAGGACCCGAGCCGCAGCCTGTCTCCCTATACCCAGCAGCGCTTGAATGTGTTCAGACAGTGTCTGTCGATCACGCTGTTACCGGATGCCGAGATCATCGCATTGGAGCAGGAGAAGGATGGCATTCACATCCTGGCAGGCGACGGACGATCATGGTTGTCAGAAGGGCCGCCTGTTTTGGCCACGGGTTTTGGCTCTGGGACCGCGCGGGTATCGGAATGGTTCGACTACGACCCCGACGGCATACCGATGCTGACCGCGCAGGATGAATCCACTGCCATGCCCGGGCTTTTTCTGGTGGGTCCAGAGGTGTCGCACCAAGGGCATCTCTTTTGCTTTATCTATAAGTTCCGGCAGCGTTTCGCCGTCGTGGCGCACGCTATCGCCGGACGTATGGGCGTCGATACCACGCCGCTTGAGATCTACTATGACAATAACATGTTCCTGGACGATCTGACCTGCTGCGATGATGACAAATGCTTGTGTTGAGCGGCGGCAGATGGCGCTGATAGCGAATGTAGAGGTCTGAGGCATATGTCTCTAGAAGATACGCCGTCTCAGGCTGCAAATGGCCGGAGCGAAAACGAGAACGGCCCTGCCGCGGGCGGCGTGGCCGGAGTTTTTCTTGGCGCCATACTGGCAGGTGTCATTCTTGGCCTTTCTGCGCCTTCTGCCGGCGAAGCTGCGTCACGCGGCGTAGACGCGACCCTCCTGGTCATGATCTGCCTGCTCTTTTTTGACTTGCGACTGGACGCCGTTTTCCAGGCCGTCGGCAAACTTCGGTTTCTGGCGCTCGCTTGGGGCGCAAACTTCCTGATTGTACCTTTTATTGGCTTAGCCATCGCAAGCCTTGTTTTGCCCAACCAACCCCTGCTTTTTGCAGGCTTGATGATCTATTTCCTTGCACCATGCACGGACTGGTTTCTTGGGTTCACGCAGATGGCCGACGGTGACATCGAGCTTGGGGCGGCCCTGATACCTTTAAACCTGATCACCCAGTTGTTGCTTTTCCCGGTCTGGATTTGGCTGTTTACCCAGCACACGGGTCTGGTGGATTTAACGACGATCCCCGGCATTCTCGCGCAGTGGTTTCTGCTGCCGCTGATCGCGGCACAGGCTTTACGCTTTGGGCTGGAAAAGACAATGCCAAGCGAGGCCTTTGGGACCCTCTTAGAATGGACCGGTCGGTTCGTCCCCTTTGCCCTTGCGGTCCTGATCTTCCAGATTTTTGCTGCAAACGTTGGCTTGATTGCGGACCACCTCCACAGCTTTGCGCTGATTTCATTGGCGGTTTTTCTGTTTTTCACCGCAACATTCCTTGTTGGCGAAGGACTTGCGCGACTGGCCCACCTGGCCTACCCGCAGCGCGCGCTTCTCGCCATGACCATGGCCGCCCGCAATGCTCCGCTGATGCTCGTCATTACTGCGGCGGCGTTACCTGATCAGCCGCTCATCCTGGCAGCTTTGGTCATCGGAATGCTGGTTGAGATCCCGCACCTCACAGTCCTGCGGCAGGTCCTGCTTGCGCGGCGCGAAGTCCGCCCCGGGCTGGGTTAGGTCTTAGGCGCTATCAAGGTCATCGGCCGCCTGTCGAAACCACGCAAGCGTGCGCGCGTGATGCGCCGGTCCCCAGCGTTCAATAAATTTCTGGGTGTGGTAGTCCTTATCGTCTCCTAGCGCCGCGATCCGTTCCTGAACATAGCTTGGCGTCAAGGGGATGTCGCATTTCACGGTGATGCAGTGTTTCCATTCGTCATATGTGGTCGGAACGAAAGACATCGTTTCCTCATGTCTTGGTAAACGGATTTTGTTGGCGTTGGCGGGCTTTAAGTGCCCAAAGGCTACTCGCCATCATAGCCCGGAGCGCGACCAGAACAACCGGTTACCGTACAGACGGACGACCCTTTGTCTCTCGTTTGCGGGCGGCGTATTCGCCGTCACTCTGCTTTGAGTGTTGCCACGCTCTTCGGCCAGGGATCGGGGAAAGCCTCTCCCTTTTTCCAGGCGGCGATCTCTGCGTCGGTGCAAAAGCAAGTCTCAAGCTCGCCGACAAAGGCGTCGAGTTCCGCCTCGTTTCCGATCACAGTAAGCTGGCAGCGACGGTCTCCAAAGTCGGGATGCGCTTTGGCGAGCTTTTCCTTCATGCCCTCTTTTTCCCAGTCGGACAGATTAAGACTTTTGTCCTCAAGCGCGCTGATTTTCCAGTAGTTGACGATTTCCAGCCCGACGCTTCCGCCGGTCTGGTTCCAGAGCAGCACCAGATTGTCGCGCGTTGGAAGCCAGAAAAAACCTTTGCTGCGATAGATGCCGATACCAAGGAACTTGTTATAGACATCCCACAGCCGTTGGGGGTGAAACGGGCGCGGATTGCGCAAGACGCGGCTGGAGATCTCGTAACTTTCCGGTTGCGCGATGGTCGCGCCGCCGTGCTCTGCGTCCCACTGGGCCAATTCGGCGCCAAGGGTTTCGACACGGGCGAAATCATATTCCGGCATGGCGAGGATCTTCTCAAGGCTGAGATTGCCCCATTGCATGGCAAGAATGTCGGCAAACGGGTTCAGCGGATGCACGGCTTCGGCCACCTGTTGCAAGACATCGCGCGAGACCTTGTCGCTCTTGCTAAGCAGGACGCGACTGGCAAACATGATTTGTTCGGCCAGAAGGTTCTCAATGCCGCGCCGTCCGGCTTGAAGGTTGCCACTGGCGTTCGGATGGATCGCGCGTCCAAAATCATGGTCCTGCCAAAGTACCACGCTGTCCACGACCGATAGAAACCCGTGAAGCCGCAGTTCCGGCATCTCGCGGATTGCGCTCAGCAATGGCCAGGGATGTGTGCTTCCAGAGGTTTCGATCAAAAGATGGCTGACTTTCCGGTCGCCCAAAACATCGTGCACGGCTTTTTTGAAGCGAGGTAGTCCGTCGGTGCTGCTGATGCTTCCGCCCGGGATTGAAGCGAAATGCGGGCTCTTGCGGGAAATGACCTCGCTTGTGTCGAGCACGGAGCCGTCGACATCGAGCGTGCTCATTTCATTCACGACAACCCCAAGTGTTACGTCCGGCAAACCACGGGCCTGCACCAAGAGGTTCTGCAAAAGGGTGGTTTTCCCTGCGCCAAGGAAGCCGTTCAGAATTGTTGTTGGTATCGGCATGGGCGCTCCGGAGGACTCACTTTAAGTGTTACTTAGTTACATCGAAGCAGGGCCGCCATGGCAAAGCATGTTCGGAAAAGTTAGTGGTGTTTTCCCGTCACCGGAGCAGGATTCCGGTACCTCGCTAAGGGCAGCGGTTAGCGCAAGCCGACATCCAGTAGCCTACGTCTTGGTCTATTTGCGAAGGATATCAGGGTGTAGTACCTACGCCTGCGGCCGCCGGCCTCGTCGGTTTGAACCAAGGCGTGACTGAGCCGGACTCAGGGGCGCTGTCTTTGGCGGAAGCCTGCCCCAGCCATGACCTCGGAAAATCCCGGTCATCCCGCTTGCCAGTCGCGGCGGAGCTAAAGTCTCTGTAAGGTTGTGTCTAGGCCTCGATAAGGCCATCATGAACGCTGTCATCTCTTGCCGCAATGAAGTATCGTTCCTCAATATAGTCCGAAGTCATTTTGTGAGGTTTGGCCATGGGACGGGATGACGACAGTGGGTCTTCCGGGTACTGGGGCGGAACGGGCGGCGATCCTTATAGCAAAGAACACGCGATGGGTCGCGAGCTTCGTCAGCACCACGACAGCACGCTGGCAAGTATGCGGGCAAGTATGCGGGCAAGTGACGAACGCCTGAATGCGGCATCGCGCGCCAGCGGCCCGGCGGAGCCATTTAGTTTTACCAAATCGGTATTCGCAGTCCTTGCGATCTGTTTGTGCTGGCAGGTTGGCGCGGCGTTAAACGCCGTGGGTGTGTCCGTTTGGCTCGTTTTCGGTGTCCCCATCGGTCTCCTAATGGGACTGGTCGCGGTCTCCCGGCACCGTCTGTTCAAACGTTACGCAAGAATTGCACTCTTTTTGGCGGTTGCTGGTTTCTTTCTTTTACCTGGAGTGCGCGATGCTCTTTTGACAGGGCTGATCTGGCTTAATCCCATGTCGTGAAACAGGGCCTCGGCATGCGCGGGACGCGTACCTGTTGGGTTCTTTGAATGCAATTCGCTGCGACGCACTCAGGCGTACGCTCGCGGCGCGTGCGGGTTATCGGGATCAATTTCCATTTAAGGACGCGGCACAGCCCGACAAAGCTTATAACAGAGACGAGGGCGCGATAGGGTCGCCGAAGATCGTCGGTCGTGCAGTCAGGGTTTTCCTGGAAATGATGGCAGCCCGTAGGGGAATCGAACCCCTCTTTCCAGGTTGAAAACCTGGCGTCCTAACCGATAGACGAACGGGCCGGCGCCGGCGTTTCTTAGGCAATAGCACTTGGAAGGGCAAGGGGATTCTTGGGCGAATACCCTTCGTTGGCGATTGGGTATGTCAGCCGCTATGGAACGCCCGCCGGCGCCGCATCTTCCAGACTGAGTTGCACTGTGGTTCGCCCCCCCCAGCTGTTGAGTTCCAGCCGACCCGCCAGGTGAAAAAGCGCACCGGTTTGCTTAGCTAGGCCGATGCCCAGCTCGCTTTCCCAGGCGCCGAAAGCGACGGCTTCATTTGGCTTCGAATGACCGTCTCCAAAACGCAATTTCAGATGGCCCTGACCAATCTGGCGGACATCGAGGATCCGGCAATCGGGAAAGGCAAAGCGCGGTGCAGGCGCCGCGGCGCCATAGGGTCCGGCCTGTTCAAGGGTCTCGACCAGTGACACGCTGGCCGCCTCGGGCAACAAGAGGCCATTGATACGAAGCGACGCGGCGCCTTCCTGACCCGGACCCTGCCGCGCCAGCAGCTCGGAAAGGCGCGCCATTGCCGGCTCCAGCTGATCGCGGCGCAGTGACAGCCCAGCCGCCATCCGGTGGCCGCCGCCTTTCTCTATGAAACCGTCCCGGGCCAATCGCTGAATGGCCGCACCGAGATCGACGCCCGGAACGGATCGCCCAGACCCTTTGCCGGATGCGTCATCGAAGCCAAAGACCAGCGCAGGTCGACCAAATGTCTCTTTGAGGCGGGCGGCAACGATACCTATAACGCCCGGATGCCAGTGGTCACCTGCGGCCCAGACCAGTGGACCGGTGTCGCCGCGTGCTTCAGCCTGGGCGAGAGCAGAAGTGCGTACTGCTGTTTCGATTTCGCGCCGTTCAGCATTCAGCGCCTCAAGTCTCTCGGCGAGGACACGTGCCGCGCCGGCATCGTCGGTCGACAGAAGCTGCGCACCGAGATCCGCTTGTCCGATCCGGCCGCCCGCGTTTATGCGCGGGCCCAGGACGTAACCCAGGTGATAGGACTTGGGTGCGCTGTCGAGCTTTGCGGTGTCGGCGAGTGCGACCAGCCCGGGACGGCCGCGCCCGGCCATGACCTTTAGCCCCTGTTTTACGAAGGCCCGATTGACGCCGATGAGTGGCGCCACATCCGCGACGGTTGCAAGGGCCACAAGATCCAGGCACTCCATCAGATCCGGGGCGGTTGCGCCTGCGGCCTTTCGCTGTCTTCGCGCGTCAACGAGAACAAGAAAAACCACAGCAGCGGCGCACAGGTGACCCAAGTCACCTGTTTCGTCCTGACGATTGGGATTGACGACCGCCAATGCGGGCGGAAGTGTTTCCGCGCCCAGGTGGTGATCAAGGACAATCACATCCGCTAAACCCCCGGCAGCGGCCAGCGCGTCGTGGCTCAGGGTTCCGCAGTCCACACAGATGATAAGATCATGGGCGGCGGCGAGTTCGGCCATGGCGGGGGCATTGGGTCCGTAGCCTTCGTCGATACGGTCGGGGACATAGAGCGTGGCGCCGCGACCAAGCTGGCGAAGCCAATTTATTAGCAGCGCGGCAGAGGCCCCGCCATCCACGTCATAGTCGGCAAAAATGGCGACTCTTTCGGCGCGCTCCACGGCTGCGTTCAGTCGCTCAGCGGCGACAGAGGCGTCCTTTAGCCGTCGTGGATCCGGCAGGAGATCCCTGATTTTAGGCGACAGATACTGAGATATCTCGGCCGGTGCCACATCCCGTTCGGCCAGGACACCGCAAACCGCGGCTGGTAGGCCTGTTTCCTGGGCCAATTGTTCGGCGCGGCGCAGCGTTTCGGCCGCCGGGCCCTGCCATCGCCGGCCGGTAAGCGATTGGCTGACACCCAGGAAAGCTGGATCCAATGTTTCAGCCGGTCGGGTTGCGATAGATCATGCGCCGGACGGACCCGGTCTTTGATCGCATCAGCAGGGTCTCGGCGGTCAGATACCCGATCTCGCGGTGTATGCCGGGCAAAAGCGATCCGTCGGTCACGCCCGTTGCCGCAAAGATCACGTCGCCGGTGACCATGTCGTCACGCGTGTAAACGCGGTCGAGGTTTTTGATCCCGGCCTTCTTTGCCCGCGCTTCTTCGTCGTCGTTCCGGAAGGTAAGCCGGCCAAATATCTGGCCGCCCATGCATTTCAGCGCCGCCGCCGCCAGAACGCCTTCGGGCGCGCCGCCCGACCCCATGTACATGTCGATCCCCGTGCGGGCTGCCTCGGCACAATGCATGACACCGGCCACGTCACCATCGGTGATCAGGCGGATGGCCGCATCGGTTGAACGCACCTCATCAATCATGGCGTGGTGCCGGTCGCGGTCTAGGACACAGACCGTGATGTCCTTGGTCGAACAGCCTTTGGCGGCGGCCAGGGCCGTCACACGTTCACCCGGCGACATATCCAGCGTGACAACGCCGGTCCGAAAACCGGGCCCGATCGCGAGTTTGTCCATGTAGACGTCCGGTGCGTGCAGCATCGATCCGCGGGGCCCCATGGCGATCACGGCCAGGGCATTGGGCATGTCCTTGGCTGTAAGGGAGGTGCCCTCAAGCGGATCCAGCGCAATGTCGACGGCCGGGCCCGATCCGGTGCCCACCTTTTCGCCAATGTAAAGCATGGGCGCTTCGTCGCGTTCGCCTTCGCCGATCACCACCACGCCGTCTATGTCGAGCATGTTCAACTGCCCGCGCATGGCATCGACCGCGGCCTGGTCGGCGGCTTTTTCGTCGCCCCGCCCGATCAACCCTCCCGAAGCGAGCGCGGCGGCTTCGCTGACGCGTGCAAGGCCCAATGAAAGCATCCGGTCCTGAAACTGAGAATGCTCTGGCATCTTGTGCTCCTGAAATTGGTCCGCCCGTGGTCATTCCCTAACTCTGCGTGCAGCGGCCCACAAGGGATTAGGAGATTGGGCGCGGTTCAGACCGTTTCGATCCGAAGTGCGACCGGTGCGCCGACCATAACGCCAGTTGCCGCGAAACCAGAGATCGCAGTGTCCAATGCCGACCGGTCGCAACTGTGCGTAACGATCAGTACCGGCGCCTCGTCGCCCTGGTGCCCGTATTGGCGCATCCTATCGATGGATATCCCCACTTCTCCAAGTACTTTCGCGATCTCGGCCAGAGCCCCAGGTTGGTCGCGTAGCGTCATGCGGAGGTAATAGGGGGCAGGAGCGCCGCTGGCCACGGCATTGGCGGCCCGCATCGATGCCGCCGGCTGCCCAAACGTGTTCACCCGAATGCCGCGTGCGATATCGCAGATATCCGACATTACCGCGCTGGCTGTCGGGCCTTGGCCCGCGCCAGCGCCCCTCAGCACGATCTGACCGACGGCATCGCCTTCGAACACGACCATATTGGTCGCGCCCTGCAGCTGCCCAAATGGGGACTGCGCGGGAACAAGGCAGGGCGTCATACGCTGTTCCAGACCCGCGTCATTCATCTGTGCGACGCCAAGCAATTTTATGCGGAACCCCATGTCCGCAGCGTGCCGGATGTCATCGATCGAAATCCGCTCTATGCCTTCCAGCTTGACGCCGTCGAAATCCACTCTGGTTCCGAAAGCGATGGACGCCAGCAGGGCCAGTTTATGGCCGGCGTCTATGCCACCAACGTCAAGCGTCGGGTCGGCCTCAAGGTATCCAAGTTCGCCTGCTTCGCGGAATACCTCTGCGTAGGGCAGGCCAGCCCCTTCCATCCGCGTTAGGACATAGTTGCAGGTGCCATTCATGACGCCCATGACCCGCGTGGTGGCATTCCCGGCCAGACCTTCGGTCAGTACTTTGACACAAGGAATGCCACCCGCGACACCGGCTTCAAAGCGCAGGACCCGGGCCTCTTTCTCGGCAAGTTCTGCCAGCGCCTGGCCGTGAATGGCCAACATGGCCTTATTGGCGGTCACGACGTCCTTGCCTGCGCTCAGCGCTGCCTCGGTCGCAGCTTTGGCGGGGCCGTCACTGCCCCCCATCAGCTCGACGAAAACATCAACATCGTCGCGTTGTGCCATGGCGACCGGGTCGTCCTCCCAAGCGTAGCCTGAAAGATCCACGCCGCGGTCCTTGTGTCTGGTGCGGGCGGAAACGGCCGAAATCAGCAAAGAGCGACCGGTTCTTTCAGCCAATTGGGTGGCGTGGGACTGCAGGATCTTAACAACGCCGGTTCCAACGGTGCCCAAACCGGCAATCCCAAGGCGGAGGGGCTCTTTCATGGACGGCTCCGGCTGCAAGATGAATTTCAGACGCTCTGTTATCTGGCCGCCGGAACTTGTGCAATCATTCGGCTGCCGGCACCGCACCGGCTTCTTCCGAAACCGGGCGCAGCGCCTCGAAACGGTCGCTGGCCGCGGCAATACGTGCGCGGCTATCGTCGCTTCCGTCGGCACGATTTATTTCATTTGTCTTAGCGCGCAGCCGAGACGCCCGCCAGGCGATAAGCTCCTGCGTTTTCGCGTCGATGCGCGGGGCAGGGACGGCGACGATATCCTCGAACGGCGCAAGGCGCGGATAGGGCGCTTTGCGGGCAGCATCATTTGTCAACGCATCCAGTTCCGGAAAGCTGGTGCAGCCGGCAATTCCAATACAGGTCACGAGTGTGCGCACGGATCTCATGCTTCATTCCATAGGGTGGGCCGCGAATTGGCGCAAGATATGCCCGGAAGGATGCCTTGGGTCTTGAAATGAACAAGCGTTCAGTAAACGATACACCCATGGCGCGCACCGCAGGATCCCATTCAGAAACCACCGGACCAAGGGTTCATGCGGCAGCGGAGCGCCTTTTTGCACGGCACGGGTATGCAGCTGTCAGCATGCGGCAGATTGCAGCCGAGGTCGGTGTGCAGGCTGGCGCGCTTTACAATTATACGGTTGATAAACAAAGTCTTTTGGCAGAGCTCATGGTGGGTCACCTGAAAGAGCTCCTTGAAGCCTGGAACCAGGAGCCCTGTCCAGATCTTCCACTTCAGGCGCTTGAAAGCTTTGCGCGGTTCCATATCCGGTTTCACCTGGATCGTCCGGATGCCGTCTTTATCGCCTATATGGAACTCAGAAACCTGGCGCCCGAAAACTACAGCGTGGTGGAAAGACTGCGTCGTGACTACGAAAGCGTCTTGGAGGACATTTTGCGCGACGGGCAGCGCAAGGGAGTGTTTTCGGTTGCCGATGTCCGCCTGACAACCATGGCTCTGATCGCGATGTTGACGGGTGTGAATACCTGGTACCGCGACGGTGGACGGCTGACGCGCGAGCGCGTTGAGCGTATTTACTGGCATATGGTGCGCCGGGCCGTAAAGGCGGCCTGAGTGTAACTATGCTGCGACTGGCCGTCTCGTTCGAACCCGCTGGTGACGGAAACGGCGCAGCCCGCTGGATGCGGGCGGCACACGATATATGCGAACGCACATCCTGCAGACGCAAGAAAGGCGCGGAATGAGGGTCGGTTTTATTGGATTGGGAAACGTCGGCGGAAAGCTTGCGGGAAGCCTGTTGCGCGACGGCGTCGATCTTTCGGTGCATGATCTTGACGGCGCGCGGGTCGCCGAATTCGTTGCCCGTGGCGCGCTGGCGTGTCTCAGCCCGGCGGACATGATGGCCGCATCGGACGTGGTGATCACCTGCCTGCCCAGTCCAGCCGCAAGCGATGCGGTCATGGTCGAGATGCTACCGCAGGTGCGTGAGCGCAAGATCTGGGCAGAGATGTCGACCACCGACGCGGCAGAGGTTGAGCGGTTGGGCCAGTTGGTGGCCGCGCGTGGCGGGCAGGCGATCGACTGCCCCGTCTCGGGCGGATGCCACCGTGCGGCCACCGGCAACATTTCAATTTTTGCCGGTTGCGAAAGAGAGACTTTCGAGACCATGCTGCCGCTGCTGACGATCATGGGACGGCGCATTTTGCATACCGGTCCCATCGGCACTGCCAGCGTCTTGAAGGTCATCACAAACTATCTGGCCACTGCCAATCTGGTCAGTTGCGCCGAAGCGCTAACGGTCGCTGCCGGCGCAGGCATGGACCTGGCGACAGCCTATCATGCCATTGCCATTTCGTCTGGAACGTCTTTTGTCCACGAGACCGAAAGCCAGGTTATCCTGAACGGCAGTCGCGACATATCCTTCACGATGGGGCTCGTCGCCAAGGACATCGGGCTGTTTCAGGACGTGGCCGACCGCGCGGGGGTGCCAATCGAGCTTAATCCAAAGCTGATTGAGATCTTTGCCGACGCTATCGCGCGTTTTGGGCCGGATGAGCTTTCACCGAACGTAATCAAACGTTTGGAAGAAACCACAGGGCTCGAAATTCGTGCTGACGGGTTTCCGGCCGAGATGGCCGATGATGAACCGCCCCAGCAGGGGGCGGAAGTGGTGGTGCAGCCCTAAAAAGGGCCGCTCCTGTAAGAAGCGGCCCATTTTCGCGGGTCGGCGGTTCCTTAGAACCGGAACATGCCGCGCAAGTGCACGGTGTTCACGTTCACCTCTGCTCCGGCGTCGCCGATGCTGTCGAACACATGGTACATGTATTCAGCGCCGATGGCGAAGCTCTCAGACAGAAGATAGTCGTAGCCAAAGCCAAATAGGTAACCCTGATCGTCACCGGACAGATCGTCGACCGAATTCAGGGCGCCACCGCCGATACTGCCGTAGGCCAAACCGGTCGTACCATAAAGCAGACCGTCGCCCAGCTCTTTACCCGCACGTACCTTAAGGCGACCGATTTCATCGAAATCAGCGCTGTCACCGGTGTCGGGGTCGGTGATGGATAGGTCAGCAAAGTCATACTGAAGTTCCGGGCCCGCATACCAGCCGTTACCAAGGCTCCAAAGGTAGCCGGCCATAAGACCGCCAATAAAGCCATCGGCATCATCCAGGTTGCGCAGGTCGTCTGAATCCAGGTCAAGCTCGCTGAAGCCATACCCAAGTTGGCCGCCCACATAGCCGCCTTCCCAAGGTGCGAGCGGGACCACCGGAACGCTCACCTCGGGTTCGACCACCGCGGGTGCGGGTCCGTCTGCCATCGCCATTGTTCCAGTGGCTGCGGACGCAATCACTGCTGCGATAATCTTTCTCATTTTCGCTCTCCTTCGTGGGTCGCGGTATCAATTTCGTACACGCACGGTTTTCTACTGCTCAATTGCAGCGCCCTCGCTGACCGCACAAACAGCCCGTAATGGCCGACGCTGCTTCCTGTCATCAAGTGTTGGCCCGGACAATTTGCAAGTGGTGCGATTCAAAGGGCGGCGGTTTGTCGGCGGGATGCCGCCAAATGTTGCGCGCTTGCAACTTAAAATTGCGCATTTGGTCAGCATCTCGAAAGTATGGCGCAAGCCGACACAAGATATAGTGTCTTTTCCCGCATGTGAACCGCGTTTAACCAAGTCGCATGAAACCGGATGAAGCCGCCTACGCGAAGCCGGGCGAGGTCGTATTCAGCCTTGCGCCCGCATGGCCGCGCCTATTGCTTGGCGTGGCTCTCACAGGATGTCTTTCCGTGACGCTGATTGCTATTGCACTGGGAGATCAGGGATCAGGCATTGGGCGTCTGTTTTTCGCGGGCTGTGGGCTTGGTACCTTTTTTCTGACAGCACGCATGTGGCGGGCGCGGCTGACCACTCTGGAACTGACGCCCGAAGCGCTTTTCGAAACCGGCGGCGGCACCCGTGTTCTGGCGCAGATCAAGGACATCGCCAAAGTTGAACGGGGCGCTTTGGCCATGAAGCCTTCGGCGGGATTTGTCGTGCATCTCCGCGATAGCCAAGATCGAGCCTGGGTGCCGGGCCTCTGGTGGCGGATCGGGCGGCGCGTGGGTGTCGGCGGCATAGTCGGGGCAGGTCAGGCCCGCGCCATGGCGGAATTCATAGAAATTCTGCGCCTGCGGTCCGAAGAAGATCCGGAGCCGTAAGTCCGGCGCAAGCGTGCCGGATTTTCAGACGTCCGACACCGTCGCGGTGTCATCATCACCGCCCAAGGTCGTACCGTCATCGTTTTCCCAAACCAACTGCGGTCCAAAGCGCGGGCGGGTGACGATGAAGTTCTCAAAGATACGCGCATCGACAACGCTTAGAAACGGCTCATAGGCCATCTGCGTTTCGACCAGAACGGCCAAGTCTCCGGACGCCATTGCGGGGATCTGATGCGCATTTGCATTGAGCGTGGCAATCGTGTGTTTTGCCCAGCTTTCAGAGGTCGACTCGGACCATATGACCTCAAATTGGTTGTCCGCCTCGTCCCATTTGATCGTCGTGACGCGCATCCGAACCGGATGGTTGGAGTCCGTCAGGAAGGCGTAGATATCATTCAGCCCATCCAGATAGTCTTCGTTCACGGCCGATGTTTCGCGCGAAAGCGCGTCCGATATCGTGTAGGCGGCTTTAAGGTTCACGTTCTGTGCGCGAAAGGCATCCCAGAACACGAACGTGCCGCCGTAGGCCCAAAGCAAGAGCGGAAATACAAGGGCCGTCTCGACGGAAAGGGTGCCCTGCCCATCGGCAAGGAACTTGCGCAACTGTCTGCCCAAGACTTTCATCGCTCTGCTCTCCTCAGCTTGGCTCATTCACGAAGGCGGAAGACGAGACCAGCGCGTAACCTCCTGAATCGTCAAGCGGCAGGCGCATCGCCAATCCCGTGGTCGGGAAAAACGGGTCCACCACAGCGCAGACGCGAACCAGCATGATGTCGTGGTCCGCACCGAGAGTGTAATTCAAAAGCGGCTGTAGCTCTTCGCCCCGCTGTACGCAGGTCACACCCGTCGTCGGCACGTTCCACGATGCTGTGCTGACGCGGGTCAATTCCACGCGCAACACGTTCGCACAGTCGGGGATCAACATGACGTTTTCGCAGACGTCTTCCAGCAGTTCGACTTCGTCCGCTGGCGGGTCAATCCCAAGACGCAGCGTTCGCACCACAAGATCCAGCGACCTCTCAAGCATCACATGGCGCAGCATCAGAACCCCGGCCTCTACTGACGAGAGCATGACCGTCATGAAGACCGGGAAAATGATCACGAACTCGACGGTCGAGCTGCCTTCGTCTCGCTTGAAAAACGGGCGGAGCACGCGCAGGACTTTGAGAAGCGGCACCATTTTAGTTCAGCAGCTTCAACTGGTTGATCTGGCCCGCGATTGTGCGGAAAACCTCGGCGATGCACTGTTCACCGGGCGCCATATTCTCGCAATCACTTGCCGCCTCGAAGAAATAAGCGTCGTCCGATGCGCAATCGAGCAGAGTTGCGTCCCCGGCCTCATCAGTCTCAAATCCGATTGAGTACACGATGATCCCTGCGTCGCGCGCGGACTTGCAGATTGCAGACGTGCGAGTGTTCTTGGTGCTGCTGCCGATCGAGTCGAATGTCTCAAGACGGTAGTCGTAGTAAACTTCAGCATCGTAATCGAGCCGGTAATAGGTGTTGTAGGCCATGTAGCGCATGGACATGTTGGCCCAGACCTCGGGCCAGGTTAGTTGGACATCGGTTTTGTCACCGTCGGCGCCATCGGGATATTCGTGCCAGGTTTCCGTGTCTGTGTGGAAGAAGAACGGCTCGCCATTTGCTTCGCGTTGGGCGTCGTAGATTGACCAATCGTCGGCTTCGTTATCGTACCAAAGGTCCGTCAGGCCGGACCGGTACTCGTCCTTCAACTCGTAGGTTTCGGTATTTGCCCCGTCTGACATCACGATCAGAATCTTGGCGACTGTCTCGATCTCTTCGCCATTGGCAAGGTCCGGTGTCGTATCGGGGTAGTCCATGGGCCGGTCCATGAAGTCATCATCGGCCAAGTTCGCATGAATGTACCCGTTGAAGACACCGCGCAGCGACGGATCCAGCAGGGCGGCACCCCATTTCGTTCCGATTTCGATTGACGTCTTTCCGCTTGCGTAAAAGTCATCGATAAAGTCGATCATTTCGGCCGTATCGTTCGAAAACGCCAGAATGTCCCGGCCAGCACCCGAAAGACACACTGGCCGGTAGTCTGAATCCGTTGACGGAAATCCAGGGCCGCGCGAATAATTCCAGGGGTCAAAATGGCCGGCGCGCTGCAGGTCCTGACTGGCGCCCACCCCACCGTTCTTTAGCGTTGCGGCGTTGAAGCCTACGCCATTGAAATCCGATGGATCAAAGTCGATGCAGTGTGAATACGCATGTTCGTCCGTGACATTAAAGTATGACAACAGGTCCGGTCCTGCAGAGACGTGGGTCGCAAATGGGATGATCGAGATATGCGTCAGATCTTCCACATTCGGGTCGGCAACAGTGACGGGATCAATCACCGTCGTGACAAATTCTTCGGCCGCATCCTGTAGGTTTTCGAGCTTACTGTCGTTGGCCATGGAACCGGATACATCCAGCACCAATGAGATCTCGACATTGGTGACACGTTCCTCGGCAATGCCGCCGGCCGGTGCGATCATCTGATCGATCCCGGCAAACTGCATAAACATGGAATCGACCGCCGCCTTCGTCGTGGCGCTGACGTTTCGATAGGTCATCGTCGTTTCATCGGAATCGTCATCGACATTGACGTCGACGATCAACTCGGTCAGCCCCGCCTTGTCGAAATAATCCTGAACGACCGTCTCAGGGTTCAGTGACTGATCCATGTCTGCCGCTGCAAGCACCGCCCGGTCAAGCGTCGACTGAACCCGCACGCGCACAGTCTCATAGCGCATCATGTCAACCGCCATGCCTCCGATCAGCACCATCACGGTGAAAATCATTAGCGTGAAGATGATAAACGACCCACTCTCGTCCCGGACGAAGTGGTCCAGCCGACCGGCGAAAACGCGACGTAATGAGGGTTTGAAAAGAACGGTAGATTTTTCTGAAGAGCGTTCTGTTCTACCGCCGGTCAATCCAAGCATTGAGAGGTCCTTGCGTTGAAGGGCGAAACGACAAACGCAGAAGCACACACAATGCCCGGAGTGGTTGTGCAGAAGCACGTCGAAAAGAGTGGGACGGCAAAAGTGAACGCCAAGTAAATTCGTCCCAAACAAGGGTTTTGCGGCCAAACTGTTCGTTCCGCGCCGACAGAATTCATCGATACCCGCGACTGTTTCTGCTTTTGAACCATTCGGGTAAATCGAACGGCCAATATTGATGCTTGAGTCGTGCCCGTACCCGGATAGGGTCGGACATGCGCCAGGCGGAGAGACTGACAGGGCCCGGCGCCGGAGAAAGGGAGAATTCAATGGTCCCCGGTCAGGAACCCAGTTTTCGGGAAAGCGTCGATCTTATGTTCAACCGCGCGGTCGCGCTGATGGATCTAGAGCCAGGGCTCGAAGAAAAGATCCGGGTGTGCAATGCAACCTATACGGTGCGCTTTGGCGTAAGGCTGCGCGGCGGAATCCAAACGTTTACGGGCTACCGCAGCGTACATTCCGAGCATATGGAGCCGGTCAAGGGGGGGATCCGCTATTCGCTGGCCGTGAACCAGGACGAGGTCGAAGCGCTGGCTGCGTTGATGACTTACAAATGCGCATTGGTCGAAGCGCCCTTTGGCGGCTCGAAGGGCGGGTTGTGCGTTGATCCTCGCAAATACGACGAAGAAGAGCTAGAGCGTATCACCCGGCGCTTTGCATACGAACTTGCCAAAAGGGATCTAATCCATCCGAGCCAGAACGTTCCAGCGCCCGACATGGGAACGGGCGAGCGTGAAATGGCGTGGATTGCCGACCAGTACGCACGCATGAATACCACCGACATAAACTCGCGGGCGTGTGTGACCGGCAAACCACCACATGCAGGCGGTATACAGGGCCGTGTCGAAGCGACCGGCCGAGGTGTCCAGTATGCCTTGCAAGAGTTCTTTCGCCATCCGGAAGATGTCGCCAAAGCGGGCCTGTCGGGCACGTTGGACGGCAAGCGGGTCATCGTCCAGGGTCTAGGCAATGTGGGCTATCACGCCGCCAAGTTCCTGTCTGAAGAAGACGGCTCAAAAATCACCGCAATCATCGAGCGGGATGGCGCGTTGCGTGACCCCAACGGCCTTGACGTCGAAGCGGTGCGCAACTGGATCATGTCCCATGGCGGCGTCGCAGGCTGCCCGAGCGGTCAGTATGTCGAAGATGGCAGCACGGTTTTTGCGGACGACTGCGATGTCTTGATACCTGCGGCGATTGAAGGGGTGATCAATCTTGAGAATGCCGCAGATGTGAAGGCGGCCTTGATTGTCGAGGCCGCCAACGGTCCGGTGACAGCGGGCGCCGATGAGATACTGCGCGACAAAGGGACAGTGATCATTCCCGATATGTATGCCAACGCCGGCGGTGTGACCGTCAGCTATTTCGAATGGGTGAAAAACCTCAGTCATATCCGCTTTGGTCGTATGCAGCGCCGGCAGGAGGAATCCCGTCACCAACTGCTGGTTGACGAGTTGGAGCGTCTGAGCCGGGATACCGGCGTGGGCTGGACCCTGAGCCCGGATTTCAAAGAACGATATTTGCGTGGGGCCGGGGAGTTGGAGCTTGTGCGCTCGGGCCTTGATGACACCATGCGTACGGCCTATCAGGCGATGCGGGAAGTCTGGCACGCGCGCGACGATGTCAGCGACCTGCGAACGGCCGCCTATCTGGTATCGATTGAACGGGTCGCCCACAGTTACGCCGCTAAGGGGCTCTGAGCCTTGCAGGACAGCGCGGTACTCTCGTGTAGCTGCGGGCAGGTACGCCTCGACATCGCTGGCAGCCCACCTGCCGGCGGGGTGCGCCTGAGCTGCTACTGCAAAGACTGCCGCGCCTTCCCAACGCATCTTGGTGCCACCCAGATCCTTGACGATTGGGGTGGCGTGGATCTGTACCAATGCCCGCCCGACCGGTTGGCCATTCGCGCTGGAGCGGAACTTCTGTCCGCATTGCGTCTTTCGCCCAAGGGACCCTTGCGCTGGTACGCAACTTGCTGTGGTACACCGCTTGCCCTGACGCCCGCGACGACGGCATTGCCGTTTGTCAGTCTTTCAGTGGCCGCTATCCATGGTGCAGATTTGGGTCCCCGAACGGCCGTTGTGTTTTCCGAACAGGCGCTTGCCGGTCCCGAACCGGCGCCCAGTAATTTCGGCCTCTCGGGCGTCGTGTTAAAGCTGCTGCGTCGGGTTTTGGCGGCATATCTAACCGGAAAACGCAAGGTGACACCGTTCTTTGATCAGACCGGAAACCCAATTTCGGTTCCAACAGTTCTGTCCCGTGACGAACGGACCAAGGCCACGACCTTGCCCTAGGTTACAAAGCGTTCGCCGTCACCTAGCGACTTTCTCGAAGTAAGCGCCGCAGGATCTTGCCCGAGGCCGATTTTGGGATTGCGTCCACGAAGACCACGTCTTTCAGGTGTTTGTAGGACGCGAGCGCCCCACCCACATGGTCCATGACTGCCTCGGCGCTCAGGTCCGATCCTTGTGCCCGGACCACGAATGCGATGGGGCGCTCGCCCGCTTCTTCATCCGGCGCGCCGATGACACTCGCGTCTGCGATTTCCGCGTGGGCGATCAGTGTCGCCTCCAGTTCGGCCGGCGCAACCTGGAACCCCTTGACCTTGATCAGCTCTTTCAGGCGATCGCGGATGGTCAGGTAGCCGTCCGCGTCTATCGCACCGATGTCACCGGTCTTAAGCCAGCCGTCCGGTGTGATGGTCTCCGCCGTCGCGTCCGGTCGGTTCAGATATCCTTTCATCACCTGGGGGCCGCGCACCCAGACTTCGCCTTCCTGATCCGTTCCCTGATCCGCGCCGCTTGCCGGGTCGACGATGCGCGTTTCCGTGCCAGGTATTGTTTGACCGGCCGCACCGATGCGCGGATGGTCAACATGGTTGAAATGGGACGCTGGGCTCATCTCGGTCATTCCGTAGCCTTGGATCATTGAACACCCAAGCCGATCTTCGACCGCGCGGGCGAGATTTCCATCGAGCGGTGCCGCGCCCGACAAAAGCGTGTCGAGGGATGACAGGTCATACTGATCGACCAAGGGGTGCTTTGCCAGGGCAAGCGCCACGGGTGGCACAATATACATCTGGCGCGCCTTGTGGTCCTGAATCAGCCGAAGGCACAGCTCAAGGTCAAAGCGCGGCATGGTAACCACTGTCGCCCCCTCGCCCAGAAACAGGTTCATTTGCGCGGTCATTCCAAAGATGTGAAAAAACGGCAGAAACGCGATGTGTACTTCGCCCGGGCGAATTCCGGCCATGGGGACGATCTGGTCCACGTTCGAGACCAAATTCTTGTGGGTGAGCATAACGCCCTTGGGCAATCCGGTTGTGCCCGACGAATAGGGTATGACCAGCACATGTTCATCGAGGTCAACGGCAACCTGGGCGGCCAAAGGTTCGCCCATAAGATTGCTCAGACCTTCCTGACCCTGGCTATCAATTAGAATGATCCGATCGCACTCGGTGCCTTCCATTGCCTGTTTTGCGGTTTTGCGAAATGCTTCGATCGTCACCAATGCGCAGGCACCGGAATCGCGCAGCTGGAATGCCACCTCTTCGGCCGTATAGGTCGGGTTGATGGTCGTCACCGACCCGCCCGCATAGGCGGCGGCGTGAAACACGATGACAAATTCTGGAAGGTTGGGTGCCATAAGGGCGATCGTCGCACCGGACCCGAGGCCAGCCGCCTGAAGCCCTCCGGCAAGTCGGCAGATCGCCGACATGATTTCTTGACCTGTATGTTGGCGCCCGCTTGCGCCTTCGATCAGGGCGACGCGGTCGGGCGCAGCCAACAAGCCTTGAAAAAGCCGCTCGGTGATCGAAACCGGATGCGGTGCCAACGCACCGTACGGGCTTTCAAATATTGTCATCTTGCTCCTCCCCAGGACCTACGCCAAGAATGTCAAACCGCGTGCCGCTCTGCCAGCGGTTTCCAACGTGCCGAAGAGCCGGTAGGGTTCACCCACGCATGAGTCTGCCGCCCAACTTCATCGACGAACTTCGCCAAAGGCTTAGTCTGGCCGACGTCGTCGGCAAGAAAGTCATGTGGGACAACCGAAAGTCCAATCAGGCCAAGGGCGACTGGTGGGCGCCTTGCCCCTTTCATCAGGAAAAGACGGCCAGCTTTCACGTCGATGATCAGAAGGGATATTACTATTGCTTCGGCTGCCACCAGAAGGGTGACGCCATCACCTTTGTGCGTGAAACCGAGAACTTGAGCTTTATCGAAGCGGTGCGCCTTCTGGCCGAAGAGGCCGGCATGCCTGTGCCCGAAGCCGATCCAAAGGCGCAGGAAAAGGCAGACCGCCGCACGCAACTGACCGAGGTTATGGAGCAGGCGGTCAAGTATTACCGGCTTCAGCTTCAAACCGCGCCCGCTGCGGATGCGCGCGCTTACCTTGAACAGCGTGGGCTCGACCGTCTGGCGCTGGAACGTTTTGAGCTCGGCTTTGCACCCGTCGGTTGGCAGAACCTATGGGATCATCTGCGTGGCAAAGGCGTTGCGGAAGACCTGATTTTGGCAGCCGGGCTCGCCCGCCCTTCGACGCGGGGCGACAAACCCTATGACACGTTTCGTAACCGGATCCTGTTTCCCATCCGCGATGCGCGCGGTCGCGCCATTGCTTTCGGCGGGCGCGCCTTGGATCCCGACGATGGCGCTAAATATCTCAATTCGCCCGAGACCGAGCTTTTCGACAAGGGGCGCAGTCTTTTCAATCTGGGCCCGGCGCGGAAGGCGGCAGGCCAGGGCCACCCCCTGATTGTCGCCGAAGGTTATATGGACGTCATCGCATTGGCGCGGGCTGGGTTCGAGGCCGCAGTGGCACCGCTTGGCACGGCGATCACCGAACACCAGCTTGCTCTGCTTTGGCGCATAGGGTCCGAACCTGTTCTGGCGCTCGACGGTGACCGGGCCGGGCTCAGCGCAGCAATGCGCGCCATCGACATCGCTCTGCCGATGCTTGCCCCGGGTAAGTCGCTTCGGTTTGCTCTCTTGCCCGAAGGGCAGGATCCGGACGATCTGATCCGCGCTCAGGGCCCTGAAGCCATGCGCCGCCTGATCGATGGCGCTGAACCCTTGGTGCGCCTGCTGTGGCGGCGCGAGACCGAGGGCAAGGTCTTTGACAGCCCCGAACGCAAAGCCGCGTTGGATCACGCTTTGCGACAGGCGATCGCCAAGATCGTTGACCCGGGCGTGCGCCAGCACTACGGGCAAGAAATAAAGGATCTGCGCTGGGCCTTCTTTCGCGGTGGGCAGAAATCCGGTGGCTTCGGCAAGATGCGCCTGCGGCAAACCGGCCACGCCCAGGCCACACCTCAGACCCGTGCCACCGATCTGGTGGTCGGCAACGCCGAGACGGGAGACAGGCTGCGCGAGGCTGTCGTTCTTGCAACGCTGATTGTCCACCCAGCGTTGGTAGACACCTTTGCCGACCAGCTTGAAAGCGGTGCAATTCGTGATCCGGATCATCAACGCATTTCGGATTGGATTGTGCGAATTGGCCCAGCCGAGGATCTGCGCGCCTGTATTGAAACGGAAATTGGTGCCGCTGCCCTTGAAAAGCTGCTGTCACCGGGCCATGTCCAGCTTTCACCAGGCATCAGAAAACCGGATGACGTCGAAGCTGCCCGCATGTGCGTTGCCGAGGAATTGGCGAAGCTTCAGGCGCACCGAGGTGCGGAACAGGAAATTGCCGATGCGTTGCAAGACATTGCTGCGGTTGAAAACGAAGGGGTGACTTGGAGGCTTCGACAAGCAACGGACGCCGTGCAGCGCGCGCAGAGGGACCTGACCGAGGACAAGACGGAGTATGAAGTTGCCCCCAACGGCGCGCGTGTTCGACGGGATGAAAAGGATGCCTTTGCGTCTCTTTTATCCCAGATTTCGCAAGACGGTCCAAAACGCGCTCATGATTGATTCGTCGGGTCGGAGTGACGCATTCGTAAATAATTTAAGGTAAACCGCTGGGCGAATCACCGAATCAGCACTAATGATTCGCAGATACCGCGATTCGCACTGAGCGCCCGCTAGGAGCAATGGATGGCCCCCAAGGACACTGAAGACCGCAAGCCTGAAGAGACCGAAGCCGAACCAATGCTCGACATGAGCCAGGCGGCGGTCAAAAAGATGATCGCCGAGGCGCGTGCGCGCGGCTACATTACTTACGATCAGCTCAACCAGGTTCTTCCGCCGGATCAGGTGTCTTCGGAACAAATCGAAGACGTCATGTCGATGCTGAGCGAGATGGGCATTAACGTCATCGAAGACGAAGAAGTCGAAGAAGATGGCGAAGCAAAGCCGGCAACCGATGTCGTAGAGGCATCGACCGGGCGCGAAGTCGCCGTTGCCGCCACCGAGACGGAAAAGCTGGACCGGACCGACGACCCCGTCCGCATGTACCTGCGCGAGATGGGATCCGTTGAACTCCTCAGCCGCGAAGGCGAAATCGCCATCGCCAAACGGATCGAGGCCGGGCGCAACACGATGATCGCCGGGCTTTGCGAAAGCCCACTGACATTTCAGGCGATTACGATCTGGCGCGACGAACTACTGGGCGAAGACATCCTTTTGCGGGATGTAATTGATCTCGAAGCGACCTTTGGGCGGTCCATGGGCGCCGAGGATGACGATGACGAAGACGAAGCCGTTGTCGATGGGCTGAACGTCGAACAGGCGCAGCCTGCGTCTGCAAAGGAAAACAGTGAAGAGCCGGAATTGGACGCCGACGGCAATCCGATCAAGTCCGACGATGATGATGATGACGATGATCAGGCGAACCTGTCCCTCGCGGCCATGGAAGCGGCCCTGAAGCCGAGGGTTCTGGAAACGCTCGACTTAATTGCGCGCGACTATGCAACGCTGTCGGACATGCAAGATCTTCGGATCTCGGCCACTTTGAACGAAGATTCCTCGTTCAGCGATCGGGATGAAGCGACCTATCAGAAGCTGCGGGCCGAGATCGTCGAACTGGTTAACGAACTGCATCTCCATAACAACCGGATCGAAGCGCTGATCGATCAGCTTTACGGCATCAACCGTCGGATCATGTCGATCGATTCAGCCATGGTAAAACTGGCTGATCAGGCACGGATCAATCGCCGGGAGTTTGTCGAAGCCTATCGTGGCTACGAACTCGACCCAAGCTGGCTGGAACGGATGAGCCAGAAGGACGGGCGCGGCTGGCAGGCTTTCATCGAACGTTCCAGCCCCAAGATCGAAGAACTGCGGTCCGATATGGCACAGGTCGGTCAGTACGTGGGTCTCGATATAAGCGAATTCCGCCGCATCGTGAGCCAGGTCCAGAAGGGCGAAAAGGAAGCGCGCCAGGCCAAGAAGGAAATGGTCGAGGCGAACCTGCGTCTGGTTATCTCTATCGCAAAGAAATACACGAACCGCGGCCTGCAGTTCCTGGATCTGATCCAGGAAGGCAACATTGGCTTGATGAAGGCGGTCGATAAGTTTGAGTACCGCCGCGGTTACAAGTTCTCGACCTATGCCACTTGGTGGATCCGACAAGCGATCACTCGGTCCATTGCCGACCAGGCGCGTACGATCCGCATCCCGGTTCACATGATCGAGACGATCAACAAGCTGGTGCGAACCGGTCGTCAGATGCTGCACGAGATCGGGCGCGAGCCGACGCCGGAAGAACTGGCCGAAAAGCTGCAGATGCCGCTTGAGAAGGTTCGCAAGGTGATGAAAATCGCCAAAGAGCCGATCAGCCTCGAAACCCCAATTGGCGATGAAGAAGACAGCCAGCTGGGCGATTTCATCGAAGACAAGAATGCCGTTCTGCCG
This sequence comes from Pseudomonadota bacterium, assembly GCA_039026235.1. Taxonomy (GTDB): domain Bacteria; phylum Pseudomonadota; class Alphaproteobacteria; order Rhodobacterales; family Rhodobacteraceae; genus JBCCMQ01. The sequence goes on from JBCCMQ010000002.1 coordinate 311,378, forward strand.
CTCGATTCCGCGATCCAGGAAAACCTGAAAGAAACGACGACACGCGTGCTGGCATCGCTGACGCCGCGTGAGGAACGGGTGTTGCGGATGCGCTTTGGCATCGGCATGAACACTGACCACACCCTTGAAGAGGTGGGGCAGCAATTCAGCGTGACGCGCGAACGTATCAGACAGATCGAAGCCAAGGCGCTGAGAAAGCTGAAACATCCCAGCCGGTCGCGGAAACTGCGCAGTTTCCTGGATCAGTAAGCGACAAGCAGTGCCGCTGTTCTCCAAGCTCTTCGGCGGTTCTCAGAAAGAGCCGGAGCCCGAAGTCTACAATGATTTCAGGATTTTCGCCGAGCCGATGTCCGAAGGCGGCAGCTTTCGCATGGCGGCACGCATAGAAAAGGACGTCGGCGGTGAGACCAAAACCCATCTAATGATCCGCGCCGATACCTTTAAATCACGGGATGATGCGGTCGAGGCATCGATTGCCAAGGCGAAACACCTAATCGACCAGCAAGGCGTGTCGATTTTCGGTTAGACAGTTGGGACGTTCCATCATGCGCCTTACGCCCTGAGGCGATTAAACCTTTCGTGCGCGTGCAGGCCCATGGCATCTTCGGCCAAGCAATAAGCCCAAATCTCTGACCAGACCCGGCGACGATCAATCAGGCGATGAGCGCGTTTTTTCGTTTCCACTGCATTTCGACTAGACTGCCCGAAGAAATAGGAGGACCCCCATGCGCATCCTTAAGTGGATTGTCGGGATCATTGCCTTTCTCGCGATTGCCTTTGTCGGCGTCGGGTTGATCTTGCCGCGTGAAGTTAACTTTGCCCGGTCAATCGACGTCGAGGCACCGGCCGATCAGGTCTTTGCGTTGGTCAATTCGATGCAAGCGACGGAATCCTGGTCGCCATGGCTTGATCGGGATCCGAATGTCCAGTTGACATACACTGGGCCGGATGCGGGCGTGGGCAATAAGATGCAGTGGGCCTCGGACCACCCGCAGGTTGGCAACGGAACGCAGGAAATCATGGTCTCAGAACCGGACAAGCGCGTTGCGACCGCGCTGGATTTTGGAGACATGGGTCTGGCAGAGGCGCAGTTCCTGCTGGACGAAACTGATGGCAAGACGACCGTCACTTGGACCCTGAAGACGGACATGGGCGCCGGACCAATGGGTCGGTGGATGGGTCTGATGATGGATGGCTGGGTCGGTGGTGATTATGAGAAAGGGCTTGAAAACCTGAAGGCCTAGGTCGAGCCCTGACAGCCCTCGTCAGGTATCCAAAGGGCGATCTAGGATAGTGACATGGCAGAGCAACTGACCATCGAGACGCGAGGTCCGGGCCTCTACGAATTTACCCATAGGGTTACTCAGACGGTCCCGGACGCGGGTGACGGGCTGTTGACACTTTTCGTGCGCCACACGTCGTGTTCTTTGCTGATCCAGGAAAACGCCGATCCGTCGGTTCAGTCTGATTTGCACAACTTTCTGAAGCGGCTGGTGCCCAGAGCGGATGATCCCGCCATGGACTATTTGCGCCACCGGTCGGAAGGCCCCGATGATATGCCGGCCCATATCAAGGCTGCGGTGCTTCCGGTCAGCGTGCAGATCCCGGTTCTTGGCGGCAGGCTTGCCCTCGGTACGTGGCAGGGGATCTATCTCTTTGAACACCGCGACCGTCCGCACAGCCGCCACGTGGTCTGCCATTTTCGTGCCGACTAGATGTGTTCACATCGGCCGTACGGCACCGTTGCTGAGGGATTTGGAAACGGGCGTCGGTCGGTCTTGTTGCGGAAAGCCGCCGGTTGTACGGGGAACCAACGCCAAGTTGCGGTAAGGTGCGCGGCAGCTTTGGAGCCCGTGCAACGTCTGACTGCGACACCACTTCATAGCTATTTGATATAATGATACTTTGTCTGTCTTGTTACGTCATTCCATCACAGTTTCTGTAATCCTGTACCATCGCGGAAAACAGCATCTTGGGGGCACATTTCCCCTCTACCCAAACTGTAGATGCATCCCTATAGTGCCTGTGGAGCGTTGGCTGGAACGACCAAGGGAGGGGGCATGCGCTGTCCTTTTTGCGGCAATATCGACACGCAGGTGAAAGACTCGCGGCCAGCCGAAGACCATGTCGCCATTCGGCGGCGCCGCTTCTGCCCCGCCTGCGGTGGCCGCTTTACCACCTACGAACGGGTTCAGCTTCGTGACTTGGTGGTCATCAAGTCAAACGGTCGGCGTGAAGACTTTGATCGCGACAAACTGGAACGGTCCATTCGGATCGCCCTTCAAAAGCGCCCAGTCGACCCGGAACGCGTGGATCAGATGACCAGCGGCCTAGTGCGCCGCTTGGAAAGCATGGGTGAGACGGACATTCCATCAAACACCATCGGTGAGATCGTGATGGAGGCTCTGGCACGTATCGACACAGTCGCTTACGTGCGCTTCGCCAGCGTCTACAAGAATTTCCAGGCAGCGGATGATTTCGACAAGTTTGTCAGCGAACTCCGGCCCGGTCCGCCCACGGACGAATGAACCAGCAGGCGCCGGAGGCAGCCGCTGACCGGCGTTTCATGGCCATGGCGCTAGCCCTCGGCAGAAGGGGGCTTGGGCGCGTCTGGCCAAATCCTGCCGTTGGCTGTGTGCTTGTCTCGCCAAAGGGACGCGTTGTCGGCCGTGGTTGGACCGCCGAGGGCGGTCGCCCCCACGCCGAGGTGCAGGCACTGGTTCAGGCCGGGCCCCTTGCCGACGGCGCAACGGCCTATGTCACTCTAGAACCCTGTGCCCACCATGGCGAAACGCCGCCCTGTGCCGAGGCATTGATAAAGGCAGGCGTGGTGCGGGTTGTCAGCGCTGTCGAAGATCCCGACCAACGCGTTTGCGGCAGGGGGCACGGCATGCTGCGCGACGGAGGGATCAGCGTGACCGTGGGCGTGCTTGAAGAATTGGCGCGCGCTGACCATCGCGGATTTTTTGCGCGAAACACGCTCGGCCGACCCTTCCTTACCCTAAAGCTTGCGGCCAGTATCGACGGGAAGATCGCCACGGCAAACGGCGAAAGCCAGTGGATCACGGGGTCGGCAGCACGGCGCCGGGTGCATCTGATGCGCGCTTCCCACGATGCGGTTCTGGTGGGCGGAGGCACAGCACGACAGGATGATCCATCTCTGACTGTGCGCGGTCTTGGCATTTCTCATGCCACGGTGCGGGTTGTTGCTGCGCGCCACTTGGACCTCCCAACCGACGGGCAACTCGCCCTTACGGCGCCAGAGCTGCCAGTCTGGCTCTGCCACGGCGCGGATGCCGATGCCGCGCGCATCACGGTTTGGCAGCGGCGCGGGGCGCGCATGTTCGAGGTGGGAACAGGTCCCGATCGGCAACTGTCACCGCTGGCGATCCTTGAAGCGCTCGGCACCGCGGGACTGACCCGCGTCTTTTGCGAAGGCGGCGGGGCATTTGCAGCTTCGCTACTGGGCGCCGATCTCGTCGACGAACTTGTGATTTTTCAGGCGGGCGTCGCCCTGGGGGCCGAGGGTATTCCCGCGATTGGCGCACTTGGTCTCGACCGGCTTTCCGATGCGCACCGGTTCGATTTACGCTCCCAGATGTCCGAGGGGCCTGACACGGTGCAGATCTGGCGGCGAAATCGCTAACGCAAGCCGCCGAACCTGCGCAATTTTGCAAGCAAGTACCCCAAAGCGGGTGGACGGTCGGCGGCGCATAGAATGCGGTCGATGATCACTTCAACGGGGCAGGCCCTGCCAGTCAGCGGATCGACGTATCGGGGATAGTCGATCAGTACGGCATGAACGAGGGCAGTCAGTGTCGGGCGGGCGTAGCGACGCGCGGGCGCAGGCTCCAGATCATGTGTCAGCCCCCAACCCGCATAGAACGGCACCCCAAGACAGGTCACCGGCAGTTCGCGCAACAGGGCTTCGAAGCCCAGTGTTGATGTCAGTGTCCATACTTCGTCAGTGCTGGCCAAGGCTGCATCGGCCCCGGTTTCTCGCAAAACATGATCAGCGCATGCGTCAAGATCAGCACTTGTAACCGCACCTTCGCGTAATTCCGCCTCGACGTCCGGGTGCGGTTTGTAGATCAAAAAGGCCTTCGGATTGGCGGCACGCGCCGCGTGCAGCAAGGCCGCGTTGGTCCGGATCTGACCGCACCCCAGAAGCACGCTGGCATCGTCTTCAACCTGCCCGACGACGAGGATCCGCCTCTGTCCTGGCTGACAGGCCGCGTACTCAGGTGCTGCAGCGTTGCCCGTGTTGTACTTTGTCAGGCCGGTTGCGCGCAGTCGCTCAATCAGTCTTTCGGACCGCTTGAGCGCGGGCGGGGGCAGTTCGGCAGCGGCCGTGATCAGGTGCTCGAGCCGGCTTTCCTTTTGTGGATCAAAGGCGGCGCCAAGGTCATCGAGCGCGAGGCCCATGGGTGGTGTAAGCGCCGCCCCTAGACCACGTGATCGAAGCGGGGCGTCTTCAAGCCGCCATAGGGATACACCGGCCTCAGCGGCGGCGGTCTCGGTCCCGGCCGACATGGCACTTGCCCAGGCCATAACTGGTCTTGAGCTTTGCTTGGCGGCGGCGATGGCCGTTTCGGTGTCCTTGATGAACTCAATGCCCGCCGCGTTGCCGAACATGCGCCGCAGATGCGTGTGCTTCCAGCGACGCATCCCAGTTCCGATCCAGCCCTGCCGATCCTGACGCCAGGCGCGCGCTTCTGTATCAAGGATATCAAGGGCTGTTTCAAAGTCGGTCAAACTGTCCCGAAAGGGATCGTACCAGACCGGCGCGATGATCATCGACGCCGCGAATAGCTGCGCAGGCGTCAGTTGCCGACCTCGTCGGTCGGGCGCATACTGGTCATCGCTAAGGCCCCATCCGCTGTACCAGGGCTGGGCAAAGACAACCGGCCTGTGTCCGGCAAGAATTGCCTCAAACCCCAGTCCCGACGATACCGTGTAGACGGCCTTTGCCGCCTCGAAAAGCCGCCAGGGCGATAGGGGACCGGTCAATCTGGTCACCCGTTCATCCGCGGGTGCCCCATCCAAATAACCGCTACCGGCGGGGTGAGATTTGATCACGATCCTGGCGCCCGGATGGTCCGAAAGGGCACGGTCAAGCATCTCGCAAAAGCGGTCTTCAGCGGCGCCCGCATAGGTCACGCCCGCGTCATGGCGAACCTGATCGACCACCAGTACGAAACCTTTGCTTGGCAGCTGCAGATCAGGGTCCACAGCCGAGTACTTGGACAGGTGGCCGGATTGCATGCGGCGGATGCCTTCGCGGGATCGCTCCAGCAGTCCTGGGTCGTCAAGGGCATGGGTTGCCAGGATCGTCTCAAGTTCCGACGGCATGCTGCTGTCGAAATGGACACCGCGACCGTCGATCATCAGCCCGAGGGGCGGCGCGCTCTGTCTTCCAGGAAACAGCGATCGCAGAAACGCATCTTCGACCCGCACGAGGCGCGCGCCGGTTCTGGCGGCAACAGCCTCGCCGCGATACGCGCGGGGGCTGCGGCCCCAGACGCCTACCGTGTCGTGCTTACCCGGCCAGCCCGTTGTCACCCGCCAACCGCAAAGCGTCAGGATACGTCTGACGCGACCGGGAAACCCAAGACCACCGCTGTAAACGAAAAGCCGCCGGAGATGATCTCCGGCGGCGTTGGTCGTGTCGGTGCCATCGGCGCCCGGGTGAAGATCAGCCGTTGACCAATGAGTCGATTGAGGCGGCTGAGTTGATTGGTCCAAGGAACGCCCCGAGCGCTTTGTTGAATCTGACAAAGGGCGCCTCGGTCACATAGATCGTATCCTGATCACGCACCAAGAAGTCCCGGGCATTAAAAAGCCCGTTCGGCGCCGTCAAATCAAGTATGTAGACGACCCTCTGGGTGCCAATGATGTCGTCGCGGGCCAGGACAATCTTGGCGATGGACTCGGGCTCGTTGCGCAGGATGAAGATGCCGGTCGGGTCGGCCAGGTTCGAATTCAACCCGCCCACCTGGGCCAGCGCTTCAATCGCGCTGATGTTCTGGCTGGAAAACGGCACCCGGGCCTGTCCACCGGTCGCACCGATTGCGGTGAAACTGCGGGTGTCTTCTTCGACCAGGATCCGGTCGCCGCCCCGCAGGGCAATGTCAAGCGACGAATCGCGGTAAAGGTCCTGAAGCCACACGGTGCTGCGTTGATTGCCGCGAATGATGTTCACTTGGGCGATCTCGGGTGGGATGGTCACCCCTCCGGCACGCGCGAGCATTGCTGTCAGCGACCGGGTCGGGCGCTCAATTGGATAAACACCCTGGGCACCGACACCGCCAACGATCGATACGGTCGATCCGTCGCCCGCAAGGCGGCGCACCAGGACCTGCGGATCGGGCGTCTGTGTTTCAAGCCTGCCGGTGATCTCTTGGCGGAGTTGTTCGGGCGTCTGTCCGGCCGCACGGATCTGGCCGGCATAGGGCACAAAGATCAATCCCTTGCCATCAACCTGCACCTCTTCGATGGGTGTGGGTACGCTGGCTGTTCCCAGGATGCCGGCGTCGACGTTTTCCCAGACGGTCAGCCCAAGGACATCGCCGGCCCGGATGACATCAGATCCGACCTCTCCGGCGGTCAGGAAGTCGCTTGTGAAGCCCAAAGCGGGCGTCAGCGCGACGGCGCGGGTGACGTTGCCATCAACCGGAACGATAAAGGTGTCGCCACCGCGGGTCGTTCCGCCTGCCAGAATCTCATTCCGGTCCGGGCCGCTGCGGGGCAGGGTACACCCGCTCACCAAAACGAATGCCAGCATCAGGGCAATCGCCCTGCCAGCGAATTTATTTGCAGGGGGCACTTTGCGCGCTCCTTCCTGTTATGTCTGCCTCAACTTTTTCCTGTAAGCTACCGAGAAGACCGGCAAATTGCGATAGCTTAGTCTGCGGATGCCGATTTCAGTGGCGCGAGGTGTTGCGGATAGGCCGCGTTGGTCCCTCCCAGAAGTGTTTCGTATCGGTCAGCCGGGGACAGGATCAGGTCCGTGATCTGGCGCAAAAGACGCCGTCTACCAGCCGCTGAATAGAACCCACCCGACACCTGCGACGTTGCCATCAGGAAGGTACGAAGAACGGCGTAGACCTCTAGATCGGGACGAACCGGGTCGGCGAAGAAAGCGTCGATACTCTGATCGCTTGTGAGGCCTGGGCGCGCGTAGACCGACGCCCCGAAAGCCTTTACCGGAAGCCCGCGCAGAAGCGCCTGATGTGCCGCAGTTGAGTTTACCGTCACGGCGCTTTCAGCGTCATCAAGAAGGCGTGCAAGCTTGCCGCCACGCAGGAAATGGACGCGATTCGCGACCCCGCTGCGAGACGCCAGATCCAGAATATCGCGCCTGAGCGGGGTGCGGCCGTCTTCCAGCGGATGGGCCTTGAACACCAGATGATGATGGCGCGGAGCGCCGGCGGCGAAGCCGTCGATGACCTTCTTCAGAAAGTGCCTGTGGGTCTCAAATGGTCCGTGGCCCCGGAAGTTCGGGTCATGTGCCAGCTGAAGCAGGGCCAGATGATAGGGAAAATGGCCGGTCTTGATCTGGTATGTCGCCAGCCAACGGTCCGCCGCATGAGGAGCGATCAGCAAGAGCTTGCGCAGATATAGGCCAAATTCGCGGCGAACACCGATGTCGCGGTGACCTCTGTAATGCGGATAGCTGATGCGCGGCAGCAGAAGAAAGCCGTGATAGGCGGCGCCCCAGAATATGTGCTCGCGCATGTCACCCCAGGATGCCGGAATATCTTGACTGCCGTTTCGCAGGTTGCCAAGCGCGCGTGCCATGGCGGCGTAGGGAATACTAGAAACGCAGGAATTTCCGTTGGTCCCGCCCCGCTCATAGGTCACCCAATAGGGTCGCACGTAGCCTTCTTCGAAGATGTGCGGGGTGATGCCCAGTTTTGCTGCTAGGTGAAGCGCACGGGCGTGACATGGACGGGCATCCCCGTAAAGGACGATGTCGGTCGCCTGCGACCGCGTCATATGATCCTGAAGCCAGGCCTCCCAATGCGCCGACGTGCCTTCGAAGGCGGTGTAATGCTCCGGTCCCCAGAAGATCCGGTCAGACGGGTTCAGCCCGACCCGTTCGCATGTGGCGCCACAGGTCCGAAGGGCCTGTGCAAGCTGACGAAAAAAGGGCCCGTGTGGACCTTGCAGAAAAAGAAAATGTCGCCGCTGACCCATGCCCGCACTCTGACCAAACCTCAAAAGCTTGTCACCTCGCATTTCCTGGGGACTTGAAGCTGCATTGGCAGCGCGTTAACTCGATCACAGACAAAAGGAGCAAGGCGTGTTCACGGGCATCATCACGGACATTGGTCAGGTTCGGCAGATGACACAGGGCGGCGATCTCCGCGCGCGGATCGGCACTGTATACACCGCCGAAGGCATCGACATCGGTGCCTCAATTGCGTGCGACGGGGTCTGTCTGACCGTTGTCGCCCGGGGTGTTGATCACTCGGGCAATTGGTTCGATGTCGAGGTGTCGGCAGAGACGCTTTCGAAATCAACGCTATCCGGGTGGACCGAAGGCAGCAGCGTCAATCTTGAGAGATCACTCAAAGTGGGTGACGAGCTTGGTGGCCATATTGTCAGCGGTCACGTCGATGGGGTCGCGCAAGTGGTTTCTGTTACGGACGAAGGTGACAGCACCCGCGTTCGCTTTAAGGCGCCCGACACCCTAGCGCGGTTCATCGCACCCAAGGGATCGGTGGCACTCAACGGCACGTCCCTAACGGTGAACGAGGTCGAGGGTGCCGAATTCGGCATCAACTTTATCCCCCATACCAAGGCCGTGACCACATGGGGTGCGCTCTCCGAAGGAGATCGCGTGAACCTTGAGGTCGACACCATGGCCCGCTACGTGGCGCGGCTTAACGACTATGGGTAAGGCGAAACCCGCCGGCATCGGTCACAACAAAGGGCCGACGATGGAGGCAGGCGCCGGCTGGCGGCGCTTTGCCTGGGGTAAGGCGCGACGCGATCTCTTGCCACAAATGCCGCTTGAGGTTGTCCGCCTGCGGGTCCGGCGTGCGGCGGAACTTGGGTTGGACTATCGGGCCTATGCCAGCGTGCGCGCCGCAACTGGGCGCGATGTCGTTGCGTTGCTCTTTTCATCCAATGCCCTCCGGGTCGTGCGCCCGCAGGACGATCTGCCTGAAGACCGTGCCGATAAATTGAAGTCGCTCAGAAGGACGGGACTACGCAGCGTGGTTGCTCGGCCTATGGTCCCGGGGGACTTCGCATCCCGGCTGGCCGGCGCCCATGGAATCACTCTGGACATGGTCGCCGAGGCGCCGGATCTTCTTGGCACCTGGTCCGACGCGCGCAAGCAGATGCTGGCCGCCTGCGCGGGTGTGCCGGCGGACGCCGTCTTGCTGATCGGCGATCTGGGTCTTGAGCGGGCTTGGTCCGATGCCGGACGGCTGGCGGGCTATGTCCCGGCAGAGCGCTTCTTTGCGGGACCTCTGCGCGGCTAAACGCGCGCGTCGTCGGCGCCTATTCCCGCTGGCCATCCCTGCGCGGCTGCATTAGATGCAGGCCGGAAAATCACGGAAATGCCGATGACGAACGCCGCCGACTATGACTATTCCGATGCCGTCTCGGCGATCGAAGAGATCATCGAAGACGCACGCAATGGCCGTATGTTCATTCTTGTCGATCATGAAGACCGTGAAAACGAAGGTGATCTGGTCATTCCAGCCCAGATGGCGACGCCCGAAGCCATAAACTTCATGGCACTCCACGGGCGTGGGCTGATCTGCCTTGCCCTGACGGGTCGGCGAACGGACGCGCTGGGGCTGCCCTTGATGGCCAGCCATAACTCGTCGCGCCACGAGACGGCATTTACGACATCGATCGAGGCGCGCGAAGGTGTGACGACCGGGATTTCAGCCCATGACCGCGCGCGCACTGTGGCGGTGGCGATCGATGAGGCCAAAACCGGCGCCGATATTGCCACACCGGGTCACGTGTTTCCGCTACGGGCCCGGGACGGGGGCGTCCTCGTCAGAGCGGGCCACACCGAAGCCGCCGTTGATGTCTCGCGCCTTGCGGGCCTGAACGCCTCGGGCGTGATTTGTGAGATCATGAACGATGACGGCAGCATGGCGCGCCTTCCTGATCTTGTGGCCTTTGCGCAGCGCCATAACCTGAAGATTGGCACGATTTCAGATCTGATCGCGTATCGCCGCCGGAACGACAATCTCGTGGCGGTCACCCAAGAGCGGACGGTTTTGAGCGAATTTGGTGGCGAATGGACTTTGCGGGTCTTTACCGATACCGCCCATGGCGACGAACATATCGTCCTGATCAAAGGCGATCTGTCCGGCGACGCGCCGGTACCGGTGCGGATGCACGCGCTGGACCCGATGCTTGATGTCGTGGGGCTGGGTGGGCCCAGCAGAACGGGCGAATTCGGTGACGCAATGGAATTGATCGCCGAGGTGGGGCGCGGCGTTCTGGTGCTTTTGCGTGATACGACGATGAAGCTTGTCGCCGAAGATGCGGTGTCTCCGCAAACCTTGCGCCAGTACGGGCTTGGTGCCCAGATCCTGTCGTCACTGGGATTGTCCGATCTCATCCTGCTGACCAATTCACCGACGCCGAAGGTGGTTGGTCTTGACGCCTATGGTCTGACGATTGTCGACACCCGAAAAATCCCTTCACGGAGAAGATGAATGGCGGGCCAATCACACTACACGTTGCCGCGGCCCGCTTTCGATCGTCCGGTGAAGATCCTGATTGTGGTGGCGCCTTACTACAAGGATGTGGCCGATGCCCTGGTGGGCGGTGCGCGTGCCGAGATCGAGGCCGCCGGCGGTTCCACTGAACTTGTTGAGGTGCCGGGCGCGCTCGAAGTGCCCACGGCCATTCGCATCGCCTACCGTCAGGCGAATTTTGATGGCTTCGTCGCACTGGGCTGTGTGATCCGCGGAGAGACAACGCACTATGAGACCGTCTGCAATGACAGCAGTCGGGCGATCCAACTCTTGGGCCTTGAAGGCGCTTGCATCGGCAACGGCATCCTGACGGTCGAAAGCTATGATCAGGCCTGGGCGCGCGCCGACACAAAGCAGCAGAACAAGGGCGGCGGTGCCGCGGCGGCGGCACTTCATCTGGTGGCATTGACGCGGCGTTTTGGGTCGCGTGCATCTCCGGTCGGATTTCGCGCCCACGAGGATGAGATCAAACTCGCGGGCGAAGGGCCCAAGATCGGATGAACACCGCCAAACGCCAGATGAAATCTGCGGCGCGCCTCTATAGCGTGCAGGCGCTTTTCCAGATGGAGGCCGCCGGTCAGTCGGTGGATGCCGTGCGGCGGGAGTTTGAGGATTTTCGTTTTGGCGAACGGTTTGAAGATGTTGAAATGGCCGAAGGCGATCTCGACATGTTTCGCGCACTGGTCGAACGCGCGGTCGATGATCAGGCCAGGATCGATCAGGCTACGGACCGGGCCCTGGTCGTGAAATGGCCGATCAACCGGATCGATCCCACCCTGCGCGCGCTTTTTCGTGCAGCCGGGGCGGAGTTGGTCATCGGCTCAACACCGCCCAAAGTGGTTATCAACGAATTTGTCGATATTGCGCGCGCGTTCTACCCGGAGGGTCGTGAGCCCAAGTTTGTAAACGCCGTGCTGGACCACATGGCGCGGGAAGTGCAACCTCAGGCTTTCGAGAACTAGCGAATTCCGGCTCCGCCTACGAACAGGCGCCCAGCGAAAGCGCGGCCAGGTTATCGTCAGAGAATGCGGCGTTGCTGCCGGTTTTGGTGCGCACGACTGTGCCTGCCATCTCGCTGCCCGAGACGCGGATCGGGCCAAGCCGGTTCCCAGCGGCGTCATCGACATCAATTGTGAAGACGAATGCCGCACCGGGCTGCATTTTGGCGTGGGAAAGCGTGATCTGCTTGGCACCGTCCTTCACGCGGGGTGCGTTGGTGATCAATTCGCCGCCGGCTGCCACCTCGAAGGGCTGATAGACCTCGACCCCGCGGCCACCTTCTTCGGTGTCAAAGACAAGATCCGCCGGCGCCGGCGCAAGATCGATTTCAATCTCTCCGGCGGCAAGCGCGCAGGATCCGGTCCACGAGATTTCAAAGCGGTCCTTAGGCGCGCTTTCGACAAAGCGAATGTTAAGCTCGGCCTGCGCCGCGCTTGCGCCCATCAAAATCGCGGCCGCAGTGTATCCTAAAAGGTGCATGGCTGTCCCCGTTGGTGTCGTTGTCTGCGCGGCAGGTAGAGCACTGTGGCGCCGGGTCAATCTTTCCAAGGCCTTCAGGCTTTGCTACCCGGCCTTGCGGATATTGGGAGAACCGGAATGTCGAAAACGCCTATTGTTTGCCTCTGCGCACAATACGATTTGCGGCAATATTTTGGGTCCGGTTTTGACGCCTATTCCGACTTTGAACTGGTGACACCCGATCAGCCCGAAGCGCCCGATCAAGTTCGGTTTGCCGTTGCCTTCAAGCCCGGCCCCGATGCTTTCGACCCTTTCCCGAACCTCGAGCTTATTTGCTCGGTCGGTGCGGGTGTAGATGGACTGCTGCGTCATCCCAAGCTGCCGAAGCAGGCGCATCTGGTGCGGATGATCAATCCGGAACAGGCACAGATGATGGCGGGCTTCGCAGCGTGGCATGTCATTGGTCACCATCGACGCATGGATGACTATTCCGCCTTTCAGAAAAAGCGTACCTGGGGCGATGCGGTCCGTCCGACCTTTCCGTCCGACTACCCTGTAGCTGTCATCGGTTTCGGCAAGATGGGGCTGGCAGTTGCCCGGTCTTTGCGAGAAATGGGTTATCCCGTGACCAGCTGGGCATCGCGTTCGCGCACCGAGGATGGTTTTGACGTGAAGTCCGGTAAAGCCGGACTGGAAGAAGTCTTGTCAAATGCGCATGCCGTTGTAGGGGTTCTGCCCTTGACCCAGTCGACCGAGGGGTTTTTCAACGCCCAGACTTTCGCATTGATGCGGTCCGGTTCATTGCTAGTGCAGATCGGTCGGGGCGGCCACCTTATCGAAGATGATCTTTTGGCGGCGCTGGATGCTGGACAGCCCGGCTGCGCAGCGCTTGATGTCTTTCAGACCGAGCCATTGCCACCGGAAAGCCCACTTTGGGATCATACGGCGGTTTTCGTTACACCCCACATTGCCAGCGACAGCACCGGGGCGGCGCTTGCCCGCGCGGTGGCCGGCAGCATTCGTGCCCATGTCTCAGGACAGGTGCTCGAGGGGGCGGTGGACCGAAACCGCGGGTATTGACATTAATTTGTCTTGGGGCTGGGAGGCGGGCCCGCACGCAACCGGCGAGGTAACTTATTCCCGAGGACCTGTATATACAGGTGGGCGCCAGGTAACCGGACCAGGATCCGGACAGAGCCAGCTCCCTCGGAATTGCTTAAGGCCACCGGAATTTGACCTCATGTCGAGAAGGGCAGAACCCGCCATGCCCAGAGGTAGGGCGCAACGCCAAGCAGTACAAGGGCCCGCCCCAGTCGAGCCCTAAATCGTCTTGCGAAGCGTGACAAAATGCTGATCCCAACCGGTATCGAACGCAAGCGTCAGCCCAAAGGGGTCATCGGCGCCGTGCAGGCCCTGGTGGAGAAGGTCAAGCCGCGTGCCCTGTCCTTCCCGTGCCAGCGAAAAGGTCACTGTCGTCATCAGTCCATTCATCGGTCGTGCGGTAAACGTCATTTTAAGGTGGAACGGCGGCCGTGCCTCAATGATTTTACCCCAGCACAGTACCGATCCATCGTCTGCCAAAAGGGCAAAATCCTTGCCCTGGGCCAGATCCTCGCGGGCCGGATGGAACCACTTCGCCAGAAGTTCTGCTTCGGTCAGATAGGCCCATACCCGCTCGGGCGATGCGCCAATCAGAATCGATTTCCTAATCTCGCCTTGTGCGATCTTTCCTTGGGCGGTCATGGTGCGTCTCCTCTTGTTCAATAACGGATTTCAGCGTCGACAGACGCGCATCCCAGAAGGCGTCAAAGGTTGCCAGCCAGCCAATGACGGGCGCGAGACCTGCGGGCGCGATCTGGTTCAGCCTTTTGCGACCTTCGGGAATAACCCGGATCAGTTCGCCTTCCTCAAGCACGGCAAGATGCTTTTTCACCGCCGGCCGGGTCATGGCGAACCCTTCAGCGATCTCACCAATTGTGTGCGGGCCGTTCAGAAGTTGAACGAGAATGGCGCGTCGGGTGGGATCAGCCAGGGCTCGGAAGGCGGAATGGGGGTCTTTCAAGGCGCAGGCTTCCTTAAAATGAAACCGTTGGGTTGTATTAATATGAAACCTTATAGTTTCATGTCAAGACCAATGTGACTTGTAAATGTTCTCTTTTCGTTCATAATTCAGAAAATGCCCGACGATCTGAAAATCACCTTGAAGCCTGGCCAGTTGCTGGCGCGCGGAGCGTGCCGCCATCTGATCGGTCATGGCTTTGTATCAGTCGAAGAGTTCATTCCGGCGCCTGGTTTGCGCGTGGATGTCATGGCGCTTGGTCCGAAGGGCGAAATCTGGATACTTGAATGCAAATCCGGCCGTGCAGACTTTGTGTCGGATCACAAATGGCAGGGGTATCTTGAGTGGTGTGACCGGTATTTCTGGGTGGTTGATGCGGACTTTCCGACCGACCTTTTGCCAGAGGGAACCGGGCTTTTCATCGCTGATGGCTATGACGCAGAGATCCTACGCATCGGGTGTGAGACGAAACTGGCACCGGGGCGTCGCAAGGTCATCACACAAAAATTCGCCCGTCATGCAGCCCTCAGGTGGCACGGTGCGCGCGACCCGGGGATGAGCTTGCACGACGCAGTATAGCGTGCAAGTCCCGGACCTGATCAGCTGCGCGGCTTCTTCTTTCCGCCCATAGACAGTGCACGGGCGCGTTCAGCCGACATGCGAATTTCTTCTGCGATCTCTATGGCTTCGTCCGGGTCGAAATCCATCGGGATCTCCGTCCCGCGACCTTCGACAAAAATACGCACCATGCCCTTGTCGGTCGGGCCGATCTGAAGGTTTGCCGATTGATTGCTTTCGTCGTTGATGCCCATGACCATCCCGCTGCGATTGATGCTGGCGGCTACCTTGGGCGGGTTCCACTGGCAAGTTGATTTTACTTGACGCAGGCAAGTAAATTGCCTGACGTGAGCCAGAAACAGGGCAACAGATGGATACACTGGATCGTATCAGGCGCTTCACGCGCTTCTACACCGCGCGGATCGGGCTTTTGGGCCAGTCCTATGTGGATCCGGATATGCCACTGGGAGAAACACGGGTACTCTACGAATTGGGACAGCGTGAAAGCTGGACGCCGCGGCGCTGCGCCGAAACACTGGGACTGGACGAAGGATATTTAAGCCGCATTTGTGCGCGCCTTGAAAGCAAGGGTTTGATTGATCGCAAGCCGTCCCCCGAGGACCGCAGGGTCCGTACCATGACCCTTACGCGCGCTGGCCATGAAAAGCTGACCCAACTGACCCATGCGGCACGGGACGACATGTCTCAACGGCTGGAGCGATGCCCGCCCCAAGCCCTGGACGCCGCGGCCAGTGCGCTTGAGACTGCCGCTGCCCTGTTGCAGGGCCTGCGTCCAGAAGATGTGCATCTACGCGATCTGACCCCAGGAGACATCGGCTGGCTGACCCAGCAGCACGGCGAATACTACGCCGAAGCCGAAGGGTTTGATGCCAGTTTCGAACCGCTGGTCGCTGAAATTCTTGTATCATTTGCGGCATCGCGCGATCCCGAGGTCGAGCGCGCCTTTATCGCCACCGCCCACGGTTTGCGGTTGGGTTCGATTTTCTGCGTCAAAGGGCCGACACCGGGGACGGCAAAGCTGCGCCTGTTCTATCTGGTGCCCGAAGCGCGCGGTCTCGGGATCGGCAAGCGCCTGCTAGAGGCCTGTCTGGAATTCGCGCGCCAGGCGGGTTACCGGCGCATGACGCTTTGGACCCACGAAAGCCACCAGGCTGCCTGCGCGCTTTACCGGGCCTACGGGTTTTCCGAGATCGCCAGAAAACCGGTTGTTTCATTTGGGCAAGAGCTTGTCGAAGTGACCTTCGAAATTGCGCTTTGACCGTTCTAGCCGGGCCTTGCAATCAAAGTTTCGCGGCTCTATAGCCTTGACGCCGGGCCGCCTTAGCTCAGTTGGTTAGAGCGCTGGATTGTGGATCCAGAGGTCCCCCGTTCGAGCCGGGGAGGCGGTACCACGGGCCGGGTGCGTGATGATCTTAGCTGTAGTATCAGACATCCACGGGAATTCATCCGCATTGGATGCTGTGCTGAGCGATGTTGCGCGCAGGGGTATCTCTGACATTGTCAATCTTGGCGACGCCTTGTCCGGACCGCTTGATCCCCAGGGCACCGCTGAGCGGCTGATCGACCTAGGGCTTCCTTCGGTCATGGGAAATCACGACCGGTTTCTTCTAGAACACGGGCCCGAAACAATGGGCCTTTGGGAGCGTTGGACACATCCCTTTCTGGCCGAGGCTGCGACTGAATGGCTCCGCCGGATACCACGGACGCGGGTATTCAAAGAGGCGCTTCTATGCCATGGGACGCCCGATAGTGATGTCACCAATTGGCTCGATGATCGTGGCGCGGACCGGCGCATGCATTTCCGTCCGATGGATCAGATTGAGCGGCTGGCGGCCGGTGCCGCTGAGCCACTCATACTATGCGGCCACACCCATATTCCGCGCATGGTGCGGCTGACCAGCGGTCAGGTTGTGGTCAATCCCGGGTCGGTGGGTTGCCCTGCCTATCTGGACGACCGCGAAGCTGAGCCCTTTGTCGCCGAAACAGGCGCACCAGATGCCCGCTATGCGATCTGTGAAAAGACCGAGCATGGCTGGAGCGTCAGTCTTGTGGCCGTCCCCTATGACCCGGCGCCCATGGTCGCCCGCGCGCTGGAGAAGGGTGCTGAAAGCTGGGCACAGGCGCTTTGGACGGGCTGGTTCACCCCGGTCAAGGGGTGATAGCGACCTCCTGGCGCAAGGCCCCGGTCGCCGCATCTAGGATCAGGATGCGCCGGTCGTCCGTCACCACCGCGTACCAGTCGTCGCCGCGTGTGACCGCCAGCGGGCGGACGCCATCGGGCAAACTGATTTGATCCGGCCAGGGTGGCGGCGCGCTGGGGGCCTGAAGCCGGATGACAAGCAGCGCGACGATGGCTAGAACGCCCAAGATCATCGTGGCCGTCAAAACGGTAACCAGGGTGCGCAGGAACTTGAGATCCCGTGGCAATTCCTGATCTTCTGGGGCTTCTGGCATGTCCAAGACGTTCTTCGTTACCATCGGCGCTGAGCCGCCGCAGCGCCTTGATAAGGCGCTTTCGCGTGACGTGCCAGAAGAGGCTGGGCTAAGCAGGACACGCCTAGCGCGCCTGATCGGGTCAGGTGCTGTGCGTCGCGAAGGCATTGTTCTTGCCGAGGTCAAGACACCGGTTAAGGCCGGCGACGTGATCGAGATCCAGGTGCCGGAAGACGAACCGACAGATATTCTGCCGGAGGATATCGCGCTTGACGTTATCCATGAAGATGACGCCCTGATCGTGGTGAACAAACCGGCTGGCATGGTCGTACACCCTGCGCCGGGCTCTCCATCCGGGACACTGGTGAATGCGCTTCTCGGCAGGGACGGTGCGCTATCTTCGGTCGGAGGTGTCGCCAGGCCCGGCATCGTGCACCGCATCGACAAAGACACGTCCGGTCTGATTGTTGTCGCGCGCACCGATGCCGCTCATGCGGCTCTAGCGCGCCAGTTTGCCGCGCATACCGTGATCCGCGAATACCGTGCGATCTGTTTCGGTGTGCCGGATCCGGCGGCGCCGCGCCTTTTGGGGCTGCGCGGGGTCAGCGCCGAGACCGGCGGAACTCTCAAGATCACATCCGAGCTTGCTCGGCACAAAACTGACCGCCAACGCCAGGCGGTTGTTTGGTCCGGCGGAAGGCATGCCGTGACCCGTTTTCGGGTTTTACGGCGGCTGGGCAAGGACGGTGCGGCCGCCATGGTGGCTTGTAGGCTCGAGACCGGTCGGACGCACCAGATCCGTGTTCACATGGCCTATATCGGCCATGGTCTGATTGGCGATCCGGTTTATGGCGGCAGGCGCCGTTTGTCTGACAAAACCGCCGGTGGCACCGACGCGATGGGCTTTCCGCGCCAGGCATTGCATGCAGCAACCCTGGGGTTTCGCCATCCCAACACTGGCGCCGAATTGTCCTTTGAGGCGCCTCTGCCCTGTGACATGTCTGTGCTTTTAGACGCTCTCTGCGCGTAACGGGCGGGCAACTGTGCGTGAACGCAGGTCCGTTTGTCTGGTCTGACCAGACTATTAAGGCTAAGTTAATCGTCAGGTGATAGCGATAACTTGAACCGGGCATTTTAGATACATATCTCCGATGTTAACACCAGCAACATTGCTGGAAAGGAGGGACTTATGGCCAATTACGAAAATCTCCCGGCTCCTTCGCCAGAGGGTGGCCTGAACCGTTATTTGCAGGAGATCCGCAAGTTTCCGATGCTGGAGCCGGAAGAGGAATACATGCTGGCAAAGGCCTGGGTGGAGCGCGAAGACAGTGGGTCGGCCCACAAGCTGGTGACCAGCCACCTGCGGCTGGCGGCAAAGATTGCCATGGGATACCGCGGCTATGGTCTGCCGCAAGCAGAAGTCATTTCGGAAGCGAATGTGGGCCTGATGCAGGCAGTCAAGCGTTTTGACCCCGAAAAAGGATTCCGCCTTGCCACCTACGCCATGTGGTGGATCCGCGCATCGATCCAGGAATACATCCTTCGGTCCTGGAGCCTCGTCAAACTTGGTACGACCAGCGCGCAGAAGAAGCTGTTCTTCAACCTGCGCAAGGCAAAGGCGCGCATCGGTGCCTTGGAAGAAGGCGATCTTCGACCTGAAAACGTCAAGCGCATCGCGAACGATCTCGGTGTCACCGAGGATGAGGTGATCTCGATGAACCGCCGGCTTTCGGGCGGCGACGCATCGCTGAATGCCACTATTGGCTCAGAAGACGACAGCGCCATGCAGTGGCAGGACTGGCTGGAAGACGAAGGCGCTGACCAAGCCGGCGACTATGAGGCGCGCAACGAAATGGAAGCGCGTCTTGCGCTAATGGCAGACGCCATGGACGTATTGAACGAACGCGAACGCGATATTCTGGAAAAAAGGCGCCTGAAAGATCAGCCGCTTACTCTGGAAGAGCTTAGCACGCAGTACGATGTCAGTCGCGAGCGCATTCGCCAGATTGAAGTGCGAGCTTTCGAAAAGCTGCAAAAGCGCATGCGTGAGCTTGCCCGCCAAAGTGGCATGATGGCATCGGCATAAGCCCCTGAAACGCGACGCGAACACACGAAAAGGCCGGGTTCTGCCCGGCCTTTTTATTTGGGTCTAACCCGCCTGCTCGACGGCCTCATCGACGGCGTCGATGTCTTCGCCTTCAAATTCCGTTTGTACGATGCCCGCATCATACCCCTGATCCTGCAGCCACCGGCTGAAACTTGCCGTGTAGCCGTGGGTCACAAACACCCGCTCGCAGCCGGTTGCTTGGATCGCCTGGTTGAGACCCGGCCAGTCGGCGTGATCCGACAGGACAAAGCCCCGGTCAGCCGCCCGACGCCGCCGTATGCCACGAAGCCGCATCCACCCACTTGCAAACCCGGTCGAGGCTTTTCCGAAACGTCCCATCCATGGCGTGCCAAGCGCTGACGGCGGCGCCAGAACCAAAGCGCCTGGATATTTCTTGGCATCCATGTCGGGCATGACCTGAACCGTTGGCGGTAAGGCAATGCCCTGGGCCCGCAGGACCGCGTTTGTGGCCTCGATGGCGCCATGCGTCAGGATCGGGCCGACACCGGCATCGATCGCCGCCAGTACGCGTTGGGCCTTGCCGAGGGAATAGGCGCCAAGGACGCTAAAACGCCCCGCCGCGGCATTGGATGACCACCAATCGTTTATTTCCCGCGCGACTTCAGATTGCGCTGCCCAGGCGAACACCGGCAGGCCAAAGGTACATTCCGAGATAAACGTGTCGCAAGGAACCGGCTCCCACGGTTCACAAAGGCCATCGTCCTCGATCTTGTAGTCCCCGGACACGACCCAGACCTCGCCACCCACCTCGACCCGTATCTGGGCCGACCCGGGCACATGGCCCGCCGGGTGAAAACTGACCCGAGCGTCGCCAATGATCCGGCTTTCCGCATAGGCAATCGTCTCGAGCGAAATCTCGCCCAGGCGGTGGCGCATGACCGGGGTGGCGGCTGCGGTGGCGAGGTATGCCCGGTGGCCGGCCCGCGCATGATCGGCATGCCCATGCGTGATCAAGGCGCGATCGACCGGGCGCCAGGGGTCAATAAAAAAGTCTCCAGCCTGGCAGTAAATGCCCTTGTCGGTGAAGCTGAGAACGGGTGAGCGGGACATGCAGGCACTATAGGCTCATTGGCTTTCTTGCCAATCGATCATCCGGCGCCCATGGTTGGATCAGGCAAGCGATGAGGGATGTGCCATGGGATTTGGCGATTTTCGAGAGCGGATGATGGCGGGTGAGCCCCTGGCAGGAACCTTCGTCAAGACCCCGGCCTATGAGGTGGTCGAGGTCCTGGCCCAAAGTGCCCTAGACTTCATCTGCCTGGACGCAGAGCATGCGCCCTTTGACCGGGCGCGGCTGGATGCCTGTCTGGCCGTTGCCCGAGCGCTCGATTTTCCGACCCTTGTTCGGATTGATGCGGCCGTTCCCCATGCAGCGTTACAGGCGCTCGATTCCGGTGCCGTCGGGATCGTCGTGCCCCATGTCGACACGCCACAAAAGGCCGAGGAGGTTGCGCGCATGTCCCGCTTTGGCGAAGGCGGGCGCGGATACGCAGGCTCAAGCCGTTGGGCAGGATTTGCCACCCGAGACATGGCCACGCTCTTGGCCAAATCCCGTGAGGAAACCATGGTCGTGGCGCAGATCGAAGAGCCCGCTGGCGTGGCCCAGGCCGCAGACATCGCGGCCACCGACGGAATTGACGGTCTTTTTCTTGGACCCGCAGATCTAACGGTTGCGTTCGGCAAGACGACGCAGGACAGCCCAGAATTGGCCGAAGCGTACGCATCTGTCGGTCGCGCGGCCACAGCAGCGGGAAAGGCCTATATGACATTCGCCGCCTCAGCAGCAGATGTGCCAAGACTGCGCGCCTTCGGGATTACGGCTTTCTTTCTTGCATCAGAACACAGTTGGATGCGGGCCCGGGCGACGGAAGAAGCAACCGCCGTTCACCGGTTGTCAGCCAGCGGCTGAGAAATGTGCTGCTATCCGACTATAAAGATCTTCGCGGACCTCGGGCACTTCCATCAGGATCTCGTGCTCGGCGCCATTGAATTCGATCAGTTCAGCCGATGACCAGCGCGCCGCCATCTCTCTGATCCGATCCGGATCGACCACGCGTTCCAGGTTGCCGATGCCTATCAGCGACGGTACATCAGGCAGCTTTTCCACTTTCAACCGGTCGGTTTCGCGCAGAGCGGTATAAAGCCAGCTCATGCTGGGTGCGCCTAGAGCGAGCTGTGGGTGGTCGACCACATGATCGTGCATAAGGGCGTACATCTCTTGATCCGTTGTCAGCATGTTGCCTTCGAACGGTACCCGCGCACCGTAGCTGCCGTGATCCATGCCCGGTATTGGCCGGTCTCCAAATCCCAATGCATGGGCGACCGCCCCAAGCACGTGGGCCACGGGCCGCATATGCGGCCGGATCAGGATGCCCCACATGGGGCCGGTGAAGACTGCCGCTTTCACGTCCAAGCCATAGATCAGGCCGCGGAGGCCGATTGCTCCACCCATGGAATGGGCCAGCATGTAATAGGGCCGCGGCAACTCGGGCCGTGCTTCCACTTCCGCCACGAACGCCCGCAAGTCTTTCTGAAAATCCAGAAAGTCACCCACGTGGCCGGTGATGTCATCGGCGCCGATGTGATCCGCCAGACCCTGGCCACGCCAATCGAGTGTTGCGGATGAAAACCCACGATCATGCAGCTCGCTTGCGGACGGCCCGTATTTTTCGATGTACTCGGTGCGGCCGGGCAGCATGAGGACCGTTCCCTTCGCACCGCCGGGCCAAAAGGCGGCGCGCAGGCGCACGCCGTCTTCCGCTTCGAACCAGGTGATCTGGCCGTTGGGCGGACGTTCAGATGGATCGGTCAGAAATGCTGCCTGTGCCACAGTTCTAGCTAAGCAAGGTACCCAGTTGCATGGCCAGGCCCATATCTCCTTCCACGCTGAGGCGCTGTGTCATGAATGCGGCGGTGGGATCCAGCTCACCGGACAACATTTCCTGGAAGGTGTCGGCGTCAGCGGTCAGAGTGACCTCGGCGTCGCCTTCGCCCGCGCGAATGCCTTCGGAATCAATAAGGATGCTGCCTTCTCCCGGGATCTCGATCTTGGCAATCCCGGCATCGAAGCCGCTGCTGATTTTCTCTTGCAGGGCGTTTACAGCCGCGGCAATGACATCACTCATTTTCATGGTCCTTCGTGATCGGGGAGGGGTCGCTTTTCTGCATTAATGCGCTACGCTGTGCCTTATGAAAAGCCTATCACGCAAACTCAATGGTTTCGTCGCGGCATTTTGCCTTTGGATGGGGTCGACCTTTGGCGCGATGGCCGATGAGACCCGTGTCGATAGCCTGCTGGAACAACTCGCTGCTCCGGACCAGACTGACTGGGAAGCGATCGAGGCAGAGATATGGAAGGAATGGTCGCGGTCTGGATCGGACGCCATGGACGTTTTGCTGGATCGCGGACGGGCTGCAATGGAAGAGGGCGATTGGGAGGCGGCAATTGAACATTTGACCGCATTGACCGATCATGCGCCCGGGTTCGCCGAAGGCTGGAATGCACGGGCGACGGCTTATTTCAACGCCGGGCTGCTGGGTCCTTCGATGGAAGATATCGAAAGGGCGCTGATCCTGAACCCCCGGCACTTCGGGGCGATGTCCGGCATGGCAACCATTCTGGCGGAACTTGGCTATGAGCAAGAAGCGCTTGAGATGTATCGCAATGCCCTTGCAATCCATCCCCATTCACCCGATTTGAAGCAATCCGCTGACCTGCTGGACAGCAAGGTCGACGGCACCGAGCTCTGAACACGCCCGCTTCGGGCCAGCGACGGAATAGGCATGGCGCAAGCCGCAAGGGTGACGGCCGTACTAGGCCCGACCAACACA
The DNA here is from genome assembly GCA_039026235.1 of Pseudomonadota bacterium. Taxonomy (GTDB): domain Bacteria; phylum Pseudomonadota; class Alphaproteobacteria; order Rhodobacterales; family Rhodobacteraceae; genus JBCCMQ01. The sequence continues at coordinate 334,602 of JBCCMQ010000002.1, forward strand.
GGCAAAACGCACTACGCGATCGAGCGCATGCTGGCCTACCGCACCGGTGTGATCGGCCTACCACTGCGGCTTCTTGCGCGCGAGGTCTACGACCGGATCGTCGCGGCGCGCGGGCCCTCGGTTGTCGCCCTGGTGACGGGCGAGGAACGCATCGTTCCCGATCGGACGCAGTACTGGGTCTGCACCACCGAGGCCATGCCGGTCGGCATGGGGGCGGACTTCGTCGCCATCGACGAAATCCAACTCTGTGCGGACCCTGAAAGGGGCCATGTCTTTACCGACCGCCTGCTGCATATGCGCGGGCTGCACGAGACGCTCTTTCTGGGCGCTGCGACCATGCGATCGGCAATTGCCGCGCTGGTGCCCGAGGCGCGTTTTGAACGTCGTGAACGGTTCAGCGAACTGTCCTATACCGGCGCGAAAAAGATCAGCCGCATGCCGCCGCGCGCCGCGATTGTCGGCTTCTCGGTCGAAAACGTCTACGCGATTGCCGAATTACTTCGGCGTCAGAAGGGCGGCGCCGCCGTCGTTATGGGTGCGCTTAGCCCCCGCACGCGGAATGCACAGGTGGCGCTCTATCAGAATGGAGATGTGGACTATCTGGTCGCAACCGATGCCATCGGTATGGGATTGAATCTGGATATCCGTCACGTTGCATTTTCCGGGCTCAAGAAATTCGATGGCCGCCGGATGCGACCGCTTGGTGCCCATGAATTGGCGCAGATTGCCGGTCGGGCGGGGCGGCATACCAATCCGGGCAGCTTCGGGGTCACTGGTGAGGCGCCACCTTTGGACGATGAGGTTGCGAATGCCATCGTCTCGCACAGCTTCGCACCTGTTCGACGCCTGTCCTGGCGCAATTCCAACCTTGAGTTTGGAACGGCCGAAAGACTGATCGCATCGCTTGAGACGCCCCCCACGCTGGAAGGATTGCAAAGAGCGCGCGAGGCCGACGATCTGTCGGCGCTCAAAACGCTGGTGCAAAGCCCCGGAGTGCATACGCGGCTGCGTGACGCGCGGGATGTGCGCCTGATCTGGGATGTGTGCCGGATTCCCGATTTTCGCGGAATCTCGGCGGCCGAGCACGCTGGCATGCTCGAATCGATCTTTGGTTACCTGCATGAATATGGTCGGATACCGGACGATTGGATGGCCGGGCAGATGCGCAGGATCGATCGCGTTGACGGGGATATTGACACACTTTCGACACGACTGGCTTATATCCGCACGTGGACCTATGTGGCGCAGCGCAAGGGTTGGCTTGATGACGAAAGACATTGGCGCGGCGAAACGCGCGCTGTAGAAGACCGCCTGTCTGATGCGCTTCATGGTGCACTGACACAGGCGTTTGTCGATCGGCGCACGAGCGTGCTTATGCGGCGGTTGAAGCAGAGGGAGGGCCTGGTGGCCGAGGTGCAGCAAAATGGGAGCGTGACCGTCGAAGGTCAGTTCGTGGGGCGCATGGAAGGGTTCCGTTTCCGCCAGGACAGCAGCGGGTCCGCCGACGAAGCCAAAATGCTTCGCCAGACCAGTCTGGCCGCACTTGCACCCGAATTCCATTTGCGCGCCGACCGTTTCTACAACGCCCCGGATTCCGAGATCGATTTCACCGAGCAGGGTGGCCTGATGTGGGGCGAGCATGCCGTGGGCAAACTGGTTGCCGGTTCCGATCCTCTGAAACCCCAGGCCACCGCCTTTGTCGATGAAGAAGCCGGGCCCGACATTTCGCAGAAGGTCGCCCGCCGCCTCCAGCATTTCATAGACCGTCGGATCGCCACGCATTTTGAGCCGCTGATCGCCTTAAGCCACGACGAGACCCTGACAGGAATGGCCAGAGGTTTCGGTTTTCAACTTCTCGAAGGTTTGGGAATTTTGCGTCGCGAGGCGGTTGCCGAAGACGTAAAGGCGCTTGATCAGGACGCGCGCGGTGCGCTCAGAAAGCATGGCGTTCGATTTGGCCAGTTCACAATCTTCATGCCGCTTCTTCTGAAGCCTGCCCCGACCAGACTGCGCCTGGTGCTTTGGTCGCTTGCCCAGGGCTTTGATACGTTTCCCGAAAGCCCGCCACCGGGGCTTGTGACAGTACCGGTCGACAAGGATGCGGCACCGGGACACGATACTATGTCGGGCTACCGCATCGCGGGCGAACGAATGATCCGGGTCGATATGCTGGAGCGCCTTGCCGATCAGCTTCGGGCCGAAGACAGCCGCGCCGGTTTTGAGGCCAAGCCGGACATGCTGTCGATCACCGGCATGACCCTCGATCAGTTCTCGGACCTGATGCAAGGTCTTGGTTATGCCGCCGAACGCGGCGAACGGCCAAAGGTGCGTCCCGAAAAGGCTGAAGCTGCTGCAATGCCCGCCGACCGGCCGACAGATGGCGCTGATGACGCTGCAGCGCCCCAGGGTTCGGCACCGACCATGCAGGAAACAGCGGAAGGCGATGGAAGCAGCGGTATCGCTGAAACACAGGAGACCGATGCAGTGGAGACCACGGTAGAGGCAGAGACCGTTGCCGTTTCCGACACCGATACCGCAGAGCCGGAAAACGAGGTCTTCTACACCTTCACATGGGCGCCAAGACGGCGCCCCCAAGGCGACAAACAGCCGGGTGATCGCAGAAAAACGTCAAAGCCCCATGGCGGAAAGCCCAAGGGCGGCAAACCGCGTGAGAAACCTCATGCCAAAGACGGCGCTTCGGCGCGGCAAGGCGCCAAGGTCTATAAGGCGCGCCCGCCCAAGCAGGACAAGATTGATCCCGATAACCCCTTCGCCGCCGCCCTGATGGGGCTGAAGGACAAAAGCTGACTTCGGATAGTGGCAGCCTTTCCTCGATAAGGTTGGACAAATGGCTATGGCATGCGCGTTTCTTCAAGACGCGCAGCCTCGCCGCACGGGTGATCTCCGAGCACGGGGTGCGGGTAAACGGCGCGCGTGTCTCCAAACCCGCCCGCGCGGTCGGAACCGGTGATACCTTGACGTTTCTTCAGGCACGCCAGGTCCGGGTCGTGCGCATTCTTGAGCTAGGCAAAAGGCGCGGACCCGCGCCCGAAGCCGCGACGCTCTACGAGGATCTCAGCCCGCCGGCGCCAAAGCCGCCGCATGGAGCGCCTGCGTTTGAGGGAAAGGGAAAGCCCAGCCGCAAAGAGCGCCGGAACGCACGAGATTCATGGTCGGACTCGCTTGAATGACCCGAGCGGCTGCAATACGACATAGAGCCGTCAAAGAACCGGATGCCGATTCATGACCTATGTGGTGACCGATAACTGTATCGCCTGCAAATACACCGACTGTGTCGAGGTCTGTCCGGTAGACTGTTTCTATGAAGGTGAGAACATGCTCGTCATCCACCCGGATGAATGCATCGATTGCGGTGTCTGCGAGCCTGAATGCCCGGCAGACGCAATCCGACCGGATACGGAACCGGACATGGAAGAATGGGTGGAATTCAATCGCAAGTATTCGGAGCAATGGCCGGTGATACTTACCCGCAAGGATCCGCTGGATGAGGCCGAAGAACGCGACGGCGAAGAGGGCAAGCTGGCAAAGTACTTCTCCGAGGCCGCTGGAGAGGGCGGTTGAACCGATTCGTGTTTGCTGAGCGCTTTGGATCCCAAGTCGTGCCCGCCTAAGCAATTGATAAATAATGGGTCCAGGTTGTGACGTAGGGTGCGATCTGGCGATCCGGTGCAAATTGTGCTATAACTTCTTTACACAACGAATATCGAAACCCAGCACCCGCCGAGTGATATCACCTGACGGGTCTTTTTTGTCGGACTAACAAGGCTTTATTGTGGGGATAAGGCTGGATAATGGGCAAACGGGTACGTCGGTATAGCGTAAGGATGAAGGGCTATATGAGCAAAACCAAGAAATCGGAATTTCGTCCCGACGACTATGTGGTCTATCCGGCCCATGGGGTGGGTCGTATCGTCTCGATCGAAGAACAGGACATCGCCGGTATCCAGTTGGAACTATTCGTGATCTCGTTTGAAAAAGACAAGATGACGCTGCGTGTCCCAACCAATAAGGCTCAGCATGTGGGCATGCGCAGCCTGTCCAGCCCTGATGTTGTCAGCCAAGCCATGCGGACGCTTCGGGGAAAGGCCAAGGTCAAGCGCGCGATGTGGTCGCGGCGTGCGCAAGAGTACGAGCAAAAGATCAACTCGGGCGATCTGATCTCGATCGCCGAAGTCGTGCGCGATTTGCACCGGACCGACGACCAGCGCGAACAGAGCTATTCTGAGCGCCAGCTTTACGAAGCCGCGCTTGAGCGCCTGACGCGCGAGGTTGCCGCCGTGGGTGGAACCGACGAACGGTTGGCGCAGAAGCAGGTCGATGACATGCTCTTGTCGCGGGCAGCTTAGAGCGTTCTTACACACTGAGAATGGCCGCGCTTTACGCGCGGCCTTTTCATTTTGGCAGCATTTTGGGCCAATTGGTCGGAATGCCGACTGAAGCGCACCTGGCATGTACCTTGATGTGCCTGGTTTTGCCTTGCGCCCAAGAGAGTTGCGAACGGAATGCCGTGGCAACGGTAACTTAGTCCCTCAATTCGTCGGATCCGACGCCCCATAGCGCAGCTTTTGGCGTCCATCCGCTGTAGCCGCCCGCGCTGATCCGGCACCATTCAGTTTCGCAGGCCCCCAGCTTGGCTACGACGCCCAGCTCTGCCCGGGCGCGCACGGTGGCGGTGTTGTCGGGCTTGGCGCGCATGGCAAGCATGTCTTGTTCGACAAGCACGGTCCGGACCCCAGACAAAAGCGAGTAATGAATCCAGCCACCAGCGCCATCGCGATCGCGGATTCTGCGCCAGTGACCGTATTCGGCGGTGATCTCCAACGGCATTGCGCGTCGGGTCAGGACCCAGTCGATCCGGTGCCCAAGCGATGGTCCACGCCGCACGTTGCCTTCGGTCGCCTTCAGAGAAACATATCGGGGAAGCGGCAGATTGGTGACCGACCCACGTTCTTGCGCAAGGACTGGTGTTCCGCACAGCAAAACAGCAAGGGATAGCCAAAAAGACCGCCGCAAAACAGTATGCATTCGGAATTTTTTCCTGTCGTTTTTCGCCGCGAAATATTGTTGCGCGCTTGTGCCTGCTGTCGCCTTGCGTCACTTTGCCAAAACAAATGCCATGGTGGAAAGACCCGGGAGGATCACGATGCCCACACAACGGCTAAGTGTGGTCGTTACGCGACGGTTACCCGAAGCGGTCGAGACCCGGATGTCTGAGCTTTTTGATGTGCGCTTGCGGGACGACGACGCGCCGATGTCGCGCGAAGAACTCGCCGCTGCGATGCGGTCTGCGGACGTGCTGGTCCCGACGGTGACAGACACCATCGATGCGGGGCTTCTGGCGCAGGCCGGCGACAAGCTGAAGTTAGTGGCCAACTTCGGAGCTGGTGTCGACAACATAGACGTTTCAACGGCCCGTCAGCGGGGCGTCCTGGTCTCGAACACACCCGGTGTCGTGACAGATGATACCGCGGATATGGCAATCAGCCTCATTCTGGCAGTCACCCGGCGCATCCCCGAAGGATTAGCGGTTATGCAGGCGGGCGAGTGGCCGGGCTGGGCGCCCACCGCGATGCTGGGCGGCCGGATTGCGGGTCGGCGTCTTGGGATATTGGGCATGGGCCGGATCGGGCAGGCCGTCGCCCGCCGCGCCAGCGCCTTTGGCATGCAAATCCACTATCACAACCGCAAAAGGTTGCGGCCCGAGATCGAAACGGATCTGGAAGCGACCTTTTGGGACAGCCTGGACCAGATGATCACGCGGATGGATGTCGTCAGCGTCAATTGCCCCCACACGCCGTCCACGTTTCACCTTTTGAATGCCAGACGTCTCAAGTTGATGAAACCGACGAGCGTTATCGTGAACACCTCGCGCGGCGAAGTGATCGACGAGAACGCACTGACGCGGATGCTGCGGGCGGGAGAGATTGCCGGGGCCGGGCTTGACGTCTATGAGCATGGCACGAATATCAACCCCCGCCTGCGCGAGCTTAAGAATGTCGTGCTTCTGCCCCATATGGGTTCGGCAACCCACGAGGGCCGCCTTGAAATGGGCGAAAAGGTCATCATCAACATAAAGACTTTCGAAGACGGGCATCGCCCGCCCGATCTGGTAGTTCCGTCAATGATATAGGTCGTTCGGCCCTAGCCGCAGACCGCCAATTCGGCCCGGTAGGCACGCAAACGATCGACGCTTAAGTTCAAATGATCAAGACGATGTCGCAGTTGGCGGCGGCGCTTTTTTCGGTCTTCGGGCGTGTCGCGCAGTTCCTGGCGCACCTTGTGTATTTCGTGGTCGAGCGCGCTGATCTCTTGGGTCAACACATGGTGCCGCCAGCCCGCCGCATGCGCATGCTGCATCGCCAGGCTGGGGCCACCCGGACAAACTGGTGATATCTGTCGGCCCGCGCGACCTTCGGCATAGCCGCGCGCTGGCATGCAGTAGCTGGCGATACCGACCTGGCGACCGGCTTCCCATGCGGCAGCGTCCGGTTGAATGCCGTGTTTGGCGCAGGCTGCATTGTGATCCGAAAGACGGTCAGCCAGATGTCCGTTCGCGCCATCCGATTGCCCGATGGCATGCCAATGCCCTGCGGTACAATCGCGCTCGGAAAGGCTGGCGCAAGCCGCCGTCAGGCACAACAGGCCCACAAAAAGAAAAACCGCACCATGGCTCGAAGATCGCTTTGTCTGATTGCCATTCGTCAGACAGTGCTGCCGATCAATGATTTCACGCAATAACTTTCGCCGGTTATTCGATACGGAGGCCATGAATTCACGTGTTGGCGGCGGCGGTGCTCAGTCGCGCCGCCGTTTATCGTTAGAATTGAAATGTGCGCGTGGTCGGTTAGTGTCGCGCGAAAGTTTCTGGCCTTGGAAGGGATAGGACATGCGCAGGATCGTCTTCTTCGCGACTTCGTGGGTTGTGGCGGCTACGGTTGCCCTGGGTGATCCCCTTCCATCTTGGAGCGAGGGGCCGGCACGCGACCGGCTGATTGCTTTCGTCGAGGCCGTCACTGATCCGGCAAATGCCGATTTCGTGGCTGCGGCGGACCGCATCGCCGTGTTTGACAATGATGGTACACTTTGGGGTGAACAGCCGGCTTATTTTCAGTTCCTCTTTGCATTGGATCGCCTGAAAGCGATGGCAGCCGAGGATCCCGCAGTGCTTGAAAACGATGTTCTCAAGGCGGCCGCGGAAGGTGACCTTAAGACGGTCTTGGAGGCGGGCGAAGAAGGTCTTCTAGAGGTCGTGAACGCCACGCACGCCGGTCTGGCGGTGGCGGAATTTCAAGCCGAGGTGCTGGCCTGGCTGGAAACTGCGCGGCATCCTTCGACAGGGCTTCGTTACGATGCCATGACCTACCAGCCCATGGTCGAATTGCTACGGTACCTGCGCGACGAAGGGTTCGAGACTTTTATCGTCTCTGGCGGAGGTATCCACTTCATGCGCGCATTCACCGAAGCCGCTTATGGAATACCATCGCAGAACGTTGTCGGCACATTGGGTGAGACAAAGTACGAGACCGAGGGTGGGGAACCGCGTGTCGTCAAAGCACCGGGCATCGCCTTTCTGGATGACAAAGAGGGTAAACCGATCGGTATTGACCGGGCGATCGGCAAACGTCCGATCCTGGCAGGCGGTAATTCCGATGGTGACTTCGCGATGATCGAATGGACAACGGCGGGCCCCGGCCCGCGGCTGGGGCTGATCATTCACCACACGGACGCCGATCGTGAGTTTGCTTATGACCGCGACAGCGCCATTGGCCGCCTGAATGACGGGCTTGATAAAGGACCAGGGATGGGCTGGCTGATTGTCAATATGGCCAAAGACTGGGATCGCATCTACACCGGCGCGCGTTAACGCCGCTGGATCATCCTATCGCGCACAAGTGTGTTGAGCAGCCGGCGCCGGCGCCTGGTGCTCCGCCGCTGTAACACATCCTCTCATTGCTTGGGCGAAGACCGTGGGCGGTTCCGCCGTATCTGCTGAAACATCGCGCAAACGCGCAAAGGGTGGGTTCGGAATCGCTCGCTCTGTTTCAACAACTCACGCCGTCCGGCGCCATCCATCACTCACCTGAGAGCCACGCCGGGGTCAATTGCCCGTGCATCTCAGCGCCACGCAGACTTTGCCTGCGCCACCTAATTCCGGCGTGCAAGGCATAGATGTGAGGAGAGATTTTATGCCCGTGACGATGATATACAAGGAATGGCGCCAACTGACCAAAGGTGACTGGATCCAGCCGTGTAGTCGCGCGCTGCAAGAGGTTGACCGCGCCTTTCGGACATTCGAGAAAACCCGCCTGATTGGCGCGCAGTCCCAGTTGCGCCACCGGCTTCAGGAATGGATGGCAACCAAAAACGGCGCCTGGAAGTCCAGCGTTCGTAACCACCGCAACGCGGTGGAGTCGCTTTATCTGCAGCTGACTAGGATTCCTCCCGCCGTCCATGCCCCCGCCGTGGCGGCCATGGAGGCTGAGACGGACAAACTGCTCAGAAAGCTCTTCCAAGGTGCCCGGCTGACGTGGCGCGGTGAGTACAGCCGCGCGTTTCAACAAGAAGCACGGGTGCGTCTTAAGCTAACCCGCGGGCTCGTCGAGAGCCCTGGCGTGGCCTACAATAACGCTGGCAACAACAAGATCGGTCTGCTCGAAGGTGTGGGAGGTACAGCGCTGAATGCGGCGTCGGTCCTCCAGGCGGCGCAGAATCCCCGGGGCAGCGGGGGCGGCCTGGGCTTCCTGATTTCCACCGTCAAGGATGCGGTCGTACCCCGCGCCGCCCAAGGTGAGGTGATCGCTGGGATCCGCGTAGTTTACCCGAATTTCGAGAAAGAGTTGGTGGCGGCTGTCATTCCATTTCTAGGCCTCGGAACAGCTGCCGTCTCGACCGTGGCCAGTTACTCAATCGCATTCAAGCGCGAGCTGGACAGCCAGGCGGTCGAACGCCACGGCAACCGAGTCTACGCCGGAACAACGCCCAAGATGGGCATCGATGCGATGATCAAGATCCTTGACCGTGAGCGCAATGCCGAACTGATCGCCGGCAGCCTCGGCCTTGCAGAGTTGGGCGGAAAGCTCGCCAGCCTTCTGGCCGATGGTGGGATCGCGACCAATCCTGCTGTCGGACTGGCCGGCAGCCTGATGCGGCTAATGAACATCATGCGCATCATCTATCGCGACATCAAAGAAAGGGATGCCGCGAATGCGGCTATCAAGGCGGGTGTTAGCCTGGAGATCTTCAATACCTCGCCGCTGGTCGGCTGCTATTTCATCGCCTGCGCCCCCACCAGCGTTGTCATGGACCAGATCATCGGGCGCATCGGCCAGCCCGGTTGGATGGATCTGGTGGAACGCAACCGGAAGCACCTGATCCCGCTGAAGGAACGCGCCGTCGCCCTGATCCACGAAAGCCGGTTCGAAATCCGGTCGCTCGCCAAACGTCCCGCGCTGGTTGCGCCGAACAAGTCCAAGCTTCACTGGATGAAATGGAAGCCGCAGAACACCACCTGGGACACCCACGGGCGTTGCGGCGCGGTCCAGCCCAGCACTTACGGACGCCGCGCTAGGTTGAACCGGACGGGTCGGCAGCAGCACTTGCAACTCGCAGCATAATCGAGCGTCGGATTTGGCGGCCTAACGGTCGCCAATCCTTCGCATGTCTCCCGCGTTTGAGATTAACTAACGTCCAACGCGAGCGAGGGAGTCGGTGCGATGAAAACCCATGTCAAGGCGCTGGTCGTTGGCGGCGGGGCCGTCGGGACGGGTATTGCCTATCACTTGGCCAAGGCGGGCTGGGATGACGTGATGCTGCTCGAGCGGGACGAGCTGACCTCGGGGTCCACATGGCATGCGGCGGGGCTCTTGCCGTATTTCAACATGTCTTACGCCACGACCCACATCCACGACTACTCGATCAAGTTCTACAAGACGCTGGAGGAGGAAACCGGCCTCAACCCCGGCTTCTACGTGGTCGGCAATCTGCGCATGGCCCAGACGCAGGACCGCATGGACGAATACATGCTCTATGCCTCGACCGCCGAGACCTGCGGCGTGCCCTATGAGTGGATGACGCCCGACCAGATCAAACAGCGCTGGCCCTTGGTGCGGACCGAGGACCTGAAGGGCGCGATCTATCACCCGACCGACGGCTATATCAATCCTGCCGACGTCACCCAGGCCATGGCCAAGGGCGCGCGGCAGCATGGCGCGACGGTTGAGCGGCGCTGGCAGGTCGATGGCTACACCTGGAGGGGCAACCACTGGGATGTGCTCTGCACCAAGATGGTCGAAAAAGGTGGCAATCTCGTGCCCTCGGATGAACAGGTCACGATCCATGCCGAACACGTGGTGACGGCCACGGGCAACCATTCGCAGCGCACCGCGCAACTTCTCGGCATCAAGATCCCGGCGATCCCCGTCGAACACCAGTATATCGTGACCGAACCGGACCCGGCGCTGGTCGAATACCGCAAGACCCAGCCCGAACACCCGGTCCTGCGGGACGCCGACGCCAAGTGGTATGTCCGCGAAGAACGCGGCGGCTGGATTTTGGGACCCTATGAATACGGCGCCCCGGCGCGGTTCGAATACGCGGTGCCGGACAGCTTCCGCGCCGACCTCTTCCCGCTCGATCTGGAGCGCATCGAAGAGGAATACATGTCGATGATCCACCGCATTCCGTCCTCGGAAACCGTGGGTCTGAAGGACGATTACAACGGCCCGATCTGCTACACGCCCGACGGTAATCCGCTCTTGGGTCCTGCACCGGGTCTGAGGAACATGTGGCTGGCCGAAGGCTTCAGCTTCGGCATCACCGCAGCCGGGGGCACCGGTTACTACCTTGCGCAGATGATGGTCGAAGGCGAGGCGGAGATCGACATGGCCTCGCTCGACCCCAAACGCTACGGGCCGTGGATGACCACCGAATACGGGATGCGCAAGAACGAGGAATGCTATTCCCACGTCTATATCCTGCACCACCCAGACGAAGAGCGTGAGGCGGCGCGGCCCCTGCGCACGACGCCCGTATACGACCGGCAAAAAGCCGAGGGCGCGCAGTTCGGTCAGGTCAATGGCTGGGAACGTCCGAACTACTACGGCCCGAAGGATGCCCCCGACAGTTTCGACCACGACGCCCGCAGCTTCCGGCGCGGGGGCTGGTGGCAGTATGCGGCCGATGAGGCGAAAGCCATCCGTGAAGGCGTGGGCCTGATCGATGCCACCGCCTTCACCAAACACCGCCTGACCGGGCAGGGTGCTACGGCTTTCCTCGACTGGTTCACCTGCAACAGGCTGCCGAAAGTAGGCCGGATCAACCTGACCTATGCCCTGACCAGCCACGGCACGACCCGGACCGAATACACGATCGTCCGGCGCGGCGAGAACGACTATTACCTCGTGTCCGCTGGCGCATGGCACGCCTACGATCAGGATTACCTCTACAAGGCCATCGCCGACAAAGAGGACGACTTCGGCCGTATCAACGAGGAAGATGTCACCAGCCAGTGGGGCGTCTTCGCCATCGCCGGGCCGAAATCGCGCGACGTGCTGGCCGAGTTGATCCGCGACCCCGATCCGGCCACCGCGCTGTCGAACAAGCGCTTCCCATGGCTCTCGATGCGCGAGATCGAGCTGGGCATGTGCCCGGTCATGGCCGTGCGTGTGGCCTATACCGGCGAGCTGGGCTGGGAGTTGCACCACCCCATCGAGATGAGCCGGTATCTCTGGGATCAGCTTCTGGCCGCCGGGGAAAAGCATGGGCTGAAACTGGTGGGTGCGCGGGCGCAGAACTGGCTGAGGCAGGAGAAATCCTACCGCGCCTTCGGCACCGAATTGGGTCGCGATGCCACGCCGCTGGAGGCCGGGCTCGATCGCTTTGTCGATCTCTCCAAGGAGTTCTACGGCAAGGACAAGATGGTGGAGACCGGCGTGCGCTTCAAATGCGTGACGCTCTTGATCGACGGCCCCGAAGACGCCGACCCCTGGGGGCGCGAGGCGCTTTATGTGGGTGATACCCGTGTCGGACGCCTGACCTCGGGCGGCTGGTCCCCGGCCTTTGGGAAATCGATTGGCATGGGCTATGTCTCGCCCGAGCATGCGGAACCGGGCACGAAACTGAAGGTCCGGATGCAGACCCGCCTTTGGGATGCCCAAGTAACCGAAGACAGCCCCTACGACCCTGGTAATTCGAAGATCCGGCAGGACGGTTGAAGCAGATTGTACTAAACGCCAGCACTGGGAATTCCTGTCGTTTCGGCGTGCATAAAAGCGACTGCGTACTATGCAATTAAGTTGCGCTTAATGGAACGGGACAAGTGGAGGTTGTTACAACTGTTCCTGCATCGGACACAGTGCGTGCGCTAGACGAACGACGTGATGGCGATGGAGAACAATCAAAGCCGGATAGGATATTGTTTTATATTGATAAATTTGGTATTCTTAGACGTTGTTTAAATCCATTGGGGGATAGGCTGAGATGATTAAGTCGACCTTACGCATCACTGCAATGGTGGCGCTGATTGCTGGATTTGCGCAATCTGGCCAGGCTGCAACCTACACAATCGTTAGCGGACTAACGTCCGGCACCGTGACCGGAACAATTGAAACCGACGGAACCCTTGGCGTTCTGTCGACGGCAAACATTGTCGACTGGAACATCACCGTGGATGGCACCGGCGGGGTTTTCAATCTGCTTGGCGATGGCTCCGTCGGCGACAATTCCGACGTTCTTGTCACCGGCACCACGTTGGAAGCGACGGCAACCTTGCTGACATTCGATTTCTCGAGCGGGGGTGTTGCTTTGTTCCAAAGTCCAACCACCGCGTCCTCTGAGAACTTCGCTTGCTTTGCTGCCAGCACATGTGGGGAGTTTTCGGATGCGATTACTTCGCTGGCGGGCACAGATTTCCCTGGAGACATTGATGTCTTTCCGCAAGTCGGTGTTGTGACGATTGCCACGGCAGACGCCCCGCCAGCAGATGATCCAAACGTGATACCGGTTCCGGCATCACTGCCCTTGTTGGCCGGCGGTCTTCTGGGCTTGGGCGCAATTGCGCGCCGTAGGCGTCCAGCGGCCTGACAGCCACGCAGCAAATGCGGTACACGTTTTGCAAGGCGCCCCCGGGGCGCCTTTTGCTATCTTATCTTTCGCGAGCCACTTGGATTAGGCTATAGGCCTGCCGGAACAGAGTTTCCGAACGTAACGGGGTGTGGGGGGCACATCGCTATGCACTGCGGCTTGGTCAAGACGCCCACGAATTTGGGCCACAAGTGAAGATCAGAACCTTCGTCTTGGTGGGTTTTGTGGCTGTTCTAGTCGCATTGGTTGTCGCAACGACCCGCTACCGCGGCGGCGATGGGCTCGCCTTGCATGTCGCGGGCGATCTGGGTCGCGAAGTGCGGGATGCGTTGCTGGCGCAGGATCCGAACCTTTTCGTCGAGATCAATCCAAGGGATGCCACCGTTACCATCCTTACCGTAACCGACTGGAGCAAGCTTGAAAACGTGCCCGACGCGGCAAAGCTATGTGCGACCCAGTGTGGCCCCGGATCAGCGCGACGCATGATCCGCGTCTTTCAACCGTCACCCACCGGCAGCCGAAAGCACATCCTTTTGAACATCGGCGATCTGGTCAACGACGATCAGATCCGCCGGATTGATGCCGACGGTCCCGAGGTGCGGTGCATCGCACGGTTTCTGGGGAGAGAGCTGTCCGCGCTCTTGCCGCGTGAAGATCCGGACGACCCCTGTCTGCCAGAACCGCTACGCGACCGCGCGGGTGTGGCGGATCGTGTGATCTGGCCATGGGATCAGCCCCATTAACCGCGTCTTCACCCTGTGATCATAGCCTCCGCGTGCTTTGAAAAATGCATGCGGATATACAGCGATGTTTCAAAGATGGGTACATTCCCCGGTTCCGCCGCCGGATTGCCCCATTTCGGACAAAAAACGCCGCAGTATGGGTAGTGACGGGGCGTGAGAGCGCGAGAGAACGGCACATTATGACGGTCGTGACACCAATCAATCGGGCAGAAATTGTCGGGCAGTCCCGGTCCCTAGGGCTCGCCGGCGGGGTCAACGTACGTACACCGTGCGGGCCCCGCCGGATCGAGAACATCCGCAAAGGGGATTTGATCGTCACACGCAAGGATGGGCTGCAACC